>NZ_JOTP01000004.1 GCF_000715205.1 Bacillus zhangzhouensis | reverse complement strand
CGGAGCTACCGGACCTACTGGTGCGACTGGTGTTACCGGAGCTACCGGGTCTACTGGTGTGACAGGTGTCACTGGAGATACTGGTCCTACTGGCGCAACTGGTGTAACTGGAGCTACCGGACCTACTGGTGCGACTGGTGTTACCGGAGCTACCGGGTCTACTGGTGTGACAGGTGTCACTGGAGAAACTGGTCGTACTGGCGCAACTGGTGTAACTGGAGCTACCGGACCTACTGGTGCGACTGGTGTTACCGGAGCTACCGGGTCTACTGGTGTGACATGTGTCACTGGAGATACTGGTCCTACTGGCGCAACTGGTGTAACTGGAGCTACCGGACCTACTGGACCAACAGGTGCAACTGGAGATACTGGGTCTACTGGTGCGACTGGTGTCACTGGAGCTACCGGACCTATTGGACCCACAGGTGCAACTGGAGATACTGGTTCTACTGGCGCTTACCGGAGCTACCGGACCTACTGGTGCCTACTGGACCAACAGGTGCAACTGGAGATACTGGGTCTACTGGTGCGACTGGTGTCACTGGATCTACCGGACCTACTGGACCAACAGGTGTAACTGGAGATACAGGTGCAACTGGTGTAACTGGAGATACCGGACCTACTGGACCAACAGGTGTAACTGGAGATACAGGTGCAACTGGCCTACTGGCGCAACTGGTGTTACCGGAGCTACCGGACCTACTGGTGCCTACTGGACCAACAGGTGCAACTGGAGGTACTGGGTCTACTGGTGCGACTGGTGTCACTGGATCTACCGGACCTACTGGACCAACAGGCGTAACTGGAGATACAGGTGCAACTGGTGTAACTGGAGACACCGGACCTACTGGTGCGACTGGTGCAACTGGAGATACTGGTCCGACTGGCGCTACAGGTGCAACTGGTGTAACTGGTGTTACCGGAGCTACCGGACCTACTGGTGCAACAGGTGTTACTGGAGATACTGGGGCTACCGGAGCTACCGGGCGGACCTACTGGACCAACAGGTGTAACTGGAGCTACAGGTGCAACTGGTGTAACTGGAGATACCGGACCTACTGGACCAACAGGTGTAACTGGAGCTACAGGTGCAACTGGTGTAACTGGAGACACCGGACCTACTGGTGCGACTGGTGTCCCTGGAGCTACCGGACCTATTGGACCAACAGGTGCAACTGGAGATACTGGGTCTACTGGTGCGACTGGTGTCACTGGAGCTGCCGGACCTACTGGTGCAACAGGTGTTACTGGAGATACTGGGGCTACCGGAGCTACCGGGCCTACTGGTACAACTCAAACGGCTCTTTATGCCGTAAATACAACCGGTCCTACAATCATTACTACTGGTGCAACAGGTGTTACTGGAGATACTGGCGCTACCCGAGCTACCGGGCCTACTGGTACAACTCAAACGGCTCTTTATGCCGTAAATACAACCGGTCCTACAATCATTACTACTGGTGCAACAGGTGTTACTGGAGATACTGGCGCTACCGGAGCTACCGGGCCTACTGGTCCAACTCAAACGGCTCTTTATGCCGGAAATACAACCGGTCCTACAATCATTACTGTTCTTGGTGGTACGAACATTGCTTTACCAAGTAATCAAAATATCAATGGATTTACACCGAATGGTTCAAATGATACTTTTACTGTACAACAAACAGGTAAATACTATATCACATACCAAATTAATACAACAGTTGCACTTTTAGTTAGTGCACGGCTTTTTCTTAATGGAGCCACTGTCATCCCAGGCTCTATTCAATCACCGGTGATCTCAACCACATTTATCAGCAACACATTGATTGTGAATTTAACTGCTGGAAATACGATATCATTGCAATTGTTTGGGGCAATTGTAACAGCTATTTTAATTGGTGGAGGGGCAACCGGGGCATCCCTTACAATCATAAGACTCAGTTAACGAAAAAAAAAGAAGGGCTACTTTAGCCTTTCTTTTTTGTTTCTTCTATTGCGTTTATACAGGTTTCAATATCATTTGATTGTAAGAGATGAAAAATGGACTGTATGCTTGAAAACTTTAAATTCCACCATTCCAATGACTGAAGTTTTTCAATTATGTTAGAAGAAAAACGATATTTCATTAGCTGCTGCGGGTTTCCTGCCACGATTGCATATGGTGGCACATCTTTTGTAATCACACTATTTGCACCAATCACTGCCCCGTTTCCTATACATACTCCTGACATGATCGTCGCTCCATAACCAATCCAGACATCGTGTCCTATATGGACATCTCCTTTTGATTTTGGGTGTCCTTTAATATGAGCAGCTTCTTTGAAAATTTGATTAAACGGATAGGTTGTGACCCAATCTGTTCGGTGTTCACCGCCAAGAAAAATCTTTACTTCGTTTGCGATGGAGCAAAATTTCCCAACGTTCAGTGTCGTTCCTTCCCCCCACGTAAGCACTTGGAAATCTGGTCCGGCATAGGAAAAATCACCGATGTCATACGAGCTGAGTTCACTTCTTTGATTCAAAAACATAGAAGATCAAACCTCCTAAAAAGTAATGGATCTTCGTATGTATATGCTGATTGACATCCTCACATTATGATTTAACAAGCGCTACGATCTGTTTTTTCTTCCATACCAACTGATAGTAGCCATATTGAAGGAGTAAGTTCACAAAGAAAGCCGCAGGATAGCCTATCCAGATTCCCTTAATGCCAAGTGAGGTATAGTGTGATAACACATAAGCAACTGGTACTTCAACAAGCCAAATGGAACAAATACTAAAAATCGTCGGCCATAGAACCGTTCCACTTGCTCTCATCGTGGCTGCAACGATTTGAGCTGTTCCGAAAATGAGATAGCTCCATAGTGTAATGACGACCAAACTATACGCAATATCTATCGTCCTAGGATCTGTTAAAAAGATGGATAAAATCTGCGGGGCAAATATATAGACGAAAATAATGATGAATCCACCTATGGCGAAGTTTAGCCCTAGCCCTATTTTAATGACATCTTTTAGACGGTTGATATTTCCTGCCCCAATGAATTGTGCTGCAAAGATAGAGACCGCTATGCCAAGACTCACTGCTGGCATTTGCACGTAACTCACGACCTGATTGACAACACCATAGGCAGCTGTGGCCTGTGATCCATAATCGTTCACAAAAGAAATGACGGCAATTTCTGATAAAGAAATGAGGATCATATTAATACTTGAAGGAATACTTAGCTTTAATAACGTTTTTAATAGATCCCCTTTCATCAATAAATGCCTTCTAACCGATGCATCAATGCGCAGCGGGTGCTTTGTCTTATATAGATAGATATGTAGAATGATGAACGTCACAATTGTTGAAATCACAGAGGAATACGCAGCGCCGTATAAACCAAAAGCCGGCAGTCCTAGCCAGCCAAATAATAAAATCGGCAGCAGCAAAATATTCGTTGCTGTGCTAATCATTAAGAAATAAAAAGGCGTTTTCGAATCCCCTGTCCCTCGTAAAAAGGTCGTATAAACAAAATAAAGAAATAAGATCGGCATTGAGATGAATAGAATTCTGGCATAAGCCGCACTTTCCTCCACAATATTTGCGGGTGTTCCCATTAGATTTAGGATGTCTGTTGCGAATAAACCTCCAATGATAGCTAAAAAAAGTCCGATCAAAAAGGTGAACGAAAGCGTTGTGCCAATAATTTCTTTTAATCTCTGTTCATTTTTTGCTCCATATGCTTGTCCAATTAGGATGGAGCTTCCTGATCCAATTCCAATTGAAAATGAAACGAGTAAAAAGAAAAGCGGAAAGAATGCAGAAATAGCAGCTACTGCATCCTCTCCAATCCATCTGCCGACAAGTACAATGGACACAAGCTGTCCGATTGATTGCAAAATATTGCTTAGCAAAAGTGGAATGAGAAAAATGGACATGGTTTTTACTAAAGATTGATTGTTATCTAACGTCATGATGGTTCCCCTTCTCTGTCTAAAGATCCTCAGCTAAGATGCTGACAATACGGTCTTCTATATCCTTTCCTTTTTCGTCATCTACAAGATGATTTAATAGAATAGAAAAAGCGAGCGTCTTTCCGCTCTGCGTTTCAATATATCCAGAAAGTGTGCTGACTGTTGATAATGATCCCGTTTTCGCACGTACTTTTTCTAGAGTAGCTGGTTCTTTCAATCTGTTCCTTAACGTTCCTCCCACCATTCGTTCGCTTGCCCCTGCTAACGGAAGCGCATGTTCATAGGTCTTAAACCATTTTTCCTGTTGAATGTTTGTCAAAAATAAAGTGAATTGGTTTGCAGAGACAAGATTAATAGGTGATATGCCTGATCCATCTCTTAACACAGTGAGTGATGGAACTACGCCAAAGGCAGGAAGGCGTTCATTCATCACGTCCAGCCCTTCCTCAAAACTCCCTTTGTTCTTCACCTGCTTGCCAAGTTCCTTTAACAGAATTTCTGCATGAGTGTTGTTGCTTAATTTCATCATAGGAACAAGCAGCTCTGATAAAGGCATAGATGAATGGGAAGCGATTTTCTTGGCTTTTTTAGGAACGTGTTTTGTTTTGAGTGGTCCTTTCACCTGTATCCCTTCAGCTTTTAGCGCTCGTTTCATTAAGTCTAAAGCATAGGTTGTCGGCTCCCATAATGCTATCCATTGTTTAGATGAACTTGCTTTAAGAGGAATGGTTCCAGTCAACGTAATCTTGTTTGTGCCATGAGAGCGCTTAAAAGATATCTTCTTTTTTCCGCCTTCTGGAACAGTTTTCACTTGATTGATGACTTGAGCAACATCAGTCTTCGGGATCATGTCATAGGTGGCTTTATGCCCCGCTTTCTTTCCTGGCTTTACTTCGAGAATAATGGTTCCTGCATCATAGTCTTGATTCGGTGAAGCGGTGAGAGCAGATATTTGTGCACCGTAGTATTGATCCTCATCACTCCACGGCAGATCAATGGAATATCTCGTATCATCAAACCAAGTGTCATCTGCCACAAGCTGCCCGCGAACTGTATGTATTCCAGCCTTTTTGACTTGTTTGGCAAGTGCTACAAAATCCTCCTCTAATAAAGTCGGATCTCCAGTGCCGCGAAGATAAAGGTTGCCATGTAACGTTTTCTTTTGAATAGAACCATCCATCCAGATGTCTGTAGGAAATGTGTGTGTTTCTCCAAGTATATCAAGGGCGATGGCTGATGTGAGCAGTTTCATATTAGAAGCCGGAGTAAGACGGATATCAGCTTGATGTTCATAAAGAAGAGAGGTGTCAGAAGTATCGCGGACGCTGATGCCAGAGATAGCGCCCTCTAAGTCAGGTGCTGTTCGTATGAATTCGTCTAAAGCTGCGATCCATTTTGATTGATCATCATGAGCCGTGAGTTGTTCATCTTTCACTGAAAAAGGGAGAAATAAAATCAACAGGATACATATTTGTAGAAACATGAACTGTGAAAAACGCTTCACGCAATTCCTCCTTTTTAGAGAAGCAGCCAATTTTAGAAGATTATGTTCATTATACACAAAAGAACGTTTGTTCTCAAAGGTTTTTTAAACAGAAAAGTCAGCTTTCTTTGACGAAAACTGACACGCCCTTTACCTCTTTTCTGGATTCCAGCCATCGGTGCCGCCAAGTACAGACTGAACCGTGATTTGACTTGCTTCGTTTTTTGTTAAAATCGTTGACCATTTCACGCGGTGTGTCACATTGCTTCCTGCCCCTGTTGATCCAAATTCTTTATACCGTGCAGTTCTTTCATTATCACGGTTATCCCAATTATGCCAGCCCTCTGTTTTGATATGATCCTCCATTTTTGTATGAAGAAACGTCACAGCAGAATAAGGTCTCCACGGACGGCCTAAATAAACAGATTGAGCAGCAGCTGTTCCCTTATTTAACGTGGATTCAATGAAAACGTAGCCGTACTTTTGGGCTTCTGTTGTGGATGCCGCAGTAATATACCCATTTCCAAGACTTTTTATTTCAGCTCTTTTAAACACAGCCGTTGCTGAACCAAAAATGAAATCTACCGTGCCCTCGATGTAGCAGTTTTCGTAATATTGCCGGCCTGTGCCTGTTGCATAAAGCGTATCTTGATAGCCAAGGACACGTACTTGCTTGAACGCGGCCCGGTCTCCAGACACATAAAGGGCAACAGCCTGACCTGCATGTCTGCCAGCTGTGTTTTGAAAGGTGATATTTTCTGCATAAAAGTCGTTCGCACGAATCATTGTACTCGAGCTATTGGTTGTACTCCCAGTGCTAGCATTTGTATCATCATACGTCAGAATCGTCTTGTGCTGATTTTCTCCGATAAAGGACACGTACGGCTTATTTTGCGGAAGGAGAATCTTTTCTTTATAAACACCATTCTTAATATATATCGTCGTTGGCTGTTGATTGTTTGCTGGAATCGCATCAATAGCAGATTGAACCGTTCGAAATGACCCATTTCCTTTTTGATCGACCACCAGAACACGGTTTGTTTGATTCTTGTGTCCAGCCGCTTTAAGTGAAGCTGAGTCAAAAAGGAAGAAAGACAATACTATCATAAGCAGTATCCTTCCATACTTCATCACATATCTCCCCCTCGTTTTGTGAACGTTTTCATCGAAACATTCTTTTTGATCTTATTCATTGACCAGAAGAAAAAACACCCACCTTTTTATGTTGTGGATGTTTTTTCAGATTTCTCATATTTCATCGCATAAATGCCTTCATTTTCAATCCATTCACAAAATAGAACGTCTCGATAGGAAGAAATGTGCTGCTTTTTTAATTGCTCAATCAGCCATGACTCGTCAAATCCAGCTTCCTGTAAGTCTTTTTTTAAAATTTCCCCATCGATAATAAACGTTCTAGGCAATTTGACTTCTTTTCCTTTCACGTTCACATCTTCTGCTGTGGCTGGTGCGTATTTCATTTTCGGTAGCACGCTGACTGACCCGTCCGTTTCTAAAATGGCAAATTCAATTTCATTAAGGGCAAAATGGCCCTTCGCTCGAATAAGTGTCTGCAGCTGATTTAAATCAAGCATATTCTTCTTCAAGCGATTGTAGCGAATTTTTCCCTTATCAATCACAAGTGTTGGTCTTCCTTCTAAAAGAGCACGAATCGATTTAAATCTTTGCGAAAGCCATTCAACTGTGTAAATCAAAACGCCCCATACCGCAACAGCAAAAAGAATGTGCTGAATGCTGACTTTTGGATCAAAGATGGCGTTTCCGACCATTTCCCCTAATATCAGCGCAGAAATAAAATCAAATGGCGTGATTTGTGCAAATTGTGTTTTCCCTAATAATTTTGTAATAGAAAATAAGGCGAAAAATCCGATCAATAGTTCAATCAAAATGTTAAAAAACGGCACAAGCTTACCTTCCTTTCTTACTGCATTTATCTACAGCATGTACATGTATGGTAGGATCTAAACCGCTTACAAAGGCAGCAAAATAAAAACGTCGTCTTCCTCAACCAATGTTTCATACGTTTTGACGCACCCGTGATCTGGTGCTTGAACATTACCTGATGAAAGATGGATTTTCCAATCAGCGTTCTTTTAGCTGTATCTCCACTAGAGCGGGAAAAAGTGATAGTAAATCAAACCATATCTGAATCATAAAAAGCCATGATCACTATTGGATCATGGCTTTTCTATATATCATAAACACCCTTTGTTTGACCTATTTTGGCAGAACCGAACTCCCCATTAAATAACGGTCTACCTCGTGTGCCACTTGTCTGCCTTCGTTAATTGCCCAAACAATCAGACTTTGGCCGCGTCTTGCATCTCCCGCTGCAAATACGCCTTCTACATTTGTTGTATATTCCCCATACTTTGCGTCAATGCGATTGTTTTTGCTGTCCACACCAAAGTGTTTCACTAGTGGCTGTTCAGTTCCCTCAAAACCAATTGCAATAAAGACAAGCTGAGCAGGCCATACCTTCTCTGTTCCTGGAATCTCATGAAATTCAAACTTCCCATGTTCGTTTTTCACCTTTTCCATTTGAATGGTATGAAGCTCTTTTAATTTCCCGTTTTTATCTGCCACAATCTTTGTGGTTTGAATCGAATATTGACGTGGGTCTTCTCCGAATTTTGCTTGTGCTTCTTCATAAGCATAATCGAGTGAGAAGACATAAGGATGCTCTGGCCACATGTTATCCCCTACACGTGTATCTGGAAGCTTTGGATGCTTTCCGAATTGAACAACACTTTTTGCTTTTTGGCGAAGCGCAGTTGCTACGCAGTCAGCACCTGTATCTCCTCCGCCAATGACAATCACGTCTTTTCCTTTTGCATCAATGAAATTTTTATCTTTAAATCCTGAATCAAGCATGCTTTTTGTTGCGAGTGTTAAATAATCCATCGCCAGGTGAATCCCTTTTGCTTCACGGCCTTCGATTAATAGGTCGCGCTGCTTTTGTGCACCTGTACAGAGGATAACCGCATCAAATTGCTCTTTTAGCTCATCGGCAGTGATATCCACGCCAATTTCTGTGTTCGTGACAAAGTCAATGCCTTCTTGTCTCAAAAGTTTCACTCTGCGCTCAACGACTTCTTTGTCCAGCTTCATATTCGGAATGCCATAGGTGAGCAGTCCGCCAAGTCGATCAGATCGTTCAAACACGGTCACGGCGTGTCCTGCTTGGTTTAATTGATCAGCACTTGCAAGTCCTGCTGGCCCTGAACCGACAATGGCAATCTTTTTCCCTGAACGGCTTGAAGGAATTCTTGGTGTAATCCATCCATTCTCAAAACCTTTATCAATGATCGTGCGTTCGATATTTTTAATCGAAACAGCTGGATCATTGATGGCGACTGTACATGAGCCTTCGCAAGGCGCTGGACATACTCTACCAGTAAATTCAGGAAAATTGTTCGTTTTTTGCAGTCTTTCGAGCGCTTCTTTCCATCTCCCGCGATAGACAAGGTCATTCCACTCTGGAATTAAATTGTAGATCGGGCAGCCAGACACGCCGCCCCTGATTTCCATCCCAATTTGACAAAACGGTGTTCCGCAATCCATACATCTAGCGCCCTGCTTTTTCAATACCTCATCTGTATAAGGAGCTGAATATTCTTTCCAGTCATTTTGACGAGTGAGAGGGTCACGTTCATTTGGCTTTTCTCTTTGATAATCCATAAAACCTGTTGCTTTGCCCATTGTCCTCTCCCCTTTCTTAATGAGCGAGGGCTGCTTTTTGCCCGTTTGCCGTTTCTTTATTTTTCGGTTTTGTATTTGCTTCAAAAGCGAACATCACTGCTTCTTCATGACTGAGACCCGCTTGTTTTTGTTCTTCAATGCTTTGAAGCATCATTTTGTAATTTCTCGGAATGATCTTAATGAATTGATCTTTTTCTTGCGCCCAGTTTTCTAGAAGTACTGATGCTTTTGAGCTGTTTGTATAATCAAGATGCTCCTTAATCATTTGCTTTACTTCTAGTTCTTCTTCATGATCTGTAAGCTTTTCAAACATGATCATTTCCATGTTGCACATTCTTTTGAACTGCTTTGCATCCGATGTATGCACGTAAGCCACACCGCCAGACATGCCTGCGCCAAAGTTTTTCCCGACGTCCCCTAAAATCACAACACGTCCGCCAGTCATATACTCACAGCCGTGATCGCCGATTCCTTCAACGACCACATGTACCCCAGAATTACGAACGGCAAAACGCTCACCAGCACGCCCGTTAATATAAGCCTTTCCGCTTGTTGCACCATAGAATGCGACGTTTCCGACAATCACGTTTTCATGTCCATTTTGCACAAAGTGGTCAGAGGTTTTGACAGCAATTTTGCCTCCAGAGAGTCCTTTGCCGATATAGTCATTTGAGTCACCTGTTAAATATAAGGACATACCCTTTGGCACAAATGCGCCGAAGCTTTGTCCAGCTGAACCAGTGAAACGCAGTGTAATCGTATCCTCTGGCAATCCTTCTTCCCCGTAGCGCTTAGACACTTCACTGCCAGTAATTGTTCCGGCCACACGGTTGATGTTGCGGATGTTCAGAGATAGATCCACCGGTGTTTGATGATTCAGCGCTTCCTGTACATAAGGGAGGATCTCATTCATATCAAGTGATTCATCAATTTTATGATTTTGCGGTGTTCTGAACATTCGCGGCCCTTCTGGTTGATAAAGCAGTGTTTCGAGGTCTAGCTGTCCTGCTTTCCAGTGAGATTTTGCTCGTTCACTGACCGCTAAAACGTCTGTGCGTCCAATTAGTTCATCCATTGATCTAAAGCCAAGTTCAGCTAAGATTTCTCTTACTTCCTCTGCAATATACATCATGAAGTTCACGATGTGATCAGGGTTACCCATGAATTTTTTACGAAGCTCTGGATTTTGTGTCGCAACACCGACCGGGCAAGTATCTAAATGGCATGCTCTCATCATCACGCAGCCTAAAACGACTAGTGGAGCTGTCGCAAAGCCGTATTCTTCTGCTCCTAAAATCGCAGCCATGACAACATCGCGGCCTGTCATTAACTTTCCGTCAGTTTCAAGAACGACTCTCTCGCGAAGACCGTTTAAGACAAGGGTTTGATGTGCCTCTGCCAAACCGAGCTCCCAAGGAAGTCCTGTATGTTTAATACTTGTTTTCGGCGATGCCCCTGTGCCGCCATCGTATCCGCTGATCACAATGACATCGGCAGTACCTTTTGCTACACCTGCTGCAATGGTGCCAACGCCAGCTTTAGACACAAGCTTGACACTGATGCGTGCGTCACGGTTCGCATTTTTCAAATCATGGATCAACTGAGCCAAATCCTCGATGGAATAAATATCATGATGCGGAGGTGGTGAAATAAGGCCAACACCCGGCGTAGAACCACGTACATCTGCGACCCAAGGATACACTTTATTTCCTGGAAGCTGACCGCCTTCTCCAGGCTTTGCGCCTTGCGCCATTTTAATTTGCAGTTCATCTGCATTCACCAAATAATGACTTTTGACACCAAAACGGCCTGAAGCAATTTGTTTAATCGCACTTCTGCGATCATCGCCGCGTTCATCTACTGTAAAGCGAGCAGGATCTTCTCCGCCTTCTCCGCTGTTACTTTTACCGCCAATTCGGTTCATCGCAATGGCAAGTGCCTCATGTGCTTCCTTACTTAATGAACCAAATGACATCGCACCCGTCTTAAAGCGGCGCACAATGGATTGAGCAGATTCAACCTCTTCAAGAGAAACTGGCTTTTGTTTCGGATGAAAAGCGAATAGATTTCTAAGGAAGCCCATTCTTTCTTCATCTGCTGCCTTCGTATATTGCTTAAATAGATCATAATCTTCGTTGCGGCAAGCCCACTGAAGGGTATGAATTGTTTTTGGGTTAAAGGCATGATGCTCTCCGTTTTTTCTCCACTGGAATTCACTGCCTGATTCGAGTGTTTGGTCAGTAGCTGCCTGATATCCTGCTTCATGCCGAAGCTTTGCCTCACTAGCAATGGTGTCAAGATCAATTCCGCCAAGCTGCGATGCTGTTCCTGTGAAATACGTCTGAATGACATCTTCACTAATGCCGACTGCTTCAAAGATTTGCGCCCCTCTATAACTTTGCACAGTGGAAATACCCACTTTAGACATGACTTTGACGACACCCTCGGTCACGCTTTTGCCAAACTTTGTGACAGCTTCATCAAAGCTGATAGAGATGGCTTCTTCTGCAATAAGCTGTTTGTACGTTTCATAGACGAGATATGGGTGAATCGCATCTGCTCCGTAGCCAATGAGTGCTGCAAAATGATGGACTTCTCTTACTTCTCCAGATTCGACGATCAGACTCACCTTTGTTCGTAAGCCTTGACGCACCAGATGCTGGTGAAGTGCACTTAACGCAAGAAGTGGTGGAATCGGCACTTTTTCTTCCGTCATTTCACGATCTGAAAGAATGAATAAAGATACGCCCGCGCGAATGGCTTTTTCCGCCTCTTCAAACATCGCATCCAGCCCGCGCTTGAGATCACCGGTGAAAAGTGTATGAATCGTTTTGCTTTTAAAGGCATTATGAACAATCGTTTTCAAGCCGTTAAATTGCCCGCTCGTTAAGACTGGTGTATAAAGTTTAATTCTTCGGCATGAATATTCATTCGGGTGTAAAATATCTCCCTCGGCACCTAACCAAGTCATGGTCGATGTGACAAGCTGCTCACGAATCGCATCAATCGGCGGATTCGTTACTTGTGCAAACAGCTGCTTGAAATAATTAAAGAGAGACTGTGCACGATCTGATAAAACAGCAAGCGGTGTGTCACTTCCCATTGAACCGATTGGGTCCTTGCCTTCCTCTAGTAACGGAATTAAATATTTTTGAATATCTTCGTACGTATAATGGAAAGCACGCTGACGTGTCAATAAATCATCGATTATACTAGAATTTTCTGAATTTTCTTCAGAGCGATTGACGTGGACCATTTCTTCATCGAGCCACTTTTGATAAGGAAGCTCATTCGCAATCGTCGACTTCACTTCTTCATCAGAAATAATTCTTCCTTCTTCTAAATCGATTAACAGCATTTTCCCTGGCTCAAGACGGTCTTTATATTTGACATCTTCTTCATTTGTGTCGATCACGCCGACTTCAGAAGAGAAAATGATATGATCGTCTTTTGTGACATAATATCTTGCCGGTCTTAATCCGTTTCGGTCTAAGATGGCCCCGATTTGTTTACCGTCAGTAAAGGAAATCGCTGTTGGTCCATCCCATGGCTCCATGAGAGAACTATGGTATTCATAAAATGCCCGCTTCTCTTTTGACATGTGCGTATTTTCAGTCCACGGCTCAGGAATGAGCATCATGGCTGTATGAGCAGGTGTACGGCCTGCAAGTACAAAGAATTCAAAGGCATTGTCTAAAATGGATGAATCACTTCCGTCTGCATTCAGCACTGGCAAAATCTTGTCTAGATCTTCTCCGAAGGCTTCAGACACGAATTGTTGTTCTCTCGCTCTCATCCAATTGATGTTTCCTCTTAATGTGTTGATTTCTCCGTTGTGAATTAAGTAACGGTTTGGATGGGCTCTCTCCCATGTAGGGAATGTATTTGTACTAAATCTTGAATGAACAAGCGAAAATGCAGAAACAAATGTTTCATCCTGGAGATCAAGATAAAAAGTATCGACTTGATCTGACGTTAAAAGCCCTTTATATACAATGGTTTGACTGGATAGACTGACAAAGTAAAATTGTTTTTCCTCTGCTGTTCCCCAGTTTTCAGCCTGTTTACGAATGACATATAATTTTCTTTCAAATGACAAACGATCTGTTACGTTGTCGTTTGCCCCGATAAAGACTTGCCTGACAACCGGACAGCTCTTCGCTGCAACAGTACCAATTTTCCCAGCATCGACAGGAACCGTTCTCCAGCCAATTAATGTTTGACCTTCTTGTTTAATGAATCCGTTGATTTTCTGTTCGATGGCTTGACGCGTTTTTTCATCATCATCTTTTGAAAAGAAGACCATTCCTACCCCGTAACGGCCCTTTTCAGGAAGTACAAATTCTTTGCAGTTCTTTCTAAAGAAAGCGTCTGGCAGCTGTACCATTAAGCCAGCACCATCACCTGTATACGGATCACTGCCTTGCCCGCCGCGGTGATCAAGCTGGCACAGCATTTGCAATCCCTTTTTGACGATGCTATGTGTCGCCTCCCCTTTTAAATGGGCGTACAGTCCGATTCCACATGCATCATGTTCAAATTCTGGACGGTAGAGACCTTGTGGTTGTGGTAATTGATTATAAGTCATCGTTTCTCTCCCCCGTTTAAAAGATCCGTTTTTTCACAGTAATAAAATCTCACAAACTCTGTAACTTATTTTAAGTTTTCAAATTAATATAAACAATATATAATTTAGATCAAAACAATCTCTTTTTGAGATGGATGGGTGTGAAGTGCAAAAATGGAGCTTCGTCAGTTACGTTATTTTGTAGAAGTTGCGGACCGTGAACACGTGTCAGAAGCGGCTGAAAACTTACATGTTGCTCAATCTGCCATCAGCCGGCAGATTGCCAATTTAGAAGAAGAGCTTGGAGTAGCTTTATTCGAACGAGAAGGACGAAATATTAAATTAACGAAGATCGGCAGACAATTTTTAGAGCATGTCAGAACGGCACTAAAGGCCATCGATTACGCGAAGGAGCAAGTCGATGAATACTTAGACCCGCACAAAGGAACGGTAAATATTGGCTTCCCTACAAGTCTAGCAAGCCAAGTTCTTCCTTCTGTCATATCCGCATTTAAGCAGGAATATCCAGAGGTCGATTTTTTACTTCGTCAAGGATCGTATAAATTTCTCATTGAAGCTGTCAAAAATCGAGATATTGATCTCGCTTTTTTAGGACCCGTACCGACAAACGATACTCAAATAGAAGGAAATATTTTGTTTTCAGAAAGCATTTATGCCCTTTTGCCTATTAGCCACCCCTTTAGCGGACAAAGGAGTATTCATTTAAGTGATTTAAGAAAGGATCATTTCGTTTTATTTCCTGAAGGATATGTGCTGAGACAAATTGCGGTCGATGCTTGCAAGCAGGCAGGCTATGAGCCAACCATTTCATCTGAAGGAGAAGATTTGGATGCTATTAAAGGTCTCGTGTCAGCTGGTATGGGCGTTACCTTATTACCCGAAAGTGCCTTTTATGAAACAACACCACGATTTACAGTGAAAATTCCGATCGACTTTCCGCAAGTGAGAAGAACCGTTGGAATTATCGCGTCTAAGACACGAGAGATGTCTCCATCTGCACATGATTTCTATGTGTTTGTGAAGGATTTCTTTTCTAAAATTGAACAATATAAATAATTCATTAAAAAAAGACATTTCATTTGTAGAAATAATCCCTCTTTGTATATGATGGGTTACAGAACAACAGACTATATGGAAGAAAGGTATTCGTATGAAATCAATTTTATCGTTTTTAAAGCCATATCGGCTATCCGTTGTGTCCATTGTCCTCCTGACTTTTTTAAGCAGTATGCTCCAGCTATATTTACCGACTTTGACGGCAGATATCGTAGATGTCGGGATCGTACAAGGAGATATCGCTTACATCTGGAAGGTTGGCGGCTGGATGGTTGCCTGTTCTTTACTTGCCATATTGCTCACGATTTGGAAGTCCTACCTGTCATCAAAGACTGCA
Source organism: Bacillus zhangzhouensis (assembly GCF_000715205.1). Taxonomy (GTDB): domain Bacteria; phylum Bacillota; class Bacilli; order Bacillales; family Bacillaceae; genus Bacillus; species Bacillus zhangzhouensis. Next base: position 233,107 of record NZ_JOTP01000004.1, on the reverse strand, counting down.
CTTGGCTTCGGCCGTGATATGAGAAGGCAGCTGTTCGTTCATGTCGAACAATTTTCACTAGAAGAATTTCAAAAGATCGGGACGTCTTCATTTGTTACAAGATCAACAAATGACGTGAAGCAAGTCCAAGATGTAACGATCATGATCTTACAAATGATGACGAGAGCCCCTCTCATGCTCGTGGGTGGAATTATTTTGGCTGTTTCTAGAGATGCCGTCCTGTCTCTGATCTTTTTAGCAGCCCTTCCCCTGCTTGGCGGATTTATCTATTTTGTTTCAAGAAAAGCTATACCGCTATTCGGCCAGCTTCAGAAAAAAACAGACCGTCTGAATTTAATTATGAGAGAGTCTCTTTCAGGCATCCGGGTCATTCGAGCTTTTAACCGTGTCGATGATGAAAAGGAACGTTTTCAAGAAGCCAACACATCCTATAAAGATACTGGCCTTAAGGTCAACAGATTAATGGCATACTTGTTTCCATTTATGCTCATCATTATGAATTTCACGAATATTGGCATTGTCTGGCTTGGTGCAAACCGGATTGATGCCGGAGAGATGGAAGTCGGGAATCTCATTGCCTTCATTCAATATGCGATGATGATTTTAATGGCTCTCATCATGCTATCAATGAGCTTTATTATGGTCCCAAGAGCACAGGCATCAGCTAAACGTATGAACGAAGTGTTAAACATGGAACCGAAAATTAAAGACAAAGAAGAATCTATTACTAAGCTTCATCAACCCGCACAATCCATTCGCTTTGAGGATGTTTCATTTTATTACTCAAATGCTGAGAAACCGGCCGTTCAACAAATTACGTTTGAAGCGAAAACTGGTGAAACAACTGCCATTATCGGCAGTACAGGCTCAGGAAAAACGACTCTCCTCCAGCTGATGACGCGCTTTTACGAAGCGACAGAAGGACGGATTACACTAGATGGTGTAGATATCAGAGAGCTGCCCCAGCAGAAACTGAGAGGTCAGATAGGCTATGTCGCTCAAAAAGCCGTTTTGTTCAGCGGAAGTATTGCCGATAATGTGCGCTTTGGCCGGCACGATGCGAGTGATGAAGACATTTGGCAGGCGCTGCGAACCGCACAGGCTGAGGAATTTGTTTTGCAGAAAGATGGCGGAATCGATGCTGAGATTGACCAAGGTGGATCAAATCTCTCTGGTGGTCAAAAGCAGCGGCTTTCCATTGCAAGAGCACTAGTGAGAAAACCCTCATTCTATCTGTTTGACGATAGCTTCTCTGCACTTGATTACAAAACGGACGCAAAGCTTCGGGCAGCATTAGAAGTTGAAAAAGAGCATGCAGCCCTTATCATTGTCGCCCAAAGAATCAGTACAGTGAAGCATAGCGATAAAATCATTGTGCTAGATGAAGGAAAAATCGCAGGTATCGGAACACATGAACAATTACTAAAGGACAATCTTGTATATCAAGAGATTGTCGCATCACAGGAAGGTCAGGAGGTGGAGCAAGGATGAGTAAGAAAATGTCTTCTGGAATGGGCCATAAAGGCGGTCACCCTAGAGGGCCGGTCGCAAAACCGAAGGAATTTAAAAAAACACTTCTTCGTTTGACTGGCTATTTAAAACCAAGGAAATTTCAGCTGATTATTGTACTGATTGCAGCGATCGGTTCAACCGTCTTTAGCGTGATTAGTCCTAAACTACTTGGGGATGCCACCTCTTCCCTATTTGAAAGCTTTACACAAGGAACAGCCGTTCAATTTGATGTCATTTCACGCATTTTATTGCTGCTTGTCCTGTTATACGTCGTTTCCTCTCTTTTTTCATTCGTTCAGCAATACGTGATGGCAGGTGTTTCCCAAGAGACCATTGCTGAATTACGGCAAGAAGCAAATGACAAGCTCACACGTGTTCCCCTTCGTTATTTTGATAAAACAACCCACGGGGACACGCTGAGCCGTGTGATGAACGATATCGATAATATTAATACGTCACTTCAGCAGGCACTCACCCAGGTGATTACATCTGTGATTACGGTCATTGGGATTGTCGTCATGATGCTTTTCATTAGTCCGCTACTCACCTTGCTTGTTTGTTTAACACTACCACTTAGTCTATTTGCGATTCGTGGCATCACGTCATTTTCTCAAAAGCATTTTAAGGCGCAGCAAAAAGAGCTCGGTATGATCAATGGACATATTAATGAAATGTTCACAGGACATCAGACCGTTCGTGCGTATGGCTATGAAAAGAAAGCGATCGATACATTTGATCAATTAAACGAAAAGCTGTATGAATCATCAAGAAAGGCCCAGTTTATTTCCGGTTTAATGATGCCGATGATGACCTTTATCGGGAACCTTGGCTATGTGGCAGTAAGTGTAGCCGGCGGTATTCTTGTCATTAACGGGAATATTCGTGTTGGGGATGTGCAGGCATTTATCCAATACACGCAGCAATTGTCTCAGCCGCTTGTGCAAGCATCAAGTGTCGCAAACTTAGTTCAATCTGCGATCGCTTCTGCTGAAAGGGTCTTTGAAATCCTGGATGAGGAAGAAGAAAGTACCGAAGAGGATGCGGCGATTGATCTTGAATCACTTTCAGGAGATGTGACCTTTGAACAAGTTCAATTCGGATATGAGAAAGATCATCCGATTATTAAAGATTTGAGTTTACATGTCCAGGAAGGACAAACGGTTGCCATTGTCGGGCCAACAGGCGCGGGAAAAACAACCATCATCAATCTATTAATGCGCTTTTATGAATTAGATCAAGGCTCCATTCACATTGGCGGCGTCAAAACAACTGATCTCAGCCGTCAGCAAGTACGTGACTTATTTGCGATGGTTCTTCAGGATACGTGGCTTTTTGAAGGGACGATTTACGACAATATTGCATATGGCAGGCAGCATGTCTCAAAAGAGGATGTCATCAAAGCCGCAAAGCATGCCTATGCAGATGATTTCATCCGCACGCTTCCAGACGGATATGACACGCTCTTAACAGAAGATGCAGGTAACCTGTCACAAGGTCAGCGTCAGCTGTTAACCATCGCCCGTGCGATTTTATCTGATCCGAAGATTTTGATATTAGATGAAGCGACGAGTAGTGTGGATACGCGGACAGAGATGCACATTCAAAAAGCGATGAATGAACTGATGAAAGGCAGAACGAGCTTCGTCATTGCACACAGACTTTCGACGATCAAGGATGCCGACCTCATTTTAGTCATGAAAGATGGCACCATCATTGAAAAAGGAACTCACAGTGAACTTTTGAAAGAAAAAGGCTTTTATGCTGACTTATACATGAGTCAATTTACCGACCATCAAGTGGGTTAAAATCAAAAAAGAGGATAGTCAGCATGGAAAATGCGTGTCTATCCTCTTTTTCATTTCTTAATCTGCTCGCTTTTTCACTTTTACACTAAGTTTTGTCATATATTCTGCTTCATTTTTAGACATGAGCGAATGAAGCAAATATTCCTCAAATACATCTCCATCCAGCACCATGTCCTCTTTCTCGATGTCAGCTAACAGACGTGAATAGGCTGATTCTAGCTCTTCATATGTTCCTTGATCATACATGACCGCATAGAGGCCGGCAGGTTTTTGGACTGCACCTGGTCCTTCCATTCGACAAAACAGCACATCTGACTGATGAAAGTTACGCTGAAGGAACTGCTCCTTTTTTAAAACAGAACCATTTGCCGCAGCGCCTTTAATGCCAATTTCCTTTAGAAATTCTCCTACAATTCGAGATATTTCTTCTGTGGGCGTGTTCAAATCAATCGGATGTGATGCACTAAGTATGACCGGTTCTTCTGGCAGTTCTTGAAACAAGACCTCCCCTGTTTTCACAGATGATAATTCATTCGTCGTCTCAATCACGCGCAAAAGAAAAGACTGGATATCCTGAAGTTTTTCAATCTCCTGCTTGACCTTCTCTACTTGTTCGGTCGCAAGGCTTTGAAGTCTGTCCCGGGAAGGCTCTGTGAAGTATTGTTTTAACTCTTTAATAGGAAATTGAACAGCACGAAGGGACTGAATCGCAATAAAGTGATCAAATTGTTCGAGAGTATAGTAACGGTACCCATTTTCATGGACCCCAGCCGGCTTAAACAAATTGATTTTATCATAATAAAGCAGCGTATCTTTCTTCACATCGAATAGCTTTGCAAATTCCCCAGTGAGAAATGTTTTTTGAACATCATTGATCATCTACATGTCTCCTCTCTTGACCATGGAGTTACTCCATCCTTTATCATAACATGTAGCAACACCACATACGTGGAGAAAGGATATAAAAATGAACAAAATATCTCAACACCAAGTCACATTATCACTTGCACATAAAGAGGACTTCCCTTCTATGAAAAAAGAATTACAGGAGGCTTTTACAGCTGGCGTAATCGAGGCATTTGGCGATGCACAAGGTGGACCGATTCCTCCAGATGAAGCAATTGATGAATCTTTTCATGCGGCCGGGGCCCTTATTTATCATATTTTGCTAAATGGTGAAAAAGCTGGAGGTGTAGTATTAAAAATCAACCCACAAACAGATCACAATTCGGTGGACTTACTTTACATCTCTTCATCATCACACAGCCGGGGCATTGGTCAGGCTGCATGGAAAGCGATTGAGGCTCAATATCCAGAAACCAAAGTATGGGAGGTTGTGACCCCTTATTTTGAAAAACGGAACATTCATTTTTATGTCAATAAATGTGGGTTTCAAATTGTAGAGTTCTATCACTTACATCATCCAGACCCGAACTTTCCTCGTACTAGTGATAAAGAAAATGACTCTTTAGCACCTGAGACATTTGAGTTTTTTAAATTTGAGAAAGTCATGAAAAAAGACTGTTCAAATGAATGAAAGCATTGAACCTATTAAAAAAACTCCCTATACGAGGGAGTTTCAGATTGTTGACAAAGGGCTAAAATGTTTTTTTTGCCCTTTGTCTTCTTTATAAAGAAGGTCGTGTTTTTAACAATGATTCTCAGCTTCTAATCTGACCATCACCAGACAGAAGCAGCTTAGTTGTCGTAAGTGCAGGAAGCCCCATTGGCCCTCTTGCATGCAGTTTTTGAGTGGAGATGCCTATTTCAGCCCCATATCCAAGTGCGCCGCCGTCTGTAAAACGAGTGGATGCGTTATGATAAACCGCAGCCGCATCTACTTCGTTTAGAAACGTCAGTGCATTTTTTTCATCTTCTGTCACGATGGCTTCTGAATGTTTTGTGCCGTACTGGTCAATATGGTCAATCGCTTCCTCGATTGAATCCACTACTTTTATCGCAAGATCAAGACTTAAATACTCATCTGTCCAATCCACTTCCTCAGCAGGAACCGCATTTGAAAAGAAAGATTGTGCTTCCTGATCGCCATGTACAGTGACTTGATGGTGAAGTAGTGCTTCGTTCAATGCTGCGCCATTCTCTTTCAGCCAATCACGATGAATGAGGAGTGTCTCAAGTGCATTACAAACAGCTGGACGATTCGTTTTCGCATTGATGACAATCTCAATGGCCTTATCGATATTCGCTGTTTGATCAATAAAAACATGGCAGTTCCCTGTTCCAGTTTCAAGGACTGGGATGGTTGATTCTTCAACAACTGTTTTGATTAAAGAAGCCCCTCCTCTAGGAATTAACACATCGATCCATTCCTTTAGATGAAATATCGCTTGAACAGATGAACGGTCTGTTTGTTCAATAAATTGGACCGCATCACGAGGGATCTTTGTATGATCTAATGCTTCATGAATAACGCTTACGATGGCTTTGTTGGAAGAAATAGCGGAGGAACCGCCTTTTAAAATCACTGAATTACCCGCCTTGAGGGCAAGTCCTGCTGCATCGACAGTGACATTCGGTCTCGCTTCATAGATCATACCGATCACGCCGAGCGGTACTCTTCGGCTTTTCACATGTAAGCCGTTTTCAAGAGTCCATTCATCCAATATTTCTCCAACAGGATCTGTTAATCTCGTCACAAGGCGCAAACTTTCTGCAAACTCATGAATTCTCTCCTCATTTAACATTAATCGATCCATCAATGCCTCAGAGAAGCCCTTTTCTTTTCCTGCGTCTAAATCCTTTTGATTCTCCTGTAAAATGAAGCTGCTTTGCTGTTCTAACGCTTCAGCTATTTTAAGCAGCGCCTCATTCTTTTCCTCTGTTTGAAGTAAACCTAGTTTTTTTGATACGTACTTTGCTTTTTTCGCTTTTTCTTTGACCGATGTGACAACTTCAGCTGTCAGTGTCATGAAATTCCTCCCTTTTGGTTAGCAAACTGGTATAGATAAATCTAAATGACAAACAAATGCTTCAAGATCGACGACATGAACAACTTCATCTTGTAACAAGCCACTGTTTAGCGCAAGTTCGTCAGACGTATAATTCACAATGCCAAGCCCTATTTCTCTTCTATCTTGATCTAAAATACGGACAACATCGCCTTTTTTAAACGAACCTTTCACATCTACAATGCCATCAGAATCAAGGCTTTTCTCACGGTGCATGAGGTCCTCCTGTGTTTTCTCTTGAACAACGATCTCGCCTTTTGGTCCAGAATGAAAGGCAATCCACTGCTTCTTATAATTCAGCGGCGCTACATTTTCATCAGCTGTAAAATATGTGCCGTCCTCTGTGCCATTGATCGCTTTGTCTAAAATGTGAGGCGTATCCGCTTTTCCTAGAAAGCCATTTATGCCTGCGGCCATTGATATTTTAAAGGCGTCGAGCTTCGATTTCATTCCGCCTGTTCCAACGCTGCTCCCTGCATCTCCAGCAGCTGCTTCGATGTCTTCAGTAATTTCTGTGACTTCGAGAATTCTCTTCGCATTTGGGTTTGTATGCGGGTTATCTTCATACAAGCCATCAATATCAGATAAAATGGCAAGAAAATCAGCATCAATCAGTCCTGCTACTTTTGCAGACAATGTATCATTATCTCCGAACTTCAACCGATTGATCGTCACTGTATCATTTTCATTGATAATCGGGATGATGCCTCTATCTAATAACACATTCATAGTGTTTCGCACATTTTGATAGCGCGTTTCATCTGAAAAATCACTTCTTGTGATTAGTAGCTGTGAGGCAATATAACCGTGCGATAAAAATAAAGTAGAATATGATTCCATTAAAAGCCCTTGCCCTATGGAGGCAGATGCCTGCTTTTCTGGTAGTGTTTTGGGTCTATCGATAAATCCTAGTTTTCGGTAACCAGCTGCAACCGCACCTGATGAAACCAAAATGACTTCGTGTCCTTCATCTTTCAGTTTCACAATTTGATTGACGAGGTTTTCTAGTTTTTTTAAACTAATCTCACCTTGAAAGCTAGTAAGAGAGCTGCTTCCGATTTTTACAACAATTCGTTTTCTCTCTTTATCTGCGTACACCTTATCACTCCTGTATTGAGGCTCTATTTATATCGTTACTTTTTGTTTTTGCTGTTCGCTTATCTCTTTTGATCGATTGGCGGCATGTTTGACGGCCTGCTTGATCGCTTCTCCCCCGCCAAAATCATCTAATGCATTCAGTCCTGCTGCAGTTGTTCCATTCGGTGACGTGATTTTTTCTCTTAGGACAGAAGGGTTTTCAGCTGTTTCTTGCAGCATTTTCGCTGCACCAAGTAGTGTCTGTGCACCGATTTGGCGAGACATTTCCTTTGATAAACCTGCTTCTTCTCCTGCTTCTTCGATTCTTTCCATTAAGAAATAAAAATAAGCTGGCCCGCTTCCGGCAATTCCTGTGAAAATATCCATTTGCTCTTCCTGAATGGTATAGACTTCTCCCATTTCAGATAAAAGGGCCTGACTCATACTTACATGTTCTTTTTTCACATAACGTCCTGCAGATAAAGCGGTCGCTGACGCCCCGATCGTACTTGACGTATTTGGCATCACCCTCATGACGGGCTGCCCTTCATGTAGCATGTCTTCAATATACGATTGTTTAACACCTGCAAGTACAGACAAGATGAGCTGATCTGGCTGAATATGAGATTTTAATGATTCTAGTGCTGTTTCAGCATCCTTTGGCTTCATGCCCAGGATCAAGATATCCATTTCTTCAAAAGGAAATGAATCCATTGTGGCTGTTTGTATCCCGTATCGTTTCGTTAGTTCATTCAATCGAAGTTGATTTTTTCTGTTTGTTGCGTAAATTTGGCCTAGCGGCATCTGTCCTGATCGCACAATACCTGCAATCATTCCTTCTGCCATAGAACCTGCTCCAATGAAAGCAACTTTCTTTTGATCAATGATATTGATCCTCTCCCTTGTTCGCTTTTTGTTCGTGTTTTTCGCACGTTAGTTATCGTAACATGATGAGAAATCGTGTCAAGAAAGAGCCGGCGCTTTTCAAAAGTCCCGAATGCACGGTGAACAGCTTGCTGTATGTATGTTAGCCGCGTTTTTTCAAATCAGTAATTTAGACCAAAAGAACTATATGGATTTGAATCATAGTACCCTTTCGTTCGACTGAATTCACCACTTTATTTTTGGTTTCGGTGACTTCAATTCTATTTTTTAGGAAGCGCTATCATTTTTGGTGACTTTCTATTTTCCTATACGATGAATGTGCTTGAATATTTCGATTAGACTATTGACATATTTTAGAAAACATGTCCGTTGAAATCAACTTTTTGTGGTGATACGGTGAAAGGGAAATCATGCGAAAAAGGAGCGTTCATAATGAAAGTGAAAGAAAACTACGTCAATGTCATTCCAATGAAAGAAATCCGATCCACTGATGACCTTCTTTTCCCGTTCCCTATTTATAATGATTTACGTGCGCACGGTGATATTAGATACGATGAGACAAGAAAGTGCTGGGATCTCTTTCGATATGCTGATATCCAGTCCGTTCTTAGGCAGCCAAAAGTGTTCTCATCACAGCGAGGAAGAAGCACGTCTAAAACGAGTATTTTAACAATGGACCCTCCAAAACATACAAAGATGAGAGCACTCGTGAATAAAGCATTCACGCCAAAAGCGATCAAGCAATTAGAAGATAAGATCAAAGACCTGACACATGATCTGTTAAAACAAGTCAAGGATCAACGTACATTTGATATGGTTCAAGATCTAGCAGCTCCCCTGCCTGTGATGATCATCGCTGAGCTACTCGGTGCAGAGGTAAAGGACAGAGAGCTGATTAAAAAACACTCTGATGCTCTTGTGGCAGGTGCTAAGGATGATTCAGAAGAAGCCATTCAGACTGTTGTAGAGATGCAGAAACGCGCAGAAGAAGAGCTGTCCGTTTATTTTGCTCATTTGATCCAAAAACGAAAAGAAACGCCTGCTGATGATTTGATTTCTCTTCTCATTCAAGCAGAAATCGATGGTGAGCGTTTAACAGAAAATGAACTGCTTGGCTTTTGTATTCTATTACTCGTTGCAGGTAATGAGACAACGACCAATTTAATCACAAATGCAGTGCGACTGCTTACAGAGCAGCCACATATCGCCGAATCAGTGCGGCAAGATCCTTCTCTTATTCCTCAATTAACAGAGGAAACATTACGCTATTATCCGCCTGTTCAAGCAATTGGGCGAATTGCAGCAGAGGATGTTGAGATCGCAGGCTCACGTATTGAAAAAGGAGACTATCTCATTACCTGGGTGGCTTCTGCGAATCGTGATGAACGGAAGTTCGAAGACCCTGATACGTTCCGCCTTGACCGGAAATCAAATCCTCATATGAGCTTTGGTTTTGGTATTCACTTTTGTCTTGGGGCCCCACTTGCCCGGCTTGAGAGCAATATTGCGCTTGACATATTGCTGAATACGTTTCAGGAGATCACCTGTGCAGCAGATAAGCTAAAACCGATTCAAAGCACCTTTGTTTTTGGGGTAAAAGAATTTCCAGTACAGGTCACTCGTTTTTAAAAGTCCCTTTTAAGGGGCTTTTTTTCATTTTCTTCAATTTATCATCTCTTCCTTACCTTCCATCTCTGAACATGCTAAAATATAGTCCATACAAAGCGATAACGGAATGCAGAAAGGAAGCCAAAAACTTATGACCGATTATACAGCAATGAAAGACGGAATATTCAAATCAGTTTGTTCGTTAGATTGCCCGGATCAGTGCGGTCTTTTAATACATAAAGAAAACGGAAAGATCGTGAAAGTTCAGGGAGATCCAGACCATCCCGTGACACAAGGAAACATATGCAACAAAGTGCGGAATGTCACAGCCCGCTTATATGATGAAAAACGATTGACGACTCCTTTAAAACGTATTGGTCGAAAAGGAGATGGTCAGTTTGAGCCCATTACGTGGGATGAAGCCATTGAAACCATTCGGCAAAAATGGACAAAGCTGATAGAAGAAAAAGGTTCAGAAAGTATTTTACCTTACAGCTTCTATGGAAACATGGGCAATCTGAATGCAGAAGGAATGGACCGACGCTTTTTCTATCGCCTTGGTTCAAGTCAGTTGGATCGAACCATCTGTCAGTCAGCCGGAACGACTGGCTATAAATATACAATGGGCGCAAGCATTGGGACAGATCCAGAAGACACCATTCATACGAAACTATTTATCTTTTGGGGCATTAATGCTGTGTCGACCAATATGCACCAAATTACCTTGGCACAAAAAGCTCGAAAGCAAGGGGCAAAGATTGTTGTCATTGATGTTCACAAAAATCAAACCGGCCGGATGGCTGATTGGTTCATCCCGCTTCGACCTGGCACTGACAGTGCACTTGCCCTTGGCATCATGCATGTCCTTTTTGAAGAGGATCGTACAGATGCTTCATTTTTAGAGACTTACACAGTCGGCCATAAAGAGCTGCGCGAGCATGTGAAGCAGTATGATCCAGAAACTGTTGAGCACATCACGGGTGTCCCTAAAAACGATATCATCACACTTGCGAGAATGTATGCCGAAACATCGCCCTCTCTGATTCGCATTGGCAATGGTTTGCAGCATCATGATAATGGAGGAATGAGTATACGAACCATCGCCTGCCTCCCTGCCCTGACTGGTCAATGGCTGCACAAAGGCGGCGGTGCGATGAAATCGAACTCTTCTTTTCTCAGCTATAATGAAACAGCTCTTCAGCGGCCGGATCTATTAAAGGAACGCACGCCTAGAACATTTAATATGAATCAGCTAGGTAGTGTGCTGACGAATGCAAAGCCTTCCGTAGATTCACTCTTTGTCTACTCTTGCAACCCAGCCGTCGTAACACCTGAAGCAAATAAAGTCAGAGAAGGTTTGCTGAGAGAGGACTTATTTACAGTTGTTCATGACTTGTTCCTTACAGAGACAGCCACATATGCAGATATTGTCCTGCCGGCGACATCTGCCTTTGAAAACGAGGATTTCTATACATCGTACTGGCATCATTATATTCAAATTCAAGAGCCAGTCATTGAACGCTATGGAGAAAGCAAATCCAACACTGAAGTATTTCGCCTTTTGGCTCATGCCATGGGCTTTGAAGATGAAGCCTTCCGCGAAACAGATTCGGAACTCATGAAACAAGCCCTTCATCACCCGGAAAACCCGCATTATGAAGACATTTCATATGAAGCATTAAAAGAGAAAAATTGGATCAAAGCTAAACGAGGGGCTTTCCAGGACTTAAAGCTTCCTACCCCAAGCGGGAAAATTGAGCTTTACTCTGAACAAATGAAGCAAGACGGATATCCAGCACTACCAACCTATGTACCCCTTTATCAGGAAAGTGAGTATCCGCTTACCTTTATACCGGGGCCGAACCATAATTTTCTTAATTCCACCTTCTCACTTCATGAAAAGCATCAAAAGCTTGAGAAATTTCCGAAGCTTCACATGAATGAACAAGATGCAAAGGAAAGAAAAATTGAAGATGGTGACATGGTGCGTGTGCTGAATGATCGAGGAGAATGTGAGCTTGTCGTTTCAGTCGGTCACAATGTGTTATCTGGTGTTGTGGTCAGTCAAGGGTTATGGGCAGATCAAAAAGGCAAAAAGCATTTGGTCAATGGGTTAACACCTGATCGTTTGGCAGATATGGGCGGCGGCGCCACGTTCTTTTCTGGAAGAGTTGAGGTTGAAAAATTATCATAGGAAGGGGAAAAAGCCAGCAACGAGACTGCTGGCTTTTCTTTATGATCTTTTTTATCGTCCAATAAACAACTGGTTGGTCATCACATTCGCACTTCCGCTGCTTTGGTAGCCTTCTACAGTAAATGCCGTTTCATACATTCTGCCCATTGGCATCCCTAAGCTTTCCCATTTATTAAAATGCGCACTGACGGAGACCGTTCCGCTTGTACGCTTTGTTTGACGTACACTCCAATATTGCTTGAAGGTCGCGATCCCGATAATGGAAGGCTGATTGACGCGGGTCGTTTCATAAATATCATATGTGCCCCCGTCTGCATAAAATGTTCCTTTATGTGTTCCTGTTGGACGATACGTGCCCCATGAATCAACAATGTAGTATTCTGCTAGTGGAGATTGTGTCCAGCCATAGACACATAAATAGGAATTCCCGCCTGGGTTAAAGTTTGCGTTGTAATTGATGGAGATGTTGCCAAGTTGATGATGAGTTTTAGTGGAATCAAACTTCTTTCCTTTCCGAAATAAGGCATTTCCGATATTGTTCCAGCCTGCACTAAATGCCCCGCCGTTATTGAGTGTCATCGATGTATTTCCATAATCCTTCCATAATTCATAATCGTAGCCGCTATGGTTACCCATTTGATTGTTGGTAATCGTCATTGCATGAGCTGGTACAGCAGTCAGTATAAGCGTTAGTCCAATGCACATCACAAACAATAGCCTCAATCTTTTGAAATTCATTCTTTATTCCTCCCTTTTTTCATCAGTATTGTTCTGTCATCCCTATGATGAAACGAGCCCATCACCTCCTTTCATGTAACGACTCTCTGCTAAATGGAACGATACTGCTTTAAATCGACATGTATGTCTCTTGTTTTTGTATAAATGCTTTGATACAAACGAAATAGATGGGCATAGACATCAACACGCTGCTGATTTGGCTCATATACGGCCGCTTGATGGATAAACTGATCAGCACATGCTTCAAGTGATGGATACCATCCGCAGCCAACCGCTGCAAGCATGGCTGCACCTAAAGCAGGCCCTTGTTCATTTTTTAACTGGATGACCTCCGCCTGAAAAATGTCTGCTTGCATTTGAAGCCATGTTTGACTTCTCGCCCCGCCGCCAATGGACACGATAGAATCAATTCTTTTTCCTGCCTGCCTAAATAAAGCAATTGATTCATTTAACGAAAAGGTGATCCCCTCTAGCACAGCTCTAACCATATGCGCCCTTTCATGCCTGCTGTCTAATCCAATCAAGCTCCCGCGAATGATTGAATCCGCATAAGGCGTTCTTTCCCCAACTAAATAAGGGGTAAAAAGCAATCCATTCGCCCCGGGCGCTACATCAGCCACACCCTCTAAAAGCGCTTGGAACGATTCCTCTGGAGCCAATAAGGATTTTGTCCAATCAAGGCTATATCCTGCTGAAAGAGTGACACCCATCGTATAAAAAGCGTCTTTTTTTGCATGATGAAACAAATGCAAGTTTCCTTGCAGCTCTCTTTCGTGGTCCTCTTCGTAGGAGAGAATGACACCGGATGTGCCGATGCTGCATAACGTGTGACCGGATGACAAAATACCAGCACCGATTGCCCCGCACGCATTATCTGCTCCCCCTGCAAAGACTTTCGCACCTTCTTTGATCCCAGTCTCCCGTGCAACTTGCGGCAAAAGTGTACCGACCTCCGCCTCTGATGAGACAAGCGGCGGGCAAATTTGAGAAGGAATATCAAATGCCTGACAAATCTCCTCACTCCACGTCTGTTTTCCGATATCTAACAGTAAAGTGCCAGCCGCATCTGAATAATCAATATGAATAGCGCCGGTTAATCGAAATCTGACGTAATCTTTCGGGAGTAAAAACAAGTCGATTTGTTGATCAATATTTGGTTCATGTTCCTTCATCCATAATAATTTTGGCAGTGTGAATCCTTCTAGCGCCTGGTTTTTAGTGATCTTTTGCAGCCGGTCTCCTAGCTTTTTTGTGATGCGTGTACATTGCTCTGTCGTTCTTGTATCATTCCACAAGATTGCGGGGCGGAGCACTTGGCGTGATTCATCTAATAAAACCAAACCATGCATCTGTCCAGAAAAGCTGATGCCTTCTACTTGCCTTGAATGAGCAGGCTGCCTCGCCATGAGTTCTCTCATTGCGGCAATCGTCTGCTCAACCCAATCCTCAGGATGTTGCTCACAATATCCTGGTTTATCTTGAATGAGGCGGTAAGGTTTAGAGGTTTCGCAGCACACCTTTCCATTCTCATCTACTAATATCGCTTTGACTCCGCTCGTTCCAAGATCAATTCCCATCACATACTTCATCTTTTCACTCCTTCAAAACAGGTCCGCCTATTCAATCAATTTTCTAACAAGTATTGATTCAATCGTGCTTTCAACTGTTCCTCTCTTCCCGATTCGTTTCTGATTAAAGGATGCTTCAAAGCATATTTTTCTAATGTATGAAAGTTTGCTTTTCCTTCTGAAATGTCGCGTCCAATTCCTTCAGAAAAGCTACGGTATCGGTGTTTGATCACATCTTCAAACACACGATCTTCGATGAGTCTATGAGCCACCCGCAGCCCTTTTGCGAACGCATCCATTCCCGCAATATGGGCATACAAAATATCTTCAAGTTCAAAGGAAGCTCTTCTGACCTTTGCATCAAAATTGAGTCCTCCAGTTCCAAGTCCGTCATTTTGCAGAATCTCATACATGGCCAGTGTTGTGGCATATAAATCGGTTGGAAATTCATCAGTGTCCCAGCCTAGAAGCGAATTTCCTTGGTTCGCGTCAACAGACCCGAGCAGTCCATGAATTCTTGCTACACGTAATTCGTGCTCAAATGTATGACCAGCTAGTGTCGCATGATTGGCCTCAATATTTAATTTAAAATGTGAATCTAATCCGTATTGCTTTAAAAAGGCGATAGATGTCGCTGCATCTGAGTCGTATTGGTGGGTTGTCGGCTCCTTTGGCTTTGGCTCAATTAAAAATTGACCGGTGTACCCAATTTCTTTTGCATAATCAACAGCCATGTGCAAAAAAGTCGCCATGTGGTCAAGCTCTCTTTTCATATCTGTATTTAGCAGTGTGTCGTAACCTTCTCGTCCTCCCCAGAAAACGTAATTTTCTGCGCCGAGGTCTTTTGCTGTTTCAATTCCTTTCTTGACTTGCGCGGCCGCATAGGCAAATACATCTGCATGACAAGATGTTGCAGCGCCGTGTACAAACCGTGGATGCTTGAACATGTTGGCAGTGTTCCACAGCAGCTTCACCCCGCTTTGCTGCATGTAATCTTTCATTCTTTCTAAAATGATGTCTAACTGTTGGTTCGTCTCTTGAAGCGTGTCTCCCTCAGGTGCAATATCACGGTCATGGAATGAAAAATATGGAACATCCAATAGGTCAAAAAGCTGAAAAGCCACTTCTAATCTAGCTTTCGCCAAATCCATTCCGCTATAGGAATCCCAAGCTCTTTGCATCGTACCCGTTCCAAACATATCTGTTCCATCAGCAGTCAATGTGTGCCAATAAGCGACTGAGAAACGCAGGTGGTCTTTCATTGTTTTTCCGCCAATCATTTCGTTCGGATTATAATATTTAAAAGCGAGTGGGTTTTTTGATTGTTTTCCTTCATATTGAATTTTGCCGATTCCCTCTAAGCTGTGTAAGGATTTCATATTTGATTTGACCATACTTGATTCCTCCTATGAATTCACTTTGTAAGTTGATTCAACAAACTAACAATCAATCTGTCATCAAATCTCTTTGAATTTTCCATATTTTTTTAGTTTTTTAGAAATATTTTCGTTATAATAAAGTTAAAATCATTCTTCTCATGAAATATATTCTTAAAAAAGCACCTTTTTTCAACTTAATCTAAAGACGAAACAAATGGAGTGGATAATGTGGATATCGCTGATCAGAACTTTGTGAAAAAAATAAATCAAAAGCTATTACTAAAAGAAATCCTCCAACATGCGCCAATCTCTAGAGCGAAATTATCTGAACGCACTGGTTTAAATAAATCGACTGTTTCTTCTCAAGTGAGTACGTTAATGAAAGAACATCTCGTCTATGAACTCGGTCAAGGTGAATCTAGCGGCGGGAGAAGACCTGTTTTACTCATGTTTAATAAACGTGCTGGCTACTCGATAGGCATTGATGTCGGTGTTGATTATGTCAATGGCATTTTAACAGACCTTGAAGGGTCTATTCTTCTTGAAGAGCAGCTCAAGCTCCCATCCAGTTCACCTGGTGTGACCACACGCATATTAATTGAATTGATTCAGCAGTTGATCTCACAAATCCCTTCTTCTCCATACGGGCTTATTGGCATTGGCCTTTGTATACCTGGGTTAGTGGATGCAGATGAACAAATCGTGTTTACACCTCATTCAAAATGGAAAAATGTTGACCTGAAAACAACACTCCAAGATACCTTCCAAGTACCGGTCTTCATTGAAAACGAAGCAAATGCCGGTGCATATGGCGAAAAAATCTTTGGTGCCGCTAAACACTATGAACATCTTATCTATGCAAGTATCGGCACTGGAATTGGAATCGGTATCATTATCAATCATCATTTATACAGAGGCGCATACGGATTTTCTGGTGAGATGGGACATATGACGATCGACTTTAATGGACCAACATGCAGCTGTGGAAACCGTGGATGCTGGGAGCTGTATGCATCTGAGAAAGCATTGTTTCAGTCACTTCAAACAAAGGACCAGCACGTATCCTATCAAGACATTGAACAGCTGGCGAAGTTAAATGATATGAAAACGCTCAATGCCTTGCGCAACTTTGGTTTTTACCTTGGCGTGGGTCTCACGAACGTCCTGCATACCTTTAACCCAAAAGCTGTTGTTTTAAGAAACAAGGTCATTGAATCACAGCCAACGGTTCTGAGTGTCATTCAAGACGAAGTATCTTCAAGAATGAATGCACAATTCAGCTCACGTGTTGAGCTGCTCCCTTCGTCATTAGGACACAACGCACCGGCGTTAGGAATGACATCTCTTGTGACTGAAGCTTTCCTGCATGATGCTACCCTGTCACAATGAACCGCTAACTGATAAAAAAAGACAGCTTTTAGAGCGTTGTCTTTTTTTATTTACCTGTTTCTTCATAGCGAAAATAGTTGAAATCAGCAGGCAGACGCTCGCCGCTTGTATCTTGGCACTGCATGCCGACAAATGCCCCTGTAAAAAATCCCCCTCCGCGAATGAAATCATCAGATAAATGGCTGGATTCAAACGGCACATCAATCTCCTCCCACTCTTTTTGATCAAAAGAATAAGAATATTTGTACGTGTCTTTCCGAACGGTCACTTTTAAATACACATATCTGACCTCGTCTGGAATGACGATTTTATTTGTCAACGGCTGAGAAAAGGTAAGGTTTTGACAGACAGATAATTCAAGGATACGACCAAGTTCCTCATCGTATGTCACCTGAAGGGCTGTCCAGTTTTCCGTATTATAATAATTCACAAGACCAGCAGCTTGCTGAAAATTTGCTGGAAAGAATGAAACAGCTGTCTCAGCTTCAAAATAAAAACTTTGCCAGCGCCTTGCAACAAACGCTTGGGTAAATTTAGACGTCAGAGACTCCTGACCGTATAGCCTTAAATGACGAGGGTTCTCCGTCAATGAACCAATCTGATTTGTAAAAGGGATTCTTAATGTTTGGAAATGTCTATTTAACACTGATTCTTTAAATTCATCGACTGTATGGTGCGTTGGAGAGAAGACCTTTTCACTTATTGCTGGCGCTTCAACCTCCAGTGCCCCTTCTTTCCCCCCCACAACATAAGGCCAGCCATCTTTCCATTCGAGCTTTTGAATCGCTGTCTCTCTTCCTAAAGGACACCAACCTCTTTGTTGAAAAATAGATTCCTTACTTGATCGAATCGGACGACCCGTGAGATGAGCCAAGTACCATTCATTTGTATGCGTTTGAACAATTGAGGCATGCCCGCATTTTTGAAGCGGATGGCTAGGCACATGGAAAGCACTTAAAATCGGGTTATCAGGATGAACCTCATAAGGTCCTTCAATATGTGAGGACCGGGCAATCGTGGCCGCATGCTCGTACCGGGTGCCCCCTTCTGCCGTTAATAAATAATAGTAATCACCGATGTGATAAAGATGCGGGGCTTCCGTCAGTTTAATAGACGTGCCTTTAAAAATGACCTTCCGCTGACCGATCAGTTTCTTTTCAGGCACACTGTATTCCTGCAAGGCAATGCCTGCAAAGGAATGATGCTTTTCTCTATGATCCCACAGCATATTTAATACGTATTTCTTCCCGCTTTGATCATGGAATAAAGACGGATCAAATCCAGAGCTATTGAGTCGAATCGGTTCGCTCCACTCGCCATCGACTTCGCTTGCTGTGACCAAATAATTATGACCATCCTTAAACGGACCATCCACTACTTTGATATCTGAATAGATGAGCCAAAACTGGCCATCCGCATAGCTTAAGCACGGTGCCCATACCCCGCCAGAATCAGGATTTCCTTTCATGTCTAGTTGCGTCGTTTTTTGCAAAGGGCGCGCAACGAGCCGCCAATGGACGAGATCCTTCGAATGATAAATTTGAACCCCCGGAAACCATTCAAATGTAGAGACCGCAATGTAATAATCGTCTCCTACACGGCAAATACTCGGGTCCGGGTTAAACCCTTTTAGCACTGGATTGGTAATCTTCATTGAACTCCCTCCTCTTTAAGATGACACTACATTTTGAAATCATCGATATGATCGACATACACCTGATCTCTATTCTCTAGCTCCCTCACGACTTTTTGATGTTTTTCTTCATCCAGGTTATAAAAATTAATATCAATCATCGCTAAAATAAGTAAACATACAGGAATAACCGTTGTGGTGATTAAAATGCCAAGTAATGCTTCTGGTGTTTGTATTTGGTTCGCTACATAGCCAAATCGATCGAGTACAAGCCCTGGAACGATTCCGCCTAATGCCATGCCAAATTTAAAGAAGAATCCAATCACTGCGTAGATGAGCCCGCCCATCCTTTTCCCTGTTTTATATTCGCCATATTCAACAGTTTCAGGAATGAGCGCCCACATGTAAGCACCTGCTGTAATACTCCCAGCAGCAGCGACGAGTCTGAAAATAAGGATCAGAACAATTTGACTCGGCGGTATCACAAGTAGAGCAAGAAGACCTGCGATATTCAGCAATAATGAATAATTCAGCAGTTTTTTCTTTCCTAACAGCTTGTGTAGCCGCGGAATAAACGGCAGCACCATTAAAGCTGGTAGGCTGCCAATGAGTCCGTACCACTTCACTAAATCTTCTCTGCCAAGGTTATATGTCACATAATAGATTCCTACCGAGTTGCTGATTGAATTCACGCCAAAAATAATGATAAAGAAAATACTTAACACAACAAGCGGACGATTCACTCGTAACTGGACAAAGATATCGGTGAACTTAATCTTTTCCTCTGGCTTTTGAAGCGTGACACGTTCATTCGTGCTTTTAAAACAGAAAATAAGCAATGCGCCGCCAAGAACGCCGAGAAATGCCATCGTCATCTGCCAGCCAAGTGCTGTATTTCCTGTTGTATCACCTAAATAAGTCGCAAGAAAAGGAACAAAAAAAGCAACAACCAAACCGCCGAGATTTGCAAAAACCATACGAACAGACGTAATGCTGACAACCTCTTGGTTATTTCTTGTCATTGCGGATGTTAAAGCCCCATAAGGAACGTTAATGAACGTGTATGTAAGTGATAAACCGACATACGTGATGTAGGCATAAATGAGTTTGCCCATAGCGGAAAAGTCAGGTGTTGTAAAGCAAAGGATTGCGAGTACCACAAAGGGAAACGCACCGAATAACAAGTAAGGTCTAAACCGGCCAAAACGGCTGTTCGTTCGATCAACCATTGCACCAATAAATGGATCCGCCAGCGCATCGATGGCGCGAACAACCAAAAACATCGTCCCTGCTGCTGCCGCTGATAAACCATATACATCTGTATAAAAAAATAATAGATACGTAGAGACAGTTGCATAAATTAAATTACATGCGAAATCTCCTGAAGCATATCCCACTTTTTCAGACATACGAATCTTCTTTAAATTCTCACTAACCATGAGCGTTCTCCCTTCTTCACTTAGCCTCTTCTAACGATCAGATGATGCAGGGCAGCAGCAATCATTACATAAATATAAAGCGCTTTCAATTCGTTGCAAAAATGAAGCTGAATCTCTCAATCCTTCAGCTTAGCCCACATACGCAGTCAATCATTTGAATGATGGAATCATCCCCTTTAGTGAACGGATAAACAGGTAATCACCATCTTAGTTTATTGCCTAAACAAACTAAGATGAATTCATTTTATAAAATCTGATCTGACTTTTCAATATATTTCGAAAAAATAATCCAAATAATTGATATCTTGTTATTTTTTCTTTCATATGAGGATCAATATCTTCTAAAATGGCGATAAAATAAGAAAGGCATCATTTAATCATTGCAATTTAACTCATCCCATGCTATATTAATCAAGCGATGAGCTGAATTGTGTAAGTCGGGTAACACGTCTCTTTGAGACACACACGAATGTGGCGTGTGGTTATTCCGCCTCAATACGCAAAAGACATCTTCTGTTGAAGATGTCTTTTTTCTTATCCTATTTTTGTCCCATTTTCAACCGGCTCATCTGTGGCAAGCAAGACAACGTCTTCTTTTGACGGCATGCCTCCTAAGACAAGCACTTCTGATTTGAACCCTGCGATTCTTCTTGGCGGGAAATTGACGACTGCCACGATTTGTTTGCCGATAAGATTCTCAGCGGTATAACGTTTTGTCAGCTGTGCACTAGATTGCTTTAGACCAATTTCGTCACCAAAATCAATCTTTAGTTTCAATGCAGGTACTCTGGCTTCTGCAAAAAATTCTGCTTCTAATATTGTCCCAACACGAATATCTAACGCCACAAACTGTTCAATATCTGCCATATGAATCTCTCTCCTCTTCATTTAAAGGTACAAGCACACAATTCCTCTTCTGCTAGATGTTGTAGCACATTCAATTTATCAAAAAACGGGTTCACAAAGCCGAGTAAGCGCCAAAATCACTCACCAGTTTACATAATGAATTTATTGTAGTCTATTAAATGTTTGCATCTTGAAAATGAATTCTGTAAAATGGCAAATAATCCTACTGCTTCCTCTCGAATATTTCAGGGAGGGTTAACACTTGTTTACATTATCAGATATGTGGACGTTTTGCTGGTCGTTTTTCGTCATTCTTCCTATCGTTGCCATCCTGCATCAGTTAGGCCATATTGTGGTCGCATGGATGTTTGGGGCAAAGGTTTCTTTTGCTCTTGGCAGAGGCAAAAAAGTGCTGAAAATAGGTGTAGTTGAAATTAGACGAATCTATTTTCTAGATGCGTTTTGCCATTATGAAGAAATGAGAAAAAATAACCGTTTGTCGCACATTCTTGTCTACTTAGGCGGATCATTATGCAACCTGCTCAGTGTTCTCATATTGAATACTATGATCGCCAATGATTTCCTGCCAGAACATCAATTTTTCTATCAATTTGCTTACTTCTCAGTCTACTATGTATTTTTTGCGCTGCTGCCAGTGCAGTATGCAGATCATCATCCGAGTGACGGGCAAGCGATTGTGAACATCATTCGGCACGGTGAACCATGTGACATCATTGACTAAAATAGATGACTCTCGCTGTCAATATGATACTGAATCGTTAAAAAAGGAATACCGAGTAGCTTCATTTGATGAACCGCTGTGAGACTTTCTTCTGTCTCCGGTTTCATATGAAAGCTCTCTTCCATTGGCAGTTTCATGGTGATAAAAGGCGTATGCAAATACAATCCTTCGTCACCGGTACTGCCTTTTGGACATTTGCTTTTTAATAGAAAGTCTTCCTGCTCATTAAAAGGTTTTAAAATGGCGGTAAGCTGTGAATACGGAAGCGGCAAAGCAATATTCATATAACCCGCATCTGCATCATGATGATGAGCATAAAGCGCAAAAAAGACTTGCTCACCTTTCTCATTATGACGAATCCACGCACGCACATTCTCTCTTTCTTCCTTAGGGTGTTGAAATCTGTAAAGGCTTCCCAGCATTTCATACGGAATACGAGATGACCCCAAATATAGCTGACCTATTTTTTTAAAAACTGGTTGAAGTAAAAAGACAAAAGGCCTCACCCACCAATGAAAACAGACCGCTGCTTTTAACGTAAATTGCATGGGGTTCTCATAAAACCTGCGAATAATAGGTGATACCCTTTCAGCTGAAAACGTCTTTCCATTTAATTCTGCAAGCGAATCTACTAAACCTATCTTCTCGCTATCATGCATTCTTTCATTTTGAAAAGACATCAACTGAAAACGACCGTGTACCCTCGAAATCGGAAATCCCTTCTTGTTCAATTGATCAGCCGGCTTTTCGATCAACCATCCAATCAGACCTGGTAAAATAACAAAACATGCGTTGATACTACCATGGAACCAAATCATTTGATCAATGCTTATGTAGGTCACGCGCATGAGCATGCCAGCAGAATAAAGAAGAGATAACACGATGGTCCCCATTAACATACAGCTAGAAAACACAACCAGCCCTTTTGCCACAGTTGAACGAAAGCCTGTTTTCATACAAAGGATTCCATACACGTAAAGTGCAATCACATAAAGAATGACGCTGAACGTATCAAACAGACGAGAAAAACTAATCCCAACAGCAATCATCACAGGTGACAGCAAAATCACCCATCCACCCACTTTGTATAACATCGTCTCTGTTTTCCGCTGCCTCCCTAATAACCCATAAAAAATCGGGATAAAAAAAGCGGAGTAATGAAAATGAATAGCGGTCAAAAGAACAATAAGCGGCGAAAATGTCATCACTTGTATGTCTGCCGTGTACAGCCAAAACCAAATCCCACCTAAAGCGATATACATAAACGCACCATCTATCATCAGCTCATGCAGTGGAAAGGTTCCTCTTTTCAGCAAACGAGTGAAGCCAAATAACGCCAGAATGATGGTATAAAAAAACCATCCCAATGCTAGCCAAGCGGAATGATAGATGAATGCGCCGGTAGCACAGAGAGCAGCTAATGGAAAGGCTTTCATGATAAAGCCGATAAGCCCCTTCTGCCGCTTCTTTCCTTCCTGATCGAAAAAGTGTAATACAGCGGGAAGAAAAAATAAAATCGCAAGAAGAACAAAGAATTCTGCGATCGGACCTGTCACCATACGGGTGGCGAGAAAACAAGACATAAAGATCATGCTAGACGTCACATGCCATTTATTCATCATGAGACACCCTTTCAGTAAACCGGCCTTTATAAGTAAAAAGAGTTCCAAAAAGGCGATTTTTCACATGCACATCAATTGTATACTCACCTGCATGTTCGTCGTAGCTTTCCGTTACATCTGACACACCATAAAGCCACGAAGGCAGCGGCCACTCCCGTCGTAACATCAAAAACTTTTGCTTACCGGATTGAATGTGCAGACATCCATTTTCCGTTACTGTAAAATGAAGCTCTGACATCAGAAGTCTTGGTTTTCCAAAGTAGTCTAGTACTTTATGACTCTTCTGATCAATGATCATATCTGCATCAAAATGTCTTTCCTTCTCAGAGAAATAGAACGTACGAAACCAGTGCATGCCTTCCTCTCCCTTTCTTGTCATAAAGGGTTCGTTCACAATTCGAAAGGGAATGTTTTTCCCTCTCTCAGGGAAAAAACAGCGAAACAATGGACCTATTCTGAATAAAAATCGGATGAGCTTCGTCCCGCCGCCTATTTCATCCATAATCCCTTCGGCAGTAAACGCGCGGTTGTACCGCTCTTTTAATTTCGGATGCAGCTTATCGTAATCCTTTACTTGGTGATGATGAACGACCATGTCTACCTCCCCTTTTTCGTTTGATCGAAAACACATCTACACAATCTTTTAAATTAATCATTCCTGCAATCGACAAAATGAAAAATGCACTCACCACAAGCGGCTCATGAAGGGTCGTTTCTGGGGATAGGATTCCTATACAAAGCATCATAAGCAGAAAAATGCTTTGCAAAATGAAGAGATATTTCTTTGGTAGCTTAGGAATCAGCCATAATACGCCTAAAAGGGCATAAAACAAACGAAACCCGGTGCTATGATCAAAAGCAGAATGTGAAAAAGGAATGATCGCTTGGCATAACCAGACGATAGCAAACAGCAAACAAATCCCGTAATGAGCAAGTGTTCTCTCTAGCAGCAAACGGGGATGTGTTTCCTTTTCAAGCCACGTCTTTAATGCCCCAAAACTAAAGGCTGTCATAAAGCCTATCATCGGCCGAAAAAAAAATCGATCTGCCCATTTCCACCCTTTTCCTTCTTTCGTTTCATAATCAAATTGAGTTTGAAACACAATGTGATCGTTCGTTTTCATGTACTTCCAATAGCCGCCACCTTCTTTAATGAAAGATAAAGGATGTGACGATTTGAATTTGAGCGAGGACGCTCTTTTATCACGCTCATCCATCACTCTTGTTCGATACGCTCCTGTCCCTGTCACACTTATACCGAATCCAAGATGTTTTTCATACAAGAAAGTTTGAGGCTGTTCATCTCTAGTTTCATTTAATGAAATGGTTGAAAATCGCAAATCCCACTGTTCATGAAGCTTTGGATTTTGCGTATATTCCCATACTTTCTCTATAGGTGCATGAATGGTTGTTTCCACATAAACAGGCTTTCTTTTCATCTGCCTCTACTCCCCTATGTGAATTATTTCACATAATAAGCATACCATGTTTCACAAAACTGTCAAATCTTTATTGGTTTTCTGTCAAAAGAATTTGGTCTCCACATTGCCATCCCCTTCATGATATCCGTTCACTATATAAAAAAAGACCTGTCAATGAGACAGATCTTCTTTTTGCTGTACGCCTGCGATATAAAGACGGACCGCATAGCTCACACTATCTTCAAGCTGTTCTTTTCGTTGAAATCCCTTTTTATTTGAAATGTCTCCAAAGCCGTGCAGTAAGCTTCTGAGCCCTCTTACTACATGCGTCATTTCATCTTCTTTTACACCAAATCGTGACATGATGGATTGGACAAACTCAGTAAGGCGCTCGGCAGCAACACTCACTTCTTTTTCATTCATCTGTGAAAAGGCGGCTTCATAAAGACCTGGATGTTCACGGACAAATTGAACATATTGTCTTGCAAAGGCTAAAACAGCGGCTTCTTTTTCTAGCCCTTCCGTTACCTGAATTCCTTTTTCACAAAGCATTGACAGCCCTCTAACTGAGAGAGCCGCCTGAATCTCATGAAGACCGGATACATGATTATAAAGGGAGGGTGGTCTGATGTTCAGCCGCTTAGACAATGTAGCAATTGTCAAAGCGGAAAATCCCTCTTCATCAACAAATTCAGCAGCTGTATCCATGATCTTTTCTTGCGTGATACCCATTCTTGGAGACACGATTTACTGCCTCCCTTTCTTTAACTGATGCTGCCTTTTTGTAATGGCAGCTTGAAGCTTTGCATGAGGTTTCATGATAAGATCACCATGTCCTACTGCAAGACAGGATAAGGGAATTGCCAGCAATTTTCCGGCACTTTTGAGTGCTGTTTCTGCATCCCAAGTGGCAAAAGCCGGGAACGGGAAGGTTAAGCGAAACTCACCCGTTACGAATAAACCGCCTTTTGTCACAAGTGCATCTCCTGCAATGACAACCTCTGACCTTTCATCGTATAAAGAAATGCTTCCAGGTGTATGTCCTGGTGTTGCGATGACTTTAAGTGACCCAATCTCGTCCCCTTCTTCGACAAGCACATCTGGTTTTGTGTGAATGTCTTTTGAAAAACTGCCTTTAATTTTTTGCTGAGGTTCACCAGGAAGCAAGGAAAAATCACCTTCAAAAAGGAGGGCATCGCGTTTTGATAAATAAACGACTGCCTCTGGAAAAGCCTTTTTCACTTCATCTAATGCACCGATATGATCCATATGACTATGAGTGAGAATAATCTTGTTGATTGGCTTGTCTTTTTTGTGCGCAAATTCAATGATCGAGCTTGCTGCCATTTTTAAAGCAGCATCAATTAATATCAGTCCATTCTCTTCCTCAAATACATAGCAATTTACCGGAAATAGACGCGGCATCAATGTGAGCTGGTGAAGGCGATCAAAAGTTGTCAATCTCATCATGTGTCCTCCTAAAACTAATATCGTTAGTTTTATATTAACTAATGCTATTAGTTTTAGCAACTATTTTTTCATCGACCGCAATATAAATATCGATTTGCGCTTCTTTTGGATCAATAGACCTTTCATCGTACCATTCAAAATCCCCTGTATATGTGCGAAAATAGCGCTGATCCCAATTCCAAATCTGCTGCCATGTTTCAAGCACAACTTCTTCAATCGGTCCCTTTCTCGTTCGAAATCTTGCGTACGTGGACGGGGGAATTTCTTTTACATGTTCTAGATGCTGATCCACAAAGTGTCCCGCTGTGAATAAATAAGAGCCATTTTCATCTGTTTCATAATCTGAATACAGCCCTATGACTGGGGCTTGCCCGCCATGAAGCTGCTGCGCAAAGAATTGCTGCCAAAGAGGTGCAATCTTCCGCTCTTTTGTCAGCTCCATTTCGTTCGTTGTTCGAACAGATAAGCCTTTGATCAAATATTTCTCTAATGTCACGATATCGTACATACATTCTCATCTCCTTTTTTCCATCATATAAAAAGAAACCTGACAACACTGTGTCAAGTTCCTTTTCTTTTGAGAAATTGTTTCAACTGGAGATCAAATGCTTTCTGAACATGCTGCGGGGAGATAATGTCGACATCTGGTCCTAAATGGAATAGGAAACTATATAACCAATCATCTTGAGGCAGGCTGATTGTTGCAAGATAGGTTCCGTCTGAACATACGATTAATTCGTTCTCATCCACCCACTCCTTCACTCTGCCAACTGATGCTTCAGTTAACCTTAGCATCAGTGTGCTGACTGAAGGTTCTTCGTGCCAAGAGTCATTCCAAGGCTTCTCTTCGTTTTTGATCCTTTTCGGTTGGAAAAATCCTGAAATGGTGATGAGGTCTGTCATTCTTGTGAGTTTGAACAGACGAAAGGCTTTTTTCACACAACAAAACGCATACAAATACCAATGCCTTCCTTTTAAGACGAGCGTATAAGGCTCCACTTTCCGAGGAAGTGTTTCTCCTTTCGCATTGCGATAGGTAAGCTGAATATATTGGTGCTCTGAGGCAGCTGTATGAATCAGCTGGAGCTTCTTCTCTGCCTGGCTGTCTTTTCCCCAGGAGCTTAAATCAATGAAGATATGGTGCTGTTTTTCGTTTTCATCTGTTTGAGACGGAATCAGAGATTTGATTTTTTTCAGTACATGCTCACTTTCTTTAAAGCTGTATGCACTCGTCATGCTTTCAAGGGCTGTTAAAATGAGCTCAATGTCATCATCGGTGAATAATTTTTTCTCTAAACGATAGTCGTCAACAAGTGAAATGCCTCCGCCTGCTCCTTGCGTTGTCACAATAGGAATCCCGGCTTGATTGATGGTATCAATATCACGATAAATGGTCCTCACGCTCACTTCATGAAGTTCAGCGAGCTCTTTCGCTTGAACTTGCTTCTTGCTAATGAGCAGCATCACAATAGATAAAATGCGATCAATTTTCATGACTTTTCCTCTTTTTCATAAATGTAGGTTTTGATTTGATAAAAAAAGAAAGAATGGTAAAGATAAGTAACAGCCAGCATTCGTTTACATCCCTGCACGTGCAGGAGGAGGTTGCATCATGACACATAACGTGTGGCAGTTGTTCATGATTGGGATCATCATATTGATCTGCATGATCATTCGAATGAATCGAATGAGACGCTATCAGCTTGTGCGCCCAGTAAGTCTTTTGATGAGAATGTATGTATTTGGTTTCACTGCCCTTATTCTCCTATCAGAAGGATGGCAAAATCACAGTATTTTCATCTATGCCGCCATAGGCATGATCTTCGGTAGCAGTCTGGCCGTTCACGCCTATCAGACGATTCGCAAGAAAGAAGAAAATGGCCGGCTTTATGTCAAAACGAGTAAATGGATTGAAAGCTTCATTTTATGTTTGTTTTTATCTAGATTTGCCTTTAAATTGGTTGAGCTGACAAAACACTCTATGACGAAGATCGATGTCATTGAATTGTATCAGCATATAGTGAGCGACGATGCCTTGACCATGCTCAGCTTTTTTCTGCTTGCTGCTTACTATATTGTTTTTTCTTATCACATGATGAAAGCAAATAAAAGATCAACTCATGTGCATCATGCATAAAAACCTTCCTATATGAAAGTAGGAAGGTTTTTTATCAATCATGCTGTGCATGGTGAATCATTTGTTCAAGCACTTCCATCACATGCTGATCTTCAGGACTGTAGAAAATCGAGGTCCCTGCTCGTCTAGATTTCACGAGACGAAGGTTTTTTAAAAAGCGCAGCTGATGAGAAACGGTTGATTGCATAAGATTCAGTGTTTCCGCGATATCATTTACCGAGTGTTCACCTTGAGACAGCAGGTGCAGGATACGAATACGTGTCGGGTCCGATAAGGCTTTAAATGTTTGTGAGACAAGAAATAGACTTTCTTCGTCCAGCTCCATCCGCTCCTGCTCTTGATTTGTATTCAGTTCTTCCTTCATTTCGCTTCACCTTTCTTGTCAGTCAAATCACGACTTATTCTATGTATCATCATATACCAAATCGTACGGCGTGCAAAGCTTACACACCTTTAGAAAAAAGATTTATTCAAATAGCATTGACACTTGGTAGCATTCTTTTTAAAATGAGCATTATTTATTCATTTTTTTAGAGGAGATGATAGGCAAATTGACTGAAGAGCCAAGACTAAAACGCAGCCTGACTGTCTTTCCACTTGTTGTGATCGGGCTTGCTTATATGGATCCACTTGTCGTATTTGATTCATACGGCATTGTTGCTCAGCTGACGAAAGGACACGTAGCTGCAGCTTATATATTTACTTTACTAGCATTACTATTGACAGCGCTTAGCTATGGGAATATGGTGAAGGCTTTTCCAAAAGCAGGATCTGCTTATACATATGCGCAAAAAAGTATTCATCCTCACGTCGGCTTCCTAGTGGGCTGGACGCTTTTGCTTGATTATTTATTTTTGCCTATGGTGAATTTTGCAATCGGAAGTGCTTATTTAACCGCAGCCTTTCCTGATGTACCTCATTACATTTGGATCATCATACTTGCTATCGCCATAACGACTGTCAATGTAATCGGTATTCGGCTTACAGCCAACATTACGGCGCTATTTGTTACCTTTCAGGTCATTGTCGCCGCCACCTTTGTTGGGTTTATTATTTATGGACTCACACAAAACGCAGGCAGCGGAGAATTATTCTCAGCCCGGCCTTTTTATTCAGCGAGCTTAGACCCGGCTCTTATTTTTTCAGGGGCGACCATTTTATGTTTTTCTTTTCTAGGGTTTGATGCGATTTCGACCTTGTCTGAGGAAACCATTCAGCCGAAAAAGACAATCCCTCTTGCGATTTTCTTAACGGTCGCCATTGGAGGCGTGCTGTTTACCCTCACCTCATATTTTTTACAGCAGGTGTTTCCAAATTTCCAGCAGTTCAAGCATCCAGGTGCGGCCTCACTTGAAATTGCGGAATTTGTGGGTGGCGCATTTCTCCACTCGTTCTTTTTAGCTGGCACGATGGTCGCTGTCATCTCTTCTTCCTTATCGTCACACGCGAGTGCAGCAAGGCTGTTATATGCAATGGGAAGAGATCAATCGTTACCGAAGCGTTTCTTCGGTTATATTCACCCGACATTGAAAACCCCTGTTTTTAATATTTTATTAATTGGTGTTTTCTCTTTAACCGCAGTTATTGGCGAGCTTGAAGTCATTTATTCATTTATCAGCTTCGGCGCATTGATTGGATTCACTTTTGTGAACTTGTCTGTTTTTGCGTACTATTTCGTCAGACATAAACAAAGAGGTGTACTGAACACATTGAGATATGCAATGATCCCTCTTTGCGGAACGGCCTTTTGTATTTGGCTGTTAACAAGCATTCATACAAATGCATTAATCATTGGAATGGCCTGGCTCATTATCGGTTTCCTTTATTTCTGCCACAGGCTGAAAACAAGACCTGAATTTACGTTTGGGTATGATTGATCATAAGGTTTTCACTTGGTATCCCGTGCAGGATGTGGCATAATAAAAAGGCTGTACTTCCCTTTTAAAAGCGGGGCAAAACAGGGGTGAACTGACCTTGAAAAAGAAAAAAACAGGATGTTTTGCCATTTCAGGCTGTTTCACGATTTTTCTGTTTGTTTTCGTATTAGCAGCCATTGTCATTTCCTTTAATCAAAAGGAGTTAAAAAAGCTGCCAATTGATACGGAATCAATTGTTTTGTCGAGATTGGATGATTACAAACCGCTTGTAGAAACGGAGTTAAGAGATCAAGATTTAGATCAATATACCGCGTTAATCCTCGGTATGATGTATCAAGAATCAAAAGGCAGAGGCGGAGATCCAATGCAATCCTCTGAATCTCTTGGTTTGAAACGAAATGAAATCAATGACCCTCAGAAAAGCATTAGACAAGGAGTCCATCATTTTTCGACCATGTACAAGCATGGGAAGAAAAAAGGCGTTGATTTGGAAACCATTATTCAAAGCTATAACATGGGAATCGGCTATATTGATTTTGTTGCAAAAAACGGGGGAAAACATTCCGAGAAATTGGCAAAGCAATACTCCAAAAAGCAAGTGAAACGAAACCCCGAAGTTTATACGTGTGGGGGCAACAAAGATAACTTCCGCTATCCTTATTGCTACGGTGATTTCACTTATGCTGAAAAAGTAAAAGAAAAAACGAAAACAGTTGAAGAAAAGATGAAATTGGCTTCATCATCCACACCATCATCGTAAAAAAAAGCACTTCCTTTAAGGAAGTGCTTCAAATTGTTGACAAAGGGCTAAAATGATCTTTATTTTAGCCCTTTGTCTTCTTTTCAGTGTGATAGAAAACCTTTGCAGTCTAGGAAGAACGAGTACCGGAGCGGAGCGAATTTGAGATTCGTGAGCACCGGCACGCAGGACTTACACAGAATGCGAGGGTTTGTCTACACGCTGAAGCACTTCCGTTTAGGAAGTGCTTTTCATTTTTTTATGAATGTTCCTTACCGATTTCCGGCAGAATCGTTTTTGCTAAATGTTGATCCATTTCCTCATAGTCATCATAATGAATCGTTTCATACAGCTCTTTTCTCGTTTGCATGTCCTTCAGCATTCCTTGCTGCGTGCCCTTCTCCATGATTTCTGTAAATAAACGCTCATACGCTTTTGCAGCGACTCTGAGTGATGACACAGGGTATATGACCATTTGAAATCCAAACATCGAAAATTCATCTGCATGATAATAAGGCGTCTTGCCAAACTCCGTCATGTTTGCAAGGAGCGGCCCTTGAATATGGTTTGAAGCATGCGTGAACTCTTCTGCTGTGATGAGCGCTTCAGGAAAAATTGCATCCGCTCCTGCTTCGACATAGAGATTGGCCCGGCGGATGACATCCTCCATCCCATTTACGGACTTTGCATCGGTTCTCGCAATGACCAAAAGTGATGGTGCCGCTTGTTTGATGGCTTTGATTTTCGCGATCATCTCTTCTACTGGAACAAGTGACTTCCCATTTAAATGCCCGCATTTTTTCGGCATTTGCTGATCTTCGATTTGAACAGCCGCTACCTTGCTCTCAACCATTTCTTTTGCTGCCCTTGCTGCATTTAATACTCCGCCATAGCCAGTGTCCATATCCACCAAAAGAGGCAGTTGGGAAGCTCGAATGATTTCCTTCGCTTTTTCAGCCATTTCTGTTGAATGGATCATGCCGAGATCAGGAAGTCCTTTGCTCGCGCAAAAGGCTGCACCTGATAAATAGAGCCCTTGAAAGCCCGTTTTTTGCGCATAGAGCGCAGACATCCCATCGTGAACACCTGGGATTTGAAATAGAGCTGATCTGTTCATTTGCTCTTTAAAGGCTGCGGCTAAATCAGCTTGACTCGTTTCATCATTCACGATCCACACGCTAGTTCCCCCTTCCTTATATCACGAATAAGTCCATAAATGCTGGTACTGTCGTTGTTTTTAATTGATTTGGATTTTCGCAAAGTGACACAATTTGATCGACTTGTTTTTGTGGAAATTTTGTCTTCAAATGATAGACCCATTTCTTTTCAAGCAGCGGCATGCCTTCCTGTCTTCTTCTGCGATGACCTAGCGGATATTCAATTTCGATTCGGTCTGTCATCGTCCCGTCTTTAAAGAAAATTTGAACACAGTTTGCAATCGATCTCTTTTTCGGATCTAAATAGTCAGCTGTATAACGTTTATCTTCCTTCACAACCATTTGATCACGCAAACGATCAATGACCGGATTTTGCGCAGTTTCTTCTTCATAATGATCGGCTGTCACCTCACCATAGATCAATCCAATGGCGGTAATATATTGCAAGCAATGATCACGGTCTGCCGGATTGTATAGCGGCCCTTTCTTGTCAATAATTCGAATCGCTGACTCATGTGTCGTAATTTCTACCCGGTCGATCTCATCTAATCGATTTTTCACAGCGTCGTGCAGCATCACAGCAGCCTCTGCAGCAGTCTGCGCATGAAATTCAGCAGGATAAGCAATTTTGAAAAGCACATTTTCTATGACATAAGATCCGAGCGGCTGAGCGAGTGTGAGTGGTTTTCCTTTCATTAGAACATCTTCAAACCCCCACTTCTCTGCACTGAGCGGCGTTTGATAGCCGATTTCCCCTTTCAGTGTCATCATCGCCAGTCTCACCCCGCGGCTTGTTGCATCTCCTGCTGCCCACGATTTCCTTGATCCTGTGTTCGGGGCGTGACGGTACGTTCTAAGCGGAGAGCTGTCAACAAAGGCTTGCGATAAAACATGCTGCACTTCTTCCTTCGTTCCGCCAAGCATCGCACAAACGACCACACTTGTTGCCACCTTGACAAATAAAACATGATCCAAGCCATTTCGATTCAGACAATTTTCTAAAGCAAGCACACCTTGTATTTCGTGTGCCTTGACAATCGCATGCAGTACGTCATTCATCGTGAGCGGTTCTTCTCCGTTTGCAAGCCGCGTTCTGCTGATATAATCACTTACAGCTAATATCCCGCCTAGGTTATCAGACGGATGTCCCCACTCCTGTGCAAGCCACGTGTCATTATAATCTAACCAGCGAATCATACACCCTATATCAAAAGCAGCTTGGACTGGATCTAACACAAACGAAGTGCCAGGCACTCTTGCTCCGTTAGGCACAACTGTTCCAGGTACAATCGGCCCGAGGTGCTTCGTGCATTCTGGAAAATTGAGCGCAAGCATTCCGCAGCCGAGCGTGTCCATGAGCACATACCGTGCCGTTTCAATTGCCTCTTTGCTCGTAATTTCTCCGTCCACTGCATAGGCTGCGATTTCTTCTAATAGCTGATCTGTTTGATTGACTACTGCTGTTTTATTCATGTTCATTCCCCCGTTTTTCCATCATCATTTGAGACTTTTAATCCTCTTGGCCCTAAATACCGTACTCTCGGTCTAAAAATACGATTATGCAAATGTTGTTCAATGACATGGGCAGCTAACCCGCTTGCTCTTGCAGCAAAGAAAATGGGTGTATAAAGTGAAATAGGAATTCCAAGCACATAATAAATAGGTGCGGCATAATAATCAAGATTCGGATAAAGGTTTTTCTGCTCTTTCATGTATGCCTCTCCTGCCACACACATGTCATATAGCGTCGTGTCTCCCTTTGATTCCGTAAGCGTTTTCAACGATTGCTTTAAAAGAGCGGCTCGCGGGTCCATTTTTCTCATGTATACTCTGTGGCCAAAGCCCATCATTTTTTCTTTTGCGGCTAATTTTCGTTCAATGAGCGCAAGGAATCCTTCCGTTGTTTTTCCTTCAAGAAGCATATGCATGACAGCTTCATTCGCTCCTCCGTGCAAGTCACCTTTTAATGAAGAAATGGCTCCAGTAAAAGCACCATACATGTCAGAATGTGTAGATGCAATGACTCTCGCCGCAAAGGTTGAATTCGGTAGCTCATGTTCACTATATAATGTGAGTGTTTGGTCAAAAGCGGTGATTTCATCTTCTGTCGGGGTGCGTCCTGTTAGCATGGCTAAAAAGTTTTCGGTGTAGGATTTGGTCTGATCTGAGGAAATAGCGGCGTCTTTTGTGAGAATGTGATAGCTTCCAGCAACAATGGCCGGCAGCTGGCCTAATAATCGAACGGCACGCCTTAGCTGGCACGCTTCTGATCGATCATGTAATGCTTCATCATACCCTGCAAGAGCAGATAAACATGTTCTCATCGCATCCATCGGATGAGTGGCTTTTGGTAGCTTGGTTAAAATGGTTTGAATGGTTGGATGTAAGTTGGTTTGAGAGGAAATGTCTTGCTGAAATTGGTGATATTCCATCGTATCTGGTAATTTTCCATAAATAAGCAGATAGGCTGTTTCTAGATATGTCTTGCTTTGTGCTAGCTCAATGAGGTCATACCCGCGAATCACAATTTCTTCTTGCTCCACATCTAAGTATGATATGGACGTTTCGCTTGCCACAATGTCTTCAAGCCCCGGTTTATACTGCAATTGTTCAGTCATCATATAACCCCCGTTTCGTTCAATTGTTGATCTCCAAACGAGCAAACGGCCAGAAATGATGTGAATCTATAGATGGGAAGATACCGTGCAAGTCGGATACCCAATTCCCATTTTATCCAAAGCACTTCATCTTGTAAATAAAAGAACGTATGTCCAGTGGGACATACGTTAGCTGTAGTATGGAGAAATCATGATATATACAATGACGCCAGTGAGGCTAACATAGAGCCAAAGCGGCATCGTCCAGCGGGCAATTTTACGGTGACGCTCGACCTGCATCTGTGCGCCTCTAAATAGAGTAATCAGTGCAAGCGGTACAATTATAGCTGATAGCACAATATGTGTAATCAAAATAAAGAAGTAAATTGGACGGATGATCCCTTCTCCTCCGAAGTGTGTATCAGCTGCCATTGAATGATATGTCACATACGAAATTAAAAAGACAAGTGTTGTTGAAAAAGCGGCAAAGATAAATCGTCTATGCGCTTTAATGTTCTTTTGTTTAATCATGATGAGCGCTGAAAGTAAAAAGATAAACGTAAAGCTATTCATCACGGCATTGAGTAACGGCAGAAATGTAATATCCAGATGACTAAATTTATCTGTTTTTGGCATTAAAAATAATAAAGCAATTAATCCGTTTATGGCAATTGTTAAGATGACAACAATGCCGGTGAAATTTTTCGGTTTTTGATTCTGTTCTTTCATGTTTGAAAACCTCTCTTTATTAGTTCCGACTAAGAGTATGTTAGTTAACTTTCTCTATAAAGTCAATAAATTCGCTATCTTCGTCGAATTTTAGACAAACTTGCCGATTGCCGGCCTTCTAGCGGCTTGAAAGATCCATCCACTTCCTTTAGAATGGAAATTTGTGTGGTTTTTATGATCTCTTATAGGAAAGGAGCAATGGACTTGTCAATCTTACAGGAAACAACCAAAGATGTGAAGATGTTAGAGAAAGAATTACAGCAATTGCAGTTCCAAATGTATCGAATGCAAGAAAATATGAAAGATATTTCGAAAAAAGCGAAGATCATTGGAATTGATCAAGCCAAAGAAGATGAGTGGATGATCGTCTCTGCCATTGAAAGTGCTGATACTTGTAAAATCATGTTAAGCGATTGTGAAAAAGCTTTTCGTGGACAATCTGATTTTTCCTTAATTGCGGAATATCCTGAAGAAGGAAAAATTCATATTGCCGATATTAAAGGCCCGCCAGACAATGGCTACGGCTCAATATGTATGAAGCATTTAAAAGAAATCGCAAGAGAACAGAACATTCCAGTGATTACTGGTGATCTCGTAAAAAGAGATTGGAATCATGTGGACCGCCTGATTCATTTTTATGAAAAACACCATTTTGAAGTCCAAATCAATTGGAAAGAACAAAGCGGAGAAATTTATTGGGTGGACAGCTAACGACAAAAACCAGCGTATATCTCATCATAAACGCTGGTTTTTTGTCGAAAATGCAAATTTTTCAGAAAAATAAGTGTATTTTTGACCAAAAAAAGGGTACAATAAAAGCATCAGGCCGCCACCTGATGCTTTCTTCCAAAAAACAATAGACTACTAGTTAAGTACTTTTACTTTGACTGATTTTACACCCCAATTTTTCGCTTGGGATTTGCTTGGTACATGTACATCAATTTTGTTACCTTTAATTGCGCCGCCAGTATCTGCTGCGATGGCTTCACCGTAGCCTTCAACATAAACCTTACTACCTAATGGAATGACATTAGGGTCTACTGCAATGACTTTTGCATTCGGGTTTTTGTTTAAGTTTACCCCTGTTGCAGTAATACCTGAGATGCCACCATCATTTGCTGTATAAGCCGTAGCTGTTACAGTCATTTCTTTTTGAACACTTTGACTAGCAGAAGATGATTCTGCTTTAGCTGTTTCCTTTTTAGGAGCAGCTTTTTTCGTTGTTTGCTCTTTTTGGACAGGTGCCTGTTTTTGAACAGGTTCTGAGCTTACCGGAGCTGAGCTTTGACCAGCAACACTTAGTGTTGAACCAATCATAATTATATCTGAGTTTAAGTTATTCCAAGACTTAATATCGCTAATTGACACATTGAATTTTTGAGCGATTTTCCAGAGGCTGTCCCCCTTCTGGACTTTGTACTGCTCCTGAGTTTTCTCTTTTGAAGAGATTGTCAATTTATCTCCTACATAGATCATGTCTGTAGATAAATTGTTCCAACCCTTTAGGTCCTTTAGAGACACATCATTTTTTTGAGAGATTCCCCAAAGTGTATCACCTTTCTGTACAGTGATTTCCTTTGCAGAAGCTTGCTGCGCTCCAAATGCTGTTGTTGAGATTGCTGCAACAGCAACCAAGGACATAATAGTCTTCTTCATAAAGTAAATCCTCCCTTGTTAGCTTTTTATGGCGGCTAACGAGTGCTATCGTAACATATGTAAATGTCATTTCAATAACAAAACGATATGTTTTAGATTACAGTTCCTTTACATGAAACATCTCTCTCCATTGGTAAATCAGACCACAAAATGGCTCAATTCCGCACCATATCAAGGTTTTGCAAGGGTGGAAAACGTTCTGATGAAAACGTGTCCAATCTCAGCGAAAAAAATTTATTTTTCTTCTTCAAACTCTTTATTTTTTCTCTTTTTCTATAAATAAACGAATTTCTTCTAAAAAAACATCCCCGTATTTCTCTCTTTTTTGAGCTCCGATACCTTTAATATGGAGAAGTTCTTCTTCCGTTTTAGGCTCCACTGCTGACATTTCCTTCAAAGTTTGATCAGAAAATACAACAAATGGCGGGACGCCCTGCTCTCTCGCTAACTTCATTCTCACCGCTCTTAATCGCTCAAATAATGCGTCGTTTTCTTGAATGGCCCCTCTTTTGATCGCCTGCTTTTTATATACAGCCTCTTGTCCAACTAACACTTTCTTTCCTTTATGTGTCACCTTTAGCGTTGGATAAGCCCCTTCAGACATGTGCAAATACTCTTCTGTAATTAAAAATTCGATGAAGTCACTAATTTGCTGGGCTGAATGTTGCTTCATTAAAGCATATGTAGGAAGCCGGTCGAAACCAAGGTCCAGCACTTTTTTGTTTTTAGAGCCCGCCAGTACTTGGGCAATCATCATTTTTCCGAATCGTTCATTCATTCTAACTGTACAAGATAAAACCATTTGCGCTTCTCTTGTCACCTCTTCACGCTCTCTCTCGTCTAGGCAATTGCTGCACTTTTGGCAAGTGGCGCTTGTTGATTGATCAAAATAGTCCATGACAAATTGCTGTAGACACTGCTCGGTATGACAGTAATCCACCATTTGTCTTAGTTTCAGCAGTTCATGCTGATACCGTACTTCATCTTCTGTCGACTGTTCAATGAGAAAACGCTGTACTCGTACGCCTTGGGGTGAAAACAGTAAAATACATTCACTTTCAAGCCCATCTCTGCCGGCACGCCCAGCTTCTTGATAGTAACTTTCAATATCTCTTGGAATTTGATGATGAATCACAAAACGTACATTCGACTTATTGATTCCCATGCCAAATGCAGACGTGGCGACCATCACCTGGATGTGATCATTTAAAAAGAGGTTTTGCTGCTCTTCCCTCACATCGTCATCTAACCCACCGTGATAAACGCCTGCTTTGATCTTTTGTTTCTTTAGGCGATTGTAAATGTTGTCCGCTTCTTTTCTTGTAGCTGTATAAATAATGCCAGACTCAAGCTTGTTTTTCTTCATATATTGTGTGATAAAACGGTCACTATTTTCACCTTTGATCACTTGAAAAGACAAATTTTCTCTAGCAAACCCAGTAAAGATGGTTTCTTCTTCGTTGATACCAAGCTGTTCACATATATCTTGATGGACCTTTTTCGTCGCTGTAGCTGTTAATGCGACAATCACCGGTCTTTTTGACAGCTTGTTCAAGCATTCTTGAATATAGCGATAGCTTGGCCTAAAGTCATGCCCCCACTCAGATATACAGTGCGCTTCATCAATGGCGATTAAGGGGATCGTCAATCGGTCAAGCAGCTGAAAGAAGCGCTCATTTTGTAAGCGTTCAGGCGTGATATAAAGCAGCTCATATTCCCCATTTTCGCATTTTTTCAGCCTTTCATTCATTTCGCCTGCTGACAGTGTACTGTTTAAAAAGGACGACCGTATCCCCATCTCATTTAACGCATCGACCTGATCTTTCATTAAAGAAATAAGTGGAGATACAACGATCGTCGTTCCTTCCATCATAAGGGCAGGAATCTGGTAGCAAACCGATTTCCCCCCGCCTGTTGGCATGATGCAGACGGTATCCTTCTGTTTGTTCACAATCGATTCAATGGCCTGTTTCTGCCCCTGCCTAAAGGCATCAAAGCCATAGTATTGTTTAAGAAGTGCTTCTGCTTGTTCTAACATCCAATTCCCTCTCCGTCATTTGTTTTGTCTATTTTAACATACATTCATGCCTCTACATGCCGTCTGTTCAATTTCGTCTTTTCACAAAATAAAAAGCCATTTTCCAAAATGGAAAATGGCTTGAATCATCCTAGGAAAAGCTGCGGATGCCGTAACCTAAGTAAGAAAGTTTTAAACCACCACTCCTCAAAGTGGGTGTTTGCAGAAACGTTCCTGTCTTCCTCTCTAAGGAGGCATGACATTCCGGCTTCAATATAAAACTCCCTATTACAGCTTAAAGGTTAAAACTTAATTAACATTACGCACATCGCAGCCTTTAAACTATACTACACGAAAGTTAATTAAATTTCAAGAGATCTTTTTTCTTTCAAAGACTCATGTATACTATACATTTGCGTATGCGTATACAGGAAAACATTATCCTGAAAAAATTTTACTTCTTCTTATCATCTATTTTTCCTCATCTAAATCAACATCTTGTTCTTCCTCTAATCTTTCATACGTGTCTGAATGCATTTGATCCATTGTTTCTCTATTTGTTAAATCACGCATTTGATCGGAAAACGACCGGTCAAACTCATTCGGATCTTGAGTGGTTTCTTCGTTCTTCTTTGCATCGATTGAATAACGTGTATATGGTACTGCTTTTAAACGTTCGTATGGAATATCTTTTCCTGTTTTTTCACATTTCCCATATGTCCCGTCTTCCATTCGTTTCAGCGCTGCATCAATTTCACCTTCAAGCTGATCATCTACTTGATCTAGCGTTTGTTCTGTCATTCGGTCTAAATAGATGCTCCCATGATCAGCGATGTGATTCCCAACACCATTTGAAATCTCATTTGATTCCACCAGCATGGATTCTTCTTTCTTTTTTGATCCTTTCACATCCTCTTTTAATTCAATCAGTCTTTCGTATAAATCAGCTTTTTGTTCTTTCGTTAAGCCCACGACCAATCACTCCTTTCTCATTACCTTCCCGCTACAAGGTAAATGAAAACATCAAAAAAGCTGCCGCCTCTTTGGCAGCAGCTTTTTTCACTTAAAGCGTACGAAGCGCTTGTTCTATTGGTTTGTCGCCTTTAATTAAGTCAAATGACTTATTTTTCACATTGGATTCTGTTAAGCTTTCCACAAGAACGATGGCTACATCTTCTCTTGAAATCTCAATGTTTTGATCATCTGGGATATGCGCAGCAGCTTCGATTTTTCCTGCCTTTTCCTCATGCAGCAAGGCACCTGGACGGACAATGGTATAGGAAAGACCAGATTGTTTTAAATGTTCATCTGCTTTTCTTTTCGCTTCATAATAAATTTCCATACTTCCTTGCCCTTTTCCTTGGTTAGGATCATCGGCATTATAGGAACTCAGCATAACAAAATGCTGAATGTTTTCTTTTTTGGCTGTATCAATGAGGCGTTTGGCACCTTCTTGATCCACTGCAATGGTCTTATCTGCACCTGTTTTTGAGCCTGAACCAGCTGCAAAGATGACAGCTTCCGCTTGTTTCACAGCAGATGTAACATCCTTTTCAAGATCACCGATGACAGGTGTTGCACCAAGTTCTTTTAGCGCATCAGCTTGTTTTTCATCTCGAATGAGAGCAAGCGGCTCATGTCCTTTTTCTTTTAAATAACGTATGACAAGTCTACCTGTATGTCCATTTGCTCCAGCAACTAATACGTTCATTGATCATTCTCCTTTCTGTATCTGTTTCATCTTTATCCTTTTTTGTCATCATTCAAACACGCAAGCAGAAAAAAGCCTTTCCCACCTATTATGGGAAAGGCTTAGGCAATATGCGATAGTTAATAATAAGAACAAAGAATGAGAAAAGTGCATGTGATCTATGTAATCGCAACGTTGATCAGCAAAGGTGTTTTGTTAAAATGGCTTGCACATCACTCAAATCTGTATCTTTAGAAAAATCGAGTTCAAATACTTTTGAGCTTGTGACGAGCAGCATACCTGTGTCCTGATCAAACACGCCAGCTTCTTGAATGGCAAAACTTTCAATTGATCGATACGGCAAGGAGACCCTGACTTTCTTCTTAGAAAATACGCGGTTATCGCCAAAGATCAGTCGTTTATTGGTGAAACAAATTTGGTCGTGACGCAGTCTGTAAACAGCCTCAATTCTTTCCCCTTCAATCAATAAGGATTCGAATTTTTTATGATCATTTTGTTTACTGACAGAAAAAATACCCACGTAAACCCCCTCTTCCTGCATCAAATTCCTTTATGA
Organism: Bacillus zhangzhouensis; assembly: GCF_000715205.1. Classification (GTDB taxonomy): domain Bacteria; phylum Bacillota; class Bacilli; order Bacillales; family Bacillaceae; genus Bacillus; species Bacillus zhangzhouensis. The sequence continues at coordinate 191,634 of NZ_JOTP01000004.1, read as the reverse complement.
CAAAACGGCCACACGGCTCTGTGGGTACGTTTTATTCTCACTTATAGAATACGCTATAAATGGTCGTTATTCCATTACGAATAGATTAAATTTCATTTAACTTTTTCTTTTTGATCCGATGCTCTTTCCTCTACTTATTTAGACTGTTAAACCAGGAAAAAAGTTTCAGTTCTTTTCGAGAAAAAATGCTTCATCATCCCATAAAAAAAACAGTGATTGTTCAAAATCACTGTTTTAGATGGCTATTCATCTTTTGGTGTATCAATGGTTCCCTCGGCATACACATCAGAAATCTGTTCAAGCGTAATCGCCATATCAGCATCCTCGTTATCGTGCCAAGCATGTTGGTTTTTCTGCTCGTCTGTTTGCTGCTTTTTCATCATCATCACCCTTTACTATTTTTCTTAGTATGAGTGATGATCCTTAAAATCATTCAGCAGAAATATCTTCGAAATACTCTTTGTAATACCCGCCTACTTTACCCGTATTATCAACAACAAAGAGGAATTCTTCTGTTTCATTTTTCACTTCATATGTGCTTCCAACCGTTAATGCCCGGTCGACCATATATTTTTTCGCATTCGTATGTACACATTTTACTTGTTTGAGCGTTTGAGCCGTTTGCCAGTTTTGATGGATCATGATATAAAAACTCCTTTTTTCATCTATACATTTATTGTAGCCAATTTTTCATGAAATGCAATGAGTGTTATAGATTGCTTTCAAACATGTCCTATAATATGATGAGTGTATACGTTTACATATATGTGACGTATACAGATTTAATTGCTTCATGTCCACTTTTTTCACCTAGAACTCGCAGAACAACCCATATCTTTAAGGAGGTTTGTTTATTTATGAGCTCTACAACACTTCAAATTAGTTCAAAACTCGAATCTTTTCTCCAGGGGACAAAAAAACTCTACATCAACGGCCAGTTTGTCACAAGTCACGATCATAAAACCTTTTCTACCCCTAACCCAGCCACAGGCGAAACCCTTATTGATGTATATGAAGCAGGTGCGAAAGATATTGATGAGGCAGTGAAAGCTGCTAAAAAAGCCTTTCATGGTCCTTGGCGCTCAATGTCTGCCGCTGAACGCGCTCGGCTTATGTTTAAGCTTGCAGATTTAATGGAAGAAAACCAAGAAGAACTTGCTCAGCTTGAAACGCTTGATAACGGAAAACCAATTAATGAAACAACAAATGCGGATGTTCCTCTCGCCATTGAGCACATGCGCTATTACGCAGGCTGGACCACAAAAATGACTGGACAAACCATTCCTGTCAGTCAGGGATATTTTAATTATACCCGCCATGAGCCTGTTGGCGTTGTGGGACAAATCATTCCTTGGAACTTCCCGCTACTAATGGCCATGTGGAAAATGGGTGCTGCCCTCGCAACAGGCTGTACCATCGTTTTAAAGCCAGCAGAACAAACACCACTCTCTGCTCTTTATTTAGCTGAATTAGTGGATAAAGCCGGCTTCCCAGAAGGCGTGATTAACATCGTTCCCGGGTTCGGTGAAACAGCCGGGAATGCATTAACCGATCACCCTGATGTCGACAAGCTAGCCTTCACAGGGTCAACAAGTGTTGGGAAATTAATCATGGAGAAAGCCGCTAAATCCATTAAACGCGTTACATTAGAACTTGGCGGAAAATCGCCAAACATTATTTTACCAGATGCAGATTTAAAGAAAGCCATTCCAGGTGCTTTAAACGGCGTCATGTTTAACCAAGGCCAGGTATGCTCTGCAGGTTCACGGGTCTTTGTTCACCGGAGTCAATACGATGAAGTGGTCGATCAAATGGCCGAATATGCGACATCACTTAAGCAAGGCGCCGGTCTCCATCAAGATACGCAAATCGGACCTCTTGTGAGTAAAGAGCAGCATGAACGCGTGTTAGGCTATATCGAAAAAGGGAAATCAGAAGGTGCAACAGCCGTTGTCGGTGGTGATTGCCCTTATGAGGCAGGCTATTTCGTCTCTCCTACTGTTTTTAAAGATGTAGAAGATGACATGACCATCGCTAAGGAAGAAATTTTCGGACCTGTCTTATCTGCGATTCCTTATGATTCCATTGATGAAGTGGTCGAACGGGCCAATCAATCTGACTATGGATTAGCCGCAGGACTTTGGACAGAAAACTTAAAGCATGCCCATGATATTGCTGCACGTCTTGAAGCAGGAACGATCTGGGTCAACTGCTATAATGTCTTTGATGCCGCCTCCCCGTTTGGAGGATATAAGCAGTCAGGTTTAGGCAGAGAAATGGGTTCATATGCGTTGAATAATTATACTGAAGTGAAAAGTGTATGGATTAACCTCCAAGATTAATGGACACACAGCAAAGCCGATGGCAATGTCATCGGCTTTTTTGTGATTGCATGTGACAGGCAGGCTCCTGAATATAGTAGTAAAGGAAAGGAGCATGGCCAAAAATGCAAGATTTCAAAACGAGAGTAAACGAGTATATTGAAGAACTGCACAAACAAGTAGAACGCAGACAGCGAGAAGATGGCGCTTTTGTTTTCTGCTTTGAAGGCCCCATGATGACAAATGCTTTTTTGATTATGCTGTTAAAAGCTGTCGGCGATCCTGACCAGGCATTGATTCATCAATTGGCGGAAGCGATACGCACGAAGCAAAATGAGAATGGTTCTTTTTCTTTGTATCATGATCAAACGGGACATTTAACAGCCACAGTGCAAGGCTATTGCGGAATGCTCGTTTCAGGCAGGTTTCAACAAGATGAGCCTCATATGGAAAAGGCAGCACAATATATTCGGTCAAAAGGTGGTTTAAAGAACGTTCATTTTATGACAAAGTGGATGCTCGCCGTCAACGGCATGCACCCTTGGCCCTACTTCTATGCACCCCTTTCTTTTTTACTCATCCCTACATCCTTTCCACTACACTTCTACCATCTTAGTGCATATGCAAGAATTCATTTTGTGCCGATGATGATTGCACTGAATAAGCGGTATACCTCACATGCAAAGTTTCCATCCTTAGCACACCTTGATGAGAGCATGTCTAAAAATCCATTTGATTGGTTTATGGCAAGAGAAGAACGTTCAACTCACCACTTTTTGACGTATATGCGATCATATGTAGCCTTAGACAGCCGACTGGACTTTTTCGGGTATGAAGCGGCTAAACGATATATGTTTGACCGTCTTGAAAAGGATGGCACGCTGTACAGCTACTTAAGTGCGACCATCTTTATGATCTATGCGCTCATGAGCCTTGGTTCCTCTCCAGGACATCATCTCATCCAAAAAGCAGTCAAAGGCATGAAAAAGCTTGTCACCTCCTGTCAAGGCGAGCTGTATGCTGAGAATTCTACATCCACAGTATGGGATACTGCGCTTGTCAGCTATGCTTCTCAAAAAGCAGGCAGAAAACGAGTAGATCCCGTCATCACAAGGTCTTTCACATACTTGTTGAATCGGCAGCAAATGAAGAAAGCAGATTGGGCGATTCATAACCGCCATGCCGCTCCGGGGGGCTTTGGTTTCTCAGATATCAATACAAATAACCCTGATTGTGATGACACCCAAATTGTGTTAAAAGCCATTCCTAAAGCATACGCACCGGTTCAATGGAAACGAGGTTTTGATTGGCTCCTTTCCATGCAAAACCGTGATGGCGGCTTTTCTGCTTTCGAAAAAAATCAAAATCACTTCTTGCTTCGTCATTTACCGCTCGAATCTGCGGAGGATGCCGCCATTGATCCATCTACTCCCGATATAACAGGACGCGTGCTTCATCTTATTGGTTTAAAGGAGAAAACCATGTCTCCATCCATGCTCAGGCAGAAAGATCAATGTGTAAAATGGCTCCTTGATCATCAAGAGAAAAACGGATCATGGTTTGGCAGATGGGGCGTTTGCTATATTTATGGAACCTGGGCAGCATTAACAGGACTCAAAGCTGCTGGCATCCCCTACTCACACCCTGCCGTTCAGAAAGCGTGCCGTTTCTTAAAACAGATTCAACTAGAAGATGGTAGCTTCGGGGAATCGTGCAAAAGTGCAGAGGTCAAAACGTTTGTCTCGCTCCCATTTGGCACAGTGGTTCAAACTGCTTGGGCCGCAGAGGCTCTGTTGCAATATGAGAAGCCAGATGACACATCGATTTTTAAAGCCATCTCATTTTTGGTGAATCATCAGCATTCCAATGAAGCCTTGTATTATCCAGTGGGCATTGGCCTTCCAAAGCAGTTTTATATCACCTATCATAGCTATCCATTTGTATTTCCAATGATGGCTTGTTCCACATTTTTAGAAGAAATGAGGCGTATCAATGAATAAGGAAGAATATCGAATGCAGCTCAAAGAGTGGCTTAGCTCTTTTCAAAACGTGGTTCAGGATGAAGATATCCGTCAGAAAGCAGAAAATTTATTGTTAAAAATGAATGATGAGCGCTCCAGTGAACAAGAGTGGTATGAACTTGCTGAAAGTATTGCAGCTGACATGAACCAGCCCGAAGCACTGCGAGATGTAGCAGCTGGAGGTCACCAATTACCACCTCTCCCTTATCGGTATGAAGCACTAGAACCCTATATTTCAAAAGAGATTATGTATTTGCATCACCAGAAGCATCATCAATCATATGTCGATGGTCTGAACAAAGCTGAGGTTGCGTTAAAAAAAGCGAGAAGAACCAATGATTTTACGATGATCAAGCACTGGGAACGTGAGCTTGCCTTCCATGGAGCGGGACATTATTTACATTGTATCTTTTGGTTTTCCATGAGTCCTTCTGGAAAAAGAAAGCCTACTGGTCAAATGCTCCGCCTGATTGAGCATTCGTTTGACAGCTATGACGCATTCAAATCCCAATTTTCAGCAGCTGCCAAACAAGTAGAAGGTGTTGGTTGGGCTATTCTCGTATGGGCGCCCCGGTCACAACGTTTAGAGATTTTACAGGCAGAACGTCATCAACTTTTATCACAATGGGATGTCATCCCTCTTCTGGCTCTTGATGTATGGGAGCATGCCTACTACCTTCAATATCTGAATGAAAAGGCGCAATACGTAGACAGGTGGTGGAATGTAGTTGACTGGCGTGAGCCAGAAGCAAGACTAAAGCAAGCGCAACAAGTCAAATGGACACCTTTTTGAGACTTTACTCCATGTAGGCAAATGCCTATGTGGCGTGTTTTTAGTTTACATAATTTTTTTATTGACACCCATCTAAAGAACGGGTTGTTTTTTCAGAAAATTCATTTAAAATAAGAAAGATATGTGAGGAAAGAGAGCTGAAGCAATGAATGAAGATTCTATTAACCATTAGTCACTTTGCAGGAAGAACCTTTGCGATTTGGGTCATTTTATTTGCGTGTCTTGGATTTGCCTTTCCTGCCGAATTTTCTAAGATTGGACCTTATATTCCTTTTTTACTCGGTATTATTATGTTTGGGATGGGGCTTACCCTGTCTGCTGAAGATTTTAAAGAGCTGTTTCGAAAACCTCTCTATGTGCTGATTGGGGTTTTAGCGCAGTACACACTTATGCCGTTTATTGCCTTTCTGTTAGCTTATGGATTACGGCTGCCTTCTGAAATCGCTGTAGGCGTTATTCTCGTAGGCTGCTGCCCAGGTGGTACAGCATCCAATGTCATGACCTTTTTGGCGAAAGGAAATACGGCATTATCTGTAGCCGTCACAACCATATCGACGCTTCTTGCCCCCTTTTTGACACCTGTCTTTATTTTAATCTTTGCAAGATCTTGGTTACCAGTATCGCCGGGGGCTCTGTTTTTGTCGATTGTACAAGTTGTGCTGATTCCAATTATTTTGGGCGTCATCGTTCAGTTGTTTTTCAAAAAACAAGTGACATATGCGGTACAAGCACTGCCGCTTGTATCTGTTGCCGGAATTGTGGTGATCATTGCAGCGGTTGTCAGTGCAAATAAAGAACAGATTCTTCAATCTGGATTGCTTATATTTGCAGTTGTCGTTTTACATAATGGTCTCGGTCTTTTATTTGGTTACCTTATTGCCAAATGGTGCAAAATGGATATCCCTTCACAACGGGCAATCGCCATTGAAGTGGGCATGCAAAACTCTGGACTCGGTGCAGCTCTTGCAACCGCACACTTTTCGCCACTCGCAGCCGTACCAAGTGCAATTTTTAGTGTGTGGCATAATTTATCTGGATCTTGGCTTGCGACATATTGGTCAAAACGAGGGAATCAGGAAAATGAAAAGAAAAAAAGCTAGCACCTTAACGGGTGCCAGCTTTTTATGTCGATCATTATCCTTCAAGCAATAGCTGCTCAGGATCTTCAAGCAAGTTTTTAATCGTGACGAGGAATCCTACTGCTTCTTTTCCATCGACAATACGATGATCGTAAGAAAGAGCTAAATACATCATTGGACGGTTTTCAAAACGTTCCTCATCAATCGCAACAGGACGTAGCTGAATTTTGTGCATTCCTAAAATTCCAACTTGAGGGCTGTTTAAAATTGGTGTCGAAAGCAGAGAACCGAATGTTCCGCCGTTTGTGATCGTGAATGATCCACCTTGTAACTCACTAAGAGACAATTTGTTGTCTCTTGCTTTTTTCGCAAGATGACCAATTTCTTTTTCAATCCCCGCAAATGACAATCTGTCTGCATCACGGACAACTGGTACGACAAGCCCTTCCTTTGCAGCGACAGCGATACCGATGTCGTAGAATTTCTTCAAGACAAGTTCATCACCTTGAATTTCTGCATTAAGAAGAGGATATTTCTTCAGTGCTGCTACAACTGCTTTTGTGAAGAAGGACATAAAGCCAAGTTTCACATCATTTTGTTCAAGGAAGGCATCTTTACGACGCTTTCTTAAATCCATCACAGCTGTCATATCGACTTCATTAAATGTTGTCAGCATTGCAGCCGTTTGTTGAACTTCAACTAAGCGTTTTGCAATCGTTTGTCTGCGGCGTGACATTCTTTCACGCTCGACTGGTTTGCCTGCCTGATCATTTTGCACCGCAGCATTTGCTTGTGGCGCGGCTTTTGGTGCACTTGCAGGAGCTTCATTCTTTTGATAAGAAGCTACATCCTGCTTTCGTACCCTGCCCAGCGGATCTACGGTTGGAATCTCAGATAAGTCTAGCCCCTTCTCTCTAGCTAGTTTTCTAGCTGCAGGAGAAGCGATGGTTCTGCCATTACCAGTTTTCGGCTCTTCTTTTGTTGCTTCTTCTTTTTGTTCAGCTGCCGGTTCTTCTTTCGAAGCTGGTGCAGAATCTTGCTTAGGTGCTGGAGCTGTGGACTCGCTTCCGCCAGCTTCACCTGCTGCAATGGTTCCGATGACTTCTCCAACTTGTACAGTGTCACCAGAATCTTTCAGCACTTCTTTGAGTACGCCAGATTCTTCGGCTGTCAGTTCGACATTGACTTTATCTGTTTCAAGTTCTAACAGGTATTCTCCCTGCTCCACATAATCGCCCGGCTGCTTTAGCCATTGAGCAATCGTTCCTTCCGAGATCGATTCCGCTAATTCAGGTACTTTAATTTCCGCCATTTTTCATTTCCCCCTTAGTTTTTGCGAGTCAAGCTATCAGATACAATTCGTTCTTGTTCTTTTTTATGCACAGTTGGATCACCCTCAGCCGTACTTGAACGTCTTCTTCGGCCGATGTAACGTACTTTTACTTTTTCAGGCGCAATTTCACGTAAATATGGCTCAATGTATCCCCAAGCCCCCATATTTTGTGGCTCTTCTTGCACCCATACGATTTCTTCTAAGTTTGTTAGTTTCGTTAAAATTGCTTTAATATCTTTGGCTGGGAATGGATATAGTTGTTCCACTCTTGCAATATGAAGCCAATCTTTTGGCTCTTCCATTTGAGTAAAACGATCACTAATATCGATCGATACCTTCCCGCTAGATAGAACGAGTCGGGATACTTTTTCATGATCATGCACAAGACCTGGCTGTTCAAGAACTGGACGGAACTGTCCATCCGTTAATTCTTGGACTTCAGACAATGTGTTCGGGTTACGAAGCAGACTCTTCGGTGTCATGATGACAAGCGGACGAATCTCTTCACGAAGCAGCATTTTTGCCTGTCTTCTAAGAATGTGGAAGTATTGCGCTGCACTTGTCAGGTTCGCAACTGTCCAGTTATTCTCAGCAGCTGATTGCAGGAAGCGCTCTGTTCTCCCACTTGAATGTTCAGGACCTTGTCCTTCATATCCGTGCGGCAAGAGCATGACTAGACCTGATTTTTGTCCCCATTTTGCGCGGCCTGCTGAAATAAATTGATCGAAATACACTTGAGCCGCATTTGCGAAGTCTCCAAATTGAGCTTCCCAAATCACTAATGTTTCAGGAGAATAGACATTATAACCATATTCAAATCCGATGACAGAGCCTTCCGACAGTGGACTGTTATGGACTGTAAATGATGCATTCGCATCACTCAGTTCATGAAGAGCAATAAATTCATCTCCCGTTTGACTGTCGTGAAGAACAAGGTTTCTTTGAGCAAATGTGCCTCGCTCTGAATCCTGTCCGGTCATTCGAATTGGCGTACCGTCTTTTAATATAGATGCAAATGCTAGTGCTTCACCAAGTGACCATTCCACTTTATGGTCATCTGTAAACACCTTTGCACGTTTTTCAAGGATCCGTTTTAGCTTACCGAATACTTGGAAATCTTTCGGCCAGCTAATTAATTCTTCATTCAGCTTTCTTAATACATCAAATTCTACTGATGTATCAACTGCTGGGAAGCCATTAGATACAGGCTCTGGCAGTTCGATTTCTTGAATCGTATGTTCTTTCTTTGAAGGCACTTTTTTATAGGCTTCTTCTATCTTCGTCGTCACAGCCTGCTCGATTTCTTCTCGTTGTTCTTTTGTCAGAAGACCTTCTGTGACAAGTTTATCTGCAAAGATATTCTTGACCGTTTTATGCTTTCTGACTGCATCATATAGCATTGGCTGAGTTGTAGAAGGCTCATCCATTTCGTTATGACCATATCTGCGGTAACCGATCAAGTCAATTAAGAAATCCTTCTTGAAGCGTTTGCGATATTCTACAGCTAGCTGAACAGCCGCTAAACATGCTTCCGGATCATCTGCATTGACGTGAACAATTGGAATCTCAAAACCTTTTGCAAGGTCACTTGCATATTTCGTCGAACGAGATTCATTGCTTTCCGTTGTGAACCCGATCATGTTGTTTGCAATGATATGGATGGTTCCGCCAACTTGATAGCCTACAAGTTGACTTAAATTTAATGTTTCTGCCACAATTCCTTCTCCAGGAAATGCCGCATCACCATGAATTAAGATGGCTAACGCTTTTTCAACGTCTAGTACTGGATAGCCTTTTTGAGTACGTAATTCCTGAGCGGCACGTGTGCTCCCTTCAATAATTGGGTCAATAAACTCCAAGTGACTTGGGTTATTAGCAAGCGTGACTCTCGCACTCTTTGTATCTTCGTCTTTAATTTGGCGATCAGCTCCAAGATGGTACTTGACATCCCCTGTCCATCCGTAGCTAATGCCAATAGAGCCTTCTGATGGAACAAGCTCTTTATTTGGTGCATGCTGGAATTCTGAGAAAATGATCTCATAAGGTTTTCCTAAAACATGCGCTAATACATTTAAACGGCCTCTGTGTGCCATTCCAATGTTAATATTTGAAGTCCCTTGTGTAACAGACTCTGATATAATTTCATCAAGTACTGGGACAAGTGCATCTAATCCTTCTATAGAAAAGCGCTTTTGCCCAACAAATGTTTTATGCAGGAACTGCTCAAAATACTCGACTTCTGTTAATCTTTTGAACACAGAAACTAGTTTATCCGCTGGTTTCTTCTTAAATAGTTCACCAGATTCGATAGAGTTTGAGAGCCAGTTTCGTTCTTCGAAGTCATGCACGTGATCAAATTCAAATGAAATGGTACGCTTATACGTATTTCTCAAATGGTTAATGGCTTCTATGCCGTTTGAAATGTGTCTTGGTGCGCTTGCACTAATAATCGATATTGGAATATTCCTGACATCTTCTTCTGTTAAACCGTATTCCTTTAAAGGAAACAGCTCTTGTAATTCCTTTTCTTTGCGAAGAGGATTGACGGAAGCATTTAAATGGCCATACGTTCTGATGTCTTCTGCCAGTTTAACGACTGATGCTATCTTTTGGATTTGTTCAGAAGTAACTACGTTATTTTCTTTTTTCCCAATTTCCTCCTTCATTTCACTCGGTGGTGCACCAAGTTCATCAAATATGCCTCTTAGATCTTCATCAACACTATTAGGATCTTGGACATATTGATCGTAGAGCTCGAGCACATAGCCGAGGTTCGGACCATGAAATTCTTCCCAACTCAACGGTTGTTTCACATCATTTTGAAACATTTTGAACACTACCCCCAACTTTGATCATCAAGTGATTGAACACTATTTCGATATAACTTCCAGAACACAATGACCAAATTTATGTAATAAAACGCTTCCAATAATATTCTACCACTGTTTTGGATTACTTTCTACATTCTTTGTTCAATTAAAGATAAAAAATTCACAGAAAAACAAAAAATTTAAATCATTCCGAAAAATATTTTGATGAAAGGGGCAAAACCTTATGCCCCAATGCTTTTATGCAGCAGTTTCTTCAGTAATGGATATAAAACATCTGGCAATGTATCGACATCTGGTACAAAAATGCTGAACTTGCCATACATATCTTGAATGGTTTTCATCTGTGCTTCTTCAATCGGCGAATTGGATAAAAACACATTGATCACCTCAATTCCCTTTTTCCTTGCTTCAAGTACCGCTTCATGTGTATCCACAATCCCATTTTGTTCGTAGCTGAACGCAGCTGGCTCTCCGTCTGAGAACACAATGAGAAACTTTTGCTCTTCTCTTCGTTTTAAAATCATTTTCGTCATTTGGCGAATTGCATAGCCGTCCCTGTTATCCTCTTCTGGCTCAAGTGACATAATGGAAGGTCCTGCATCAAATAAAGAATCTTTGAACGACACGACTGTGTTGAAATAGTTCGGCTGACTTGTTTCTGTTGCATCGTTTGTATCTTCCCAAAACCCAACAATTTGATGTGGTACTTGAACGGATTTTAAGGCTTCATGAAATAGAACAATCCCCTTTTTCGTCTCATCCATCTTGTCAAACATGCTCGCAGAACAGTCAACTAACAAGGTGAAAACAGCATCAATTTGAGAAGACGGTGCCTGTTTTTTATAGAAAAGACGCGGGTTAGACTCTGTAAAATAGCGAATGAGCTTTTTACTCAGACGGCCTGCATGAAGATCCGTTTTTGGCCATGATTTTTTATGTTCAAGTGTTTTTTGAATCATCTGCTTTAAGCGTTTCTGGTAAGGCTCGATCGCCTTTGCATGCTGCTTGTACACATCTATTTGCTCTGGATCAGGCGGCTCTGGTGATATCATGACTGGAAACGCATATTTGTTCTCTTTTCCATTTTCTTGAGCACCTGCTCCGCTTTCTTCGCCTTCAGCCTCTTCTAATGCTTCAAGCTTTGAATAATCTTTTCGATGTGTTTGTTTTGCAGAGCCTTGAACAGTTCCAAGCGCCTGGTCTCCATCGTCACCTTCTCTTGCTGCATCCTTGCCGAGATCACTCTTACCTCCGTGTTCTAAGTCAAATTGAAGGAAGCTTTTTGATGGCGCTTCAGTTTCTCTATGCCATACTTCCATATATTCTTGGTGGATGTCTTCATCGCCCTCTTTTTCTCGGTCGACTTTGATGTCCTCACTTAATTTAGGTTTTCTTTTCAAGTCATGGAACAGCGGTTCTTTTGCCGCTTTTTCATAGTCCAATTCCGGGAAGAAAAAGTACGTATTCAGCATATCTTTTTCAAGAAGCTCATCAAAACCTTCTGTCAATTCTTTTACAATGGTTGCGATGTCAGATGTTGAACCTGCTTCATATACACGTTCAAGACTTGACTCAATAAACGGAATCATCGGATTGATCCGCTCGTGAAGCGCTGGAATCTCTTCCAGCGGTGAATCAGCTGTCAGCTTTACATACATTGCACAAAAGAGTGCATCCGTTAAAATGGTTCGTTCTTGGTTAATCGTTAATTGCGTCTTAAAGTGACGCCTGTAAAGCTCTCTTCTCCGTTTAAACACCTTTTTTGTTCCTGGGCGGTCGCGTTTAATTTGCTCTTCAATCCGGATATCTTCAAACAGCATAAACAATTGTTTACATACATCAGGAATGGATAATGTGTGGGCGTAGCGGATCATGTCCTCAAATACAGTGAGATCACTATAGACTGTCCCTACTGCACGCAGGAAAACATCACTTTTTAGCCCTGCTGTCATGTCTTCTTGATTACGATCATCCCAAAAATGGCTGATGAAAATTTTCTTTTCAAAAGGTTCATAGTAGGACTGCACACCGTATTCAAGCTCGACATCATCGCTTTTCGCTAACGTTTTAGCTAAATCTGTTAATTCCATAAATAGAAATGAATCGATTCTGCTGTCATTAAATTTGATGAATTTCAAAAGTCAGAACCTCACTCGAATAATGTTTGGGCGATATTTCTTACCGCTGCTTTTTCCCGGTCATCTTCTAGCTTTTCAACAATCCCTCGTTCAATGGCACGAAGCGGCGGGATATATTGCGCAAGATCACATGTATCTAAGAGGGCACGAATGGATGCTGCTTCTTCACTAACCTGTCCATTGTGCGCTTGTGTAATCAAGTCTGATGAGAGCTGTACGAATTGGTCGATTAACCGCTCATCCTTTAAAACAGATTGAGATTGCAGGACCTCTTTCAGGATGCCGCCGCCGATGTAAGGGACATCAATGACAACAAAACGATTTTTCAGCGCTTCATTTAGAGGCACTGTGCCAACATACCCTTCGTTAATTGCCGCAATCACGCCAAAGCCCTCTTCTGCTCTGACAACCTCACCTGTAAATGGGTTTGTCATCATTTTTCGGTAGTCGAGTACACCGTTTAAAATAGGCAGGGTTTCCGGTTTCGCCATGTTGATTTCATCAATATATAAAAGGTGGCCTTTTTTCATCGCTTTTGTAACTGGTCCTTCAACGAATTCAATAGAAGCGATCTGACCATCATTGTGGATGGTTTTATAGCCAATTAAGCTTTCTGCATCAAGATCAACCGAGCAGTTCACGCTGTGCATCGGCTGCTGAAAGAAAGCGGATAAAGTTTCTGCTAGTTTTGTTTTACCTGAGCCAGTTGGCCCTTTTAATAGAACATTTTTTCCTAGTGCTAGTGCAATCATGGCATCTTGAATGATAGAAGTATCCTGTGATTCATAGCCGCCTGTTCCAATGAGCGGACGGAATTCTTCTTCTAGCACTTTTGCTTTTGCTTCGATCATTGCTTGAATTTCTTCTGGGAGTGATTGTTGGTTGAACATATATGATTAATTCCTCTCTTCGATCATTTTCCTCACCAAGTATACTAAAAAAACCTTTATGCACTCAATACATAAAGGTTCGTCTTCTGTTATTTTACCATTTCTTTTGTGATCGCTCCGCAAGCGATGCGCTTTCCAGAGTTTCCAGAAGGGTTACTTAAGTAATCATCTGCTTCTGCATGAATGATAAAGCTTCGCCCATTTTGAGCGATTAATTGATTCGGGCCTCCCTTTAACGTCACATCTGGTACATTGACGACGACATCAATTTGGCCATCTGCTCCTACCTCTAAATTAGGCATGTCTCCAGCATGATGCCCCTTTGGGTTGTCAAACCCATGCTCCCTATGCGTTGGATTAAAATGAGCACCTGCCGTTTCAAAATCTGGCGCTTCACATACACCTGTCTCGTGAATATGGAAGCCATGAGGACCTGGCGGTAACCCTTTCGCTTTCACGTGTAGATCCAGGCCATTTGCTGAAGATTCTCTTACTTCGATGCTTCCTATTTTTTGCCCACTTTCATTAATGAGTGAAGTGGTAACCGGCGCTTGTTTAGGTGCTGCAACTTCATGACTTTCTTCTGTCATTTCTTTTTTTGGCGGTGCATGACATGCTGATACGAGAAAGACTAAACACATCATGAGCGTCCACACTGACTTTTTCATATGACTGCCCCCTTTTGCTATCAGTATGGACAATCTCATGAGAGGGCAAACAAAAAAAGCCGAAAATCGGCTTTTTTAGAAGAAACGTTTTGCACCTAAATAGGCTTTTTTCCAATATGAGTTACTTAAGTTAGAAATACCCACTCCACTGTCACTTGCATGAAGGAAATCTCCTCCACCCAGGTATATTCCCATGTGAGAAGGGCCTGCTTTGTATGTTGTAAAATAAACAAAATCTCCAACTTGAGGTGTGCTGACAGGCGTCATCATATTCCAGTAGCCCGCTGTGCTTAATCTAGATACAGATGAAACCTTGTTAATGAGATAGTAAACAAAGCCGCTGCAATCAAACCCAGCTGGTGTATTACCGCCCCATCTGTAAGGAATTCCTGTTAGCTTTTTACCTTCTTGGATCATCGTCGTGATTTTTGCATTCATTGGAACATCGGGTTTGTTATTGTTGGCCGGAGTTGTTGAACCGTTAGACGTAGAACCATTAGATCCAGTCGAGCCGGAAGCCGTACCATTAATTTTTAACACTTGTCCAATTCTAAGCACATCACTTTTCAAGCTGTTTGCCGTGCGAATGGATTGAACCTGCACCTTAAACTGATTCGCAATTTTCCATAATGAATCACCTGATTTTACGGTATAAGATGTTGTTTTCCCGCTTGAAGGCGGGTTACTTGGTTTAGCAGGGGCTGTTGGCTGACTTGGTTTTGATGCAGCCGTCCCTTTTACTTTCAATACTTGATTCGGATAAATCATATCAGATTTTAACGCATTTAATGTTTTGATTTCACCTATCGTCATATTTAACGAATTCGCAATTTTCCAAAGAGAATCGCCTAATTTGACCTTGTATGTACTAGATGATGATGAACTATTTGGATTCGTCGTCTTATTGCTTGAGTTTGAATTTGTTGACTGACTGCCGCTCGTCTTCGTGCTTCCAGATACTTTCAGTTTTTGACCAGGTCGAATCAGATCACTGTTTAAGCTGTTTAGGCTTTTCAAGCTTGCGACTGACATTTTATGATTTTTTGCAATCAGCCATAGTGAATCTCCAAGCTTTACAGTATAGCTCGATGTCGTTGAAGCACTTGAATTCGTTGCTTTTGAGCCTGTTGATGAGCTGGATTTTTTACTTTTTGCACCAGGAATTTTTAAGCTTTGTCCTGCAAAAATCATCGTCGTTTTTAATTGATTAAGAGATTGAAGCTCCGAAATACTTGTATTGTACTGTTCGGCAATCTTCCAAAGTGAGTCACCGTTTTTCACCTTGATCGTCTGCGCTTCTGCCGGTGCAGCAATAACAGCTGAGCCTGCGATCGCTGATACTGTGAGGCCGGTTACTACTTTTTTCTTCATAGATGAATCTCCGCCTTTCATGATTTCGTTCAATAAGACTTATGTACTAGTTTTGAGTTTAGCATTTAATGATTTTGCTTCTCTTGCACTATTTTATCTTTATTTCTATTATATTACTCGACATGAAGACGTTGGGCAATAACAAATAGGTTAGAGCAGCAAACTCAAAATGCTGAAACAACGCCATATCGTTTCTATCGGCTGTTTGCTGTATTTATAAACATTTTTTAAGGAATTTTTAAGTTGACGTTTAGAAATTTGTCAAAACAAGCACTTTGCTAGTTTCATAGTTCTATTCTACATGACAAATTTTTCTGTATCAAATGACTTTTTACTTAATTGGCTGTTTTTTCTCCTCAAATGAAAAAAGCATCCTTCCAAATGAAGAATGCAGCGATTTGTTTTTATTTTCTTATTTCTGGATCTTTCACGGTGAGCGGATAAAGCACGCCTTCTTTAGCAAACGACATCTTTCCCGTTTCTTCTGATACAACGAGAACCAGTGCGTCGGTCATCCCAGAAAGACCGATGGCTGCCCTGTGCCTTGTGCCAAGAGATGGACTGACTTTTTTTGAGGTGAGCGGCAGCACATTTGCAGCGGAAACGAGCGTATTTTCTTTCACTAAAAGAGCACCGTCATGAAGTGGATTTCCTGGATAGAAAATGCTTTCTATTAATGATGCACTAATTTTCGCATGGAGGTTTGTCCCTCTTTGGATAAAATCCTCGACTTCATCCCTCCTTTGAATCACAATAAGCGCGCCGTGCTTTTGTTTAGATAAATGCTCAATCGCTAACGAAAATTGAGCAAATCCCGGCGTGAATTCCTCCATATATGATTGCAAATAAAACGAGGAAGCTTCTGCATGCATTTCATTAAACTGCTCATGCAATGATTCGAGGTCACAAAGAAGGCATTGTTCCGTCTCATCCAGAGAATCGGCGATTTTCCTTGCATCCATCATGATTTGCATCAAATGTGATTTCATTTCTAATTTAAACATCGCTTCTTCGTTTGTGCGATTTAACATCTTGACCATTTCCCTCCTTCTTTGGCTTGTGTCATAAAATAACAAATTGTGTACATTCTATTTGTATGGAGGTGAACTCAATATGACCATTCAGAAAATCATTCAATATGCTTGCAGCATTTTAGGTGTTGTCAGTCTTTCTTTTATTTATGCCCAAATGTTTAAAAAAACGAAGCCATCAAAGAAAAATAATCCGACGGAGAATTGATTTTTTTACATAGCATGATATAATTCCTCTCGTTATTTCTGTTCAGAGAGGAACTTATGATGAGAGAAACGAATAGCATTCAAACAAAGTTGGTACAATTTTTAACCATTCTGATCCCGATTTTAATCACACAAGCGGGTCTTTCGCTGATTACGTTTTTAGACACGGTGATGTCTGGAAAGGTGAGCGCAGAAGACCTTGCGGGTGTCGCGATCGGTTCTAGCATTTGGACACCTGTTTATACAGGGCTTGCCGGTATATTAATGGCCGTTACTCCGATTGTGGCCCAGCTGATGGGTGCAGGCCACAAACAAGACGTTCCTCGGGCTGTCTTTCAGGCCATCTATTTATCCTTTCTTTTAAGTGTCGTGGTGATCGTCGTTGGAATGATTAGCGTCCCTTTCATATTAGGTGGACTTGGTCTTGACCCATCCGTTGAAGATATTGCCCGGCATTTTCTCAGCTTTCTTGCTTTTGGGATCATCCCGCTGTTTGGTTATTCAGTGCTGAGGTCATTTATTGATGCATTAGGGAAAACACGTGTGACGATGTTTATTACGTTAACAGCACTTCCTATTAACTTTGTTTTAAATTATTTATTGATTTTTGGGAATTTTGGCTTTCCAAAGCTAGGTGGTGCGGGGGCTGGCCTTGCATCTGCGATGACGTATTGGGCCATTTTCATCATGAGCATTTGTATTGTCATCAAGGCAGAACCATTTGCCTCATTTCGTTTGTTTCAAAAACTGCCTCGGTTCAACATCTCCCGTATGGGGCAAATACTGAAAATTGGTATCCCTATTGGGTTTGCGATCTTTTTTGAAACGAGCATTTTCGCAGCTGTCACGCTTTTAATGGGTCACTTTGATACCGTGACGATCGCCAGTCACCAAGCAGCAATGAACTTTGCTTCTATCTTATACATTTTACCGCTTAGTATATCAATGGCTTTAACGATCGTCGTTGGCTTTGAAGCCGGTGCCATGAGGTATAAAGACGCGCAAAGTTACAGCTATATTGGAATTGGAACTGCTGTTTTGTTCTCATTATGTACGGCAGCACTCATTTTGTTATTTAGACCAGAGATCGCAGGTTTATATACAACTGACTCGGCTGTTTTACAGCTGACACAGCACTTTTTGATTTACGCACTCTTTTTCCAGCTGTCAGATGCGATCGCTGCACCGATTCAAGGGGCTCTTCGCGGGTATAAAGATGTGAACTATACACTCATCGCAGCTTTTGTCTCTTACTGGGTCATCGGGCTTCCTGCCGGCTACCTGATTGGCACATATACCTCATTTGGGGCGTTCGGCTATTGGATCGGTCTCATTACCGGTCTTGCCGCTGGTGCAATCGTCCTCTTTATCCGTCTCAGATTGATTGAAAAACGGCTGATTCAACTTCAACATGCACCCAATCATTAAATACGACACAAAAAAGCAGCTGATCCTTGTCAGCTGCCTTTTTCATTAGTCATTCCATTGATACGTCCAGAAAATTTCTTCATCCAACCATTTTTGGACGACTGGTTCTTTGTTTTTCAGTTTCTGCTCAATTTCTCTCAGTATGCCTTCTGTTTGCGTTCTGTGCGCTCTCAGTGCATTTAATTTGATATCTGCTACATCTGTAATATTGATCACAATATCTGCATTTCCTAGCACTTCTTCTCTATTTCTCGTAATGGCCATGCAGTATGTGACAGGACGGTCTTCTTTTTTCTTTCGGTAAAGAGCACGGATGACGGCTTCTCCTGTCGCATCATGATCAGGGTGTACACCGTGTCCTGGGTAAAACGTGACAATAAGAGTTGGTTTGACTTCATCGATGATGTTTTCCATCACATCCGCCAAATACTCATCATCTTCAAATTCGAGCGTCTTATCACGTAGTCCAAGCATACGTAAATCCGTCATATCCATTTCTTTGCATGCATTGATTAATTCCTGTTTTCTTAGTTCAGGAAGTGTCTCACGGTTGGCATATGGTGGGCTGCCCATAATTCTGCCCATTTCCCCAAGTGTCCCGCATGCATACGTGACTGGAATTCCGCGTTTTCTGCTTTGTGCGATGAGACCTGCGACCCCATAGGATTCATCATCGGGGTGAGGCAGCATCACTAATACATGTTCGTTCATTACTTGTCACCCTTTCTCCTACACCTGAAATGGTGTTTCACTAATTTGTAATGAGATCGCTAGTTTCCCGTCTGGCAAGTGCCCTGCTAATAGCAGGCGGCCTTGGTCATCAAATACATAGTCGGTCAAGCCTTCTGCGTAAATCCAGCCATCTTCTGTTTTCATTCCAACACGGTACGGACCTTGTCCTTTTATTTTCGCCTGTGAATAGACAACTTTCGCATTGCGAATATACGCCACGACCGTCATATTTTGTTCATTTACATGAGCTGAATAAGAACCAGTTGTCGTTTCAAGATGAACGAAGACTGGACGATTTAAAAACGATTCAAGATGTGCTGTGACATCTTCCGTTTGAATTGGTTTCATGAGTGGTTCCTTCCTTCATTTTGAATTAATTCTCGCAGCTTTTTCGTATGTAAGCTGATCAGCTGCAATTGATGATCATGCCTAACAGCACTTTCTAATATTCTCTCCACAGCGAGCACATACTTTTGGTGTAATGATTTTCTTGCCCGCGGATGAGTGCGAGCATCCAGTAAATCATCACGTATGGCCTCGTGTAAAGAAGACATATCATCGACATCAAGCTGACGATTTTTCCATAAAGATCGATAAGCGGCTGCTAGCTCATTGACTGATGTCATGTGATCACCTCTACAGTTTTGGTAACAACTTATTATGACATGATCTGCCTTTTAAGAAAAGCAAACTGCTTGTTCTCTTTAATGAGAATCCGCTGTTTTTTTTATGCGTAATTGTGAGGTGGTAAACAGTAAAATGGCCACCCAAATACAGAGAAACGTCACAATTTTTGCTGCAGATAAGTGTTCATGATACACAAATAGCCCTAAAAACAGTGTAATCGTCGGTGCAATGTATTGCAAAATGCCGACTTGATAAAGAGGAATTCTTTTTGCGCCTTCAGAAAATAAAAGGAGCGGCACAGCTGTAAAAACCCCTGCAAAAAATAAGAGGCCCAGCGATCCGAAACTGTTAGGATTCATGGTCACCACAGGTTCTTTTAAGAAGAAGAATAAGTAAACAAGTGCAGCCGGTGCAAGAAGCAGCGTTTCAATCGTTAACCCAATCGCGCTCGTAAACCTCATCCTTTTTTTAATCAGTCCATAGAAACCAAAGCTAAAGGCTAATAAGAAAGCAACGACAGGAAATGAACCGTACTGAACCGTTGAAATGATCACGCCAGCGGCGGCAATGAGAATCGCGATTGTTTGCATTTTATTAAGTCGTTCTTTCAAGAAAAGGATGCCTAATAGAACGGATACAAGCGGATTAATATAGTACCCTAAACTTGCTTCTAGCATGAGATGATGGTTGACTGCCCAAATGTACACATACCAGTTGACCGAGATTAAAATAGCAGATAAAAGTAACGAGAAAAGTGCTTTTCCATCCATCATCAGCCCCTTCACAGTCTGCATTGCTGGTCGGACTTGTTTTAAATAAAGGAGAATACCGCACATAAAAACAAATGACCATAAGATTCTGTGCGCTAAAATTTCGCCTGACGAAATATGTTCCATCAGTTTCCAATATAATGGGAATAGCCCCCATAATGTAAAAGATGCTGCAGTATACAGTACACCTTTTGATTGCTGCTGTTCGTTCAAACTAACCATTCCTTTCTAAACCTATCGTATATTATAGCACGCACTCAGGTGAATGGGCATATACTAATTCAGGGCATTTAGAAAGGATGATTAGCGTGTTTGACTGGAACCGATTATTCCCTTTTCAAAAGCAATTTTCAAAAGAAGCTTTAAAGAATTCAGACCCTAAAGACGTTGAGCAGTATGTCAATCAAGTGATGGAAAGTGTATTCGGCTCCAATTATAATGCTCAGTTCCCCTTTCAGGATCCACTGTCTCAACAACAAAAACCGCGAGATACAGACGTCAAAAAAGAAAAAGAGCCGAATGTTGAAGTGTTTGAAACGACTGATCATGTGTTTGTCAAAATTGAACTTGATCGTCCAAACACAGAAAAAGTAAAAATCAAACATACAGCCAATCTGTTGTTTATTGATCATTTTCCTGAAGAAGGCACGCAGAAGAAAATCGTCCTCCCTGCTGCTGTGAAAAGAAAAGGAACAAAGGCTTCATATCAAGATGGTATTTTGGAAATTATGTTTTTAAAGCATGATGATCCTGGGATCTCTGAAATTGATATTCCATTATAAAAAGCCTGCTTTGAAATGGAAGCAGGCTTACTCTTTTTTCTTAATAATATGGTGGATATCCGCCGCCATAAGGTGGTGGAACAGGCGGTGGTGGTGGCGGGTAATATGGACGGGGATAATTAAAAATCGCACTTCCTAGAAATCCGCCAAGCAGTCCGCCGACTAAAGGAGCGCCAAAACCAAAAAACAAAGGGACTCTGGATTCATATGGCGGAATGCCAGGGGCGCCGCCTCGAAAATACGGAGTATGAGGGTACATGCATTTCTCCTCCTTTGTCATGTGCCTAACATCAGCATATTCATCAGGAGTCAAAACGTTTGGGCAAACCTAAAACTAGGCTTGCTCCTTTTTTTCATGAGATCCAGCATATTCCCCTGCCCAGCGCGATACCTCTCCAAACACATCGTTTAATGCATTCCCTTTTTCGGTTAGACAATAGATGACTTTGACAGGTGTCTCAGGAAGTACAGTTCGCTCTATAATTCCTTCTTGCTCGAGCTCTTTTAAACGTTCTGCGAGCATTTTTTGACTGATGGATGGGATAATGTCCGTCAGGTCTTTAAACCGTTTTGGACCATCAAGCAATACATGAATAATGAGACCATTCCACCTTTTTCCAAGAAGTAAAAAAGCTTGAGAAATGTGTGGGCATAATTGGAATTCCATTATTTTCAACCTTTCTTTTCATGATTGTTTGACAAACTAACGGTATACAATTTAAAATATCACTAGTTACAATAAGTAAGTTTCTCACTTTTTTAGTTATTGTACCATACTATTTGCAAAAACGGGAGGAAATATCCATATGGCGACTGATCAAAAAACGATTGACATCTTAAAACAAAGAGCTTCAGTAAAAGAGTATGATACAACTCATGAAATGACAAAAGAAGAGCTAACAGAGCTTCTTGATATTACAACAAAAGCACCATCTGCATGGAACCTTCAGCATTGGCATTTCACTGTTTTCCATAGTGCTGAATCAAAAGCAAAGTTACTTCCAATCGCTTACAACCAAAAGCAAATCTCACAAGCATCAGCCATAATTGCTGTGTTAGGTGATCTTGAAGCCAATAAAAATGGCGAAAAAATCTACAGTGAGCTAGCAGAACAAGGCTTCATTACAGAGGATATTAAAGAAACACTTATGACTCAAATCAATGGCGCTTACCAAAGCGAGCAGTATGCACGTGAAGCAGCGTATTCAAATGCTTCATTAGCTGCTATGCAATTAATGATTGCTGCTAAAGCAATGGGATATGATACATGCGCAATGGGTGGTTTTAGTAAAGAAGCATACATCAAAGAATTCAATGTGAGCGGCCGCTACGAACCAGTCATGCTAATTTCAGTTGGTAAAGCAGCGAAAGAAGCTCATAAAAGCAATCGTTTTGACATCAAAGAAGTATCTGATTTCCTATAAAAAATGGCAGAGCCTCAGCTTTCATGCTGGGGCTTTTTTATTTGCTTTAAATATTATTCCTCCATACTTTTTTTCAAATCACTCTCTTTCTGCCTTCACTCTTCTCTCTTTTTTGAGAATGAAAGCGTTATATTAGTATGATGTTCTCAAAAATGATTGTTTTTTCTGAAAATGGTCTTGTGATCTAATCTGACAACTGCTATTATTATGAAATTACAAAATATCAGGAGGAAATCATGAATAAAAAATTGATGCTAGTACTACTTATATCGATTCCTTTCATCGGACAGCTTGCACTGCTTCCCTTTGTGAATCGTATTCATCCATTTGTGATTGGGCTGCCCTTTTTCCACTTCTGGCTCTTACTATGGATTGTTCTCACACCAGTTTGTACATTTATCATTTACCGGATGCAACATTCAAATGGAGGAACTGACTAATGCAAGGAAATTTAACAGCTTTATTGATTACTGCAAGTATTATTTTCATCGTCGTGGTCATCGGATTTGCCGCTGGTCGTGACAAATCGTCAAGACAGTCGGTAGAAGAATGGTCTGTCGGCGGGAGAAAATTCGGCGGGCTACTCGTCTGGTTCCTCGTTGGCGCAGACTTATATACAGCTTATACCTTTTTAGGGCTCACAAGTACAGCTTATACAGCTGGAAGTGTCGCTTTTTTCGCCATCCCTTATTCGGTTCTTGCTTATTTTATTGCTTATTTTTTCTTACCGAAACTTTGGACGGTTGCAAAAAACCACAAGCTTACAACCCTTGCTGATTATGCACGTGAACGATTTGACAGCAAGCTGTTATCCAGTATGATTGCCATTGTTGGTGTACTTATGCTGATTCCTTATATTTGTCTTCAGCTGAGCGGGATTCAAGATACGTTAACTGTCGCTGGAACTAGTTATATTAATGTGAATGCAGTTGTTATTATTTCATTTATTTTAGTCGCACTTTATACATTTTTCAGCGGTATTAAAGGCCCTACATATACAGCCATTATTAAGGATATTCTTGTTTGGGTGATCATGCTCTTTATGGTGGTTTCTCTGCCAATCATTCATTTTAACGGGTGGACACCTATGATGAATACGTTAGCCAAGGAAGCGCCACAGCTTCTGACGATACCTGAAGGCGGTCCTAAAGGCATTTTGTGGTTCATTACTGCTTCAGGCGTTTCTGCCCTTGCTCTTTTTATGTGGGCACACGCGGCAACTGGGGTTTTTACAGCCAAAAGCGCTGATGCCATCCGTAAAAACAGCATATTTTTGCCTCTTTATAACATTGTATTGATTTTGGTCATCTTCCTTGGGTTTATTGCATTTTTAGTCTTACCAGAAGATACAAATCCAAGATTTGCTCTTCTTCATTTAATTCAAACGTCATATGGCGGGGTGATGCAGGGGCTAGCTTATTCAACGATTGCACTGGCTTCTCTCATTCCATGTTCCATCATGGCCATTGGCGCGTCGAATTTATTTGCGAATAATTTATACCGTGATTTAATTCATCCAAATGTGTCACCGAAAAGATTAACGATCATTACACGTTCGATGGTGTTTATTGTCATCGGGCTGGCTCTATTATTCGGTATGCTGTTCCCAACTGCACTTGTCACACTCCAGCTGATCGGCGTTTCAGGAATGGTTCAAATTTTCCCAGCGATTGCGATCAGCTTGTTCTGGAAGAAACAATCGAGAGAAGCAACCATTGCTGGGCTGATCATTGGGATCATCGTCACCTTTACAGCCAATATTTCACAAGTGACGTTCGGTCTTTATGAAGGCTTTCTCGGTTTACTAGCAAACGTTGTGGTCATCTTGATATTGAATCCATTCTTCCAAAAGAATATCACATCCAATTCAGTTACAAATGATCTGTTTGAAAAGGACAACGAAAAAGCAGCAACGATGGCAAACAAAGCGTAAGGATAAGAAAAAGCAGTCCCCTCATGAGGACTGCTTTTTCTTTATTTCATTTCTTTTTTCAAGACTTCAATTGCTTTTTTCATTTGCGTATCATTTTTCTTTAGCTTATCTTGGATGTTTGTCATGAGTACCGTCGTTGTATCCCCTGTGAGAATACCGTCTGCCTTCAGATCATGATCTGTTTGGAAGCTTTTGACGATAGACTGGAATGCTTGATCATACTCACCATTTGCTTTTGCTTTATAGCCAAGTGCTTGGAACATCTTTTGAGCCGCTTTGACTTCATCACCATTATCATGCAGCTGATACGTCTTTTTCGGGCTTAAATATGGCAGCTTCGCATAACTTGGCAGAGATGCTTTTACCTGTGGTTCAATTCCTTTTTTGTGAATCCAAGAACCGTTCGGTGTCAGCCACTTCGCAATGGTTAACTTGACACTAGAACCATCATTATAGCTTTGTGCATTCTGAACAGTTCCTTTACCGAACGTCTTTTCACCCACAATTTGAATGCCTGATGATTGGTGCAGAGCAGCCGCCATGATTTCAGCAGCGCTGGCTGAGCCGCCGTTTACAAGGACAACTGCCGGCTGATGAACTTTGCGTTCTTTTTCAGCCTTGTACACTTGTTTCTTTCCTTTTTCTTCAACCTGCATAATGACTTTTCCTTTATCGATAAAGTCATTGCTCATTTCAATCGCTTCTGTCATAATACCGCCTGGATTATCTCTCAGGTCGATGACAAACCCTTTTGCCCCTTTTTTCTCGAGGTCATCAATCGCTTTATCTAGCTCTTTAGATGTTGTTTCAGCAAAGGACGTAATTTGGATTTCTCCTATTTTGTCTTTTGTTAGTTTGGCATAAACCGTTTCAAGCGGAATGGTATCTCTTGTGATGTTCACATCTACATTGCCAACACCTTGCCGATTGAGATGCAGCTTGACATCCGTTCCTTTTTTGCCTCTGATGAGAGAAACTGCTTTGTTTACCGACATGCCTTTTGTACTTTTTCCATCTACCTTTAAAATACGATCATGAGGTTTCAAACCAGCTTTTTCAGCAGGAGAGCCTTTAATCGGCGCGACAATTAAAATTTGTCCATCCTTTTCTTCTACTTGTGCACCGATTCCTTCAAATGAGGAAGAAATGGTATTGTTAAATCCTTCGGCTTCCTCCTGATCCATATATGTAGAGTATGGATCATCAAGAGATGCAATCATCCCTTGAATCGCACCATCTACTAGTTTTTGATCATCCGTTTTTTCGTAATACTCATCTTTTACTTTCGTATAAGCAGCCATGAGTTTACTAAACTTCTCATCTCCTGAGACACTGACAGCACCTTGTTTTGTGATCACAAATGTAATCACTGAGGAAAGTGCAGCTGTCACCAGAATGGCTATTACGAACTTGAATTGTTTTTTCAAAAAAACACCACCTTTATCTCCTTTCATTATTATCAAGGACGATTCTCCATCCGTCAACCAAAGGATCAAACTTCTATTTGAAAAGATAAGCCATTTGACCCTGCATTGCATAATCTTTAGAGAGGAACATGATAAGGAAAGAAGGGATTTCATGAGTGATTATGTAGAAATGCTTGCCTATTTTGGCGTATCAAGTGCTCATCCTGGTGGAATTGAGTTAACGAAAACGATGATTGAGCATATAAAACCAACGCCTGATGCGCGTATACTGGATGCCGGATGCGGTACAGGACAAACGGCTGCGTATTTAGGAAATGTAGGTTATCAGGTGGAGGCGATTGATACGCACCCTTTGATGATTGAAAAGGCCAACCTTCGATTCGAGCGAGAAGACCTGCCGATCCGTGCCTTGCAAGCATCCATTGAACACCTGCCATTTCCAGATGCATCTTTCTCTCTACTGATCAGTGAATCTGTTTTAAGTTTCACCGAATTACCTGCTGCACTTGCTGAGATTAAACGGGTGCTTACCCCTGGAAGTCAATTGATCGCAAATGAAGCTGTGTTAAAAGCACCTCTGACACAGGAAGAGCTGGCAGTCGTTCGAGATTTTTATGGCTTCCACTCCCTCTTTTCGCTTGAAGAATGGAAAGAGCAGCTAATAGCGGCAGGTTTCCGTGACATTCGAATTCTCTCATTCGATGAGCACATGGTACAGGAGGAGCCTACAGAAATGGAATTATCTGAACAAATACCGTCTTCTCTTTACGATACGCTGCAAACACACTATGACCTCATTCAAGCGCACCAGGACCATCTAAGTCACATTCTATTTGAATGTACTGTATAAAATGAGCGAATCTCCTATATGTTTTGTCCAAACTCTATGAAGTCTCTCGCATAGGATAAGAGTGAAAAGAGTTTGTCATAAGGAGGAAAAACATGGAGCGCTATCACAAGCTTTGTCAGCAGCACATGGGGAAAGTCGCTAGAATCACTGATCGTAATGGCAGAGTACATGTCGGACGCATTGAGCGTGTGACAAACCGCAAAGTTTATATTCGTCCAGTTGGCGGGTCTCGCGGGGGCTTTGGCTTTGGCTATTGGGGAGGATATTATGGCTGGGGTGCAGCTTATGGCATCGGACTCGGTTTCATTACCGGCTTCGCATTAGCAGGATTGTTCTTTTTTTAAAAGAAGAATAAAAGAAGGCCTCCCGAATAGCTGGGAGGCCTTTTACTTGTTTAGATTTTCTTTACTTTGTTCATGTATTCTTCAAATGTTAAATCGTGATCATGCATTGCTTTGGCTGCTTCTTTTCCAACATAGCGCAAATGCCACGGCTCATATTCGTATTTCGTAATGTCTTCTTTTCCTTTTGGATAACGGATGATAAAGCCATATTGATAGGCGTTTTTAGCCACCCATTTGCCATCAGGTGTCTCACCAAACTTTTCAGAGATCTCAAAGCCGGCACTTTTTGAGGAAATGTCCATGGCTAAACCTGTTTGATGTTCACTTTCGCCTGGTAAAGCGACTGCTTCTTGTGCTTTTTCTTTACCTTTTAATTTGACCTCACTATCAAAAATGACTTTTTGACGGTCATAGGAGCGATAGCCAGATACTGCAGCCAGTTCGAAGTTTTCCTTTTTCGCGCCTTTGAATAACTTCTCAAGTGCTTCCGCTGCTTCTTTACGAATATATCGTTTTTCAATATCCTCTGAAAAAGAGAATTCTACTTTTGGTACAACGAGATCAGAAGGTTTATAGGTTCCTGGTAATGCGTATTCTTTGTTGACAAGTGCTAGCACATTTGCAGGATTTTGAATGGTTTTCAGTCCACTGACAACCTTGATGTCATTGAAATATTCACTCTTTAACGTCAGCTCTTGATTAGATGAATCTGCCGTATCATTTGAGTTTTGCTGGGATGTTGAACTTGTTGTGTTTTTTTGTTCGTTAGTTTTGCTTGATTCAGATGTACCGCTTTTTTGATCCAGCAACTGGCAGCCTGATAGTGCGGCTGTCAAACCAAGAATCGATGCGATTGAGAGTATTTTATAGCTTTTCTTCATGACATACCTTCCTTTTGCTCTACTAAAAAAATAAAGATGCGCTACATCGTAGCACACCCTTTATACTATTATAAAACTGAATCTAGTGCAATTAAGATCATTTCGTCAAAAGTCGTTTGACGTTCTTCAGCAGTTGTTTCTTCTCCTGTCAGAACATGATCACTTACTGTCAGAATCGATAACGCTTTTCTACCAAATTTTGCAGCAAGCGTATAAAGAGCTGTTGTCTCCATTTCAATCGCTAGAATACCGTATTGATCCATAAGCTCAAGTGGTTTTTCATTGTAAAATTGGTCTGCTGTAAATACATTTCCGACACGAACGGCCACATTTTTTGCTTCTGCTGTGTCGTAGGCTTTCTTGAGTAGACCAAAATCAGCGCAAGGCGCGTAATCAATTGGTCCAAATGCCACACGGTTCATTTGTGAATCTGTTGAAGATGTTTGGGCTAAAATGACATCGCGCACATTGACATCCTTTTTGATCGCTCCGCAAGACCCAACGCGGATTAAGTTTTGAACATCATAGCTTTGAATGAGTTCATTCACATAAATCGAAATAGATGGTACGCCCATTCCAGTGCCTTGTACAGAAACGCGCTTTCCTTTATAGGTTCCAGTAAAACCATACATTCCGCGCACTTCGTTATAGCACTCGACATCTTCTAAATATGTATCTGCAATATATTTCGCACGAAGCGGATCGCCTGGCAGCAATACCGTTTCTGCAATTTGTCCTTTTTCTGCTCCAATATGTACACTCATTTTTTAGCCTCCACTTACGTTTAACATGTGTTTTGTCCTATTTATTATAAACGATTGAGGCCAAAAAAGAAAATACCAGCTGGATCTCAGAGCTGGTATCCTAGATCATCTATTTAACTCATCGTCATCAGTCGTTCACTGCGTTTCCATCCGGCCGGAAAGAGCTGATAATAGCACTTCCCCTTTTTCCTATCATCAATCACAACGATATCCCCTGTTGTGATAAACCGCGCATTGTAATCATTAGGGACTGTATCATGTACATTAAATGTCGAGAATGCTTTTTCCAGAACATCAAGGTGTGTTCTGCCGCCAATCTTTGTCCTGTACACAGGCTGATGCCCGCTTACTGCACCATATTCAGGTGTCTGATAAATGGTTAAGTGATATGCTGAAGGTTTCTTTTGAAAAAATCTCAACGTCAATTGCATTCAAATCCCTCCCCTTTTATATAAAATTGGCTGGGATCTATCAATTTCCTTCTTCTATTTTTGTCGAATGCCGGACAATTTTTCGTCAATCTTTTTACATAGAAGAAATAAAGCTAGTCCTATCGCAAAGCCTGCTATAACATCTGTCAAATAATGGACGCCGATATACATCCGGCTGATACCAATCACAAACACGCATAGCCCTGTGATCAGATAGACGGTTTTTTGTCTTTCTTTTAGCCATGGAATCATCTCAACTAATAGATATGCGATAAAAGGATAAATCGTCGCTGCATTCATCGAATGACCACTCGGAAAGCTGTAATAGGTTTCATTGACAAGATGATCAAAGGCCGGACGCTCTCTAGCAAACAGCCCCTTTAGTTCGTGATTGATTGTTTTTTCTGTGAGATATAATAGAAAAAGCAGCATGATAGAGTAGTAACGCTTATACACCAGTAGTACCACACTAAAGATGAGCATGATTGGTACTAGCAGCGCGCTGATGCCAAAGTCCGTCACAGCCAGCATGACATCATTTATAAAAGGGAGCCTGATGTTCTCAAACCACAGGATGATCTGGTTGTCCAATGTCTGACATACACCAGATACCATGAGCGCAGCGATGGCGCCAAATAAAATGAAAAGAAATAGGATATACACGTGAAAGAATTCCCCTCCCTCTTTCCTCAGAATCTCTTCAAAGTATAGTGCCTACCACGCCTCTTCTTCAACTATCATTGTTTTTCTCAGCATATATTCAAATGTAATATCAGCCAGCTCAAACGTTTCTAGCTCAGTCGGTATGTACCCTCTTTTGACCAGCTCCATGTAGAAGAATTCCGCAATTTCCTCTGTATCAATCACCAAATCTGCTTCTTTCATTGCTTTCCGCCTCCTTTTTTATGATGTATGAACGCTGCCTGTTTTTTATTACAGTTTGTCATAATGGCTCATTCCATACATATAAATGCAGTAAACGAAAAGAAAAGGGGCTTGAGGCAATGAAATGGTTAAGCATTTTAGATGGAGAAACGTTTGATCAGGTGATGGGCCGTATCTTGAGGGGATGGTTTTATGTGATTGTATTTTTATGTGTACCTTATTTTTTATTCGTTTTAGGACAAGTCTTTCTTTAACCAAAATGCTCGTTTAAACTTTCCAAAATAAAATCCATCATATCCTTATATTCTGGATCTTCGAAAAATTCGTAGAGAATTTTATAATCATTATAAATATCAAGAAGCTCATCCACTATAGACACAGCGAGGAATTCTAGTGATGCTTCGCTTTCTTGCTTCTCTTCCAACTGTAATAGAGCCGTTTGTACCATGTCTTCCTCTTTTTCTTTTGAGGTTTCTCCCACGTAATGCACAAAAAGAAGCTGATGGACAAACTGGTCCATCTCATATTTCCTTAGGACAAGCGTTAAGTCTTCTTCCTCTGTTTCCAGCCACTCTCCGTCCTTTAGCCTCGTGAGTTCGTAAATCACATCTTCCCAGCCATCTTCAAGGTAGCGCCAAATTTCAGTCCGATGACCAATGATTTTAAATAGCTCTTTTCCGTAATCTTTTACATATACGACATCGCCAATGAGGAACTCATATTCAATGTCCAGCTTTTCTGTATCCACAATCACTCCGTCGTACTCATCGTAAAGCAGGAGTGATGTTTCAAAATAAAGCACCTCATTATGATTGACCTCATACAAATAGTGCTGGTCAATTTGATGGACTTTTGTAATCGTTCCGACTGTGCCGTACATGACAACGACGACAATATCCCCTACTTGATATTTTGGTGCTTTCGCCTTCATTCTGTCTCCCCCTTGCCCGACTTTTGGTCTTAACGTATCGTATGCCGGCGCAAGGAATTCTGCATGGGCAACCACACCATGCAAAACGCCATTTTATTTCTCCATCAAAAAACCGCTTCTTCCATCAGGAACAAGCGGTTATATGTGAGTTATTTTTTTTTGACTTCTACTTCGTATTGTTCAAACGCTTCGTCAAATGTAGTCATCGAGTGTAAATAATCGCCATTCAATTCTAAATAGGCACATAGCTCATGATAATCAGTGGAAGCTTTAGGAAAGCTGTGATCTTCATAAGCAGCATTTGCAAAATGACTGATTTCATCTTTCGGTTTTGGATGTCTGTACTTCATTAAATAATGGTAAAACGACTTCACCTGTTTTTCCCTCCGCGACACTCTATTTTGTTGTTATATTATACAGGAATTTGATGACTTGTATAGGCGGAGGTACAACTTATGATGAAAAATCAAAGTAATTTCGCTTTAATAACCGCTCCATGCTCATTAATTCTTCATATGAAATTTTTTCTGGAAGTTTTGTTTGGTCCACTAAAATTAATTGATCCTCTATCTCTTTTACCGTTTCATCCTTTTGATATGTCATTCCGCAATGCATACAAGAAATGGACGGCGTGTCGATAATTTCAATGGATTGTGTGCCAGTGATCAGCTCCCAATAAACTGTTGTCTGCTCCGCATTTGCTTTGTTTTCCTCACACCAATCACATGTCAACAAGGTTATTTCTCCTCCTTTACTGTTTCTTCTTTTTTGAGCTGCGCCTGATATTTCTTCTCTTTTAATTGATCCCGTTTTTCACGTTTGTTTTTGAGCGTATCATGCTCAGGATTTGTCTCATATAATTCTCTTCGTTTCATCCGGCTTAAATTTTCAGGCGTAAACGATCTTGCTTCATCTTGAAATAGAGCAGTGACACCAATTGCCGGTTCTTGTTTCTCTTCATAAACTTCATTAAAATACGCATCTGCCTGGCCTGCGACGTAATGCTCTGGCTCTGGATACGATGTGATGACGCCTTCAAAGTTACGAAGGACGACTTTCTCAGGGCTTTGCGATAATAAATAATTTGGCTGTAAAGCGATTTTTCCTCCGCCTCCTGGGGCATCTACAACAAAGCTTGGCACTGCATAACCGCTCGTATGACCTCTTAAGCCTTCAATGATTTCAAGTCCTTTTGAGACTGGTGTTCTAAAGTGACCAATGCCCTCAGATAAATCACATTGATAAATATAATACGGTCTAACGCGAATCTTCACCAGATCATGCATCAGCTTCTTCATAATCGGGACACTGTCGTTAATACCCGCTAGGATCACAGCCTGATTACCTACAGGGACACCGGCATTGACAAGTCGTTCACACGCTTCCTTTGCTTCTTTTGTGATTTCAATACTTGTATTGAAATGAGTATTCAGCCAAACTGGATGATATTTTTTCAAAATCTCACACAGTTCATCTGTAATTCTTTGTGGAAAGACAACCGGCGCACGGGTACCAATCCGAATGATCTCAACGTGCGGAATGTCTCGTAAGTTTTTCAAAATGTATTCGAGCACTTGATCATTGATTAAGAGCCCATCTCCGCCTGAAATTAAAACATCTCGCACTTCAGGTGTTTCTCTAATATATCCAATCGCAGCATCTAATTGCTTTTTAGGCACGCCCATGCCGATCTGGCCGGAAAAACGCCTTCTCGTACAATAGCGGCAGTACATGGAGCACTGATTTGTCACAAGAAACAGCACACGATCTGGATATCGGTGCGTTAAACCCGGGACGGGTGAATCCTCATCTTCATGAAGCGGGTCTTCCAAATCATATTTTGTTTTATGAAGCTCCTCTGCAATTGGCACAGATTGCATGCGTATCGGACATCTTGGATCGTCTGGATTCATCAGTGAGGCATAGTAGGGTGTAATGTTGAGTGGAATGGTTTTGGTGGAAATCTTCACTCCTTCTTTTTCCTCTTCTGTTAAGTTCACGATTTTTTCTAAATCATCAAGCGTTTTAACGGTATGCGTCAACTGCCAAATCCAGTCGTTCCACTTTTCCTCAGGGACATCTTTCCAAAGTTCAATGTCCTTCCAATGACGCGTTGGTTCATACAGTTTCTGATTCATATCCATTCCCCCTATCAGCATTCACTTTATACTATGCAAGTTATGTGCCAACATGGGAAAATGCCCCTATTGTTTACAAAAGGAGCTTTTTCCTGCAAGTTTCAATCATTAAAGTGCCTACATTTCGGCATCTTCATATTTCTTCAGTTTATATTGCAGCGTTTGTCGAGGGATCTTTAAGGCTGCGGCGGTTTGCTTAATATTCCCGTTATGTTTACTTAAAGCTTCTTGAATCAATGTTTGTTCAAATGAAGTAACCTGACTTTTTAATGAGGACTGCGGCGGTTTGTTTTCTCTCTTCTGCGCCCGTAAATGAGCAGGAAGATATGCCGGGGTGATGTCTTCCGCTTCCTTTGGCATCATCAAAACAGCATGCTCAATGGTATGTTTTAATTCTCTGACGTTCCCTGGCCAGTGATGCGCCATAAACAATTGTGTCGTTTCTTCAGATAGGCGGGTGACATTTTTAGAAAACTGGTGATGATAGGTTTGAATGAAATGGCGGGATAGCAGCTTGATATCTTGCTTTCTCGCTCGAAGCGGCGGAATATGGAAAGATGACACATGCAGTCTATAGAATAAGTCTTCTCTTAAAATTTGCTTCTTCACTGCTTCAAATGGGTCTATATTAAGCGCAGTAATAACTCTGACATCCACTTTAATGGCCTTTGCATCACCGATGCGGCGCACAACGCCATCCTCTAACACACGTAATAATTTTGTTTGTAGCGTGAGCGGCATTGCTTGCAGCTCATCAAGAAAAAGTGTGCCCCCATCTGCTAATTCAAAAAGCCCCTTGCGATCAATTGCGCCCGTATAGCTTCCTTTGACAGATCCGAACAATAAACTCTCAAGTAATGATTCTGGAAGCGCTGCACAGTTTTGCGGGATGAACACCTGGTCTTTTCGATCAGATTCATGGACAATGGCTTGTACCAGCACTTCTTTTCCTGTCCCTGTTTCCCCGTAGACGACAACAGACGAAGGATAAGCAGCTGCTTTTTTTGCTTTCTCAAGCATCTCTTTTAAAAGCGGATCATTTGTTAAAAATGAAGAAAAATCATGCATTTGGTCTGTCTCAGAAACACCATTCGTTCGTTTTTTTTGATCTAAACGATTCGAAAGCGCCGACAGCTTTGATACATCTTTTGCTACTTCCACTGCGCCTATTAACTTGCTATCTTCAATAATGGGCAATGTGGTGTTGACCGTTTCAATTTTTTCTCCATTTTTATTCAAATACGTTTGTAAAGAATGATAAATGGGATTCCCAGTTCTAAGTACATGCATGAGCGTACTTGTTTTTTCAGTTAATGATGGATACACATCAAGGATATACTTGCCAATCACCTCTTCTTTTTGTAAACAGTCAAATTTAGCGGCATTGTGATTATAAAAGATCGTCACCCCTTGATCATCTACAACATGAATGGCTTCATCGATGGCTTCTAAAATTAATTCAAACCAATCCGCTCTTTCGACAACCTTCCCCATTCTTTCCCCCTCACTTTCAGTGCCGGAAAATCGGCATCTATTGCCCAATTTTCAGCGGCTTGTTCGTGCTCAGTTGGTTTCCCCTATCCTTTTCACGTTTCGCTTTTTCCTATCAATCTCCTGCTTTTTTCATCTATTGCTTAAAAAAAGCATCCCTCTTATGAGGAATGCTTCCGCCCTGATGTTTGATAAAGAGACATATCGAATTCATGTAGCGATTCCATATACAGTGGCACAATTGGCTTCCCTTCTTGAAACAACGTAAATTGGGAAGGAAATAGCCTGATTGGTTGATGATTAAACGCAAATAACTTCATTACCTCAGGAACAATACGGCAAAAGGTATCATGCATAAGTAAATAGACATCTTGTTCCCATTTAAAGAGCCGACGATTTGGCGGGCTGAATACAGGAAATGCTTGAATGATTTCCCCATCATCAAACGTCTGAAGCAGATCATTTGAAATGGTGTAAATCTCCTTTGGATGAAACTGAAAATATTGCATATCACGCTTTGAAGCAAAACGTCTTTTTTTCTGATCTTCAATATAATAAAACGTCCTTCCATTATCTGCGCTGACCACTGTATAATTTGGCACTGCCAGCATCTCATTCATCTCATATTTCATCGCACATAACAAAGGAATACGAATTGCACGCCTTTTCTTTTCATTCACCCAACACCTATCGATTCCATGAAGATTTCCGTGGGCGATCTGACAATAAGCCCCTTCTCTTTCAATCACAGTTCCATCAATTAAATCATACGGCATACTTGAAAACATGTGATGAAAGGATTGAGGTGTTTTATACGTTGTATCAAGCACATCTTTTAATGGAAAAAACGCTGCAAAATAATTCAACCTCATCCAAAAAACAGAGTCTGCATGATGCCAATGTTTCGGGTCATCGTCCCAATATTGCCCGTATTTCTCATAAATAAGCGGAAGCAAGCGCCTTCTGTGCATGACCGAACAATGGTCGACTTGAAAGGACGCATGCTCTAACATTTGATCTGCTTCCCGAACGAAGCTCATGGTTTCCACTAGATGCTTATCAACATGAACGACACGCTGCGAGGAATAAACAATATCTATATGAGGCTTCGATTGAAAAACATCCACCATTTTCTGCAAACGATCTTTACGGTACATTGTATCATCTGTTAAATAACAAATCAGCTCACCTGTTATGCGTGTTAAAGCTTCATTAATAAGCGTCGCATAACGTACGGTTTCAAGCCGTTTTGCAGGATGAACCATGTGCGGATACAGATGAATGCGTTTATCGTCTAAAAAGGGCTGAATCTTTTTCGTTGTTTCTGGCTCTGAGCCATCATCCATAATCAAAAGCTCCCAGTTTTGATACGTTTGTTCCACCATACTCTTTAGCACACGATCAATGAAATCAGGTTTATTGTAGCTTGTTAAAATCACCGATACTTTCATGATCATTATCCTTTTTCGTTAGATTAAAAAGCCCCCCAGCTGACAATGTTCACATAAGGAACACTTACTCTTAGCTGATTTGTCGCATTTTTAAAAACCGCTACTGAATCAAACAATTGCACGACAACCACGTTTTGGAGCACATCTCCATTGACCAAATGAACACGAGGCAGTGGAATGCCAAGCTCAAGCCATGGACGAAGCAATTCTTTGATTTCTGACGCACTTTCTTTCTCACTTTCCTCTAAAAGATGAAGAAGAAATAAAATCAAAATGACTTCAAGTACTCCTTCTGCTTCTAGTAATTCTTCGTTCCAACCATTTAATAATTGTTCAAATCCCATTTAAAATCCCTCTCTCTTCTCATGTAATCTTTACTAGAGTATGAGAATCGCTTCATTTAGCCTCAGCATTTGAAAACATTTTTAAAAATGTGTGAAGTGATGAACTGAAAAAAGAACAAGGAATGAGCATTCTGCTTATACAAAAAAAAGTGAACGGCATATACATAGTGGTGTGTTTGAAGTGATGAAGGAAGGATGGGGAGAAAATGAGCGACAAGCGTGCCGAATTAAAAAAAGAACTATTGAAACTGTTTTTCAGACCGCTTAGTCATGCGTTAACAGTCAATCTCGAAGAAGGAGGAGTACAAGTGGAAGAAAAATTAAACAATTTATTTAGTGAAGTAGCATCTGAGGCATCACCTTCAGATTCTGCTACAACACTCGATGTATCTCAACCAGCAAGATGGATTTTTGCAAGACTTGCACCAGGAACAGTCATTAGCATTGTCACTGACTCAGGAGACCTAATAGGCCCAGTTCAATTTGTATCATTCGATGCTTCAACAGGTGTTGTGTTCGTCACACAAGAAAGCTCTGTGACACCTGCAGGCTCTTCAACGACTCTATTAGATGTAGATAAAGTTGAAAGTGTTACGTTCACATCTTAATGTGAGAGGGTCAACATGAAGCTTCTTTATATCAGCTCTGGCTACGGCGGAATCTACCGAACTTTTGATCAATGGATAGAAGAAAGCTTCATTGATTCATCCTTTTCATATTTGAAGATAGAAAGAGAATCTCTACTTGAGCACATGCACAAAATCCGGACATTTTCTCCGGATTTTGCTTTCATGATGATCGGTGATCATGTTCCTAAAGAAGTACTTCATCAGTTCAAACAAGAAAAGATCCCCATCATTCTATGGATGACAGAAGATCCTTTTTATACAGATGTGTCTGCTACCTGTACACAGGATGCACAAATGATTTTAACCATTGACGAAGGCGTACTGCCTTTTTACAAACAATTAGGTGTTGACCACGTGCACTACTTTCCCATTCCAACCAATACACGTATATTTCAGAAAAAAATGCCGCAAGCTGAGACATTCACCTATGACATTGCACTCGTTGGTTACCCTTATCCAAACCGCATCAAAGCCATCGATGCACTCTTACACCAGCACAAATGGCGTATTCTCGTTGCAGGCAAGGAATGGCATCGGCATTTGAATAAGTCACGTAGACGGTATCGTGATTTAACACTTGTGACCAACTGGCTGAGCCCTAAGCAAATGGCGGAAATGTATCAACAATCAGCCATTGTCCTTAATCCGCACAGACCAGCTCAATTCGTCTATAACCGAAACAAAGCATTGATTCAAAATATGAGCCTCAACAACAGAGCGTTTGATATCGCTGCAAGTGGAAGCTTTCAATTGACGGATATGAATCCGCCAGATCCTTTTTCAAGCTTCGCTTTTTACACACATGAAGACGATTTGATTGAGCAGACCGAATACTATGTATCAAATGTTGAAAAAAGAAAGGCGATTGCGCTGAATAATTACGAGCAAGTCGTTCACTGGAATACATTTGACACGCTACCATACAGGTTATATGAGATAGTAAAAAGCGCCCTATGACTGGGCGCTTTTCTTGTTGAAATCAATTTTATGGTGTCCCTTCCGCATCCAGGCGAGCCAATAATACTTTCTCTGCCTCTTTCCTATCTGCCTCACTTTTCACAACAAGCGATTGCTTGTGATCCATCATATACGCTCCAACTGATCCTTCTAAAAAGGAATGGATGCATTCTTTTGCATAATGAGCATAAAAAGCATAAACAGCGCCATTTAAACGGCCATACGTATGAGGATGCCCCTGCTTTGGAATGAAAAAATAATGATTGTCCTTATATAAAGTGGCTTCATTGCTTTCATGCAGTGTCCATGTTTCGTTTGGGTTTTCTAGCGCCTCTGTAAAAGAAGCGGTACAGTCATAGCTCCCTTCTACTAGAAGCTCCAAGCAGCTCTCAATATCTGCCGGCTGTCTAAGAGGAGACGACGGATGCAGATACAGGACAATATCAAATGTCTTCCCCTCTCGTTCTAAATAAGCAAGCGCGTGTTTCACAGCTAGTAATGAGGGTGTTTGTTCAGTCACATGTGTACTTGGAAGTTCAATGACATTTGCTCCATAGTGGGACGAAATGATTTGTGTATTCACATCCTCTGAGGATACGATGATTTCATCTAACTCAACCATTTGTAATAGCGGCTGAATGGTCCAATAGATGAGCGGCCGCTTCGCCAATATGCGAATGTGTTCACCATGATGATCTTGCTGGCAGCCAAAAGCTGGTATCATGGCTAAAATACGATTTCCCCTATACATATATTCTCTTCTCCCCTCGCCCGCAGCTCAATGTCCTGCGAAAATGCTTACCCATGATTGAGCTGATCGCAGTACTGAAGTGTTCAGGTCTCTCGCTTTTTCTACTTTTTCTTTTATCTCTCCATATTCTATTAAAACATCAAGCAGATGGTTATAATTTGTTCACCTAATTTATGCATGAAGTGGTTCTTTTCCTCAAACGTCTGCCACTCTTTCACATATGATGCAAAGTAGAGAAATGATAGTTGGGGGATTAGATATGTTCAAACAGATAGAAATGAGTTTGAAGACCTTTTTTCGTGACAAAACGATTTTAGTCACAGGCGGTACGGGTTCAATCGGCCGGCAAATTGTCAAAAAATTAACAGCATGTTCTCCAAAGAAAGTCATTGTATTCAGCAAAGATGACAGCAAACAATACATGATGAAAAATGAGTATGCAGAGCATCCAGAGGTCGTATTTGCTCTTGGTGATGTGCGCGATGCCAGCCGCGTGAGACAGCTTGTCAAAGGTGTTGATATCATCTTTCATGCAGCAGCCTTAAAACAAGTACCCACTTGTGAAGATAATCCGTTTGAGGCGGTTCAAACCAATATCATCGGCGGGCAGCATGTCATTGAAGCAGCAATCGAACACGAAGTCAGTCATGTTGTCAACATTTCAACCGACAAGGCAGTGGCCCCGACGAATGCCATGGGTGCAACAAAATTGATTTCAGAAAAACTATTTTTCCAAGCAAACGAAAGTATTCCCAATCAAAAAACAATGTTTTGCTCTGTACGCTTTGGCAATGTGCTTGGATCAAGAGGCTCCGTCATTCCGATCATGCTCCAGCAGCTGTTAAACGAGAAACCTTTGACCGTGACAGATCCTGCCATGACACGTTTTTTTATGTCCATTGAAGAGGCTGTATCCCTTACACTTGAGGCAGCCATCATGATGAAAGGCGGCGAAACCTTCATTCTCAAGATGGAGTCATTACAGCTTGCAGATCTATTAAAAGCGTTTCATGAATATGCTGGTCAAATGAACGTTGCAGCACCAGATATTCTCGTTATTGGTAAAAGACCTGGAGAAAAACTTCACGAGGAGCTCACATTCCCACATGAGGCAGATGCACTGTTTGAGCATGAACAATTTTATGCGATCTTACCGAGACCACATCTGCACCCTGCCTTTCAAAAAGTCGATTTGACCAATTACACGTCAAATGAAGCACCGCTCATTACAAAAGCGAAGCTATTCCATATCATCGAACAATTACATCACACGCATCATAAAAAATAAAAAATCGTCACACGGAAGCAGATGCTTTCCATGTGACGATTTTTTTACATGAATTATTCAAATAGATGTGTCAAATGGCCGTAGCCCTCTTTTTCCAGATCATCCTTTGGGATAAACTTCAAAGCGGCTGAGTTAATACAATACCGGAGACCATTTGGTCCTGGTCCATCAGGAAAAACATGACCAAGATGAGAATCAGCTGTTTTGCTGCGAACCTCTGTCCGAACCATACCATGACTCGTATCAACCTTCTCCTCTACTTCCTCGCCTTCAATCGGTTTTGTAAAACTTGGCCAGCCGCAATGGGCATCAAACTTATCGAAAGAAGAAAACAATGGCTTGCCTGAAATGATATCCACATAAATGCCTTCTTCTTTGTGGTCCCAAAATTCATTTTGAAATGGCGGCTCAGTGCCATTATTTTGCGTGACCTCGTACTGCATCCGGTTTAATTCTTTGATCCGTTGCTCTTTTTCATTTGCCATTATTTATCACTCCAATGGGATTGAATAAAACCCGCTCTACCCGAACCGACATGATATCGTTCGTAGTGCATGTTGTTCTTTTTATAATAATGCTGATGATATTCCTCTGCAGGATAAAAAGGACCAGCCTCTAAAATTTCTGTGACGATTGGCTTTTGGAAGATCCCGCTTTGACTCAGCTGCTCTTTCGAAGCTTCTGCAAGCTTTCGCTGCTCCTCATGATGAACATAAATACCTGTACGGTAAGACTCTCCTCTATCACCAAATTGCCCTCCATCATCTGTTGGGTCTATTTGCTGCCAATACAGTTCTAATAGTTTCTCATACGGGAAAACGTCAGGATCAAATGTGATTTGAACCGCTTCTCTATGTCCCGTTGTATTTGTACATACTTCCTCATAGGTCGGATTCACTGTATGTCCGCCAGTATACCCTGATTCAACTTTGATAATGCCTGGCTGTTCATCAAAAGGTTTAACCATACACCAGAAACAGCCTCCAGCAAATGTGGCTAATTCTTGTTTTTCAGACATATTAGTGCCCCCTTCATTTAAAAAATGGTATCATCATATTATAACATGATAAAAAATAATGAAAATGATACGACTTGTGTACCTAAAATGAAAGAAAGCATTCTGTCGTATCTTAAAATATAATGGGGGTTTAATGATTGGAACAAAGAAAACAAATGATGTATGAAATGGATACTTTACTGAGAACCGTATTTAAGCAGATACGTTATGAAATTAACAGCCTGCTGGATAACGAATTATCTCGGAATGAATTTCTCATTTTAAATCTACTCCGTGAGCACGGTGCAAAAAAAGTAACGGAATTCGCTTCGATTCTTGGGGTGTCAGCAAGCCATATTACAGCAGTGACCGACACACTTGTAGAAAAAGGCTGGATCACTCGTATCCGCTCAAAAGAGGATCGCCGCATCATCAAAATCCACTTAACCGATAAGGGTAAGGAAATTACTGAGCATTTTGAGAAAAAGAAAACAGAATACTTTATGGAACGATTTGAATCATTTGATGATGAAGAACTCAAAACGATGATCAAATTATTCAAAAAGCTGGATAAAAGTCAAAAGGATTAAGCATAGATTTTAGCGCTCAGGACATGCTACGGATAAAAAGAGGTGGATGAACCATGACAAGCCCTTACCTTTGTCCAAACTGTAAAACCAATAGAACGCGCTTTAATCTGATCGAGCAGCTTTCAGAACCTGTGAAGCTTGATCCGGCGACTGGAGCAGTTGTCGAAACATACGAAGGAGATCAGCTTTCTCCTTTTCACATGAGATATCAAGGACCTCAAATCAAAGTCCAGTGCGGCGTTTGCGGTTTAATTGAGGATGAAAAAACATTCATTAAGTTGGCTGAATATGATCAATATTCTTCTCCTTCTTAACATGAAGGCCTGACGTTTTCCGTCAGGCTTTTTTCTATGTTTCTTTTGCCTATACAGATCGTCCCTTTCGTGCATACGCTACAAAAAACACCATCATATGAGAAAGAAGGGTTGATGACATGCAGCAGCTCTATGATATGAATGACTTTCCATATCGTCCATCAGCTACCGTCTACCAATACCATCAAAGAAATACTTCTCAAAAAGCCGTTATTCGACTCTTTCA
Organism: Bacillus zhangzhouensis; assembly: GCF_000715205.1. Lineage (GTDB taxonomy): Bacteria > Bacillota > Bacilli > Bacillales > Bacillaceae > Bacillus > Bacillus zhangzhouensis. The sequence goes on along the minus strand of NZ_JOTP01000004.1, from coordinate 149,566 downwards.
CGCTGCACCAGACCTAAGTGAGCTTGCTGTATTTGTGAATCGGCAGCAGGTCGTGGAAACGATGCCTTATGGCCAGCTGACAGCTTATATGGAGTGGGATGAGGGTGTTTATGAGATAGAAGTATTCAAGCCGGCTACAAAAGAAAGGGTTCTTTATTCTCGCAACATGATCAAAGGAGACGAGACTTACACACTTTGTATCACAGGGGCTCGAACAGGCTTTGCATTGCTAAAAGAGCATCAAGATTCTCTTATCAAGCAAGATGACCTATCAGCACTAACATTTGTCCAGCTGTCTCCTGACCTCCCTCCCATTGATTTATATGAACGGGATCAAGGAATGTTTTCAAAGGAGCTTGGTTATGTGAGCAGCACCCAAACTCACCATTTCTCTCCGAATAAGTATCATTTTGAACTGAAAGCCTCCGGTACACAAAGTGTACTGCTTGATATCCCAAAAGTTCACCTGCAAACAAAGCGCGCATACATTATTTTGCTTCATGGTTTTGCAAACGGAGAGCCCGAGCTCATGGCGAAGGTGGCCTTGTCTCGCCAAATATAAAAAGAGCCTTTCCAAATGGAAAAGGCTCTTTACGAGACATCTTCAGCTTTTTCCTGCTTTTGAAAATCAAAAGCAAGAATCATGATGCCTAAAAATAATGCACAATAGGCAATATTTAAGTAAAACTGATCGATATTTTCTGCTTTTAAATCAGTGGCAGCCGTAATGCCAAAGTACGCAGCAAATAAAAGCGACAGTAAACTGAAATATTGATAGACTCGCTTCATGATTTCACTCCTGACTAGCACGTTCTATTGCTTTGGATGGTAATATGAGAATTCGATTTCATCGTTCTCAAGATCAATTTTGTTCGCTTTGACATACATATCATTCGTCAGTGGCATTTCTGAAAGACGTACTTCAACCGTTTTTTGGTCTGGTTTCACATGAACGAATTCTGGCAGTTCATAAAACTGACCCATGTAGCTTAAAACAAAACTAATCGGAATGCTCAATTGTCCAATTGAAAAGTCATCCACTTTCAGTAGCACATCTCCATTATCTTCAACAGTTGGCGTAAATGACACGTTTGCATCAATGGTTGAAGAGAAGGCTTTAATCGCGCCTGTTACTTTCACATCTTGATCAATCGCAACATGAAAGTCAGGCATATCGCTTGATCCTTGATTTTTTAGATAATCATTTACAAAGCTGGTCAGCGATTCTTTTGAGCTAGAAATGTTAAAGGCATATTCGCTTTTCGCAACTTTTTTTGAAGCGGATTGACCGCCTGGCAGCAGCATCAAAATGCCGCAGGCAAGAACAATCAGTAGATTGATTGCAAGTAAAATAAAAAATAAGCTTTTCCATTTTTTCATATTTTCACCCTATTCCTTCGGCAGTCCTTCTTTTTTCACTTCTGAGAATAAACGATTTGCCATAAGAGAGTACCCCTTTTGGTTTGGGTGGAAATCATCATCTGCCAGTAATTTTTCATCAGAATCTTCTTCAAATAAATCGGCCACATTGATCATATCAGCGTTGCCGTCTTTTTTCAGTTCTTTTTTGGCGACGGCATTCCAGTCTTTGACGACTTCATCGATATCTCTTAGCTCAGTCAGACTGAACTTAAAGGGATTATACATACTGACATACATGATCTTCGCGTGGTTATTATGTTCTCTCAGTTGAGCAAGAATGGTTTTAAATCGCTCCTCAAAAGGACCTTGCTCTTTTTGAAAAGGAGCAAAAGTCAAATTGAGTACATTTTGACGGACGACATGCATTAAGTCATTTCCGCCGATCGTAAAGAAAATATAATCAGCGTCTTTTAGCCCATCTTGCACCTTTTTCTCTTTTAATCTCTTTAATAAATCTACCGTTCTACTGCCTTTAACGGCATAGTTTTTTAATGTAACAGATTGCACGCCGTCCACCGCTTCTATCTTGTCACGGGTGATGCCTGCATATCCCTTTTTATTTTGATCTCCGATTCCTTCTGTTAAGGAATCTCCAACCGCTGCGATGGTAATATGTTCTTTTACGTTCTGTGTGTCTTCTAGTTTATCCTTTATGCCAGCCTCTTGAGCAGAACATGCAGAAAGAACAAAAGCTAGAGACATCACAATCAAAATCAAACGAGCCTTCAAACGATGATGTCCCTCCTTTTTCTGATTAAAAAAGTGTATCATGTTTTCGCTCATTTGAACATCCTTATGCTAGCTTCGGTTAAGCGTTTTGATGTCCTTGATGATTTCATCATATGGTGTATTTTGTACGCCATCATAATTTTTCATCACTTTCCCTTCTTGATCAACAAGGAAGAACAGTGATTGATGAATGACTTGGTCTTCATCTTCAGGTTTTTTCACAATGGTTTTAAAGCTCTTCATGGCGAATTTTTCAATTGCTGACTGCGAGTAACCAGTGAGGAAATCCCAATTTTTAAAGGACAATGGATATGCTTTGGCAAATTCCTTTAGCTTTTTCGGTGAGTCCACCTCTGGGTCAACGCTAAAGGAAATGATATGCGCATCCAATTTTTCTTCTTTTAACCGTTTTTGCAGCTCTGTCATATGAGCAGTCATAGGCGGACAGATCGTTTCACAGCTTGTGAAAATAAAATCTGCAACCCATACTTTCCCCTTCAAATCATCCAGTGACACCTTTTGACCATTTTGGTTTTGATACTCAAACGGCTGTATTTGATAATTTAACGCATCCTTGATTTGTCCATTTGAACACGATACTAAAAGAAGCACGCTTATCATCATAAGCGCACCAAGCAAGGCTCCCCTTTTTCTATACATGATATGCCCATCCCCTTTTTCAATCAATCGGTATAAAAAGTAAAGCCTATTGCTCCCTTTCCAGTATGGCAGGAAATAACCGGTGTTGTGTAGGCAATATCAACAAGTGCATCAGGTGTGTGATCGAGCAGCGCTGATTTGAGTTTTTCTGCAAGCTCTAATGCATCTGCGTGCGCAATCCCAATTGCCTGAACGGTTTTTCCTTTCACCGCCTGTACATACTGTTTTGTCAGATAGCGGACAAGAGCGGAGTAGCTTCTCACATTCGCTTCTGGCGTGTATACTCCATCTGTTAAGCTGGCAATTGGTTTGATGTGAAGAAGTGAGCCGATCAGCGCCTTTCCTCTTCCAACCCTTCCACCTTTCACGAGATTTTCTAATGTATCAATTGTGACATATAGCTTTGTTTTATGGCGGATTTTCACCACTTCTTTGATGATGTCTTCACGGCTTGCACCCTTTTTTGCAAGTTCTGCTGCTTTGATGACTTGAAACCCTAATCCATAGGAGATAAAGTTTGAATCAATCACCGTGATGTTTCCATCCACCATTTCCGAAGCGCTTTCAGCCGTTTGGACAGTACCACTCATTCCACCGGTTAAATGAATACTAATGACTTCGCTTCCATCTGCCGTCAGCTTTTCATATAATTCGACGAATTGACCGATTGCAGGTTGAGACGTTTTCGGCAATTCCTCAGCGGCCTCCATTTTATGAATAAATTCATCAGGCTGCAAATTCACCCGATCAATATAATTAACTCCAGAAATGGAGATATTGAGCGGAATCACGTGAATTGAAAGATCATTGATTTTCTCTTGCGGAAGATCTACAGTTGAATCTGTTACAATTTTAATTTGTTTCACTATCGTCTCATCCTTGCTGTCTTAGTCTTTACTTATGATATTACCTTATTTCCTGTATTCTTGAAAACAACTGCCCTAACGTTTTTGAATTTGTCACATTTTCTTCTTTTCATGAAAAAAATCCTTGCCAACTGAGCAGCCGTCCTTTTAAAACGACCGCTCACTCCTTTTGACAAAGATTTCTATTTACGCATTGTGTTTCAGTGTTGGCTGCTGATAGATCTGTTCATATGTGCTCCACTTGACGTTACGTTTCACGTACTCCCTGAAAGAGTACACATCTCTCTTTCCTTTAGATACATAGACTTTTTTCAAGAAAGCTTCAAGTCTAAAGGTGAGCATGAAACAATACGTCTCATCCCCCTTTAGAACAGGGATTTCTGTTACCTTGATCTGAGCTCCATCCATCCGTCTAAAACATATTGTTTTGAGCAGCACAAACGATCAATCCTCTTTTCCAATGATCTGTTAAGCCTAAATAAATAGGTGGAATAAATCTTGATCTTTATTCACTTCAACATAGTGGAAGCCTTTTTTATTCATCCGCTCAATCAGCGCCGCATAGTCATCTCTTTCTTTCAATTCGATGCCAACAAGTGCTGGACCTTTGCTTCGGTTATTCTTTTTCGTATATTCAAAGCGTGAGATATCATCATTTGGCCCTAACACTTCATCTAAAAATTCCCTGAGAGCTCCTGCTCTTTGCGGAAAATTGACGATAAAGTAATGTTGAAGCCCTTCATAAATCATTGAGCGTTCTTTGATTTCTTGCATTCTGCCAATGTCATTATTTCCCCCGCTGACAATACAGACGACATTTTTGCCTTTAATCTCCTCGCGATGCGCCTCTAATGCCGCAATCGGCAAGGCGCCTGCTGGCTCTGCTACAATCGCACATTGATTATACAGCTCTAAAATGGTTGTACACACTTTCCCTTCTGGTACAAGACTAATTTTATCGACAACGGACTGAAGGGACGTAAACGTCTTTTCACCAATCCGCTGAACCGCTGCCCCGTCTACAAACTTATCAATCGAATCAAGTGTCACGACCTCCCCCTTCTCATGGGAAGCATGCAGTGAAGCTGCGCCAAGCGGCTCGACAGCAATGATTTCGGTTTCTGGTGAAATGTTTTTGATATATGTGCCAACGCCAGATAGCAGACCGCCACCTCCGACGCTTGCAAATAAAAAGTGAGGCTCCACTTCGATATCATTTAATATTTCTACAGCAGTTGTTCCTTGTCCTGCCATCACATCCAAATCATCAAACGGATGGATAAATTCGCGCTTTTCCTTATCTCCGCATTTTACCGCTTCATGATAGGAATCATCAAACGTATCTCCGGTTAAGATAATTTCAACATATTCTTTTCCGAAAAGCTCCACTTGAGATACTTTTTGTCTTGGCGTCGTAGCCGGCATAAAGATTTTCCCGTGGATACCTAAATATTTACAAGAATAAGCAACACCTTGCGCGTGATTTCCAGCACTTGCACAGACAATGCCATTTTCTAGTTTATTTTTTGGCAACTGGCTCATTTTATTAAAAGCGCCTCTTAATTTAAAGGAACGAACTACTTGAAGATCCTCTCTTTTTAAGTAGACATTACATTCATATCGTTCAGAAAGTCGCTCATTTTTTTGAAGCGGTGTATGAATCACTACATCCTTCAAATTTTGATGGGCTTTTAAGATGTCTTTCACTTGAATTAGCGTGTTTTCTTTGAGCAACGGTTTCATGTACAAGATCCTTTCTCTTTAACCTTATTTAATTTGTCATTATAACATGAATATTCAAAAAATAAACCGATAGATCTTGGATCAAACATAAATTTCGTGAACTTTTTCGTTTTTCTATACATTTGTTCTTATTGGGTGTTATAATTAAACCAATTAGAACCATAAAGAAAGGAACCACCCTATGACCTCACGTTCGTTTACTTCTATATATGGAGAGCACCAAGATATGAAGCACGCCATTCATTTGGCAAAACATTTTACGCAAAACGAGCAGCCTGTCTTAATAACGGGAGAAATTGGAACAGGCAAAACATTATTTGCCCAAGAAATGGCAAACGCATCTGTTCCTCGCGCTTCGCTGACACATATTTATTGCCCGACCTTGGATGAAGAGACCTTACAGAAAGCATTCACTCAAAAGAAAAATCAAGTTCTTTATTTAGACGAAATTGGCGCATTAAGTATTCCTATGCAGCACCAGCTCATTCGTTTTCTCGAAACTTCACCTGTAACCAAAATCATCGCTTCTTCGTCTTTATCATTAGAGGCACTGAGGGTTTCATCTACTTTTTTACCTGAGCTATTTTATCGTCTCAACGTTCTCCATCTGTCCATTCCATCTTTAGCAGATCGGAAAACAGATATACCTGCTTTAACTACTTCCTTTTTCAAAGAGCTGGGCATACAGCCTGACATTGATACAAGTGTTTGGGAAACCTTGCAGCAGTATCCATTTGAAGGCAATGTTCAAGAGCTCAAAAATATGGTTCATTACGCTGCAGCGATTCTCGAGGGGCAAACGGTTTTCTTACACCACTTACCGCCTTTTGTGTTATTACCTCAACACGCGGCGACTGGAAAAGGGAAAAAAGAAGAGCACAAGCTCACGCTTATGGAGAAACAAGAATTTGTTTTCTTACTTGAAGCCATTAAATCACTGAATGAAAAAGGAGAAGCAGCAAGCAGACGAATCTTGTCTGAATTAAGCAAACAAGGTGACATTCCGCTGACCCCTCAGCAGGTAAGGAGCCGATTAGATGATCTTGAGAAAAAAGCATACGTGACGAAAGGAAAAGGCAGGGCTGGAACGAAGATTACACTTGAAGGTCTTTCATTCCTGAAGTCGCTTGATGGTTATATACCGGTTCAATAAAGGAGGAAATCTATTGTTTACTGTAAAAGAAGAAATTGCAAACGCCATTACACATGGCATTGGAGTGATTTTATCCATTCCAGCCATTGTTTTTCTCGTGTTATTCGCTGTTCAATACGGCACAGTCACAGACATTATTAGCTTTTCGATATTTGGTGCATCCATGCTGCTGCTTTATTTAAACTCGACCCTGCTTCACAGCATTCGGCACAAAAAAACAAAAGATGTGTTTGAGATTCTCGACCACTCTGCTATTTATGTATTGATTGCTGGTACATATACACCCTTTTTACTTGGACCATTAAAAGGCGCACTCGGCTACACTCTACTTGCGATTGTATGGGCTCTTGCTGCAGGTGGTATTGTCTTTAAAATCTTTTTCGTCAAACGGTTTATCGTTGTATCCACCCTCGTTTATTTATTAATGGGCTGGATGATTATCATCGCCATCAAGCCTCTCTACATTCAATTAACGGGAGCAGGATTCGGCTTATTGCTATTAGGCGGTTTATTGTATTCGGTCGGAACCATCTTTTATATTTGGCGTAAAATCCCTTATCATCATGCGATTTGGCACAGCTTTGTTCTCGGCGGAAGTGCGTCGATGTTTTTCTGCATCCTATTCTATTGTATCAACATCCCAGCGGCATAAAAAAACCAGCATCCGATAGTGGATGCTGGTTTTTCTATGCGCGCTTTTGAGTGTATTCACTGATCACGACAGGTGCTTTAATATGAATATCTACATTGACAGGACGAAGCCTTTTTACGATCTTCCCTGTTAAAAGACGATCCGTTCCGCTTGTTTCAATCGGAACAAGCGGACGATCACATTCTTCAGCAAGCGCCTCTGCAATGGCGCGATATTTTTCTGAAAGCAATACACTCTGCCCAGACATGATTCTTTCTTTTGCTTCTTCTAATAATAACTCATCAGACTGATTGTGACGAATAACCGCCATCTTTCTCAGCCATTGTTTTAAGATGGGGTAGCGAAACAGACTCGGCTTCGCCATGAAAGCAAATGGCTTCTCAAGGTGCCCAATTAATAATGTCGTTATCACCGGATTAAGCTCGTGGGTGACATAAATGACCGGTCCATCTGGCAGCTTTTTTTGCTGATGGATGGTCATCACTGATCCTGACTGATCAATACATCCTCTTGCAAACCTTTTCGCATGCTCATGAATGAGCTGCATTCGTTTCGTATAAGAAATGCGTGGATCAGTTAGTTCATGATCGTACAAATGCCTCATACTTTTTAAAAAGGATACAACAACATAAATCGTTAAAAACCAATAACGAAACAACCGTACTCCTCCTACTCATTTATCCTTCTTTTCTGTCATATACGACAAATTCATAATTGTAGGGGTTCTTTTCGTCACGATGGCCTTTTTCGCGTGATACAATCGTCCATTCGTCTTCATTGTAATAAGGAAAGTAGCGATCTCCTTCAAACGCATGGTGGATGTGCGTGATATATAGACGATCCGCATATGGCATCATTTCTTCATACAGCTTAGACCCGCCAATGATAAATAACTCTGTCTCGCTTTCCCCAATTGCCAAAATATCAGCAATTGAATGGACAACCTCGCATCCTTCTGCTTCAAAAGAAGAACTTGTGGTCAACACGATATTTCGGCGGTTAGGCAGCGCTCGTCCAATGGATTCAAATGTTTTTCTGCCCATGACAATCGTATGCCCGCCTGTGACTTTTTTAAAATAAGATAAATCCGCGGGTAAATGCCACGGCATTTGATTATCTTGACCAATGACTCTGTCTTTACCTGTCGCCACAATCATCGAAATCATACACTGACTTCTCCTTTAATATGCGGATGCGGATCATAGTTCTCGAGCACAAAATCATCAAACGCAAAATCAAAAATGCTCTTTACATCTCTTGTGATGCGAAGCTGCGGAAGCGTGCGCTCCTCGCGCTCTAGCTGCATGTTCACCTGAGGAAGATGATTTTGATAAATATGAGCATCCCCAAGTGTATGAATAAACTCTCCTGGCTCAAGATTTGTCACTTTGGCAATCATCAACGTTAGAAGTGCATATGAAGCAATATTAAAAGGCACGCCTAAAAAGATATCTGCCGATCTTTGATAAAGCTGGCAGGATAATTTACCGTTTGATACGTAAAATTGAAACAAACAATGACAAGGAGGCAGCGCCATTTGATCAATTTCTGCCGGATTCCAAGCACTGACGATGAGTCTTCTCGAATTCGGATTGTTCTCAATATCATGGATCAGCTTGCTGATCTGATCCACGGTCTCTCCATCTCCGCTAGCCCATGATCTCCACTGCGCACCATACACACGACCTAGTTCTCCATTTTCATCTGCCCATTCGTTCCAAATACGGACGCCATTTTCTTGAAGATATTTGACATTTGTATCACCTTTTAAAAACCACAGTAACTCATGAATGATTGATTTTAGGTGTAATTTCTTTGTCGTTAATAAAGGAAATCCTTCCTGTAAATCAAATCTCATTTGGTAACCGAACGTGCTGATTGTGCCTGTTCCCGTTCTGTCACCTTTTTCATCCCCGTGCTGTAATACATGACGGCATAACTCTTTGTATTGTTTCATTTTTTTCATCCTTTATTTATGTTCTTGTTGTAGTTTACCTTATTTCTGCTTTTGTTGAAACCAAAAAAACACGTCTGCTTGATGAGCAGACATGTTTTACATATTATACTTGTTGATTCACTCGATCCTGCTCTTCATCCTTAATATCTTGGTGAGAGTGAGCAATGCGGCTTGCTGCTGCTGCGGCAAGAGCAGCGACAAGATCATCAAGGAAGGTATGCACTTCACCTGGACGACCTTCATCTAATTCCCTGATAATACCAAATTTCTCTTTATCTAAATAACCGAAGTTGGTCAAACCGATTGATCCATATACATTGACAATGGAAAGCGGAATAATCTCGTCAATTCCATATAGCGGCTCATCTGTTTCAACTAAGTGCTGTAAAGGTTCTGGCAAAAGCTTTTTTTCTGCCAGCTGATCAAGGGCAAGCCCTGTTAAAACAGCATGGACAATTTCCCTTTTTTTCAGCACTTTTTCAACATTTTCAATGCAGACACTAAGTGGAAGATTCGGATGATATTTTTCTTGAAGCTTAAGCACAATGTGTGCAATATCTTCAATTTTCACTCCGCGATCGTTTAACATTTGTTTTGTAATGTGCACCATTTCGTTCATTGTATACTTTTTCAATTGGTTGACATCTCCTTCTAGTGGCTCATCCAGCTCGGTGGGGTGTTTTTGTCCCAGTAAATATTACCGAGTTCATGATGCGTCTGGAATCCATCTTCTGCTGTATGGTAATGAAAGTTAAACCAATAACCGCTATGAGGCGGCTGATCTCTTCTCACATGAAAACGGAGCAAATCTTCTCCGGTCTTCCGGTTGTAAATGTGGAAGATTTTTTCGCCATTTCCGCTGGAAGGTTGATCAGTTAAAACAACATCTTGAAATTTTTCGTCATCTTTGAAATTTGTTAAAAAGTCGGTTAACACTTGTTCAATCTTCGGTTGAATCTCTTCTCTGTACTCGTCCTCAATGACAGGTGTGATTTTATGACCAAATTTGAGAAAGGATTGGTTTTCTGCACTTGATAGAACCTCTTGCTTATATTGCTCAAAGGGATCTATCTGCTCTTTGTTGTCCTCTTGCGATAATTCCCAGCTGCGCATTTCATCTGATGTATCATAAACAGCAGTATAAGGCGTTTTATCAGATGAAGAAAGTTCAGATGGCTTGTCTGTCATCAAAGCCGACGGAGGAGAGATTAAACCAAAAGTTGCAATCGTAAAGAGTGCAACAAGCGTTTTTCTCATCCACATCTTCATGATATCTAAATCCTTCCATAAGTTATCATACTGCTATTCTAGCATATAATGAATTTTCAGTCATTCAATTTGGTCATTGATTTGAGACTTTCTTTTTCATAATAAAACGTTTACAATGACAGTAACGATGACTAAAATTTGGGAGGAATGGGTATGCTTGAAGGGTTTTTCGTCACGGCTTCCTTGCTGACATTATTTTATTTTGTCTATATGGAGATCACAGATTAAAAGCCCTAATGAGGGCTTTTCAGATTGTGGACAAAGGGCTAAAATGATCTTTATTTTAGCCCTTTGTCTTCTTCTATTGAGATATACCCATAATGGAATTGGGCTGTTTTTCGTTTGATGACATGAAATTGATAGGAGTCTGCTGTAAATCGAGTACTTTTCCAATGATCTTTTAAAACCACTCTTTTTCTTGCCACTCTTATCGCTTCTTGCATGGCCATTTCGTGGTCAAAGTGGTGCTCTGCCGCATGACGAAGCGGCGCTATACTTGTAGATTCTTGAATCGTTTCCTCAAACATCGGATCAAAATAGACGATATCAAATGAACGATCAGGTAGCTTCTTTAGCTGCTCGATACTGTCTCCGCTTATGACAGATATCCGTTTCATCGCTTCATCTGCCTCGCCTACACCTGTCTCCCATGTGTTTAGCCCTTCTCGCACTAGTAATGCCGTCATGGGATTCTTTTCAATACCGACTACCTTTCCATTTGGACCTGCGGCGCAGCTTGCGGTAATCGCATCTGACCCTAAGCCAAGCGTACAGTCCAAAAAGGAATCGCCTTGCTTAAGCTGTGCTGCTTCTATCAATGGATCCTTTTCGCCACGGAGGAGCCGCTTTACCCTAAACATCGCTGAGCTTGGATGGAAGAAAAACTTTTCACCATTTGGCTGATACCATTCGAATCGTTCTTTCCCGACAACGAGTACGTCCCCCCGTTTGATAGCAAGCTGTTTGACGGATTGTTTGCGCCGCTCTACATACTCACCATGCAAATCCTCTGCTAGTGCCTTTGCTATTTCAATCGTTTGTACATTTGCTCTAAAGCTTGTTGTAATGAGCATGCCGTTCCTCCATCATTATCAAGAAAAAATGCCCTGATCTGATCACAGGACATTTCAACACTTGTATTAGCAATGTTTTTCGAATGCAGATAATACATTTTTCATGATGTCTTCCATTTCATGGCCTTCAATTTCCTCACGTGGGATAAAATGAACAAGTTCATTTCCTTTTAAAAGTGCCATAGAAGGAGAAGATGGTTCCTCACCTGTGAAGTATTCTCTCATTTTTGCAGTTGCTTCCCTGTCCTGACCAGCAAAAACCGTCACAATTCGATCTGGTGCTTTTTCCGCCTTCATCACAGCTTGAGTGGCAGCAGGGCGTGCTAAGCCGGCCGCACATCCGCATACAGAATTGACCACAACAAATGTCGTTCCTTCTGCTTCTTGCATCGTTTGTTCTACCTCTTCTTCAGTTGTTAGTTCTTGAAATCCCGCACTTGTAAGCTCTTGGCGCATTGGTACAACGAGCTGACGCATATATTCTTCATATGCCATTGACATAAAAAAGCCCCCTCTAAAATCCTTATGTTGTGAATAAAGGATACTATAGAGAGAGGCAATTTTCAAATGTTCGCTTTCAGATTAAATTTTCATGATTCCGCCTGTATTGGCTGATGTCACAAGTTTTGAGTATCTGGCTAGATAACCAGTTTTCACTTTTGGCTCAAAGCCTTTCCAATTCGCTTTTCTTCTTTCCCATTCTTCTTCTGGAACATCTACGCTTAAAATGCGCTTTTCAATATCTACAACGACATGATCACCATTTTCAACAAAAGCAAGCGGGCCACCCTCAGCTGCCTCTGGAGAGACGTGTCCAATGGACAATCCCCGAGAAGCGCCAGAAAAACGTCCGTCTGTAATTAAAGCAACCTTTGGACCAAGTCCCATTCCGACAATTTGTGAAGTGGGTGCAAGCATTTCAGGCATGCCAGGTCCACCTTTAGGTCCTTCATATCGAATAATGACCACATGTCCTGCTTCTACTTTTCTATTAATGATTCCCTCAAGAGCTTCTTCTTGGGATTCAAATACGATCGCAGGTCCTTCATGACGTGTGATCCCATCTTGAACTCCTCCTGTTTTAATAATAGCCCCATCTGGCGCAAGATTTCCAAATAGAACGGCTAAGCCGCCTTTTTCAGTAAATGGCTTGTCAATTGGATAAATGACGTTATAGTCTTTTACCTCATGCCCCGCAATGTTCTCACCGAGCGTTTTCGCTGTGACGGTCATTGTATCTAAATGAATAGCTCCTTCTTTTTTGGACAATTCATTTAGCGCAGCTGTCACGCCGCCTGCTTCATGTAAATCCTCAATATAAACATCAGAAGCTGGTGCAAGTTTTGATAAATGTGGCACACGCTCTGCTACTTCATTGATACGCTCGAGTGAATATTCAACTCCCGCTTCATTTGCGATCGCCAATGTGTGAAGAACCGTATTGGTTGAACCACCTAGTGCCATATCTAGTGCAAATGCGTTATCAATCGCTTTTTCAGTGACAATATCACGTGGTTTAATATCTTTTTTGATAAGCTCCATCAGTTGTTTTGCTGATTTCTTCGCAAATTCTCTTCGCTCTGGTGATGTCGCCAAAATTGTGCCATTTCCAGGAAGAGCGATGCCAAGTGCCTCTGCTAAACAGTTCATTGAGTTTGCCGTAAACATACCTGAACAAGATCCACATGTTGGACAGCCAAACTGCTCTAATTCATTTAATTCTTCTTCATTAATTTTCCCTGACTGGTATGCACCAACGCCTTCGAATACGGATGAAAGAGAAATTTTTCTGCCATCACTTGTTCTACCTGCTTCCATCGGACCGCCGCTGACAAATACAGTTGGGATGTTCACACGCATTGCTGCCATCATCATGCCTGGTGTGATTTTATCGCAGTTAGGAATACAAACCATTCCATCAAACCAGTGTGCAGACACAACCGTCTCTACTGAGTCAGCAATGATTTCACGGCTTGGTAATGAATATCTCATCCCGATATGCCCCATGGCAATTCCGTCATCGACACCAATCGTATTAAATTCAAATGGCACCCCACCAGCTTCACGAATGGCTTCTTTCACAATTTTACCGAATTCCTGAAGGTGGACATGTCCTGGGACAATATCAATATAGGAATTACATACGGCAATAAACGGTTTACCGAAATCCTCATCCTTTACCCCCGCTGCTCTTAGTAAGCTTCGGTGAGGTGCTCTGTCAATTCCCTGCTTAATCATATTACTGCGTAGTTCTGCCATCTGTTTAAAAAGCCTCCTATGATACAAGTCTAAGTTGACTGTATGATTTTGAGTTGATTTTATTTTACAAATTTTCTGTTTATTTAGCCACCTATGATTGACTGATGACCAATATGGCTGCTGAAGCAAGCGCTCAGCAAGGATCGTGTCATAAAATCTGACCCCCAATATTCTATATTGGTACTACTATATAGAGTTTTTTCGTATATTTCAACAATATTCAAAATAATTTTTCTAAAAAAATTTTTCTGTCTATAGAAAAGCGTTATTTAGAAAACAAGCTGCCTTTCATTGGCAGCTTGTTCATCATCCTCATGATTCTGATGCATTTTTTCTACTTTCTGTCATTTGCTTCCACACTGAGCCTTTCGCTTCTTCTCCAAGCTCAATTCGCTCAATCGCCATTTTCACTTGTAGACTGACTTCAAATTCAGGGTCTTGCTCTGCTTCTTTCAATGCTTCAAGTGCCGTTTCGTCACCTTCTTCGTAAAGGAACATGGCCGCACGCCAGCGGACAAGCTTACTTGGATCCTTTAATGCTACGATCATCGCTTCTATAGCACTAGGATCACCAAGATCCGAAATACAGTCTCCAGCTGTTCTGCGGACCGTGACTGTTTTGTCTTCAAGCCCTTTATATAAAATAGGGAGGATGGCAGGATCTTCAATCATTCCAGCGTTCACAACGGCTTGTCTACGAATAGACGTTTTTGGGTCCTGCATTGCTTTCATTAAAACTGGTATATCCTTTTGCTTGGGCTGCATTTGCTCTAAATGGGCAAAACGCTTTTTCCAATCTTCCTCGCGCAGCATCTCTTCTGTGACATCATATGCCTGGCGATTCACCTGTTTATCTACAGCCTCCTGCCCTTCCTTGACTGCCTCTGTTAAACGGACTAAACGCTCGTCATCATAAGCTGCTTGAAGCTCTTCTGTGACTTCCTGACCGATATCAGCAAATTCCCCAAAACGAACGCCGTGTTCTTTCCACACACGTTCAAACACGACATTGTCTGAACTGCTTCTGAGCTTTAAGATGGCTGCTTGGAAGCGTTCAGGCATTCCAAACCGCTCTTCTCTCTCACCGTCCGTCAGCTTGACCTGCATCGGAATTCCATTAAACATTTGGACGAACACTTTGACTTCGCCAAATGTGTCATCGCCTGACTGTGACCCTTGCTGAAGACCTTCTGTTTCTTGTCCAAACGCCTCTCTGACCTGTTGCAAAATACCCTGCCAGTCAAACTTTGCATTGCGCTCGACCGCTAAGAAATCCGCTACATGATAGACCCCTTTTACACCTTCAATATTTAAGATACGCTTGATCATCTCTGGCGCTTCGTCTTTTTGATCCTTTTTGTAGTTGTTGCTTTTACCGCCGGCAAGCGCTTCTGTCAAAATGACCTTCATTGTATTCGGACTTGGCGTCGGTTCTATTGCTGTTATTTTCATCTATACATCCTCCTTACACACATAAAGACCCTACTCATCTGTAAGGCCGCATTCTTCTTTCCACGTCTTGATAAATAAACACATGAATTCATGCCGCTCTTTAGCAAGCTGCTTTCCTGCACGGGTGTTCATCAAGTCTTTTAAGTTGAGTAATTTTTCTTTTATATGCTTCAGCACTGAGCCCTGCTGTGAATCGTGTGTATAGTGGGGCTCACCTTTTGCTCCTGCATACGTAAACACTCTTGCAATGCCACTTGCTCCTATTGCATCCAGCCGATCCGCATCTTGAACAATGGCCCCTTCTAATGTCATTGGCTTATGCTGCATGTGACGATGACGAAAAGACATCGATGTAATGATGTCCATGATATAGCGAATATCTCTTGTGTCGACTTCCCACAAAAGGAGCTGATGCTCAAGCTGATGGGGTGAAAGCTTCCATTCACTTGACAGTTTTTCATCAATTAAATCATGCACAATAGCCGCCATTTCGATGATAAAAAGAGAGCCGCCTTCCTGCTTTGCAATATTGACCGCAAGCAGGCGCACACGATCGATATGAGCTGCATCGTGTCCAGTCGGCTCATCCTTTAGCTTATTTGAAACAAAGGAGGCAGCTGCCTCCAATTGGTTTTGCTGCATGATCGTTAGCATCTTATTTGTCCAATAAGGCGATGATCGAGCTTTCTAATTCTTTTGGTGGTGTTTTAGGAGAGAATCGTTCAGTGACTTCTCCGTTTTGATCGACGATAAATTTTGTGAAATTCCATTTCACTGTCTTCGTACCAAGTACACCTTTCGCATGACTTGTTAAGTGTTTGAAAAGCGGATGCGCATTGTCACCATTGACATCTACTTTTGCAAACATTGGGAAGGTCACACCATAATTCAATGAACAAAATTCTTGAATCGCTTCTTCCCCTTCCGGCTCTTGGTTCATAAATTGGTTACACGGAAATCCTAAAATTTCAAGGCCCTTTTCATGATATTGATCATATAACTCTTGTAATTGTTTAAATTGAGGGGTAAGTCCGCATTTGCTCGCTGTGTTCACAATAATGAGCACTTTCCCTTTGTAATCTGCCATTGATTTTTCCTGACCGTTAATGGTCTTGACCTGAATATCATAAATTGACATCTCATAGCCTCCTAGGATTCACTTTTCCCTATCGTAACATGCTTCTTTTAGAAAATCGCTTTTTATGCTTCCTACTAAAAGAGTCCTGTCACACTGCCGTCTTCTAATAAATCCATCTCAAGCGCCGCAGGTTTTTTAGGCAAACCAGGCATGGTAAGAATGCTTCCGGTTAAAGCAACAATAAATCCTGCCCCTACAGATGGTTTTAACTCACGAATTGTAATGGTAAAACCTTTTGGTTTGCCGATTAAAGCTGGATCGTCTGAAAGAGAATATTGCGTTTTTGCCATACAAACCGACAAGTGAGCCCAGCCGTTCTTCTCGATCGCTGCCAACTGCTTTCTTGCTTTTGATGTGAGCGTGACACCATCTGCCCCGTAAACCACTTTGGCTACTTTAGATAACTTTTCTTCGATGGAATCTTTCTCCTCATACAAATAGGAAAAGTGGTTCTTATTCTTTTCAATAAGTGTCGTGAGTTCTTCGGCAAGTGCTGTCCCGCCAGCGCCTCCTTCTTCCCATACATTCACGGCTTTGACTGGATGCCCATGCGTTTTGCACCAATCTTCTATCGCTTGAATCTCTTCTTTTGTATCGGTGATAAAGCGGTTCACTGCGACGATGTATGGAAGACCGAAGGCTTGCACTGTTTCAATATGCTTTTCTAAATTATGTATACCTTGTAATACGGCACGTGCATTCTCTTGTTTGAGCTCTGTTTTCTGCATTCCACCATGCATCTTCAATGCTCTAACAGTCGCGACAATCACAACTGCACCTGGTTTGAAATTACCGGCTCTTGTTTTAATGTGCAGAAATTTTTCCGCACCTAGGTCTGCACCAAATCCAGCTTCTGTCACAACATAATCTGCTAGTTTTGCCGCCATTTTTGTTGCAATTAAACTATTGCATCCATGTGCAATATTGGCAAAAGGACCGCCATGAACAAGGGCTGGAGTGCCTTCAATCGTTTGTACAAGGTTCGGTTTGAGCGCATCTTTTAGAAGTAAGGTGAGTACGCCTTCATATCCAAGCGCTCCAACTGTGACCGGCTCACCTTCTTGGTTATAAGCAACAACAATAGAAGAAAGACGTTTTTTTAAATCGTTTAAGTCTTCTGCTAAACAGAGAATCGCCATCATTTCGGAAGCAACCGTGATATCAAATCCATCTTCTCTAGGATACCCATTTAATTGACCGCCAAGCCCCACAACAACCTGTCTTAAAGCACGGTCATTTAAATCAAGCACTCGTTTCCACACAATCCGGCGCGTGTCGATGCCAAGTTCATTCCCATGATGGATATGGTTATCAATAAAGGCAGATAACGCGTTATGAGCAGATGTAATGGCATGAAAGTCTCCTGTAAAATGGAGATTGATTTCTTCCATTGGCAGTACCTGAGAATAGCCTCCCCCCGCTGCACCGCCTTTAATACCCATTGTAGGACCTAGTGAAGGCTCTCGCATGGCAATGATCGCTTTTTTTCCGATTTTTTCGAAGGCTTGACCAAGGCCAACTGTTACGGTGGACTTGCCCTCACCTGCTGGCGTTGGGTTAATCGAAGTCACAAGAATGACGTTTCCTTCTTTTTGTTCCTTTAAACGATCAAAAATAGTCAAAGATATTTTCGCTTTTGTGAAACCATAGCATTCTAATTCTTCGTCATGTATTTGTAACTTTGCTGCGATGTCTTGAATCGGTCTCAGCTGTGCTTTTTGGGCAATGTCAATATCTGATAAATGCTTAGTGATCATAAATAAATGGCCTCCTTTTTTTACAGAAACAGGTTTCATTTTTGCTCTATTTTTCATTGTAACATAATTGAAACATTGAAATATCGCCAGAAAGTTCCTATAATGAAGTGAAATTAGCTTTGATTCAGGGGGTGGCGAGTTGCCTATTAACATACCAGTTCATCTACCGGCAAAACAAATACTAGAGAGCGAAAACATTTTCGTCATGGATGAGACAAGGGCATTCAAACAAGATATCCGTCCTTTGAATATCGTGATCTTAAATTTAATGCCAAAAAAAATACAAACTGAAACGCAGCTGCTGAGAATGCTCGGGAATTCTCCTTTGCAAGTGTACTTTACGTTTTTGATTCCAAGTACGCATACACCGAAGAATACATCGAGAGAGCATCTAGATGCATTTTATACGACCTTTGAATCGATTCGCCATAAAAAATTTGATGGAATGATCATCACCGGCGCACCAATTGAGCATTTAGCTTTTGAAGAAGTTTCCTATTGGAAAGAGCTGCAGGACATCTTGGACTGGAGTAAAACCAATGTGACGTCTACCCTTCATATTTGCTGGGGTGCACAGGCAGGTCTATATCACCATTATGGCATTGACAAAATCAAACTTCCCGAGAAAAAGTTTGGCGTATTTGAGCATCTTGTCAAAGAGAAAAAAGAAAGATTAGTAAGAGGTTTCGATGAAGTATACTATGTCCCACATTCTAGGCATACAGATATTAATACAGAACAATTAAAAAACACGCCGAATCTAAAAGTATTGAGTATATCTGAAGAGGCTGGTGTTTGTTTAATTGTTTCAGATGATGATAAACAAGTATTTTTAACTGGACATCCTGAATACGATACAGACACATTGAAGCAGGAATATGAAAGAGATTTGTTGAAACATGATACAGTCAAAAAACCCGTTCACTACTTTATAGAAGATGGTGACACACTAGTCCCGGTGAATCGCTGGAAAGCCCATGCAACCTTACTGTTTATGAATTGGCTTAATTATTATGTGTATCAAGAAACACCATATGTGTGGGAATAAAATAGACTGAGGTCTGATGATAAATGTTCAAAATGTGTTAAAATACAAATGGCTCTGTCTTCCATTATCAATTTAGTCTGTTTGTTTTTTAAAATTAGTTTAATTCTTTCGTAACGAATGATATGCTCTGACTGTTTATATGTTATCTTTATGTATATGTAGACCTACGAGATTAATAGTTTTCGTACGAAGTTTTGTTGTTGTTGATTACATTTGAGGTGAATATTCTTGAATACCAATAAAAAAATATTAATCTTGACCGCAAATTATGGAAATGGACATATGCAGGTGGCAAAAACACTGTATGATGAATGCAAATCCCAAGGGTTTGAACATGTTGTAGTTTCTAATTTGTATCAAGAATCGAATCCCATTGTGTCAGAAGTGACTCAATATTTATACTTGAAGAGCTTTTCCATTGGGAAACAATTTTATCGCTTGTTTTATTACGGTGTAGATAAAATTTACAATAAACGCAAATTTAACATTTATCTAAAGATGGGAAATAAGCGTCTCGACGAATTAATTCAGCTACACAACCCTGACATCATTATTATTACATTCCCGATGATTGTTGTGCCAGAATACCGAAACAAAACGGGCAAAGTGATTCCGACATTTAATGTCATGACAGATTTCTGTCTTCATAAGATTTGGGTACATGAAAACATTGACCGATACTATGTTGCAACCGATTATGTGAAACAAAAATTAGTGGAAATCGGCACACATCCAAGCGATGTCAAGGTGACAGGCATTCCTATTAGACCACAATTTGAAGCAGACGTGCCAAAATCGATAATTTATAAAAAATATGGATTATCATCAGACAAAAAGGTCCTTCTCATTATGGCCGGTGCGCACGGTGTACTAAAAAATGTGAAGGAATTATGTGAAGCATTACTTCTTGACAGTGAAGTACAAATTGTTGTTGTATGCGGAAAAAACGCAGCGCTGAAACAATCGCTTAGCGATCTTGAACAAGCACACCCAGATCAATTGAAGGCGCTTGGATATGTGGAACAAATTGATGAATTGTTCAGAGTAACAGATTGTATGATTACAAAACCAGGCGGTATTACATTAACAGAAGCAACAGCAATCGGTGTCCCAGTCATTCTTTACAAACCTGTCCCTGGACAAGAAAAAGAAAATGCTCTTTTCTTTGAAGATTATGGTGCTGCCATCGTCATCAACAGACATGAAGACATTTTAGAATCTGTGACCGACTTGCTACAAGATGAAGAAAAATTAGAAGCAATGAAACAAAACATTAAAAAACTGCACTTAAAACAATCTTCTCAAACCATTTTGGAAGATATCGTCGAACAATCAGATCTCATCACGAGTAAAAAAAAGTATGCTCGTGCATTATCATAAAAAGGTGCCCGTCAATGACGGACACCTTTTTTCTTTTAGCCTTGATTCCCGTTTGTAGTATACACTTCTTCAAACGGCTGAACGACAACAAAGCCGCTTCCGCTAAACTTCATTTGAATGGACTCCCCGCTTCCCCTGCCAATAAAGGTTTTGAACGAAACATCTGTCACAAATTCAGTATTTAAATCCCCTGACCATGCGACCGTCGCATTTGGATCAGTATAAACAGAGTCACCTGGCTGAACGATTAATGTAAGCGGTTCGTAATGACTCGTGATTGCAATAAGACCGGGCCCTTCAAGTTTGACATTAAATAATCCGCCTGCAAGCATGCCGGAAACCTTTTTCATCAATTTGATATCCCAGCGGACTGATGGTTCAAATGCAAGCAGATCATTTCCATTAACGAAAATGGATTCACCTTGCGCCAAACGAAGAATCGAGATCTTTTTGCCTTGGTCTGCAACATATAATTTTCCATCACCTGTTGCTTTCATGAGTGAGGTGCCTTCTCCTGATAACATTTTCTTGAACATCTTTGAGACGCCATGTTCAAAAACACCCTCACGTTCAAACTTGATTTTGCCTCGATATGAGACCATGGAACCTGTTTTTGCCCAAATGGTATCGGTCAAATTAATTTCTAGAAGTCTTGGCGTTTCAAGCTCGAAGACACCTTCTCCTTTATCTTCTTGCTGGGTTTTTTGGACAAATTCTTCAATCGTATAACGATTCATGCTGCGCACCTCTTTCAGTATTTTTTTTATATACGGACAAGATGCACGTTAAGTTTCGGAACCACATCATATTTTATATATAAATAACAATTCACCAAAAAAATCAAATATTCTGCTCAAAATTTGGCTCAGCTCCTTGACGCTTTACTTTTGATGGTGTATAGTGGAACCATCATTTAACAACTTTCAAGGCGTTAGGTGATGAAAAATTTTTTTTAGTATGCCAAAAGGTATGCTACAGTACTAGGAGGAAAAAGCAATATGCAAAACGGTAAAGTAAAATGGTTCAATAATGAAAAAGGTTTCGGCTTCATTGAAGTTGAAGGCGGAGACGATGTATTCGTTCACTTCACAGCTATCGAAGGTGACGGCTACAAGTCTTTAGAAGAAGGACAAGAAGTTTCTTTTGAAATCGTTGAAGGTAATCGTGGACCTCAAGCTGCAAACGTAACAAAAATCTAATCAACTAATTGAATGATCAAACGACAAAATAAAGAGAGGCTTATGCCTCTCTTATTTGATTTTCAGCTGAATTTCAATCGCTAAAATATTTTGCTTCAGTCTTTGTTCAATTTCAGAGATATCTTTTTCGAGAAAAGGTCTTCCCTTCTTTGCTACATCTACTAGTTGCTCTAGATCGCTATACACCTCTTGAAATGTTCGATGTAATACCGTTTCTAAATCCTTATTATTCATACCGGTCTTCCCCTTTTCCTCTAATATCCGTCACTTAGTCAAAAAGTAATTCAACCAAAACTTTCTATAGTTATATCGGCTCATTTTTCGGATTATGTTCTTTTTTTACACATTCTATCCGTTTTTTTTTCATGAGCGGATGTGGGATCAGGGAAAATCGGTGCGCCCTCTTACTTTTTGAGCAGTGCATTTCCGTATTCTTTTATTTTTTCACCTACTGTACATTGCTGAATACAAAAGGAATGGGCATATTTTTTGCCAAATTCTTTTCGAAAGTGCTTTTTAATAAAACAATCTGAACAATACGTGTCTTGAATATCTGTCAATTCTTTTACTGCTATTTTTTTATCCACATTATTCAGCTCCGTCTGCATCTAATTTCAACTTACTTTCGATTGGGACGTCTGCAAGAATTTGCCTTGCAAGGTGATCCGCTTCAGCATTTTGTTTACGATCGATGACTTCATATGTTGGCGTGAGCTTCAGCTCTTTTAAAGCCGCTTCAATCCGGTCAAGCCATTTGTTATGTACATCATCATAACAAGGCCATTCTCCTTTTAACTGATTCATGACAACAAGCGAATCTCCTCTAATCGTGACAGAATTTCTGCTGGCACCCAGGTCTTTTAAAGCTTTTACTGCTTCAAATAAAGCGGCATATTCGGCTTCATTATTAGTGATCCCCTGGAAAGGCTGATTTTTTCTCAGTCGATAAGCGTCTTCTCCGAGGTTGTAATAGACGACAACTCCAAGTCCAGAGTCGCCTGTTTCTTTGCGAAAACTTGCATCAAAATAGACCTGAAGCTGATCAGGTTCTAGCTTTAGTTCTTCATTTAGCTTTTCAAGTTCTCTTATGGACCACACGGCCCCTTTTTCATCTTCAAATGATAGGAGTGACTGTGGTTCTTTTTTGTCGATATGCTTTGCTAAAAGCAAGGCCTCTTTTAGCTCCATCCAATCTTCTTGGAAAAAAGCAATAGACCCAATCGATTTCACTTTCATTGTATAGTGTGCTCTTAGTTTCATTGATCACATCGCCTTCCCGTACTTTTAAGGTAAACGCTCGTTATGCTATAATCAAAAAGTTACATTTTACAATGAGAAAGGAAGTTCATGTCACTTGTTTAATGAAGGTATTTGGATCTTATTTGCGATCATTAATTTTATCATTGTTCTTCTATTTTATAAAGGATTTGGCAAGATGGGCCTTTTCGTCTGGATTGGCTTTGCGACTGTTGCCGCAAATTTACAAGTTGTCAAAACCGTTGAATTGTTTGGCTTAACTGCAACACTGGGAAATATTTTATATGGTAGTGTGTTCTTTGCAACGGACGTATTAAATGAAAAATATGGTCAAAATGAGGCCAGAAAAGCTGTCTGGATTGGTTTTGCCACCCTTTTAACATTGACTGTTGTCATGCAGGAGGCTTTGCTTTTCCATCCCGCTCCCTCTGATATCTCACAAACATCGTTAGAAACCATTTTTGGCTTTATGCCGAGGGTTGCACTTGGTAGTCTTGCTGCTTATATCATCAGTCAAATGTTAGATGTTTATGTATATTCGTTTATTCGTCGGATATTTCCTTCGGATCGTGCGCTCTGGGTGCGTAACGCTGGAAGTACGATGATTAGCCAGCTACTTGATACACTCATTTTCACGACCATTGCCTTTCTTGGCACCTATCCATTTCATGTATGGATTGAAATCTTCATCACGACATATGTCATTAAATTTATCGTAGCCGCGATTGCGACACCGTACGCGTATGCAGCGAAAAAAATGGTTCCGCTTGATGAAAGGGGGAAATAAATTGCCAGCTGAAATTTACATTGATGGTGCTAGTGCAGGTAATCCAGGTCCCTCTGGCATCGGCATTTTCATTAAATATGATGGAAAGGCTGAATCTTTCTCTATTCCTCTTGGATCAATGAGCAATCACGAAGCAGAATTTACCGCTCTTATCGAAGGGATGAAAATTTGCGTGGAAAAAGGATTGCGTACCGTTTCGTTTCGAACAGATTCACAGGTGGTTGATCGCGCGGCCAATGCAGGATTTGCTAAAAATCCAGCGTTTCAACATTTTATGAAAGAGATCATCCAGCTTCAAAGTCAGTTTGATTTATTTTTTATTAAGTGGATTCCAAGCAAGGAAAATCAAGTAGCAGATCAGCTCGCTAGAAAAGCGATTCACCTTTCTAAAGGATGAATCGCTTTTTTTGGGTTATGCTAATGTGTGAGGTGATACTGATTGGATAAAGAAAACAAAGGTCGTGTCACAAACGGGACAACCCCTCAAGGTGATGCGCAAACAAAAGATAAACAGCCTCTATCTCAGCTAGAAAATCGGGCGAAAAAAGGCAACACAAAAAGATAAACCATAGAGATCAGCTTTAGCTGATCTCAGATTGTTGACAAAGGGCTAAAATGATCTTTATTTTAGCCCTTTTTCTTCTTTTCAGCGTGATAGAAAACCCTTGAAGTCTAGGAAGGACGAGTACTGGCGCGGAGCGAATTTGACATTCGTGAGCACCGTCGCGCAGTACTGACACCGAATGCGAGGGTTTGTCTACACGCTGAGATCAGCTTTAGCTGATCTCTATTTCACTTAAACGGTTCACCATTGGTTCAATTCCTTTGATTTGATGTAAACGCAGCATAGCCGCTGCCCGCTCTTGATTGATTTGCATTTTTGTCTCATCAATTGGACAGCTGAGTGGTACATCACATTTGATCTCTGCCAGTATACGTGAAAGCTTCAAATCTTCTAAACCTGCTAGCATTTTCTTTTGCTGCGCAGCCGTTAATTCATGGACATTTTCTAATAGCCGGTCAATCGTTTGATACGTTTGGATAAATTTCAACGCAGTTTTTTCTCCGATTCCTTTTACACCGGGATAATTATCACTTGAATCACCCATCAATGCTTTCATATCAATCAGCGCTTTTGGAGAGATCCCCATTTCCTCTTCAAATAAGGCTTTTGTATATTGCTTATAATTCCCGATTCCTTTTTGCATTAGGGCCACTGTCACTTGTTCATTCAAAATCTGCAGCAAATCTTTGTCTCCAGTTAAGACGGTTACACGCGCCTCTTTTTGATAGAGTGCAGCAAGCGTACCGATACAATCATCTGCTTCAAAGCCTTTTAAACCAACATTCACAATTCCTAGTTCTTCTGTAGCCTCTTTTGCCAAATCGAACTGCGGGATAAGCTCGACAGGCGGCGCTCCTCGATTCGCTTTATAATCTTGAAACAATTCATTTCGGTACGTTTGGCTCCCCATATCCCAGCAGCAAACAATATGAGTTGGCTCAAATGTCTGTACAGCCGTTAATAAATGCTTCAAATAACCATTGACTCCATTTGTCGGGACACCATTATCATTTATCATAAAATTGCGATGAACAGCCGTCGCATAAAACGACCTGAAAAGTAGTGCCATTCCATCTACAAGTAGTACGTGTTTGTTCATTTTTATAAACTCCCTTTTTCAAAACAATACTCCTATTCTATCACAGAACATCAAAATGGACATAAAAAAGGCGCCTTCTTCTTTTTGAAAAGAAGAGGCAGCCCATTTACTTTTTACCATATTGCATTTTTTCTGTTTCTGCTTCTGCATAGGACGGCATGTCTTTTTGTTTAGGGATACGCTTTTCCTGCTGCTTTGCATTTTGCTTTTTTTTCATGATCATTCCCCTTTCTCGGTTCATTTGTTAAGATGACCAAAAAAGAGAAAGTTACTCTTTACTTCTGTTTACGCTCAACATACTCCCTTACCATATCATTCGTGACATGCTTACGCAGCGGAACAATACCGCCTCGTGCAAGCTCATTCATCTTTGAAGTAATGGCATTGATTTCGTCTGTTGTAAATGGCTCGTTTTGCTCACACTTGGCGACAGCAGCCTCTATTGCAAGTTCTCTTTTCTGTTCAAGCTCGAGAAAGGACTGGATATGAGCATGCTGTTTTTGTGAATGTGCAGAAATGTCTTCGTGTACGCTCGTCATTGTGTATCAACTGCTTTCTTTTTTTATCTAGTCTACCATGAATCAAATGGTTTTCAACTGGTTCTTCCATTCATTTGTTTGTTCATATACTTGTTCAATAATGGCCTGCTCTTTGGCATCTGTCGTTAAGCTTGTGATAAATGTTTGTTTTTGTTCGCTCAGCTGCTGGAGCGCTTCTGTTTCATATCTTTCAGTAAAGGTCTTTACCATCTTTTCGTATCTGCTCAATAATTCCTCTTTTTCCTTATCCGCCCATTCAGTGGTTAATTGAAGAAGAATGTCTCGAATCGCTTCAATAAACGCAGACTTCCCATTTTGTTCGAAGAAGGCTTTCGCTGATTTTTGCTTTTTTAGGAGCGGCTCAAATTGGCTCAGTTCTGCTTCGACTTCAATTTGTTTTAGCTCAGCGTTTTTCTCTTCTGGCGGTGACAGTCTGAGAGAAAAGTAAGGATCTTCAGCACATACAGCCTGCATGCCCTTCTCCCACTCCTCTTGGAAATACTGGTTGATAAACGATTCCATTCGGATATCGAGAGCCTTGAGCTCCTGTACAAATTCAAATTCATAATCCTTCAGCGCCTGTTCAAGCGCCTTTTTCAACTGCTGACCGAAGTTTCCTTGGGATAGTCCAGGATAAAAAGCTGTCTTTAACATATCATTCGCAAATAGTGATAGACGCTGAATAATGTGGTAAAGCTGTTCTTGCAAGTCCTTTTTCACGCTTTCTGTCACTAGCTTAGATCGTTTGACATGGCTCATTTTTTCAAGGATTGTTTCATAGGATGCTTCTATCTTTTTCTTTTCGGCTTGCTTCTCATCCTCTGACTGATGCAAGGTGGCATGTAGCTTGTCGACTGTTCCACATAGTGTAATAGCTTCAAAATGCAAAAGCTCGATGGCGTCTTTCGTTAATTCTTCCTCAATAAAATAGTCGAGTTGTTTTCTAAGCTGTTCATATTGGTTATAAGGTGTTGACCCTTTTCCTTCGATCTCTTCCTTACTGGACACATGATGAAGATTTGGGTTTCGGATGCCTTCTTTTGTGAGCTCTTTTCGCACATAGTCAAAGACGGTTTCAAGCTCTGCTTGATCCTTTGCCAAATCAGCTGCATTGATAATAAAGAACATTTTATCCATGCTAAATGAATCTTTTACAAGCCCGAGCTTACGTAAAAATGACCGATCGGCCTTAGAGAACGAATGCTGATAGTAAGTTAAATAAAGAAGGGCGTCTGCGTCCTTCATATATTGAAAGGCAATCTCTGTGTGACGCTTATTCATACTGCTGGCGCCTGGCGTATCAACAATCGTCAGCCCTTTATCTGTCAAAGGTGTACTTAAATACACCGTCACTTCCTTGACCACACAAGAAACAGCTTCTTCTGCCACATACGGCTTTAGTTCTTGGAGTGTGACATTTAATGGGGTTTGCTTGTCAATGTAATCATGAAACCGGGCATGCGCCTCTAGAAAATGTTCAACAATAACGCGGTGATCCTGTTCAAGCTGTCTTTTTTTCAGTACTCTTTCCAGTTTCGCCCTAAACGTATCTCCCTTTTCTTCTGAGATAGAAAATCCGAGAATCTGATCGAGCTCCTCTAGCATATCCTGATCCGTTTTGAACACCACTTTCACACTTTCATGCGGGTGATCTTTCGTCGGCCGCGTTAGCTTATTGATCGTGGCAGTTGTTGGTGTAGGGGACGATGGTAACACCTTTCTACCAACAAGGGCATTTGCAAAGGAAGATTTCCCCGAACTAAAAGCCCCGAATAAGGCGAGTGTAAACTCTTTTGCCTGCAGCCGTTCTGTTCGTTTATCAAAGGACTTTCTTTGTGGTTGAAGAACGTCTAATGGCATTAAAATACGAGAAAGCTGTTCAAACTGATCAATCGACTGTGCGGTCGTTAAATGCTGAGACTGACGTATTTGATCACGATCTGTCTGCTCGTTTTTTTGCTCGCTCTCTTCAGCATGAAATGCCGCGTGATGCTGCTTCAGCTGGTCATGCTGCATCCATTGTTTTTTCGCATGAAACCAATCTTCTTGGATCAGCTCATCCGTTCCGTTTTGCCATATATCCCATACATGCTGGATGTTCCGTTCGATTTGTTCATTTTTTTCAATGCACTGCTCAAGCGTTTGAAGCTCTTGTTTCGCCAGTGCCCATTTTTCTTGCAGCTTCCCCTTTTCCTTTGTGAGCTGGTCTTTCAGGGTCTCAGCCATTTGTTCAATCAATGGGATCGCTTTCTGTTTTGCCTGTCTTTTCAGGGCTTCACCTGCATCTTTCGCATATTGAAGAACGTATTCATTAGAAAAAGTCGCACCAGGGTGAATGACTTTTTCCAGTAAAGATTCTTGGACAGGTGTTTCAAATGCCATCACTTGATCTAACAACTCTTCACCAAGCTGGTGCCGCTTGACAACCTTTTTGAAAAGCTCTGCTATATGCCAGTCCACTTCTGCTTTCATTCTCGTCTTTACATCTGCTACGAAATCGTTTGCCCGTCTTTCTTTTTCCTGCTCGGTTTTGTTTTTAGCGAAGAGCAACCCTACTTTAAAGCCAGGTGCTTTCGATTCGATATAGTCACTGGCGAGCTCCCTCATCTTAAATGGGGTTAGGTTCGCATTTTTTAAAATGTTCTCCACTTCAGAAGATACTTCGTCTTCTAACTGTGTTGCCCCATTTTCGGTGAACCGGTTTTTCGCTTCAAGTTCTTTGACTTCATTTCTTTTATCCTGAAGCTGCGTATCAAGATCCTCTTCCTGCAGCTCTTCTTTTAACGATTCGATATGTTCTTTGAGGACATGCTCTATTTTCTGCTCTGTATAGGCTCGGAGTGATGCTTTAGGTAATGTTTGTAATTCTTGTAATTTCTCAATTAAACGAAGCATTTCGTTTCTTGGGTGCGCCTCATCGGTCACAGATGTAAAATACAGATGATCTTCCTCTATGCCCTCTTTCAAGAGCATATCAACCACTTGTTTTTTGTAGTCTTCAAAAGCTGTCTCATGTTCATCATGCCGATCGACTTGATTCACAATGAAATAAAGATTTGGCACTTTGTCTTTAATGGAACGAATGAATCGAATGTTTTCTTCAGAATGAACATGGTTATAGTGAACGACATAAAAAAGAGCATCTGCTTGATGTAGAATAGACGCAGCCGATAAAAAGTGCGCATGATCCGTTGAATCAATTCCTGGCGTATCGATCAGTGCCACTTTTTCTTCAAGTCCACTATAATCACCGCTAATTTCGACCATTTCAATCTGTTCTCCATCCTTACAAAAACGCTGCACCGCTTCTTTATCATAAGAACCGCTCATTTTTGCAAAACGGCCATCAGAGGTGTGAAGCTGTACTTCACTTCTCCCTTTTCTCACAACGACTAAGTTTGCACTTGTTGGGATTGGGCTCGTTGGCAGGATTTGATCATGAAGCAAATGATTCACAAGTGACGACTTACCAGCAGAATAGTGGCCAGTAAATGCGATATACACTTCTTCTTCTGCTTCCTTTTTCATAATCGATGCAAGTTTGGCTGCGCGTTCATGGTCATCCCTTTTGAGAAGGCTTTGATATAAAGCACCTGTAGTTTGAACGAGCGAATCTCGAGTAGACAAGTCTTTCATGACGATAAACCCCTTTGTTTTTAGAAAAGTCAGTTATGTATGTGATACCATTTTACACAAAATAAAGAGATTTTTCTTCTGATCTGAGGAAATAAAAAAAATCTACTGCCCGATCAGTCGTAATTGACTGCGATCAGGAAGCAGATTTTTTTAAAACACCTTTTAAAACAAAGCCAATTAATAGGCTGTATACACAGACCGTACCGAGTAAGAAAATCATTGTCATGTGATCACCGTCCATCCTTCATGATTGAGAATGCTTATCATTAATGAAAGTGTAGCACAATTGATAATGATTTTCAATATTAATTTAGTAAATACTGATTCAGTGCCTTTTCTTCGGTTTGAATTCTCACCATCATCATCCATCCATTTAAACATGTAAACAAAATGGCAGTGATATACGCCTCAAACAATAACGGAATCAAGATAAGCTCAATCGCTACCACCACATAGTTAGGATGCTTTAACCACCGATACGGTCCCTTTTTTACAATCATCGCATTTGGCACCACTAAAATCTTTGTATTCCAGTACGTCCCAAGGGAACATAATGCCCAGTATCGAACCACCTGTGTAGCCAACAGGAAAACGAGCAGCAAAAGAAAAAAACGGGACGGTTCCCGGTTTAACAGCCATGTCTCTCCAATGAGAAAGAGGAAAAAAGCAGCATGCATTCCGACCATATAAGGATAATGGTTCGCACCAAATTCGATGGCACCTATCGCTTTCACTTTCTTCTCATTTCTTTTGGCCACAAACATTTCAATCAGGCGCTGACAAATGAAGAAACCAATAACAAGCCAAAAGATCATGACGACATCTCCTCCCATTTCATAAGTAATAATTCAGAGGAAAAACCCGGACCAAGCGCCCCGCAAAGCCCCACATCACCCGGATCAGCTGTCTGATGTTCAAGAAAATGCTTGATGACATACAAAACTGTGGCAGAGGACATATTCCCGTGGTGTTTGAGCACTTCTTTTGAAGAAAAAAGCTGATCCTCTTGTAAAGATAGACTTTCAAGATAAGCATCAATTACTTTTTTGCCTCCAGGGTGGGCAAGAAAAACAGATAGGTCATCTGTTGAAAACCCGAGCTGATGTAGAAATTGGTCCACCTGCTCTTGTAACCAGCCTGAAATAATGGACGGAATGTCACGTGAGAAAATGACCTGAAAGCCGTCACTCGTAAATTCCCAGCCCATCACATCCTCAGAATCTTTCATCGTTACTGACTGTGTACCAAGCACTTTAGGCACTGTTTTTAACTGCGTATAGTCAGATGCAGCTTTTTCTCCAGTTAACAGCACTGCCGCAGTCCCGTCCCCGAACAAAGAGGTGCCGATTAAATTGCTTTTTGATTGATCTTGCGGCTGAAAGGTTAAACTGCAAAGCTCACATGCGACAACAAGAACCTTCGCTTCTGGGTATGCCCTGATATATTCATAAGCTCTAGACAACCCTGCCGCTCCGCCCCCGCACCCTAGCCCCCAAATCGGTACTCGTTTCGTATAAGGCGAAAAAGGGAGAACGTTCATCAGCTTTGCATCAAGACTTGGTGTCGACAATCCGGTGCTTGAGATGAAAAACAAAGCATCAATCTCTTCATACGGAATAGGCTTTGTAAGGAAGGTTGTCTCATGAAGACAGTGAATGATCGCTTCTTTCGCATGTGCCAATGCCTTTTCCAAATAGATATTATTTTTCTCTTCAAAAGAGTGGTGCTTTTGATACCATTCAATAGGCTGCACAAACTGTCTGCTCTGCATTTCTCCATTATGAAAAGCCCTCAGCAACCGGTCAATATCTTTAAACGATCGTTTAAATTGAGACCTTGCAAATTCAGCAGCTGTTTGCTGATCTACATGATTCTTTGGTAGACTTGTTCCAACTGAAAGAATGTACGCCATCTGCTTCACCTCTTTTTTTGGTTAATATCCCCTATCAAAAATAGGATATACATGACAAATCGTCAAAATTCAGTCAAAATATTTTCCTTCGTCTAACTTTTTGTCTTGACGACAATTGATAAATATTGGATAATATAAATGAAAACATGATGTAGTTTTCCTCCTTCACAGGTTCGTTCCAAGCCAAGCGAACCTGCTTTTTTTATACAAAAAAAACACCTCTAAATGAGAGGTGTTTACATAACAGATTGTTTAGGTTCTTCCACATGATCGTGCTCTGCTTCTTTTTTAAATGGAATCATGTGATAAATAATATGAAGCAAAATAGCGGTAAAGCTCCCAGCCACTATTCCGTTACTTGTCAATAATTTGATGGATTCAGGCAGATGATCAAACATTTGTGGCACGACGGTTACACCTAAGCCGATTCCAACTGAGCAAGCGACGATGAGCAAGTTTTCCTGTTTTCCAAAATCAACACGCGTAAGCATTTTAATACCATACGCAATGACCATGCCAAACATCGCGACCATTGCGCCGCCAAGAACCGATTTTGGGATAATCGTTGTAAATGCAGCGATTTTAGGAAAAAGTCCAAATAACATGAGCAATGCACCTGTCACAACAATGACCTGGTTTTTCTTGACACCTGTTAACTGGATCAACCCCACATTTTGCGAGTAGGCTGTGTATGGAAAGGCATTGAAGATACCCCCTAATAACACAGCAATCCCTTCTGCACGGTAGCCCTTTGCTAAATCCTTCTCCTTTAATGAGCGATTCGTTAAATCTCCTAGCGCGAAATAAACACCTGTTGATTCAACTAAAGACACAACGGCAACTAAAGTCATCGTCATGATTGGCGCAAATTCAAAGGTAGGCATGCCAAAATAAAAAGGTTCAATCATGCGGAAAACTTGTGCATTTGCTACTTCGGCCGTTTCCACTTTTCCTAATAGGGCACCGACTGCTGTCCCAAGTAGTATGCCAATTAAAATAGCGATAGCTTTCATAAATCCCTTTGTGAATCGATAGAGCAGAACAATAATAAACAGCACAAGGAAAGCGAGTCCTAAATTTTCAAAAGAACCATAATCTGCACTTCCTTCTCCGCCTGCCATATTGTTCATAGCTACTGGAATGAGGGTAATTCCAATAATCGTGACGACGGAGCCTGTTACAACAGGTGGAAAAAATTTCACAAGCTTCCCAAAGAAAAAGGAAAGAGCAATGACAATACAACCTGAGGCAATAATACTTCCATATATAGACGAAATCCCATATTTAGAGCCAATGGCAATCATGGGAGAAACTGCGGTAAATGTACAGCCTAGTACGACAGGTAAGCCAATACCAAAGAAGCGGTTTTTCCATACTTGGAGCAGTGTGGCAGCACCACACATGAAAATATCCGCCGAGATTAAGTAAGTGAGCTGTGCAGGCGAGAGCCCAAGCGCATCACCAACAATGAGGGGTACAAGAACCGCACCTGCATACATCGCCAGGACATGCTGAATTCCTAGAGAGAGCGTTTTGGCTTTTTTAGCGGCACTCATGATTGTACCTCGCGTACAAACGTGACTTTTCCTTCCTCAAGTGATGCAATACGTGCGAGTGACTCAACACGGTAGCCCATTTGTACAAGCTCTTTTCTTCCTGGCTGGAATGACTTCTCAATGACAATTCCAAATCCAGCTACTTTTGCCTTCGCCTGCTTTGCAATAGTGGCCAGTCCTTTAGCGGCTTCACCGTTCGCTAAAAAGTCATCGATGATGAGCACACAATCATTTTCACTAAGGTGCGTATTCGAGACAGCGATGGTACTTTCTACATTTTTCGTAAAAGAGTACACACTTGCTGTTAAGAGGTTCTCCGTTAATGTGAGTGATTGTCGTTTACGAGCAAAGACGACGGGCACATGAAGGGCAAGTCCAGCCATCACAGCAGGCGCGATGCCAGAAGATTCGATCGTAATGATTTTTGTAATGCCATCATGCTTAAATAATCTAGCAAACTCTTGACCAATCTCATGCATTAATACAGGATCAATTTGATGATTTAAAAAGGCATCTACCTTTAACACTTGATTCGACAGAACGATTCCTTCGTTCTCAATTTTTTGACGTAACAATTCCATCATTCTTCCCCCTAGCATATTGGCAAACATCCTATTTTTTGCATAAAAAAAGCATTGCTGTCCATGAGGAGCAAGCAATGCGAAAACGATCCACGGATCTTCAGCTCAAATAAGAACTGTTTCATTTTGCTCACTCATAGTCGGACGGTATCGGTGTCCGGTAGAAACTTGCGTGCCATCATCACGCGATTATATGAGTGTTATAGTGTTCAAATTATAACAAGATTTCAGACGCTTGGAAAGCACTTTTCTAGAAAAATACCGAACTTAAATAATAGATCAGATCAAAACGTTCGTTTTTAGAATATTCACGCATCAAAAAAGCACCCTTTTGACGAAAGGGTGCCTTTCATTTATGATAAATACAATTTCGTGTACTTATCCGTTAAGTAGTCGATTAAATATTGAACATTTAATTCTTCGCCAGTTGCATCTTGAATGATTTCAGATGGCTTTTTCCGTTTTCCATGTTTATGGACATGTTCAGTTAGCCATTCTTTTATCGGTGCAAAAGACCCATTTTGGATCAGTTCATCAAAATTCGGTAAATCTTTGATCATTTGCTGCTTTAATTGCGCCGCATACATATAACCAAGTGCATACGAAGGGAAATAACCAAAGCTGCCATCTGACCAGTGGACATCCTGCAAAATACCAAGCGCATCGTTAGGCGGCGTAATGCCAAGATATGCTTTATATTTTTCATTCCAAAGCGCAGGTAGGTCTTCAACGGCGACTTCTTCATTGAAAATAGCTTTCTCAATTTCATACCGGATAATAATGTGAAGCGGATACGTGAGTTCATCTGCTTCAATTCGAATGTAAGTCGGCTTAGACTCATTGACTGCATGCACAAAGTCCTCTAAAGATACATCTTTAAATTGTTCAGGAGAAGCTTCTTGCAGCTTTTGATAATATGTTTTCCAGAAATCTTCATGTCTGCCGATAAAATTCTCAAAGAAGAGAGATTGTGATTCATGGATACCCATTGACGTGCCATCACATAATAGCGTCCCGCTTAGTGCCTCATCAATGTTTTGCTCGTAAATGGCATGACCGCATTCATGAATGGTACCAAAGATCGCCATCCGAAAATCGTGCTCATCATAGCGAGTCGTCACACGAACATCCCCTCTGCTTAATGTCACAGCAAACGGATGAACCGTTGTATCAAGACGCCCTGCATCAAAGTCATATCCTAACTCTTTTAAGAAAAAGAGGCTAAGCTCTTTTTGCTTGTCGATTGGGAAGCTTTTCGATAAAAATGAAGTATCCGGTTTATTTGGGGAGGCTTCAATTTTTTTCACGAGAGGAACGATGGCATCACGAAGCGCGCCAAATTTTTGATCGAGCTGTTCCACGGTCATATCTGGCTCGTAGTTATTGAGCAGCACATCATATGGCGTTTTTTTCACGCCCCAATACTGAATAAAACGCTTGTTAAAATCAATGAGCTGTTTTAAGTAAGGAGCAAAGAGGGAAAAATCTGATTTCTCTCTTGCTTCAACCCAGACATGCTCTGCTTTTGATTGTAGAATGGAGTATTCTTTAAATTCTTCTTTTGGAATTTTGCTGTTTTCATCATACTCTTTTTGCGATAATTCGAGCGCCTTCTGTGTATCTTTTGACAGCTCATCTCGCTTTTTATTTAATGCGTCAAGAAGGTCTCTCATCTCATCAGAAGTCTTCATATTAAAGATATCACTTGATAATTGACCGATGGTTTCAGCTCTGAAATCAGCGCTTTTTTTAGGAGCCTGCGTTCTAGAGTCCCAATAAAGTAAATGGAGCGCCTCTGTATAGTGGGCGATTTTTCCTAGTAATTGATAAAACGCTTTCTCTTTTGATTCAAGACTCATGCGTTCGTTCCCCCAATCAATAAAATATGTATGTACGTTTCAAGGCTACTTCAATGAATGTTCGTTTGTCAATGAAAAAGGAGGATACACCATTGGTATCCTCCTCTTTTCGTCGTTCGTCCCCTATAATGAAGTGATGACTGGCTTCACTGGCAGGACAGATTCAATTTTACTTTGAAGCTCTTTATCTTCCTTGCCATCAAAGTATATATGAATGCTTCCTGCATCTTGGCTTGTCCGAATCAGTCTGCCAATGCCTTGTCGTAATCGAAGCAACATATATGGAAGGTCCACTTCAGCATATGCATCCTTTGATTCATTCCGTTTCGCCTCAAATACTGGATCATGCGGCGGATAAGGAAGTCCCCAAATGACCACATTCGTTAAGGATTGACCTGGAATATCCAGCCCTTCCCACAGATGAACGGAGCATAACACTGATGTCTCATCTGCTTGGAACTTTTGAACAATGGTGCTGATTTCCTCGTCTCCCTCAAAATACACTTGGAAAGGCAGTGATTCATTTGATGCCTCAAGCTGCTTTCTAAATAAATGGAGTTCATCAAATGAAGGGAATAGAATCAATGATCTGCCTCCATTGTCTTTCAGCTGAGTGATCACTTGCTGTCCTTTTGCCTCTGGATCTAAGACCGGCTGCTGAATTCCGTGGAAATAAATTTGCATTTGCTCATCGTAATCATACGGCGAAGCCACACTCATTGATAAGTAATCTTTTATACCAAGACTTTCAGCTAAATAATCAAATGATTGGTTTTCAGACAATGTCGCTGAAGAGAAAATATATGGTCTTTTTTGCGAGAATACTTTTTCGCCAAGCACCTCTGCGACCGTCTTCGGCATGACGACAAATGTCGTATCTAATTCCTGCTTTTCAAGCCAGCTAATGGCATTTTTTTGATAAAGCGACAGGGAATAAGCCATTTGTTCAATGTACTCTTCCACAACAGACAATTCGTATTGATCAATTGTATACATCTCGGATTCAAACACGAGCGCTTCTCCGATTTTTTCAAGTAAGTCACACAATTCACTTGCTGAACGCTTCACCTCATCCACGCGCCCAATTTCAAGTCGATGCGAGCCTTTGACTTCTTTGGCATTTGTTTTTAAAAGATAGAAGAACTCATCGTTTGTTGCTAGTGCATCTTCAACAAGTTCTGCAAATTCTTCGCGAATGTCGTTTTGCAAAAGACGCTCCAAAAATGTCTCCAGCGTTGATTGCTTCACTCGGTACGTCAAAGCTTTTTGTGCGGCAAACTCAAGAAGATGACCTTCATCAAATACAACTGAGCTATGTTCAGGGAGCAGAGGAAGCTGACCCTCACGTTTGCGGGATTCCTTTGTCCACACATGCTCCATGTAAAAGTCGTGTGAGCAGATGATCAGGTCTGCCGCTTTCCGGTAATGATCTCTTGATAAATTCAAGCCGCAGCGATGACGCATATCACACGTCAAGCAGTCCTGAAACGAATCATAGCCAATTCGTGACCATTCATCATTTGATAGTTCTGGATACTCTTTTCGATCTCCGTACGGATAAAAGGTTTGCATACCATGTGATTCATGAACAAATGAAGGAAGCGATTCATAACTATCGAGCCACTTCTCATCATCTTCACGCTGCATGGTTTTCTCGAGTTTTTTCAAGCATAAATATTGATCATGCGATTTACTTAATCTCGCATCTATTTGTATATCAAGGTGATTGGCAATTTTATAGATATCACCTTCTTGTTTGACCAACTGTTCAATTAACGTTTCGTCTGCACATGCAATAATCGCAGGTTTCCCAGTATATCTTGCATATGTGACGGCAAATAATAGATAGACGATTGTTTTGCCTGTGCCTACCCCAGCTTCGGCAAACATCACACTTTTTTCTTTAAAGGCTCTTTCTAACTGAAAAGCCATAAATATTTGTTCATCTCGAAGATCAAAGCCCTTTTCTGGCAAAATGTCATAAAACACATCACCAATCCAGTTGCCCAGTTCTTCGTAAAAATTGTGTTCTTTTGATAATGAAAAAGGCAAACGAGATGCTGTCACCTGCTTCAACCCCCAACTTTTGAATCATTCAGACATTCAATAGTAACATTTATGCTGGGGAATGACAATCTTTTTTATGAACGCAAGCGATGTTGATAGCTTTCCTTCATTAAAAATGCATGCTCTGAACGTTCTATGTAGGCCTGAGCAAGGGCTAAATCTTGAATGGCTACCGCAAGCTGAGCAGATTGTCCCGTTTCATGCCCTTCTATTTCTTGAGCAGTCGAAGCGAGTGCTTTTTGGATTAACTGAAATTGATCATAATGAATCATGGAGACACCTCTTTTTTTAAAATCAAGTTCAGTTTATTCCGTCCCGTGAAGCTTTATACCTTTCCGCAATAAAAAAGTCACACCTTCTTTAGGTGTGACCCACCTTCTTTAGGTGTGACCTTTTTTTATGATTCAGTTGTCTGCTTTCTAGGAGGACGTTTTCCCCAATATTGATAATAGTCTGTTTTAATAAATCCATTAAACAGTTTTCTCTTTTTCGTTGCTTTTCTTCCGAAGCACTCTTCGAACTTTTCATGTGACGTTAAGATATATATGGACCAAGTGTCTAGGCTCTTAAATGCTTCACCCATCCCTTGATACATTTTTTCAACAGCTGGCTTATCACTGAGTCGTTCTCCGTAGGGCGGATTTCCGACAATCACACCATACTCCTCTTTTGTTTGGAAGTCTTTTACTTGCATTTGTTTAAATTGAATCAGTTCACTTAGTCCAGCTTCTTCTGCATTCATTTTTGCAATGTCTATCATGCGATGATCAATATCGCTCGCAATAATGTGAAGCGGCTGATCATAGTTCGCTTTTTCTTCCACTTCAAGACGCGCTTTGTTCCATACGTCCTCACCGATCCATTCCCATGATTCAGACGCAAATTCCCGGTTAAATCCTGGGGCAATGTTTTGTCCTATCATAGCTGCTTCAATAGCAATTGTGCCTGATCCGCAAACAGGATCAGCAAACGGACGATCAGGTGTCCAGTTCGTTAATAACACGAGCGCGGCAGCAAGGGTTTCTTTAATAGGTGCTCCGCCTTGATCCACACGGTACCCCCGTTTATGAAGGCCGACACCAGATGTATCAAGGGTTAGCACTGCTTTATCTTTTAAAAGCGCAACCTCGATTTTATATTCAGGACCCGTCTCTTCAAGCCATTCGGACTGAATGTTGTAAGAAGATCTGAGCTTTTGCGCGATGGCCTTTTTGACGATGCGCTGACAATCCGGCACACTTGCAAGCTGTGATTTGACTGATTTACCGATGACAGGGAACGTACTATTTTTCGGCAAATAAGCGGCCCATTCAATCGCTTTTGTCTGTTCAAAAAGCTCATCAAATGTTTTTGCTGAAAATTCAGCAACTTGTACCTTTATCCGGTCTGCTGTACGCAGCCAAAGGTTTGCACGGCAAATCGCAAGGGCATCCCCTTGAAAAATGACTTTCCCGTTATCTACAGTGCACTCATAGCCAAGGTCTCTTACTTCTTTTGCAACAACCGCTTCAATCCCCATTGGAGCTGTCGCGATGAGTGTATAAGTTTTCATTTGTTTATCACCTGTTTTCTCGTCCTTTTA
The DNA here is from genome assembly GCF_000715205.1 of Bacillus zhangzhouensis. GTDB lineage: Bacteria > Bacillota > Bacilli > Bacillales > Bacillaceae > Bacillus > Bacillus zhangzhouensis. Next base: position 110,369 of record NZ_JOTP01000004.1, on the reverse strand, counting down.
TTTATTCAAGATAAAAGCTCTCCATATGTAGAAATAGGAGAGCTTTGTTTTCATCATGTTTAAAATAACGGATATAACGTTCTGTAAGCCATGTTTTGTTCCATCGTACTGCAAACGGCAAATGCCTCGTACTCAGGTGGTAATCATCTATCTACAGAATTCTCTGTCCTTCTCTCCGTTTGGTTCCTTTGAGAAAGTTCCCCTACCAAGTTTGGGTTTCTCGCTCGAGGGGTTTACCGCGTTCCACTCTCACCATTTCTAGTGAGACTTCGTCACTGTGGCACTTTCAAGGATACTTTGCCATATTCTATAAAAGGACGTAGGCATTTTTCCTGCCGTCAGCCTTTCCCAGGCTGCCCTGGCTTATTTTTTCGCCAGGCACGAACACTACGGGCATCTCAGCACCGTGCGAGCATGGACTTTCCTCTGCAATGCCTAAAAGCATTACAGCGATTACCCGAACGTTAATCAACAAGCGTTATTATAAACGACAATGTCATCTGACACAAGCTTTTTCGGCATCACTCAATCATAAAGTTTGCTGCCGAAAACGTGTTTCTCAAGGTTAGATAGTCTTTTTAAAATATCAAAGTTCGTTGTATTGGACTGTGCAGGCTGTCTTTTCCCTTGTTCAACTGCTTCTTCAAGCTGTTTTGACAAGTGGAGGTTTTCTTGTTGAAGCTTTTCGATTTCTTGGTTGAATGTCTCATAGTCTTTAATGACCATATCTAAAAATTTATCGACTTCTTCTTGTTTATACCCTCTGACACCTGTTTTAAATTCTTTTTCTAAAATTTCTTTCGCAGAAAGCTTTACTTTATCAGCAAGCATCTTTTTCACCTCATATCGTGAATTCATAGTATATTTTTTCAGAAATACGTGACGTTGTCAAATTTTCTCTTGTTTTTAGTCAAAAAACGGATCTTCCGCCTCAACCTGTGCTCTTAGATCATCCATTGTGATGTACATAATTGGGTAATCGGTATAGTTTTCAGCTTCTCTGATCATATACTTTGGAGAGCCCTCATGCTCTGGATCATAAAGAGCGAGAAGACCATCTGTTTTTTCAATAAAAAAGCGGTTCTTTTGTTTAAATTGTGCCGGACTTTCATATGGTCTATGCGTGACACTTTCTACAAAATCTGCTTGTGCAAGAATCGCTTCATACAACTCTTTATTTTGTTCATTCCAGCGCTCTTCTTGTTCATAGAATGGCGTAATGACTGCAAGTTTTAAAGCTGGATACTCCTCTTGAAGCTCAAACACCACTTCGGCTGTCCAGATTTCAGCACCTAGCTGCCCCGATATGAGAACCCATTCCAGACCCTCTTCGATAAGAGCTGTCAGCCTTTTTTGAAGCTCCGCTTTTATGTATTGAAGTGCAGGCTCGTCTTGTTTGAATATCCCAAGTTCGAATGGCTTGTACCCTGTGACAGCAATAATTTTCATTTTTTCACCTGCTTTTAAAAAAAGGGACTTATAAAAGTCCCAATTCACGTTATCTGTTACAGCAAGGTCCACCGCAGTTAAAGTGTTGATGTGTTGCCGGGTCCACCTGAGAAAACGTATGCGGGAAGTAGTGAACATGTTGGAAGTTTTGATGGTGGACATTCGTCACATGCTGCGGATGGATGTGCGGCACAATTGTTGTGGACTCGCTGTGTGTACAGCAATGATTCGTCGGATGAACAATTGGCTGTGTAACATTCGGCTTGCAATGATGATGATGGTACATGTAGCATTCCCCTCTCCTTGATTTTCTTACATTAATAATGTATGAATGAAGAGGTGTACATGTACTAATGCATTAACCTATTTTAAAAGTTTGCAAGAAAAACATCTTTATAATTTGAAAACACAAAAGCGATCAAAATGACAACAAGAAAAAACAAGTAAAAAAGACCCTTATACATGCTCTACGCTCCTCATTCAATATCTAACGCTATTTTACAGGATTCGTGACTTTTCTACAATAAAAGTGCTAAACAATTTTTATTTTCGGCCGATAGCCGAACGTTGTCATTTCTTGCGCTTTCCCGGGCAATAATTTCATTGCCCAGCTTTCCGAAGTAGACGAGTTATTCTTTTTTCGAGCTCAGCATATTTCGAGAGCTCAATACTTTTTTTAAACTGGTATGTTCAAAATCAACCGTTCTGAGCTCTTTTAAACCTTGTTGCGCTTTCTTGATCCCGATGAGACAGAGATAATGTAGCACACCTCAAAGAGGTTTTCCGCCAGCTATAACACGAAGCTCGTATTGTTGCTGTTGTAAGCTGTACTGCCTCTATTATGTGGCGAGAGTTTCATTGGACGAGACGATATTATCGGGGAGAGAAAAGCTGGAACACTCGTTGTTAAAAACATCTGGTCCGAGAACGGTATGAAGTAAATAAACAATTGTAACCAACTGAACAGTTGTTTCCAAAATTTTGAACGGGTGAGACAATTTTGGCAGAGTCTACGAACTGATATTTCATGTATGTGTATAGGGATAATTAAGTTGCGCCCCTTATCCTAAATTTCAAAGCTACACTTATCGTGTAATTTCCTCTTCTGTTTGCCTACTCGTTCTTTTTGCCATATTCACAATAAAAAACCGTATTTAAGATCATAATGATCTTAAATACGGTTACAATCAAAGAACTTTATTATCCGAAAATAGGAGAACTCTTTCGGTATCATCCATTAAAGAGTGTGACTTCTTTCCTCTAATTTATCAGAGGTTACTGCCCACAGATCCGTACTCTTTATAACTGTTTGAAGCGCATTACTCGATTGATCTGCTGAAGCCACCATTTGCTTAACACTCGCAGCAGCCTGCTCAGTTCCTATTGCAATTTCCTCATTTATTTTGCTAACATTTTCACTATCATTCATAAGAATTTCTCAGAAGTATCTTGAATATTGATCGTTACAATGTTTTTTTATTCGTCATTACACTAATTACATTTTTTATTTAATACCCATGGAAATATATTTTTCTTCTAAGTATTCGTCCAGCCCTTGATGTCCGCCTTCACGCCCCATTCCACTCTCTTTAATTCCTCCAAATGGAGCTTGAGCAACTGCAGGAACTGCATCGTTCATACCAATAATCCCGAATTCTAGAGCTTCAGAAACTCTGACGGATCGACTAAAATTTTCTGTATAGAAATACGCAGCTAAACCATATTCTGTCGAATTTGCATATCGAACGACTTCTTCTTCTGTCTCGAATGGAATAATTGGAGCAACTGGCCCAAATGTTTCCTCACTCGTAATAAGCATGTTTGAATTTACTTCACCCAAAATGGTAGGTTCATAAAACAACCCCTCAGACAATTTACCTTTAAGGCGTTGTCCTCCATAAAGAAGGCGAGCTCCTTTAGAAACAGCATCATTTACATGCTCTTCCACTTTCTCTAAACTTTCGGGACTTACCAAGGGTCCAACTTGTACACTTGGATCAATACTATTTCCAACTTTAAGAGCTTTCACTTTTTCTACAAAAAGTTCTGAAAACTTATCTATAACAGAGCTTTGGACATAGATTCGATTTGCACATACGCACGTTTGCCCTGTATTTCTAAATTTACTTTCAACCGCACCTGTAGCAGCAGCTTCTAAATCAGCATCTTCAAAAACAATAAATGGTGCATGTCCACCAAGTTCCAATGACAACCGCTTCAATTGTGCAGCAGACTTGGTCACTAATAATTTCCCAACCTCAGTAGATCCTGTAAATGAAATCTTTCTAACTGTTGGGTTTTCAAAAATTTCATCAGAAATTGGGCCTGAAGCACCTGTTACGATGTTTACAACTCCTTTTGGCACTCCTGCCATTTCTACCAATCTTCCAAACGCAATCGCACTAATAGGAGATTGTCCAGCTGGTTTCACAACAGATGTACATCCAGCTGCCATCGCAGGACCTACTTTTCTAGTCATCATGGCTAAAGGGAAATTCCAAGGAGTAATTGCTGCAACGACACCAATTGGCTGGCGGATAACCATTAACCTTTTGTTAACAGCAGAAGCAGGAATCGTTTCTCCATAAATCCTTCTTCCTTCTTCAGCAAACCATTGTAAATAACTAGCTGCAAAAGCTACTTCTCCTTTTGCCTCCGTAAAAGGTTTTCCCATTTCCAAACTGATGATTTCTGCTAATTGATCTTGATATTCATGCATAAGATCATACAACTTCAGTAAATAGTGAGCACGTTCGTTTGCCGTTAATTTGGACCAGGATTTAAAAGCATGATCTGCTGCTTCAATCGCCAGCTTTGTCTCTTGATGCCCCCCTTTTGGAGCTCGAGCAATCATTTGACCAGTTGATGGGTTTGTTATTGAAAATGTTTTTCCATCTAATGCAGCTGTCCATTCACCATTGACATACATTTTTAATTTCTCTAATTCAACTAAAGAATTGACTTTTAACAAAAAAATTCCCCCTTAAATAAATTATCTTCAATCACTGATATAAAATCTAAATTTTAGGCGTCTATTTTGTCATTACACTTGCAATCTTTTGTAGATTACATCTCATTTAACGCACCATAATATGCTTTTTCAATAATCAAGTGAATATCTTCAGCCTTTGTCAGTCTAGGGTTTCTTAATACATTACCACTTCTCATCGAATCGGTTACTAATTTTGGTAAATAATCAAGTGAAACACCCAAATCTTTTATATTAAGAGGGATATTCATCGACTGATTCATTTGGATAACAATTTCAATTGCTTTTTCTGCTGCCAATCGAGTAGATAATCCGCTAACATCTACTCCTAAAGCAATTGCGATATCTTTATACTGTTCTGCACACGCTGGTAAATTATATTTCATTACGAACGGCAATAATGCAGCATTTGCAATACCATGAGGAATATTAAAAACTCCACCAAACGTATGAGATATTGCATGGACATTTCCCAAAAGTGATTGAGAAAATGCCACCCCTGCTATCATTGAGCCAACAAGCATTTTCTCCCTGCTTTCTATATCTGTTCCAACAAAATAAGTCTTAGTTAAATTTTCACCAATCATTTTTATAGCCTGTATAGCAAATCCTTGACTAACAGGACTAGCAGATTTAGATGTATATGATTCTATCGCGTGTGTTAGCGCATCCATCCCTGTTGCTGCTGTAATCCCTTGTGGGAGATGCAACGTAAGAGCAGGGTCTAATATAGCTAAAATTGGAAATAATTTTGGACTAATCACTGCCAGTTTAAATAATGTATCTTTATTCGTTACAACGGTCGAGGCTGTTACTTCGCTTCCTGTTCCTGCTGTAGTGGGAATGGCTATGATAGGAAGAGGCGGTATGGTGATTTTTCCTACCCCTTCATAATCAAAGATATGACCAGGGTTAGTAGCCATTGCGGCTATCCCCTTCGCTGTATCGATGCTACTACCACCACCGACAGCTAATACAGCCTCGCTTTTATGCTGTTTAAGATAGTTTGTTCCTTGATGAATCGTATCATCTGATGGATTTGGCTCTATCTCATCATATATTTCATATTCCAAATGAACAGCCTGAAGTGACTTCTCAATTCCTTCTAAAAGATTAGCTGAACGTATACCTTTATCTGTAACGATCAGTACCCTCTTAATCCCTAATTCACTAATCATTTCTCCTGTTTTATTTGAAATTCCGTTGCCACATTCTACTCGCGTGGGCATAAAATATGTGTATGGCATTAAAGACATTGTTAACAACTCCCCATAAGTAATCATTTTGAGTTTAGTAAAAATATTTCTTTAAATCTATTGAACTTGAATCAAACGAAAAGATTATTGATTTGTTGAGATATGTGAATTATCTTGTGAAACTTTTAATTGGCTTTTTCGCATTGCAAACAACAGAGCGCTAGCTACTAACATAGATCCACTTAAAAAGAACAATGCAACACTTACATTTCCTGTGGCATCTTGAATCATCCCAATACCATAAGGTCCAACGAATCCACTTAAATTTCCAATTGAATTAATAACAGCAATTCCTACAGCAGCAGCTGAAGTACTTAAGAATTGAGTTGCCAAAGACCAAAAAGGCCCATAGAAACTGTACATGCCTGATACAGCTATAACCATAAATGCAATTGAAAGAAACGGATTTGAGGTCATTCCAGATGCAAACAGTCCTAAAGAGCCCACAATCAACGGAATAGCCGCATGAATACGTCTCTCTCCCGAACGGTCAGAACGACGAGACCAGATATTCATTACAATGGCTCCTGCGATATAAGGAATCATTGTAAGTAATCCAATTTGCACATTAGTCAGGACTTCCGAAAGAGATTTAATAATTTGAGGTAGCCAAAAGCCTACACCATATATACCAATGTTAAACATAAAGTAAATTATTGCTAGATACCATACTCGTGGATTCGTTAAGGTTTGTTTGTGTCCAACTAGTTTTTTGTCAGCATCTACCTTTGCTTTTTCTACTCTTTCTTTCTCCAATTCAGATATTAACCATTGTTTCTCCTCGCTTGAAAGCCATTTCGCTTGGTCTGGTCTATTCGTTAAATAAAATAACGTAACAATCCCCAAAATAACAGCCGGTACACCTTCAAGAACGAACATCCAACGCCAACCATCAAGCCCCATCCATTGGATGTTATCCATAATCCATGTAGAAAGTGGAGCCCCAATAATGTACGAAATAGCAATAGCTGTCATAAACATAGCAATTGTTTTTGCTCTCTCTTTTGCTCTAAACCAATAAGTTAAATACAAAATAACTCCCGGAAAGAAGCCCGCTTCTAATGCACCGAGTACAAAACGTAAGATATACAAATGTGTAGCATTTTGAACGAATCCGGTTAAAACAACTACAATCCCCCAAGTTATAAGAATTCGTGCAATCCATTTTTTTGCTCCGAACTTCTCTAACATGATATTACTCGGCACTTCACACAAAAAATAACTTATAAAGAAGATACCAGAAGCAATCCCAAACATCTGACTCGTTAGTCCTAATGCTTCATTCATTTCTAAAGCAGCATAACCTAAATTTGCCCTATCAAGGAACGCAACAATATAGAGAATAATTAAAAATGGTACGAGTCGTCTAGTGACTTTTCGAGTTGTTTGCTTTTCTAATGAAACTGCATTATTCATACCCATTCCTCCTAATGAATTAAGCGTGTAAATCCCTGAAATGATGAACTTCAATATATATAAAGTGGAGTAAGCCACGAACTTTAGAATATTCAGATATGTAAGTGCTTTCATTAAAGTTCGAAAACATTGAAAGCACTGCTTAATTTGTTGTAATTCGCAAATTTGTAATACAACTATTGCAAAACCTAGTAAGTTTGTTTATCATTTTATACATAAATGAACGTTTTGTAAATTTAAAATTTAAAAGTTATCATACAAATTAAAATTTAATGGAGGATGGTAATCGTGTCTCAAAAAGAAAAAGTTTCGCAGATTATTGCTCGTGAATTATTTACCATGATTGAAAATGGAAAGTTCCCTCCAGGTTCAAAACTGCCAACCGAAATGGAACTTACTGACCAATTTGGAGTAAGTAGAGTTCCAATCCGAGAAGCGCTAAGCATGCTCCGTGCTGCAGGTGTCATTTATTCACGTCAAGGTGGGGGAAGTTACGTAGAAGAATCTACCAATTCAACATTACTTCAAAGGATTCATATTGAAACTGATGATATTGACAATATTAAATATCTCTTTGAAATGAGAAAAGTGCTAGAGCCTGAAGTTGCTTACTTAGCTGCCCTCCGTCGCACGCCAAAACAACTTGAAAACATGAAAAGAATATTAGACGAATGGGAGAAAAAATCAATCGAAAATACTACAACTGCTAGAAAGGAAGATATAGATTTTCATAACTCTATTACTTTAGCTACACAGAATCCTATTATGATTCAAACACAAAATAACCTAGCTTCCCTTTATGAAAAAACATTACAAATTACTCTTCGTCCAAATACAGAGTTAAAACTTAAAAGAGAAGCTGTCTACAAAGAACATCGAGATATTTTACTTGCAATCGAAGCAGAAGAGCCTGAGTTAGCTAAAGTTCTGTCTATGATTCATTTGAGGAATGCAGAAGAGAAAATAAGCTTGTTTATAAAAGATTACACTTTATAGCAAAACGAGAGGATGAGGATTAAATGAAAGTAGTGACCGATTATCATATAGAGAACATCGAAGCAATCATAAAAACGGGGAGAATACTCATAGATGAAAGTGATCGTTTTAGTTATTCATTCGATGGTTCTTTTGGAACCTATTTACCCGATATCGTCATTCAGACTAAAAGCGTAGACGAATTAGCCTCACTTGTGAAGTTTGCTAATTGCGAAAAAATACCTATTTGCCCACGAGGTCAGGCAACGAGCCTCAGTGGAGGTCCTCTTCCTGTTAAAGGAGGGATTGTCATAGATTTATCTATTATGAACGATTTGCTTGAAATTCATGAAGAAGATCTTATTGCAATTGTTTCTCCAGGTGTATTGACATCAGACATTCATAAAGCTGCCGAACAAAAAGGACTAATGTATCCACCGGATCCAAGCAGTTCTCACGTTTCTACGATTGCTGGTAATTTAGCAGAAAACTCAGGTGGCCCAAGAGGACTGAAGTATGGCGTGACAAAAGATTATGTCATTGGTCTTGAAATCATTACCCCGGAAGGAGAAATCATCAAAACCGGCGGTAAAACAGTAAAGAATGTTACCGGTTACGATTTAACGAAACTCATTGTGGGTTCAGAAGGAACACTTGGTATTATAACAAAAGCAATATTGAGACTCATTCCTAAACCACAGGCCAGTGGGACCATCATGGCCATTTTTGATAACCTTGTTGATGCTGGAAGTGCCATTTCCAAAATTCTTTCTTCCGGTATTTTGCCCTCTAAAATGGAGCTAATGGATCAGTCTTCTATTGTAGCAGTCGAGAATTTTGAACCCCTTGGTTTACCAACTGACGCAGCAGCACTTATATTAATTGAACTTGACGGCCACCCCCTCTCTCTGAAAGAAGAAATGGAACAAGCGGCTGTATTATGCCGTACTGTAGGGGCGAGAGAAGTAACAATTCCAAAGAATAAAGCCGAGGAAACAGAGCTTTGGAAAGCTCGTAAGCTTGTATCACCGGCCATCGCGCGGATTAAGCCAACTAAAATCTCTGAGGATGCTACCGTCCCTCGAAGTAAAATACCTGAAATGTGTGAAAGATTACTGAACATACGTGATAAATACGGTATTCACCTTGTTGTGTTTGGTCATGCTGGTGATGGTAATCTTCATCCGAATATTATTTGTGATAAAACAGATCAGGAAGAAATGATTCGTGTTGAACAAGCTGTTGCAGAAATTTTTACGGCTGCTGTTGAGCTTGGTGGAACACTTTCAGGTGAGCATGGGATTGGAACGATGAAAGCACCGTTTATGGAAATGGAACTCGGTGCAGTTGGACTTGATATGATGAAACGTATAAAAAAAGCATGGGACCCGAACAATATTATGAATCCTGGTAAGATATTTCCTGAGCCAGGACAAAAATTGGAGTTGAGATAACATGACGGTACCACTTAATGAATTAAGAGAAGAACTTCAGTATGACAAAACAAAAAATTGTGTTCAGTGTGGCTATTGTTTACCTGTATGCCCAACATATGTAACTTTTGGTACAGAAACTCACTCACCTCGTGGTCGGATTAATCTAGTAAAGATGGTTGGTGAAGGAAAGATTACAGATTTATCCGTTCTTGAAGAACCACTCAATTTATGTTTGGGCTGCCGGGCGTGTGAGACAGCTTGTCCCACAGGTGTAGAATATGGTTCGATCCTAGAAGCGGCACGTGCAGCAATTGTAAAACGCAAAAAATTTTCCTTACCAGTACGTCTATTACGAAAAGTGATGCTGAAAAAAGTCATTCCGAACAAAAAGATGATGAATGTAGCTGGTCATTCTATCTGGCTATACAAAACAAGCGGATTACAAAAAGCTGCCCGGGCGTCTGGCATTATGAAAAATACCCCATATAACTTAGGCGAATTTGAGTCGATTATTCCTACTCCTACTTCCCCTATAGAGCGTAGTCGAGCATCAACCGAAGTGAAGGCAAAGCTAAAAGCAAAATATACTGTTGCATTTTTTACTGGCTGTATTATGGACTCTATGTTCCACACTATAAATCAACTATCTATCAAGTTACTTTCAGAAGTAGGCTGTGATGTTGTGGTGGTTCCGAAACAAACCTGCTGCGGAGCACTACAAGCTCATACTGGAGAAATGGACGAAGCACGTCACCTAGCAAAGCAAAATATTCTCGCATTTGAACAAATAAATGCCGATTTTATCGTTAATAATGCAGGAGGTTGCGGCGCCCAGCTTTATGAGTACGGACATTTACTTTCGAATGACGAAGAGTGGGCCGAAAAAGCTGCTGCTTTCTCTGCTAAATCAAGAGATATAAGCCAGGTACTTGTCGCTTGCGGTGGTTTGCCAGACTTACAGCCCCGTCATGGCGAAAGGGTGACCTATCAGCACTCCTGTCATATGACCAATGTTCAGAAAGTAAATCAAGAACCTTTGGAATTATTGAAAAGTATCCCTGGAATACAATTTATCGAAATGGAGCAAGCAAATATGTGCTGCGGATCAGCAGGCATTTATAATATCGTAAATTATGATGCTTCCATGCAGATTCTTGATGAAAAAATGAAGCATACGAAAGCTACAAACGCAACCGTTGTTATCACAACCAATCCAGGTTGCCTATTGCAGATGAAACTTGGTATAGAACGTGAAGGTCTCTCCCACTCTATGCGTGCCCTGCATCTGATTGAATATTTAGCGGAAGCCTCTGGGGTCTCATGAGCTTCTCTTTCACTATTTGATCATGATCAATTCCGAAAACAAAAGAAGATTGAAATGATTTCATCCCATGCCCCTTCTAAGTTCTTTCTTTTTTAAAGAATGAACCTCTCTCTACTTTCTTACTGTATGAAACCCACCTTTTGTGGGTTTCATTTCAGAATAAAGCCATGACGAATCAACAAACATAGGAAAGTTCTCCCTGCATGCTATGGGCATCTTCATCTCCTAATTGATTTCCGATCATCCCACCTTGCCATGACACGCTCATAGGCTTCTTTTTGATGTATATAGAGCTCACTCACGTCCTTTTTTCTAACGCGACTTTTATCTTTCAGTGACCTGCTGCTGAATTGGCGATGTCTATGCGGCGTTCTCATTTATTTCATGCCAATGTACAACTTGTTCATCTGCTTTTATTTCATCAATAAGATCAGTCATTATTTTCCTTTCCATTACGCTCCACCTCTTAATTCTAGTGCACCGAATATTTGTTTGCATGACTAGGCGGCAATTTTTTGATGCGCCGCTCGTGAGCAGATATTTTGAAGTGTTGTAACAGTATCTATTACACTTCTATAGTGAAATGATTTTATTAAGGAAGAAGAGGATGAGATTGAAAAACGAATTTAAGCCTTTATTTGAACCATTTACATTCCCAGGAGGTGCCTCTATTGATGGCCGGTTGGTTGTTGCTCCAATGACACACTTCGGTTCTCACGAGGATGGCACCATCTCAAAGGCAGAAATTGATTTCATTACAGCTAGATCAAGTGAAATGGGCATGGTCATCACAGCATGTGCGAACGTTACTCCAGATGGAAAGGCCTTTGAAGGACAGCCTTCTATCGCAAGAGATGAAGATATACCTGGTCTGAAAAAACTAGCTTCTGCGATCCAGGCAAAAGGAACAAAAGCCATCATTCAAATTCATCACGGCGGCTCTCAGGCCCTTCCTCATTTAGTTCCAAACGGTGATGTGGTTGCGCCTAGCGATGTGTTCAAAGATGGAGAACAAATTGCACGTGCTTTAAAAGAAGAGGAAATTACTCATATCATTGACTCCTTTAAAGAAGCGGCAAGACGAGCAATTCAAGCAGGATTTGACGGCGTGGAAATCCACGGAGCAAACGGTTATTTATTACAGCAATTTTACTCTCCGCATAGCAATCAGCGTACAGATCAATGGGGAGGAAGTGAAGAAAAACGTCTAGCATTCCCTATCGCTGTTGTGGATGCAGTCAAAGAGGCGATCAAGGAATATGGAACAAAACCGTTTATCTTTGGATATCGACTATCTCCTGAAGAACCAGAAACACCTGGTTTAACAATGACAGAGACATTTACGTTAGTTGATGTTCTCAAAACAAAAAACCTCGACTACTTGCATATCTCTTTAATGGAGATTGATTCTAAAGCAAGACGAGGCGCAGATTCTAATAAGACACGTATGGAGCTGCTAAAAGAACGCTGCGGCGATACCCTTCCGCTCATCGGTGTAGGCAGTGTCATTACAGCCGAAGATGCATTGAGTGCTTACAATCAAGGAATTCCGCTGATCGCTGTCGCACGAGAGCTGATCGTCGACCCTGATTGGGCAAAGAAGATTAAAGAAGGCCGAGAAAGAGAGATTGAAACCGTCATTAAACGCAGCCAAAAAGACAAGTACCTGATTCCAGAGGGATTGTGGTCTGTCATGGAAGCGAGTCAAGGCTGGGTTCCAATGGAGGATTAATTTCATCAAAAAAACTACCCTATCATGTGAGGGTAGTTTTTTTGTGCATGATTATTTCACTTTAACCGTAAAGAGCTTAGATGTCTGCTTTTCCACAGCTCCATTTGGTTCTTTATCAAGTTGTTCGATCAGATCACCATTCATGATCACAATGGGTGTCACTGTGCTTGCTGCTTTCTCTTCAATGAGTTCTAAATCACACGTAATGAGAGGATCACCGACCTTCACTTTATCCCCTTCTTTAATGTGTGCTTCAAACCCTTCGCCATTTAACCCAACTGTTTCTAGTCCAATATGAATCAGAAGCTCAAGCCCTGAGAGTGTTCGAATTCCAATTGCATGTTTTGTATGGAAGAGCTGAATGATTTCACCCTCTACTGGTGACACAATGGTGCCACTTGTTGGTTTTACTGCTACGCCGTCTCCCATCATCTTTTGTGAAAAGACGGGATCTGGTACATCAGTCATATCCATTAACTCTCCATCAGCTGGAGAATAAATGACTTCTTCCTTTACATCATCTTCGTTTTTTCCGAAACCGAATAATTTTTTCAGCAATGTCAATTTGCTCCCTTCAAGCTTTGCTCCTAGATCTGTTCAGCGTATGAAATTTTACACTCATACACCTTGCTTCATTCAACACTATTTAATCATAATTTTTTCCGCTCATCAATTGATAACCGCCTGAGCCCTTTTTGCATAGGCTGTAGATGAGAGGTGATTTAAATGAAACAAGAAGGCGAAAAAAAACATGAATTGTTGGCAAATGAGGATATTCTGTTTGAAGTAATTGAACAATTTTTTGCATCCTCCCCGTTTCACGAGATTTTAAATAGTGCGGAGGCACTTATGACCACATCCCATTCACTTGCATCGATTACAACCGATGTGACAGAAGATGATCAATTTGTGTATATTGAGATCCAATTTCCAGACCATTTTGTCGAAGGTGATATTGCACTAGAAGTGAAAGCCCAATATTTACACTTATCGGTACAGGAGAAAATGAAAACAGACACGACTTCCTCCTTTTCTAGCTTTACCAAAACCATTTTAATGCCTGCAAAAATAGATGAAACAAACATGAAGAGTGTGTGGAAAGATCAATCGCTTCACGTGACTGCACCAAAGCAAACAACCCAATAGATGCTTCTATTGGGTTTTGCTATGCTTTAAAAATGCTTGTAAATCCTTTCGCCAATGAGCCCACTTGATTCATTGTACTCATCATTTGCCCAGCTGTATCAAACATTTTGTTAAAGTCGTATTGTCCATTCGTCTTTTTGAACTGTGACAGCACACTTTTAAATTGAGATGATTGCTGTTTTTGCGGTCTTGGCAAAGGATAAGGATTCATAGGCTGCTGCATCTGCGGCTGATTGATTGCTTCTGGCTGCTGAAAAGGCTGGAAATTCTCTTGGTATCCATAAGGCGGTTGATAGGCAGCAGATGGCGCCTGGTTCATTCCAGCTTGATATGGAGGCATGAAATAATCTGGAGGCTGCGGAGGCTGCTGCATGTCTGGATACGGTAAAGGACCTTGCTGGAATTGATTGAATTCATATGGCTGCTGGTTTGAATAAGGGAACATATATCTCGCTCCTCTCGCTCTCAAAACATGTTGATGTCACTCATATATTATGATCAAAAACAGAAGGTGTGCCTAAAGCAGCCATAAGAAAAACGCAGGATATTTCATCAGCTGCGCTTTTTGATTTCTTCTATTAAAAGGTTCATTGTGTAAATCACCGACTCAACTAAATTTTTCACACGGGGTGCATGCTGTTTTCCGAAATAAGATTGCAGGACAACCTCTTTTCCATTTTCTTGTACGGCTTCAAGCTGTTCTTGATGTAAGTATCTAGGTTTGGCCTGATGAATAAATGAGATAGCAGCGGTGAGCCACGCTTCCATTTTCTTGTCAAATTTGACAACGGCCGGCTGAATATCTGTGTAAAAATCATATGTTGGGTATTCCTCTTCAGCTTTTCCCTTTTGGTACTGCTCATATGCTTCTTCGATCCATATTCTCAGCTCTTGTGTATGTTCAAGCAATGTTTGATTATCCAAAGTGTTCACCTCTATGAACCATCCTATCAAACGTTTACTGATTGCTCAAATATGAAAGCTATCCGGCGTGAATTGCCGGTCTTGCCGATAGTTTATACTCTGCTGCATGAATCTTACATTCACAATCCTTCACTTCTGATTCAAGCCGGTCAATGATTTGTTCTTGCTCCTCTTTAGCTGCGTATTTTGTTTGCTGGACAGCATGAGACAGCTCCGCTTCCACCGCATCAATTTTCCGCTCGATTTCCTCTAACAATTGCATAATGGATTCTTTTGATACAAATTCGCTCATCATCAGATTCCTCCTTTATCGTCTCTCGTTACATTCTCTTTTCTTTCACACCCTCCTTCACACATGACAAAACTAGAAGCAAATCGCCAATCTAAGTGTAGATGAGCGCTATTTCTTCATTTTCGACATGTGCTTGTCCTTCTTTGTATGATTGCGTCCGATTCTGTAAATTCTAAGGACAAAGGAGGTAGATTTCATGAAAAAGCAGCCAGCACCAAAAGAACAAAAGCCAAAAGGGAAAGAAAACAGTACAGATCAGCTTGATAAAAAGCTCGGCGGTCCTAATCGTCCATCCACGTAAAAAAGCAGGTACCCCCTGCTTTTTATTTATGCAAAAAATAGTGCTCTAATGAGAAAAGAAAACGAAGCTGCCTTTTTTTATGGAAATACCAGTCAGTCAGCTCGATTTGTTTTGGTAACGGCTCTGCATCGAATAAGGCTGGATTCAATTTCTTTTGAAACCAATCTTCCCGTTGATCGTCTAATGAATGTGTCATCACCGGATAAACCGTTCGTAGAAAAGGTGTTGACCTTCTAGCGATCCCTAAAAACGATTCAAAATCAAACCGGGATCCCGTATGCGGAACGGTATGCAAAAAATGATAAAAATCCGAAAATAAATCGGCTCGAAATAATAGTTTCGCTAGTTTTTTTCCTAATGTAATGCGCTCCTTTACATGGGAAAACTTTCGTATGGTTAATCCGTACAAATGCCCGTCCACCGTTGGAAAAATGACGGTTTGAAAATGTCCCCACTCGCTGAAAAGATATTGAATCGAGTGAAAAACATTCTTTTTCAGAAGAGGATTTTGTATAATAGGAGATTGTATAGTATATTGTTCATTTATAATGAGTGCATAAAGCAGACGCTCTGTGTCACGCTTTAGCCAAAAGTGTGCCCACTCAGCGCTCATAAAACGAGACACGCAAAAATATGGAAGCAGATGAAATAAAGGTTTGCTGCATCGCTTTGACCATTCATACAAGAGAAGCTGCGGGTAAGCATCTGAAAAGATCAGCCAATTCGCTCTTTCATATGCTGTAAAAAAAAGATGCCCCTGCTGATCAGTTAAACCTGGATGAAAAAGCTCGCCCTTTAAATCTGTCATGGACCATCCAGCATTTCTCGAGACAAAGGAAGCAAGCAGCGACCATTTCATTTCTGGATGGCGGTCATAAAAGCGCTTGTAAGCATTTGTCCTCGTCAGGTTGTCCTTATTTTTCGCTTTCGTTTCTCGTAAAATATGCTGAGTAATGATGTGCTCTTCTTGTGACAACATGGTGATCTCTCCAATACAAAATGCATTAAAAGGAGGCTGAAACTTGATGATTCGGTATCCAAACGGAAAATCGTATCAGCCCATTCAACAAATTGGGACAAAAAAAAGAATCAGCGGCGAATCCTCTTATAGTAACCGCGGGATGACACTTGAAGCTGACTTAAATGAAACCAACCAGTACTATTTGGTCAACGGGATCGCAGTCATTCATAAAAAGCCTACCCCAGTTCAAATTGTGAATGTGGACTATCCGAAAAGAAGCGCTGCTGTCATCAAAGAAGCCTACTTTAAACAATCATCAACAACAGACTATAACGGGGTGTACAAAGGGCGCTATATCGACTTTGAAGCAAAGGAAACCAAAAGCACAACCTCGTTTCCGCTCAAAAATTTCCACGAGCATCAAATCGAGCATATGAAACAGGTTGAAAAGCAAGGCGGTATTTGTTTTGTTATTATATCCGCATTTGGCTCCGTTTATTATTTGTCCGCTTCAGATCTCTTTTTCTTCTGGGAGCGCCAGAAACAAAATGGCCGTAAATCCATTAGGAAAGATGAATTAATGGAAACTGGCCACTTAATGACACTTGGATATTCGCCAAGAATTGATTATATTAAAGTAGTGGAGACACTTCATTTTTCGGATGAAAGTGAGTAGCAATTCCGTTCGAAAAAGGTTTAACACGAAAGGTTGAGATGTGATGTCTGATCAATTTACAAGTCGTGAACAGCGACGTAAAGCAAGTCAAGAAAACAATAAGAAGCAAAAGAACAAAAAAGGCAAAAAGAAAGCAGGTCTATTTAAAAAAATATTTTTATCTTTACTCGTGATCGGTCTACTTTGCTTAGTTGCCGGAATCACAACTTTTGCCGTTTTTGCATCAAGCGCTCCTTCTATTGATGATAGTAAGCTCAAAACACCGTATTCTTCAAAGCTTTATGATAAAGACAAAAAAGTATTTGCAGAAGTCGGTGCGGAAAAAAGAACGTATGTCTCGATTAAAGATATACCCGATGTGGTAAAAGAAGCGTTTATTGCTACTGAAGATGCACGTTTTTATAAGCACCACGGGATTGATCCAATCCGTATTGGCGGTGCTCTTGTCGCAAACGTCGAAGATGGCTTTGGTGCTGAGGGTGGAAGTACGATTACACAGCAGGTTGTGAAAAACACCCTTCTTAACAATCAAAAGACGTTAAAACGTAAAGTACAGGAAGTATGGCTCTCAATTCAACTTGAGCAAAAATACTCTAAAGATGAAATTTTAGAAATGTATTTAAACCGTATTTTCTTCTCGCCTTATGCTTATGGTGTTGGGAAAGCGGCCGAACAATTTTTTGGTGTCACAGATTTAAATAAACTAACCGTTGCACAGGCTGCCACACTTGCAGGTATGCCGCAGAGTCCTTCTGCCTATAACCCTGTGAAAAATCCCGAGGCAGCGGAAAAACGCCGTAATATTGTTTTAAGCCTCATGAAAAAACAAGGCTATATTTCAGAAAAAGACTATGAAGTTGCAAAAGCAACCCCTGTCAGCAAGACCGTCGTCCCTGCTGATAAATATAAGAGCCAAAACTCAAGTAAATACTCTGCTTATATTGAAGAAGTCATGGAAGAAGTACAGAAAAAAGCCAAAGTTGATGTATCAACAGATGGCCTAAAAATCTATACATCACTTGATCGAAAAGCACAGGATCACCTAGATGATATTATTAATGGAGATGAAGCCGGATTTACGAAAGGCATGCAGGCGGGAGTCACCCTACTTGATACGAAAAATGGTGAAATTCGCGCCATTGGCGGTGGACGTGATGTACCAGCTGGCGGATTTAACTATGCTACTGATGCAAAACGCCAGCCAGGGTCAACAATCAAACCAATCTTAGATTACGGTCCAGTCATTGAAAACAAAAAATGGTCCACATATCAGCAAATTGATGATGCACCGTATACGTATTCAAACGGTACACCGATTAACAACTTTGACAGAAGACATTTAGGGAAAATGTCGATGAGAAGTGCTTTGGCACAATCACGAAACATCCCTGCCCTAAAAGCATTCCAAGAAGCAGGCACAGATCATGCTGTTCAATTCGCCAATAATTTAGGCATGGACTTACCATCTGACATTCCAGAGTCCTACTCAATCGGTGGATTTGACGAAGGTGTCTCCTCCCTGAAGATGGCTGGTGCCTTTAGTGCATTCGGTAATAACGGATACTATAATGAACCGCATGCTGTCACGTCTGTTGAGTTTAATGACGGAACAAAGCTTGACCTTACGCCAGATTCTAAAGCGGCAATGAGTGATTACACAGCATTTATGATCACTGATATGCTGAAAACAGCTGTACAATCTGGAACAGGTACACTTGCACAAGTACCGAACGTTCAAGTAGCTGGTAAAACAGGTACAACCAACTTTACACAAGATGATATTAATAAATACAATATCCCTTCTGGCGGTGCGAAAGATTCGTGGTTTGTCGGTTATACGCCGCAATACACAGCAGCTGTTTGGACCGGAATCGGTAACTCAAAAGATGCGGACGGCAAAATGTGGCTCACAGATTATGAGCAGCGTGTTGCAAAAATCGTCTTCCAGCGATTAATTTCTCAAATTGATGATGGAAGCGGCTCATTTGAAAAACCTGACAGCGTCGTTGAAGCAACCATTGAAAAAGGATCAGATCCAGCTAAATTAGCCGGACCAAATACACCAAGTGACAAGAAGACAACAGAATACTTCGTGAAAGGAACTGTTCCAACAAAAGTTTCTGACACATTTGAGAAAAAAGAAGCCGATAAGCCATCTGACTTAAAAGCGGTGTATGATGAAGAGAAAAAATCCATCACACTGACTTGGGGTTATGATGACGACGCAAATGCCACATTTAATGTGAAGCAAGCTGTCGATGACGGCGGCTATAAAGAGATTCAAAACAGTTCTGCTAAAGAAGCGGTCATCTCTGGTGTGAATCCTGGCTCCACATATAAGTTCCAAGTGACAGCGACTGTAGAGGATGTCACAAGTAAAGCGGCTTCTACCTTCCTCACCATTAAGGACGACGAAGATGAGGAAGAAAAAGCGGATGATGAAAACAAAGAAGAAGAAGAGCCGCAGCAGCCTGATGATGAGCAGACAGATCAGACTGACGATAACAAAAATCAAAACCCAGGCACTGATGAGCAGAAGCCAGATGATAAAAAGGATCAGGATCAAGATCAAGGTGGAAATACGGAAAACGGCAATGACAATTCCGATAATGGCTCAGACAGTACAAATGGGAATAGCAACTCACAGAGTAATACCAATAAAGATAAAAAGAAAGATGACGAGAAAACCAATTCTCAAAGCTCAAACGCCCAGTCAAATTCTACTTCTCGAAAAGAAGACGAATAACAAAAAAGCACTTGCCATATGAGGCAAGTGCTTTTTTTAACGATTTTGTCTTAACTTTTTGAGTGCTTCGTATTTTCCATACTGCTTTTTTAATTCTGTATATAGTTCGTCCAATTGAATAAAGCAGTGATATTGAGTAGGCTTCAGCAAGATGAACTCTAATCGTTCCGTCCAATTAATAGGAGCAACAGGAAATGTTTCTTGTTTAATGTCTTCCCATTCGAGCGTTTGAAGCCTCTCTCCTTTGATCCAGTAAAACATCGCAATCATACTGACAATTCCTTGTAGCATATCATCCTCTTCACAGCGGGATTTTCTTGTATGAAAACGAGGAAGCATTTTTTCTTTTAATTCATTCCACAGTTCGAACATCACAGGAACAAATTCTTCTGTTTTCTGCCATGGATGCTCGCCTGTTAAAGTCTCTGAAGAGAGATCAAATGCGAGTGGATTGGCTCTAAGTATATCCATTCTTTCGCCTTTTATCTCTATCTTCTTCTCTTTTAGCTTTTCGACATATGAGGTGAATACAGCTGAGCCGCTCATGCCAGCTTCACCAGTCCTTTTTTCAGCCTCTTCTGTCCTTCTCTACACATATCAAGAAGCGGACAGGAGTCGCACTGCGGCCGCTGCGCCTTGCAATGATACCTGCCAAAAAAGATCAGACGATGATGCGTCACAGACCAATCTTCTTTTGGTACCTTCTTCATTAACGTTTGCTCTACTTCAAGAACAGAATCCTTCCACCGGCAAATCCCAAGGCGCTTACTCACTCGTTCTACGTGTGTGTCTACAGCAATGGCCGGCACTCCAAAAGCGACAGATACGACGACATTTGCCGTTTTTCGGCCAACACCAGGAAGCTTTACAAGCTCATCTCGGTCCTTTGGCACTTCACCGTCATATTCTTCAATCAGCATTTTGCTCAATTTTTGAATATTTTTCGCTTTATTCCGATAAAGGCCAATTGAGCGAATATCTTGCTGCAATTCTTCAATCGGAACACTTAAGTAGTCTTCTGGTGTTTTATATTTTTGAAATAAAGTTTTGGTCACTTTGTTCACAAGTACGTCTGTACATTGAGCCGAGAGTGCAACAGCGATCACAAGTTCAAACGGATTTGAATGAACAAGCTCACACTCAGCCTCTGGAAACATATCTCCAATAATATCTAAACACTCATTGATTTGTTTTTTTAATAACATGCCTTCTCCTTTATTGGTTATTGTTCCAGCCAATTATAAAAAGGAACTTGTCGTTTATAAGATGAAGTCTCTTCTTTTGAAGGTGGGGCTTTTTGCTGTGAACGGAAATGCTGGCTATGCTCTTTCGCTTCTTCCGCTGTTTTCAGCCCTTTCTTTTTCCACTCAAATAAGATTCGATCGATATAACGGAAATTTAATTTCCCTGATAAAACCGCTTCTCTTAATGCTAAACGAATCATCGCCGCATCATGATGGTCTTGATCCATCCAGATAGAGAGTGTTTCTCCTTCAAGAGGAGACAGTGGTCTGCCGAATTCATCTTCAAATAGTGCATATAAAGATTTTTCAGCCTGCACATGATTTTTTTGTGCTTCTTTCGCCTGTTTTGCTTCTAAAAAGTCATACAGCACGCCCCATAAAGGCTCTACTGAGTACCGGTCATGCTGAATACCTGACCTGTCTTCAAACGGCTGAATCGAAATAAACCCCTTTTGGATTAAATGCTGCACCATATAAGCACACTCTTCAGCAGAAATGGTCATGCCATGAGAAAGCTCTTCAAATGTTTGAAAGAAAACACCTTGTTCTTCATTCATTTTAATCTTTAGCATCACCATCATTTGTGGTTCATTCAGTCCTAACTGCTCATAATGAGCAATCAGCAAATTAGGCAAACTTGTTGAACCCATTTGCTGCATATTAATAAATTGCTGCCTATTCATCGGATACACCTCTTCACTTTAAGTATATCACGTTTTATTTCACGTGCCCCCTAAAAAGACGTTTGAAAAAGCCTCCATATGTTGGAGGCTTTACGTCTTAAGGATATAAACGGTTTAATAATCTTGGGAATGGAATGGTTTCACGCACATGCGGCGCTCCGCTAATCCAAGCAACTGTTCGTTCAAGGCCAAGACCAAAACCTGAATGCGGTACAGAACCGTATTGTCTTAATTCTATATACCATTTGTAAGTTTCTTCATCTAACCCGTGTTCTTTTAATCTTGCTTCAAGCAGCTCTAGATCATGAACACGTTCAGAACCGCCGATAATCTCTCCGTAGCCTTCTGGTGCAATTAAGTCTGCACAAAGCACTACGTCATCACGGTCTGGTGCTGGCTGCATATAAAACGGTTTTAATGAAGTTGGGTAATGAGTGATAAACACTGGTTTATCATAGCTTTCGGCGATCGCTGTTTCATGAGGCGCCCCGAAGTCATCTCCCCATTCAATATCATCAAATCCTTTATCCTGTAAGAATTTGATCGCTTCATCATACGTGATGCGCGGGAATGGTGCTTTGATATTTTCTAATTTAGCTGTATCACGGCCAAGTGTGTGCAGCTCCACTTTACAGTTTTCGAGTACACTTTGAACAACGTGAGACACATAATTTTCTTGATACTCAAGGTTTTCATTAAATTCTACAAAAGCCATCTCAGGCTCGATCATCCAAAACTCGATTAAATGACGTTTTGTTTTAGATTTTTCAGCTCTAAATGTAGGGCCAAAGGAGAATACTTTTCCGAGTGCCATCGCAGCAGCTTCCATGTAAAGCTGTCCACTTTGAGAAAGGTACGCATCTTCATCAAAATATTTAGTAGCAAACAGCTCAGTTGTTCCTTCAGGAGCACTTCCTGTTAAAATTGGCGGATCCACTTTCACGAAGCCTTCTTGATGGAAAAACTCATATGTAGCACGAATAATTTCGTTACGAATTTTCATAATGGCATGCTGTTTTTTTGAACGAAGCCATAAATGACGGTGATCCATTAAGAATTCTGTCCCATGCTCTTTTGGTGTAATTGGGTAATCAGTTGCTTCGTGAATCACTTCAATGGATTTCACTTGTAATTCAAAACCAAGTGGTGAACGCTCGTCTTTTGTCACTTGTCCTGTCACATATACAGATGTTTCTTGTGTGACTGATTTCGCAAGCTTAAAGACATCCTCTTCCACTTCTGCTTTTACAACGACTCCTTGAATAAAGCCTGTCCCGTCCCGCAGCTGCAAGAATGCAATTTTTCCGCTTGAACGTTTATTGGCAATCCATGCGCCGATTGTTACTTCTTCATCGACGTGTTTGAACACTTGATTAATTGTTGTTTTCAACATATTTCCCTCCAAAGCCAGAAAGAAACTCACCTTTGATAGGTGTGATTCTTTTTTCATACATTTTATTATAACCGTACTAAATCAGCATGGTCAACGTAAGACAGGAGAAACTATGGTGTTAAATTTTTTTCCACTCGTCCTGTCGTAAAATCGACATAGCTGAAGCTATATTGATTGTTCTCATTTAAGTACGTCACTTCCCAAAGGAGTACGTCACCCTCTCTTGCTAATTTGACGTCCTTTACCTTAGAAACGGTGTTCTCCTTTTGAACGGCTTGTACTGCTTGGTTTGAGGTAATGCCTTCTTTTGCTTTTTTTGCGATCACTTTTTCTTTTTTGCTGGCAGGTACCCACACATAGGTCGTTTCATTTTGTTTGTTTTTTCCTTCAACAATGAATTGTTTTTCTTTTCCAACAAAGGTTTCCACTTGCTCGACCTGTACTATTTTTGCTTGTTCTTTTGCTCGTTCAATCGCTGCCTCATGACCTTGTTCTTTTTGACCCATGGCAATCTGATAAATCCACGAAAAGCTGATGATGCCAATGAGTAAAACGAGTGCCACAACGGACGAAATAATCCAGACTATTTTTTTCATGTCAAGCTTCCCCTATGTGCGATATATTGTAAATATCGCTTGATTTTGATCTTCTTGATCTAATGCTAACCCAAACATCAGATCTTCTCTTTTCAGCGTTCTGTTCAACAAATCAACGATTTTGTAAAGGTCTTCTGAATGCTTAATTTGAACAGTTGAAAGTACCTCTATTTTACTTTCCACTTCTAATTCCTCCTCGGTACGTAAATATTGTTAGTCATACTTTTCTGCGTGGGAACCGATACTATTTCTACAACGGAACACAAAAGCCGTTACGATAAATTAACTCCAAACCCACACCAGCTAAAGGCCGCTTATGACAGCGGCTTTTCGTTGTTTAGCTTCTCTATATACGCAGCAAGTGATTCCTTTGACATCTCATGGACAGGTGCATGAGGAAGTGATTCTAAAAAGAGTCTTCCGTATGAAGCGGTTTTCACTCGGCGGTCTAGAATCAGCAATGTACCTATTTCCTTTTCCGAGCGAAGCAAGCGTCCTGCGCCTTGCTTGAAGGTTAAGACAGCTTCTGGGAGAGCAACGGCTTTAAACGGATTCTTCCCTTGTTTTTTAGCTGCTTCGCATTTTGCTTCAATGAGCGGTGAATCGGGCGGCCGGAAAGGTAGACGTGCCATAATGACAGTCGTCAGCTCAGAGCCTGGAAAATCTACTCCTTCCCAAAAACTACCCGTACCAAGTAAAATGGCTTGCTTGGCTAATTTGAACATTTTCGTCAATTTCACTGGGCTTCCACCTGTCAGACCTTGAGCAAACAGGGCTGATTGCATGCCTCCTGTTTTCAGCTCTTCATACACTGCTTTTAACATTTCATGTGAATTAAATAAAACCAATATCTTCGCTTTATCCTGCTTTTCCATGATCTTAATATATCCTGCTGCTTGCTTCACATAGTCTCGTTCATCACGGTTGGTGATCGGCGGCATGTCGGCCGGCACAACGACCTTAAGCTGCTTTTCAAGTTCAAATGGTGAATCGATTTGGACAAGGTGCGGGTAAAAATCTTGCAGGCCAAATCGCTCCAAGCAATAATCAAAGCGATGATTGACTGTGAGTGTCCCTGACGTGAGGACGACACTTTTTTTGTTCATAAAAAATCGATCAGCCAAAAGCTCCCCTGTATCTAGCGGCTGTGCATGCATAAAGACAGCATTTTTGGCACCCTTTGCATCAATCTCAATCCAAACCGTTTCATCATTTTTCGGTTCAAAAATAAACCGGTACAGCGTACTGCAAAATGTATGCATAAACGACATGACTTGATCGTATTCCTCTGCTTCAAAGGCAAAGTGTTCTGTCAGTTGATCACTTTTTTGAAGAAGCTCGTTTTTTTGCTGCTCATACAGCTTCTCACAAGCAATTAACAAGGAACAAAGCTTACTCGCAGTCTCTTTAATTCGTTTCCACTGAGCATGCTTTGAATGATGACGGACTCTATAAATGAGACGATTGATGTCTGCTTTTGGTTTTGTCCTTTTGACAAAAGAATGGACTGTGCTAAAAAATGCGTCACTTTCCATTTGAAGCTGATTGAGATACTCATCCATTTCGATAAAGGTATCCGTCGATAAACCTGCACCGTGAAATCTCTTTTTCAGTTTCTTTAACAGTCCGTCTTGTAAGGAGCCAAGCTGCGTTAATTTCGCATGAAGCTGGATATAAGACGCATTGTCCCCTAGTGTTTCATTGGCTGTTTTCTCAAATTGATGGGCTTCGTCAATCACATATACGTCTGCATGCTGAAAGATAGACGATGCTTCCGTTTGTGATAAAAGCAGGCGGTGATTCGTTAAAATTAGATCAGCTGTTTTTGCTCTTCTTTTGGCGCGTTCATAAAAACAATATTCTTTAAAGCGACGCTTTTTCGATGTAAACGGCATGTGCACACAGGAAATTCGATCTTTTATATTTGCAGCACCTGACGGTAAATTCAGTTCAGATAAATCACCCGTCTCTGTTACTAGGAGCCACATTAATATTTGCGCTTTTGTTAAGACAACATCATAGTTATCATCTTCCTCATGGAGTACATGCTCAAACTTATCTAAACAAATATAATGTGCTCGCCCTTTGAATACGCAGGCAGCTGGCTCAAATGGGAGCAATTGATTTAAGAGCGGCACATCGCGCTGAAGCATTTGCTGCTGCAGTAGAATTGAATATGTACTGATAATGACAGGTTTTCCTGATTTCTTTGCCTCTAAAGCTGCTGGAATGAGGTAAGCCAGTGTTTTCCCTATTCCTGGTGCCGCTTCAATTAAAGCGTAGGCCCTTTCATGAAACACGTCTCTGACTTTATTCATCATCGTGAGCTGGCCTTTTCTTACTTCATAGCCTTCTAACGTTTGCGGAAGCTTTTCTTTTATCTCCTCAAACATCTTCTCGTCGTCTTCGCCTACTGAATGTGTCGTATCATTTAAGCGATTGGTCACATCTTTTACAGCAAAAGAGCCGACTTCCACCAAAGAATCTTCCTGACTAGAATGACTCGTTTCAAGCTGCTTTATTAAAAGTCCAATATCACTTAAAAGATATGAGGATAATCTGCGCAGCTGCTTTAACACATTTGGCGGTGTATGTTTCAATTGAAGTAACAAGGTTAAAAATAACATGGCAGTAACTTCCGCATCACTATCCGCTCGGTGCGGGTGGTCATGTGGAAGCATGAGCTCTTCACTTAATTCAGTTAACTTGTAACCTTCAAGCTCAGGATAAAGAATTCTAGAAACCTCAACCGTATCAATCGCTAGCACATCCAGCTCATTTTTCCCGCATGCTTTTAGTTCATCATTTAAAAAGTTCAAGTCAAAATGAACATTGTGCGCAACAAAATAAGCGCCATGTATGAGGTCATACACCTCTTGAGCAATGTCCTCAAAAAACACCGCATCGTCAACCATGTGCTGCTGAATGCCTGTCAGCTGTTCAATAAATCCAGGGATCGTCTTTCCTGGGTTCACATATTTTGAATACCGTTCGACAATTTGTCCATTTTCAATGACCACCGCAGCAATTTGAATGATTTTATCACCCTTTTTTGGTGAATTCCCGGTGGTTTCAATATCAACGACAACAAACCTTTGATCGGTCATAAAATGGACACCTCAATTCCTCGTTCCACTCGAAGTGAAACACGCTCTGGGCATATAACTAAAACAGAACAGCTTCTTTTCATGAAACTGTCCTGTTTCCATGTAGCGTGCGTTATAAAATCGTTCTCGCAGGCTCTTGCCCAATCATTTGTTCAATTTGATTTTGCTTATTTAACACGACCACTTTAGGTGTATGTGTCTTTGCTTCTTCATCTGACAACATCCCATAAGCGATAATAATGACTTCATCCCCTGGCTGAACCAATCTCGCTGCCGCACCATTTAGACAGATGACACCGCTTTTTCTTTCACCAGGAATAATATATGTTTCAAGTCTAGCTCCATTGTGATTATTGACAATTTGCACTTTCTCATTTGCCATCATGCCTGCCGCATCAAGTAAATCTTCATCGATTGTAATACTGCCTACATAATGTAAGTTTGCTTCTGTCACAGTCGCTTTATGGAGTTTAGAGGTCATAAAGGTTCTATACATGTTTTTCACCGCTTTCAGGAACATGGAAAATCACATTATCAATCAGTCTTGCGCGTGAGAATTTCACTGCAATTGCAATAATGACCTTACCTGCTAATTGTTCAAGTGGTTCGAGTTCGGGATATGAGTAGATCTCAATATAATCAATTTCTCCACTTGTTTGAAGAAGCTCCTCTTCAACCACCTGATACATACGATGTATATCACGTTCACCTTTTTCAACAGCTGCCTGTCCCTTTTTTAATGCCCGGTATAGAGCGGGTGCTTCTTGTCTTTCTGTTTCAGACAAATAGACATTCCTTGAGCTTTTTGCTAAACCGTCTTCTTCTCGAACCGTTGGAACAGACACAAGGTGAAGATCGAAGAAGAAATCCTTGATCATCGCATCTATCACAGCGACTTGCTGTGCATCCTTTAGACCAAAGTATACATTTGTTGGTGAAACAAGATGAAATAGCTTTGTGAGTACAGTAACAACACCGTCAAAATGCCCTGGACGCTTCTTCCCGCATAAGACATCTGTCCGTTTTTGAACCGTCATCGTAATAGATGGTTCATCTTGATACATTTCCTTCACATCAGGTGTAAATAAAATATCCACTCCTGCTTCCTCTGCAAGGCGCTGATCTCTTTTGATATCCCTCGGATACGAGTCAAAGTCTTCGTTCGGTCCAAATTGCAAAGGATTGACAAAAATGCTCATCACCACGATGTCATTTTGATCTCTTGCCTCTTTCGCCAAAGTCAAATGCCCTTCATGAAGGAAGCCCATCGTTGGAACAAAGCCAATGGAATGCTGCTTTTTTTGATACTGCTTCGTCAGTTCTTTTAGTTCATGATTATGGGTGACAACTTTCATTTTTTGATTCCCCCATATAAACCATCAAGGACTTCTTCTTTGATATGAAATGTGTGCGTGTCCTCTGGGAATGTACGTGCTTTTACTTCTTTTGTATATTGAATGAGCGCTTCTTCTAGTACAGCATCAATTTGCGCGTATTGTTTCACAAATTTAGGTGTTCTAGACACCCCGTATCCTACCACATCATGGTAAACGAGAACTTGTCCGTCTGCTTCAGCTCCTGCACCAATTCCAATGACAGGGATTTTCAGCATGTCGGTAATACGTTTTGTCAGTTCACCAGGTACACATTCTAGCACAAGTGCAATCGCACCTGCTTCCTCACATTTCAGACTATCTTCAATTAATTTTTTAGCACTCTCATGGTCTTTCCCCTGTACTTTATACCCACCAAGCACACCAACTGATTGAGGTGTGAGGCCTAAATGACTGACAATAGGAATTCCACCTCTTGTTAAAGCCTGAATGGATTCAAACACGCCATCTCCGCCTTCTAGCTTTAAGGCATCAGCACCGCTTTCTTGCATCATCCGTGCTGCATTTTTCATCGTTTCTTCTAATGAATAATGATAAGACATAAATGGCATATCGGTCACAATAAATGTGTCTTTTGCGCCTCTTTTGACTGCTTTTGTGTGATGGATCATATCATCCATCGTCACTTGTACTGTGGAATCAAGTCCAAGTACAACCATCCCAAGTGAATCACCAACTAAGATCATGTCGACTTCCGCTTTTTCCGCTTGCTTAGCAGCTGGATAGTCGTATGCTGTCAGCATCACAATAGGTTCGTTTTGTTCTTTCATTTTGAAAAAATCTAGCTTTGTCTTCATTTGTTCCTCCTCATTCTGGAGAGGAGATGGCTTGCCTCGCATCACATGTTCTTTTCTCTCATGCGCGGCGAATCATCCCTCTGTCCAAGTCCCTTAGGATCTAGGCAGAAATTGATTAAATTTTTCTTCCTAACAGGTACAGTTCTTTTACAGATACTGCCCACACGAAGTATATCAAAAATGGACCGGGTGTTCCACTTAAGTTGACTTGATCTCTATGTCTGCGGAATAGATTTTTTGGATACCGTCCGCCGTTTCCAGTAATAAGACACCTTCATCATTGATTCCAAGCGCCGTTCCATTATATTGCCCATTGACGGTGCGCGCGACAATACGTTTACCGATAGTCATCGTAAACGATTCCCATAATTGTTTGATCGGGGCAAATCCATGCTTCATATAATCCTCATACCTTTTTTCAAAGGTGGACATGATGTTTTGAATCAGTGCAGCTCGATCTACTTTTTCATTCAGTTCTATTCGCAAACTTGTGGCGATATCCTTTAGTTCATCAGGGAAATCATCCGCCGTTTGGTTCACATTAATGCCTGGACCAATAATCACCGCATGAACCTGGTCAGCTTCTGCTTTTAATTCAGTTAGAATGCCAACAACTTTTTTTCCGTTTAACAGAATATCATTTGGCCATTTAATCGATGGACTGAGTCCTGTTTGAAGCGCGATTGCTTCTGTGATGGCTACAGATGCTAAAAGCGTCATTTGCGGCGCTTTGTAGAGCGGAATTTCAGGCCTGATAATCAGACTCATCCAAATGCCTGTCCCATTTGGTGAATGCCACGTTCTTTGAAGGCGCCCTTTTCCGTTTGTCTGATGATCACTGACAACAAGCGTGCCATGAGGCGCTCCTTCATTTACAAGATCATGGGCAATCAGCTGAGTTGAAGCGACTTCTTCTTGAAAGTAAATGTGCCTGCCAAATCCCTCTGTTTTCAAACCAAAAAGAATTTCGTCCTCGCTAATTTTGTCCGGTTTACGAAGCAGGCGGTATCCTTTTCTCCTAACGGCTTCTACCTCATAGCCTTCTTTTCGCAAATCCTCTATATGCTTCCATACAGCCGTTCGGGAGCAACCAAGCTCATCACATATTTGCTGGCTCGAGACAAAATCTTGATCAGATGTTGTAAATAGTTCAATTAATCGTTTTCTAATTGCTGATCGCATGCTATGAGCCACTCCTCTATGGCTTCTTTTCGGTTTTCCAAACGGTTTTGCAGAACCGCTTTTTTCACGAAATGAAGCTCTTCTGCAATCCATTTACCTGATGCCTTCTGCCGAAAAGCCATTAAATCTTTTCCTGAAACAGCAAGGTCTTGGAGCTTTTTAATAGGGAGCGCATCATATGAATGCTTTGCCGCCTCCAGCTCATCAAAGAAAATGCGGCGCTCATGTTTTAACTGCGTGATTTTCAAACTAGATAATAGCACGTGTTCACCAGCTTCAAACATCTTCTCCGCATCCCAATCACAATCGATGTATTTGCTAATGGCAACCGACTCTTTCAAAAGCTTCGTTGACAGCTTCCATTCTTTTAAGAGGGACACAGCCTCCGTCTCATCTAGACCGAGCAAATGAATGAAAGCGCCCCATACCTCTTCTAGTCCGTCCAGTAAATAATACGGGAATGCTTGAAAGGATTCATTGAGCCTTCCCTCTTGGAGACCTGGCAATTCTTCATACAATTTGGTTGAAATGAGAACCTTTATGGCCTGCTTACAATAGCGCCCTTTTAAAAGTTTCTCCATTTCAATCTTTTTGCGCTCAACAGATATGTTGGCAAGCAGGTGTTTATCTTTTTTCATCGCATCAGCCGTCTCAGCAGCGAGCTCAAAACCGAGCTGGCTTAAAAAACGGACGGCTCTCATCATGCGAAGCGCATCTTCTTCAAAGCGGCAAGCGGGATCTCCAACAGTTTGAATTCGTTTCCGCTCAATATCCTGTTTGCCCCCTACATGGTCAATGATCTCGCCATTTATATCCATGGCCATCGCATTGATTGTTAAATCTCTTCTTAAAAGATCTTCCTTTAATGATGTGATAAACTCCACTTCTTTAGGTCTGCGAAAATCTTCATATTCTGACTCAGTTCGAAACGTCGTGACCTCATAGCTGACCCCATCATGTAAAACTATAACTGTGCCATGCTCCTTGCCAACATCAACTGTTTTTTCAAATAAAGACTCCACTGTATCAGGCGTTGCATCTGTCGCAATATCGATATCCCCGATTTCTCGATCTAAAAGAACATCTCTCACCGCTCCACCAACAAAGTAAGCCTGATAACCATGTTCGTGCAGTGTATGTAAAATAGGGATCGCATGTGTGAATGGTTCATTCATCTTCATCATCACCTTCGATCAATTCTAGGTAAAGCTCTTCATATTCTCTCACAATTTTTTCAGAAGAGAAATTGGTCTGAACACTAGACTGGGCTGCCATTGACACTTGCTCATGGAGCGCTTTGTCTTTAAGTAACGACACCGCATGATTTGCTGCCCCGTCTATATCACCGAGCGGGACAAGAAATCCTGTCTCTCCATGTGCAATGACCTCTGGAATTCCGCCAACATCTGTTGCAATACAAGGGACACCGCAGGCCATTGCTTCAAGAAGTACAAGCCCAAAGCTCTCCTTCTCAGAAAGGAGCAGCTTCAAATCACTAATTGAATAAAGCTCCTCTACCTTCTCTTGCTTTCCTAAAAACAACACACGGTCAGTTAGTTCCAGCTTTTTCACAAGATCGCATACGACCGACTTTTCAGGACCATCACCAATAAGCAGCAGCTTTGCATGCACCTGGTCAGAAATCTTTTTAAAGACATGAATCACGTCATGCACCCGCTTTACCTTTCGGAAGTTCGATACATGGATGATGACCTTTTCGTCCTGCATGAGACCATAATGTTTCTTCAGCACTTCGTGATCTTCACGCAAATACACACGCTCATCGACGAAATTATGGATCGTATCGATTTTTTTATCCGGTTTAATCAGATCATACGTCTGTGCAGCTAATGAATGCGACACAGCTGTTACCCGGTCCGATGATTCGATGGCAAACCGAATCACTTCCTTTAATGATGGATCATAGCCTAAAACCGTAATATCCGTCCCGTGAAGCGTGGTAACGACTTTTACTGTGTGTCCCGTCATTTGCTTGGCTAAGAACGCACAGACGGCGTGAGGGACCGCATAATGCGCGTGAATAATATCGAGCTTCTCTCGTTTTGCGACTTCCGCCAATTTACTTGCTAGTGCAAGGTCATAAGGTGGATATTGAAAAACAGCATATTGATTGACATCCACCTCATGAAAATAAATATTCGGATACACTTTATTGAGTCTAAACGGAATGCTTGAGGTAATGAAATGAACATCGTGCCCTTTTTCAGCTAAACGTTTTCCAAGCTCTGTGGCAATAATGCCCGAACCGCCAACACTTGGATAACAAGTGATTCCGATCTTCAGTTTTTTCATAATTACCCCCCAAGTAAGTCATCATCCATCAAAAGTGGTTTCTTTGTCAAAAACCCTTCTGCATAAGCTTTATTGACTTCCCTTCCATACATAGACTCTCTCATTTTGACAAAATCAATATAACCATTCACAAGAGGTGTCTCCACTGAATTCGGCGTTTTGACAAATTGACTTTTATACGCATGTAAGCTATCGATTTTTTGTTGCATCTCACTAGAAATATCGATCACAAAATCTGGACGATGATGGCCGTTAATCATGTAATAATACATCTGGCTTATTTTATGCGCTGGCTGCTTGTATGAATCTTCAAATTTATGTATACCTGCAGAAAAAGCTGCTTCTTCTACAAGTGAACCCGCATGACCATGATCAGGATGTCGATCTTGGTGGTGCGGAGCAAAAATAAGTGTTGGTTTGTATGTTCGAATGACGCCCGCAATTTCCTTCATCGCTTCGTCATTCAAATGCAGCCCTCTATCTGGCAGCGTGAGCTGAATTCGAGTCGTCACACCTAAAATGGCGGCGGCTGCTTTTGCCTCTTCTTTCCGGCTCTCTACCGTTCCATTCGATGATAATTCAGCCTGGGTCAAGTCGCAAATTCCGACACGCGCCCCTTTTTTTACGTATTTTGCAATCGTTCCACCCATTCCGATTTCTACATCATCGCTATGGGCACCGAATGCAAGGATATCAAGTCGTTTCATTTGTTCCTCCGTTTTTTGCTACATCTCGAAATTCAAACGTACCTTTATTTAAATTCCTGACTAAAATTTCAGCTGTGCCCATATTCGTGGCCAATG
This sequence comes from Bacillus zhangzhouensis, assembly GCF_000715205.1. GTDB lineage: Bacteria > Bacillota > Bacilli > Bacillales > Bacillaceae > Bacillus > Bacillus zhangzhouensis. The sequence continues at coordinate 77,234 of NZ_JOTP01000004.1, read as the reverse complement.
GAATGGCATACACATCGCAAAGCCGGATAAGTGCAGATACATCCGGTTCATGTGGCTGCGCGGTTAGCGGGTCTCTAAAAAAGAGCACAAGATCCATTGCATTATCAGCAATCAAGGCACCAATCTGCTGATCTCCTCCAAGTGGTCCTGATTGGAAACGATGAATGGGAAGCCCCGTCGCTTCTTTCACTCTCAAACCTGTTGTCCCTGTTGCATAAAGTGTATGATCTGCCAAAATATCACGGTACGCAATGGCGAACTGAATCATGTCACTTTTTTTCTTATCGTGAGCGATTAAAGCAATGTTCATCAGGAATCCACTCCTTATTAGTCGATAATATTTTCTAAGCCATAGACAAGTTGATCAATATGCATGACCTGTTCTACTGAAAGCTTCACACCAGACATAAATGACGCACGGTTATAAGAATCATGACGAATTGTGAGCGTCTGTCCGTCCATTCCAAACAGCACTTCTTGATGTGCAATCATGCCTGGAAGCCTTACGCTGTGCAGACGGATGCCATCATAATCTGCTCCTCGTGCGCCTTCGATTAATTCTTTTTCTTCAGGGTGTCCCTGCTTTTTGCTTTCTCTTACTTCTGCAATCATTTCAGCCGTTTTTAACCCAGTACCGCTCGGGGCATCTAATTTTTTATCATGATGAAGCTCAATGATTTCAACGTCAGGAAAGTAATTCGCTGCCATTTTAGCAAACTTCATCATTAAAACGGCACCGACAGCAAAGTTAGGTGCAATAATACAGCCTATGCCCTTTTCTTCTGTTAATTGCTGAAGCTCTTTCAAGTCAGCTTCTGAAAAACCAGTTGTGCCTACCACTGGACGCACGCCGTGTTCAAGAGCTTTTTTTGTATGTACTTTCCCAATTTCTGGTGTCGTCAGATCAATTAATACATCAGGTGCTGTCTCTGAAAGACACACATCAATATCTGTATAAATTGGCGCATCAGATGTCGTATGAATCACGTCAGATAATTTTTTTCCTTCGTGCGCGTGATCAAGTGCTGCCACTAGCTCAAAATGGCTTGTTTCTTCTGCTAGCTTGACAGCCTCTATCCCCATTCTTCCTCTTGCTCCAGCGATTACTACTTTGATGGTTTGGTTCGTCATCGTCTCTACTTCCCTTCTTTTTTCGTCCAGCGGTCTTTGTCTCTAGTATTGAATTTATGCATCACACGATCATGAGCTTCTTCAAGTGATATATTGAGTGAATTGGCCAGGCATGTTAACACGAACAATACATCACCAATTTCTTCTTCCATGCTTTTTTCCGTTTCGGTTGTTTTTTTCGGCTTTTCTCCATAATAATGGTTAACCTCTCTTGCCAGCTCGCCTAATTCTTCAGTCAAACGGGCCATCATGGCAAGTGGGCTAAAATAGCCTTCTTTAAATTGTCCTATGTAATCATCTACTTCTTGCTGCACGTGACGCAGCGTTTTTTCATTCGTCATGAAGCTCATCCTCCTATCCGTCTCTTACATGTTAGCGAAATCATAAATATTTGACAAATGTTTAAAACTCAGTTTGCTTGTTTCTCTCCCATACCATATAATATTATCGCTGTCTAAGCAAAAAAAGGAGTGATCTCTTGCTAAAAGAAATTCGTCTTAAAAATATCGTCTTTATTTTAATAGGATCTGCGATTTTTTCTTTCGGTCTTGTTCATTTTAATATGCAGAACAACTTGGCAGAAGGCGGATTTACAGGTATTACACTGCTTTTATATTTTCTATTTCACATTGACCCATCCATTTCAAACCTTGTCTTAAACATTCCGATCTTTTTTATCGGCTGGAAAATGCTCGGCAGAACGATGTTTACTTATACAATTGTAGGAACCGTCAGTCTTTCTGTCTTCCTTGCCATCTTCCAGCGCTTTCAAATACATATGCCTCTCCAACACGATTTAGCCTTAGCCGCACTCTTTGCAGGTGTCTTTATCGGAACAGGCCTCGGGATCATCTTTAAATTCGGCGGTACAACAGGCGGCGTGGACATTATCGCAAGACTGATCAACAAGCATTATCATGTGGCAATGGGCAGAACGATGTTTATCTTCGACGCATGCGTCATTACCATCTCTCTCACCTATTTAAATTACAAAGAAGCCATGTATACACTCGTAGCAGTATTTGTTGCTGCGAAAGTGATCGATTTCATGCAAGAAGGCGCTTACGCAGCCAAAGGAGCGATGATTATTTCTGAAAAGGATGACATCATTCAAAAGAAAATCACTGAAGAAATGGAACGCGGTGTGACCATTTTAAAAGGTGTCGGTTCCTATACGAAACAGGAACGCAATGTCCTTTATTGTGTCGTTCCAAAAAATGAGCTTGTCCACCTCAAAAGCGTCGTGACCTCAGTTGATCCTCATGCGTTTGTATCAGTGAGTGACGTGCATGACGTACTCGGTGAAGGCTTCACATTAGATGAACACAAAAAGCCGCTCAATCCCCATTAAAAAAAGAAGCCCAAAAATGGTGCTTCTTTTTTCATGATTTTGGATAATCAGCCTGCCGCTTTTGTTTCTTCTCTTTTTCAGCACGGTATTTCCGAAATCCAACATACGTTAAAGTGAGTAAAATCATACTGCCTGTTGTTAAAATGACCCATAACAGCGATGGATCGGCTTCATCTTGATCGACGTTAGCAAATACACTAGATAAATCCTCTTCCAGCTTTGTGAGACGCTCAAGCTTTGTCCCACTCGAAGCTTTTAAAAATTCACCTTGTTCGATCACTTCCATGTGCTGCTTAATCGTCTGAAGCTTTTCAGGCGAAATATCGATGGTTAAACTCGGATAAATCATATCGTATAAAGAAACGAGCTCATTCCAAGTTTCATAGAACGTTGTGGACTCTGGATCTTTCACTTCCTTTTTCAACGTAGGAAAAGACCCCATTATGGGCTTCTCCAGGGAACCCCAAAGAGGTTCAGAATCCGATTGAATCGCATCGATCAGCATTCTAAACTGAGAAGCATAACGAAGCTTTTCGCGCTCATTCAATTCTTCCTGCGGGAGCCCTTTAATGATATCTTGATAGCCAAGTGTAATTTGCCGAACCTGTGTATTTGTCAGCGTTCCACGCCAATTCTCAGCTTTAAATGTCTTTTCAACATACAATGCGACCTGTAATGCCTCATCATATTTAGCTTGTCTCGTTAATTGAAAGATTGAATCTGATAGTTCCGTTAATTCTTGCAGCGTTTTAGCGGCTGTTTCCTCACCTTTAGCTACAGCTGGATGTAATACGAGAAAAAATAATAGAATCATCGCGATTGGCTTTCGTTTCATGCAAGTCCCTCCTAGCCCTTCTCCATACAGCGTATGAAGAAAAGGACAAGGTTAGACCAACATTGTTAAGGGAGTTCTAGCTTGATCGATTTTTTCGATAGAACGAGATAATGCGAAACAAGAAGAACAGCGATACTCAACCAAAACGTGACATAGCCGATCTCATTCGAATATGCAGAAAGCATTGAATACCGGGGCATCATACCAAACACATAATCAATCACATCATTATGTAAAATCCAAATGCCAGCTACAACTAAGTGGCGCATCTGAAAACGATAATACGGCGCATATAATACAGCCTGAACCGCCATCGCAAAGTGAGACCCAATTAGCATGTAGCCTTCCCACGGGAAATCATCAACCGAAACGAGCACAAAAATATTCATTCCGACAGCCCATAACCCATATTTAATCAAGGTCACAAGCGCGAGCGCTTCAAAATAAGGAGCGTGACGCTTCATCAGAAACGCAAGTAATACAAATAAAAAGAAAAAGCTTGCCGTTGGGCTGTCTGGAACAAAAGCTAAAAAGATAGCCGGCGTCTCTACGAGCTGCGGAATATACCAATAATAGCCGTACACAGTGCCAAGGAAATTAACAATAAGCACCAGCACAAGCATGTAGCGCGTGGCTAACAAATATTGAATCCATCTCATATGTCTCTTCACTCACGATCTGTTAAAATCAGAAAAAAGCTGACAGCGCCAGCTTTTTTCTCTTTTGAGTATATCCTTGTACTTGCTTTTAAACAACTGAATTATTTAGATTTGACCTCAGATAAATATTTAGAGAGCTTTTCAAGTTCTTCATCGCTGCCTTTAAAGATGCCCTTAGGCATGTTACCTTTTCCTTCTACAGCAATTTTAGCAATTTCTTCAGGCGAAAGACCGTTATCAACAAGTGACGGTCCGGCTGCTCCGCCTTGCATATTATCCCCGTGACAGGAGATACATGTCTGCTCTTGATAAATTTTATACTCTTCGGCTGAGGTGTCAATCTCCGCTTCTTTCTTAATTTCACCTTGTTTCGCAGCTGCTTCCCAATCGTGAGTAGCAACAGACTCCCAAGTTAAATAGGTTGCTGCACCAACTGCAAGGATCATCATCCCTACTGCAATCGGTCTTCTATACGGTCTGCGTTCAGGACCAGAATCAAGAAATGGTGCGAGCAAAAGTGCACCAAACGCAATTCCAGGCATAATCATCGCGCCAACTACAGTATAGCTTCCTGCAGCAAATTCATATTTTAATAACTGGTACAAAAATAAGAAATACCAGTCTGGCAGCGGAATATAGCCCGTATCTGTTGGATCAGCCATCCGCTCAAGCGGAGGTGCATGAACAACAGTTAGGACAAGAAATCCAATTAAAAAAACGGCACCTACAAGCCATTCCTTTAAAAGAAAGTTCGGCCAAAAGGCTTCTGTTTTCCCCGGATATTCGGAATAGTCTTTAGGTATGTTAGGTTTTCTTTCTGCCGGAATTCTAGAATCTCCGACAAACTTCATCCCTTTTCCCCTATGCAAAGTCATCCCCTCCTCATTGAACATTCATCAAACGCAAATTTTATAGCGGTCCAGAAATTCCTTGCTTACGAATCATAATAAAGTGGGCAGCCATCAGCCCGAATAATGCCGCTGGCAAGAAAAAGACATGGATCGCGAAAAATCTCGTCAGCGTTTGTGCTCCTACAATGTCAGGATGACCTGCAAGTAGCGTTTTGATCTCTTTTCCAATGAAAGGTGTTGCTTCTGCAATTTGAAGACCAACCTTCGTCGCAAACAGCGCCTTCATATCCCATGGTAAAAGATAACCGGTAAAACCAAGTCCAAGCATCACAAAGAAAATGAGCACACCAACAATCCAATTTAGTTCTCTAGGCTTTTTATACGCCCCTTGGAAAAAGACCCTTAGCGTATGTAAAAACATCATGACAATCACTAGACTCGCACCCCAGTGGTGCATTCCTCTAACAATCTGACCAAATGCCACTTCATTTTGCAAATAATAGACAGATTCCCATGCATTTTTAATGTCCGGCACATAATACATCGTTAAAAACATGCCCGAAAGGACTTGGATGACTGTCACAAAAAACGTTAGACCGCCAAAACAATACACAAAAGCGGAGAAATGATGCGCTGGATTGACGTGCTCTGGCACTTCATGATCCGCAATATCTCTCCATATCGGTGTAATGTCTAGCCGCTCATCTACCCAATCGTAAATCTTGTTAAGCATCGTTACCCTTCCCCTTTCGGCACAGCTTTTCCAAGATAGAGGTATCCGTCCTTCACTTGCTGCTTATAATGGTCAAGCGGCGCAAGCGGTGGAGTTCCGGGTACGTTTGTACCATCCTTGTCGTACAGCCCATAGTGACACGGGCAGAAAAATTTGTTTGGATTTTTCGGATCACTGTTCCAGTTCACTGTACATCCTAAATGTTTACAGATTGGCGATAAAGCGACAATTTCATCCCCATCTTTGTACACCCATGCTGACCTAGATTCCTTTGACTCATACCACGCATCTACTTGATCAATTTTAAAGTCAAAGCGCTTCGGTTCCTTCGTCAGTTCATCAACACTGACAACTTGAACCATATCCTGATCCTCTGTTCCTTTTAGCACAGGGTCAAGCGCAAAGCGAACCATAGGCATGAGCATTCCAGCGGCCATAAATCCCCCCACGCCGGTCAACGTGTAATTCAAAAATTGACGCCTGGACACTCCATGTCTCTTCTCGCTCATTTTTTTCTCCCCCCCTCAGGTCGTCAGCTACTTTATAACTGAATTAGAAAAAATTTCATAAAACTAGGACACCCTCATAATATATCAATCTATTCACAAGGTCAACAACCTAAAAAGCTATGTACAATGCAAATGTAAGGGTTTTTATGAAGGGTTCCATTTTTGTAACAAAAAGTTCAAAATTTGTTCAACACTGTCTTGAATGATTTTTTGCTTTAATTCGACCTTTAAGTGCTCAAGCGGAACCGGCTTCAAAAGAAATAGTGATTCACTGATTTCTGAATGCTCTTTCCAGTTGTGATCAGATGTGATGAACACGACATGCTGAAAATGCTCTTGTAAGGACTGTTTGTACGCAAGTATGTCTTCTTGTTTACGATCATTTACTTCTAAATATGTATGTGATGGAAAAAGAAAAACCCGCCCTTTCAGCTGTCTTTCAAGTTCCTCTGCCACAAGAATTGTAAACTCACCCAAAGACACAGTTTGTTTAATTTGATTCGCGTTAATTCCAACTAATGGAATGATAGCGGTATCAATGTAATCTTTAGATTGCAAAAAGCGATCCGCATCCTCCGCCTGAAACTTCATCTATTTCCCCTCTTTCATGACATAAGCCCTGCCTGTATAGGGCAAGGCTTATTGGTTCAGTTTATGATAATAGGCTTAATTCTTTTGCTAACTTATTAAATGTTTCTTGATCATGACGGTCAAGTGCTTCATCTATTTCTTTCATAAGTCGTTCTTTTTGGAAAGTAGCAATTGAGTGCTCTAGCACTTTCTCAGCAAGATCTTTATCTTTTTCATTTTCATAAAGGTCCTTTGGAATATGTGGGTTTGTTTCAAGAACCGCTGCATACTCCGGCGAACGATAAGCAGAACGGAAATTCAATTGAATAAACAAATCTTGCTGTTTATTCAAACGAATATCATGAAATGACTTTTCAGCATCTGTCGTCATGATGTTTTCTTTATAAAATCTAAAGGGAACTTCATCCACACAATGTGTTGACATTATGATTCCCCTTGGGCAAAATTCTGCTTGCTCTACAAAATGAACCTTTTCCATCAAAGAGTCGTGACTCATTAAATAATTTAATATCCAAACACACTCTCTACGCTTTAACTGATAATGGTTTAAGAACCACCGGATAAATTCCTTCTTTTCATTGACAGAAACAGGGGTCTGCATGTTATTCCCTCCTCTATCGTAAATTAAATTGCTATACATGAATTATTCAACAAACCAGTACTTCATTCCTGCAAACTATAAGGAAATTTCGTCTTCAATTCTTAAAATCGTTTCTTCAATTTCTTCATTCGTGCCATCTTTCTGAAGAACTTTACGTAATAACGGCAAGGCTTCTTTTTGTCTGCCTTCTTCTAAAAGGAATGAAGCATATTCATATAAAAAGTCACGTTCCTCATCAAAATCAGGCAGTGCAAGCTTGAAGTACTCGGCTGCTTCTTTGTATTCCTCTCGTCCGACAGAGGCAGATGCAGCATACCAATTCCATTTTGGATCATCTTCCCCAAAGCTTTTAACTTCTTTAATGACATCAAGGATTTCATCAAAAAGTTCTTCATTTAGATAGATCGCAAGCAATGTTTGAATCGCTTCAATATATCCTGGATCAAGGGCAAGTGCTTCTTGAAGCAACTTTTTCGCATCTTCCGAATCACCATTTTTCAAATCAATCTTTGCACCATATAAATATAATTCTTTGTTATACTCATCAACTTTAATACCCTCTTTTACTACCTCTAAAGCCTCGTGATATAGTCCTTCTTCCTCATAACTTTTCGCTAAAGGCATATAAAGTGATGAATAAGACGGATCGATATCTTTTAGTTCTGAAAGTTGCTGAATGGCTGTTTTCGTTCTGCCAGCTCTCATCGCTGTAAATCCATAGCCAAAGAGTGTATTCGGGTCTGCTTGATCTTTTACTGCCTTTTCGTACCATTCAAGCGCATCCTCAAATTCTCCAGCTGTGCTGAGCGATTCAGCGAGCCGCTGGTATACATTAACGCCGCCAACCTCATTTTGTTGATCTGCAACTTTGTAGAAATAGTCGGCTGCTTTCTTTGAAAGGCCTTGAGAAAAATACAATTCACCTAATGCAAAATCAATAATAGCTTCGTTTGGAAGTAGTTCTTTCGCTTTTAAAAGCTTTTGTTCACTGACTTCAAATAGTCCCTGCATTTGATACAAATCTGCCATTAACAATAAACTCTCTGGATACGCATCGTCATCTTCAGGAATCGTTTCTAATACAGAAATCGCCTTCTCTTCTTCATCTGAGTCAATTAATAGCTCTGCATAAAAACACGTTAATCCGGTTTCCTCTGGATATATATCATGTAAATCACTGATGAGATTTCGCGCTTTGTCGATATCTCCCCAGTCATAATATAACTGAGCTGCCTGCGCTTTTTCTTCATCGTGCAAATGCTTTTCTGCTCGAGCAAGTGTTTGAAGTCCTTTTTCAGTCTCACCTGCCTCAACTAATTTTATGGCTTCTTGTAATGAACTATTCAAATCAAACCGTTCCTTTCTGTTTCCAAAAACCTAAACTGTTGTTACTTCATATCATAATCGACAGCTACACATCCAGCAAATATGTTGCTCTTTTAAAATGAACCCATTTTAGTGTTTTAAAGACTCTTTTTCAATTAATCCTTTACGAAACTGACGATTTGTAAACTGCTGGCACTCAAAAATCATTTTTTATCGGGCAAAATGATTTTTTTCAAGGTTTCACCTTGAGACAAGCTATGCTATATTTCTTTCAAATATGCAAAAGGAAAGAAAAAGCCTGAGGACATCCTCAGACTGTTTTCGTTAAGTATTCAATATGTTCAAAGAAATTCGGGTAAGATACACGCACGGCATCTGTATCTTCAATCTCGACTGCTTGTTCTGAGATACATGCGGCAATACCTAACATCATACCGATTCGGTGATCTCCGTAGCTTGAGACGACTGCGTCGCCTTTAAGCGTGGTTTTACCATGAATTTTCATTCCATCATCCGTTGCTTCAATATCGGCACCAAGTTTTTTGAGTTCAGAAACCACTGTATCAATTCGATTGGTTTCTTTTACTTTTAACTCAGCAGCATCTTTAATGATCGTCGTACCTTCCGCTTGGGTAGCAAGAAGCGCAATAATAGGAATTTCATCGATGAGTCTTGAGATCATATCACCAGAAATTTCAATTCCTTTTAATGAAGAGGTAGAAATCGTTAAATCACCATATGGTTCTCCGCCTTTGGCATCCACTTCATTGATCTCAAGATTCGCACCCATTTGTTTCAGCACATCAATAATACCCGTTCTTGTTTTATTTAGGCCGACATTTTTTAATACAATCCGGCTGTTAGGAACGATAGATCCAGCTACAAGGAAGAATGCAGCTGAAGAGATGTCCCCAGGGACAAATATATCTGTTGCTTTTAACGTTTGTCCACCTTCGATTGAAACACTTTGTGCATCTTCATGTAGTGATACACCAAACATTGAGAGCATTCTTTCTGTATGATCTCTTGATTTATGTGGTTCAGTTAACGTCGTCGTTCCCTCTGCTTGAAGTCCAGCTAAAAGGACAGCAGACTTAATTTGTGCACTTGCAACCGGAGACTTATAAGAGATGGCTTTTAAATTACCACCACGAATAGACAGTGGCGTATACTCGCCGTTTGCTCTGCCATCTATTTTGGCACCTAGTTGTTTAAGTGGATCTGTCACCCGTTTCATTGGTCTTTTGGCAATACTTTCGTCACCGATCAATGTACTGTGAAACTCACAACCAGCTAAGATCCCCATCATTAAACGAATGGTTGTACCAGAATTACCAACATCGAGGATGTCAGCCGGCTCCTTAAGCTCTTTCAGTCCCTTGCCATGGATGATAACATCTGTACCTTTTTGTTCGATTTCAACGCCCATCTTTCTAAAGCAATCAATCGTACTTAAACAATCGGCTCCAGGAAGAAAGTTTTTCACCACTGTTGTCCCATCAGCAATTGCACCAAACATCACTGATCTATGAGAAATGGATTTATCGCCTGGAATATGAATTTCTCCGTTCATAGGAGCATTTTTATGAATTTTCATGTTTGTCACCTCAGTCAGCATAAAATGTATCGTAATTCACTCTATTTTTTATACAGATTTCTGCACGCTTGCGATCATCATCTGTTTGAAAACTAATGCGTAAAATCCCGTTAATGTCTTCTCGCGTTTCAATAATACGGATATTTGTAATACTAATATTCTCACTTGCTAGATGCCCTGTAATCTCCGATATGACCCCAGGGTGATCCGGAACATCCACATAAAGATCATAAAAAGCAGGAATCGCTCCTTTTTTCCTCAGAGGAAGACCATCACGATATTCCTTTGCATCTTGAAAATAAGAGAACAATCCCTCAGCGTCTTCTTGCTGAACAAAGGACTCAATGCGGTCGATCTCTTTTTTCCATTCATGGAACCGGTCTAAAATCTTGTTTTTATTGTGCAGAAGGATATCTCGCCACATTGCAGGATTACTTGAAGCAATTCGCGTAATATCACGAAAACCTCCAGCAGCAAACCGTTTCACAAGAGGAAATTGTTCTTCAAAATGATGCGCTTGATGCACAAGACTAGCTGCAACAATATGAGGAAAATGACTAATAACACTTGTCACAGCGTCATGTTCTTCTGGGGTCATCTCAATGAAATGAGCATTTGTCCCTTTTAGCAAATCCTTCAAACGATCAACAGCCTGACGATTCGTTTCCTTTGCTGGCGTTAAAATGTAGAATGCATTTTCAAATAAAAAGTCTTTCGCTGCAATAACACCTGATTTATGAGAGCCTGCCATTGGATGTCCACCGATAAATTGGTAGTGGCCAGGCAGCGTTTTTTCAGCAAAATTGACAACCTTTTGCTTTGTGCTACCAACATCAGTAATCATGAGCTCTCTTTCAATACCAGATGCTGCAATATCACTTAGCATTTTGACTGTTTGTTGGACTGGCGTTGCCAAAATAATGGTTGCTGATTCATGTAAACCTGCTATGAATGAATCGGCTGTTGCATCAATGATACCTAGCTTTGTTGCAGCAACCATTTGCTCCTCGGAAACATCGTAGCCTACAATTTTTTTATGAGGATACTCTTTTTTAATTGACAGTGCAATGGAACCACCAATTAAACCAAGTCCAGCGATTAATATTGTTTCGTTTGCATCGTTCATGTTCATCACCTGATTTTTCGCGAAAATTAAACAAGCCATTTCAAAAGCTTATATGTATATTGGGTTGGTACAATGAAAGCCATATCCTATAGCAGGATATGACTTCATTGTTATGCTACGCACGAATGCCTTGTAATAAATCGGCAAGTGTACTTAGAATTTCTTCATTTTGCTCCTTTGTTCCCACAGTAATACGTAAAGAAGTTGGGAAACCAAGTGCTTTACCAGAACGAACAATATAGCCTTTTTTCAATAGTGCTTGAAACAGTTCGTCTGCATCTCTTTTAAAATCAATGAGTACAAAGTTTGTTTGAGACGGATAGATAAATAATCCAAAACGGTCAGCAAATTCTTGATATTGCATAAGACCTGCCTCATTTTTTTGTCTGCACGATTGAATAAAGTCTTGATCTTTTATGGCTGCACGTGCAGCTGCCTGAGCGATACGACTTGTATTAAATGGCTCTCTCGCTGGTTCAATGGCAGTAATCAGTTCTTCAGACGCAATCCCATAGCCTACTCGAAGCGCCGCAAGCCCATAGGCTTTAGAAAACGTACGAAGTACGATAATATTTTGATATGAGTTTAATAAAGATAAACTGTTCGGGAAATCTTCCGCCCGAACGTATTCAAAATACGCTTCATCTAGAACGACAAGCACGTGAGGTGGTACTTGATCTAAAAACGCCACAAGCTCGGCTTCTGATAAATGATTTCCAGTCGGGTTATTTGGATTACACACCCACAAGACCTTTGTTTTTTCATCAATCGAATCCAGCATCCCTTGGAGATCGTGAGCTCCTTCTTCTAAAAGAGGCACTTCTCGAATCTCTGCATGTTCAATCACTGCATTGTGACGGTATTGCGGAAAAGATGGAGACGGGATGACGGTATTTGTATGTTGGTCAAGGAATGCCCTAGCAATAATTTGCACAAGTTCATCTGAGCCATTCCCGAATATTAATTGTTTTTCACTTACTTGAAGAAACTCAGCCAGCTCCGTTCTTAAACTTGCGCTGTATCCATCTGGATAAATCGCTAAATGTTCGAGCTCAGCTTGTATCGCCTCTCTTGCATGTGTGGAACATCCAAAAGGGTTTTCATTTGAAGCCAATTTCACAATTTTGTCTAATTGATATTCTTTTTTGACCTCTTCAATTGGTTTCCCAGGTTGATACGGTTTTAGTTGTTTTAATTGATCTTTGATTTGCAAAATGTTTCACCTCATTTGAATGAATAGAGGGGACTAAATGTTTTTGCATATGTTTCAAATTCTCTTAAAGCATCTTGACGTGTATCACTTGCTAATAATTGATCTTGAAGCTCTTCAATTTTTTTCACAAGTGCACTGCCTACAACGACACCGTCACTCATTTTATTCATTGAGTCTACCTGCTCTCTTGTTGAAATGCCAAAACCTACCGCAACCGGTATGTGACTCAGCTGTTTCACTTGTTGAATAAAATCAGTAATTGATGCGTCAAAGGATTGCCGGACACCTGTTACACCAAGAGATGAAACACAATACACAAAACCTTCTGCCTGCTCTACAATTTTTTCTAATCGTTCCTTGCTTGTTGGTGCAACGAGCGAAATATATGAAATGTCATGTGTTTGACAGTTCTCTCGCAGCTCGCTGCTCTCTTCAAACGGCAAGTCGGGTGTTAAGAGTCCCGAAATATGATTTTTGCGCAGTAAAGCGAAAAAGTATTCTGTGTCTAATTGTAACACAGGATTATAATACGTAAATAGAATTACGGGAATTTTTACACCGTTTTTTTTCATCTTCCCTGCTAATTCTATCGCTTTTACGATATTCATGCCATGATTTAGAGCTCTTTTGGAGGCTCTTTGAATGACAGGACCGTCCGCTAGTGGATCGGAATAAGGAACACCTAGTTCAATCGCATGCGCACCAGCTGCTTGAAGAGTGATAGCTAAATCAATGGTGATCTCTTCTGACGGATCTCCTGCCGTCATAAATGGAATGAATAATTTCTCATCTTGCTCTAATTGAAATGTGATCATTTTGTTTTGCCCTCACTTTCAAGCGCATTCATTAATGTATGCACATCCTTATCTCCCCTTCCTGATAGGCAGACAAGGACAATTTCGTCTTCACTCATATTCCGGCTCATCTCAAACGCTTTGGCTAAGGCATGTGCTGATTCAATCGCTGGCAGGATTCCTTCTTTTTCTGTCAGCAGCTTTAGCGCATCTAATGCTTCTTGATCTGTGGCACTGACATATTGAACCCGGCCACTTGCATGCAAATATGCGTGCTCTGGTCCGATCCCAGGATAGTCTAATCCAGCGGAAATCGAGTACGGCTCAATAATTTGGCCAAATTCGTCTTGGATCAGATATGTCAAAGATCCATGAATCACACCTTTTGTTCCTTTTGTGATGGTCGCTGCATGAAGGGGGGTGTCTATTCCTTTCCCTGCTGCTTCTACACCAATGATATCTACCTCTTCATCTAAGAACGCTCGGTACATTCCAATGGCATTACTCCCGCCGCCAACGCAGGCAATGACTTTATGAGGAAGCTGACCTTCTTTTTCAAGTATTTGCGTTTTTGCCTCATCACCGATCATCCGCTGGAATTCACTGACGATTTGAGGATACGGATGAGGTCCAACGACTGATCCAATCATATAAAAATGATCGCTGCAGTGCTGGACCCAATAGCGGATGGCTTCGTTGGTTGCATCTTTTAATGTGCCGTTCCCGCTTGTGACAGGTATGACCTCAGCACCGAGCAATTTCATTCGGAATACATTGAGTGATTGTCTCTCCACGTCTTCTTTTCCCATAAATACGATGCAGGATAATCCAAATTTTGCGGCCACCGTTGCAGCAGCTACTCCGTGCTGACCTGCTCCTGTTTCGGCGATAATGTTTGATTTCCCCATTTTTTTCGCTAGCAGCGCCTGGCCAAGTGCATTGTTAATTTTGTGAGCGCCTGTGTGGTTTAAATCTTCTCTTTTTAAATAGATTTTTGCGCCGCCGAGGTATGCTGATAATTGGTCAGCGTATGTGAGCGCAGTCGGTCTGCCTGAATAGTTTCGCAGAAGCGATATATATTCCTTTTGAAAAGCAGGGTCTTCTTTTAATTCACGAAATGCTTTTTCGATTTCTTCTAGTGGCTGCATGAGCGTTTCCGGGACAAATTTCCCTCCGAATTCTCCATATCTGCCAATCTCATTTGGATATGCGTACATCGTTTAACATCCTTTCTTCGAGCGCTTTGATCTTTGCATTGCTTTTCTTCCCGTTTTCTTCTATTCCGCTTGAAAGATCGATAGCTTCTGGACCATAGGCAAGCAGTTCTGTAATCGTTACTGGCGTCACTCCGCCTGCAATGACGCAATTTTTTCTCAGATGCTTTGCATGCTGAACATATGAAGGTACCGCCTCCCATGCAAAAGCTGTTCCAGAACCGCCTCTCATCCCTTTTACTTTCGCGTCAATGAGAAAGCCGTCGACAAAGGGCGCAAATGCCGTCATTTTTTCGAGCGTTCCGGTTAAATTGGGCTCGTGGTGAAATACTTTCCATACGATAGCCCCTGTTTGCTCTTTTATTTCTTTTGCATGTTCTCGTGTTTCATCTCCATGAAGCTGGACGATATCTAACGGAATGTGCTTTGTGATGTCGCACACTTTTTGTATCTTTTCATTCACAAATACACCAGCGATATCTTTCTCGCACTTCGTTTGTGCTAGCCATTGCTTCACTTGATCTGGATGGACCTGTCTTTTACTTGGAGCAAAGATAAATCCGATCGCATCCGCTTGAGATTGCGCGATGCAATCGACATCCTCTTGCGTGACAGCCCCGCAATATTTTACATAAGGCTTCGTCATGTTCATTCTCCAAATAACGCTTTAACGGCTTTTTCCTGAGATTGCTCTCTCATTAATGATTCGCCAACAAGAACAGCGCTTGCTCCATGGTTCTTCACAAAGGTCAGATCATCAAATGTCTGAATGCCGCTTTCACTCACGAGCAAGACATCCTTTGGAACAAGTGGTGCAATCTCTTTTGTTTGCTCGACTGTTGTTGTAAATGTATTTAGATTCCGGTTGTTCACTCCAATGATCTCAGGGGTAAAAATGTTTAAGATGTTTGCCAGTGTATCTGCTGCATGAACTTCAACGAGGACATCAAGCCCTTTTTCTTTTGCTTCAGCATACAGCTCATACAGCTTCTTTGGCTCAAGCACTTCTCCGATTAATAAGATGGCATCAGCCCCTATGCGTTTTGACTCTTCTATTTGAATTGAATCAATGATGAAATCTTTTCTTAGAACTGGACACGCTACGTGTTCTTTAATGAGGGACAGGTACTCGTTTTTCCCTTGGAAAAACGGTTCATCCGTTAAGACAGATAAGCAATCTGCGTTTGATTTTTCGTATGCTTTTGCTGTTTGTAAAGGATCAAAATTTGGTTGAATGATTCCTTTGGAAGGAGACGCTTTTTTTACCTCAGCAATAAGTCCAATCGAGCGATGAGGGTTTATAAGTGCTTCTTTAAATGACCGCCTTTCATAGTGTCCATCAGCAGGTAATTGCAAGGTTTGGATATGTTCTTTTTTACGCGTGATAATTTGATTAAGCATAGATCTCTTCCTCTTTCTTTTTTTGTTTTAAACGGGCCAATTGTTCTTTGGCTGCGCCGCTTTTAATTGTTTCTAATGCTTTTAATGTTCCTGCCATCAGGCTTTCTGACTTTCCTGCCACATATAAAGCAGCTCCAGCATTAAGAGCTGTAATATGAAGCGGGGCTCCCCCTATCTGATGATTCAATATATTCTGAATCAATTTGGCACTCTCTTCTGGTGAATTGACCTGAATGTCTGACAAGTGCCCTTTTTCCAGCCCAAAATCTTCTGGGTTTAGCGTATATTCTGTTATGACATCTTTTTTGAGTTCAATCACATATGAATTTGCTGTAATCGTTAATTCATCCAGCCCATCTTCCCCGCAAACAAACAGGACATGTTCTGGCTTTATAGGCGCTAGGGCTTTCGCCATTAATTTTGCCTTTTCCTTTGAATACACACCGATGATTTGCTTTTTGGCTTGCATTGGATGACAAAGCGGACCTAATAGATTAAATACCGTCCGAAATCCGAGCTGCTTGCGGACTGCTGCTACTTGTTTCATAGATGAATGATAGAGCGGTGCAAATAAAAAGCCCATGTTTTTCTGCTGTATTTGTTGTCTTGTTTCTTCTGGTGTGGACTGAATTTGGATCCCAAGACATTCTAGTACGTCGGCACTCCCGCTTTTAGAAGAGACCGACCGATTTCCATGTTTGGCGATTTTGGCACCAGCAGCGGATGCTACAATGGCGGCGGCAGTTGATATATTAAATGTCGATAGCCCATCGCCTCCTGTACCGCACGTATCAACGACATCAAGCGACCCTTCTATTGGAGCTGCATTTTGTCTTATTGCTTTCACAAAGCCTGTCATCTCTTCGGAGGTTTCCCCTCTAAGCGCTAAAATGGATAGACTTGCAGCGACTTCAGCATCTGTTAAAGAGCCGCTCATCATATCATGCATCAGCATGTTCGCTTCATTTTCTGATAGAAGTCCACCATTAACAAGAGCTGATAGTCGTTGATTCATCTTGCACACTCTCCTTTTCTGAGAAAATATGTTCAGCAAGCTGAATGGCTTTCAGAAGTGCCCCGGCCTTGTTACACGTCTCTTCCCATTCGTTTTCAGGAATAGAGTCAGCGACAATGCCAGCGCCTGCTTGTATAGAAGCGATCTGATTTTTCACGCTCATGGTGCGAATGGTAATACAGGAGTCGATATTGCCGTCAAAGCCAATATAAGCAATACAGCCACCATACGTTTCTCTTGGCTCTGGCTCCATTTCATTTAATAATTGCATCGCCCTAATTTTCGGTGCACCTGTTAATGTGCCTGCTGGAAAAGCGGACATGAGCGCATCGACTGGATGCGTATCTTGCTTCAGCTTTCCTGTCACAATGGAGATGATGTGCATGACATGTGAAAAGTTCACTACTTTTGTAAAAGTTGGGACGGATACACTGCCGTATTCTGCCACACGGCCTACATCATTTCTGGCAAGGTCTACTAACATATAATGCTCTGCTTTTTCTTTTTCATCATCTAGCAGCTCTCTCGCTAGTGCAGCATCCTCTTCTTTTGATGTTCCTCGTTTTCTTGTGCCTGCGATCGGATGAATTTCTAAGTGCCCATTCTTGGCATGAATTAATCGTTCTGGCGAGCTTCCGACTAAATCTCGATCCTTTAATTTCATAAAATACATATAGGGAGATGGATTCACTATCCGAAGTACGCGGTACAATTCAAATGAACTGACTGACACAGGGATATCAAAGCGCTGCGAGAGTACCCCTTGGAAAATATCACCCGCTCTAATGTACTCCTTGATTTTTTCTACGTCCTTTAAAAATTGCGTTTTTTCATAGGTTGACGTCACTTGTTCAAAGGACGGTGTTTCGTTCATATTCCCTGATAAAATCAGTTCTTTCATATCAATCTTCATGTGAAGCTTGTGAATCATATGTTCAAGCCGCTGTTGATTTTCTTTGTAAGCTCTTATTTTTTCGTCTTCTGTTTCATTTCCGGTCAGCTGGGTGTATTGAATAAAATGAACATGATTCGTTTCATGGTCAAAAGCAATCATCGTTTGACAGACAAATAATGTGCAATGATCTGTCGATGATGCGTTCCTATGCGGTCTAACAGAAGGTTCAATGCTTGGGATGAGATCGTAACTCAAGTACCCAACGGCACCGCCTGTAAACGGGATATCAACATCTGGTGTCTTGATTTGATATTGCTCTTTCATCCAGTCTAGTAAATCTTTCAGCTCTTGCTTTTGCATCACTTCCTGCCCAGCAGCATCACGTGCAATATATTGGTCTTGGTCGTCATGCAAGGTTAAGAAAGGGTGTAATCCGATGAAGGAATATCTCGACCAGCTAGAAGATTCGTCTTTGCTTTCTAGCAGATACACAATATCCTGTTTAAGTTTCTCAACAATTTGAATCGGCGAGAGTGTATCGACTGTAATGGTTTCAACAATCGGGATCGTTTTGTGGGACTCACTGTCCCTTAAAAATTGGGTAAGGTTTGATTGGGATTTCATAAGCACACTCCTTAAATGGGATTAAGGAGAATGAGGGGACATCTAGAGGGTTTGTGTGAGTATACGAAATAAGCCTAAAAGAGGTTTGCTCTTTTAGGCAGTATGATTAAATAGAAGTATCGTATCTCTGCTCAACTCTACTCATCTCAACTACCCTAGTCTCATTCTCATCTTCTCTAAGCTTGCAATGCCGTTTACACCTGTGTGTAAACTTCGGCTGTTCATATCGTATTATAATTCCTTGTTTTTTGTCAACTGTAAATCAGGGCGAAGCGCAACGGCTTCTTCCAAGTACACATGCTGTATGTCCTCCTGCTTTGTATCTGTCTGGACGGTCATTAACACCCGAATGCACTGCTTTAGACCGCCATCAATGTCCAGCTCCTGCATACAAGTGACAGGCACATATGTCCAGCCTTCAAACTGACGAAGTGCTTTTGCCGGAAAAACGGAGTGAATATCTTGTGTAGCTGAAATCAAGATCTGCACGACACGTTCTGGATCTACTTGGTTTTTTGAAATGATGGCTTCTAGCAGCTGTTTCGTTTTGTTTAACACTTCTTTTTCTGTATCTTCTGCCACAGTTGTAGCCCCACGTATCCCGCGAAACATCATAGACACCCCTCCTCCCGTTTCCATTCTTCGAGCCAATGATACAGCTCATCTTTTGTGAAAGAATGCAAGGTAACGTCTCCAACCTGTTTTAATAAAACAAGTTGAACACTGCCGCCTCTTGCCTTTTTATCACCGATCATACGATCAACAAATATTTTTGTTGAAATATCTTGCGTGACTTGAATCGGGAATCCCAGTTCTTTCATCCACGCCTTTAGTTCCTCACGATGAAGGCGGAGTCCTAATTGCTTTTCGCTCACATATAAAGCAAACTGCATGCCAATCGCAATCGCATCTCCGTGAGTGATGGCTCCATATCCATACTCCGCTTCAATGGCATGCCCAAGTGTATGGCCTAAATTCAAATATGCACGCACACCTTGTTCTTTTTCGTCTTCTTGAACAATCGATGCTTTGACTTGAATCCCTTGATACAGCATATGTGCCAGCTCGCCCTTTGATAAACCCGTCAACGAACGAATGGACATAAGTTCTGATAAAAAGTCTTCACTTGAAATCAGCGCATGTTTGATGACCTCAGCGAAGCCCGATCTCAGCTCAACTTGAGAAAGTGTCTCAAGCATACTAGTATCATAGATCACAGCTTTCGGCTGATGAAACGCACCTATTAAATTTTTACCAAGCGGATGATTGATCCCTGTTTTCCCGCCGACTGCACTGTCATGTGCCAGTAATGTGGTCGGAACTTGAATAAAATCAATGCCTCTCATATAAGTGGCAGCAGCAAAACCAGCCAAGTCGCCAATCACTCCTCCTCCTAGCGCAATGATGCAGGAGGAACGATCGAGCTGAAATTGAATGGCTTTCGTATGAACATGCTCAAACTGTGCAAAAGATTTCGATTGTTCTCCGTTTGGCACAACGACTTTTTGTACAGACCACTTCTGTTCAAGTAATCGCACCATTTCATCACCGTAAATGGCATCAACGGCTGAATCTGTGACGATCATGAGCTTCGTAAAGGAATGCCCAGTGGAAGTAATCAAGTCTACGATATTGCGTTTAATCCCATCACCGATATATACAGGATAAGTGGCTGAAGACGTCTTCACTTCCAGTGTTTTCATTAAAACTCCCTCTGAAGCTGGTGCATTTTTTCAACATTTTCTTTAATGCGATCTATTTGGTCAAGACCAAACTGCTCAACGACTGCATTGGCAATTTCCCATGCCACGACTGCTTCTGCGACAACACTTGCAGCAGGAACAGCACAGCTATCAGAACGCTCAATACTTGCAGAGAAAGGTTCTTTCGTTTCAATATCAACGCTTTGAAGCGGCTTATAAAGAGTTGGGATTGGCTTCATGACCCCTCTAACGACAATCGGCATGCCAGTTGACATTCCGCCTTCAAGACCACCTAAGCGATTTGTTTTTCTCGTATAGCCTTTTTCTTCATCCCAGATGATTTCATCATGGACCTCACTGCCATTTTTAGAAGCCGCCTCGAAGCCAATACCGAATTCAACTCCTTTAAAAGCGTTGATGCTAAGAACAGCGCCCGCGAGCTTACTGTCCAGTTTACGGTCATAATGAACATAGCTGCCGACTCCAACTGGCATACCTTCAACAATTACTTCGACAATGCCGCCAATCGAATCGCCGTTTTTCTTAGCTTCATCGATGGCATCCATCATTTTTTGACCTGCTTCACTGTCATAACAGCGAACTGGTGATTGTTCTGTTACTTTTTGCAAATCTTCAATAGACTCATATGCAGTGTCAGCTGCTTTCACTCCGCCAATTTCAAGGACGTGACCAGCTACCTTGATCCCTAGGTGAGCTAAGATTTGTTTGGCTACTGCTCCTGCTGCCACGCGAACTGTTGTCTCGCGGGCTGATGAACGCTCTAATACGTTTCTCATATCACGGTGACCATATTTAATCGCACCATTTAAATCCGCATGCCCTGGTCTTGGACGAGAGATTTGACGCTTCATTTCACTCTCTTCTTCTTCAGTGATCGGCTCTGCCCCCATCACCTTTGTCCAGTGCTTCCAGTCATTATTTTCAACAACAAGTGTAATAGGAGAACCTAACGTTTTCCCGTGGCGAACACCACTTAACACTTTTGCTTGATCTTTTTCGATTTGCATTCTTCTTCCGCGGCCATGACCTTTCTGTCTTCTAGCCAGTTCATAATTGATGTCATCCTGCTCTATGTAAAGTCCCGCTGGAACTCCTTCAATAATTGTGGTCAGTTGTGGACCATGTGATTCACCTGCTGTTAAGTACCTCATGACTTAATCTCCCTTCATCGCATTAACGCTTTTAAGTAAAACTATGATAACACACTTACTACTAAAAAGTCAGCTAGATACCCTTCTTTTGATAAAAGAAAGTATCAGCAGATGTCAGTCCAAACTTTTCTGGGTGAAAAATTTGTTCTGTGGAACCAACAAATAACACGCCTTTTTGCTTTAAACTGTTGCTCATTTTCAAGTAAATTTCTTCTTTCGCCTCTTCTGTAAAATAAATAAGTACATTTCGACAGACGATGAGATCAAGCTGTTTTTCATATGGATCTGCTAAAAGGTTGTGCTTCTTAAATTGAATGTGCTTTCGAATCTCATCTTTCACAGTGTAAAATGAAGAATCTTCTTTTGTGAAATATTTTTGTTTGATCTGATCTGGCACCTCTTGCAGAGAGCGTTCATGATATCTCCCTTTTTGTGCTGATTGCAGGACTTTATCATCAATATCAGTTGCAATAATTTGGAAGTCCTTCACAAGAGGATGACTTGAAAGCAGCATCGAAAGGGTATACGGTTCTTCTCCTGTCGAGCATGCTGCACTCCATATCTTTAAGTTTCCACTGTTTTTTAAAAGCAGCGGAAGAATTTTTTGCTCAAGTACTTCCCAGCGCTGATAGTTTCGGTAAAATTCTGACACATTAATGGTCATTCTGTCCATTGTTTCATCTAACAGCACTCTATCCTTTTCAAGAGCAGCTGCGAATGCTTCAAAATCTTTATATCCTTTTTTATCATAAAGTGATGTTAATCTTCGTTTCATTTGTGCTTCTTTATAGAGATTTAGATCAACCCCGGTTAGTTTTTTCCATTTTCCAACAAATAATTGATATTGATCCATCAATGTCCTCTCCTGTCTCATCTATCTTTGTCCTAGTATAGCTGTTTTTATCAAAAATTTGTATCATCTCATGCGAATTTCCGTATAGAAATATCAATATAAAAAAGCCAAAGTGCTCAATTGATGAACACTTTGGCTTGAAGCTTAATAAATCCAGCTTGAGATGGTTTGATCCCAGTTTGTGAGTTCTTCTTGTTTAAAGAATAAGTTGATTTCTCTTTCAGCACTTTCTGGTGAGTCTGAGCCGTGGATAATGTTTTTCCCAACAGTTAATCCATAATCTCCTCTTATTGTACCAGGAAGTGCTTCTTTCGGATTTGTTTTTCCGATTATCTGCCTTGTCACATCTACCACCTGTTCACCTTGCCATACCATAGCAAATACAGGTCCTGACGTAATAAAGTCAACCAATTCCCCGAAAAATGGTTTTTCTTTATGTTCTTCGTAATGTGTTTCTGCTACTTCTTTCGGAATACTCATTAGTTTTGCACCAACAAGCTGAAGTCCCTTTTTTTCGAATCTTGACACAATTTCACCGATTAATTGTCTTTCAACACCATCAGGTTTGACCATAAGAAATGTTTTGTCCATATACGTTTTCCACCCCGTCGTTATGTATGTATAGGCTTACATTGTTACAAAGTGATCGTATCATTTTTCTTTACAATAATCAATTTTTGACAAAAAATTTCACAAAAAAACCAATCAACTAAAAGTTGATTAGAATTTTCGTTTCCCAATATATTTTGCAATGGAGGCTAATGACGTTTTCGCTCGTCCGCGTGGAAGCTTGTCAAGCTGTTCAAATGCTTTTTTCAAATACATTTCACTCACTCGAATGGAACGGTCGATCGCATCTGTTTGTTTGAGACTTTCAATCACAGGCTTCAGCTGCTTTTCGGTCGTTTCGCTATTAATCAGCTTCAATTGTCCTTCTAATGTCGGATTCTTCAGTGCATATAAGACTGGAAGTGTGACATTCCCTTGTAAAAGGTCTCCACCAACAGGCTTACCTAGCTCTTCTTCAGTTGATGTGAAGTCAAGGACATCATCAATGATCTGGTAAGACATGCCGACATAGTATCCAAACCAGTAAAGGGCTTTATGTGTTTTTTCATCTGTGCCTGCTGCAATGGCTCCTAATTGACAGCTGCCTGCAATGAGTAAGGCCGTTTTTCGCTTGATTCTTCTTAAATATGTACGAAGGTTTTGATCCATGTTGTATTTGTCTTTTACTTGCTCTATTTCACCGAGACAGAGCTCGACAACCATTTTTGACAAGATTTCATGTGCCATTGGATGATTGATCTTTGTCATGTACTCAAGCGATCTTGCAAACAAGTAATCCCCTGTGTACATGGCAATTCTATTGTCCCATTTTGCCTTAATCGTTGGCTTGCCTCTTCTCAGCTCTGCATCATCAATGACATCATCATGAACAAGCGATGCCATATGAATTAATTCTAAGGCAACCGCAACATATTTAATTTTATTAATGTCATAGTCGCCAAACATGCCTGAAAGGAGAACAAAAACGGGGCGGATTCGTTTTCCGCCCGCTTGCAGCAAATGAAGACCTGCTTCACTTAATAATGCATAATCAGAGCGAACTGTTTGTTCAAGCTCTTTTTCAATTATATCGATATCATGATTTAAAAAAGAGATCATTGCTTTTAGTTTCATTATCTTCACCCAAATATCGTTTATTCAAAGCTTCTTTCCGATATGTGTTGCTGCTACACCGCCTGTAAATGGATGATACGAGACATCAGACAAACCTGCCTCTTCGAAAAGAGCCGCCAGCTCTTTCATGCCAGGGAACGTTTTGGCTGATTCTTGAAGCCATGAATACTCCTGATAGCTTTTGGCAAACAGCTTACCAAAAAGCGGCATAATGTATTTGAAATAGACATAATAACCTTGTTTAAAACCAATCATCTCAGGCTGTGATGTCTCAAGGCAGACAACCATTCCACCAGGCTTCACCACTCTTGTCATTTCCTTTAACACCGTTAAGTAATCAGGGACATTTCGAAGACCAAAACCAATTGTGACATAATCAAATTTGTTGTCCTCAAAAGGAAGCTCCATTGCATTGCCGTGGAGCAATTCAATTTGATTGTAGCCCCCTGTCTTCACCTTCGTTTCTCCAACACTCAGCATATTTTTACTAAAATCAAGGCCTTTTACCTCGCCATTTTCTCCGGCAGCGTCTGCAAGCGCAATCGTCCAATCGGCTGTTCCACAGCATACATCTAATGCTTTGGCTCCTTTTTGAACATTCATGAGCTTCATTGTTTTATCGCGCCATTTTTTATGCTGTTTAAAACTGATGACAGAGTTCATTTGATCATAGTTTTTATAAATTTTTTCAAATACACCGTGTACTCGCTGTTCTTTTGATTGCTGCATGACTTACCCTTCTTCCACTTTCTGATGGTACGCAGGCTCATTTTTCATATGATCCAGGCGATTTAATAGCTCTTTTTGAACGACCGGAGATGAAACAAGATGTTTCTTGATCGACATTTTGGCTTGCTCATAGCCTTCATTCTCAAAGTTGTCAAAACATGTATAGGCGTCCGTATAGCTATCGTTCAAAAAAAGTTTTAAATGTTTGTCATCTTCTGCTTGTTTCATAAAACGCTTATAAACAAGGAAACGATTTGCAATCTCATTCCAATGCGTTAATTGAAAATGCTCAGAAATCCTTTGGAATAGCGCAGACTCCACTGTAGCTACACTTTTGTAAAAGTGTGCTGCATCTTGAATGGATCGATCATACAGTCTAATTTTATGTTCATTAATCTCTTTAATGGCCGTAGCGAGCGTGCGGATCATGTAAATGTCTTTCATGTCAGAGAGAAGAGAATAATAGAGACCGCTGAAATAGTCTCCTGCTAGGATGGTCAGCTGACGATTTTTGAATTCGTCTTGTTTGATGGCTGCAGCAGTTGTGACTTCGTCATGGGTATCAAGGGCAATTTGCACAAGCATCGCCGTTAGAATATAATTTTCTTTTTTCTCTGCATCAATTTGAGCTTCATCAAACATAGCATGAAAAAGAAGGAGCTTATCTTCATCGATGAGTGGCGCGCGCAAATGCTTCGCCAAATAAGGATGAGAAAGCTTTTTATTTAATTTTATATTTAGATTAGATAAAGTTCCGTAGATGTCTTGCAAAGATATCACCCTTGTCCCAAAAATTACAGTTTCATATGTAGCCCTGCACATTGTATAGAGATTTATTATACCATATGAGCTCTCACTTTTATGCTATCAAGTGCATACTCGTGCTTTATTTCTTTGCTTCGCTTTGAATTTCACCGAAGCTTGTTTGAATGACAGCATCGCCTCTTACTTTGATAGCTGACGTATGCTCAGTAAATTGTGCGATAATGACTTCACCTTTATCGAGTTTTTCGGAATGGTGAAATCTTGTATCAGAGCCTCTAGTTAAGCCGATTACGTTTACGCCATTATCAATGGCTTTAATCACCACAAAATCAGATGCTTTTTTTTCACTCAATCTGTTCACCTTCCATCTATTGATTAGTCGTTTTTAATAAAGGAAAGCACTTCTGCTCTTGCTGCCGCATCATTTGCAAATGTGCCGCGCACTGCTGATGTGACCGTTTTGGCACCAGGCTTTTTCACTCCGCGCATCGTCATACACATATGTTCTGCTTCAACGACAATCATCACACCATGCGGATTGAGTGTTTCCACCATACTATCTGCAATAGTTGATGTAATGCGCTCCTGAAGCTGTGGGCGCTTTGCAACGGCCTCTACAGCTCTTGCAAGCTTGCTAAGTCCCGTTACTTTTCCGCCGCGCGGAATATAAGCGACATGGGCTTTTCCATAGAAAGGTACAAGGTGGTGTTCACACATTGAATGGAAAGCAATATCTTTTACAAGAACGAGTTCTTCGTGATCTTCACCAAAAATGGTTTTAAAATGTTCTTTTGGATCTTCATTTAATCCCGAGAACACTTCTTCATACATTTTTGCTACTCGTTTTGGGGTATCAAGAAGCCCTTCACGATCCGGATCTTCTCCGATTGCTTTTAATATATCGCGTACAGCGTGTTCGATTAGTTGTTTATTTATTTCACTCATGTATTATATCCTCCAAAGGCGATTACATTTCAATCAGATTCTAGCACACTTCAGATCCTAAAAGCAAAGGAGAGCGTTCTAAACGAACCTTTTGATTCAAAAGGAAAAGCCCCTTATCGAAGGGGCTTTTCTAGACCAGTGTGAAACTGTATATGTATAACTCCTTTAATAGGATCATTACACATAACGATTATTTACCTGCCACCGCGTCTTTAAGTGCTTTACCTGGTTTGAAAGCAGGTACTTTGCTTGCAGGGATTTCGATCTCTGCACCAGTTTGTGGGTTACGTCCTTTACGAGCTGAACGCTCACGTACTTCAAAGTTACCAAAACCGATAAGTTGGATTTTGTCACCATTTTTAAGTGCATCTAAAATTGTATCAAAAACAGAGTCAACTGCTTTTGTCGCGTCTTTTTTAGATAACTCGCTTGCTTCAGCAACCGCGTTAATAAGTTCTGTCTTGTTCATGCCTTTCACCTCCTCCCAAAAATATGCATTCAGTAGATTGTTATCATTTCTTCACAATTCATCTTCTTTCTATACACTTTTTTTGAAAAAAAGAGCGTCTAGAAAGCGTCATACATGGCTTTTCATTAGAAAACTTCTCTTTGAAGGAATGTTTGTCCAACAAAGTGAAGATTTTCTGTAAGTAGAGTAACACATATGAAATACCATATCAAGCATTTTAAAGGGAAGAATCCTTATTCGTCAAGGATTAAGGGCACTTTTGCGAACGAATATTCCTAATTTCAGCCTGAATCTGACTAATCTTTATACAATTGTCTTTTTATGACTCATAATATAGCACGCAAAAAAAGACCTCTATCAATGAGAGGTCTCACATGTTATAGAATAATCGCGATCAGACCGCCTGATCCTTCGTTGATGATTCTTTCTAGCGTTTCCTTCAGCTTATATCTTGCATTTTCTGGCATCAGAGACAGCTTTGCTTGAATGCCTTCTCTGACAAGGGAGCTGAGTGAGCGTCCAAATATATCTGAATTCCAAATCGAAAGCGGATCATCTTCGAAGTCTTGCATTAAGTAGCGGACAAGCTCTTCACTTTGTTTTTCTGTTCCGATAATCGGTGCAAATTCGCTCTCTACATCCACCTTAATCATGTGAATAGATGGAGCAACTGCTTTTAATCTCACGCCAAATCTTGATCCTTGCCTAATGATTTCCGGCTCATCTAAGCTCATATCTGACAAAGCTGGCGCCGCAATCCCATAGCCAGTTTGCTTCACCATTTTTAATGCGTCTGACACTTGATCATATTCTGTCTTTGCATGCGCAAAATCTTGCATGAGCTCTAGAAGATGGTCTTTGCCCCTAATTTCCACACCAACCACTTCTTTTAAAATATGATCATATAGATCATCTGGCGCATACAGATCAATTTCTGCGATGCCCTGGCCCATTTCAATACCCGCTAAGCCCGCTCTTTCAATAAAGTCAAATTCACTGAATTGACCAACGACGCGGTCGACATCTCTTAATCTTTTAATATCCTTTACGGTTTCCTTCACTGAATCCTGATAACTCTCTCTTAGCCAATGATCTTCTTTTAGCACCATGACCCAGCTTGGCAGGTTCACATTCACCTCAAGCACTGGGAATTCATATAATGCTTCACGAAGAACACTGAGTACGTCTTGCTCTCTCATACTTTCCACGCTCATGGCGAGTACTGGAATATCATACTTTTGGCTGAGTTCCTGCCGCAACGCTTCTGTTTCAGGATGATATGGTCTCACGGAGTTGATCACCATAATAAACGGCTTTCCAACTTCTTTGAGTTCATCAATCACACGTTCTTCAGATTCAATATAGTCATGTCTTGGAATTTCACCAATTGATCCGTCTGTTGTAATGACAACACCAATGGTTGAATGCTCTTGAATGACCTTGCGTGTACCAATTTCCGCTGCTTCATGAAACGGGATTGGTTCCTCATACCACGGCGTGTTGATCATTCTTGGCCCATTTTCATCTTCATATCCGCGTGCACCAGGGACTGTGTACCCTACACAATCTACGAGTCTGATGTTGACATCAAGACCGTCACTCACGTGAATAGATGCCGCTTGGTTTGGTACAAATTTTGGCTCTGTGGTCATTATGGTTTTTCCTGCTGCGCTTTGCGGCAATTCATCCTGTGCTCTTGCACGGTCTGCCTCATTATTGATATTCGGGAGCACCACGAGCTCCATAAACTTTTTAATAAACGTAGATTTCCCTGTACGAACAGCTCCAACGACTCCTAAATATATATCGCCTCCTGTTCGTTCAGCGATATCCTTGAAAATATCGACTTTTTCCAAGTGATCCCCTCCCGGACTTGCTATCCTCGTTTTCAAATAAAATACTCTATACTTCAATCAAACTGTGCTTGAAAGGTGTCTGGACAATATATGTGTATGACGTTGTCCTATTTGAATATGACACCTTTTTTGTTTTGAGAGTATGTTTAGCCATAAAAAAACCTTTCTCCTCATTTATATGCAGAGGAGAAAGGTTCATTCTTGTTTATGACGTCTTTTTTTCTAAAAAGGCAGGCTCACCTTTTTTGTTGATTGTATATGGGACAGAAAATGCCGGTACAAACGGGGTTTCCTGCCAATATACATCTTGAATGTTTTTACCTGGCTTCAGCTTTTGCTTCGTGTTTTTCAAAATATGAGCAAAATCGCTGCGATAATCCACATAGATTTCGCCATTTGATGAAATCAGTAATGGGAGGGAATTCCCCGTAACAGGGCTCATGACCGTAGGTGGCGCTTTTAATCCTAGTTTTTTTTCATTTAACGTATATAAATCTTTGGACACAACTTTGCCGTAGGGCGGATATGTATGTTCATCTTGATATATTTTGATTCTAAGTCGTAATTCACTGATGGTTTGCGTCATTTTGACATCAAGCAGTTTCACAGTTGGTTTTTTTTCGACGTCTGTGAGGACATAGATATATTCGCCTCCGCCTTCAAAGGATGTAGACGGTACATCGTGTAAATACCTTGGTGACAAGCGTTTAAAGTCGATGACGTACTTCTGATAAACTGGCGTGTCTGCTTCTTTTGTTTCAATTGGCAAAAGACCATTTGTCGCTTTTTGAAACTTCTCGATCGCTGTCTGCACACTTTGCAGCTGCTCCTCGTATGGCACCCGGTTTTCCGCTTTGCGATTCTCTGGATAAAGACATCCTGTAAGTAAAATAAGTGCTAACAACGTGACACTGACTTTCGCTTTGATCATCACATTCTTCCTTTTTCTTTATTCATTGACCGGCCCGCTAAATACAACTAAAAAGACAATGATACCTGATATGAGCATCAAGCTGTATGCGACGGTTGAGGCTGTTATTTTAAGAAATCGGCTTTTCAGCTTAAACCTGCTGAAATAGATGGTTACTACGGCTAAAAACATGAGCCCCATTGAACCAAGCGCAAACCACATCTTGATTAAAGCAAAACTCATCGTGCCTGTCCCCCTTCAAAACGAACAAATTGTAAGCGTTTATATTTCATTCTAAACCAAAAATAAGGTAAATATCAATCATTTTTCCAATCATTCGGGAAAAGCACACAAAAAAACTGAAGCAAAGAGGGGGACTCTGCTTCAGTCATTACGTCGACTATTTTTCCTCATTCTGTAGAGGCAAAGCTCTATTCAAACTTCATTGCTATGTTATGCAAGTCTTCCCCTTCTTGCATCCTCTACATGCCTAAGTTCAGTCTTTCAATTATTTTGTTTGGTTTTCGAACATGTTCACAAGGTCTTCCATCTCATGTGTTTTCACACGTGCCATCAGTGATTCTACAGCATCGTCTACCTTTTTCCCTTCAAACAGAACATGGTAAAGCGCTTCTGTAATGGGCATGCTGACCTTGTATTCTTTGGAGAGTTGGTATGCGCCTTTCGTTGTGCGGACGCCTTCGACAACCATCCCCATTTTTTCAAGTACTTCTTCAAGCCTATATCCTTTACCGAGTAAATTCCCGCAGCGCCAGTTACGCGAATGAACACTTGTACATGTGACGATCAAATCTCCAACGCCTGTTAAACCGGCAAATGTAAGAGGATTCCCTCCCATTTTTGTACCAAGACGTGCGATTTCAGCCAGTCCTCTTGTGATGAGTGCCGCTTTCGCATTGTCACCATATCCAAGTCCGTCTGTGATCCCTGCCGCAAGGGCAATGATATTTTTCAGTGCTCCGCCAATTTCAACACCAATGACATCAGGGTTTGTGTACACTCTAAAGTTGTTGTTCATGAACAAATCTTGAACAAATTGAGCCGCTTCAATATTTTCTGATGAGACAGTGACCGTTGTCGGATGACGCAAGCCTACTTCTTCTGCATGACTCGGTCCTGATAGGACAACCACAGCTTCTCTTTGCGCAGCTGGGACTTCCTGTTCAATCATTTGAGAAATTCTGAGAAGTGTATCTGGTTCAATTCCCTTGCTGACATGAACAAACGGCACTTTCGATGAGATCAACTCATTTGCCTGCTTCAATACCTCACGAATGGCCTTTGTTGGCACAGCGACAATAATCGCATCTGTCCCCTCTAAAGCCTGCTTCATATCTGTTGTCGCCTGAATAGACGCTGGCAGTGGGACATTTGGCAAGTAATCATGATTTTCATGTTTCTCATTGATTTGATCAATCAACTCTTGTCTATGTCCCCACATGTGTACATCATGATGATTATCAGCTAATACAAGCGCAAGAGCTGTTCCCCAGCTGCCTGCTCCAAGTACTGAAATTTTCTTCATCCTGCTCACCCTTTTTATTTTCTCGCTCTCGCAAATATTTTAATCGGTGTTCCTTCAAAACCAAATGCATCTCGAATCCGGTTTTCTAAGAACCGCTCATAAGAAAAGTGCATAAGCTCTGGATCGTTTACAAACACAACAAAGGATGGAGGCTTGATGGCCACCTGTGTTGCATAGTAAATTTTCAGGCGCTGTCCATTATGGGTCGGCGTTGGATTCATCGCAACGGCATCCATGATAATATCGTTCAAAATATTGGTTTGAACGCGCATCGCATGATTCTCACTAGCTGTAATGATCGACGGCATTAAGGTATGAATTCTCTTTTTCGTGAGAGCCGACATGAATAAGACAGGTGCATAATCAAGGAATTGAAAATGCTCGCGAATGTTTTGCTCAAATTCCTTCATTGTGCGCTCATCTTTTTCAACAGCATCCCATTTGTTCACAATGATGACAACGGCTTTACCGGCTTCATGTGCGTAGCCTGCAATACGTTTATCCTGCTCAATAATGCCCTCTTCACCATCAAGAACAACACCAACCACATCAGAACGATCAATGGCTTTTAATGCACGTAGCACGCTGTATTTCTCTGTCGTTTCATACACTTTGCCTTTTTTTCTCATACCTGCTGTATCGACAATGACAAAGTCACGCTGATTGTACGTAAACATCGTATCGACAGCATCTCTTGTCGTACCAGCGATGTTGCTCACAATCACGCGTTCTTCCCCGAGCATAGCATTCACCAAAGAAGATTTTCCTACATTCGGGCGGCCAATTAAGCAGAACTGTACAACCTCTTCATCATACTGTGTATCTGGCAAGTTTTTAAAATGCTCTGCGACTGCATCAAGCAGATCACCGAGGCCTAATCCGTGCGTTCCAGAAATCGGATATGGCTCGCCAAATCCAAGTGCATAAAAGTCATAAACGTCGCTTCTCATTTCAGGGTTGTCCAGTTTATTGACAGCAAGTACGACTGGTTTTTTCGTGCGATATAAAATTTTTGCGACTTCTTCATCCGCAGATGTCACACCATCTCGGCCATTCACCATAAAGATGATGACATCCGCTTCATCCATTGCGATTTCTGCCTGATGGCGAATTTGCGCCAAGAACGGCTCATCTCCAATATCTATTCCACCAGTATCTATTAAATTAAAGTCATAATTTAACCATTCAGCAGAGCTATAGATTCGATCTCTTGTTAC
Source organism: Bacillus zhangzhouensis (assembly GCF_000715205.1). Lineage (GTDB taxonomy): Bacteria > Bacillota > Bacilli > Bacillales > Bacillaceae > Bacillus > Bacillus zhangzhouensis. The sequence goes on along the minus strand of NZ_JOTP01000004.1, from coordinate 44,920 downwards.
ACCAGGTGTGTCTTCTACAATCGATATTCTTTCGCCTGCGATTCGATTAAAAATTGTAGATTTTCCAACGTTGGGCCTTCCAACAATGGCTACGACAGGTTTACCCATAGTACCCTTCCTTTCAATCCAGCCGCGATTCAATATGTTCATCATCATGTTTCAACCGGGATTTAAAATTTCCATTCAGTTTTTTATGAAATAAACCCTTCAAACATGAAGGGTTCAACTTATATATTATATCAATTTTTAATCAGACCACAATGAATAACTTAAAAATGTTTGACAATCAAGTAAAGATCTTCACCAATTCCGTGTGCAATCCCATCTAAAATGGCCTCTAAATTCATAGCATACATGTCGAGTTCTTCTTTGTTTTCACAGAAAAAAACCGCTGTTCCTCCAATGACTCGCTCTTTATTTGTTGTGGCCACAGCCAATATGAATTGCTCAATTGTGTTCGCCATTTCTCATTACCTCGCTTTCTTTTTAATGAAATCTGTCGGCATTCTAATGGCATTTTCTAGAATTGGCACCTCTTCTAATACACGAACAGCCAAATCTTCACGTTTCCATTGCGGTAAAATAAACACGCCAAGTGTGCCGTTATTCAGATCACGTTTTGCGAGCGGACAAAGCGACGGTTCACCGGAATCACGATACACGCCAAGCACATTGGATAAATCAAATAAAATCGCTTGCCGCTGTCCAAGGTTTGCAATCGTTGTGGCCGAGTTAAAATTCTTCGGAGTCAAGATGAAGCCCATTCCATGCTCTAAAATCAGTTTTTGTTTTTCAGGAAGCCCGATATTCATAATGTATATATCATTCACGTAAAGTCCTGCCCCGTCAAAGCGAAGTTCACCTTTTTGAATATTGACAATATCCTTTAATTGGCTGCCAGACATCAATAGCTTTGCCATGAAAAAGCAAACAATACCGACCACTGTTCCAACAACGAGTGAGAAGAATATACAGGCCGTGGTTGTAATAAGTGCAGTGAGAATGGCAATATAATTTCGGCTTTCAAAGGCAATGGCAATGCCTTCAATATATGTACTGCCTCTTGAGACAAGCTCATACGAATCCAATTGGGTTAACGTATTTCTTTCCATATTTCGCACATCACGAAATTGCGTGGCTGCTAGCGTTAGAAAGGTAATCGCAGTAAATTCCTCCTGAATCAGTGCAGGCATAATGATTGCACCAAGCCCTGACGCAATAAAACCAAGTGCAATGTGAATCACTTGTCCATGAATATACGTCGGGTATTGCCGATAATCTGTTCTTAGCATATAAAGCCTGGCCGCCATCCCAAAGATGACACCAATAATCACAGGAAACGTGTAATCCGTCATGTTGATTTTGCAGCCCCTTTCACTGGTTTTCTGGAAGAACGGGCGCTCAAGAGCTTTTCAAGCTGATCTACACCTAATAGGAAGATGGCGCCTTGAACAACAAGGGAAAGAAACGAGAGATCTCCTATGACAATCGATGCAGTGAGACGATGAATCGTCAGCGCATAAAGAGCTTCGCCGAGACACACAGACATCATCCATAAGGTTATTCGTTCCGTTAACTGGTGTCCATATGTCAAGCACATCAGGATCAGCAAGGCAAATATAGCCCAATCCACCTTTATTATCGTGAACCAAACCGGGTCATATAATGCAAAAATCATAAAAAAGGCATACGCGCTAACCATTGAACATAATTGCATGATTCTCATCATTCGATAAGCCGGCGGGAATATGACGAAGGCCATACAAGCATATAAAAAGGTCATCAAAAATCCTGCATTGATGCTGAAGTCTAAAATGGATATCATGAAATGACTGAAGATCATATGAACAAGTACACACACTCCCAGCACATTGCGCAACGTGCTTTTTTCCATGATAAACGTCACCATAATCCAAACGAACCATATTGACCAATAATAGTACAGTGCCTCCAAGCCTCATCACCTCAATTACATTATGGGAAAATCTCCAGTTTTTAAACGTGCGGGAGCGTTACGGGCTTTGTATGAAATGAACAAGAGGTGACACCCTAATGATTGAGGAGGGATGTATAATGGGTAAGGATAGACAGGAAAAACGCCTAAAGGCGTCAAGAAGAGTTGAATCTGATCGTGATCAATCAATTCATCATAAAGGGGCAACAGCATTAGAAGGTCCTGAAAACGCTCGAAAAAGAAATCAATAAAAAAAGCATGTGATCCTCACATGCCTTTGACTTCTTTTCAGCTTGATAGAAAACCTTTGCAGTCTAGGAAGGACGAGCACCGGAGCGCAGGCCTGACAAAGAATGTGAGGGTTTGTCTACACGCTGAGGCATGTGATCATCACATGCCTCTCTTACTGGTTCTTAGACTATAGTATGTGGTATCTACGCCTCTTTCTTTGAGCCAATGACTCGTTTCACCTGTAATCACAATCTGAGTTTGCCTCAGTTCTTCAATGGTCTTCACGCCAAGCACTGTCATCATCATCTTCACATCTTCCTGAAGATCGATGATATCAGAGACGAGGCCGCTTTCCCCTCCACTAGTGAGTGATTTTAAGAAAAAGCCAGCTAACCCAGCAGCGGACGCACCAAGAGCGATTGATTTTGTCACATCTAGTGCATCTTGAATTCCTCCAGAGGCTAAAACCGTTTGATCCTGAAAGGCTGTATGTACTTCAGCAAGACTTGCTGCAGTTGGAATCCCCCATTGATCAAAATAACGAAGTGCTTTTTGGCGTCGGAGATTTTCGATCTTAGAAAAGTTTGTTCCGCCAAATCCTCCTACATCAACGGCCGCAACTCCGGCATCAAATAACTTCTTTGCCGTTTCCTTGCTCATGCCAAATCCGACTTCTTTTACGACAACAGGCACGCCAACTGATTCAGCGATGACTGCGATTCGCTCAATTGCACCTCTAAAATCACGATCCCCTTCAGGCATCACGATCTCTTGAATGACATTTAAGTGAATCTGGAGCATATTTGCCTCCAGCATGTCGACAGCTTCCCGTGCTTGCTTGATTGTCGCTTCACTGCCTAAATTCGCAAAAACAAGTCCATCCGGATTGACCTTACGAACGACTTCATACGTTCGTCTTTCTTCTTCATCTTTTAGTGCAGCCATTTGTGAACCGACTGCTACTGGAATATTGGTTTCCTTCGCTGCGATCGATAAAGAGCGATTGATCTCATAGGTCGACTCTCCACCCCCACCAGTCATTGCATTGATAAAAATTGGCGAACCGAAAGTCAGTCCGCCAATTGTCGTATGTGTATCAATTTGTGATGTCGCAAGATCTGGTAAACTGGCGTGAACGAAGGAAACATCCTCTAAACCTGTTGCTGCATGCTGGCCAGTCGACAAAGCATGCTCAATATGCTGTTTCTTTCTTTCTGCTCGCGTCAATTTTGATCACCAAATTATTTTAGTTTATTGAGTTTATCACCGATCAGGTCACCAAGCTGGAATCCGCTTGTGTTTTCTTCTTTCGCCTGATATTGACGATAATTCTCTTCTATTTGTTTTTCAGGATTATCTTCTAAATCACGGATGCTTAGTGAAATGCGCTCTTCATCTTCATTCACATCAAGCACTTTCACTTTCACAGTCTGCCCTTCTTCAAGGACTTCTTGAGGGGTACCGATATGTTTATGAGAGATTTGGGAAATATGCACAAGTCCTTCTACACCTGGTAGAATTTCAACAAATGCACCAAAGCTCACAAGGCGTTGAACGGTTCCTTCAAGCACATCACCTTGTTTGACCTTTTCACCAATTTGACTCCAAGGTCCTGGTAATGTTTCTTTAATAGATAGTGAGATACGTTCGTTATCACGATCAACAGCAAGTACTTTTACCTTGACTTCCTGTCCTTCTTCAACAACGTCAGACGGTTTTTCAACATGTGCATGGGATAGTTGAGAAATGTGAACTAATCCATCAATGCCGCCAATGTCAACAAAAGCACCAAAGTCAGTCAGGCGCTGTACTTTTCCATCAATCACACTACCTACTTCAAGCTTTTGTAGGAAGTCTTGCTTTTTATCTAATTGCTCTTGCTCAACCACTGCACGATGTGAGAGAATCACACGATTTTTTTCGCGATCAAGTTCTACCACGACAAGTGAGAGCGTTTTTCCTTTGTAGTCCGTGAAGTCTTCTACATAGTGTGCTTCAACAAGAGATGCAGGAATAAATCCTCGCACACCAATGTCTACGACAAGACCACCTTTAACAACGTCTTTTACTTCAGCTTCAAATACTTCTTTTGTTTCAAACTTTTTCTCTAGGTCTTCCCAAGCGTGGTCTGCATCAACAGCACGTTTCGATAAAATCAAAGCATCGTCTTCGACTTTTGTTACTTTAAGCTCTAACTCGTCGCCATCTTTCACGACATCTGATGCTTTTTCAACGTGAAGACTTGATAATTCACTGATTGGGATAATCCCAGGTTGTTTCACATTGACGATATCTACATTTACATGCTTGTCCTCAACTTTTGAAACAATCCCTTTCACTACATCTCCAACCTCTGGTACCTGAACATCGATTTGATTCATTTCCTCTGTCATTTCGATAACCTCCTTGGTCCAAACCTACACAGCTTAGTTAAAACGACTGGGTGAATATGTGTCTTAAGCATGATGATTGCCAGCCGAATATGTATTATAGAAACATTCAAATCAACAGAATTGCTTGAATGATCAATAAAAATAGTATTAGTATAAACTTCTAATAAAAGACCTTGTTTGTCAAGAGATAAACCTCTAACTTATAAAAGTTTTCTAAAATTTCTTACTGTTTTTCCACGCGCTCTGCTGCATCTAAAATTTTACCTGCCACCTCTTGAATGGAAAGGGAAGTTGTGTCAATTTCAATCGCGTCATCAGCCTTCTTCAGCGGTGATACCTCCCGCTCAGAATCAAGCTTGTCACGTCTTGCAATCTCTTCGATCAGCTGATCGTAATTGACATCGTAACCTTTTTTCTGATTCTCTTCAAAACGGCGTTTCGCTCTTTCCTCTACTGAAGCAAGCAAGAAAATCTTCACTTCCGCATCTGGAAGAACGTGAGTACCAATGTCTCTTCCGTCCATGACGACACCGCCTCGTTTGCCAAGCTCTTGCTGCCGGCGAACCATTTCTTCTCGAACAGCTCTGTGTTTTGCGACAACAGATACTTGGTTGCTCACGCGGTCTGTTCGAATATCCTCTGTCACATCGGTGTTGTCTAGATGTACTTTTTGACCTTCGTCCGTTGACACAAGTTCAATCACTGTCATTTTCAGCAATGCATCAAGTGCCTGTTCGTCTTCAAGGTCTACACCATGATTGAGTGCCGCAAGTGTAATTGCGCGGTACATCGCACCTGTATCGATATAAATATATGATTTTTTCGCTGCGACAATTTTTGCCACAGTGCTTTTTCCTGCTGCAGCAGGACCGTCAATTGCGATAGATAATTTCTTTTTCATAATACCTCTCCTTGATTGAATCTCCCTTATGAATTGTAACACGATCACCGGTCAAACGGGGGAATTTTCTATCAATCCTTCTGCTTAAACGTCTCAATCCAATCTTCAATACTCATGTTATTCACACCCTCGTATTGCACGACTTTTGACAAGAACAGCTCGCCTTTCGTCAAATGAAGTGTGATCTGAACGGCTAATAACAGAACAAGCTGAATCAGCACCGCTTTAAATAACCATCTTTCCATTGTCTTCATATAAAAAGCCTCCATGCTAGATTCTTTCACCTCTAGTATGGAAGCTTTTTACACCCTTTATTCTTATGCTTTTTTCACACGTGTTAAAAGCTGCTGCTGGAAGCAGTATTTCATGATGTGCTGCTGGTGGTCATTCGTGATCTCAGAAAACTCCATGATCGCTCTTGTTTTGCCAGTCTGTTCATCTTGATATACTCGATTCATCTCTGCAACCGCTTTAATTTTTACGGGTTCTTTAAGTGGCAGTTCAAACTCTGTGTTCACTTCTCCGTATTCTTTTAGCGAGACACCTTCTGGAACAGCAATTGCTACACCGCCTGCACTCATATTGACGATAAAAGTGTCAAAGGCATCTTCATCCGTTTGTGTGATGGTCGCTTTCACCATCGTATCCACTCGAAGGTATTCTCTGCGCTGAAGCCGAATCATCTCTTCTTTTGGTGGGATTGAAATAACAATCATCGGAATATCTTCTTTTCTTTTTCCGATGACCTCGCTTGTACATTTGTATGGAATTTGATTTTCATCGAAAAAGAACACGGTGATTTCTGTTTGTTGGTTTAAGTAGATGGTGCGTCCCGTTTCTTTATCAGCTGGATAATTAATGCAAATATCATCGTTATTATTTTCCAAAACTTTCGATTTTGCTGTTTTCACTTCTTTGTTCTCATTGACATACTCAATTGTGATTGCATCCCCTATTTGTAACATTCCTCATCACTCTTTTCATCTGTGAAATCATATCCTCTCCTATATTAAACCATGTATAAAACAAAAGGAAAAGACTTATTAGCCTTTTCCTCGCTTCCTTTTCTATAGGTCTTTATATATAGGTTCTGCATTTTTTAGTTTATCTATTCTTTCTTCTTTTCCAGTATCTGCATTAATGAACATCCGGTACGTATCATTTTTAATTGTTCCAAGAAACTCATAGCAGAGGACTTCCTCTGACATATCATTTTGTACAATAGCTAAATGAGTTTCTTCAATCTTTACGTGCTTATTCAATGTTTTCTCTGCTTCTTTTTGCGAGATTTTAGGTGCCTTGATGTCACGTTTTTTATGATTCAATAAGTAGTCTTTCGCTGAGAACCCAACGACCTCTCCGTCATCTAAAGCGACTTTCATGCGAATACTATCTGGATAAAGCAGTACATTTTTTTGAAGGGGAACATAGGTAAATACGCCGATATTATCAAATTGCGCACTTTCATCTAAATGAAACGACTCCGTATCAAATCCATGCTTTTTTAAGAAACTTAACGCTTTTTCAGATGCTTCATTTAAACTGATTTTCTGTTTTTTGACGTCCCGATTTTGAAGAAGGTAGACTGGATGTCCTCCTTTTTCAGTCAAATCTAAATAAAAATTCGCTTTGCTATCTGGATCTGACATCGATAAGCTGTACACATCTCGATTTGTTTTACTTCCGCTTTTTCTCACCTTAAAATCTTGATTATGGTCAGGTGCGAATTGCTGCGCAATGCGGATCGCTTCTTTTTTTGAAATCTTTTGGCCTTTTAAATGACTGTAGCCTCGTGCTTCTGATTCTGATGACACATTTGTAGGACCGAGATCGACATCAGCAAATGCATCTGCATTTTTCTCGACTGTTTTCAAACCGTCAATAATGGTGTTATCGTTCTTTTTATCGCCGTCCGCCAGCGCCATTTCAACATCCATCCATTTTAAATTTTTGTTGAGTACGAGATGCTGCACTTGTCTAAGCTCGTTTTGGATATCTGCCGCTTGATCATATAAAGCAGTAATGGTTTTATGCGTATCTTTGTTTAATGGTTCATCTGATAAAGATTTAACTGATGATTTGTAGCTAAAGTCTCCGACATTCGCTAGAAATTCTTCCGTTTTGTTAAAGGGCATCAATGTGAGCGGAAGCTGACTAACATTGTTATGCGCCTCTGATGACATTCTCCATACATCTGCAAGTGCTGGTGAGATCGATGTTTGGCTGTTCATCGCAAGTGTTGCTCCAAGTTGGTCGTGCAGCTGATCGACTTGATACGTTAAATCGTGAAAGGCTCTTTGGTAGTTGTTCTCTGCATGAAGCAGCACCGCGTCTTTTTCTTGATGCTCTTTATAGCCCCAGTAACCTGTTGAGATGACAGCAATTCCTAAAATAGCAATCAATATTCCTCTGATCATTTATATACACCTCTTTTTATTCACAGAAAATATGTTTCCCGATTCGTTTAATTTGTGGTCTTCCCCAAATCCATGGACTTGTTGCTGTATCAGGATTAAAGTAATAGACGGCGCTTTCAGATGGATCCCAACCATTAATTGCATCAAACACTGCCTTTTTTGCGGTTTCATTTGGTGCCATATAAAATTGTCCATCTGCTACAGCTGTAAACGCGAGTGGTTCAAAAATGACGCCCGCGATCGTATTTGGAAATGTTGGGTTGTTCAAACGGTTTAAGATGACAGCAGCGATGGCCACCTGTCCTTCATAAGGCTCACCTCTTGCTTCACTATAAACTGCTTGTGACAAGAGCTGAATGTCATTGCTAGAGAAACCACCTGGCATGTTGGCAGCCGTTTGTTTCGGCGTTTGATTTGCTTGCTGATTGCCTGACTGTTTTCCAGACTGCCCAGCTGATCCGCTTCCTCCGCTTTGACTTTTTTGATTCTGTTTTGCACCTTGCACGGTCTTTTTTTGTGAGCTTCTTTGCCCAGAAGCCTTTGTTTGTTGGTCAAGAGGCTTCCCGCCATAATGGGTAAACTCGTTCCCTTTTTGCAGTTGCTGTTGCACAAACTCTTTATAGTATTTCGTCTTTTGAATTAATAGGCTTTTGGTTGTTGCACCTACAAGTCCATCGACATTCTTTACACCAAATTTGCTTTGAAAGTTGCGAACGGCCCAGTACGTTCCCCAGCCGTACACACCATCAATTTTGCCATTGTAAAAACCATTGTATTGGAGTCTTGCTTGTAGCTCGACTACATCTTCTCCCGTTGCTCCTCTTTGAATGACTTGATTCGTGAAGGCTTCACTTTTTTCAGCTGTCATCAGTGAAGACGCGAGTAGAACGATTGAGAAGATAAGGACGAATTGTTTCATGAAACGAGCTTTGTCCATATTTGATCCTCCTGTACTTTTGATGTTTGAATATATGTTTCTTCCGATCCCTATTTTTATACATTCATCACAGGAGGGAATTGGATGGAAAAGACAAAAAACGCCCTATCAACCTACAGGACGTTTTCTAAATTAAATTTGCACCATTTTCAACGCACGGGCTTTTTTTGCTTTTCGCAGACCAAACCACCATAAAAAAATCATGAACGGCAGCATAATATATCCCCAATTTTTCATCCCAAGAAGAATAAAATCATACAAGCCGTGAAATAGCACAGGGAGTGTTAAAGAAAGGATCAGCCATTTGCGCTGCTCTTTTTTATCAGAGAAACGAGCTTTGCCGATATAAAATCCCATCACAACACCAAATAAAGCGTGACTTGATACGGGTAATAAGGCGCGTGTAAACGCATATTCTACCCCATGACCAACTAAGTAAAGAATATTTTCAAGTGTCGCAAAACCGAGAGAGACACTTATTCCATACACAATCCCATCATAGTGTTCATCAAACTGGGCATGCGCATAGACGCTGACCATTAAAATAAACCATTTTAATGATTCCTCTAAAAAGCCCGACGTCACAAATGAAATCAAGATAGGGTTTGTTGCGATATTTTCCTCTTGAAGGACATATTGAATAAACATGGTTGGAAACACAAGTATGACACCTAGCATAAAAGATCTGATGACCATGTGAATCGGCTCATTGTCGTACTGATCTTTCAAATAAAAATAACTTAAAAGTGCGATGCCGGGAGCTAAACCTGCTGAAATGATTGCGATCATAATCAGACCTCTTTCCCTACATTATCCTTCATTATCGTAACATGATTTACCCCTTTTTTATATGACTCGAGCCCATTTTTCTTAAAATATCTTTCTATATAATCCCATTTATATAAAAAAGAACTGAATCCTTATGAAGGATCCAGTTCTTTTTTAGCCGTTGATTCTTTTGTTGATTTCTTCTGCAATCAACCCTCCATGAAATCTTCCATTTTCAATGAAAATTTCATTGGCATTGTTTCCTGCTGCAATGACTCCTGCAATGAAAATACCTTCTACGTTTGTTTCCATCGTCTGTTCATCAAAGGCTGGGCGACCTGATTCTTGATCAATCATTACACCCATTTTTTCTAAGAACGAATGATCAGGATGATAGCCTGTCATCGCAAACACATAATCACTTTTCACTCGATCCGTTTGGTCTTGCTGGTTTGTAAAGATCACCTCTTCTTCTGTGATCTCTTTCACCTGCGCCCCGAACTCCATTCGAATGGTTCCATTACGGACAAGGGCTTCAAACTCTGGTAAAATCCAAGGTTTGATGCTGGACGAATATTCAGTTCCTCTATATAACACAGTGACTCTGCTTCCGCATTTGACTAGTTCTAGCGCAGCATCTACACTGGAGTTCTTCCCACCGATGACCGTCACATCTTTATCAAAGTACGGGTGACCTTCTTTAAAATAATGATACACATGGGGTAGATCTTCCCCTTTGACATTCATATAGTTTGGATGATCATAGTAGCCAGTGGCAATCACGACATAGTCACATGAATAGTCATCTTTTGATGTGCTGACGGTAAAACGCCCATCTTTTTTCGTCACAGCGTTTACTTTTTCAAAGGCATGCACACGTAGGCTTTTTCTTCTGACCACCTCTCGGTAATAGGAAAGTGCCTGAATCCGAACTGGCTTCCGGTTTTCAGTAATAAAAGCGACATCACCGATCTCAAGCTTTTCACTTGTACTGAAAAAGGTTTGATGTGTTGGGTAATGATAAATACTGTTGACCACATTCCCCTTTTCAATCACAAGTGCATCGATACCGATTTGCTTGAATGCGATGGCAGCTGATAATCCACATGGGCCGCCTCCTATTATGATCGCTTTTTCTTGTTTCATTTGTTCCACTCCTGTCATTTCACTGCAATAACAATTGCTGGGCTGTTTGATTCTTTGTGCCATTACATAAAAAAATCTCCTATATAAGGATAGGAGATTTTTGGGCGCGATGCAAATAAGCCGCTTAAATCCAGCCTCTGAATCGAGAAGCCTCAGCCATTTTACGTACGCCGACCATATATGCAGCAAGACGCATATCGATGCGGCGGTTTTGCGCCATTTCATAAATATTATTAAATGATTTCACCATCATATTTTCTAAACGAGTTTCCACTTCTTCTTCTGTCCAGTAGAACCCTTGGTTATTCTGAACCCATTCAAAGTAAGAAACAGTGACACCACCCGCACTCGCAAGTACGTCTGGTACAAGTAGTACACCACGATCTGAAAGAATTTTTGTTCCTTCAAGTGTCGTCGGACCGTTTGCTGCTTCTACGACAATTTTGGCTTTAATGTTTGCCGCATTATCTTCTGTAATTTGATTTTCAATGGCTGCAGGTACTAAAATATCACAATCCAGCTCCAGCAGCTCTTTGTTTGTAATTGTATCGTTAAATAATTTAGTGACGGTTCCAAAGCTGTCACGTCGGTCAAGCAAGTAGTCAATGTCTAGACCATCTTCATCGTATAATCCGCCGTAAGCGTCTGAAATCCCAACGATTTTTGCTCCAGCATCATACATGAATTTAGCCAAGTAACTTCCAGCATTTCCGAATCCCTGTACGACAACACGAGCCCCATTGATGTCAATTCCTTTTTTCTTCGCCGCTTCTTTGATGCAGATCGTCACACCTTTTGCTGTTGCAGTGTCACGTCCGTGTGAACCTCCAAGAACAATCGGTTTTCCTGTAATAAATCCTGGCGAGTTGAACTCATCCATTCTAGAATATTCATCCATCATCCAAGCCATAATTTGAGAGTTTGTAAACACATCTGGTGCTGGAACATCTTTTGTTGGTCCCACGATTTGACTGATTGCGCGAACATAGCCGCGGCTTAGTTTTTCAAGCTCTCTGAATGACATTTCTCTTGGATCACAGATAATACCGCCTTTTCCTCCGCCATAAGGAAGATCCACAATACCACATTTTAAACTCATCCAAATTGAAAGCGCTTTTACTTCTTTTTCAGTGACGTTCGGGTGGAATCGAATTCCGCCTTTTGTCGGACCGACAGCATCATTGTGCTGCGCGCGGTAACCAGTGAAAATTTTCACCGATCCATCATCCATACGTACTGGAATTTTGACCGTTAATAGACGAATTGGTTCCTTCAGCAATTCATACACTTCTTGCGGATATCCCAATTTGTCAAGCGCTTTATGTATGACGGTTTGAGTTGACTTTAAAACATCTAGCTTATCTTCTGCGTTATGAGCGGCGTTTTGATCGGCTGCCATTAAAATAAACCCCCTAGAAATCTTTCATGATCTACTGCTCCCTTTCAAGCAATAGTATACACCTTCGTACTGGTAAAGCAAAGGTAAAAAACGTTTTTTATCAAAATAAAATATCAGCGTTTATAAATATAAAAAAGGATATAAAAAAATACTGTTGTTTCATCACAACAGTATTAAATATAATAGAAAAAAGTGATTAAAAATACATCTGAATCGTTTTCACTGCATCTTCTTGCATAATCACTTTTCCATACTCTTGTAGCCGGTGAATGGTTAATGTCGTAGGAGAACCAAACTCCGCTAAGATGGAAATGACAGTATCAGCAGACAGTTCTTCAACATCATCTAGGCTGAGAAAATATTGACCTTCATAATGGTAAACTGTACCCCCTAAAAGTCCAATACGACTTAAACTATGGGACAGTTGAATCACATCTTCAAACGAGGCAAATTGATAGAGCACATGCTTGCTCTCGTCGAGCTTGACTTGCATCTCAATGTAATCTTCATCAAACTCATCATCAGCATCATCTTCCTGCTGACTCTTTGTCACAATGACGACCATCCCCTGCGCCTGAAGAGAAAACACTTCAACAGCAATCGGTCCATTCGCTTCAAAACCGAGCTCCTGATTCGCTTCGTTCATCATGTCTTTAAACAGCTGATGAACTTTGAACGAATCTTTCCAAAGGTCTTCTTTCGTAAGACCTCGGTCTGTCAGGTCATCTAGTGTGAGAAAAATTTTGATTTTATTATAATTCAGACGCTCCAGTCGCATAACGTTGTTCCCTCCTGCCTCTTCTAACACACATCATACTGTAGTATATGAGATGATGAGTCATAGGTTCTTAATTTTGTATTCAGTTTACACTGTGTCAAGACGGAAGACAAGCATGAAGCCATGCTTACGGTGACTTTTATGGAAAATATTGAGGGTGCATCAAGTTAGCGAGTTTTTAGTGGCATTAAATAGATCAGATGGGTTTCTGGTTCTGCCCCAAGACGCATTGGAATCTTTGTTGTTCCATAGCCATTACTAATCAGAAAGAAAGCGCCTTTGATTTGGCCTGTTCTCCCTTTTTCATACGGGCCAAATTTCCCGATACGGATCTGTCCTCCGTGCGTATGACCGCTCAGGACAAGATCGATTCCCTCTTCCTCACTCATCATGTGATGCACATCTGGATTATGTGATAAGAGAATATTCACTTCATCTTTGACAAACTCAGGTCGTATCGCTTCATAATCTGCTTTTTCGAGCCGAATATCATCAATTCCTCCAATTTTAATGGGCTGGTCATCAAAATCCCACACAGCCGTTTCATTTTGCAATGTGGTGACACCATATGCATGAAGGATCTCTTTAAACTTTTGCTGATGCAGCTCATGATCATTATTTCCCCAAACAAAATAAACCGGCGCAATTCTTGATAAACGTTTCACATTTTCTTCAATCCTGGCATAGGGCACACCTTTTTCTGCTAAGTCCCCGCCTATCATAATCACATCTGGCTTTTCCTGCCTTACTTCTGCTAATAATGTGTCACTAATGAGGCGGCGGTGCGTATCAGAAATAAAGAAAATGACTGCGGGTCTATCTGATTGAAGTGCTTCTATTGTAAAGTAATGCTTTTTGATGTTGTTTTGTTTTGCCGTTTTCACCATTTTTGCCGTTACACACACACCTGTTGTAACAGCCGCAATGGCGGCAGTAAATCCGATGGCATATTTCATCATAAATGGCTCCCTTATATATCTGTTTTTCATAAGACGATTGAATGAAAAAAGACGTTTCAACTGTTAAACGTCTTTTTTCTCATTTATTTACTTTCATAATAGAGGTTAATGTCATATTGTTTCTGCATGTAGTGAAAAACCGCGTCACGTTCTTTCCACTGATTTGCTTGAGGCCATAAATCAGTGCTTTTTTGTATAATTTCACATCTGAGCTTATGATATTCATCCTCAGCCTTTTCTTCTTTTTTCTTATAATAATACGATGCGTAAAAAGCAAACACTTCTGCCATGATCCAAAACAGAAACACCTCATGACCAAGCAATGTTGCAATCATCACTTCTGGCTGCAGCGAGCCTCCCGTTTTGGCTGTTATGACAAAATAAAACAAAAGAATGGCTAGAGATAGTAGAGCTGTCCACTGCCATCTTTTGCTCTGCTTTGCAAAACCCTCGTATTTCCGCTTTCTTTTGATTAATGTTTCAATCATTTTCTGTGTCGGCTGATCCATATAGCGGCTGATTGCGTGCAATGTCATCACATACACCCTGTCCCTTTTTTCTACATATGTATGTGCTTTTCAATTGATTCATGTCAGATAATTAGTTTTCTAATGGGATATTCAGCACTTGTCCGCTGTACACACTATTTCCTTTTAAATGATTATACGCTTTGATCTTTTCTTCACCCGAACGATTTTGGTAATATTTCATGGAAATTCGATACAGGTTTTCCTCTGGTCCAACTGTATGCTGTACGACACGAACTGGTTTTTCTTCCTGCTTCTTTTTCTCTTCAGCTTCTTTTCGTTTTTTCTCTTCCTGCTGTTTTTGCAAAGCTAGCTGCTGCTGTTCACGCTTTTTTGCAGCAGCAGTTGCTGCTGCCTTTTCACGCTCTGCCTTCTCTTTACCGGCTTGCTCTTTTTTCTTTTGTTCAGCCTTTTCTTTTGATCGCTGCTTTTCTTTTTCTGCCTCTTTCTTTTTCTTCTCTTCAGCAGACGCATCAGCTTTATCAGCGCTTGAGTCATTTTTCGTTTCGACAAGTGCTGACGGGACTGGGTCTGTGTCGGCACTAGATGTTTTATCGATATATACGCCTTGATTGTTGTTATGGTTGATTTCCTGTGATGTGTAGTAGATCAAAAGGAAGAAAACACCGATGACGATAATAGGAAAGATAATAGCCAATGTCGTAAACAATGGATTGCGCACCTTTTTCGTGCGCTGCTTTTTATATTCATGAAAATCTTCTCGTGTAGGAAAGTGAGAGTCATCTGAAGGATTCACTTCTTCTTCCAGTTTTTCCTCTACATCGTCATGGATGTTTGTCAGTTGCTCCTTTTTTCTCTTCATTCTCGACATTTCTTCCATGTTCATCCCTCCCCCTATATTTCAAACGAATTTGACATGCAAAGACTAAGTCAATCACAAAATGGGTCATGACAGGGACAAATAAATTCCCAGTCCACTCATATAAAAGTCCTAAAAAAATACTAATAGAAACCACAAGGATAAACAAGAGTATTTTTGACAAGTAGCGAAAGTGAAGAAGCGCAAACACAATGCTGGCGATCTCGAGTCCAAATTGCTGTTGAACGATCCCGCGGAATAAAATTTCCTCTGAAAAGGCAATGAGCAGTGTTAACCAAACAATATGCGGGATGCTGCGATTTTTGAACATTTTTTCATTCAAGCCGCCATCATCATACATATGAGCGGGAAACACCTTCATGACAATTGCATCCACAACAATCACAAGCAAAGCGCCGCCAATTCCATAAGTCAGTATCCGCATATCATGGACCTGCCAAAGTGCAGTAAAATCAGTCCAATGATCGAACATAAAAATACCTAGTAAAAAAGAAACGATAAGCATGAGCACCTGCGTGAAATACAGCTGTTCTACTACTTGTCGATCGGTTAATTTTTCAATAATTCGGCGATGTTGTTCAATCAATGCTGCGCCTCTTTTGTTAGATGAAACATACGCTCCAGCACGATCTTCCAGTGTTTCATTTCATTCAGCTCCAATTGTTGATCTTTTTTTTCATAATCAGATAGGTCAAGTCCGCAAGAAGAGCAGCAGTTAGCAGAAGAAGAGTCCTCCGATTGATCTAGCTGTTCGTAAAAGTATGATAACAGAGATTGTCTAAAGCAGGCTTCATCAGTGATTCGCTCTTTAAATTGCCACACTTTTCTTAGCTTTTCTGTTTGCCTGTCCTGCAGTTTTTCTTTCAGATTTTTGATGAGCACGCGAGGCTGTTCGGATTGATACATGATGTAATAATGCGTGAGCATCCTCGCACGCGTCTCCTGAAGCCCTGCTTCCATCAATCGATCACGTAATTTCTTTTCGTCATTTGTCGGCATTTGTGTTAATTGGGCTAAGAAAAAATCAATTTCTGGATCATCAAAACCTTCTGATTGAATCAAATGACTTTGAATATCCGCATCCTCTTCTGTATATAAAAGAACGCTCACACTGTTTTCCCCGTCTCGTCCCGCTCTTCCAATCTCCTGCATAAAGGCTTCAATTGATTGCGGCGGACTCATATGAATCACAAATCGTATATCTGCTTTATCAATTCCCATTCCAAAAGCACTTGTACAGCAAATGAGATCAATTTGCCCGCTGATAAATTGCTGCTGAATGAGCATGCGGTCTCCTGCATCCATTCCGCCGTGATAAAATTCTACACGTTGATGGGTTTTTTGTTTGATGAAGAGTGAAATATCTTCTGTCATTTGCCGGGTCGGGCAATAAATCAGGCCAGGCCCTTGAAGGGTTTCCACAAGCTCAAGCGCCCGTTTCTCTTTCGCTTCTTTTGTTTCATGTACTTCTTTGACTAATGCAATGTTAGACCGGTTCACGGAATGAATATGAAAAGCTGGATGCTGCAGGCGCAAAGTTTGCACTGTATCCTTTAGCGTTTGTTTTGTCGCTGTTGCCGTCAGTGCTAAGGCCGGGGGATGACCTAACGCTTCTCTCCATTCACCCAGCTTGGAGTATTCAGGACGAAAATCATGTCCCCACTCTGATATACAATGGGCTTCATCGACGACAAAAAGACCAATATGCATCGACTTGAGCTGCTCTAACAGCATCTCTGACATTAATGCCTCAGGCGCGACAAATAAAAATTTATATGATGGCAAATGCCGAATGATATGTCGTCTCTCCTGAAAAGACAGTGTGCTGTTAAGCGCCGCCACTCGTTTTTCCCCGCGCATTTTCATTCGTTCTACTTGATCCTCCATGAGCGATAAAAGCGGCGAAATAATGAGAACTAGCCCTTCTGTCATATAGCCAGGAATTTGATAGCAAAGTGACTTCCCTCCGCCAGTAGGCAGCATAGCAACCGTATCTTTTTGATTCAGTACACTTTGAATAATGTCCTCTTGACCCGCTTTAAATGAGTCGTAACCAAAGTATCGCATGAGCGTCTGATGAAGCTTATCCATTTGCTTTCACCATCCTTGTCAGTGCCAATCGTATTTGAAAATAAGTAAATGGATGCTCGAGTTTTTCTTTAATCAGCTTCATTTTGTTTGTTTGAAGCTGGCTGGCTACATCATGGATCGCCTGCTGCTCTAATGTGGTCACATACGGTTCTATGGAGAAGCTCGGCTCATGTATGGATAGCTCCACAATATGATCCTCGATCGTTGCCTTTTTTAATGAACGAATGTGGGCAATTTGATCAATGCTAAACCCTTTTTGTACAAGCTCAAGCGTTTTGTGGGTAGAAGTTGTTAACACGCGTTTGAATTCTAGGTCACCTACGACCAGCTGCATGATCGGCGCCTCACCTTTTTGTGAAGAATGAATAAAATAATGGAGCACATTCCAAAAAAGCAGGTACACATACCACACATCTTCTTTCATCCACTCAGCCATTTGCTGATACGTACGCCCGATTCTTTCATTTGAGGTCAATGAATAAACAAAGATCAGTGCTTCTCGATCACTTAAACGAGCAAGGAGCTTTTCAAGTTCATGATGCAGATCTTCAGAAAGCTTTTTCTTATGCTGATGCTGTTTCAAGAAAGATTTCGTCCAGCTTTGAACCGATACATCTCTTTGAATCGGCACATATTGCTGTGACCCTGCCGCATAGTGTGAAAGCACTTGTACAAGTAAAGACAGTCTCATCCATAGCATCTTTGCTTTATCATGATATTGAGCACCATGAAAATAAGCGGGCAGCGGTTTTTCAGAAAAATACTGTTTTAGCATACGCTGTCCTGCATCTGTGACGCTGAATGTATCCCCTGTTTTTCTGATGTAATCCTTTTCTTCGAGCTTTCGAACAGAGCGATTCAGCTGATCCCGCGTAAAACCTGGATAACAGCCAAAATAGCTAGAAAGCTGAAACAAACTTGCATCCTGTATCGTTTGTGATGACTTTTTTCCTTTAAAAAGATGGTAGACAGCGCTAATGGAGCGTTCGCCGTTCAATTTATGTACGCTGTCCATTAGCATGACATCCAAGTAATGAATCGTCATTCATCAAAGCACCTGTCTTCCTGACAAAATTCGAATATTTTCTCCCTTTATTTTAACAGATTTCATAGAAGAAGAAATGTTTAAACTCAATTTATGGGGGAAAGTTATGAATAAACCCTTATGTGATAAGTATTCTCAATCACTTTACAGTTGAAATGTGAATTTAAAATCATTACAATAAGGTTTGAGGAAATTGGTTTTTTATCGGTGAAACTAAAAAGGTTAAACCATTTGTTCCATCGAACAATCTGGGAGGTATTTTTTTAACATGGCAAAATATACAATTGTAGACAAAGACACATGTATTGCTTGCGGCGCATGCGGTGCAGCTGCTCCAGACATTTATGATTATGATGATGAAGGCATTGCATTTGTTACGCTTGATGACAACCAAGGGACTGTAGAAGTTCCAGAAGTACTTGAAGAAGATATGCTTGATGCATTTGAAGGATGTCCAACTGACTCAATCAAAGTTGCGGACGAATCTTTCGAGGGTGACCCACTTAAGCATGAATAGTATAAAAGCCCCTTATGCAGGGGCTTTCAGATTGTTGACAAAGGGCTAAAATGATCTTTATTTTAGCCCTTTGTCTTCTTTTCAGCGTGATATGAAAACCCTTGAAGTCTAGGAAGGCCGAGTACTGGAGCGGAGCGAATTTGATATTCGTGAGCACCAGCACGCAGAACTGACACCGAATGCGAGGGTTTGTCTTCACGCTGAAAGCCCCTTATGCAGGGGCTTTTTTTATATTAACTATTTTGCAGTCGGCGTTTATTTTCAAACCATGGACGCATTTTGACAAAAATGAAGCTAAACACGATGGTAATGATGATTCCTTTTATAAAGTTAAAAGGTAAGATCCCTGCTGTAATGGTTGTCTTCAGTGCATGATCTGACAGTTCAGGCGCATTTAAAAACCATGTATACGCGGGGAGGAACAAGAAATAATTTAAAATGCTCATCATCACAGTCATAAGCAACGTTCCCATGATCATAGACCATGCCATCCCTCTTGCTGATTTAATTTTTTTGAACATAAAGGCTACCGGCAAGATGAATAGTGTGCCTGCGATAAAATTGGCGACTTGCCCAACAGGAACGCCAGACATACTGCCTTGGATGAGGTAATGCAGTACATTTTTTAATGCCTCAACAGCAATTCCTGCACCCGGTCCATAAATTAAAATCGCAATAATCGCTGGAATGTCACTGAAATCAATTTTTAAATAAGCTGGAAGCCCTGGAAAAGGGAAATCCAATAAAATTAAAACAAACGAAATACTACTGAGCATACTTGTTACTACTAAACGTTTTACTCTACTTTGATTCAACATTCTCTCTCCTTTTCGATCAAATCTTTCGAAAAGAGGATTGTTCAATTTTCAGCCATAAAAAAACCGCTCTTGAAAACAGGAGCGGGGAATTTAGGCTAGACAAATAAACGTGTAAACAACAATGTTTTCAACGTTTATGAACCTCCATCTTCTCCCATCCAGACTATACTGTCGGCTTCGGAATCACACCGAATCCTGCCAAAAAAGGCTCGCGGGCTTAGAGACTATGCTCATCACCGCCGGTAGGGAATTGCACCCTGCCCCGAAGATTGATCATTATTCAATTCGACATCATTATATATGATATATGAGCATTTGTACAGATAAAAATCCTGAGCAATTTCATCAGTTTTAAAAAATCGTAAAAAACGCAAAAATTATAATGACAAATGCGCAAAAATTGGTTATCTTTTGTTTAAAGGTGTCCATTCTTTATAAAGACACTAAGGAATGTTCGTGTTTTCTTTTTCGCTTTACTGCTTTAATTTGATTGACACAGTGAAAAGGAATATGGTAAATTATCAGATATTTATGACGTTTATTTTAGGAGGAAATCTTACGATGTTTCGAGTATTAGTCTCAGATAAGATGAGCAATGATGGTCTTTTACCACTTTTAGAATCAGATTTTGTTGAAATTGTCCAAAAAAATGTAACAGAAGCAGAAGATGAATTACACACGTTTGATGCCTTACTTGTCAGAAGTGCAACAAAAGTCACAAAAGAACTTTATGAAAAAATGACTTCATTAAAAATTGTCGGCCGTGCTGGTGTGGGCGTAGACAACATTGA
The DNA here is from genome assembly GCF_000715205.1 of Bacillus zhangzhouensis. Taxonomy (GTDB): domain Bacteria; phylum Bacillota; class Bacilli; order Bacillales; family Bacillaceae; genus Bacillus; species Bacillus zhangzhouensis. Next base: position 24,407 of record NZ_JOTP01000004.1, on the reverse strand, counting down.
TATTGATGAAGCGACAAAGCATGGCGTCATTGTCATCAATGCACCGAACGGTAATACGATCTCAACAGCAGAGCATACGTTTGCAATGATCTCATCTCTCATGCGTCATATTCCGCAAGCCAATATTTCTGTTAAATCAAAAGAATGGAACAGAGGCGCATATGTCGGTGCTGAGCTTTACGGAAAATCTCTTGGAATTGTTGGTTTAGGTAGAATCGGAAGCGAAATCGCTCAGCGTGCAAGAGCTTTTGGCATGACTGTCAACGTATTTGACCCATTCCTCACAAAAGAACGTGCAGAGAAAATCGGTGTCAATGCCAAATCACTTGATGAAGTACTCGAAGTATCAGATATTATTACTGTACATACCCCATTAACAAAAGAAACAAGAGGACTTCTCAATAAAGAAACGATTGCAAAAACGAAAAAAGGCGTTCGCCTAATTAACTGTGCACGCGGAGGGATTATTGACGAAGGTGACCTTCTTGAAGCACTTGAAAGTGGCCATGTCGCAGGAGCTGCACTCGATGTATTCGAGGTAGAACCGCCTACCGATAATCCGCTTGTAGATCATCCACACGTCATTGCAACTCCGCATCTTGGTGCATCTACAAAAGAAGCACAATTAAATGTAGCGGCTCAAGTATCTGAAGAGGTGCTTCAATTTGCAAAAGGACTTCCTGTCATGTCATCTATCAATCTACCAGCGATGACAAAAGACGAGTTCAAAAAGATTCAGCCTTATCATCAATTTGCCGGAAAACTTGGACGTCTTGTCTCTCAATCCATGAGAGAACCAGTAAAAGAAGTGAGCATTTCTTACGAAGGCTCTATCTCAAAACTCGAAACATCCTTTATTACAAAAAGTCTACTGTCAGGCTTTTTAAAAGAGCGCGTCGACTCGACTGTGAATGAAGTAAATGCTGGGATGGTAGCGAAAGAACGCGGCATTAGCTTTAGTGAAAAAATTTCTTCCAGCGAATCTGGTTACGAGAACAGTATTTCAATTGAAGTCAAAGGTGATCTTTCAACCTTTACTTTAAAAGCAACCTACATCCCGCATCTAGGGGAACGCGTTGTCTCTATTAATGGATTTAATATTGATTTTTATCCAGATGGACATCTTGTCTACATTCAGCACACGGATGCACCTGGTGTGATTGGTCAAGTCGGACAGATTTTAGGCGACCATGATGTCAACATTGCGACAATGCAGGTAGGACGTAAAGAAAAAGGCGGCGAAGCCATCATGATGCTTTCCTTCGATAAACATCTTGAGGATGAAATTGTCCAAAAATTAACTGAAGTACGAGATATTCTTTCTGTACGTCTGATCGACCTATAAAAACAATGGTAAACCTCATGCAAAAGCATGAGGTTTATTTTGTTGATATCATTAAACGGTCACCCGTTCGTATGAGATGCGTTGTCAAAGCATTGATCTTTTTCAATTGATCCACGGTCATCTGGTGTTCTTTTGCAATCGACCAGAGGGTATCGCCTTGCTGAATGACATATGTATATTTTTCATGTCCGTTTACATGAAGGGCTGGCTCTTGGAATCGATCCATCGCAATGATTGTGAGCGGGTCGACCGCATCTTCTTTGCTCACTGACCAGTTGCCGCGGTGCACCTCAAAATGCAAGTGAGTACCTCTAGAGGCCCCTGTGTTGCCTATGATGCCGATCGGCTGCCCTGCTTGTACATCGTCTCCATTTGTAACATGGCGCTCGTGTAAATGGGCATAGACGGTTTCATACCCATTTGGGTGCCGAATAAACACGACTTCTCCATATGTAGCAGAGACATAAGAACGAGTAACCACCCCTTCGCTTGCAGCAAAAATGGATTCTCCTTCTGGCGCAGCAATGTCTAATCCCTTATGCGAACCACCTCTTGTCCCAAACAAATCGGTGACTTCCCCTTTCACTGGTTCCACCCATTCGGTTGTTTTCTGTGCATGTGCAAATGGTGATAAAATAAAGAGCAAAACACAGCTGACGCATATGAAGCAATACCTTTTCATCAGTGACTCCCCTTCTTTGAGGTTCTTTTCATGACAGCTTAGTATATAGCAAGGATGCCCTTTTCTATACATCAAAAAAGAACGCAATATGTTGCGTCCTTTAACGATCTTTTATGACAACTGGATTTGGCAGAGCCGGCACCTCTATTGGTTCTTTTAATTCATAGGGTCCTACTTGATCTATCCCTGCATTTTGAATCGTGACATCTGTAAAACCAAAATCTTTCGCTGTGAGCAGCAAACCTTCAATAAGTAGAATATGATCAATTGAGTCCGTTAATTGTGCTGATGCTCCAAACGAGATGGTCACATGTTTTCCTTTTGATGTCACTTCTTTAATCGGTTCTTCTTTAATTAATGGATCAAGTCCTGCATCGCTTGCTCGTTTCATGGCCTCTACCGCATCTTCATAAGATGAATAATGCGTTTTTGAGGGCACCAAAAATGTCCCGCTCTTATTCTCTAATACGTAATAAGCATGCTTTGTTTGTTTATCAATTGAAATCGTTCCAATGCTTCCATTTGTCCCTAATTGAAGATGAGAGCCTTTGACTGACTTGACTTGCACTTGGTTATATTGGCTCCATTTCAGTGTTTCTTTTACCATGTCTTTAAACCGGTTGGCTTCTTTTAATGTATCAAGAGACAAATCACTTTTTAGCTGAAAGACCAGCGTATCCCCTTTTTCACTAATATCCACCATATCAATATAAGATTGAAGAGGTTTTGTCATGTCAGCCAGCTGCACCTGTTCATATGTGCTCAGCATTGCCTTCACATGGCCGTGCTCATTCTCTTTTTCAATACTAATCGGGACAACTTGAGAAGTCGATTCATCTATGTATGCAATCGTCATATACTTTTGCTGGTCAGCATTCGAAACAACATGTGAGGGCCCATTTGTATGTTTTACCGCCTCTAATGTTGCATTCACCTGCCCTTTGTCAGCACTCGATTCCATCTTTACTCGCTTCATATCGTGAGCAGCCGGCTGAAATAAATGAGGAGAAATCAAAAACGCCATAAATAAAACCACAACGGTAGCCACCGCTGGACCGATCCATTTGACATTTTTCTTTTTCTTCCCGCTTGCCATCAGCATCTGCTGATAAATCTGCTTAGATGAACGGTTGTCCTCCACCTTTGGAAGCTGACTTAGTAACACCTTGATTCGTTCTTCGCTCCAATCGGACCTGTTCGTTTTCATTCACTAGCTCCTCCTTCAAAAGCTCCATATGTTTTCGGAGCACTTTCAGGCCTCGGTGCTGAGTTGTTTTGACTTTGCTTTCCGAGAACTTTAACGCCTTTGCCGTCTCCATGATTGAGTATCCTTGGATAAACCGTAAAATGATGACAGCTCTTTGATCAATGGTGCAATGATCAAGTGCGGCATAGATTTCTTTTACATTTTCATCCTGTACAGCCAGTTCATCTGGGAGTAAATCTGGATCTTTCACATCCTGCTTATCCCAATCAAACGTGCCGAGCACCCGTTGTCTAATGGTTTGCTGTTTGCGAAACCAGTCAATCGCCACATGCCTTGCAATTGAAAACAGCCATGTTTTCTCGCTGCTTCTTCCTTCAAAAGTTTTATATGAGTGAAGTACCCGAATGTAAACCTCCTGAACGAGATCCTCTGCCTGATTTTTATCTTTTACCATATAAAATAAAAACTGGTACAAATCTTGGTGGTACGAATCATATATTTTTTGAAAGGTTTCATGCATAGGAAACCCCTCCGTTCACTTATTTTTGTCGAGTGACTCTTACAAAACGTTACATTACAACTTTATGACAAATATATTACAAGTTCAACAATTTGGAAAGGGATTTTTGTTTAACTTCTCCTTAAAAATATGAAAATAGAAAAAACACTTCGTTTTCTTTCGAAAAGAAGTGTTTCTCATGTAACAAGATTCTTCGTCAAGATTAGACGAGTTCCTGCTTTTTTCTCGGAATATAGAAGGTAAAGTGTGTACCTGTACCGGCTTTGCTATGTGCATGAATCGAGCCTTGGTGTGCCTCTACAATGTTCTTCACAATCGCAAGGCCAAGCCCAGTACCAGAACGACCTCTCGTTCTTGCTTTATCCGCTTTATAGAACCGTTCGAAAATAAATGGCAGATCCTCTTCTGGGATTCCGCTTCCAGAATCTTTCACAGCCATCTTCAGCCCGTTCTCCACCGATTGAACTGAGAAATGAACCTCTCCGCCCTCTGGTGTATGACGTATGGCGTTATCAATGAGATTGGTAAAAACCTGCTCAATCTTATCTGGATCAAATACAAAATGTGGTTCTTCCACTTGAATCTCATACGTAAGGTTGATTTGTTTTTCTTTCGCAATACCAAGAAACTTACGATAGATTTTCTCAATCAGCTCTTCTGTATCTGTTGATTCAAGATTAAGCGTGATATGACCAGCTTCCATCCGCGCTAGATCCAGAAGGTCATTCACAAGACGCCCCATTCGAAGTGATTCGTCATAGATAATTTGCGCAATTTCTTTCTTTTCCTCTTCTGATCCAGCAATGTCATCTACAATGGCCTCACTATATCCTTGCAGCATAGCAATTGGTGTGCGAAGTTCATGACTAACATTGGCAATAAAGTCTTTTCTCAGCTTATCAAGTCTTCGTTCCTCTGTCATATCGCGAAGTACCGCAACTGCTCCCCTGACATCCTGCTGATTATACAGCGGAGACATGAGAAGAACCCAAGTACGTCCTTGCAGCGATACTTCGATCATCTGCTCTTTTTCCGTGCTGACGGCTGTATGAAACAGTTCTCGCGCTTCTGGCGGCAGTTCATCTCCATCTTTGATCTTCATATTTTGCTCGTAATACCACGCCTGCAAGAATCGTTCTGCAGGAGGATTGGTCATAAGGATCGTTCCATCAATATTGATGGTGATGACGCCATCAGCCATACTGCTTAGAATGTTGGACAAATGTTCTTTTTCTTGATTTAAGGCTGTAATATGAAATTTAAGCTGCTTCCCCATTTGATTAAAGGCGATGGCCAGTTCTCCAATTTCGTCTTGCGTTAAAATAGGGATTTTTGTATCGAATTTCCCTTTCGCCAAATCCTGTGCTCCTTCTCTCATCTTTCTCAGAGGATAGGTGACACGTGTAGATAAGAAGAAAGCAAAAATTGTGGTAAGAATGATCGCAATTCCGGCAGCTAAGAAGATATAACGCGTTGTATGTTTGGTTGTTTGTTCTACAGCGAGGAGAGACTGAGAAAGAAAGACCATGCCTTTTTTTCCGTTTGCCTCAAAAGGAACACCTACTACAATTCGTTCATCCTTCTGGTTGCCTGTATCAGGTTCTGCACGTTTACTGATTTTCTTTCGGTTTTTGAGTGATTCGTTCAAATCTTTGTCCGCTTCAATTTGTTCCTTTGTTATCGCAGGAAGCTTTCCGTCTTTTTCAGACGAATACCATTCTAGTCCATCTTCTTGAATAATCGCAATACTCGTCAATTTGTCAGCAAGCTCTGATGTAATCGACCTTGCGAGCGATTGATCCTCATGACTTTCTAAAATAACCGCTACTTTATTTGCCATTTGTGTTAAATCAGACTTTGCTTCTTCCACATGATAATTCTCAATGAATTCTAAAAGAAGCACGGTTAAAATAGATAAAACAATGAGGACGAGGAAGAGAATGGTCAACCATAGCTTCCCTACGACACTTTTCCAAAGCTTCATTCAGCGCCGACCTCAAATTTGTACCCAACACCCCATACAGTTACGATTTTTTTCGCAGCTTCTGGAGACACTTTATTCAGTTTTTCTCGAAGTCTTTTCACGTGAGTATCTACTGTTCTCAGGTCACCAAAGAATTCATATTGCCACACTTCTTTTAAAAGCTTCTCCCTGTCATAGACCTTATCTGGTGTTTTCGCAAGGAAGTATAAAAGCTCATATTCCTTCGGCGTCAGACTTACTTCTTTGCCATCAGCTGTCACTCTATGTGCATCATGGTCAATAGATAGATGAGAAAACACAAGCACATCCTTTGTTGTGGTCCCAGTATTGAGATATGACGTTTGAGAAGACCTTCTGAGCAATGCCTTCACGCGTAAAACAACTTCACGCGGGCTGAAAGGTTTTACGATGTAATCATCCGTTCCTGCCTCAAACCCTTGGACACGGTTCGCTTCCTCACCTTTTGCCGTCAGCATAATGATTGGCGTGGCTTTTTTATCTCGAATTTGATTACACACTTCAATCCCATCTGTGCCAGGCATCATTAAATCAAGCAAAATGAGGTCATAATCGGTTTGAAGCCCTTTTTGAATCGCCTCGTCCCCATTTTCCGCTTCATCAATTTCATAATTTTCACGTTCTAAATACATTTTTAAAAGGCGGCGAATTCTTGCCTCATCATCTACGACTAATATTTTCGTTTGAGTTGTATGTTCCATTAGACAATCCTCCTGCTTTCTCCGTTGTTACATTCATTTTAACAAAAAGCCGAATTGAATCATAAAGGTTGGCCTTTTTCTTGTGATTATGCGTAAGAATGCAGTCCCGCAATCACAAGATTGACAAAGATGAGATTAAACATAATTATGGCAAACCCGATTACGGCAAGCCAAGCGGACTTTTCGCCATGCCAGCCTCGCGATAACCGAAGATGGAGATAGGCTGCATAAAAGAGAAACGTAATCAATGCCCATACTTCCTTCGGGTCCCAGCCCCAAAATCTTGTCCATGCAATTTGCGCCCAGATCATCGCAAAGATCAGTCCACCTAACGCAAATACAGGAAAACCAATAGATACAGCTCTGTACCCAATTTCATCGACTAAATCGAGATTCACCTGTCTCACGAGCGGTTGAAGCAGCGCACTTAGTCGTTTGCGAATGATCAATCTAAGGAGCCCGTAAATGATCAGCCCGACGCCAAATGACCATAACACTGTATTGACCTTTCTGCCTGAAAAAACAGGTGGTAAATCAACGAAAGGCTCCATTCGATCTTGCGTCACAAGTTCCCCTTTATGAGGCCCGACTAAGGCTGGCAGCTCATAAATCATGACACTTTCTTCTTTATTTTTATCTATCCAATTAAACTTCGCTTCATACCCTGTCATTCTAAAGACTGATGTGACAGCGATAAACGAAAGTGTCACCACAATCATGAACATGACAAGCTCTAAACCAAACGTCTTTTTCCCTGGCTTTGTTTGATCGACATGCTTTAAAAGGAAGATGACACCTGCCACAAAACTGATCGCTAAAATGGCTTGACCGAGCGCTGCTGTTGTCACGTGAATATATAGCCAATTACTTTGAAGTGAAGGAATCAGCGGTGAAATATCCGATGGAAACATGCTTGCATAGGCAATGATCAACAAGGCTATCGGAAGTGTGAATAACCCAAGTACAGACACTTGATACACAAAATATAAAATGATAAATGCAAGCACCAGCATCATACCAAAAGCCGTTGTGAACTCAAATAAATTACTGACTGGTGCATGACCAGACGCCATCCATCTTGAAATAAAATAACCAAATTGGCTCAAAAAACCGATGATGGTGAGCGTAATGCCGATGAGTGCCGACTTATTTCTGCGCGGTCCATCCTCTTTCTTTTTTCCTTTAATGGCACCGCCAAAAAAAGGAACTGCCGCTAAATAAAATAGAAAAGCTGCAAATAACAGATTTTCACTGACTGCCGCCATCTAATCCTTCCCCCTTGCTTTTGCTGATACTCGTTGTATCAGGCAGTTCTTTTTGATCAACTGGCTGTTTGATGCCGCTGCTACTCAGTAACACATTGAGATCGGACTTTAAGCCAAACCAGTTTTTGTTTGTGTGTCCTGCCACAAATACTTTTCCGTCCTTTGCCGACAGCCAGATTCTTCTATGCTGCCAGTACATCCCCTGCACGACACCAATCATGAAGATGATCCCGCCAACGATTAGTATCCCAAGTGTTAAGTCTTTTCTAACGGTCAATCCTGTTACGTTTTTCGTTTCAACGCGATCAAACTTCATCTTATATATATTGTTATCAGAACCCTCTACTGTCTCTTGAATAGCCACAAAGCTTTTTTCACCTTTAGGTTTTTCAGGAGAGATCATTTCAAACACGAAAGCAGGATTATTCGGATTCCTTGTTTTCGTACTTGGCGTTCCATCTTCATCAAAATAAAAATCAGGCAAATAGCTCATCACCTTGACTTTGTAACCGCTACCAAGATCATATTCTGATTTAGGCTCCAGCAGATTAATCTTCACTGTTCCGAAAGATTCTTCTGTATCTTTTCGAATCAACTGAAAGACCATTTGATCGAGTTCATTTTGTTTAAAATCCACTTGATATAATGAGAAATGATCAAACTTAAGCGGTTCGTTCACTTTGATATCGTGTTCTGTTACCTGCTTCAGCTTTGGTTTTTCACCAAAAACAACTTCCCCTTCACGTTTGTATAAGATGGCATCGGTTTTATAACTTTTCACCACTTGACCGTCGCCAGCCTTTTCAATGGCATTTTCAAACACTTCTTTTTCATTTCCAGATTCATAGCGATCAATCGAAAACGCATTATTTTTCAAGAAGTATTGTCCATCCGTGCCTGGGATCGGTGCTGTTTCGCCTTCTCTCACCCATAGCGTTTCATCGACATACATGCCCGGGACAAACCGGAGCATCGATCCAAGGAGAAAAATAATTAATCCGATGTGATTGACGTAAGGTCCCCAGCGTGAAAAGCGGCCTTTTTCAGCTAAAATATGTCCATCTTCTTCTCGCACGCGGTAACGCTTTTGTTTCATCGCTCTAACGATGCCTTCATATGTATGCTGATCTAATGTTTTGTCTGTTTCGCTGAACAGACGCTGCCTTCTCAGAAAGCTTTCTTTTTTGACAACACCTTGATTTTTGAGTGCCCGATAAAGAGGAATGACCCGGTCGAGACTGCAAATCACCAGGGATATTCCAATAGAGGCTACAAGGGCTAAAAACCACCAAGAACTATAAAGATCATGGAATCCAAGTATGTAATATAGCTTGCCAAACGATCCATATTGCTCCTCATAATAAGTGGAAGCTGATGCACCTGGCGGAATAAACCGCTCCTGCGGAAAAATAGTTCCTAGCGAAGAAGCTAATAGTGTGATGACAATGAGCCACACACCCACTTTTACGGAAGAAAAAAAGTTCCATACTTTATCAACAATCGTTTTGTTGTATGTTTGCGAGCGTCTCGCACTGCCGTCATATCTCATATCTAGCAGCTTTGAAGAGTTTTTCTCTTTTGTCGCAATGGGATTTCCGCATGATTCACATAGAACAGTACCGATTGGATTAATATGTCCACACTCGCACTTTACCTCTTTCATTCTATGACCCCTTTGGTTTAATCAAACTCATATATTCATAGACATTACGTTCTGTCATGGTTCCCTTTATGACTTTGATTACCTTGCCTTCTGGATTAATTAAAAATGTGGTTGGCAGTGGCGTAATATCATATGCCTCTGTGACTTGACGGTCTTTGTCCATAGCAACCGGAAAATTCACGCCATAGGCATCCATAAAATTCTTAACGGCAATATTTGATTCCCCAACATTCACTGCAACAATTTCCACACCGCGATCCTTGAACACTTGATATTGATTCGCCATATAAGGAAATTCTTGTTTACATGGACCGCACCATGTACCCCAAAAATTCAGAAAGATGCCTTTGCCTTTTAAGTCCTTTAATTCAATCCGCTCCCCATCTACAGATTGAAGGACAAAGTTGGGTGCAATAGATCCTTCTTTGACTCGATCCTGTTTGGCAAATACTGAGTTATACATGGTATAACATAATGCAGCAAGCATCACGAGGAGAATGCCCGTCCGTATGAAAAACCGTCTTTTCTTCATCTGAAGTACCCCTTCCCCATTGACATTCAGGTAAATTATAGCATTCTCCTTCTTTTGATGCTTCTTCATTTTTTGAAGTTTATGTGAAAATTAGTTAGCACTTTTCCCGTGATCAGCAATCGCTCTAAGGCGCTTTACTTCATGCGGAGTTAATTCTCTGCGCTCTCCCGGTCTCATCCCTTCTATATGGAGGAATGCATATTGCTCCCTTTTTAGCTTTAAAACGTCATGACCAATCGCTTCAAACATGCGGCGCACTTGTCTGTTTCTACCTTCATGAATGGTTAATTGGACAATAGATGTTTGCTTTCGTTTATCAATAGAAAGCATTTTGGCACGAGCACGTGCTGTCTTTTTATGATCTAACATGATTCCTTTTTCCAGCTTTCTGAGCAATTCCTTTGAAGGGATGCCTTTTAGCTTTGCTGCATACGTTTTATCAATTTCATATTTCGGGTGCATGAGCGTATGGGCAAATTCGCCATCATTTGTAATCAAAATCAAACCGCTCGTATCATAATCTAACCGACCGATTGGATAAAGGCGCTGCGGGATATCATCAAAGAAGTCTGTAACGACTTTACGGCCTTTATCATCCTCGGCAGCTGAAATGACGCCGCGCGGTTTATAAAGCATAAAGTAAACCGGTTCTTCTCTTTCTAGCTTTAATCCGTTGACTTCAATTTTATCTGAAGAGCCCACCTTCACTCCAAGCTCTGTCACTGTTTGACCATTAACGGTAACTCGTCCTTCTTTAATTAATTCTTCAGCCTTCCGCCTAGAAGCGACGCCGGCATGTGCAATTACTTTCTGTAAACGTTCCATTTGTCTTTCACCTCATGTACTATCTTACTTGCTTGACTTGAAACAAACAAGCATTCGCGGAAAAATAAGCGATTCGTCTGTCTAATTTCAGCTAAAAAACTGTTTTCAATCCATTAAATACAAAAAAGCGCCTGATTAGGCGCCGCTAAATAACAAACTGACGATAATAACAGATGCAATGACACCAATGAGATCTGCTAATAGACCTACTTTCAGCGCATCCCCCATTTTTTTAATACCGACTGCTCCAAAGTAGACCGTTAAAATGTAAAGAGTGGTGTCTGTTGATCCTTGCATGACGGCTGCAAGCTGCCCAATAAAAGAATCTGGACCATATGTCGCAATCAAATCTGATGTCATGCCGAGTGCAGCTGTTCCTGATATCGGACGAATAAACGCAAGCGGCACCACCTCTGTAGGAAAGCCAATCGCTGTAAATACGGGTTTTAATAAACCCATAACAAAATCAAGCGCACCTGACGCACGAAATATCGTGATGGCCACAAGCATGCCAACTAAATATGGAATGATTGAAAAGGCAATTTGAATGCCCTCTTTCCCGCCTTCCACAAATGTTTCATAGGTCGGTACTTTTTTGATGGTTCCAGCAATCAAAATGCCTGCGATGATCAGTGGAATCAAAGCAAGTGACAGCCAGTTAATAAATGCCACAAGATCACCCCCGCCTGCTTCTGCGATAGTGGAAATAGCGATCAATGATAATCGCACCGATTCCTGAAATAAGTGTCGCCAAAATGGTTGGTCCAACAATGTCTGTTGGCTGATCTGCGCCATAGGTCATTCTAATGGCAATGACGGTTGTTGGCACAAGTGTAATAGAGGATGTGTTGACAGCTAAAAATGTAATCATGGAACGGCTCGCCTCATTCTTCCCGCCGTTTAATGATTTCATCTGCTCCATTGCCTTAATCCCAAGCGGTGTGGCGGCATTTCCGAGGCCAAAGAAATTCGCCATGAGATTGGACAGGATATACCCCATTGCCGGATGATTAGGGGGGATATCCGGGAATAGCTTTGAAATGAATGGGCGGCACATTTTACTAAAGAAGTTTAACAGCCCCGCTTCTTCTGCTATCTTCATCAGTCCCAGCCAGAAAACAAGGACACTGATCAGCCCAATTGAAATGGTGACTGCTTCTTTTGAGCCCTTAAATACAGCTTCGTTTACTTCCTCCATCGTTCCGTTGAACATCGCATAGACAAGACCGATGACAGTGAGGAATACCCAAATTAGATTGACCATGAAGATCCGCCTATAGATGTCTGAAAGACAGACTTAAACATTTCTTGGAAGCTTTTTTGAGGCATTTGATTTCGTTTATTTTCATAAAAAATCGGCACTTGCTTGATCACCTGACCATCTAATAAGAATGTCATTTTCCCTACGACATCCGGGATGGCTTCGGTGTTTTTTTTCCATTTCTTTTCGGGAGTGAGCATTTCCGTTTCAATCTCCACTAGTTTTTTCTCATCTTCATTTAAAAAATAGTCCACATCACGCTTAATAAACGCTTTTTTTTCATAAAAGGTCCCTTTTAACGAAGCAAGCCTTCCTTTTTCAGCAAGCACATACGTTTTATAGTGATCAAATGCATACTCAAACATAGAGATATGATCTTTCCAGTCATCCGGCGCATTAATAGTCACAGCAATTAACGCAGCATCCCCTTTTGCAGCTGTGGAGACGAGGGTACGTTTTGCAAGCTTCGTATATCCCGTTTTCCCTCCAGTCGAATATTGATATAAACCGGTGAGCAGCTTGTTTTTATTTTTCCAATAGCCTTCCATTGTCTTCGCTTTATAGAAAGTCGTGCCGGCAATTTTTTGATATTGTTTATGCTCCATGGCGTATTTAGTTAAGATCGCCATGTCATAGGCTGATGAGTAATGGTTTTTATGATCGTCGAGCCCATGTGGATTTTGAAAATTCGTATTCTCCATTCCTAGTTCAGACGCCTTTTGGTTCATCATAAAAATAAAGCCTTCTAAGCTGCCGCCAACATGTTCTGCAATGGCTACAGCTGCATCATTTCCAGAACGCAGCATAAGCCCGTACGTCAGGTCTTCTAAGCTCACCTTCTGCCCTTCCTTTAAATAAATCGATGAGCCCTCAGCTTGAATCGCCCGTTTTGATATTGTGACGGTGTCTTTCATTTTTCCTGATTCAATGGCTAATACAGCCGTCATAATTTTTGTAATACTGGCGATTCTCCTTTTTTCATGCTCGTCCTTTCCAAATAGGACTCTGCCTGACTGTCCATCTATTAAAATGGCGCTTCTTGCACTCACCGATAACGATATGTCTGCTTGCGCAGGTGAGGAAAAAGGCAGTAAGAGTGTAAATAGAAGAAGGACTGCTGTTCCAATTTTTAAATAGGGCATGTTCATTCACGTCCTTGTCCGTTTTGTACAAGTGTATGCGCGGCTGAAAAAGTTATGATGCCTCGTCCATAAAAAAAGCGTCTCTAGAATGTAGAGACGCTCAGATTATTGATAAAGGGCTAAAATGATCTTTATTTTAGCCCTTTGTCTTCTTTTCAGCGTGATAGAAAACCTTTGCAGCCTAGGAAGGGCGAGTACCGGAGCGGAGCGAATTTGAGATTTGTGAGCACCGGCACGCAGGACTGACACCGAATGCGAGGGTTTGTCTACACGCTGAAACGTCTCTACATGTAGAGACGCTTCTTAATTCTTACTTATACCATGTAAGTTCTATTACCGTATAGGAGGGGATTTTAGATTTGTGAGGACCGGCTCGCAGGACTGACACCGAATGCGAGGGTTTGTCTACACGCTGAAACGTCTCTACATGTAGAGACGCTTCTTAATTCTTACTTATACCATTTTCATTTGCTGATGAGATGTCGTATATTCTAGCTCTTCTCTCATTGTTAAAAAGTCTTTTTCTAATGAAGAAAATAATCGCTTTACATCAGCCGATACTTCATGGCGGAAAACAATGCTGTTTTTCCCTGTATAGGCAGAACGGCTATCTTCATACCATGTATCCTTTTTCGGCGTAAAAAATTCTTCGATACATTGATGATAAATACGAAGAAGCGTCTGCTGTGCCGCTTGCTGCGGGAATGTCTGCTGCTGGCCGATTTTTTTGCAAGCTGCCGCTGCATCCTCGCTATACACTGCAAGCTTACGTAATGTACTCAATATGTCACAATAATAGGCTTCCGCTTCGGGGTTTAATCGTTTCAAGCTTGATAAGGTAGCTTCGTTCAGAAAACCATTCACTTCAGTTGCAACCTTTGTTAAAAAGACGCCTGTTTGATCAACTTGAGCCTTTACATTCATATGTGCCATTTGTTTCGTGTTTACCTTCCCCTCATGGCTTTGTCACCATTTTATCTTTCATCAAAAGATTTTAGACCTAAAATCTTTTTTATATTTTATCATACATTTTTCCTTATTTTGAACTATTTTATCTCTTCAAATGTTTGATTGAAGTTTTCAAAAAATAGATCAGCCTCTTCTTGCACACCATCTGCTTCAACATTCTCTGGAAGCGGTGGTAATTCATCTAGGGCTTTTAAGCCAAATTGCTCTAAAAAGGTAGGCGTTGTACCATAAAGAATCGCACGTCCCGGACCATCGGCACGTCCAACTTCACAGAGTAACGCTTTGGCTACTAAGCTGTGAAGCACCCGCTCTGATTTGACTCCCCTGATCTCCTCAACCTCACTTCGCGTGATCGGCTGTTTATAAGAGACAATTGCAAGCACCTCCAGCGCTGCCTGTGACAAGCCTTTGGAAGGTGTCTCTACTAATTTTTTTAAATACATGCTGTACTCTTTTTTAGTCAGCAGCATATATGAATCTGCATATTCGATGAGCTCAATCCCTCGTTCTTGTTTTTGATATTCTTCCTTTACGGCAGACACAATATCGAGTAATGCCGCCTCATCTACTTCAAGAACTGACATGAGCTGTTTTCTTGTTAAGCCTTCGTCACCTGCTGCATACAGCAACGCTTCTAAGATGGCTTTCCAATTCACGATATCAAGCGTCATGAATCGTTTCACTCCCTATTATATAAATGTCTTCAAAGTTCCCTTCCTGCTCTAACATGATGTGATGACTTTTCATCAATTCAAGAACAGCAAGAAACGTCACGACAAGGTGTTCCTTTTGATCATGTTGAAATAGAGTCATAAAATTGGTCCGCTTTTTTGTTTTTCTTAAATGGTTCATAATCTCATTCATTTTGTCTTCAATCGGAATTTCTTGTCTTGTAATTTTTGATGGAGCTGGTTTCGTTATTTTTTTTCGGTTCAATACCTTTTGAAACGCACCTAACATATCATACACCGTTACATGTAAGTTTGTGTCCTTCGTTTCCGCTTCTTTTGCGAATTCACTTAAATCACTCGGAGGTTTTGTAAAGGCATTCTGTCTTGCTTCCTCGCGCTCCTTTAGTTCTTGGGCTGCATTTTTGTACTTGCGGTACTCAATCAATTTGCCAATCAGCTCTTCGCGAGGATCCTCTTCCTCTTCGAGCAGGTCTTCATCAAATAGCTCTTCCTCTTGTTTCGGAAGAAGCATTCTGCTTTTAATACTCAGGAGAGTTGCAGCCATCACCAAATATTCACTCGCAACGTCGAGCTCAAGCTCCCTCATCGTGTGGACATATAATAAATACTGCTCCGTAATTTTAGCGACGGGAATATCATAAATATCAATTTCCAAACGGTTGATTAAATGTAAAAGCAAGTCCAAAGGACCCTCAAACGAATCTATTTTCACCTGATATTCCAGCATTCTTTTCTCACCATTTCTACTGTCTTCTAAGTACCGTTTCACCGGCTAACCTTTAGTATAAGACAGGATAAAGCTCTCGTCCAATATAATTTCGACCATGTTGCCCTAGGCAAAACAAGAAAAACAATGGAATCGCCCATACCAATGAGGGCACTTATACATAGAATACCATTGTAATCAGAACTGATGAAAAAGGAGGCCGTATCATTATGGGAGATGGCTATAACTTCGGCGGAGGATTCGCGCTTATTGTCGTGCTTTTCATCTTGCTAATCATCGTTGGCGCGGCTTGGGTTTATTAAAGAAACAGAGCGTCCTTTCACTAAGGGGCGCTCTTTCTTCTTTTCTTTTCGGTGTGTTAGACTGATAGTGGAAAAGGAGATGACCGCTGTGTATCCTGAAGCGTACGTGGCTTTTTTACACGAATTTCATACGACAAGAGATTATTTTGAGTGTCATGAAATTCTTGAAGAATATTGGAAGGAAGATCCCCCGGAGCAGCGTAAAGAATATTGGGTTGGTCTGATTCAACTTGCTGTTGCTTTGTATCATCAAAGACGGGGAAATGGAAAAGGAGCAAAACGGCTCATTTCAAACAGCCTTCACTTATTAGAAATCAATCGATCCGTATTATCGAAGCTAGGTCTTGATGATGAGGCGTTTATTTTGCTTCTTAGGACACTGAAAAAGAAAATGGATGAAGACAGTCCCTACGAGAGTGTTATGCTTCCAATCAAAGATCAAGCACTTCTTTCATTATGCAGAGAAATGGCTCAAAAAGAAGGATTGACCTTTGGACAGGAAAGTAACTTATCCCACACGTTTCTAATCGAAAAACATAGACTGCGTGACCGGACAGATGTATTGCTTGAACGGGAGAAACAGATCGAACGTAAAAAAAGCAGAGGACTGTAGCCTCTGCTTTTACATGTGTGTGATATTTAATTTGTTTCACTGTGACACTTATGAAAGAAGCCTTGCGTTAATTCATTTGGAATGAGTGTTTTGGTTTTGAATACCTCTTCCACGGCTAAAACCATTTCCTTGCCAATTCCTTGATCACGATGGGATGGATTGACACTAATATGCTCGATTTGCACTTGGTCGTCTGTTTTCAGCACACCAATGGCACCTACGATATCCTCGCCATCTTTCCAAAGGAACAGCTGCCGATCTTCATCCATTTCATATGACTTCATCGTCTGCTGAAGCTGTTTGACGTCTTTCTCACCCGGCATAAAGGACAGGAGTCCCATGGCAATTTTTTCAAAAGACCTCTTGTAACGAATTAACATATATACCCCTCAATATTAAAATTGTCCTATTTTCCAGCAAATATCTTATGAATTATTTGCTCATCACACATTATAAACATTTTCATGCCGTTTTTAAACTCTTTTTCATTAAATTAACGAAACGTTCGGTTTAGGTTGGCCATTTCAATAGCAGCTGCAGCCGATTCGCTGCCTTTATTTCCAGCTTTTGTACCCGCTCTTTCAATAGCTTGTTCAATGGATTCTGTTGTCAGTACACCAAAGATAATCGGTACCCCTGTTGAGATGGCGCTTTGAGCAATTCCTTTGGCCGCTTCGTTACATACATAATCATAGTGAGTTGTTGCGCCTCGGATCACTGTTCCAAGTGTAATGACCGCATCGTATTTTTTTGTTTCGGCTAGTTTTTTTGCCATATATGGAATTTCAAAAGCACCCGGTACCCACACAACATCGATATCGTCACCGTTTGCTCCGTGTCTAAGCAATGTATCTTCTGCTCCATCTAGCAGTTTACTTGTAATAAAATCATTAAATCTTGCCACTACGATGGCAAATTTTAATCCTTCTGCTACTACATGCCCTTGTATTGTATTCATATGTTCATCATCCTTTTTTGTGATTTTTATTTTGTTTCGATCGTTGTTGTTTGATTATTGTTTAAATGTATCTGCAATGCTTCTATTGTAAGCATCTTTAAATCATGTTCCTTTTGAATTTCCTTCAGTTCAGGGACGCGTGCCATTGATCCATCTACATTCATAATTTCACATATGACACCCGCTGGCTCTGAACCCGCCAGCTTAGCAAGATCAACGGCCGCCTCTGTATGACCCGGTCTTTCTAGTACTCCGCCCTCTTTTGCAATGAGCGGAAATACATGACCTGGGCGGGCAAAGTCTTCTCGTTTTGCGTCTTTATTTAACATGGCCAACATGGTGGTTGAGCGCTCAAAAGCACTAATACCGGTCGTCGTTGACGTATGGTCGATGCTCACTGTGAATGCTGTATGATGTGCATCCGTATTTTGCTCTACCATTGGATGCAGGTCTAGGTGTTTGGCAATCGACGCATGGACTGGCGTGCAAATGAGACCTCTTCCATGTAAAGCCATGAAGTTAATGACTTCCGGCGTTGCATGCTCAGCGAGTGCCACAAAGTCTCCTTCATTTTCTCTGTCTTCATCATCTACTACGATAATGATTTCTCCTTGTTTGAGGGCATTTACTGCCTCCTCAACTGAATGATACATACAATCGCCTCCTAGAATCCGTGCTCTTTTAAAAATGATGGGGTCAATCGGGATGGCTGCTTTCCGTTTGGCTCTTTTGTTAAAAAGCGATAAATATATTTACCGATCATGTCACACTCTATATTCACTATATCCCCCATAGATTTAGTCGGGAAAATAGTTCCTTCAAGCGTATGAGGAATAATAGAAACTGTGACGTGTGCATCACGCAAATCGAAAATGGTCAAGCTGACACCATCTATCGCAATTGATCCCTTTTTGGTGAGCATGTCTGTGAGGGTCTTGTCCATCTCTAAATCATAGTAAATGGCATTACTCTTCTTTTCTATTCGGGTAATGATAGCCGTCCCATCGACGTGACCTGATACAAAATGGCCACCAAATCGGCCATTCGAGGACATAGCTCGCTCTAAATTGACTGGACTGCCTGATGTAAGGTGGTCCAGCGATGTGGCTTTAACCGTCTCAGGCATCACATCTGCCGTGAACTGTTCTTTTGTAAAGCTTGTGACTGTGAGACATACGCCATTGATTGCGATACTGTCTCCAAGATGAACATCTTCTAACACACGGCTGCACTTTATGACAATTTCCATGGCATCTGCTGACTTTTTGCTTAATGACTGCACTGAGCCAACTTCTTCAATAATTCCCGTAAACATGTGATCCTCCCTTTCTCTTTCATTTGTATTTCTCACTTTATCAAAAAGCGATGTTAGGGACATGTGATCGATTGAACACCTTCGTCGCTTTTTATGGTCCATACAAGGTAAATGAGGGATCACCTAATAAATACTGCATGCCGTCTACTACATGTACATACAGAAAGCCCCGGAAAAAATTCCGGGGCTTTGGTTTTTTTGCATTAGAAATAAAACTATGATCAACAAACATTTTTCGTTCATAGCTTTCTTTATCCTTCTCCCATCCAGACTTTCACTGTCGGCTTCAGCTTTTCACTGAATCAACCGTTAATAAATTAACGGGTCACGGGCTGTAAAGCATTTGCTTTATTACCGTCGGTCGGGATTTTCACCCTGCCCCGAAGGATACAATCGATATTCAGCTGTCCTTAGGGGTTATTATAGCGATCCTTTTTGACAAATGCAACAATCAAGATTTCTTTACTTATTTCATAAAAAAAGCCTCCTTATAGGAAAGGAGACATGTTAATTAACGACTTTTACTACTTTTATAAGACCATCTATTCTTTTTTCATTACTAAAGTAGGCTTTAATACGATCGCCTTTCTTCAAGTCAGCGACATCATCTTCAAATTTCTTTCCATTAAAAATGATTTTTGTTCCGTTTTTCGCTTGACCGTAATATTCATCTCCATCAATTTTCGTAATGGTATATTCATAGATTGTGTAATCTTTATCATTATTCGTTAAGCTTTCGCCGATGGCTGTTGGCACATCTTCAATTTTCATGCCATTCATGTATAAATAACCTGCGCCTAAACAAAGCAGTAAAACAAATAAGACCGCAATTTTTAATTTAATTTTCCCCATATTTAGAACCTCCATCATCTGCACTTCGCCTATTTGTATGTTTTATTCCTTATCATGATGAAATAAAACCAAAAGAGCTGTTTTTCAATTAATGGTTACTTATATAACGATTCAGATGGACCTTTGGTTTCCACCTTTTCATCATTACATATGATACGAATATGCGTTCTTTATTAAGGGGGTCTCTTTTCTCTTTATCAGATAGTAAAACACATACCATAAGGATTACATTCTTTTTTCGAGTGCGAATAGGTCTTCCTCTAACAATTGTGATCGCTGAACAGCGATGTTGCGACTGTCACGAACTCCTTGATTATAATAGTAGCTTCCGAGATTTTTTGTGATAAATTCTAGTATATTGATGGCAGCTAATTCACCAATCTCTTCTTCGCGTTCTTCGGCAAAGTAACGCTGAATGTCAATCATCATTTGATTTTTTTCTTCTTTTGTTAATGGTTTCATTGTATCTCCTGCTTTCTTTCAGCATGAACACATGCTTTCATGATTTGCAGATGTCACTCGTGTTTCATCTGTGTGGTTGACAACCACTAGTGCGAATGTTTGTTCTCTTATCATATCACAAAAACGGTTTCTATGCATGGTTGGCCAAAAAGAAAAAGCGTATTTTGAGAAAAATTGTTCAAAATACGCTTTTAAATTAATGAATGACCCCTTCTTTTATGAAAAAGGTTGAAACTTGGTGCATAAAAATGAAAATACAGCTGTAGTCGATTTAATAGATTGAGTTCTCTCTTCCCTATTTTCACGGACGCTGACATAATTGATAAAACTGGAATTTCGATCAATTTATTTTAATATTGATAATATCATCGCTACAGAATGATCTACAAATGAACGCTCTGGACGAGATTTTATGAATACGGTAAGTCCGATTAATGAAACGACTAGTGTCTGTGCTAAAGCTTTAGCATTCAGGTTGCTCTCGAGCTCACCTGAGCGAATACCTTGGACAATCTTTTCTTGAAAAATGACCGAAAGATACATCTGATGCTCTCTTGTCAGAATTTCAAATTTCTCTTCGTGAGGGGCAAGTTCCACTATGGTATTAATGCAAAAACATCCCTTGCTTGGACTATCTCTATATTCCTCTTCCACTAAATCTTCAAAAAATGTGCGGAATGAATCTTTTACAGATAGATTATTTTGAAGTTTTGTTCGAATATGGGAAGCATGCAGCTTTGTATATTTGCGTAATGCAGCCTCAAACAATTCCTCTTTGTCTCCAAAAGCTGAGTATAAGCTTGGTCGTTGTATCCCCATTTTGGCAGTTAAATCGCTTAATGTAGTAGCCTTGTACCCCTTCTCCCAAAAAAGCAGCATTGCATCATCCAACGCTTTTTCCTCATCAAATTCACGTTGTCGAACCATCATAAATTCCTCTTTTCAAAAATTTCTTCACTTAATTATCTTGTTCTTTATTCTTATATGATGAGCAAGTTCTCATTCATTTTTCAGTTCCTTCATTATCCGATACTTGATTCAAATTCATATCGTTTCTTTTTTCTTATCAATTTCGAAAATTTGAGTCAGGAATATCTCAACTTTTCATTACCAATCAGTATATTATGATTCTATTTAATTCAAGTTATATTGTCAAATTGTGTTCTCTTTTCAAAAGAAATAGTCAAACATCTGAATTATCTACTTGACTCCAAAACATTTTGTTGGTTATCCTTATCAGGAATCATTTTATACTGATTGGTATATTATACTCAAAAGTACAAAAAGGGGATATAAGTCATGGTAAAGGTTAAAGAAAAAACAACTATTACAATTGAGGATCATGATATGAACACGGATCACGTACAAATAAAATCAGAATCAACCATGACTCGCTATATGGCACTATTGTTCGCAACGGCCTGTGGGATGGCTGTTGCAAACATATACTATGCACAACCATTACTAGACTCATTGGCGACAGAGTTCAGTATCACCCACTCATCCATCGGCATTGTCATCACTATTACTCAGCTTTGTTACGCGCTAGGGTTGTTACTGCTAGTACCACTAGGTGATCTATTGAATCGACGTCAGCTAATCATCGGACAGATGCTTTTATCCGTGTTGTCTCTAATGTTGGTCGGCATCTCTCCCAGCGCCACTGTGCTGTTCATCGGATTAGCTGCGGTCGGACTGCTTGCTGTGGTGACTCAGGTGATCGTAGCGTTCGTATCGACTTTGGCTGCCCCAGCCGAGCGTGGCCGTATCGTTGGCTTGGTACAAAGTGGAATCGTGATCGGTATTCTTCTTGCACGAACATTCGCTGGTGTACTAACCGATCTCGCCGGCTGGCGGTCAGTTTATCTAGTTTCTGCCGTCATGATGCTCATCATGACTGGCGTATTGTTCCGAGTACTTCCGCGTGATGAAAGCGAAAGAGAGTCATTATCCTATGCGCAGCTACTTCGTTCAATGTTCACATTATTCATACAAATATACATATATACAAAAGAAAGAAAATTTAAGCACAATAAAAGAACCCCCCTTATTCGGCAGGTTCTTTTTTAGTTAATTCTAAATACATTTCGGCTTTTTTGTAGTCTTCCGGGTGCTCTTTTTTATAAAGATCTAAAAGGTATTCGATTAACTCCCGATGACCTTTGAACTGCGAAGTCACGACAATTGCATCAGCAATATTTTTAGTTTTTTCTTGCAACCTAGTATGATACGGTATCATTTTATCAAACTCTTTCGGTCTACCTTTCCCCAAAATAAATCACCTCTAGTATTAGATTATATCACTTTTTGTGTTTAAGTAAATACAATAATACGTTAAAAAAATCGCCCTTTATAGGAAGGGCTGATCTCATGAACCTGTCATACCTCTTGAAGCAACTTTGTATTTTAGATCTTCTAGCTTTACGCTGCTTCCCGTCATACCTCTTGAAGCTAAATCTCGTTTTACTTCCTCTAACTTCACGTTAGTACCCGTCATACCTCTACTTTGTGAAGAGTATCCAACAGAAAATAAGACTGCTCCTGCTAAAATAAAACACGCCAATTTTTTCAAACAAAACACGTCCTCTTCTATTATTTTAGAATGTGTTTTTTGGCATTAATCAGAACATCATAGAAATCAATACTCGTTTTGAAATCCTTTCGTTGCTTATAAAACTCGGCAATGTCTAAGGCGATTGCCTCAACATCTACGTAAGCTTTATGTTGTTCCAACCTTTTCACACATTCTCTTACCTTTCCATTATCACCTAAAACATACAAAGAATGCAACGTGTTAAATTTCAATAGAAAGATACCGTGATCCCTTGCCGAAGACAAAGTAAAGCCTAATTGAAGCCATTTTAAAGCTGCTTCTGAATCGCCTAATTTAAAGTAACTTCTAACAGCTTCATAGACTCCGTGTAGATATGCAAATGGCGCATTTTCCCTCAGCTCTTTGCTTTGTAAGGACTTTTCAATAAACTTAACAGCTTCTTTTAATTCGTCCCTTTTAATGTGTAGGTACCCTAAATTAAAAACAGAAATACTAAATAAAATATTGTCACCAAGAGATCGCGACATTTCCGAACATTTTAGCAGTGTTTCTTGAGCCAAGTCATATCTGAATTGGTCTATGTAATTGAGTCCTAAAGCAATATTGCAAGTGATTTGACGTCGGCTATAGTCATCATATTTGTTATATATCTCAACGGCTTTCTCTAGATGGTTCTCTGATAAGAAAGTTGATTGCATGTGATAATAAGTTGTTCCCATTCTGTAGTGAAATTCGGCAATCTCTATCTCGTCTTGAATGAAGCCCAGTTTCTTTTCAGCGATTTTAAAAAGTTCGATCGCTCTAAAATTATTTGATTTAAAAGCTTCGTGAACACCGTTAAATAAATAGTAGTAGAAAGACAGCATGCCGTTTACTTCTGAATCTTCTGCAGCGCGCATAAAACTATCGCTGCTATTTTCTGTAGACTCAAGTAGAATCCTATGCCTTGATTCTATTAACTGACAGTACAAGATAACCTGTTCATCAGGATCTGCACAGGGCATCAGTTGATCTACTTCGCCTTTTAAGCCTATTGCTTTTTTTATCTCGCCTCTCATTATAGATTGATACCAGCTATTCAAATGGAACACTAATTCTCCAGTTTCAATTTTTGACAAGTAAAATCTCCCCTTCTTTGGAATACAACTGTATAAGACAAATTGTATTATTTTAAACATTCTTAAGACATAGGTATAAAGTCCTTTTTTCGCAAAATTCATCAAATTTCACATGTGAAGTTAAGCACTTCATGTTTATTGTAACTTATTTTTGTATATAAGTAAATACATAATTAGATTAATACACTTGATACCTATACTCAATATATGTTTATAATTGAATGCATTTCCTTTTAAAGGAATGTAAACTATAACGGTTTTTAATAGAAGAAAGGAGATATGCTTTTATGAAAGATGTGCGTCCGGGAATGGCTTGCGAAAGAGATGTTAAAGTAGGTATGTAAACAATTAAATTATCTGTTTTAAAAAGTTCTTCGAAGTTGAAGGGCTTTTTATTTACATTTATAATCGAACGTACATTCTTTTTATAGGAGGATTACGGTGTGACCGATCTCGAAAGAAAGCTATATCGAATCATCTATAACATGAGCAGATTCAAAAAGAATCCCTCGATGGATGACCTTAAAAGGAAAACGGGTAAAGATGAGCCAACGATTCGTAAGGCGGTTAAAAACTTAGTTTCTCGCAAGGAGTTAACGTGGGATAAACAGAAGAAGGAATGGCGATTTAAATAAAAAATGCCCTTCCAATGGAGGGGCTGTGTTAATGACTATCTTCTTTTGAATATTTCTTAATCAGC
>NZ_JOTP01000003.1 GCF_000715205.1 Bacillus zhangzhouensis | reverse complement strand
AATCATTACAAAATCAAAACAACTGCATGGGCTTCGCTACTGCCGGTTGAGGGGAAAACAGAATGTGAGTGAGCAAGTTCTTCTCACCGCTGCGTGTCAGAACATGAAGAAGATTGCCACACACCTAGCGAAGCTAGGCTAGGTGTGTGGGAGGCCTTTTTCATTAAATCTCATCCATCATGATGCCGCTGAAAATAAAAAAGATTGTAGAAAAACGTGAGTTTCTCTACAATCTGACCCCTCGATAAAGAGGGGTTTTTCTTATGACGATGTCACACGTTCCGTTTCTTTGACCAACTGTTTCATTCGTTCGCGGTCACGTTCTAAAATAGGCTTCAAGTATAGACCTGTGTAAGAAGCTTTTTCTTTTGCAATGTGCTCAGGTGTTCCAGAGGCAATAATCGTTCCGCCGCCTGCACCGCCTTCTGGCCCTAGATCAACGAGGTAATCAGCGGCCTTGATAATATCAAGGTTGTGCTCAATGACCAAAACCGTATCCCCATTTTCGACCAAACGCTGAAGCACTTTTAATAAACGGGCAATATCATCCACATGAAGACCAGTTGTAGGCTCGTCTAAAATATAAAGAGACCTTCCGTTTGAACGGCGGTGAAGCTCAGATGCCAATTTCACACGCTGCGCCTCTCCCCCAGACAATGTTGTCGCAGGCTGTCCAAGGGTAATATACCCTAGCCCAACATCAAAGATCGTTTGAAGTTTACGCTTAATTTTCGGGATATTCTCGAAAAATTGAAGTGCGTCCTCCACAGTCATTTCAAGAACATCGGCAATATTTTTCCCTTTGTACGTGACCTCTAGTGTCTCGCGGTTATAACGTTTCCCATGACACACTTCACAAGGTACATACACATCAGGTAAAAAGTGCATTTCAATTTTTATGATTCCATCTCCACGACACGCCTCACAGCGGCCGCCTTTGACGTTAAAGCTGAATCTACCTTTTTTATAGCCACGGACCTTTGCTTCATTGGTTTGTGCAAAGACATCCCGCACGTCATCAAATACACCGGTATACGTGGCAGGGTTGGATCTCGGCGTACGGCCAATTGGAGATTGATCAATATCAATGACCTTATCTAAATGATCCATTCCTTTGATTTCTTTGTGCTGTCCTGGCTTCGCCTTCGCTCGATGCAGTTTTTGCGCAAGTGATTTCAATAGAATTTCATTCACAAGCGTACTTTTCCCTGAGCCAGACACACCCGTCACAGCTGTAAAGACGCCTAAAGGGAACTTCGCATTGACGTTTTTCAGGTTGTTTTCTTTTGCACCTTTAATTTCGATGTAGCGGCCGTCAGGCTTTCTTCTTTCAATTGGAAGCGGGATAAATTTATCACCAGATAAATATTGGCCTGTCAAAGATTTCGGGTCCTTCATGACTTCTTCTGGCGTTCCAGCCGAAATCACTTCTCCTCCATGAACGCCTGCTCCCGGTCCAATATCAATCAAATAATCAGCGGCAAGCATTGTATCTTCATCATGCTCCACGACAATCAGCGTGTTCCCGATGTCACGCATGTTTTTCAAAGTCCCTATCAAACGGTCATTATCCCGTTGATGCAGACCAATAGATGGTTCATCTAATATATAAAGAACCCCCGTCAGTCTTGATCCGATTTGAGTCGCGAGACGAATCCGCTGCGCCTCACCGCCTGATAGTGTTCCAGCTGATCGGCTTAATGTCAGATAATCTAAACCTACATTATTTAAGAAGGACAAACGTTCTTTGATTTCACGTAAAATGAGCTGAGCAATCTGCAAATCTTTCTCAGATAACTCGATTTTTTCATAGAGATCAAGTGCATCAGAGACAGACAAATCGGTAATTTCTCCGATGTGCTGGCCATTGATGAGAACCGCAAGCGTTTCTTTTTTCAAACGATACCCTTTACATGTCGGACAAGGTTGATTGGCCATATATTTTTCCATTTGCTCACGGATATAATCAGAGCTTGTTTCTTTATAACGTCGTTCAATGTTACGAAGGACACCTTCAAACTCAATTTCATTTTCACGTACCTGACCAAAATCATTTTCATATTTAAAATAAATCAACTCAGAGCCGCTGCCATATAAAATTTTATCGAATAAATGCGACGGTATATCTTTGACTGGAATGTCCATGTCGATTCCATAGTGTGTGCATACAGCCTCAAGAAGCTGCGGATAGTATTGTGAGCTCTGCGGCTCCCATGGTGCTATGGCATGCTGACGTAAAGTCAATTCCTTATTAGGAATCACAAGCTCAGGGTCGACTTCTAGTTTAGAACCGAGTCCGTCACAGCTCGGACAGGCACCGAAAGGACTGTTAAACGAGAACATTCTCGGCTCAAGTTCACCAATAGAGAACCCGCAGTGCGGACAAGCATGATGTTCACTAAATAACAGCTCTTCTTGTCCAATCACATCAATCATGACCCGGCCTTCACCTAGACGAAGTGCCGATTCAAGGGAATCAGACAGCCTAGCTGCTACGCCTTCCTTCACCACAATCCGGTCAATTACGACTTCAATGGAATGCTTTTTATTCTTTTCGAGCTCGATATCTTCTGAAAGGTCTTCCATCTCTCCATCGACTCTCACTCGAACATAGCCCTGCTTCCGAATTTGATCAAGTACTTTGACATGTGTTCCTTTGCGGCCAGATACGACCGGCGCAAGCACTTGCAATTTCGTTCTTTCTGGATATTCTAAAATGCGATCTGTCATTTGCTCAATCGTTTGTGATGTAATTTCAATCCCGTGTATAGGACAAATAGGTTTTCCGACTCTAGCATATAATAGACGTAAGTAATCATAGATTTCAGTGACAGTTCCAACCGTTGATCTAGGGTTCCGGCTTGTTGTTTTTTGGTCAATACTAATCGCCGGAGAAAGACCTTCAATGGCATCTACATCTGGTTTATCCATTTGCCCGAGAAACTGGCGCGCATATGCTGAAAGAGATTCAACGTACCGGCGCTGACCTTCTGCATAAATGGTATCAAAGGCAAGCGACGATTTTCCTGAACCAGATAGCCCCGTAATGACCACTAGCTGGTCACGCGGGATATTCACATCAATATTTTTAAGGTTGTGGGCTCTAGCACCTTTCACCTCTATTCGTTCCATAGCCATCAGGCAATCATCCTTCCGCTTTTAGCTCTAGCAATAGATCTCTTAATTCTGCTGCTTTTTCAAAATCAAGCGCTTTTGCTGCATCTTTCATTTCCATCTCGACTTTTTCGATCACTTTTTCTCGTTCTTTTTTGCTCATTTTCGACAGCTTTGGAGCTGCTTTTGTTTCATATTCTTCCGATTCCTCATGTATCTTCGTTGCCTTAATGACATCTCTGATTTTCTTATGAATCGTTTGTGGGGTAATTTCAAATTTCTCGTTATATGCTTCTTGCTGTTCTCGTCTTCGCTTCGTTTCTTGAATCGCAATGTCCATTGATTTCGTCATTTTGTCTGCATACATAATGACCCGGCCTTCTGCATTTCTCGCTGCACGGCCAATCGTCTGGATGAGGGATCTTTCAGAGCGTAAAAAGCCTTCTTTATCCGCATCTAAAATAGTCACGAGCGACACCTCTGGAATATCCAGCCCTTCACGAAGAAGGTTGATTCCAACGAGTACATCATATTTACCGAGGCGTAAATCACGGATAATCTCAATCCGCTCAAGGGTCTTAATTTCTGAATGCAGATAATTGACCTTGATCCCAATTTCTTTTAGATAATCTGTGAGATCCTCAGACATTTTCTTCGTCAAAGTAGTCACAAGCACACGCTCATTTTTCTCAACTCTTGCATGAATTTCTCCGATTAAATCATCGATTTGTCCTTCAATCGGACGGACTTCAATGATCGGATCCAGTAAACCAGTTGGGCGGATGATTTGTTCCACGACCTCTGGCGTTTTCTCAAGCTCGTACGGCCCTGGCGTTGCAGATACATGCACGATATGATTGATATGCTTTTCAAACTCATCAAAGGTGAGCGGTCTATTATCAAGTGCTGATAGCAGACGGAATCCGTGATCAACCAACACTTGTTTTCTTGCTTGGTCTCCGTTGTACATTGCTCGGATTTGCGGAATCGTCACGTGTGACTCATCGACAACAATCATAAAATCATCCGGGAAATAATCAAGCAGTGTGTAGGGTGTTGAACCAGGAGGGCGCAAGGTCAGATGTCTTGAATAGTTCTCGATTCCTGAACAAAAGCCCATCTCCCTCATCATCTCAAGGTCATATCTTGTCCGCTGCTCAAGGCGCTGTGCTTCAAGCAACTTTCCGTTTTCACGAAGCTTTTCGAGCTGCTCTTCAAGCTCTTGCTCAATATTGATAATTGCTTTTTCCATTTTTTCTTCTCTTGTGACGAAGTGAGATGCTGGGAAAATAGCAACATGATCACGATCACCAAGTATTTCTCCAGTCAGTGCATCCACTTCACGAATACGTTCAATTTCATCACCGAAAAACTCCACTCTGATACAATGCTCATCTCGTGAAGCAGGAAAAATTTCAACGACGTCGCCCCGTACTCGGAAAGTTCCGCGCTGAAAATCTATATCATTACGAGAATACTGAATATCCACCAGCTTACGAAGAAGCTGATTGCGTTCAATTTCCATTTCAGTGCGCAAAGACAGCACAAGCTCTCGGTATTCCTCTGGCGAACCTAAGCCATAAATACAGGATACACTAGCAATGATGATGACATCTCTCCGCTCAAATAACGAGGATGTGGCGGAGTGTCTCAACTTATCTATCTCATCATTGATGCTGGCGTCCTTTTCAATAAATGTATCGGTCTGAGGAACATATGCCTCAGGCTGGTAATAATCATAGTAACTCACAAAATATTCGACAGCATTATTCGGAAAGAATTCCTTAAACTCACTATATAACTGACCGGCAAGTGTCTTGTTATGCGCAATGACAAGTGTCGGCTTGTTCACTTCGTTGATCAGGTTTGATACAGTGAAGGTCTTTCCCGTACCTGTAGCACCTAACAGCGTTTGATGCTGTTTCCCCTGATGGATCCCCTCAACAAGCTTTTCAATCGCCTTCGGCTGATCTCCTTGGGGCTGATAGTTAGAAACTAATTCAAAGCGGTCACTCACATCAAAGCCTCCGTTTCGTTACGAAATCTATCTAATGAATATATTATCATAAAAGAACACAAAAATACGAACTAAAGTTCGTGTCTCACTTGATTTTTATTTCCAATACAGTCATACCCTCTCTCCCATGGCAAATAACCCTTCTAAGAAACCTTCCTTTCAGTATGGAACATTTTGGAGCGAGATATTCGATGAGCAGAAAAACATCACAAAAAAGAAAGCTGCGCTCACTAGAAATCGTAAGCACAGCTCCTGTTTTAAAAACGTCACCTTTCGGCCTATCACGATCACATCAATGATGTTTTTCAGCCTTCTCTCTTTTTTCGATTTCTTTCTTAGCCATAAACAATGCCCCAGCTACTAAAGAAATAATATCTAATCCTACGATAAAGTAGGTTTCTGTATAGCCTTTCATGTACGAGGCAAATAAAAGCGCTGCTGTTAATGCAATGCCCACGTAATGATTATAAGTCACCTTTGAAAATAAAATAACGAGCAGGAAAGGAAAAACAAGTGCAAATATGGCTTTTGTAATCACAAAAACCCTCCCTCTTCATGGTCTACTCCCTTGATTATAGTAAAGATTGGCATATTGAACAATTCACAGTTTTCGATTTCACCTTTTTTTCTTCACGTTTGGTGACTTTTGTTATAGATACAGAAGAAAATTAGTGAGAACGTCCCCTTTATAAAGATAGGTCTTTACGTCTTTGACAGTAACATCCAATAAATCCTATGATTAAAATGATAGTGCGCACTATCATTTTGAAAAATAGAGAGACAAACAAACCATTGGCTATTTGGATAAGGGGGCATTCCCATGTATTCAGTATTATTTCATGCGGCTGAAGAATCCGCATCACTCGCAGGGGCAAAAGGCGTGAATTTGATCAAATTAAACAATCACGGCTTGCCAGTCCCAGATGGATTTATTATTAAAACCAACAGCTTTGCAAGCTTTCTTTCATATCACAATCTGCATTCAACTGAACAAAACCTTGCACAAAAAATCAAAAAAGCTTCGTTTCCTTCACAAATGGAAGCAGAGTTACTTTCATCCTTTCAATCATTGCTGAAGGCATATCCCTCAGTTGCTGTTCGATCCTCTTCTGTTGCTGAAGATCTCGAAGGTGCCTCATTTGCAGGACAGTACGAGACCTATTTAAATATCAAGACAAATGAAGAATTTTTGCAGGCTGTCAAAGAATGCTGGTCTTCTTATTTTGCAGCAAGAGTCACAGAATATAAGGAAGAGATGGATGAAAACGAGGAAGAGATGCCGCTCATGGCTGTCGTCGTTCAAGGATTGATCCATTCTGATGTCTCTGGTGTCATCTTTAGTGAAAATCCGGTATCAGGAAAAACAAACGAAGTCATGATAACAGCAAGCTACGGATTAGGAGAAGCCATCGTCTCCGGTCTCGTGACACCTGACACATTTATTGTAGACAAAGAGACGTTTTCTATTGAAAAATCACTGGGAACAAAAGAACTGCAAATTGTTCCTTACCAAGAGGGCGTCATTGAACAGCCTGTATCCGAGGAAATGGCTGGCCAATTTTGCCTGCATGATGATCAATTGGTACAAATCATGCAAATCACCAAACAAGTAGAAGCACTTTATGGACATGGAGTAGATATCGAATTCGGAATATCAAATGGTACTTTTTATTTGCTTCAAGCAAGACCGATTACCGCTTCACTACCAAAAACAGCAAATGAAGCAGCAGGTGCTTCTTTTCAAATTCAGCCAGAAGAGCTGCAGGATTTCTGGATTTCAATGGACGATCATATGCCAGGCCCAACGAGTCCTCTTTTCTCAAGCTTAATCATACCTGCTTTAAAAAGCGGGATGAAGAAAAATGGAGAAAAGTATCAAGTACCTGATCTCAACATCAAAGATATCAAGCTTTATAGAGGTCACCTGTATTCTGCACCGTCTATGCCTGAAGCGGGAACAGAAACTGCACAAGTTTTTGATGAGAGCATATTTGAGTTATTTCCCAATTTAAGTGAACGTATGTATGAAATTCTAGAGCAAAATTTCTTTCCATTTTACGAAAAACTTGATCGTCAAATAAACGAACCTATGACCATTGAAGAAGCAATCATCGGCTTCGAAGAATTAAAGGCTTTTTATATACAAGCGTACGAGGATCATTTTGATATCGTCATACCACAAGTCATTCTATCTGCTATGATTGAAGACATGCTTGTAACGTATACCGGTGATCAAAAACAAGTCGTCTTGTTACATGAGATGATGATAGGCGTCATGAACAAATCTCTTGAAACAGACCAGAAGCTATCTCATCTAGCAAAGGATGTCCTTCAGGATGAAGAACTTCTTCATACATTTACAAACCATGAAGCGAATCCAGAACTATTATATGCACTTAATCACACGGATAAAGGAAAACATTTCATTTCGAAAATGGAGGAATTTCTCCAAATCTATGGCTGGCGATCTGTTAAAAGTCATGACTTTACGGAAGAGGCATGGGTGGAAAACCCTGAGTTTATCTTAGATATCCTCAGAAATAACATTCAGAACCAATGTGTTTTTGATGAAGAATTTGCACAAGCAGTGATCAAAAGACGTGAGACTTATGAGCAATTTATGAGTGAAGTGAAAGATGAAGTGTTTAAAGCAAAATTTGAGAAACTTTATCATTTTGCGCTCCAGGCAGCCAATATCCGAGATGATCATCACTTCTACATTGATGCCATGTTAGATGCAAAAGCTAGACTATATCTATTAAAAATTGGTGAACTCCTTGCACAAAAAGGAGCCATTCCTCATCAAGAAGATCTGTGGTATCTCTACGATGAAGAAGTGCACAAAGCGCTCACAACGTCTATCACATACGATTCGGTCATACAGCAGAGAAAAATTGAAATGAAAGAAAATGAAGCCATTCAACCACCAGCTTATACAGGTACTCCATCTGAGGCTGAATTGCAGCAAGTAGAAAGAATGCTCGGTTCATTAAGAGAAAATGAAAACAACACAGACGATGTGATCCATGGAATTGGAGCTTCAAGCGGCATTGTTTCCGGAAGAGTAAGAGTCATTACATGCGCTGATGAATTTTCACAATTTCAAAAGGATGACATTTTAGTTTGCAAAACAACCACACCTTTATGGACGAGCTTATTTAGAGACGCAAAAGCAGTGATCACCGATTCTGGAGGCATTTTGTCACATTCCGCTATTATCGCTAGAGAGTATATGATGCCTGCTGTTCTAGGTACAAGAATAGCCACTGAAAAACTCCAAACGGGTGACCTTGTGACAGTAGATGGTGCGAATGGACGTATTCAGTTATTAAAGCAACATTCAAGGGCATAACCCTATCATTTGGGATCATATTGGCGGTCATGGATTTTATCGGTATACTTACTTTGTTGCAAACACATTCATAACCTGAGGTGAGTATGCTTGTTAAAATCAACCAATCAACGAATCATTCGCGCAACGATGGATTTATTGTCTGAAAAGGGCTATCAAAAAACAACAACAAAAGAAATTGCGACAAAAGCGAATGTGAGTGAAGCGACAATTTTCCGTAACTTTAAAAACAAACGTGGCGTCATTGCTGCCATTATGAAAATGAAATCAACACCAACAAAAACCCTAGAAGCAGAATTCAAAGGAGATTTATACACTGATTTAAAATTTCTGGGCACCTATTTCCTTGAAGATTTGACTTCAAAAAAAGAATTTATCTATATTAGCATGAGAGAACCCACTATGTTTAAGGATTTAACAGATCATGAAACACTTTATCCTCAAGAACTGAGGGAAATGCTGATACAATATTTCAAAACGATGGGCGCTCAGCATCATGTATTAAAAGGATATGAAGAAATCTATGCAGACATTTTCATTAGTACGTATTTCGGTTTTTTCATTCAACAGCTAGAGCAAGACTTACAACTCGTTTTAACACAGAAAGAAGACTTTATTGAGACATGCACACACATTTTCATGAGAGGAATTTCTCCCGCTTAAAGGGTGAAATTCTTCTTTTTTACAAAAGGTGGTATACACATTGAGGTTAAAAAAAGAGAGCTTGATCATCTATTCTTTGTTACTTGGAGCTATATTAGTTCCGGTCAATTCAACCATGATCGCAGTCGCACTATCATCCATATCAACTTATTATGAACAATCCATTTCAAACATTACTTGGGTAGTCACGATTTACCTTATTGTCATGGCGGTCACTCAGCCTATCGCTGGTAAGCTAGGAGATATATACGGCCATCGCAACATGTATTTAGTCGGTGTGATGCTCTTTTTGATTGGCTCGATTGGATGTGCTTTTGCACCTAATCTTGCTTTTCTTATCACCTTTCGATCAATCCAAGCAGCCGGGGGAGCTATTTTAACACCGAACAGCATTGCATTGATTCGTGCAACGGTATCACCTGAAAAACTGTCTAAAACAATGGGGTATTTTGGTTTTGGAGCAGGTATTGGTGCTGCACTTGGGCCTTTTATTGGCTCGATTCTCATTCAGAGCTTTGATTGGCATTCTATTTTCTTAGTAAATATCCCATTTTTGTTCCTCACACTTGTCACAGGCGTTTTACTCATTCCCAAAATAAAGCATACACGCTTACAAGCAAGTGTAGACATCATCGGTTCATTGTACTTAACCATCGGGATTGCCACACTCATTCTGTGCACAAAAAGCCAAGTGTTAAATGAATACTTAGTCTATGGGATTCTAGCATTGATCGTGATTCCTTTATTCTTCAAACATATACGGAAAGTAAAGAATCCGATCATCGTTTTGTCACTATTTAAAAACAGTGCTTTTACAAACGCCAACCTTTCTATCATGCTAAGCAATTTTGTCATGTACGCCATCCTTCTCATTATGCCGCTATTTATGGAACAACAACTTGCACTTTCTCATACACAAAGCGGTATTATTCTTTCTGTCTTTTCACTTTGTATGTCTATAAGTGGCTTGCTCGGGGCAAAGCTCCATCCGATAAAAGGCGCAAAAAAAATGATTCGATTTTCATTTCTCTGCCTTACTTTATCAGGCATCATGCTTATCACATTAAACAGTTACCCAAGTTTACCACTGCTCATTATCACATTAGTCGCAGGTGGAATTTCATCAGGAATTGGTATGACCAGTATGCAGATGGCTTCTTTAACATCCGTTGATCAAAACTTATCTGGTTCGGCATCTGGTATCTTCTCTACCTTTCGATATTTTGGCAGTATCATATCGTCTACATTGATTGGTATTTTGAGTGGTTTTCAAGCCCTATTTATTGTATTAATGGGCGCAGGTATCCTTGGTTTCCTTTTATCTCAACGCATAAAAACAAAATCCACCTCTCCATCATCGGGACATTCTGCCTAATGACTCCCTTCGCTCTATGTTCATTTAGGGCGGGGGAGTTTTGATTATTTGTATCACTGTAACCTATAAACATCACGATAATCAAACCGTGAAAATCGTCTTTTATAGATAGAAAAATGTCATAAGATGAGACGAAAAAGGAATTTTAGCTGAAAGTTGTCCCACTTCCCAATCTAAAAGCTTTTTTTCATATCTTCCAGCAATGATAACTTCGATTTTTTTTCACAATTTTTGTGGTATGCTTTTTGAAAATAGAGGACGCAAAGGAGCGGAAAGATGGAACGTGTGAAATATTATTTGATCTGTTTGTCAGCTCTACTGTTTTTCCTGTCGGGATGCGGAAAAGACCAGCAATTTACGCCACCTGGCAGCACGCAATCGGTTGCTGTGATATCTCAATTAAAAAAAGCCTCCTTTTCAATTGTTGATTTACAAAAGAATAAAATTGTCTCTTCCGTTGATTTAAAACATCCACTCACTGATCTCATTCAAATCAACAAAGACATCATCATTGCGACAAGTAAAGAAGGACAATCCCTGATAGAAATCAATTTAAAAAAGGGGACAGCAGCAGATTATATGGACGTGAATAAAGGGCTGACTTCACTTACATATGATGCAGCTTCTCACACTTTACTTGTAGCGGATTCAAAGAAGAATGTCGTTTATTTTATTGATACACAGAGCAAAAAAATAAAAGCAACTGTGAAGACCGGAAAGTCACCCTCTTCTATGACGCTTTCTTCTTCAGGAACTTTGTTTGTTTTAAATACAGAAAGTCATACAGTTTCAGTCATAGATATTGAAAAAGGAAAAAACACACGTACGATTTCTGTACTAGAACGGCCTTCTGGCATTCATTTTGATGGACATTCCATTTGGATTGGCGGACACGGTAAACCTGGCACCTTAAATAAAAGCATTTTTGCTTACGACCCTAAAACAGGTAAAAAACAGCGCGAAATCAAACTAGGTGTCATGCCAGTTGCATTTTTCTCAGAGAAAGATTCTTCTACTTTATATGTACTATGTCATGGAGACCATACGCTATACAAAGTAGATACAGAGACGAATCAGCAGCTTGCTTCTATTGAAACCGGTCAAAATCCGAATTATATCACCGCCGATACCGAATCAATATATGTGAGTAACTTAGATGACAATTCAGTATCAGTCATCGATAAACATACATTCATGATGAAAAAACGACTGAATGTCCCATCAGGGCCCTATGCTATCGTGTTGGAGGAAAAGAAATGAAAGAACAGATGCATATTTTAATAGTAGATGATGAGTTAGATATGCTTGAGTTAATCGGCTCCTTTTTGCAAAAACAAGGCTTTCATATTATCACTGCAAACAGTGGCATGGATGCCTTACATCAGCTTGAAAGGGAACCCGTTGACCTTGTTGTATTGGATATCATGATGCCTGATATGGATGGATTCGAAGTCTGCCAGCGTATTCGACAAACATCCCAAATCCCCATTTTATTTTTAACAGCTAGAAGCTATGAGGAGGATCGAATTAGAGGACTTGAAATTGGAGCGGATGACTACATCATGAAGCCTTTCAGTCTGCGTGAGCTTGCAGCAAGAATTGAAACGACCTTAAGAAGAATTAGGGGTCTTTCGCTAAAGCGCAGCCGAATGCAGATCGGCGACCTGGAGATTGATCAAGATGGCAGACAAGTCTACCTCCATCAAGAGCCCATTAATTTAACTAGAAGAGAATTTGATTTACTCATGTTTCTTCTTCTTAATCAGGGCCAAGTTTTTTCCCGTGAACAGCTCTATCAAAAATTGTGGGAAACACACTCGACCAGTGGTTCTTTAAGAACAGTCGATACACATATTAAAACACTACGACTGAAATTAAAGGGAGCTGAACGGCATATTAAAACCGTTTGGGGTGTCGGCTATAAGTTTGAGGAGGAGGAATGAAGCCGTTATCCATTAAAAAGAAAGTACTCTTCTTAATCCTTGCAGTTACCGGAATTGTTGCAGCCTCAGCTCTCGCACTTACCTATTACTTATACCAGCACTTATATATTGATAAACAAATTGATTCCTTAAGTTTACAAGGAAAGAAGCTAGCAGAAATCTATCACAAACACGGTAAAGACACGTATTTTACCGATAGAATCAAATGGGCAAATGACTCAAGTGAGGCGAACATTATTTTCACAGATGACCCAATGGAGCTTTCAAGTGGTATCCCTTTTGATACGAACACAAATGATAACCTCATCACGTTCAAGGAACGCCAAAAGCTTCTTCAAGGGGAAACCGTCGTGTTAATTAGAGAACATCCACAGTTTCACCAAGATATTCTCGGTATCGCCATCCCTGTTTTCTCAAACAAAGATGACCTATCGGGGACAATTTTTCTCTCGATGCCCTTATCCGATGTTTATGAACCGTTTGTCCAAATCAGATTGACACTTGGCGTATCCATTTTATTTATTCTTCTGCTGATTTTCTTTATCGGATATAAAAGTTCCAATAAAGTCGTGCGGACGATTAATAAAATGAAAGAAATTGCAATGGAAATGGAATCTGGTGATTTTTCAAAACGCATGGCTGTCACTAAAAAAGGGGATGAGTTAAATCAGCTTAGCCGTTCCTTTAATAAACTCTCTTCTACCCTTGAAAAGGTTGAACAGCACCGCAGAGAATTTCTTGCTAATGTCTCTCACGAACTTAGGACTCCTTTAAGTTATATGAAAGGATATGCAGAAGGAATTGAAGAGGGTGTCATTGATCAAAAAAAAGGAATGCAAATCATCCAAGATGAAGCCACACGTTTAAGCCGGCTTGTTCACGATCTTTTAGACCTTGCGCAGTTAGAGGGGGATTCTTATCCTCTAACAACAGAGCCAATCGTATTTGCACAGCTTATCCATGATGTTCTTGATCAAATGGCATTCATCGCTAATCAAAAGGGCATTTCTCTCAAACGGACACTTGAAGAGGATTGTATTGTTTATGGTGATAGCGATCGCCTACAACAAGTGGTTCGTAATTTACTGGACAATGCCATTCATTACACTCCATCTGGGAAGTCAATTTCGATTGAATTACATGTTCAGCAAAACACTGCTGAATTGAGAGTGACGGACGAAGGCAATGGCATTCCAAAAGAAGATCTTCCGCATGTTTCTGAGCGATTTTATCGAGTAAATAAGGCTCGCACGAGAAAGGATGGCGGCTCTGGGCTTGGACTAGCCATTGTCTATCAAATTATTAAAAAACATCATGGCACCTTTAATATTCAATCTAAGCCTGGACTCGGTACGACAGCCATCATTCAGCTACCAAATGCTTCATTCAATGAAAGCTTGCCTACTCAATAAAAAATTACAGATCTTGTCACACTCTCATTTGGAACCTTTCCTTTCTCTTATAGACCAGTATCAATAGCATATGTATACAACTTGAACAGCTCTTTTCAACAAGAGCTGTTTTTATTCCCCTAAAACATAAAGAATTGGTCTTTTTTTATTAACAATTTATTCATATTTGCTTGTTACACTTTTTTCAAGTTAAGAAAAAGGAGTGACATGCTTTTGATCAGACGTTTTCAGAAATTTGATATTTATTTATTTTTCATATTGATCTTATCTGCCATCTTAAACATTTATCACATTTGGAATGATGATACGGTGAATGCGTATTATACTGCCGCTGTCACAAGTATGATGCAAAGTTGGCATAATTTCTTCTTTGCTTCATTTGATCCAGCAGGGTATGTCACGGTGGATAAACCCCCGCTTGCCTTCTGGCTGCAAACGATCAGTGCCAAAATTTTTGGTTTACATGGATGGAGTGTGATCTTGCCTCAAGCTTTGGCTGGCATTGGATCTGTTTACTTAATCTACCGACTTGTCAAACCAACATTCGGCCAGGCCGCTGCAAGACTGGCTGCACTCATCATGGCTTGTACACCAATCGCAGTCGCTGTATCTCGTACAAATAACATTGACAGCTTACTTGTTTTTATCCTTTTACTAGCAACAGGTATGATGTTCAAGGCTGTGAAACAGCAAAAGGTGCTTTGGGCGATCGCTTCATTTGCAATGATCGGCGTCGGCTTTAATGCAAAGATGCTGCAAGCCTATATGATCGTACCAGCACTCATCCTTTTTTACATCCTAGCTTATCGCACGACCTGGAAGAGAAAATTGCTTTCACTGCTGATTTCAATGATTGTTCTTTTAGGTGTATCTGCTTCTTGGTCGATAGCCGTTGATCTCACCTCAAAAGACAATCGCCCTTTTATGGGATCAAGTCAATCTAATTCTGCATTAGAACTAGCCTTTGGCTATAACGGTCTCCAGCGGCTGACTGGTCAACAGTCTGGCGGAGCTGGTGGAATGGGCGGCGGCTCAAGTGAGGGTGAAGGTCAACCACCTTCACAGCAGGGTGATCAGCAAAACGATAATGATTCATCCACCATGCCTCAGCCGCCATCTAATGGAAATCAAAGCAGCTCAGACAGCTCCAATCAATCTTCCGGTCAGGGACAGCCGTCTATGCAAGGACCGCCAAGCAGTACAAATGGCACGACACCACCTGACATGCCTTCTGGTGATGGACCGCCAAATGGCGGTGGCGGAAAAATGGGAAATGGCTCTGGCATGTTTGGTACAGGAACAAAAGGTCCATTACGTCTGTTCCAATCTGAACTGTCCGATCAAATCAGCTGGCTGCTTCCATTTGCTCTTATTGGCACCATTGGCATCTTCTTCTCAACAGCTTTTGACAGAAGACGTCTCAATATAAAACAAAAGGAAACGCTATTTTGGTTAGCTTGGCTTATACCCGTTGCTGGATTTTTCAGTGTAGCTGGATTTTTCCATCACTATTATTTAATCATGCTGGCACCGCCAATTGCCGTATTAGCTGGAGCAGGCTGGGTCTCTATGACTCAATTATTCCAAACAGGGACCGGCTTTAAAAAATGGCTGCTTCCGATGGCTATTTTGGTGACAACAGCATTTGAAATCTTTATCTTATCCACCTTTACGAGCACGATTGGTCTTGTGTTAAGCATTGCGGTTGGTCTCATCGGCGTTGGATCCGTCCTTGCCCTGCTCTTTATAAAAGGAAAAGAAAAACTAAAACAACTGACGTCTCTCATCGCCATCCTTGGCATGCTCATCGCACCACTGTTCTGGGCAAGCACACCTCTTCTTTACGGAGGAAACAGCATGTTACCAGAGGCTGGTCCCCAGCTTGCAACTTCAAGCGGCATCATGAATTCACAGGTGAATGAGAAGCTGATCAGCTACCTTGAGAAAAACAATACAGGGGAAGCCTTCTTGTTTGGTACAACAGATGCAACCACTGCTTCCCCTTACATTATTAAGACAGGGAAAGCGGTTATGGCACTAGGTGGATTTAGTGGCTCAGATAACATTTTAACGCTTAGTGAATTTAAACAGCTCGTCAAAGACGGAAAAATCAAATACTTCTATCTCTCTGGAATGAGAGGCGGAAGCTCAGACATTCTGAACTGGATTCAGAAAAACGGCAAAGAAGTGGCTGCTTCTAAATGGCAGAGCACTTCAACATCCAAAACGAAGCAACAAACAGGCAGCACTGACAGCAAACAATCTAAACAACCTGATCAGTCAAATGGACGAATGGGCGGAATGGAGAGTGGCACCCTTTACGAACTATCCGTTGATTAATTCATCTATTAAAAGGAGGAAAATGGCTGATGGAAAAAAGCATACAATATTCGATTGTTGTCCCAGTCTATAATGAAGAACTTGTCATCCACGAATCGTATCAGCGACTTAAAACCGTCATGGATTCGACGGGAGAAGCATATGAGCTTCTCTTCGTCAATGACGGCAGTATGGATCGAACAGCTGAAATGATAAAAGGATATTGCCAGACTGATCCGAATGTGAGACTCATTGATTTTTCTCGTAATTTTGGGCATCAAATTGCGATTACAGCTGGCATGGATTATGCAAAGGGTCAGGCCATCGTGGTCATTGATGCAGATTTACAAGATCCGCCCGAATTGATATTAGAGATGATTGCAAAATGGAAGGAAGGCTATGAAGTGGTATACGCCGTCCGCACCAAGCGAAAAGGCGAAACATTTTTCAAAAAGCACACCGCTTCCCTTTTCTATCGGGTTCTACGTCAAATCACCGAAGTAGACATTCCCATCGACACTGGCGACTTCAGGTTGATGGATCGTAAGGTGTGTCATGAAATGAGAAAAATACGGGAGAAAAATCCATTTGTTCGCGGCTTAGTCAGCTGGGTCGGCTTCAAACAAATTGCCGTAGAATACGTTCGAGATGAGCGGCTAGCAGGAGAAACGAAGTATCCTCTCAAAAAGATGCTCAAGCTATCGATGGACGGAATCACCTCTTTCTCCTATAAACCTTTAAAGCTAGCCAGTGTGGCAGGCATTGCCCTTTCTGCTATTGGATTCATTTCGATGTTCCTTGTTTTGTACTTAAAGCTTTTTACCAATAGCACGATTACTGGCTGGAGTTCATTAATTGTCATTCAGCTGTTCTTTAGCGGCATCATCCTCTTCATGCTGGGAATGATCGGAGAATATATTGGCCGAATTTACGATGAAGCGAAGGACCGACCGCTTTATATCGTCAGGGAGAGCTACGGGCTTCAAACAAAGCCGCACCCGGTTCAATCCCCTGTTCATTTCAAGCACTACAAACAGCATTAAAAAAAGCGTGCGAGACCTTCTCGAAAAGGTCCAGCACGCTTTTTTGTATTAAGCGGCTGTTTCAAACCGCTTTCTGTTGATGAAGAAAGAAAGTGTAATGATGAGGTAAATGCCCATTGTGACCATCGTTTGTACAATTGGAGTAGTTGACACAACGCCGATAAAAATGGCAATGATCGCAATCACAGAAAACCATGTTGTGAAAGGATACAGCTTGACGCGATATCCCCCTGGTTCTGCTACGCTTCGAGATTTCAAATGGCCGACAGCAATGATAAACCAGATGAATAAGACGGTATAACTTAAAGATCCCATCAAATAATTAAAGGTTTGACTTCCCACAAAAAGAGAAATCAATACAGCCGCATACAATGTGGATGTACACACAAGGATTGCTCTGACAGGGACCTGCTGTTTTGATAGCTTGGAGAAGCCTTTCCATATACGCCCATCCATCGCCTGCGTATAAAGGACCCTTGATGAAGCATACAGTCCAGAGTTCATAGAAGACAAAATGGCTAGTAAAATAATACCGTTCATGATGTCACTTGCATACGGCACGCCAATTGTTGCAAACACTGTGACGAATGGACTCACTTGCTCATTGTTTACTTGATTCCAAGGGATTAAGCTGACAATGATAAAGAACGGAAGTACATAGAAACCGATGATTCGTACAAATGTACTTTGAATCGCCTTTGGGATGATTTTTTCAGGGTTTTTTGTTTCCGCTAATGTGACCCCAATCATCTCAGTTCCACCATATGAATAGACCACAACCAGCATCGCCGCAATTAAGCCGCCAGTTCCATTAGGGAAAAATCCACCGTGGTCGGTTAAGTTGGATAATCCCGGTGCTGCATGCTGTCCAAATGAGACAAACAGCATCGTTAACCCAATGATAATAAATAAAATAATGACTGCAATTTTAATGGAAGCTAACCAGTACTCTGTCTCAGCAAACATTTTGACTGAACAAACATTGATCAATGTCACAACAAGTGAAATGATTAACACAAGCGTCCAAATCGGTACTTGCGGGAACCAGTACTGAATAAAGATAGCAGACACAATGGCTTCTGCAGCAATGTTCAGCACCCACATTTTCCAATATATCCAATCTAAGAAATAGGCCGGATATTTTCCTAACACAGGTTCAATTAAATCACGGAATGTTCTTGCGCCAGGTCGTGCAACGGTCATTTCGGCAAGTCCTTGCATAATAAATAATAAAATAAGACCACCAATCATATATGCCAAAATGACAGCAGGACCTGCAATATCAATGGCAGAACTGCTTCCTTTAAACAGACCAGCACCGATTGCACCGCCAAGCGCAAGCATCATAATATGCCTTGACGTCATTGTTCGTTTTAACTGCACATGTTCCTTTTCCATTTTCAATAGCTCCTTTAAATTTAAATATTCAGACAAATATAGGATAAAAGCATATAAAAAGGCCAGCCATCTCCTTGAAGAGACGACTGACCTTGCAACCGCGTTACCACTCTTATTGATCCAGCTATAGCTGGATCCAACTTAAAACCCGATAACGGAGGTCACACGTAAAGACTTACTATTCATTCAGTCTTACCGCTCCTTGAGCGAGTTCAATGATTCGTTTTACTGCGTTGCACCGACCCGCAGCTCTCTTAAAAAACGGATGTTCATCTACTATTCTCAAGTCAAAACGTTTATAGTCAATTTATATATTCGTCAAAGATTTTATTTTTTAAATATACTGACTATCCACGCAATTGTCAACATCCTTTTTCAGATAACCTCTTTTAACGAATCCAAACAGCTACTTCATCCATCGGACGGCGCGTTTTTCCACGCTTTGGCTCAGTGACACGATAACCGAAGGCGGCCATCACAGAAACGTCGTACTGACCATCC
Organism: Bacillus zhangzhouensis; assembly: GCF_000715205.1. Classification (GTDB taxonomy): domain Bacteria; phylum Bacillota; class Bacilli; order Bacillales; family Bacillaceae; genus Bacillus; species Bacillus zhangzhouensis. The sequence goes on along the minus strand of NZ_JOTP01000003.1, from coordinate 232,689 downwards.
TCAAGTAACCCTTCTTCATCTAGAATACGATGAATCTCATCGTAGCTAAATCCTTCAATTGGGCATGAATCAATGCCGATTTGTGCCGCAGCTGTCATCATATTTCCAAGGGCAATATACGTTTGTTTTGAAGCCCAATCAAATAATGTACGGTCATTTTCTAGCAAATGGAGATCGTTCTCTTGGAATTCTTTGTAGCGTCCCTTTACCATATCAAACGTCTCGTCTGTCATTCCTTTGATTTGCTTGTTGATATATTCTGCATATGCTGAATCATAGCGGGCATCTGTTCTTGCCAAGATGATCACAAAATGACTAGCAGTTGGAAGCTGCTTTTGCGCCCCCCATGTATACTCTTTTAATTTTTCTCTAAAAGCATCATTTTGAACGACGAGGAACTTCCAAGGCTCAAATCCTACAGAACTTGGGGAAAGTCTTCCTGTTTCTAAAATAAACGCAAAATCATCCTCTGAAATCTTTTTCGTTGGATCAAACTCTTTTGTCGCATGACGGAACTCAAACGCCTCAAGGATTTCTTTTTTTAGTTGCTCTTTGTCTTGCATTTTATTCATCCTTTCTATTGAACAAATAGGGTGTGTGTTTTCACAATCCAATTTCTTTCCATTTTCATATAGAAATTGTTATGATAAAAAAACAAAAGCCCGAATATGTGATGTGATATCTCTATGGTAAAAGAAAAGCTTCCATCGATTCAAGTACGCACATTTTTGTTCGTTAGGTACAATCATGTTCGTTTATCACCATTTTCGTCTTAGAAAGGAGTGTAGAGATGAGTGAACCATCCAATCCAGTCAGCATTGTCAATCATGGCTGTCCTGTTTCGGTCACAACGAGTGTCATTGGAGGGAAATGGAAGGGAGTCATCCTTTATCATTTGACTTGCGGTCCAAAACGATACAACGAATTGCGCCGGCTTCTGCCAAGAATTTCTCAGCGTGTTCTCACGCTGCAATTACGTGAGCTTGAACAAGACGGTATTGTTCACAGAGAAGTCTATGAGGAGATTCCCCCTCGTGTCGAATATTCCCTGACTTCTCTTGGAGATACATTAAAGCCCATCATCTTCGCCATGCGTGAATGGGGCGAATCATATGGAAAAGAAACACGCCCAAAAGAAAAAAGCTGCCATCTCTAGCAGCTTTTTTTAAGATGAAATCGCTGTTGGTTCTTGCTGTGGATCATCCTTCACAAACAGGATGCCAAGCTGATGATGCTCTCCTTCGTAAGAAGCGCGTTTCTCAAACCTTGTCTGACCATTTAAGCCAATGATCTCAAGCTTTGCCAGAGCACGGTTCGTTTGAAGAGCTTCGTAAAATTCTGAAACCGTTTTGACTTCAATTCCATTTACCTTTGTAATGACTTCTCCGATCTCAAGCTTTAAATCAGCCGCTGGTGTATTCGGAATGATTCCTAGCACCATCAGCCCTTGATTACGCTTAGAGAAATAGAACGGGGCAGCATTATCATTGACCCTCTGCTTCCATGAGAGAAAGGCTCTTCCTACAATCGCTATCAATACAGCTCCCCAGACTATAGGCTTAAACCAAATACTTGCAGCACCTAGTAAGGCAACAGCGAGTCCGAGCATGAGAATACGTCGTGCCGTAATTTGAATACTGACAATTGGTAGTGATCCTTGAATCCGCTGACCGAAGCCGATGATATAGGGAATCAAAATAAATGAAAAGCTTTGATCATGCACTTGAAGCACTGGCCACCATGGTAGAGAAGAAGTCAATTCACCTGCCGGCATCAGCAAAACAAGCGGTAAAAGCCACAGACGGTTTGCCCGCTGCTGACCAATCAAAAGTCCTCTCGCACTCATCACCATTGCAGGCGATGTACGTAAATGCGCCGTTCGATATGCTAGAATTCCCTCGGTCATTAATAGGAGCCCTAGCAAAATGACAACGGCTGATGCATTCATCATTGAGAGCTGCGGCAGCCAAGAATGGCTCACTTGGAAATACATCAGTCCAAGTGCCGCAATAAAACTGAAACCGAGTGTGTATGCAGACGAAAGCGCACTCGCCTTAAAGAATAAAGAGAATACGATGGTCATTGCTGCAATCAGCACGATGAATCCAGGCGGGAGGGCAATCCCTAAGCCTACTGAAATGACGGATAGGCAAACTCCTAGAATCCATCCCTTTGAATATGTAAATTTAAGTTCATCGTAAACATCTTCTATTCTTGTTTGAAACGCTTTTCTCTCCCGCTTTACGCGGATGTAGCCATACAATAGACTGATTAATATCATGAAATAAAAAAGAGGATGGATTAAAAACAGACCGACCGCTTTTAATCCGGCTCCCATCCACTCCGAGCTCATTATCGTTCACCGCCCAAGTCAAGCATTTTCTCTTATTCTATCAAATAAATCGATGCTTGACATCAGGTTTATTTCTCCTGATTCATCCAAAGTGTGACATTCGACAGTGAAAAATCTTTTAAATAGTGATTCACATCTACATCTAGTATGCCGCCGAGAAGCTGCATCGACCTCTTGATGTCGGTTAAGTTTATACCAAGTCTCTTATGATTATCCATTAAATAATTGAAGTATATCTCAGCACAGTCTTCATCGATTTCGTCGACTGATTCTACCGTTGTGTAATTGACCAAGTATCTGCTTAACAGCATGAGCAGACTTAATGCCTTTGTAGCGGAAAACGTCACATCTTTCGAACGACCCTTAAGCTCCTCTACCAACTCGTAATATTTTTTCTCTCTCACAATACTTGCCCTTTTCAATTGTGTACCCCCATTTACTAGTTCTTTTAAGAAAAGCGCAAACCTCGGTACAGCTCAATGCTCAAGCTGAATATCCGCAAAAAATAAAATATTTAAAATGAGTGCTTCTTTTTATTGTAAGAATTATTTATGTAACATACAACTTTCAAAAGTTTCATTTTCATGACATGTTTAAATCAACAGAAAGTCTCTTATATAAATATGTTATCGGGTAAAATCGATGGAATGTTATGTTTTTTGTAAAATAAATGAATATATTTCTCGATATAATATATTTTTAAGAATAAATTTTTACATGTTCGTGACACTAATGAACCAAAAAAAAGAGGCTTTTCTTCGCCTCTTTATTTTTTAAGATATAGTGCTTTTAGTGCAGTCTGCAGCTGGAGATCATTTTTTTCGTAGGATTTTACTTCATCTACCATTTTGTTCATCATTTTTGCTGTCTTCAAATCAATGACACCTGACTTTTCCAGATTATATGTGCTTTGGAAGGCGAGTACGGCTTTTTTCGTTTCTTCATCAAAGTATCCATCTACTCTGCCAGGGTCAAATGACAACCCTTTTAACAGCGTCTGCGCTTGTCTGACTTCTTCGTTGTTCATATCAAGCTGAAGCGGTTCTTTTAGCTGAAGCGGGCCGGCAGTAAAGTAATCTGGCTGATGAATCGCAATAGTGGGCACGACACCTTTTTTGTGAATCCAATTCCCTTTTGGTGTCAGCCATTTATACAGCGTTAATTTAATATTACTTCCATCTCCCATTGGAACCGCCTGCTGCACAGTTCCTTTCCCAAAGGAGACATCCCCTACCACTTCATACTTTCCGGCTTCTTTCATTGCACCAGCAAGTATCTCAGAAGCAGATGCACTGCCTTTATCAATTAAGACGTTGACCGGGTAAGGTTTCTGTTCTTTCCGCTTTGAAAAATAGCGTTTTCGGTCGCCGTTCCGTTCTGCGATTTGAATATATGGCTGATCCTTCGTTATAAAATGCTTCAAAATATCTTCTACACTTTGTAGATAGCCGCCAGGGTTTCCTCTCACATCCAATACAAGACCCTCTATGCCCTTTTTCTCGAGCTTATTCAGGCTTGACGTGAAATCCTTCGCAGTATCTTCAGAGAAGCTAGAGATGGCAATATAGCCTGTTTTATGACCATTCACCTCTTTCATAGAGGAAGTCACTGTTTCTAGCGGGATTTCTTCTCGTTTGATATGGAACGTTAAATCTTTTTCAATTCCATTTCGTCTGATTTTCAAGGCGACAGACGTTCCTTTTTTTCCTCGTATTTTCAGTACAGCATCGTTTAAGCTTTTTTCTTTCATCAGCTCACCATCAATGCTGATGATTTCATCTTTCGGCTTAAGACCTGCTTTGGCCGCAGGGGATTTTTTAAAGGCAGAGACGATAATGATCTTTCCTTCATCCACCCCCACTTCTGCCCCAATTCCCTCAAAGGAGGAATCAAGCGAATCAGAAAATTGTTTTGCAGTTTGCTTGTCCATGTAAACTGAATACGGATCATTTAAAGTTGAAAGCATTCCTTGAATGGCGCCTTCAAGCAGCTTTTGGCGATCCACTTCCTCTACATATTCATTCGAAATGAGGTCATAGGCTTTTTCGATTTTCTCCATTCCATTTTCTTTCGCCCGATCACTTGATTGAGCTTGTCCAGCCATTGCAGCAGCTGCTTTCGGTGACTCCGCATGAGTCCTCTCTTTATGCGTTATCACCCCTGCACTCATTAATAGAACGATACTTGCCATAATAGATGCGATTTGTTTTTTCATATTTGGCCTCCTTCTTCAACTCTTCCTGATGACCTGAGTTATTATATGCCAGAAGAAGGGATTTCATGTAAGGACATTCTCCCTTGAAGGCTTGACTAATCATTTCATTAGGTGTAATTTTTATTCTGTTATGATCGAGAAGGAGTCTTTGCAATGTATATTATATTAACTATGCTTTTTTTAGGGATTTTATTAGGATTTGTAGGAGCTGGCGGGGCTGGTTTTGTCATCGCGTTGCTTACGTTAATATTTGATGTACCAATTCATACAGCACTAGGTACGTCTTTAGCCGCTATGGCATTTACGACATTATCAGGTGCATACAGTCACTACCGGGAAGGAAATATTCAGCTCAAATCTGGTTTGATTGTCGGTGCTTTAGCTTGTATTGCCTCTTTTGCGGGAGCAAAGGTTGCTCCTTTTATTCCAGAGGAAAGCTTGCACTATTTAACAGCCGGTATGCTCTTTTTATCTGCTGTTTTTATGATGATCAAACTATTTGTCCTCAATGAAGAAGCAGAGCAGCAGCCGCTTTCTTCACGTCAGCTGCTGACAAGGGGCATTATTTTAGGACTTGTATCAGGTATGCTGTCAGGCATGTTCGGTATTGGGTCTGCACCATTTATTCAAGTGGGACTTTTGATTTTGCTGAAGCTGTCTATTAGACAGGCTGTTGGCACGACCATGCTTGTCATTATCCCGATCTCCATTGGCGGTGGAATTGGTTATATTTCAGAAGGCTATGTTGATTTTATTTTGCTGATTCAAATCTTAATTGGAACGGTATTAGGCGCATTTATTGGTGCGAAATTTACACGCCTTGCACCGAAGCTCTTATTGAAATCCGCTGTGCTTTTAACACCGATTATTGCTGGATTACTTTTATTATTTTAAGTCAATACAGCTCAAAAAAGCCGATAACATCTGTTATCGGCTTTTTGTTAGCGGATATATTGCGCTGGATTGACTGCATTTGATTTTGCACCATTCCATAATCCTTTATGAATTTCAAAGTGAAGGTGCTGGCCATGCGATTGACCTGTGTTCCCCATATATCCAAGGAACTGTCCTTGCTCAACTCTCTGCCCTGTCGACACACTTCTTGTAGAAAGGTGGGCATATACCGTTTGATAGGTCTGTCCATTGATGTTGTGCGTAATGAACACGACATTCCCATAGCTCGTTGAGTAGCTCGAGTTCGTAACAGTTCCAGATGCTGCTGCCACGACAGATACTGTGCCTTTTGCTGCAATATCTAATCCGTAATGCTGTCCGCCAGAACGTCCGCCAAAGCCTGATGAGAATCGACCTGCAGCTGGTTTAATAAAGCCTGAGCTGCTTGCTGGTGTATCAGATACTTGATCTGAACCGCTGCTAGGAGATGCAGGTGCATTTTTTTCAGCAGCTGCTTGTTCAGCTTTCTTTGCTTCTTCCTTTTGACGGCGTGCTTCCTCAGACTTCACAGCAGCTTTTTGATTCGCTAGGATTTCTTGTTCATTCTCAAGCTTGCCTAGTTCATCATGTGCATGATTCTTTTTATCTGTGACATCACCTAAGATGTTTTCTTTTTCTTTATGCTTCTTAGATAAATCCTTTTTCAGTGTTTCTAGCTCTTTCAGAGATGTTTCAAGTCCACTTAGCTGATTATTTAGCTCTGCTTCTTTTTGCTCCACCAGCTCTAAATCATTTTCATGTTCTGTAATCATGTCTTTATCTGCTTCGACAATGGTTGTGACAGCTCCAACACGACTGACAAAATCACTAAAGCTGCGAGCACCTAGCAGCACATCTAAATAGTTGATTGTACCGCCGCTTTTTTGCATAGAACGAATTCGGTCTTTGAAAATCGCTTTTCTTTTTTCAATTCGCTCGTTGATGACTTGAATGTCTTTTTTCAGTTTCTTGATCTCTTGTTTCGTTTGTTTGACTTCTTTTTCTTTTTCAGCAACCTTTTCAGTTGCAGCACTTACCTTTTGGTCAATCTTTTCAATCTCTTGTTTTAGCTTTGTTTCTTTCTTTTCAAGCTTTGCCAACTCAGATTTCTTTTTCTTCAAAGTTGATTCAGTTTTCGATGTTTTCTCTTCGATTTGTTGACGTTTTTGATCTAGGTCTTCGTATGCGAATGCACGATTCTCGTTTCCTGGAATGTATAGCCACGTTGTTCCAATAAACGCTGCCATTCCAGCCATCATCAGCTTTCTTTTCAAAACGACATTCCCCTCCCATGACAACTATCGACACGAAGAGTCGACCGGATGAATCGGATCAACCGGTCACACCTTCTATAGAATCCTCGAGTGCTGCCATCAAATAAAATATATTTATACTTTTAAGAATTTACGGATGGACGTTAAGCTTCCCCATACACCAATGATTGCACCGATCAATAGAAGGACCAGTGATACTTGATAGACAAACGGGTTATATGGAAGCATTGCAATAAATGAGCCTTGTACTCTCGGCGCCACCCAGCCCACAACATATTGATACGTGCTAAGCAATAGAGCGATTGGTATAATAGAACCAAATACACCCAGCAGTAATCCTTCAATGAAGAACGGCCAGCGGATAAACCAGTTCGTTGCACCTACTAGCTTCATAATCTCAATTTCTTTCCGTCTAGCAAAAATCGTAATTTTGATCGTATTGGAGATCAAGAACATCGCTGTAAATAAAAGCCCAATAATGAGCGCAATGCCGACATTACGTGCCACTCCGACCACATTAAAGAGTCGGCTGACTTCTTCTTTTCCATAGGTTACTTTATACGTACCCTTTAGGTTTTCTAATTTTTTCGCTACTTTTGGTGTATCGTGAGGATCCGTTGTTTTCACAATAAATGCATCGTTTAATGGGTTCTCTTGATCAACAAGTCCCATAGATTGTCCATTTTCACCAAAGCTTTTAATCAATGCTTTTAGTTCGTCATCCTTAGATGAGTATTTCACATCACTGATTTCAGGAATCTTTTCAATTTCTGCTTTTAATTCATCCTGCTGCTTTTGATTCGCTGTTAAATCGATTAGTACTTTTACTTCTACTTCTTTTTCAGCGTTCGATGCCATGTTATTCAAGTTGAGCATAATGACAAGAAAAACCCCAACTAAAATCAGTGTGACAGTGACCGCACTAATTGATGCAAATGTCATCCACGTGTTTCTTCCAAGTGAACGGAAGCTCTCACGTAAATGCCGCGAGAGAGTTTTAATCATAAATTCCGTACTCCCCTCTTGCTTCGTCACGCACAATCATACCATCTTCGATTGCGATGACGCGTTTCTTCATGCTGTTTACAATCTCTTTGTTGTGTGTCGCCATGACAACTGTTGTTCCGCGGTTATTAATCTCTTCCAGTGTCTTCATGATTTCCATTGATGTATCTGGATCTAGGTTTCCTGTAGGCTCATCTGCAATGACCACCTCAGGACTATTGACGATCGATCTAGCGATAGATACACGCTGCTGTTCACCGCCAGAAAGCTGGTCAGGAAATTGACGCGCTTTGTGTTTCAACTGTACCAAATCGAGTACATCAAGCACTTTTTTCTTAATGATACTTGGCTGTTCACCAATAACTTCAAGGGCAAATGCCACGTTCTCAAACACTGTAAGGGTCGGCAGCAGTTTGAAATCTTGGAATACCACGCCGATTTCTCTTCTCACATAAGGGATTTCTTTTTCCTTAATTGAGCCTAGATCTTTGTTATTAATGAAAATTTTCCCTTTGGTTGGCTTCTCTTCACGATACATCATTTTGATAAAAGTGGATTTACCAGCACCACTGGGACCAACAACATACACAAACTCTCCTGGATGGATAGAGACATTGATTCCATTGATCGCCTTTACGCCATTAGGATAGATCTTGTAGACTTCCTTCATTTCAATCATGTAATCACCTAATCTTTTCTTATTCGCTGAATAACAGCTTATCATGATGTTTTGACACTTATCGTCAAAAAACGTTATGTATGGTCACGCACATACCCTTCGATACGTACAAGCAATTTATGTCCTTTTCATCCAAAAAGATGAAAAAATTGATCATCAAAATTTCAACAACTCCAATTATACGTCATGAATCGACGCAATGGTATTACATTTATATTTCAAAACTTATAAATAAAAGGTAAATAGAACAACCAAAACCGAAAAACATGTCTTTTTACCCTTATTTTTTAAATAAAATTTAATATAATGCGCTCTCATACTATTCAAAAGTCTTTTTCTACATATAGAAAATAAAAAAACCTTGTCGATTAGACAAAGGTTTTATTTTTTCTCTGCAAGCCATTTTGCGACTTCTTTTGCTTGTTTTTCATCTACCATCCCGCTTGGCATAGACCCTTTACCGTTCTGTGCAATGTCTGCGATTTGGCTTTCGTTATATTTCTTCCCTACTTCTTTCAGGCTTGGTCCGCCTCCGCCAGATAAATCTTTTCCATGACAGCCAATACAGTTTTGCTGATAAATTTCCTCACCACTGCTCACAGTAGAAGCACTCTTACTGCCTTCTTTGTCACTGCTGCTTGAATTTCCTCCACAAGCCGCAAGCACAAAAAGCATTGTCACAAATAGAAGTGTTAATCCGCTCTTTTTCATCTATTTCCCTCCCTTGCAATCATTTGGTCATCGCTATTATATCCTTGTTTACGCCCTTTTAAAACCCTCACCCAGCACCTCTTTTGCGTCCATCACGATGACAAATGCTGATGCATCGATTGCTTTCACGACTTGTTTCAACTTTGTGAATTGTGTTTGTCCCACGACACACATGAGAATCGGACGGTCATTATCAGTATATCCTCCGACTGCCGAGATTTTCGTCACACCACGGTCAATTTGATCAAAAACCGCCTGTCTGACCTCATCCTCATGCCCTGTAATGATCATCGCCATTTTCGAATGACTGAAGCCGGCCTGTACCACATCAATTGTTTTACTCGAAATAAATACACCAATGACCGCGTACAGTCCCTCTTCGATCCCAAAAACAGTCATGGCAGCGAGGACAATCAGGCCATCCATCATCGCTAAACATGTACCCAGCGTCAGTCCTGTGTACTTATTAATGATTTTGGCAGCGAGTGCCGTTCCACCCGTTGATCCATTCCCAAGGAACACGAGCCCTATCCCGATTCCAATCACCACTCCACCAAAAATGGCTGCTAATAGTGCTTCATGTGTCACAGGAGCAATATGTCTTGTTAAGAACACCATCAAAGGTAAAAAAATAGACCCAACGAGTGTTTTCACTCCAAATGTACCGCCTAATAAATAAAAACCAGCGATAAACAGCGGAATATTAAGTCCCCACTGCACATACGCCGCTTCGAAACCGAAAGACTGCATAATGGTACTAATTCCGCTCACGCCCCCAGCGGCAATCTGATTCGGTAATAATAACGTATTAAATCCAATCGCCACGATGGCTGATCCTATTAAAATGAACAGATAATTTTTCGCTTCGATCAAAAATTGAGAATGTCCCTGCTTCATGTCTTTCTTCCTCCGTTACTTCTGAATGCACACCTATTTTAAGCTCTCCTATACGGAATGTAAATAACAGCCAAATGCAGTGCTAATGGATTAATACTTTATCACACAGCCGGATCAGCGTATTCGCCAGTTGGCATGAGAGTAAATGATGGTATATTTAATATGTACATGAGAAAGAAGGGACATGCGATGAAGAAACTATTGAAAATAACGGGCATTACATTACTTGCACTGATCATCTTATCTTTTGGTGCTTTCTATACATGGAGCCGCTTTACATATGGACCCTCCGAAGCATTAAAAAAGCAGGTGAACATCGAGCAAGTGGAACATAAAAATGGTGTTTATGCATTTGAAACTACAAAAAGCGATACTGGCGTCATTCTCTATCCCGGTGCAAAGGTGGAACCACTTGCTTACGCCTATATAGGAGATGCGCTAATGAAAAAAGGCTATTCTGTCTTTATCCCCGAGATGCCATTTTCCTTTGCGATCTTCAATACAAAGAAAGCACAGGACATCATCAAGGATCATCAAGCCATCAAACACTGGTATATTGGCGGTCATTCACTTGGCGGGACAGCTGCCGCTATGTATGCAGAAGAAAACCAAAGCAAGCTAGACGGACTCTTTTTCCTTGCTTCCTATCCAGCATCAGATGATCTGAAACAAGCACCCTTCAAGGTACTATCTATCTCGGGTGAAAAGGATGGGCTAGCGACACAAGAGAAAATCAAGCAGTCGAAAAAACAGCTGCCTTCTCAAACGGTATACCATGAGATCCAAGGCGGGAATCATGCGCAATTTGGCATGTACGGCAAACAAAAAGGTGATCGGCCTGCTGATATTTCAGCCCTAACGCAGCAAAAAGATATCATTCAGAGGATGATTGAATGGTTAAAGCCAGCAAAAAAGCTCCCGTAATGGGGAGCTTTTCATTTTTTCGTCGCTTCTAAAAACTCTTCTGCATCTGCTACTGCCAAAGAAATGGCTTCTTCCCAAAATGCTTTTTGGGTAAGATCGACGCCCAAATGCTTATATGCTAAATCTTCTACTGTCATTGAAGCTGTATCCTTTAATAACGCAATGTATTTCTCTTCAAACGATGCCCCAGCCTGCAATGCTTTCGCATAAATACCTAGCGAGAACATGTAACCAAATGTGTATGGGAAATTATAAAATGGCACACCCGTGATATGGAAATGCAGTTTAGACGCCCAGAAATGCGGATGGTATTCATCTAAAGAGTCACCAAAGGCTTCCTTCTGCGCTTCTACCATCAGCTCATTCAAGCGGTCAGCCGGCACTTCTCCATGTTTACGCTCTTCATAGAAGCGCTGTTCAAATAAGAAACGTGATTGAATGTTCATAAAGAATGCCACACTTCTCTGCAGCTTATCCTCTAACAAGCTGAGACGCTCCTCTTCATTTGTCGCTTCTTTTAATGAAGCATCAGCCACAATCATTTCTGCGAATGTCGACGCCGTTTCAGCTACATTCATGGCATATTTACGATTCAAAATACGAACATCCTGCATCACTTCCTGATGGAACGAATGACCAAGCTCATGCGCTAGTGTCGCAACATTGGATGGACTTCCTGAGAAGGTCATAAAAATGCGCGATTCTCCACTATCAGGGAAATTCGTACAAAAGCCGCCCACTCGTTTGTTTGGACGATCCTCTGCTTCTACCCAGCTTTCATTAAATGCTTTTTCAGTAAAGGCTGCAAGCTCTTCTCCGAATCCAGCGAAATGTTTCACAATAAAAGCAGCTGCCTCTTGATAAGGATAGACCTTTGTCTCACTTCCAATAGGAGCCCCAACATCAAACCAACTCAGCTTATGAACACCAAGCATGTCAGCTTTACGTTGTAAGTAATCAATGAACGGCTGCTTATGTTCATCAATCACAGACCACATCGCATCAAGGGTTTCTTGTTTCATCCGGCAAATATCAAGCGGCTCTTTTAAAATATGATCCCAGCCTCTTGCTTCATACACTTGCAAACGAAAGCCAGCCAGATGATTGAGCGTGCTTGCAAATAAATGTTCATCCTGGGTCCATGCATTCTCTAGGTTATGATAAACGGCCTTTCTGACTTCACGATCTGAATCATCCATCGCATTTTCCGCTTGGCCGACAGAAATCATCTGTGTTTCACCATTTTGCTCAAATGGAATGGTAATCTTGTTCACTAAGCTAGAATAGAGCTCATCCCACGCGTGGTATCCATCTACGGCTAATTTTTGAATCAACGTTTCTTGTTCAACAGGAAGTTGATCCCTCACACGCTCTCTGCGTTCATTTAATATGTAGCGAACATCTGAGAAGGCTGCTGAATTCATCAGATCTTCCCACTTGTTCGAAGGAATTGCAGCAAGCGCTTGATCAAACAACGCAAGAATGGTTCCTAGTTCGGCTTCAAGCTTGGCAATCTTACCTCGAAGACTACCTGCCTTCATATCCTTCGTATTTTGAGATTGTAGACAAGATACAAATGAACCTGCTTGAGACAGTTTTTTATATGTGGTTTCATACGTGTCAAGGACAGACGTTAACCTGCTTTCAATGTGTGTATCTTCTTTTGAAAAGGCATCCACCTTTTGGCGTAATTCATCTAGTAGCTGTTGAATGTGCTGCAAGTATGTCATAAATTCTGGTGAAGAACTGCCTCCTTTAAAAAAGGCATCTAAATCCCACGTCTCTTGTAATGGTTTTAGTCCCAAAGTATTTCCCCCTTTATTTGCTAATTTCATCATACAAAGGATATAGAGTCAGTATGGCGTATGTATTCCTTTATATTCATTTATTTTCTCACAATTAAAAAAACCCAGCAAGAAGCCGAGTTTTTATGATAATTTCGAACGTAAATAAGCATCGATAAATGAATCTAAATCTCCATCCATGACCGCTTGAACATTTCCCATCTCCGTATTGGTTCGATGGTCTTTCACAAGAGAGTATGGGTGGAAAACATAAGAGCGAATTTGGCTGCCCCAGCCAATTTCTTTCTGTTCTCCTCTGATTTCATCCAATTCTGCCTGCTGTTCTTCGATTCGCTTTTGATAGAGTTTCGATTTCAGCATTTTCATTGCACGTTCTCTGTTTTTGATTTGTGATCTTTCTGTTTGGCATGTCACCACGACATTTGTTGGAATGTGTGTGATACGAACCGCAGAGTCCGTCGTATTGACGTGCTGACCACCTGCACCGCTTGCACGATACGTATCAACCTTAATGTCCTCTGTACGAATATCAATATCTATTTCTTCATTGAATTCTGGCATAACATCACAGGAAACGAAGGATGTATGTCTACGGCCAGATGAATCAAAAGGAGAAATACGCACCAAACGATGGACACCTTTTTCTGCTTTTAAGTAACCGTAGGCGTTATGCCCTTTAATCAATAATGTCACAGACTTAATTCCTGCTTCATCGCCAGGAAGATAATCAAGCGTTTCAACTTTAAAGCCTCTGCGCTCCGCCCAGCGAGTGTACATTCTCAGGAGCATAGAACCCCAATCCTGTGATTCAGTACCGCCTGCACCGGGGTGAAGCTCAAGAATGGCATTGTTTTTGTCATATGGTTCGCTTAAGAGAAGCTGCAGCTCAAACTCGTTAAACTGTTTTGTTAAGTTCTTCAGCTCTTTTTCAAGATCTGCATGAAGCTCACCGTCATAATCTTCCTTTAATAAGTCATGCGTCATTTGCAGCTCTTCATGTGACTCACTGAGCTCATGATATGTAATCACATAATCCTTCAGTGCATTGGCTTCATTAATGACACCTTGCGCCTTTTGCTGATCATTCCAAAAATCAGCCTCTGACATCGTCGCTTCAAGTTCTGCGATTTTGGCTTCTTTTGTTTCTAAGTCAAAGAGACCCCCTAAAATCAGCTAGCCTGCTAGCCATATTTTCAAGCTCTTGTCTAATTTCTACTAATTCCATATCCTTCACCTCATAGATGTATGGGGGCTGACATGAATAGAAAGAGGTTTTCACCTCTTTCCATTACTTATTCTGTCTTCCCATGACAATTTTTATATTTCTTGCCGCTTCCGCAGTGACATGGAGAGTTTCGTCCAATGTCGACGACTTTACGTACCGGCTTTTTCTTCACTGTCTTCTCCTCATCGCCCTCTTGAGGCTGATGAGCAGTAGTTTGACCTTGAACAACTTCTTCACGTTCTAGGTTGTTTTGGATTTCTGATTTTAGGACATATTTGGCTACATCATCTTCAATTGAAGCCACCATATTCTCAAACATCGCAAATCCTTCCATTTGGTATTCACGAAGCGGATTTGTTTGTGCATACGCACGTAAATGAATTCCTTGACGCAGCTGATCCATTGCATCAATGTGATCCATCCACTTCGAATCTACCGCACGAAGGACGATGACTTTTTCAAATTCACGCATTTGTTCATCGCCAAATGTTTCTTCTTTTGCATCGTATTTCTCTTTAATACGATCCATGATGAAGGACGTGATTTCATCTGCTTCTTTACCGAAGATATCTTTGACCGTAATGGACCCTTCATCTAAATAGTTCGTGTTGATTAATTCAACAAGACCATCTAGCTTCCACTCTTCTGGAAGCTCTTCTTTCGGCGTATAAGATCCAACAGCCCGCTCAATAGAAGATTGAATCATATTGATCACAATCGATTTCAAGTTATCCGAATCGATCACTTCAAAGCGCTGTTTGTAAATCACTTCACGCTGTTGACGCAGCACATCATCATATTGTAGAAGCTGCTTACGGGAATCAAAGTTGTTCCCCTCAACACGTTTTTGAGAAGATTCAACGGCTTTAGATACCATTTTACTTTGAATTGGTGTAGTGTCATCCATTCCAAAGCGATCAAGCATCGCCATCGTCCGCTCTGCACCGAATCGGCGCATCAATTCATCTTCCATGGATAAATAAAATTGTGTAATCCCTGGGTCTCCTTGACGACCAGAACGTCCACGAAGCTGGTTATCAATACGGCGTGATTCATGACGCTCTGTCCCAACAACAGCCAGACCGCCCAGTTCTTTCACACCTTCGCCAAGCTTGATGTCTGTACCACGGCCCGCCATGTTTGTCGCAATCGTGACGGCACCTTTTTGACCAGCTTCCTCAATAATTTGTGCTTCACGCTCATGGTTTTTCGCGTTTAACACTTGATGAGGAATGCCTTTATTTTTGAGCAGCTTAGAAATGAGCTCAGATGTCTCAACAGCAACTGTTCCGACAAGAACTGGCTGCCCTATCATATAACGCTGGGCAACATCCTCAGCCACTGCTTTAAATTTACCCTCCATTGTGCGGTAAATTAAATCAGGTCTGTCATCACGAACCACTGGTTGATTGGTCGGGATTGTCACAACCTGCATGTTGTAAATGTTACGGAATTCCTCTTCTTCCGTTTTCGCTGTACCTGTCATACCAGATAACTTTTCATACATACGGAAGTAGTTCTGGAACGTAATCGTTGCAAGTGTCATGCTTTCATTCTGCACTTCAAGACCTTCTTTTGCCTCGATGGCTTGATGCAGACCTTCACTATAGCGGCGTCCTTTCATTAAACGTCCTGTAAAGGAGTCAACAATGACGACTTGACCATCTTCCACGACATAATCAACGTCTTTTTGCATCGCAACATGTGCCTTCAAGGCCTGAGCGATGTGGTGGTTCAGCGCGACATGTTTGACATCAAACAGGTTCTCGATGCCGAATGCTTTTTCCGCCTTCGTCATTCCGCTTTCTGTCAGCTGAACACTTTTTGTCTTAATATCATACGTGAAATCGTCTTCTATTTTTAATGTACGTACAAAAGCATTTGCTTGTACGTAAAGTTTCGTCGATTTCGCTGCTTGTCCAGAAATAATAAGAGGTGTTCTCGCTTCATCAATTAAGATGGAGTCAACCTCATCGATGACGGCATAATGAAGTGGTCTTTGCACCATTTGCTCTTTGTAAAGCACCATGTTATCTCGTAAATAGTCAAAGCCAAGTTCATTGTTTGTTGAATACGTGATATCAGCGGCATACGCTTCTCTTTTTTCATCTTTGTCTAAACTATTTAAGTTTAAGCCCACCGTTAATCCAAGAAATTCAAAAATCTTGCCCATTTCCTCCGCATCACGGCTTGCCAAATATTCGTTGACTGTCACAATGTGGACACCTTTACCAGAAAGAGCATTTAAATAAACAGGCATCGTTGATGTCAACGTTTTACCTTCACCTGTTTTCATCTCAGAGATGTTGCCTTCATGAAGCGCGATCCCCCCCATGAGCTGCACCTTAAATGGGAACATTCCTGTCACGCGGCGAGATGCCTCGCGTACTGTTGCAAATGCTTCCACCAACAGGTCATCCACGGATTGTCCTTTTTCGAGTTTTTCTTTAAATTCGATCGTTTTATTTCGTAAAGCCTCGTCAGATAATTTCTCAAAATCTTGAGCGAGAGCTTCAATTTCATTTGCCTTTTTTTCATATCGGCTGATCGTACGTTTCGTAGGATCAAACACTTTATTTAAGATTCCAAGCATATAATAACGCTCCTCTATTTCATGCAATTTTTCGGCATGTCCAAAAGTTTGACAGGTCCATATTTACCTGCATTTATCATACCATACCTTCATTCATTTCCAAAGAATTTGCAATGATTTAGCACAAAAAACCCGCCCCTCATCAAGGGAACGGGTTTACTTTTTTTAGGTTGTTTTTAGATCAACAGAAGCTGATGGTTAAGCGTTTGGCTCAATGAGTCCGTATTTACCGTCATTTCGGCGATAAACCACATTGGTCAAATTTGTCTCAGCATTTGTGAAAACAAAGAAGCTATGACCTAACATGTTCATTTGGAGAATGGCCTCTTCGCTATCCATCGGTTTTAAGTTGAAACGTTTTTGTCTGACGATTTCTGTTTCATCAATTTCCTCGTCATCTTGAACCGCTACATCGGCAGTGCCGTTTCCTCCAGCAAATAAGTGCTTTTTCACACCTTGCTCGCGGAATTTACGGTTTACTTTTGTTTTGTGTTTTCTAATTTGACGTTCTAGTTTACTGGCTGCTAGGTCTACTGCATTGTACATATCCTCATTATGCACCTCAGCTCGAAGTGCTAGATCAGTCATTGGAATGGTAACCTCAACTTTAGATTCTTGATCGTTGTAAAACTTCAAGTTCACGTTGACTGAAGCATCAACATCTGACTCAAAATAACGCTCCAGCTTTCCAATTTTTTTCTCGACATGATCTCTTAGTGCAGGTGTTACTTCGATGTTTTCTCCTCTGACATTGTAATTCATGTAAAGAACGCCTCCTTTAAAATTAAGGATATGTAAACCTATTTCTACTTTTCCCTCCTTTTCTCCTGCTCAAACGTAAAAAAAATGTGAATTTTTATTGAAATTTGTCGAATTATGCGGTACTTCAACTATTACTTGATAGGTGATGAATATATATTCGGTTGATTCTCGAAAAAGACCAGCGCGCTTTTAAATGTTGAAAGATGAAATAGATGTTTTCAGCGATTGAGACAAGGACTTTAAATCCTCCGCAGCTGCTTTCATTTCTTCGTTCGCCGCTAGTGATTCTTCAACAGCTGCCGACATGTATTCCGTCTCTTCGGAGTTCCGTTTGGCTCCTTCTTCAATGACACCAACCGTTTGAGAAATTTCCTCTGTACTAGCTGAAATTTGCTCTGCAGTGGCTGACAGCTCCTCTGCTTTCATCGAGATATCACGAATGGATTCCAGGATTTCATGAAAGCTCTGTTCAGACAAGTGCGATACTTTCACACCTTCTTCTACATTTCGTTCAACCTTCGTCATCGACTGTGATGACTTTTCAGTATCTTTGTTCACGTTCGCGAGTAATTGACTAATTTGATCTGTCAGCTGACTAGATTCTTCTGCAAGCTTCCTCACTTCATCTGCTACAACCGCAAAGCCTCTTCCATGTTCTCCTGCTCTTGCCGCTTCAATTGCTGCGTTTAACGCAAGCAAATTTGTCTGGTCGGCAATGGCGTGGATATGACCTAACAGATCTTGAATGCCCGTAAACTGCGCTTGTACATTAGCCATTGTGGAATGGTGGTCATTCACAGACTCCTTAATAGAGCTCATTTGTTTCACAAACTGTTGAATGAGGGCTGCACCCTCTTCAGCCTTTTCAGTCACTGAAATTGAGTGACCCGAAACATCGGACGTGTGTTCAGCCGCATTTTGCATGCCAGTCGATACCTCTTGAATGGCGGAAGCGACTTTTCCGACCGCATCTGATTGTTCACGTGAAGCTTCACTAACCTGTTCAATCGAGCTAGATGTCTGCTCACTCGCCGATATTGTTTGGCTGATGGTTTCTTCAAATTGAGCAGCAGAATCAGCTAATTGCTTTGATCCGTTTTGCACCTGTAAAATGAGCTGACGCAAATGAGTCGTCATTTGGTTAAAGGCTGTACCGAGTTGGCCAATCTCATTTTTAGAGGTTACTTCAATCTCTTCAATTGTGAGATCACCATCAGCCATTCTTTTGGCGGCATTTGTAACAGAGACAATCGGTTTTGTCATTCGATGAACGAATCTGATCCCAATCAACAAAAAGGCGAGCACAATCGCTGCACTGACAAGAATGAGTGTAAGCAATAATTGGTTGCTGTCTTGATTGAGCTGGTTGATTTTTTGATCTCGTTGTTTCAATTGTGTTTGTGCGAATTCTTTTGTAAAGGTATGTATTTCTTGTTCGATAGGCTGTAATTCTTGACTGAGGCGGGTGTTGAATTCCTTTTGATTTTGCATATTCAGTGAATTAAATAATCGATTGGTTGAGGTGTAATAAAGGTAATTTTGTTCAGAAATTTGCTCTAACAGATTTTTAACTTGTTTAACAGCACTAAGTTTTGAAGCTTCATTTGTTTTCTTATTAATATCTTCATATGTTTGCTCAATCTTTTGTAAATTCTCAGCGTCTTGCACGACCACATATGTCTTAATTTGCGCTTCCTGCTTTTGCAGAAGTGCTTCTAATTCCAGTGAGGTCTGATAAAGCTTCACTTCTTTGTTGAGAAGCGCCTTATAGGATTGATCTGTTTTGTAATAGATAAAGCTTGAGAACCCTAAAATACTGACAAACAATACACATATGACAATAAGCCCAAATAAAAATTGATTTTTTAGTCTCATAATTTCCTCCGAATGGTCTGAATTGAACAAAAATTAATGAATGACATACGGCCTCATACAGGCATGTATTTCATCCATCCACTTTCTATATTCAGGTATAAAATATGATGTCAGGAATGATTGGAAGTGATTTGAAGGGAATGTATAGAAAGCTAGTATATCGAAACTTAAAAATATTTGATCAAACGAACGAATCGTCTTAGCAAAGTGCTCATTTTCAATAATTGAAAGCAGAAGGGGATGTGTTGTCTCTAAATGAAAAAAGGCATGGATCAGATCATTAAAGATCCGATCCCCCTCCGTTTTAGCAAAGTCCTTCTCAATTTCATCTAAATATTTTAGACTCTCTTCTATCGTATAAAGAAGTTCATAATATGTGGTTAATAAAATATAGTCATCTGAACGATACGCCACAGGTCTCACCTATTTATTTCCGTTTATCGTAGTATACGCCGTCACTCGTTAAGGGCTGGTATGGATTTTGATAATTCAGCTGTTTCGTTTTCTTTCTTTGAATGGCTTGAATATCTGCTCTTATCCCTTTTTGGATAATCGTTAATTGCTTCGCCATCTGCTGATCCGTTTGAATGATTTCCTTGATCTTCTCTTTTTCTTGATCGGACAGCTCATGCTGTATCTCTCTCATTAATTCGTCTCTCTCAATTAAAAAGGCGTCAAAGTCTTCAACCAGCGTTTCACTTTGTGGATTTGCCGATATTTCGGCTGCCATTTTTAAAGTTTGGTCATGCAGCTGGTCAACAATACTCATAGAGATCCCCCAATAGAGTGGTGGCGGCCTTTTCGATCCGTTTGAATGACTTCCTTCCAAGCATCTCGGAAATCGGTCACGTATTGCTCCACTTCATTCAACATCTCTTCGTCATTTTGAAGGTTGGCCTCTATGAGTCTGCGATAGATGTAATCATACATACTTGCCATACTCTTTGATACATCATAAGAACGATTTAAGGTGACATTTAATTCTTGGATGATGTTTTGAGCCTTTTTCAGATTCAAGTTTCTCGTTTCCGCATCCTCTTTTTGAATGGCATACTTCGCTAGTCTGATGAACTTTAAACATCCTTCATAAAGCATAAGCGTCAACTCGGCAGGTGTTGCAGTCTCAATAGAATTTTTCTGATAGGCGGCATAAGGGTTCTGTATTGCCATATGTTATAAACCTCCAATTATTGTCCAAGCAGTTGAGAAAGGTAGCCAGATTGGTTGTTTAGCTTTTGAATTGCACTATCCATGGCGTTAAACTTTGTATAGTAACGGGCTTCAACCAGCTTCAAACGGTCTTGGAACGTACTCATTCGTTTGCCCAAAGAATCAAGGTCCTTACCAAGTCCATATTCCTTTAATTCCATCGTTGTGCTACCAGCCTTTGTTTGAATGCTCTTCGAGAAGGCTGATAAGGAATTTTTGACACGATGAATGATTCCTTGTTCTTTATATTGCTGCTGCGCTTTGTCTTTATCTTTTGAATCCACATTTAAACTACCCGAGATGAACATTTGACTGACCTTCTGTGGATCTGCTTCAATGGCTTCTTTTAGTTTCTTTTCATCAATTACAAGCTTTCCGCCATCTTTATATTTATCTGAAGTGGTAATTCCGATTTGTGTGATGTGAATTTTATTCGCATCACTTGTCGTAATATCAGCATAAAAATCACTTCTTATTTTAGAGGCACCAGATCGTAAAATGGAATCACTTCTCAGCAAGCCAGACTTCGCGGTCGTTTCCCATAGCTCCACTTCTTTGTCAGACATCCCTTTTTTCTCTTCTGCTGTTAATGGTTGATAGTCTCTGTTTCTTTTTTCATTGACTTTACCATTAATCTGCTCAACGAGCTCATTGTATTTATCAACAAATTGTTTAATCTTATCAAAGATTGTATCCACATCTGTTGAAACGTTTAAGCTGACAGGCTTATCGGTTGTACCTTTAAGCTCGTACGTAATACCAGCCTGTGTGAACGTATTATTGTTATTTTCCATCTTAAGGCCGTTAATTTCGTATTGTGCTTTCTGCCCTTGCGTTGTCGCAACTAATTTGTTATCTCCATCTACTTGGAAGCCTAATTGCGTTAAAAATGAAGCAGAATTACCATCAGCTGCTTTAATACTGACACCTTCACCGGTCGTACGGGAAGTGAGAGCAATCGTATCCACGTAGTTGGTCCCATCAAAAATTTGGCCTTTATAAGCCGTGACACCTAGTTGAGAGTTGTTCAATTGTTTCACGATTGAATCAAGGGTATCTGTATCAGTGGTATTAATGGTCACTGTTTTTGGTTTTGTAGAATCTGGTGTCGTCACCTCAAATGTAAACGTGCCATTAGCTGGTGTATATCCAGAAGTTCCAGACGATTTGAAGACGGAAGCTGTTGCAAGTTGGGTTACATGGATTGAGCCAGAAGTAGCATTTGTTGATCCATCAGTTGATCCAGTTGCAGTAACAGCAGATTCATTTGAGCTGGTCACTTTTTTTGCGCCATATGTACTTGGACGCGTTAAGTTTAAACTGTTAATCAAATCATCTAATTCTTTGACTTTCGAATTAACCTCGCGATAGCTGTCTCTTTGCCATTCTAGCGTTTGTTTCTGACGTGTCATTTTATCAAGTGGTACTTGTTCAGTTTTCATCAGCTTTGAGACGATTTCATCAATATCAAACACATTTGAAAATCCAGTAATTCGATTAACCATTGTTTATGTTCTCCCTTCAATTACATTCTTTTATCTACAAATAAACCGACAATCTCTGTCATTGCCGCATAAAAATCGAGCCATTCCTTGGAAGGAATTTCTCTAATGACTTCTTCTGTTTGGTTATCTACGACTTTGACATAATATTCATTGAGTTTTTCATGTAATTCGAATTGAAGATGAAATTGAGTAGGTTCAATGAGCTTATTTGCTCCTTGAAGCGTTTTTTCAATTTCTTCTTTTGAAACAACCTTGCCATTTGCTTGTGATTCAGAGTTTACATTGCCATTCTGATTATTAGAAACACGGGTTTGAAACGCATCGATAATTGGCTCAAGTGATGTCAACTTACCAACAGACATAGTTATTCAGCTCCTGTGCTTTAATCTACCTTTTATATCGGCTTTGAATTTTCAAATTAAATATAGATGGACCGATTTGTTAAAGTTTCATATAGATGGTGAACATCCACACAGAAACGTGGAGAAGGATAGCTGAACCAGATACAAAAATCCTCACTTTTTTTGTGAGGATAATTGAGAAAGAAGATCTAAGGACAAGCTCGCAGCACGATTGTTCTCTTCTTGAATAGACAGGTAAACTTCCTTCCTATGAATATCGATGTGCTTAGGAGCCTCAATCCCGACTTTCACTTGATCGCCTTCGATTGATATAATCTTGACTTCAATATCATCACCTATTTGAATCGACTGGTTTAATTTACGAGACAGCACTAACATGAGGATGCCACCTCTAACAAATGTTTTGTATGATAGGCTGAATCATGCAAAATCACCTGCTTGGCTTTCATGTTTTTCCGGTTCACAATGATAGGCGCTCTTAAATTGGCTGTCGTTTTTTCAATAGAGGATTCCATTGTTAATATAACCATTACTTCCACATCATTGGCATCTTCTACTGCCAGAATGTCTACAACCGTCTCGTCCAAATCAAATTCGTATTGATTGAAGAATAAAAATGGGCTGCTGACGATAAAGCCTAATTCTGCGTTTTTCAATGATTGAAGAACTAAAAATGGAGACTCTTCTGATAAAGGCAAAATGACAAACTGTTTTTGATCCAGAAATCCTGGTATCCCATTAGAGAAGTTGATGATTTGCTCCTCTTTAATTGTCACTTCGCCATGGTATTTTGTTTGAATGATCATAATTCACGACCTTTTTCGTTTTTCTTAACTATACCTTATCACCATTTTGACCCGTTTCGTCAACTTCTATTTTTAATTCTGGGTATTGTAACATATCAATATTTACTTTACCTTGCTGGTAGTTAACGATCGGTTTATGAGGTGTTGCCTCAATGACAGCTTTTTGAGGCTCAATATCAATTTTAACCTCGGATGGCTGATAGTGAATTTTGACACTAAAGAATGAAGGAATCACACCGATGGTGAATTGCTTCGCTGGAGGACTGCCATTGATTTTGGCAAACTCGGCAATGGCATTACCACCATCCTCAATCTTAATCAGTTCGCTTCCTTCTTCCGCTCTTCGGCCCATTCCTTCGCCAATAGCACGTTTCCCCTCAGCTGCCCATTCCTCAGAACGCCTAAAAATCGACTTGATATCCATATCGGCAAATGCCTCTGTTTGATCAATGGTTAATTTCGAAGGTGTTCTTGTGATGTTCATGACAGCTCTTGGCTGCTGAATCTCAAGATCAGCTCTTGGCTGCTCTACTTCTTGTCTAGATGGAGTCGTCGACATTTGCAGCTTTGCATAGGTTTGTTGCATTAACAATCTAGGGATTTGCATAAGTTCACCTCCACGATGCAAAAAAGCACCCAACGGATGCTTTTTATTATCTTAAGAAATCGACAAGGGATGGCTGAATAACTTTTGCTGTCGTTGCTAAAGCAGCTCTATTCACAACCTCTTGTTGAAGAAGATCAATAATTGCTTTCTCACTTTCTACATCTTCATTATCTGATTTGGCATTTTTCAGTACTTCGAATTGTGAAGTCAAGCGACTGCCTACTAAGTCAATCCGATTCGATCGGGCACCAAGATCTGAGCGCTCTGCACTCATCACTTCTTTAAACTGATCGATACTTCCTAATGCATCATCAGAATTCGCGAACGTTCCATTTTTCAATGAGTTTTCTAAATCCGTCAGCATTTCAATGACATTTTGACCGCTGGCAGACTGTCCACCAAACGCTGAAATTGGATTTGAGTTCACATTTAAAGTGATACCATCAGAAATGTTCGATTTAACGGAATTTGCATCTGTATAGTTTTCAAAGTTAAATGTAAACGTACCGTCTGCGTTCTCTACAACTGGTTTTACATTTGTATTTGTTCCATTAAATACGAACTTACCTAACATCTGAGTATTCATTGCATCAATGATTTGTTTCTTCATCTGACCAATTTCCACTCCGATAGCCTCTAAATCTTCGGGCTGCTTTGTTCCATTCGCCGCATCAAGCACTTTGTCTCGAATATTTGACATAATATCAATGATTTCAGTGACACTTGTTTCAGATGTATCAATCCAGTTTTGTGCTTCATTTAAGTTTTTCTGATATTGTTCATTTCGAAACATTGCTGTACTATATTGAAGGCTTTTGACTGCTGCAACAGGATCATCAGACGTTTTCGTGAAACGTTTTCCTGTTTGTGCCTGCTCATTTATTTTAGAAAGTTTTTCATAACTTTTACTAATATTGCGAAGTGAGTTTTGAGAAATCATACCTTGCGTAACTCGCATCAGTTATCCCTACCTTCCTACGACACCCATGCCGTTGATTACTTTATCTAATATTTCATCTTGTAATGTCACAACTCTTGCCGCTGCATTATACGCATGCTGAAATTGGATCATATTCGTCATTTCTTCATCGATGGAGACAGCGCTAGTCGACATTCTGCGTTCATTGGCTGAGTTGACAAGAGCCGCTGAACTGCTTTCCAGCGTCATGTTCTTTTTCCCTTGTATCCCCATTTCAGCAATGACATTTTGGTAGTAATCCTGAATCGTCGTCGTATTTCCACCAATTGCCAGCTTCAAGTCTTGAATATTGGCTAATTTCGTAGCATTCGAACCGTCACCCTTCGTACTATTGAGAGATGCGGCAATATTATCTGTTGATGCTAAAATCACATCACTCACTTTGATACGAGCTGCCAAGCCTTTATTCAAATCATTGTTATTCTCGATGTCAAAAAAGTCTTGTCCGCTTGCCCCATTTAACGTGTACCCTTGCTTATGCACGTCGTTAAATGTATCCATGAATACTTGTGCTACTTCATCTAGCTCTGCAAGCATGTCTGGGTACATTCCTTTTTCAGCACCATTTGACATGTAGCCATACGCCTCAACAAGTGCTTTTACTTTACCATTCACCTGTAATTGATCTGCTGCAATGGTTGTTGTTCCGAATTGAAGTGAGTTGACAAGTCCAGTCGTATTATCATAGGAGATTTGCAGTTCAGACTTTTCGTTGGTAATGCCATTCAAAATCGTCCCAGCAGATTGTCCATTTGCACCGATAATGTCGATGTTGACGGTTCCTTCAGCAATTTTGAGTGCATTTCCGCCAGATGGGTTGTAGCTCACCTTAATATCAACAAGTGAGGATAACTGATCGACCAGCGCATCACGCGTATCATAAAGATCATTTGGAAGATATCCATTTGGCTCAACCGTTGCAATCTGTTTGTTCACTTCATCTATTTGAGATAAAAGAGTGTTCACATTTTTTGCTGTTGAATCAAGTTCTGTTTTTAAATTCTTTTGTATCGTTGTTAAAGAAGAATTGAGCAGACGGAATTGGTCTACTAAAGCCTGTGCACTTGTTTTAACTACTGTACGTGCAGATGCAGTATCAGCATTTTTCGATTCTGATAGGACCTGTAATGATTTCCAAAGATTATCAAAGGCTCTGTTTAAGCCTTCATCTGTCAAATCATTCATAACCCCCTCCATTTGTGAAAGGGCATCAGACTTCGCTGAATAGTAAGACAAATTGTTGTTATGATCTCTGTATTGTAGATCTAAAAAGCTGTCTCGAATTCTTTCAACGGTCCCAACTTGTACTCCTGTCCCCATTTGGCCGTACGTCTTGCCATCATAAACAGAAATTACTGGGTAAGGATTATCTGCTTTAAAGGTAACTCTTTGTCTTGAGTAGCCCTCTGTATTTGCATTGGACACGTTGTTTGATGTGACATAAAGCCCTGCACGTTGGGCTGTGATTCCTCTTTTTGCCGTTTCTAGTCCCATGAATGTAGAACCCATTGGTATCCTCCTTGTTTACGCCTTCGAATCAAACAAAGCCCTATGCTGTTTAGGCTTTGAACTCTCAAGACCATTTTGTCCGTAATTCATATGTTCTTTATTAGGGTTAACGAGATCGAATGTCAGTGAAATAAATTGAAGTGACTGCTGAATGAGCTGTTTGTTTAGTTCATTTACATCTTTCAATTCCACCATGATGTTATTTAGTTTCTCATATAACGAAATGAGCTCTTCTTGATCCGTACCTTCAGCCTTTTCGATACATGCGGTGATTGTCGGCGGTTGATCACTTTGTAAAAATTGAACTGTAGCTTCAATACGCTTTTCTTCTAATTGAGAAATGGCCTGAATATATTTTTGCTCTAAATTCAGAACCTCTGAAAGAGCATCGATCTCATTGCTTTTCAGCATTTCTGTTTTATCCTTAGACAGCTTTAGAAGCTGTTCATGTAATCCATAGAGACGATGCAGCTCTTCAATAATTATTTTAACTGACATTCACGCTACTCCTTTTGTTATTGTTGTTTATAAAAATTCAGCATTTTATCTGCAATACCTTTTGTATCTACCTGATATGTTCCGGCTTCAATGCTTTTTTTAAGTTGGTCTATTTTATCTTGACGTTCTTTCATTAAATTCGGCACCTTTTGCATTTCGATTGCCTTTTTAGAAATTTCGACTTTATCAGTTGATTTTGCTTGATTCGATTGCAACGTTTGTTTCTCATATGTTTTCTTGTAAGGATTTACTGGTTGTGTTCCATATCGATTAATTTTCACGGGATTCCTCTCGCTTTCCGTTACAGTCTGTCTTGATTCTATCCATTTTATCGACCAAACTGCAACTTAGTTTAGGGAATCAGTCGTTTTTAGGATGAATGGCATAATAGGTGTCTTTTTTCCTAGATTCAATCTCCTTTTTACGCTCCTCTTCCTGGTTCATTTGGCTGATTTGCGAATGAATATCCTGTTCACATTGGCTGCACAGCTTGTTTTTCCTGATCGGTTGGCCGCATCTTTCACAAGGATAGTTGATATTCGGAAATTGACTAATTTGAAGCCTTTTCAAACGGATAAATTTCAAAATTAATTCTTCATCAACATCTGTTGCATCTACTATTTCAGCAATGGTTGATTGTCTGTTACTTTGCTTCCGCAAAAATTTATAAACGATATCAAAAGAACGTTCTTCTTCTTCAAAGCATTTGTTACAAACCGTTTGGATGGTGGTTTTTAAAAATAACTGATTACATTGTGGACAGTTTGCCAATTGATTCATAACCAAAACCCCTTACGTTATTTTCTTTTCTTATTATCGGTTAATTATCATGATTTTTAACTACGTATCAACGTAAAAGAGGAAACACTTTTGGCACCTGCGTCTTTTAAAATTTTTGCCGCATCATAGATGGTCGCCCCAGTGGTATAGATATCATCAATTAATACAATATCCTTTTGAAGGATTGCATCTGACTGCTTTAATTGGAACAATCCCTTTTGATCTAGACGTTCATTTTTACTTTTCTTGGACTGCTTACTTTGATGAATTTTAACGAGTGGGTGCAGTACAGGCATACCAATCAAAGAAGCTAGTAAGGCGGATTGATTAAACCCTCTTTCCTTTAACCTTTCTTTACTTAAAGGGATTGGAATCAGCACAGGTTCTTTAATAGAAAAAGAACGCTTAAACACTGCTCGTATATCTCTTTTAAACAGCTCAGCTAAAGCAGTATCACCTCGAAATTTAAATCGAGCAAGGACGCCTTTCATAAAGTCGTTGTAAGCATAGACAGACCTATTTTTCACGAGAACGTCAGAAAAATCGGGCCGTTCATTCCATCGTGAACAGTCCCGACACAATTGGTTATTTGACTGTTCTCTTCCACATTTTGGACAAATAGTGTGATGAATCTTCACTAGGTGATCCTTACATGCTATACAGAAGATATCATCATTTGATAGAAGTAATGATTTCCATGTAAAAGCAGCCACAAAATGCCCCTCACAAATTGGGCAAATCAACTGTTCTCCTTATTAAGCGGTTGACAATTTTCGCATCTCGGAAATGTTGTGACCTTTGAAGCAGCTTCTGTCAGAATGACCAGCATAGCAGTATTCTTCTGTTTATCCACCATCTCGGATTTACTGTAGGATATTTTATCAATATCTGTTATATATTGCGGCTTCACTTGATTTAGTGAAATCGCTAATACATCTTCTATACACTTTTCACAATGACAAATCATGTTTAATTGATTGAGATATTGGTAGAGGATTTCCTTGAGTAGTATTTCTTTTGCATTGAGTAGCATATTTTGTCTCTCCTGCCATTTGTGTATTGTGAATATAATGTACCATGATTTAGTTAAACCCACACTATTTTTCAGAAAACTCCTGTGCAGCTGTATCATTCATGTTTACGATATGCTTCTTCGCTTGTTTCATCCTTCTCGTTAAACCAAAATGAAAAAAGAAAACATCTCCATTAGAATATTGAGGATGCCTGCCCACCCTTCCAGAAATTTGAACAAGTGCACTTTCTGTAAAAATAGTAGATTCAGCACCTAGTACACCCACCTGAACATTTTGAATGGTTACGCCTCTTTCGAGAATAGTAGTAGTAACCAGTACATCGTATGCGTAATCTCTGAAGTGTTGGACCTTTTGTTTCCTTTCTTGATCATCAGCAGATACACCCTCTACATTTACATGATGCTCTCGAAGAATCTTCGTTACCTTCTTCATCGTGGAGATAGAAGGAACAAAAAGCAAAACCCTTCTCTTTCTTTTAATATGTTTCTCTAGCCAGTTCATTACAGTAGATGGCAGCTCATTCTTGTTTAATTTCTTTTTCCAATGTCCAATCCATTGAAATGACGGAACGGGTAAAGGTTGCCCGTGGAAACGCAGAGGGATTTTTATCGCTTCTAGTTGCCCACGAGAAACATCTCTTTTCATTTTTTTAGAAGGTGTGGCACTTAAGTAAATCCTAACCCCTTTTTTTCTCATGGCCTTTAAAACAGCAAATTGAAGACGTTCATCGATTGAATAAGGAAAGGCATCGACCTCATCTACAATGAGAACATCAAAAGCATTTTTGTATCTCATGAGCTGATGGGTTGTGGCGATCATAAGCGGCGCTATTTGGAATCTTTGAGGGCTCCCACCATAAAGCACAGCTATATTCAGCCCTTGAAATACTTTTCTAATTCGCGGCTCGAGTTCAAGCACAACATCTGTTCTAGGCGTCGCAATACAGACACTCATTCCTTTATTTAACGCGTATTCAATTCCGTGAAAAAGCACCTCCGTTTTCCCTGCCCCGCAAACAGCCCAAACTAGTAGATCAGATTTATTTTTTATCGCTTCTATCATTTTTTCTGACGCTTTCTTTTGCCCTTTAGACAGCTCTCCCTGCCATGTTAATTCAGATTGAAATGTTTCTTTCATTTGTGGACCCGTCCATTCGTACAGAGAGCCACATTCAGTTACTTTTCCCATCATGATGCATGATCTACAGTACACACATTCTTTTTGGCATATTTCACACGGTGAGAGAGCAAAGTATCGTTTGTTTGATACACCACATCGGCAGCATGTAAAACCGCTCGCTCTCCTCTCAATGGCAGAAGTTCTATTTACGAATCCTTTCTCCTCCAGCCAATCCAAATCAGGCTTCGTGCATCGGGTTTCAATGGTAAGTAGGTGACGTGATTGCATTTGTCGCCTTAGTTCCATCGCTTTCTCCATGTTCAATTTCTCCAAACACCTTTCAACTGATGTTTGCCTATTATGTACAAAGACAAGACCTTTCGTCCAACTGTCAAAATTGAAAAATAAACCCCCTTTTCCATGAGAAAAGGGGGTTTTTGAGATCTATCTAATCATCCAGCCAAGACCTAATGATCCTTCGCCTAGATGAGTACCAATCACAGCACCAAAGTAGCTTTTATAAAATTCGACATGAGGGTACTTTTCTGATAAATGTGCAATCAATTCTTCTGCTTCTTCTTCTCTATTTCCATGAATGATTGCAGCTCTCATCGGTACACCACGTGATGCATCTTCATCGAATAATTCAAAAATGCGTGAAATGGCTTTTTTACGTGTACGAATCTTTTCAAAAGGGACAATTAGCTTGTTGTCAAAATGAAGGATAGGCTTTACCTTTAAGAGGCTTCCAATAAAAGCCTGGGCACCGTTTAATCTGCCCCCTCTTTGCAAATGAGTTAAGTCGTCCACCATAAAATAGGCTCGTTCGCTTTCTTTTAGATAATTTAGATGTGCTAAAATCTCTTCTGGAGAAGCACCACCTTGGATTTTTTCAGCAGCTTCTAATGCATAAAACCCCTGCACCATACAGCTAGTTTCTGAATCAAACGGGTAAATGTCAATTCCGTCAACTAGATCGTTCGCTGAGGCTGCACTATTATATGTTCCACTAATTCCACTTGAAAGGTGAATACTAATCACAGCATCGTATGTTTCACTTAGCTTTTCATATAATTCTACTAGTTCACCAAAAGCAGGCTGAGAGGTTGTTGGAAGATCTTTATATTTTTTGACTTCTTCATAATACGTCTTCCAATCCATCTCTAATTCTTCACGGTACGATTCGCTGCCAAAGATGACGTTAAGGGGGATCATATGAATTTGATGTTTATCACGTAGCTCTTGTGGTATATAAGCAGTACTGTCTGTTACAACGGCTATTTTCATTCTTAAATACCTTCCTTATTCGTTACTCTTTTTTATTCTAAAAGAATGATCTTTGTTTTTCATTAGATTTATAATAGTAATCAAAAAAGCCTGCCTAATCAATAGGCAAGCCCGTTATATCCGAAAAAGCCTCCTTATC
Organism: Bacillus zhangzhouensis; assembly: GCF_000715205.1. Classification (GTDB taxonomy): domain Bacteria; phylum Bacillota; class Bacilli; order Bacillales; family Bacillaceae; genus Bacillus; species Bacillus zhangzhouensis. Next base: position 201,604 of record NZ_JOTP01000003.1, on the reverse strand, counting down.
CTGCCTATCATTTCTCTCAAACTGAAAATGTGAGAGAACCAAAACAGGCGAAAAAGGAGTACTTGTCCGGAACATTATCTCATTTCTACCCAGCCGTTTTTAATTGCTACAACAACAGCTTGTGTACGGTCGTTTACATTCATTTTTTGCAAAATGTTACTTACGTGGTTTTTGACTGTTTTCTCACTAATAAAGAGCGATTCACCAATTCCTCTGTTGCTCTTTCCGTCAGCTAACATTTGAAGAACTTCACATTCACGTCTTGTTAAGATATGAAGTGGTCTGCGAATTTCAGGATATACCTCATGCTGTGGATGTGCTGAAACGCCACTAGTTGCTAGACGTCGGAATTCATTTACTAAGTTATGAGTGACTTTCGGATGTAAATAAGATCCTCCGTCCGCTACTACTTTCACTGCTTCAATGAGAGTGTCTGCATCCATTTCTTTTAACAGGTAACCTCTCGCTCCTGTTTTCAATGCATGTGTCACATAGTTTTCATCGTCATGAATAGATAGAATAATGACTTTTGATTCGGGATAAAGCTCTACTAGCTGCTTTGTAGCCTCTACACCATTTACATTCGGCATATTAATGTCCATAATGACAACATCCGGATGATAGTGCTCTACGATACGTGCAGCTTCGTCACCGTCGTCTCCTTCTGCAACTACTTCAAAAGTAGGTTCAAAATCTAAAATCCGTTTGACACCTTCACGGAATAATTGGTGGTCATCAATAATTACAATATTTACTTTAGTCACAAGCTACGCCTCCCCATGTTTATTGTTCTACACCTGAACTTTATGGTCAATATGTCTTTTGACTCTATTTTACAATTTTATTTTGCAATGTTAACGGCACTCGAATCATGATGAATGTCCCTAGACCTATTTTTGAGTCTATGGTCATTTTACCTTCTAGTAAGTCTACGCGCTCTTTCATGCCAAGTAAACCGAAGGATTTGTTTTTGTTTGTTTTAACATCTTTCATATCAAAGCCTTTTCCATCGTCTTTGATAATTAATGTCACAAAGTCTTTCGTTACTTCTACCTTTACAGAGATTTCTTCAGCTTCAGAATGTTTTAAGGAATTTGTGACAGCTTCTTGGGCTAGTCTAAATAGTGCCACTTCAAATTGTGAAGCAATTCTTTCGTTTTCTGTATCACCTAGGCATTGGAACGTAATCTTGGTTTTCCCATCATACTCTTCAATTGTGTTTAAGTATTTTCTTAGCGTCGGAATGAGACCCAAATCATCTAATGCCATCGGTCTTAAATCATAAATGATTCTTCTCACTTCGTATAGTGCATTTCGCACATTCTGTCTGAGACTTCTAATTTCTTTAAAGCCTTCTTCTGTACCTCGGTCTCTAAAAATCCGTTCAATTAATTCAGAACGCATCATCACGTTTGCCAGCATCTGAGCAGGACCATCGTGAATTTCCCGGGATACCCTTTTGCGTTCTTCTTCTTGAGCTTCAATAATTCTTAGTCCAAAATCTTGTTTTGCCTGAGCATCTTCGAGTAAAACGCCCACTTGGCGTAAATCCTGGTTGAGATAGTTCAGAACAACCGTAATTTGACTCACAAGCGTTTCAGAGCGTTCAATGACGTCCTGTAAGCTTAATAATCGTCTTTCCAGATCGTCTCTTCTCTCTCTCAACTGCTTCTCACGCTGCTGGATCATGGTGAGTTCTACTTGCAGATTATGTGCTTTTTCGTAGGCCTCTCGTATTTCTTCTTCGCTGAATTTATTGAAGTTTCTGCTGACCTCAGATAAGCGATTTCTAGCATGTCTCGTATGGACTTCTAGTTTATCCCCGAAATCAATTACCTCGTTTACTTGCTGCTTGATTTGCTTAAGCTCTTCAACTAGGCTCTCATATTGTTGACGGGACTGTTCGCCTATCCTAAATACTTCGTCCTTGCTGCCATCAACTGTACTTAGCATTTTCATGATGATTGAATCCAATAATTTCGGATCCATTTTGGGTGTTGTCATGGCTTTTCCCTCCCGTAACAGTGATGTCATCTTTTTTTATTATAAATGTCATTGATCTGCATTTTATGTCGAATTATAATGAAAGAATGCGTATAAATCTTGAAGTTTTTATGACGACCCTTTTTCCGCTCCTATCATCATAACAAAATACGCTGTAAAATTCTAAAACCAATACAAATTTTCTCTAGCCTTACAATTTGCTTGTCAGGAGGGTATGTCTTTTGCTGAATCGCTATCTTACAATAAAAAGTCGTGGCGAGCATGAGATCGTCATTGAAAAATCGCGTTTTATTTGTCATATACAGCGTGCTGTCTCTGAAGAAGAAGCACAAGCATTTATACAATCCATTAAAAAACAACATTGGAATGCCACACATAATTGTTCAGCATATCTCATTGGTGAACATGACATGATTCAAAAAGCAAATGATGATGGTGAACCAAGCGGAACGGCAGGAGTGCCAATGCTTGAAGTGCTAAAAAAACGGAAGCTTAAAGATACAGTCGTTGTGGTCACTCGTTATTTCGGCGGTATCAAATTAGGTGCCGGTGGATTGATTCGTGCCTACGGAAAATCTGTATCAGAAGCAATTAATCATGTTGGTATAGTAGAACGCTGTTTAATGCGTACGATGCACACAACAATAGATTATACATGGCTTGGAAAGGTAGAGAATGAGCTTAGAGCCTCATCTTTTCAGCTAAAAGAAATCCATTATGCCGAAGATGTTATTTTTGAGACGTATGTAGAAGAAACACAAACAAAGCAGTTCATTGAATGGATGACGGAGCTTACAAATGGAAAGAGTGTTACAAAAGAAGGCGAACTTATTTATTTAGAAAAGGACATTGGTCCGATAAAGGAGACAGATGAATGGCACAACGAGTAAAAGTGCGTGTACGAAAGAAAAAGAGTAAGAAGAAAAAGATTATCAAACGTATTCTGGTCTTATTTTTGCTTCTCTTCATCTGCATGGGCGGATTTGCAGTGTATAAAATTGTGAATACACTTCAGGCAGCTGACAAAACATATGACGAACTAGATCGCGGAGAGAAATCTAGGCTCCGTGATGCTGTCATTGATATTAAGAAGAAACCTTTCTCCGTTCTATTTGTCGGAATTGAGGATTATGCTACGAATGGTGATCATGGCCGTTCAGATTCACTCATTGTTGCAACCATTAATCCTCAAGATAAAACGATGAAAATGATAAGTATTCCTCGTGACACACGGGTACAGCTTGCAAGTGACACGACCGAAAGTAAAGAGAAGATTAATGCGGCATTTGCTAAAGGTGGAAAAGACGAAACGATTGAAACTGTCGAACAATTCTTGAATATTCCGATCGACAAATATGCAACAGTGGATTTTGACGGCTTCAAAGATGTCATTGATGAAGTGGGTGGAATTGATATAGATGTTCCTTTTGACTTCAATGAAAAAAGTGACGTCAAAAAATCCAAAAAGATTTACTTCAAAAAAGGGAATATGCATTTAAACGGGGAAGAAGCACTTGCTTATGCTCGGATGAGAAAACAAGATCCACGTGGTGATTTCGGGCGTAACGATCGTCAGAAACAAATTTTACGAGCCATGATTGATCAAATGGCGAAGCCAAATAATATTGCAAACGTGGATAATATCGCAAAAGAAGTAAGTGATCACATTACGACCAATTTCCGTATCACAGAAGGACTTGCTCTTCAGCAAATCTACAGCGGCTTTAAGGGCGACGACACAGAAACGCTGTCTATTAAAGGATCAGACCTTTATCTAGGACCAAATCGCACGTATTACTTTGAGCCAGATCAAACCAATTTAGCTAATGTACAGAATGAATTAAGGACGCATTTAAAGCTTCCTTCTGAGCCTTCAACCGAAACAGATTCACAAACCAATCCATCCTCTGGTGAAACAGGGACAGGGACGTCAGATACCCCTCAAACAAATTCATCAGGACAATAAAAAAACAGCCCGATTCCTAGGAACGGGCTGTTTTTTAATTTCTTTTGACCATGCGTTTATAGAATTTCGTAAATGGTTTGAACTCTTCGTTCACTAAACCAGTGACTTCCGCAATGACTTGCATAAACATGACCAATAAAAAAATAATGATCAGTGATAACCAAATGGTTGCACTTGTCAGCAATATTGCACTTAAGCTAAAGACTAAACCAATCATGTAAATGACGATGACAGCCATTCGATGCGATAAACCATAAGCCATCAGTCTATGATGAATATGCGATTTGTCAGGCGCTGAAATTGGCTGTTTATTTAATATTCGTCTAATGATCGCAAAGGTCGTATCAAAAATAGGGACACCTAAGATGATCACCGGGACAACGACACTAAACAAAGTGACACTTTTGTATAACCCTAAAAGTGACAGCACCGAAATCATATAACCTAAAAACAACGAGCCGGTATCACCCATAAAAATCTTTGCCGGATGGAAGTTGTAAAATAGAAAGCCGATTGTACTGCCAATGACGACAAGTGATAAAGAAAGAATGAGAATCTTATCAGCAGAAAATGCCATCACTGCAATTGTTGATAAACCGATGACCGAAATACCAGCAGCGAGTCCATCAAGGCCGTCAATTAAATTGATGGCATTTGTGATTCCGACAATCCATAACACGGTTAGGGGATATGCCATCCAGCCTAATTCAATACGATCTATTAAAAAAGGAACAGAGAAAAAGTCCATTTTAAGGCCCGTGCTCACAATCAAACAAGCAACGAGAACTTGCACGAGAAATTTAAATTTTGCACTTAAATTATATTTATCATCAAATATACCTAAAATGACGATGAGTACGGCACCAACTGAAATTGCTGTAATTTTATTATGTAGAAACAGCCCACCTGCTAATGCTCCAGCCGCTACCCCAATAAAAATCGCCAAACCACCCATTCGAGGCATTACTTTATCATGAACTTTTCGTTTATTCGGCTGGTCCACTGCACCAATCCTAATTGCAAACTTTTTGACGATTGGTGTCACAATTAAAACTGTAGCCAGAGAGACAAAAAACGCTAATAAGGCGCGTTCGTAATCCATAGGTCAGTCTCCTTCTAAATTGAAATCTGTATTTTGTATATTGGCCGCTCTTTCCATTATACAATTGAATATAGAATGATCACAAGCTCCCCCTGTGAAGAAGAAACAAATAAAAACGCACAATCCCGAATGAATTATGCGTTTTCTTTAATATTCGTTAATTCCACCATGTTTGTGAACAGCGCGTGCCAATCTTTTTTCTTCGCCCGGCTTTGTCTTAGATGTCTATAGGTCATGTCATCTTTTTTGCTGATCACTTTCAGGCAGGCTTCTACGAAGAGCGCAGCATCTTCGCCCTCTAAATATTCATACACATCATTCTCTTTTAGCCTTTCCGTTGACGGAAGATTTAAACCAACAACAGGTATTCCTGCAGCTAAAAATTCATATAGTTTGAGCGGGAAAACGGCTTGATTATAAGGAGACTGTTTGTATGGCATCATCCCTACATCAATTAGTTTCATATAAGCAGGCACTTCTTCTGGTGCAACAGCCCCTGTCCAAATGACATTTGGCAGTTTAAGTGCATGCTGAAAAGATGGATCTCCATTTGTTCCATCAGGACCGACAAATAAAAATGTCCAATCTGGCTGCATGTGAGCAGCTTGCGCAATCATGTCAAAATCGAGCTTCGGCTTGATTCCTCCAATAAAGCCAAGAACGGTTCCTTCTCTTCCTTCCAGCACATCCTCCTTACAGGAAAGATTGCTTTTTGCAAACACATCGTACTCAACGCCATTTTCCACTGTGAACACATCTTTCGGTTCGCCCATGAGACGTTTTTTGATTTGATCATGTAAGTATTGAGAAGAGCATGTAATGCTGTGTGCGTATTTAATGATTCGGTTTTCTGCTTTTACAATGACACGCTGCCTCATATATGAGAGTATGTTGTTTTTTCCGCTTATCGGCTCTCCCCACAGGTCACTGCAATCATACACAATATGTTTCCATTCAAATAAAGAAGATAAGAGCGGAAAGCCAGGAAACGTATACCATAAGCAAACGGCTATCCCCTTCTTTTCCTCCTGCCGCAAATGCTCAAGAAGAGGGGACAATTTATGAATATAGAACATATCTTGATATCTTCCAAAGCGAAATAATTTGCTCTTGAGTACATCAGGAATGATCAATTGCTTCATTCGATCCGTTATGGGCTGAAAGGGAGCTGTATGACGTGTTGCAGACGGGCATACCCAGATGACTTCTTTCGTTTCTGGATCAGATGCTAGAAATTCCGCCAAGCGATGTCGTCTGTACCTCAGGCCATCCTGTCCCCATTCTCCCGTCGCTACGATAACATGTATGATCGAGTCTGCTTTCACCTTTATCACCTTTTTTCCCTTCTGTTTATAAGCGCTTCTTTACAGCATTTGTCGCATAGTGCATAAAACACCAAGACGCTTTGACAAAATGAAGCTGCTCAATTTCTCTGTAGACAAACCACGTTTTTTTCGCCGCTTTCCACTTGTTACTCGAGATAGAGTTTCCAACGATGCGATATTCACTGAGCGGCTCACTCATGCCATAGGCTGTAAATCCTCTTTTTAAAATAGACAGCCACGTGGCTAAATCCTGTCTTGTACGGATGTTCGGCATTTCTACATGTCCCACCTGCTGAAGATCGATCATGACCGTCAAACAGCCGATAATGGTATTTTTCAAGGCTTCATTGTAGTTCAATCTAGCTGGTGCAGTGACTGTTTTTTGTAACGGTTCTCCATTTTCTGCAATGATGTCATACGCCGTGAATGTAAAGGCATAATCATTCGCCAGCATAAAGTCTACCTGCTTTTCGAGCTTTGTCTCTTTCCACTTATCATCGCTGTCTAAAAAAGCGATAAAACGCCCCTTTGCCTGTTTGATGGCCGTGTTTCTCGCAATGGCGGCTCCCCCGTTTTTCTCTAAATAAATGACGTTGATTCTGTCGTCCGCCTGACTTAATTCCCCTAATCGCTTCCTTGTCCCGTCTGTTGAACAATCATCTGCAATGATCAGCTCCCAATTGGAATAGGTTTGGGCAAGGACGGAATGAACTGTATCCGTTAAATAACGTTCCGCATTATACGCCGGTGTAATGATTGATACTAACGGTTGATTGTTCACCTAAGACTCATCTCCAGTTCATCATTAAGATTCTTTGAACACTTCAGGTAACACCACAAACATGAGCGAGATGCTAAAGCCAATGACAAGTCCGAGCAGTGCCCGTTTTTTCGCCGACATGCCTTTATTGCCTTCATCAAGTACTTGGGCCGGGTCTACAATCTTTGCCTGCTTCATTCCGAGCTTTGTAGACTCCAATTCATATAAGAATCGTTCTTTATCCACTTTGGAATCATTGCTGACAGATTCGTCTTCAAGAGCGGATAACCTGCTTTCAATGACCTGCTGCCTTTTTGTAAATAGTGCTTTGTCTTGCTTTAGAAATGTATCTGACACCTGCTTCACTACAGCCAAAGCTCGAGCCTTATTGGCATCTGTGAATGACAGCTGTAATTGTGTATCAGATTGGTTGGTAAGGATCAGGCGGTTTTTCACATCCTGCCTTTCTTCTTCCTTTACATCACTGAGTGCTTCATTTAGAAATGCATCGCTTTTTAATAGAGATGTCACTTCTGCCATATTGTTATACACCCCGTCATCATATTTACCAAGCGTGAGGGTAACAGCGGCTGTGTAACTGGACTGTTCTATTGATGCTTTGGCAAAAAAGAAACCAAAAGCGCCTAATACGACAGGCAGCAGCACGAGCCACACGATATACTTTTTGATTCTCTTCCCTATTCTTAACATGAAACCAGACATGTTCATTCTCCCAACATTGACGTATTTGCTTTTTCACTAGTGTAGCCATACAAGCTCAGCACCACACACGATTTACCAAGGCTTGAAACGTTGCTTGTTTTTCAAGATATTAACCGCTGCGATCACCAGCCCCAAAAATACCCAGTGGAAATATAAATTCGAGACGGAACTAGGACTGATACTTGAGACGAGAAAGCTCAGCATTGCAGCAAACAGACCTTCAATGATCATTTTTGCTGATCTTGTGTCAGCCCATTGGTATTGTTTGTACAGTGTGAACATGAGATAAGCGTACACTGAGATGTAACCTAGCATGACCGCAAAGCCAAAATTCGTCATCACCTCTAGCAGCCAATTGTGCACTTCAACGACTTGGTCTGTATCAAAGATTGAAAAGTGGGCTAAGTAGTAAGACACATTACCTGCTCCGACCCCGAAGCCGTATGAATTCGTAAAGAAATGCCATGCATTTTTGATCAAATTCGCCCTAGCGATGTTGGACGGGAGTGGTTCACTAAAAGAATGCGTGACCTGAGAAGCGAGAAACAAGTCATAAAAGACCGAAAAGATCTTGGCTGAAAAGATGACGATACAGATGACACCAAGTCCACCTGCAGCGATAAGTGACCACTTTTTTAGAAAACGCGGCATCAGCAGCCACACATAAATAGCCACTCCCGCAAATATGCCAAGCAAGCTGGCGCGGGATTCTGTTAACAAAATGAGATACAGAGCTGAGATTGCGCCTAGTAATCCAAACGCTTTGATATAACCATTTTTCATTTGACGCATGCACGCCACATATAAGAAAAAGCTAATAGATAAAAACGTCGCAAAGTCATTTTGATTAAAAAAGACAGAGGTAGGATAGTGCTGTTTATACGCTGGCCCAAGATACAATGATGTGTTTGGTAAATGGTTCAAAGTAAAGTGATTATAGAACCCGATCCCCATCACAAATCCGGTCATGACAAGCCAAATACTATAAAAGGTCACTATCTGATCCATTCGCTGAATGTACATGACCACAAGAAAGACAAACCCGATTCCCATCGCAAGCAGAGACATATATTTCAGACCGTCTGTAACCGAATGAGCCCAAAGCAGTGAGATGAGCCCATAAAGAAACCATGCAGCAAAAAAGCCGAGAATGCCTTTTACACGAATCTGCTGCCACTGCAATATGTACGTCCCCTTATCTCTCATCCGCCATATCAATAAAGCAAAGACGGCAATGAGCATGATACGGTAGAGGAAAAGACTAAAGAACCCGACACTAATAGAAAAGAAAGCGTTATTGAGAAAGGTCAATGCAATGAAAAGGTAGATGGCTGCCATGAATACTTGCTCACCATTCATGTATAGCTTCATCAACACGAGAGCTGCAGTGAGTACCACAAGCAGAACCGGGATTGCCACCATCTTCTTTAACCCAACGGGCTGCGCGGATGCCATTTGTACAAGCCCTATCCCTGCTGCAAACAAAATACATCCGATCATGATTTGCCATGCTGTTTGTTTCACACTCATACCCATTTTCCTCCTAAGCCATCCATCCGATTTGAGGGATTAAGCCTTTACTTCCTGTTGATAGTAGGAAATGGTACGAGCCAAACCTTCCTGTAAAGTCACGACAGGCTCCCATGCTAAGACTTGTTTCGTTTCCTCATTCGCCAATGTACTATGCACGATATCTCCTGCACGCTGCGGCTTATAAATCGGTTCAAGATGTGATCTCGTCACTCGCTTCATCGTTTGAAATAGCTCATTCACAGTGATGGAATCACCACACGAGATATTTAAACAAACGTTTGATTGGGCTGTTAAAGCCGCGACATTCGCTGCTGCTAGATCCCCTACATAGATAAAATCTCTGGTTTGCTCCCCGTCTCCAAAGATAAAAGGCGCTTCATTCTTTGCAAGCTTATCAGAGAAAATAGAGACAACCCCGCCTTCGCCAAGTGCATCTTGGCGCGGACCATATACATTGCTGTATCGCAGAATACAATAGTCCACATCATAGAGTGATTTTGACAATTCTAAGTATCGCTCTACTGTGAGCTTCGCTAAGCCATAAGGTGAACCAGGCTGTAGCCGGTGAGCGGTGTCCACTGGCAGATAAACCGGGTCTCCATAGACAGCAGCTGAAGAGGCAAACACCACTTTTTTCACCCCAGCTTCAGCCGCTGCTTTCATGACGTGAAGCGATCCTTTAATATTGACCTCTTCGTCATAAACGAAATTTTGAACCGAAACGGCTACACTCACTTGTGCTGCAAGGTGAATGATATAATCCGGTGCCATTTGTTTGATCAAATCAACCGTTTCTATCTTTGTGACATCTGCCTCAATGCATTGAACGGAAAGATGTGCAATATTTTCCCGAGATCCAGTTGAAAAGTTATCAAGAACGATGGGCTCATAGCCTTTTTCTAATAAAGCCTCTACCGTATGTGACCCAATAAATCCGCTTCCCCCAGTAACCAATACTTTCTTCATCCAAGCTCCCCCTATTATTGTGCCTTCGATACCAATTCTGTTTCCCATACGCCTGGGCGGCCGATAGACTGGTAAATAAATCCTCTCTCTTTCATTTCTGCTGGATCAAACAAATTCCTTCCATCAATTAAAATTGGTGAACGAAGCAGCTGCTTGATCTGTTCCTTATCCATCTTCTGCACGTCATCCCATTCTGTTAGGATGAGACAAGCATCTGTATCTTTCACTGTTTCATAGAGATCGTTGCTGAAGACTGCCTGTGGGCCAAGCTCTCTTTCTGCTTCCACAGAAGCAATCGGATCATAGGCTTTCACAAAAGCACCAAGTTCTCTGAGCATCGGGATAATATCTAAAGCCGGTGCAGAACGCATATCATTTGTGTTCGGTTTAAATGCGAGACCTAAGACAGAAATGGTTTTTCCTTTAATATCACCGAATACACTCATGAGCTTACTGACAAGGTGGGCTCTTTGGTTGTTGTTCGTTTCAATCACAGATTCGATCAGCTTAAATCGATAGCCAGCTGTTTCGGCAATTTTGAGTAAAGCCATCGTATCTTTTGGGAAACACGATCCCCCAAATCCAATGCCTGCTTTTAAAAATTTATGCCCAATTCGGCTGTCTAATCCTACTCCTTCACTGACTTTTTCGACGTCAGCGCCAACCCGCTCGCAAATATTCGCAATGTCATTAATGAATGAGATTTTTGTGGCGAGCATGGCATTTGCAGCATACTTAATCATTTCTGCACTTTCTAAGTTGGTCTCTACAACCTCTGTTTGAAACGGATCATGCAATTTTTTGATGATGGTCGATGCATGGGTGCTTGTTGAGCCAATCACCGCTCGCTCCATATTCATCGTGTCTTGAATCGCAGAGCCTTCTCGAAGGAACTCTGGATTGGATACGACGTCAAAAGGATATTTACTGCGTGACGCCTTTTCGACAATGGCGTGAACAAGGCGGCCAGTTCCAACTGGTACGGTGCTTTTATTGACGATGACTTTATAGCCATTCAGGTGTTCACCGATCGTTTGAGCGACGGCTTTCACGAAAGTTAAATCTGCTTCCCCCTGAGGTGTCATCGGTGTCCCTACGGCAATATAGATAATCTCTGATTCCCGGATCGCGGCAGGAATATTGGTTGTAAAACACAGTCTTCCTTCTTCTGTATTTTTTTCAATCAATTCCTTTAAACCCGGTTCATAAATGGGAACGACACCACTTTTTAAGCTGTTGATTTTTGATTCATCGATGTCACAGCAGATGACGCGATTTCCGATATCAGCAAAACAAGTACCCGATACTAAACCGACATATCCTGTTCCAATCACAGCAATTTTCTTCAACATGTTTCATCCTCTCAGTAAAAGCATATTGTCCGTTTCAAGATGTTTATCTATCTATCATTCTTTGCACATTTCATCCTGTTTAAACGATGGATGTTGATTGATTGATTGATTGAGCACCTTTTCATATTGCTGAATGAGATACTTCGCATTATTGGTTGATGAATATTCTGTATGAACAATTTCATGAAGATCGTTCTTCACTTTCTCATTCCATTTGTTTTCATATAGGTAGGCGTGAATGGCCTCTTTTAGCTGACTCGTTGAACGTGGTTCAACGAGCAGGTGTTGATAGGTAGAAAATAATGATGGAAGACCACCAGCTCGTGTCGCAATGACAGGTACTTTTAAAGCGAGCGCCTCAAGAACGACGGTCGGCATTCCTTCACTATAGGAAGGAAGTGCAAACAGATCAGCTGCCATTAAGTAGTCTTTCACCTGATCATTTGGCACCTGCCCTGGGAGTAAAATTGATTCCCCAGCCCGTTCGGTCAGCTCCTTTGCCAGGGGACCCTTTCCGACAAAGATCCCTTTCACCCCATCCATCCCACTGACAGCATCAGCTAATTCAAGTAAGCCTTTCTCTTTCACTAAGCGACCTACGAAGACAACAAGCTTTTCGTGAAGCGGTAAACCTAACTGCTTTCTGATGTCTTCTTGCTCTCTATCCGTTTTAGAAAATGACTTGAGCGGAATACCGAGCGGGAGAAATTGCGCTTCCACCTTTGTCATGTCATTTGTCTTTTTAGCCAGCTCCTCACTCACTGTCAGCACAGCAGATGCCTGTTTCACCGCTGTTTCAAAGGCTGTGAAAGCCCCTTTGCTATAGCTCGGATACACGTTCACATCACTACCGTGTAAGGTCAAAAGATAAGGGATATGCACTTCTTTTTGGATCACAGCCGCCGCTCCGCCAGACGGCATGGCAAAGTGCGCATGGATAAAATCTGGTGACAGCTGATGATGCTTCATTGCGCGCAGAACAGAAGCCGCTATTCGTTTACTCGGCTGTGCCCATTTCAGCTGCCCAGGTAACGCTGTATAGGGCGGCCTGTAAACTGTCACTCCACACCGCACTTCCTGTTCGGGAATATCTCGTTTCTGCCGATAGGATGTCTTGAGCATCCGCAAGATGGGCGGATTCACTGGATTGGGACAAATGACAGTCACTTCAATTCCTTGTTTGATCAGCTCCTGCACTTGTGTTTCGTGAAAGACACCCTCACTCGGATGTTTTTCACTAGGATATACACTTGTCAGCCATAGCACCTTCATGATGAACGACCTCTTCTCAATAATTTACCTGCAATCTGTGGATACATTTTAACGAGCAGCAGGCCATACAAAGCAGCACTTAAACAAACAGTCAGTAGTAATTGAAGCGAAATATCTGCTGACGTCAGCTTCATCCCTTGATGGAAAGCGACCGCACAGGCGGCCATCAATAGCGTCATAACCGCAGGCTTTCCGAGTGATCTTAAATACACCTTCATATCAAGCTGAATGACATAGACCATGAGCCATCTGCCAACAATGAAATTCAGCAGGCTGACACCTGAGTAAATCCAAGCCACCGTCAACAGACTACCTGTGCTGACTCCTGCATATAACGCACATCCATATACGATGAGCATCCCCGTATCCCAATAAAAGGCTAAGTCCGCTCTCCCCTTTGCAAGGAGTATTGAACCGTTTGGGTTCATGAGCACACGCAGTAGTCCAACTATGCACAAAATATTGAGAACTGGAACTGCCACTAGCCATTTCTCTCCAAACACAACTTCTATAAAGCTATCTGATACGGCAGCAAGGCCGATTAATAACGGAAAACTAATCAAGGCGAGCATATTCGTCATACTTAGGAAGCCCTCGCGCAGCATGGAGTGATCACGCTGACTTTTTGCGAAAACAGGGAAAGCCACTCTCGTCACAATCGGATTAATTTTCAGCACGGGGATCGTCACAATTTGATAAGCCAAGCTGTAAATACCTAACGCCTCTGCTCCAAGAAACCGGCCGATTAAGATCATGTCAATGTTCGATCCTGCTCGATTGACCAGCCTGGATGCCAGCTGGAAGGCGCCGAATGAGAAAAATTCTTTCACTTCCCCTAATGCAAAGACTGGTGCTGGACGCCACTTCTTCCAATAAGCTGCTGCATACAATAGACCTTTTCCAGATTGCAGCAGCACTTGAGAGATGACATAGGCAACAATCGGATTGATGAAAAAAGCGAAAGCGAGTAAAACGAGCAGCGATATGATGGTCGCAATGGCTTCAATGGTACTTAATGTTTTAAAAGCTAAGTCTTTTTGCATCATATATTGGTATTGCTGGCCAATTGGCGCAATGAGAAACATGATCGATAATAGTTTGAGCAGACCCTCTAGCTCTGGCCGGGCATAAAAGGCGGCAATCATTGGGCTTGCAAGGATAAGTAAACAAAACAAGATAAGACCGGTGAGCAAGTTGATCCAATATAATGTAGATAATTGACGTTCCGTCGTTTGTTCCTTTTGAATGATCGCTGCACCGATGCCTAGATCAAGTAAAATCTGCGTAAATATTGTGACAGTTGTGATCATGCCAACGAGCCCAAACTCTTTAAGTGACATCACGTTCCCTAAAAAGGCGAACTGTGCAATTTGGATGATGGTAATGATTAATGCGGACAAGCTTGTCCATTTTGCCCCGCCTAGCATGCGATTTTTCATACTTGCCATTTCTCTTCCCTACTTTACTTATCTGGCTCCGTCACCAGTCATAATGACTTTTAACGTTTTTACCATAATCTGCGTGTCGAGAGAAAATGTCAAGTTTTGAATATACTGTAAGTCGTGTGATAACTTTTCACTTGGACTCATTTCATATCCTCCATTTACTTGAGCAAGACCTGTCAGCCCCGGCTTCACCGTCAGCCTTTTTGTAAAGCCTGGAATCGTGCGATTAAATTCTGCGGTAAACATCGGTCTTTCCGGCCGCGGACCTACGATACTCATTTCTCCTTTTAACACGTTGATAAATTGTGGTAGTTCATCAATTCTTGTTTTACGGATGAATGCCCCCACTTTGGTGATACGCGGGTCGTTTTTTTGTGCCCATTTCGCTCCTCCGCTCTCTGCATCGGTTCTCATCGATCTGAGCTTCCATAATTGAAAGTAAACACCGTCTTTCCCGACCCTTTCCTGCATATAAAAGGCTGGCCCCGGTGTTTCTAACTTAATCAAAAGGGCAAACAGCAAAATGATTGGCGTACTCAAAATCAATCCGATGAACGAGAACACTAAATCTATGAAACGTTTTGCAAATAAATAACGAACCATATGTTCTGTTAAGGCAAAAGAGTGATTTCGTCTCACTTCATATTCTCTATAAAGATTCATCGCTTTCTCTGCGCTCACTGACCTGCACCTCACCATTCAAAGTAGTTGTTGTGTAAAGAGATGTTCTATGAAAGTCAGTTTAGCAGAGCAACATTAAGCAAATGTAAATGGGCTGTTAAGTCTTGTAAAAGTGTGTTAAGAATGTGCACTTATATCAAGTTATGCCCTTTTAAACGTAAAAAAGACCCGCAAATCTGCGGGTCTACGGGTCTTTTCTTTATTTTGCCTTTACGGATTCGATTGTTTTAAGTCTGAGTGTTCCGTTCGCATCTTTTGTATAGGTTACTTTCACTTTTGATTCTTCTTTTAAGCTGTTTACTTGTTTAGAAAATGTATTTCCGAATTGAATAGCTACTTCTTTTCCATCAATGTTGACAGCAATTGTATGTCCATCAGCCAAACCGACATATGTGCCTTCTTTGGTGACTTCATTTTTCTTATTCGTTGTTGATTCTTTCTTTGTTTTAGACTCAGCTTTTGATTGATCCTTTGCAGGTTCTTCTTTTGTGATTTCTTTACTTGAGCTTTCTTTTGCATCTTCATCTGATTGACCTGCTTGGTCTTCTGTTTTAGCAGCTGTTTCTTTGCTTTGATCATCTGCTTTTTCACTTGCAGACTTATCTTCCGTTTTTTCGTCTGATGCATTTTCTTTGTTTTGATCAGTCGCTTCAGTTGTTTCTTTTTTGTTGCTGTTATCGGTATTGTTGTCGTTTGATTGATTTGTTGTGCCGCATGCTGTGAGCACTACACCTAGAAGCAATACTAAAAACGGCATTGTGATTAATTTTTTCAATATTGTCACCTCTTCATGATTTGTCGATTTGCTGTCGTCTGAAGGTAAATACGTAAAAAATCCACCCTCTATGTTTCAATTATAACAAAGATCACCCGAAATGAAATGTATTTTTAACTTGACATGTCATTCATTCGGTTTATTTTGATTCAAAGTAATTAGATACACCAGTAGTGATACCAGAAGCTAGCCGATCCTTTACAGTGGTTGATTTTAAGATATTTGCATCAATTGGACTTGTCACAAAGCCTGTTTCTAGCAATATGCTTGGCATTTTGGAATACTTGATAACGTAGAACCCCGCTGTTTTCACACCACGATCTCTTGTACCAAGGGCACTAACCATCCGAGGCTGAACCTTTTGTGCCAGCTTTAAACTATTGACTGCAGCATACGTCGCATCATAATACGTCTCTGTTCCATTCGCACCGCTGTGATCATTTGCATTGGCGTGGATACTGATGAACACATCAGCACTGGCCTTTGCCCCTTTGCTTACACGTGTTTGCAAGGAATCGAATGTATCAGATGTTCTAGACATCCCGTTTCGTTTTCAACTGCTGTAGACCTGACTTTGTTGCACCTGAAAGACTGCCAGTATTCGTTAATAGGACAGGTGCACCTTGCTCAAAGGCATAAGGCACAGCACTCAGGGCATCTGCATAAGCATCACCGCCCACTAGAACAACAATAGATGCTTCAGGCCAGCCCCTTTTCGCGGCATTCACTGCCACCTCATACCGATTATTTCCTTCAATCCTCGATACTGTGTGCTGCGCAAATACAGATGGTGCATACAAACATAGTGAAATACCAATAAGTACAAGACATTTGATAGAAAAACGCATGAAGTCAACCTCCTTGGTTTGAACCCTTCACCCTGGAAGCACTTCATGGACTTTTGAAAAAAGGCTGCCGAGAGACGTTCTCGAGCAGCCTAGAGGAGTTTCTTAGGCACCCCTCATGTAGTATGTGTTCTTATCTAAAATAGCCTGACACGCCGCTTGAAATACCCGATGCTAATCGATCTTTATACGTGGCAGATTTCAAAATATTTGAATCAACTGGACTGGAAACGAAACCAGTTTCTAAGAGAACACTTGGCATCTTAGAGTACTTAATGACATAGAAGCCAGCTGTTTTCACACCACGGTCTCTTGTGCCTAGAGCACTGACCATTTTAGGCTGGATGTTTTGCGCCAGCTTCAGGCTGTTTGCAGCCGCATATGTTTTGTCATAATACGTTTCTGTTCCGTTTGCACTGCTGTTATCATTTGAGTTGGCATGGACACTAATGAAGATATCTGCTGTTGCATTCGCGCCTTTGCTCACTCGTGTTTGAAGACTATCAAATGTGTCTGATGTTCTTGACATGGTAACAAGTGCACCAGCGTTGTTTAATTTCGTATTTAAACGCTTTGCTACATCTAAATTCAAGTTCTTTTCATATAATCCGTAGCCTACAGCTCCTGAATCATGAGCGCCATGACCTGGGTCAATGAATACTTTTTTCCCGATGACAGGGTTTTTCAATTGATTCACGACAGTTGGTGTCACCGTATTTGTACTGCCTACGACAGTAAATTTGGTGATTTTTTTACTGCTAATCGTCGCTCTTGTTACTTTTGGTACCGTCTTTTCATTCGTTAGAAGCAATGCTTTGTTTTGCTTCGCCGCAATTCCTGCCGCAGATGATGAAGTGGCATAGCCAAATCCTCTTGATACATACGTGTTATTTATACTCATATTGTATTTCTTCACAATATTCGCAGCGACATCATAACGAGTAGAGCCTTTGATGCGCGTTGGAGATTTCAACTGATTGTAAGCTGCTTTTGTGACGTAATTCTCTCCGCCTACTACAATGGTTTGTTTGACATTGCTTGCTTTTGCAACAGAAGCGATTTCAGAACGAAGTCCCTTTTTATCTGTGTATAGAATTGGGAATCCTTTTTGTGCCGCTACAGGTGCAATCGCAATCCCATGCGCATAGAAGGAACCTTCAACGACAACGACACCTGCTGGCGTTTTCATTTTTTTCGCGATATTCGCAGATAGTTCATATCGGTTTTTCCCAGAAATACGTTGTGTGGAAATGCCCATTTTCTTTACTTGGTTGACCACGTTGTTTGACACACTTGATGTGCTGCCTAAGACAATGACCGTCTTTGTCTTTAATGCCGTTAAAGCTTTTTTCGTATCGCCCGAAAGACTTGTACTGTTTGTGTAAAGAACTGGTCCATTTTTTTGATGTGCGAGTGGAATCCCTGCCGTTGCATCTGCATACGCAGTTTTTCCTACTAAAACGACTGTACTTGCAGTTCCCCATCCTTTTTTCGCTACGTTTGCCGCTACAGCATACCGGCTCCCACCGTCAATTCGTGAGACTGAATTATCTGCCGAAGCTGTTGGAACGATAACGAAAATGGCGATGAGGCTGAGGATGGCTGTTTTCATGATTGAGCGCATCTTCTGAGTCCTCCTTTTATCTTTTAATAGTTTGTTAGTTTCGTACCTGGATAGTAGAACGAAAGTATGGAAGAGTATGAGTTTCCAGATTCAGCTCTAGCTTTGGCTCCGTATTGGCTCATGCCAATGCCGTGACCATACCCTTTTCCTGAAATCGTGAAGTCATTTGTATTGTTTTTCACTGACGCAAACGTGCTTTTGACCTTTGTTGCGCCCATGACTGATCTAAACTCTGTCATCTTCATACTTGCCGTTGTGCTTTTGTTCACTGTATACGTGCCTGTCTTGTTTTTCAGATGGTATGTCAACTTGATGGATACCGTCTTTGCACGCTGGCCTTTTGTTTTCCCTGAAAACGTAAGGCTTGAGATTGTTGCGATTTTCATATCAGATGCAGCTGTTTCTTTGTTTTTCAAAAGCCATGATTTGAGACCAGCAAGGTCGGCTGTATTTGTCTCTTTTGCCTTAGACCACTGAGATGCTGCTGTACTTGCAGTTAATGTAGTGCCTAATTGTTTTTTAGAGAGTTTAAGTGTCCAAGCATTGACCGGATCTTTTGTGTCCTTTTTGGCCACTAAGTACGGCAGTGCATTTGCCCACACTTCTTCACTTGCCTCTGTATAACCGCCGTTACTAGAATAATAGGTTGCTGAAATGAGTTGATTGTTATATTTCAGAACCTTTCCTTTTGTGGCATCGACAGCTTTTGTCGAATTCGTGTACCAGTTATATCCTCCATATACTTGGAAGGCTGTTGTATCAGGTACGACTTTTCCAATACTTTTCACTGAATACGTTCTAGCGGCAACTGCCTGTGCTTTTAATGCTTCAACATGCCAGCTTGCAGGCATTTCATTAGGCACAACACCTTTTAGATAGTCTTCAAATGGAATATTTTCGAGAGTCGGCCTGATATTACCTGATTCAATTGCAAAGTTTACATTACCTAAGTAAGGCTTTCCTGCAATTTGAAGGACATTTTTCGTTGAATATTTCTCAGGAACAACTCTTAATGTGTTATACGTCTTTATACCTTTTAATGAAATTTTTCCGTTAGAAATATTCAATTGGTAGTTTTGATTTTTTTTCAGATAGACTTGTTTGGCTAATGAATTTTTCAAGCTATCTTTAATCGCACTTGTGCTACCAGCAAGGTGGTAAGCATATGTACCTTTTTCTTTCAGCAGTGCTTTTAATGACGCTGTGACAGAATCCGGTTTCACATACACAACGGTACTGTTGGATTTTGCAGCCAATTGCGACATCGGCATGGCATAAATATAGCTAGCGGCTTTTGCCAAATAGACTTTATCTGCATTGATATTTAGTTTCTTGATAATATTCACAGATAATTCGTAGCGATTGGCACCGCTGATTCGTGTCACCTGTGAGGTTTTTTTGATTTGATTCTCTACTTTTTGTCCAGTACTTTTCGTACTGCCGATGATGATGACTTTACTTGGCATTTTATAAGACGGAATGGAATCTTTTTTTGTTAACAGGATTGGGTATCCCTTTCTCGATGCATAGGATGCGATCGCAATCCCATTCATAAACGAGTTCCCGCCAACAACGACGGCTTGCTTATAGTTACCCATTTCTTTAGCAATTTTTTGGGATATTTCAAACTTGTCTTTTCCACTAATACGTCTGACTTTGCCATACTTTTTAATGGATTTCTCAGCAGCTGTTGAAATACTTTTCGTATTACCGACAATCAGGATGTTATCCGGCTTCATTTTCTTCAGCTGGTTTTCTGTTGTTTTGGTCAGCTTTTCAATATTCGTGTACAAAATGGGCGCACCAAGCTTGTATGCAAGCGGTGATACAGAAATGGCATGATCAAATGCGTCTCGGCTGACAATCACAACGGTTGAAGGATTTGACCAGCCAGCAGATGCGATGCTATTGGCTACTTCATATCGATTTTTGCCATCATATCTTTTCGTAACAGCGACATTAGATCCTGAAAGCTTGTATTCTCCAGTTGTAGATAGATCCATACTTTTTTTGTTTCCGATATAATTAGACAATTTCACTGAAATTGTCGAGCTAGCCGTGGCAGACTGAAAGGGTGCAACTAGTAGAGTCAGTGTCATGAGAACGATTAGTGTAATGCCTGTTTTCTTCAATTTTGTTCATCCCGCCCATCTTTTTTACTTCTGTTTTTCTATCTTCTGAATTTCCTTTTGACCACTGTCATTGATAAAGTAAGAGATTTCTACTTTGTCACCTGGTTTAAATTCATTTAACACATCTTTAAAATTATCCGTAAACTCATAGCTTAATGTCGTATTCACTTTTTTCACTTCGACTGTATGTGCATCAGCCATTCCAATAAATTCAGCTTTTTCTTCCAGCACCTGAGGAGTTGAACTGCTTGTCTTGTTTTCTCCTGAGGACTGCTCAGCCGTTCCACATGCTGTGAGCACGAAACCTAGTAGTAGTATTAAGAACGGTAAAACGACGATTTTCTTCATTTTTTTCACCTCATGTCTTTGTATCGTCTTATAACTTAATATTTTAAGGTAAATTTAAGGTTTTTTGAAACCTTTTTTTTGTTACAACGTCTATATCTAGGTTCAGAGTAAAAAAATAACTTGTTTATCAAGATTCGTAAACCTATAATCATGGAAGAATCATAGAAAAGGTGAGGGACATTATGAGAGCTGAGAGAAAAAGAAAGAAGAAAAAGGTTCTTTGGATTGTTTTATCGATTATTGGCTTATTCGTATTAGCAACTGGCGGATACGCATATCATCTTTGGAACACAGCAGCATCAACCGTCGCAGGCATTCAGGAGAACTTAAAGAAGTCAGATAAGCGTGATAAAGATGTCGATTTAAGTAAAAAAGACCCGATCTCCATTTTAGTGATGGGTGTCGATGAAAGAAAGAATGACCGCGGCCGTGCAGATACATTAATATACATGACAGTGAATCCGAAAACCAAAACAACCGAGATGGTAAGTATTCCGCGTGATACGTATACAAAGATTGTCGGAAAAGGCACAATGGATAAAATCAACCACTCCTATGCATTCGGCGGCACACAAATGGCAGCTGATACAGTAGAAGAACTGCTTGATGTACCTGTTGATTATTTTGTCAAAGTCAATATGGAGAGCTTTAAAGATATTGTCGATACACTTGGCGGCATCACGGTGAATAGCACGTTTGCTTTCAGCTATGACGGTCATTCATTTGGTACAGGAGAGATTAACCTGAATGGTGATCAAGCCCTTGCCTATACAAGAATGAGAAAGCAAGATCCAAAAGGTGACTTCGGACGTCAGCAAAGACAGCGTCAAGTGATTGAAGGCATCATTGCAAAAGGTGCCAACATTTCATCCATTACGAAATTCGGCGATATGTTCAAAGTTGTAGAAAATAACATGAAAACAAACATGTCATTTGACGATATGTGGACGATGATGAATGATTATCGTGATGCTAGAAAGCGTGTGAAACAGCACGAGC
Organism: Bacillus zhangzhouensis; assembly: GCF_000715205.1. Lineage (GTDB taxonomy): Bacteria > Bacillota > Bacilli > Bacillales > Bacillaceae > Bacillus > Bacillus zhangzhouensis. The sequence continues at coordinate 179,752 of NZ_JOTP01000003.1, read as the reverse complement.
TGAAAGGCACAGGCACACGAATCAATAACATTTATTACTACCAGCTTGATGACAGTAGTTTAGCGAAAGTGAAGAAGGAATTGAAGGAAAGTTTGGAACAGTAAAAAAGAAGACTACAGGAATGTAGTCTTCTTTTTTTATGATTGAAATGGGGCTGGCTTTTCTTCACTTAATCCAAAACGATGAAGGAGCTCTTGAACGATTCGTTTCGACGCTTGTCCATCACCATAAGGGTTAGAAGCCTTCGACATTTTGTCGTACTCTTGCTGGTCTTCTAGCAGCTCTTTTGTCATCTGGTAAATGGTATCCTCATCTGTCCCAGCAAGCTTGAGCGTGCCAGCTTTGACGCCTTCTGGGCGTTCCGTTGTGTCACGTAGCACCAATACTGGCTTCCCTAAAGAAGGAGCCTCCTCTTGCACGCCGCCAGAATCCGTTAAAATAAAGTGTGAAGCTGCCGCAAAGTTATGGAAATCAACCACTTCAAGCGGTTCAATTAAGTGCACACGATCGAGATCACTGAATTCCGTCTGAGCCGCATCACGAACGGCAGGATTTAAATGAACAGGGTATACGACTTGTACATCTTCGAACTCTTCTACAACACGTCTAATCGCTCTAAACATGTTTTTCATCGGCTGGCCAAGATTCTCCCTGCGATGAGCTGTTAACAAAATCATTTTATCTGTGCCTATTTTCTCTAAAATAGGATGTTGATACTGTTCTGTGACCGTTGTTTGCAGAGCGTCAATGGCGGTATTCCCTGTCACACATATGGTCTCTTCTTTTTTATTTTCTACCAAAAGATTCTGCTTCGCCTCATTTGTAGGTGAAAAATGAATATCGGCAATGGTGCCTGTCATTTGACGGTTCAATTCCTCTGGGAATGGTGAATACTTATTGTGTGTTCTTAGGCCTGCCTCAACATGACCAACAGAAATTTGGTGATAAAAAGCAGCCAGACTTCCCGCAAAGGTTGTCGTTGTGTCACCATGAACAAGGACAATATCAGGCTTTTCCTCTTGGAATAACTGATCTAGCTTCAACAGTGCATTTGATGTGATTTCTGATAATGTTTGACGCTGTTTCATGATGTTTAGATCATGATCTGGCGTAATAGAAAAAGCTTCAAGGACTTGGTCAAGCATTTCTCTATGCTGAGCTGTTACAGTGACAATTGAATTTATTTGTGGATGTTTATTAAGTTCAAGGACAAGTGGAGCCATTTTGATTGCTTCAGGTCTAGTACCGAAAATAGTCATTACATTTAGTTTTTTCACTTGTTTATGCCTCTTTCCTAGTATAGTACTTTCAATTATACACAATTTGGAGGATAAATTTAATGATATAAAAAAAGAAATTTAACATTGAATTAACGTTATATTTCTTTTTCCTTTACATTTAACATATAAAATATGAATTACTAAAGTTCATTTTAGTGAAATCATTTGTCTTTCCTATGATTTGTAAGTTACACTTTAATAAGACGACCAAGAACACACATTGAATGATTAAATCGGTTATCTATGTAAGGAAGGTGCAAAGTTCATTGAAAAAAGTACGTAAAGCCATTATACCAGCTGCAGGTCTCGGGACACGTTTCCTCCCTGCCACAAAGGCCATGCCTAAAGAAATGCTACCAATCGTTGATAAACCAACCATTCAATATATTATTGAAGAAGCTGTTGAATCAGGAATTGAAGACATTATTATCGTCACTGGAAAAGGAAAAAGAGCCATTGAGGACCATTTCGATTTTGCACCAGAGCTTGAGCGGAACCTTGAGGAAAAAGGGAAGAGCGAGCTTTTAGAAAAGGTGAGAAAGTCCTCTAATATTGCTGACATTCATTACATACGTCAAAAGGAACCGAAGGGACTTGGACACGCCGTTTGGTGCGCACGTAACTTCATCGGTGATGAACCTTTTGCTGTTTTACTAGGTGATGACATTGTTCAAGCCGAAACACCTGGGCTTCGCCAGCTGATGGATGAATATGAAAAAACCCTTTCATCTGTGATCGGCGTTCAGCAGGTAGCAGACAGCGATACGCATCGCTACGGGATCATTGATCCTCTTACACAAGAAGGACGTCGCTATCAGGTGAAGAACTTCGTTGAAAAGCCGCCGCAAGGAACAGCTCCATCGAATTTAGCCATCTTAGGCCGCTACATATTCACGCCAGAGATCTTTATGTACCTCGATCAACAAGAAATTGGTGCAGGCGGAGAAATTCAACTGACAGATGCCATCCAAAAGCTCAATGACATCCAGCGTGTATTTGCCTATGATTTTGAAGGAAAACGATATGATGTCGGAGAGAAGCAAGGTTTCATTGAAACGACTCTTGAGTTTGCCCTTCAGGATGAAGATCTGAAAAAGAAACTCATTCCATTTATGAAACAGCTTCTTGAAAAAGAAGAAGCCAATTAAAAAAAGCTGCCGGCATCGGCAGCTTTTTATTTGATCGCTGAAATCGTCAGCGTATGCTGTTCATTATCAATGACAAACAGGTTATTTTCGCCCTTCACTGCGAATTTCGTCTGTTTCTCATTCATCCAGACATTTTGTTCTGTCAACCCAAGTGTTGAAGGAGAAATTGGCATAATCTCGCGGAACACAATCGCGTGTGCTTGACCATTTTGAATCACATAATCGGTTTTCTCTGTGGTCAATCGCTCAATGGTGTCGCCTTGATCACTTTTGATCGAGCTCAGCGTTTGCATTCTTTGCTGAAGCACAGATTCTTCTTTTCCAAGGAAAGAAAGTAAATACTCATACGAACCTGCTGATGCAGGTGATACATAGGAATTGAACTGTCCTGGTCCAATGGATAATGGCTTCAATTCATCTGCAGCTTGCAGTGCATCAGGTTTCACAAAATACGTCTCTGACGCTGTTTTGATTTGAACAGTTTGTTTATTTTCAGCCACAGCCTGTACTTCTTGTCCAAATGGTAAAGTGACATCCGCCTTTTTTTTCATGGCTTGATCTTTGTAAACCGTCACTGGATCTGCCGTGACAACGGCCTGTTGATCCACCTTTTTCATATCAGGCGCACCCTTCGTCTTAGGATTCTTTGACTGAGGCACCTCTGTCTTATCTGATGGTATTGCACCAAATGTTGCTAGCGTACGAAGCGGGCGATCCGAAAACATAGAAAGGGCAAGCAAGATGGTTAAGACCGCTATAATGGTCACTTGAAATGCTGGTCCAAAAAATGAACGTCGTTTCCCGTTTTCATTATAACGAGACACCTTTGCTGTCTTTTGTACGCCTTTTCGACCTTCCTTGTGTTTCAGTTGGTATTCTTTCTTCTCTTTCTTGGAAAGCTTGTTAAACCAATCAACAAAGTCCTTATACTCTTTTACAACCTTTTTCGTATCATCAAACATACGAAGCTCACCATAATGCATCCAAGCCACCCGGTCACAGATTTTTTGGATTTGACTAATGGAGTGACTGACAAAAAAGATCGTCTTGCCTTGTTCTTTGAACTCTGTGATTCGATCCACACATTTTTGGTAGAACGTTTGGTCTCCGACAGATAACGCTTCATCAATAATAAGAATATCTGGATCGATATGTGCTGAAATGGCAAAGCCTAGACGGGATTTCATTCCGCTTGAATAGCTTTTTACAGGCTGATCGATAAAATCGCCAATATCCGCAAACTCTACGATTTTTTCATAAAGCTCGTCTATTTCCTTATTCGTCAGCCCCATCATTAAGCACTTTAAACGAATGTTGTCTTTACCGCTTAACTGATTGTTCAGCCCTGCCGCAATGGCAATCAACGAAGGCTGCCCGTCCATATCAATTTCACCACTTGTCGGTGGAATGATCTTCGCTAGAAGGTTTGACATCGTTGATTTTCCAGACCCGTTGATCCCTACAAAACCAATCGTCTCCCCTTCATATACATCAAAGGACACATCACGAACAGCAAAGAAACCTTTTTCATTTTTATTAGGAAAAAACAGCCCTTTGATCTTATCCGACTGTTTTTTATATAGGACGTATTGCTTGGATACGTTTCGAAACGAAACCTTTAGTTTCATCGTATAATCTCCTTACTTTATTAAAGAAAATCGACAAATTTATCCCTAAATTTCATATGAAGCAATGAACCGACTGTTAAAAGAAGAAGGGTAATCAGCCAAAAATAAAGCGTATATTTCACATCATGGAAGAACCATTCTCCCTTTAACAAGCTATTTCTGAAACCATCAATAATGTAGAAAAGAGGATTCAGTCTTAATATATCTCCAATCCACGCTTTGTCTCCAGTCAGCTTTTCTGAGATATTCCAAAAAATCGGCAGCAAAAAGAAAAGTAAGCGTGTCACTGATTGTAAAAGAAATTGATAGTCTCTCACGAGTACGCTAATCGTTGAATTAAACAAACTAAACGAAAACATAAACGCGATCATACAAATAAGATAGTATATATATTGTAGCCAATGCGCGTCGGGATATATGCCATAGGAAATCAGCACAATCAGATAGACACCCATCATGACAAAGTAGCTGAACAAGTTGGACATAATCACCACAGACGGCAGCGCACTAATCGGAAAATTCATTTTCGATACCATATTAATGCGTTTAAACACACTGTTTGATCCATCAAGAATCGTCGGACTAATGAAAAACCACGGTATTAATCCAGCAAGCATCCAAATGATAAATGGAACCTCCATGCCTCCAATGACAATTGGCTGTCCCCCGCGAATGCCCAGACCAAAAACAAACCAGTAAGCCAGCATTTGAATCAATGGATTTAAAAACTGCCATAAAACACCTAAATAATTCATCTGATATTTTGATTTTGTTTCATAAACAGCAAGTCGCATAATCAGCGGAAATGAGCTGACTTGCTCCTTTAATATCGTCAACATTGCGTTCATTCTAATCTTCCTTAGATATAAGTTTTTGGGATTACTTTTTTAAAAAGCACCGCTCATAATTGTAACAGATAACGATTCACATTTCATCTTATAACAAAAGTCGTGTACTTCAAACTAGAAGACAAAAAAACCCTGAATCCTTTCGATCGTAGATTCAGGGTGTCCTAAGACATTAGATAATTTGATGCTCTTTTAAGAAATCCGTAATTCTTTTCGTATTTTGATTATCGTTAAAGCTATTGATCTTCAAATACTTTTCTTTATATTCATCTTCCACAACATACTGATGATCGATCGCATGTTTGACAATACGAATGAGGTCTTGTGTGTTATATGCTATCGGTCCTGGTGCATTTTCTTCGTTCACAGGAGGAATAGCCTTGTACTGTCTAATTAAGTAATCTTTCTCTTCCCAATAAAAAATAGGGTAGGCTCCTCTATATTGTGCGTCATAAATAGCAGAAGAATAATCAGTGATAAACACTTTTGACACTTTTAGCGCTTCTGATGGGTTATCAGAAATAATATGTTTATACTGCGGCAGATTCTGATAAACGTACTGCGAGAATTTATTGTGCGGTACAATTAAAAGACGATCAAGAAGACCTGCTTCTTCAAAACATTTAATGATTTTGATCAGAACTCTATAGTAAGATGTTTCTTCAATTCTATTCGTATAAATAAGCCCCTCTTCCCAATATCGGTAAGTTGGCATAAAGGCTATCTTGTCTGCACCGTCTACTAATTTTGCATGATCAAAGGTTGCCAGACCTGTCAAAATCAAGTCGTCACGGTCATAGTTCATTTTATAAAATTCACCGGCCTCTAATTCAGAGCTGATGACTGATTTATAAATATTATATTGGTTTTTGTCTTTATGAAATCCAAAGGCCATTGGATTATCAACTGGTTTGGCAAACATAATGCCATGTTGTAAAAATACGAGTGGGACACTCATGATTCTCTCTCTGAGATGATCAATGTATAATCTATCATTCAGAACATGGTTAGATAACTCACTCGAAATAAAATAGCTGGCGTTAAAGATACTTAAATAGTGTCGCAGGCTATATTTCGGAATGATTCCTTTTCCATATTTAGCTTTTAGTGATGGATATGCGCTTGATTTCTTATTAAGAATAAAGTAATTTCTTGAGTTCGTTTGACAATTTTCCTGTATATAGTCATAAACTCTAATAGCTGATTCATCTGCTTTGTCACTCTTTTTCTCAAAAAACAAATTCACACCATACTTTTTGTCTTTATAGAATGATGATAAGATACTCGCTACTTTTATTTTCACTTTACTAAATAAAGAATATTCCTGAGAATAAGGAATAATGGTTGATGTCACATTCCCAAACAGATTTGTTCTTAGCACTTGAAGCTTGTCCCTATTCTTTTTCGTGATATATGTTTTCACCTTTTTATCTCTTTTTTTCAATCTTAAACTATGGATAATTCGGTTATCATTTCCTACGAACAAGTTATTGTGGATTCTGCTATCTAAATCAAGATCATTTAACGATATTTTAAAGAAACCATACCGTTTCAGAAATTTAATCTTTCTAAAAGGTCTCATAAATCTCGCTAGCTTGTGGTCAGAGTTTCTAATATAAAGATATTCATATTTTTGGTCTGAATTATATGCATAATGAGTCAGTCTTCCATAAATATAAAAACTATTAAACAAACTAAAAATGCGTAATCTTGACGTATGTTTTGTGACGAGATATGGATTTCCTCTCACTAAATAAACGCCATTTGTTCTTACATATATATAATATCTTTGTTTATTAATCACCAAAATATTAAGAATGTTGTCTTCTTTGAATTGCTCTAAGGTATCTTTACCAAAAACCTTGAGTGGCTGGTATCTAGGAACAAGTCTAAAATTGACGATTTTCTTTTGCTGCGTTACCTTATTTAAAATTTTGATTTGATTACGGTTATTCACAGTTACTTCAATATCTTTATGTTCCTGCATCACATCAAACAAAATTTTTCTTACATTTAGTTCTTTATTTTGACAATCGTATGTAATCACAAAGTGGAAAGGACTGTATATGATAAAGGAGATGTCAACAAATCTTCTATCCGTCCTATTAATGGTCAAATTCATTTTATAATTCTGGTTGATCTCATCTACGTTCAGCAGCCCTGAAAATAATAACAGTTCTTCTTCGCCTCGATATAAACCGTAACGGTCTATCCCTAATTGTTTGACATAGATGTTTTCAAATTGATTGTTAATTTCAATAGGATGTATCTGATTGGGTTGAATCATGTCTGAGCTTTCTTTCACAATATATAAATTCTGATCCTTAGAATAGAGATAGATCATTTCATTAGAATGATCTATTGTGGATTCAAAAATCATTTGATCTTTTACATTAATTTCACAGATCCACTTTGATTCGTTTACATTTAACTTTTCAAACTCAAAAGTGCATAATTTCTCTATCTTGTCAATATATAATGCTAACTTATGTTCATCTAAATTGAGAATTTCTATAAAATTATGATAAAGTTTGTACATTGAAGCACCTCTATATTATTTTCAGCATATTTACAGTACCGGATAATCTTATCTAAATTTAGCATGTTTATTGTTAAATTTCTATGTTTTTTTATTTTTACCATTACTTTTAAATATGTGTACAATGGAATAAAAAAACCAAAAAAGTACCGTTCAAAAGGATAGGAACGGTACTTTTTTTTTACTATTTTTCAGAAAACACTACTTCAACGACTCGCTTCGATGACTCTCCGCTCTCTAAATAGCAGAATTTTTCATAAAACGGTGCAAATGAAGCTGGTAATGCAAAGGTTGGTTGTTCTGTTTCTCTTACCCAGTCAATGACACTTGCTGTCTCTTTCACAAGCGGTCCAGGTGCTTCTTGTTCAAAGTCGAAGTAGAAGCCTCTCAGCTTATCACGATATGTTTCGATGTCTGGCACATAGAACAGCATTGGACGTTTGAGGTTTGCATAATCAAAGAACACGGATGAGTAATCTGTGATGAGCAGATCAGAAATCATATAAAGGTCTCTGATGTCTTCATAATGAGAGAAGTCATAGGCAAAGCCTTCATATGGCCCTAAATCAAAGTTTTCAGCTACTAAATAGTGCATACGAAGAATGATGATATATTCGTCTCCGATAGATGCTCTTAGCTCATGCAGATCAAGGTCTAAATCAAATTTGTACTGCCCTTTTTTATAAAATTGATCGTCTCTCCATGTCGGTGCGTATAAGATCAATTTTTTATCAAGCGGCAAATTCATTTTTTGTTTGAGTGCCCTCATCGTTTCTTCATTGTTTTGATTGTGAAGGAAGTCGTTTCTCGGATATCCTGACTCAATCATGGTCTTTTCAAATTGGAACGCACGTGTGAAGATTTCAGTCGAGTAGGCATTAGGAGAAATGAGATAATCCCAATTCGATGCTTCTTTCGTGAAATTCTTTTTGTATTTCTTCGTGTTTGTTCCAGGCATATGCACTTCGTCCATGTCCATCGCCAGTCGTTTTAACGGCGTACCGTGCCATGTTTGCAAGTATGTTGTATGGTCTGGTTTTGGGACCCAAAGCGGCAAACGACTGTTCACGACCCAATACTCGGCTCTTGCCATCGCAACAATCCATTTAAGTGACAGACGATTGATATAGTAGATGTCCTTTTCCTTAAACGGTCGTTCATGCCCTTTTTTGACGCTCCAGATCAACGTATATTCAGGGTGATTTTCTTTCATATACTCATAAATAGCACGCGGATTACAGCTGAATTGTTTTCCATTAAAGCTTTCAAAAACAACGGTTTTCTTTTTAACAGACAGCTTACTCGCTAGCTTAAAGGTCGTTTGGAAGGTCCTTGTCACAAGACGATTGCGGACTTTTTTGATTTTGCCGATTTGCTTTTTAAATTTCTTCCACTTGCTTTTGACATAGTACTTCGCACGTGTTTTCATTGTGTAATCATTAATTCGGATACCAAGCGTTTGTCTCTTTTTCTTTCGATACACTTCATATCGAATAGGTACATCGTTTCTTTTATGAATTTGAACAAGACCTTTGAGTTTGTTTGAGCGATCTCCAAGTACTAAAGAAGCAGTTGTTAATATTTCCTCTACTCCGTTCACATCACAAACAAATTCAAGGTAGAAGCGATATACAAAGCGTTTGTTTAAGGAATAAATTAATTCCTGCAAAGGAACTTCTGCTGAAAATTCATACAGCTGTGGTGCTTGATGATCATCACGGTACTTGGCCACTTCATCTTTTATATGAGTCGTGTTTACCGGAAAGCGATGCTCAATTGGTTCTTCACCATTTTTCTTCAACAGAAGCTTTACTTCCTTGATCTGATAAGGATGCTCCGCACTTAGAACACCTGCATACCCAGATAAAGATAACGTACACTCTTTGTTGAGCTCGATGTGATGAAATTTCACAACCTTTAGCTCACGCTTGATTTTGAAAGATGCATTCCCTTTGTCTGTGCGATACGGAATGACATATAGCATCGCGTCTTTATTTTCTAAGAAAGTCAGCTCTGGCTTCTCTATCTCCATTTTTAAACGACGTTTATAGTATGGCGTTTTCTCTTCTACCTCGGAATTATCCGCTTCTTTTACTTCGTCTTCCTCTTCTTCCGAATCAGAGTCATAGGCTGAGTCCTCAAGCTCGTCTTCATCCTCTTCTTTGTTTGCGCTCAGATAGTCCGTGACATACAGGTTATATGTCTGGCCCTGCTCTAGCGCAAGCGGTAACGATGCTTCACTCAATACCAATTTAAAAAGATTCTCTTCTTGATGAACAAGCGGAAGGAAAAGTTCTTGTTTTGATACCCTTTCCCTCATAAACAAATAAAATTCTCTATCTGTTAACGGCATGTCATCGTCGATGCGAATGAACATTTCTAGTTTCTCATGATGATTTTTTAACCCTTCAACGACACTCTTCTTATGAATTCCCTCTTCAATCATTAATCGTTAATCTCCTCTGTTCAGAAATCTTACCGTTGTGTTGTATCGTTATTTCACTTTCCAAGAATAGTTTCCTTGTTTCGTTTGATACGACCATCCATCGATCGACGATGGTTTATTGGTGAGCAGCTCGCCCTCTACCTCTAGACGCTGCAAAACTTCTTGAAGTTCTTCTGTTTTAAAGCGAATGTAAAAATCAACATATTTCGTTTGGTTGAGGTCAATGTTTTTCTTTGTTTGAAAATGACCAATTGGGAAGCTGACTTGATGGTTTTCATCGATTGTTTGAGATATGATTTCAGCTCCATTGGCTCGATCATATCCTGCGAAATCTATTTGCACATGATCCGCACGGCTCATTTCGTCTTTCATCTCAAGCTGAAGATGAAGAACATGATGTTCAGAGCTTAGATCACGCAGGACCCATTTCGTACGGTCCATGACCCTTCTCAGTTCATCTTTACGCTCACGATTTTCGAGCATATGGTGAAGGGCTCTATTCCAAACAGACATTTCGTCAGAGGGCACAAGATAAAAATAGGCTTGTTCTCCCAATATCTTCTCGACATCTTCTTTATGCTTAGTATCCCCAAAGAAGACGGCATCCACTTGCTGTTTCCTTATTTGTTTAAATAATTCTCCATACTGTGAATAGTGTTGATGTGGATCTTCTTCATAATGGGCATCATGCACAAATGCAGCATAATAAGTTGTTTCAGGTTGATCTATTTTAAACAGGTGGCGATCCTGATCCCGGTCCTCTGTGATCATCAGCTTCAGACGGTCATTTTGTGATTGAACGCTGGATAGCCATTGTTGTTTTATATCTGTTTTCTTTGTAAATGTTTGAATTCCTGTTTTTTTATACCAATTGATATGACGAACTGGATTCTTTTTTGCATCACCAGAGTAAATGATCTCCATAAAGATGCTGCCATCATCCTTGATCAATTCCTCCAAGTAAAGAGCACCTGTATGAGGAACAAAGCTTTGTACTCTGCGCAAAGCTCCATCCCAATTGTATTCTTCCCTCTTCACTAATTGCTGCTCTTCATTATATTGATCAATATAACAAATGGGGAAAGAGGGCAGTTCATATCTGGTCACCTGAATGGTCACTTCGTCTGCTGGGATGACTGCTTCATTGATCGAATACGATATTTCACCTGCAATAAACTCCGAATAGCGTCTTTTACTCCCGCTCTCCGGTAGAATGTAGTGTTCAAATACATTCATGATGTCAATTTGAGGATGAAAGGTCTCCTCCATGCTGTGAATCCGTTCCTTCACATTTGCATCGTAATTCAAAGTTAATATCGTAGCACGTTTATGCTTCTCAGCCAATGGCTTTACTCTTGCTTTTAACGAATTCGTTAAGCTCTCGTCCTGTTTTGGCACATCACCCATAATAAAGTAGTAGTCCATATCAGGCATTTCAGCTGATATCATTGTTTCATGTTGTTCAGGTTGATCCAATGTGTGTTCAACTTTTTTCTTCATCCAATTTTGAAACAAAGGAAGCTCTCCTTAAAAATAATGATGACTTTCTATTGTATTTTACATGAAAAAGCACTTCTCACCAAAAGATAAGAAGTACTTTTTTTCGATCTATTAAAGTCCTGCAATTTCTTCCTTAATTTGTGTTGTAGAGATGCCTTCTGTTCTCTTCAAGTATACGACTTCGCAATGCTCTTTCAAGAAATCGAATTTACCTTCCCAGTCATCTCCCATGACAAACACATCGATGTCGTGCTCTTGCACGTCTCGGACTTTTTGATCCCAGCTGTTTTCTGGAATGACTTCATCTACATAACGAATCGTTTCTAAAATCAGCTTTCTATGCTCGTAGCTGTGATAAGCCTTTTTTGATTTTTGTAAATTAAACTCATCTGTAGAGATGGCCACTACTAAGTAATCTCCAAGCTGCTTGGCACGCTCCAGCAGCTTAATGTGACCCCAGTGTAATAAATCAAATGTACCGTAAGTAATAACTTTCTTCATTGCAAACATAAACTCCTTTCTTCATTCCTTATTCGACTGCCTTTCATGCAGTAATGTTTATCCGTAATCCTATTATCTTCGATCATATTTTCGCTCTTCGGAACCTCATTATATCACAGCGCCCATCAAACGTTAAGCAGATGTAAAGACAAACTATTTCCAATTTACTGGGCACGGGAGGAAAAGACCGAAAAATCAATGTTTCACTGATCATCAATTATATGAAATTATCAAATTGTCATGAAATTTAAAGGATTGTAAAGTTATTGTTAATATTTCATGGAGCAACTGTGATAAAATGATGAGTAGGCGAAGAATGAATTTACAATGAACGTTCATAGATAACAAGATGAAAAAGGAGGTCTAAACAATGCAAACAGAAGTGGTCTCTAACCTTTCTTATGTAAACGGCGACTTAAATGAATTTATCAGCTATATCAACCAGCATCATATTTCTCAGAAAAGAGGCGCCATGATTGCGACTGTGAATCCAGAGATTGGCTATGCCGTCATGAAGGATGATGCGTACCATCAAGTAGTCTCTTCTGCAGATTATGTATTGCCAGATGGTGTGGGCGTCGTGTTGATGTCACGCATGACACAAAGTCCGCTGAAATCAAGAATTGCAGGCTTTGATGTCTTCATGTCTATGCTTGACCTTGCAAACAAGCAGTCTAAAAGTGTCTTTTTATATGGTGCAAAAAAAGAAGTGCTTGAGGCTGTCAAACAGCGAATTGATACGGAATATCCAAATGTGGTCATTGCAGGAAGCTGTGACGGCTATCAAGCTGATAAGCGTTTCGTGGCGAAACAAATTGCACGCTCGAAAGCAGATATGGTGTTCGTTGCTTTAGGTTATCCAAACCAGGAGAACTTTATTTATGAATACCGCCATTTATTCCCGCAGGCTGTTTGCATCGGTTTAGGCGGAAGCTTCGATGTATTTAGCGGAACGGTGAAGCGTGCACCTCGCTGGATGATCAAGACCAATACGGAATGGCTGTACAGACTGATTGTCAATCCGTGGAGATGGAAACGAATGCTGAATATTCCAAAGTACGCCTTTGCTGTATTGAAAGAAAACAAAGGGAAAAAACGTTACTATCCTGAGCAAGTAAAGGATCAGACGAAGCAGCTATGAGAGACTGATCAATGATGACTATACGCTCAATAATTATTTCATGCTATGCAGCTTTCGTTTCTTTTATTGGATGGCTGATGAGCGGCGTAAAACCTCGTGAAAACCAGGTGACGCTGCTTGTTTCATTCAAGGAGAATGCGGCTGCTCTCATTGATACTTATCAACAACAAGCGAATATGACGATGAAGCTGACAGTCCTCTATACGAAGCATGCTTCCAATATAGAAAAGGACGAGCCTCATTTGTCATTTCGCTATTTTCATGAAAAAAATCCATTCCATCTCATTCAATGTATTTATACAATGCTGAAAAGCAAGGTCGTTGTGACGGATAATTACTTTCTCATGACAAGTGTGCTAAGAAACAGGCCCACTACAACCTGTATTCAAGTATGGCATGCCAATGGCGCTTTGAAAAAGTTTGGCCTTGAAGACGCGTCAAATTTGGAACGGAGTGCACGTGATATTGAACGCTTCAAGCGGGTCTATGCGTCTTTCGATTTTATCGTCACGGGTTCAGATCACATGCGTGAGATTTTCAAGTCATCGTTTGGGATCAATGACGAACGTTTTTTACCAACAGGTGTGCCACTCACGGATGTGTACTATGATCAGCGCTCGCCTTCCTTGAAGCCGGATGATTTCCCTAAAGGAAAAAAAATGCTGCTTTATGCACCGACCTATCGAGATTATGCAATGGACGGTCTTGTCCTGCCCTTTTCAAAGGAGCAATTGCAGACAGAGCTGAATGGCGACTATATCCTGCTCGTCAAACTTCATCCTGCGGTTAAACATTTAGCGAAGGCAGAAACAGATGGTGAATGGATATTTGATGTATCCGATCAGCCGCTCTATCCTTTGCTCTGTGCTTGCGATGTGCTGATTACGGATTATTCGTCGATTGTGTTTGAATATGCACTGCTTGAAAAACCTGTTTTATTCTTCACTTATGATCTAGAGACTTATCGAAAGAAACGGGGCTTAGTCGATCGTTATGAAGACATCATTCCCGGAAAGGCTTGCGTCACTCAAGACATGCTCTTGAAGGAGCTTTTGCATCTAAACGAAGCAGCCAATCAGGATACATTAAAAGCCTTTGCTGAGGAATGGAACCAATACTCAAAGGGACAATCAAGTGAACAGCTTTTATCATTTATTGAAAAACAGCTCTTACGCACAAAACGTCCGGCTTCTCATTAGGAAGCACGGACGTTTTTTTATTTGTTATAAACCGGGATATCATAATACAGCGTATAGTTATCAAGTAAGTTATACAAACTATACATACGAGTGACTTGCTTATATGCCCATCCAATATCCGTAGCATATTGATGAGTCGCTGCACTAGACCAGCGCATTTTATAAATGGTGTCTTGTTTGTATGTTGCGTTATTGATATAGCTGTTGCCAATGAATTTTGCCCCGCCAATAATGGCTGCCTCCGGCGTGAACCATTGCTGTTCATACGCATACTTTGCACCGAGGTAATTCGGATTGCTGTCATATGCGCCAATCCCATACATGTTATATACAATCCTATCATTAAACTTCGTACCGTTCGCTAGAATCGAACTTCCGTTACCTGTTTCAAGCAGTGCATGAGAAATCAGATAGATTTCGTTGATATGATACGTTTTCGCAGCTGTAATAAAGGCTTGTCCTTTTCCGGCAAGAATTCCTTTGCCTGCTAAAATTTTCGAATTGACTTCAGTTGGATTTAGATTCGCAGCTTCAGAGAGTTTGAGAAATTGAAAATATGATTGAGTGCCCTCAGCAATATTGGCTGGGTCTACATATTTTTGCACCTCTGCTGAACTCGCATTTCTCCAGCCAAGGCTAATCTTGATCCAATTGCCTTCTTTCCCGAGCTGTTTCACTTTTGTTCCTTTGTTGAGCTGTGCCACGATGTTGCTTGCAGAGCTTGAATCAGGTGTAGAACGAACATTTAAACCGTCCGTATTCACTGTTGACGTAGCTGGGTCCACATATGTCGCATAGACATAGGCCGCACCATCTGTCTGTGGTGACACCTTCATTTGTTTGTTCACCATCTCATTAACAGTCAGGTTATAATTCGTTTGCATGACCATTGGGCCATTTTTGATTTTAGTGGCTGTGGCTGTCCAGCCATATTGGCTTTTCACAAAAGCAATGGCCGCATTCGTATCTGGTAATCCTGTAAATTGCTGCGTAATGATGATTTTGTAGGCTGGTTTCGTTGTTGTTGTATAAACAGCTGTTTCATTCCGTTTTTTAAAAAACGCCATGCCTTGGTCTCTCAAAGCAGCAGTCGCAATGACTCCTGTTTTCATTTGATATTGACCATAATCGGTTGTACCCGTTTTTTGGGCAGCTGCCTTCATTTTTTGTTTCGTCAAATAGCTAAGTGCTTGATTCAGTTTTGTCTGATTCACAGTCGCCTCTGTCGTGATACGGTATTGCTTGACAGCTTCTGTCAGCGTTTTTGTACTGCTGGCTACCCCGTTTTTCTTGATGATTTCTTGCGCCTGCTTGACTTTACTTTGATCATATACAGGTGTTGTCTTGAGACTATACGCTCGGCTGACGGCTTGTCCCTTACCTGTCGTGATGCTGCTTGTGATTTTTTGCGCCTTTAAGTATGCGGCACCTTTGTTTACTTTTGCTTGGTCAGTTGCTTGATTGACGACGAGTCGATACGTGCTATCAGATGCCTTGCCTGTTTTTTTCGTTGTCGCAGATACCTTTTTCTTTTGGAAGAAGGTCGTCGCTTTTTTCGCTTGATCATCTCCTAAAAGGTTCCCAGTCACTACTTGATATGGCTGTGTAGAAGAGATTTTTTTGGATGTATAGCGCCATTTCTTTTTCTTGAAAAAAGCAACCGTTTTTGCGTAAGCTGTATCGTTCAATTGATTGAGCTTCACGATATAATTTTTTGTTTTCCCTACTCGCTGCACAGTACCTGCAGCACCGGTTTGTTTCTTAATTTGAGCCGCAGCTGAGGCTGCTTGTTTATTGTCTTTGAAATAGCCTGACTCCATGCTATAGACATTTTTAGCGGCTCCTGCCTTCTGAATCTTCCCGCTGATTTTTGCTTCTTTTTGCAGCTGGGTCAGAAGTGTTTGGGCTTTAGACTGGTTCGTTTGTGCAGCTGATGTGACGAAGTAATATGGCTTCCCTGCTGCCACCGTTTGGAGCACTGCTTTTAAACCAGATTCCTTTTGAAAACCTTGCAGAATGGTATTCGCCTTACTTTGTCCAACAATACCGCCTGAGATCAGCTGATACACGGTGCCAGCTTTGTTTTCGGTTTGGTATGTACTCGTGACTCCAGCCTGTTTTTGTAGTTCTGTTTGAATGGTTTTGACTTTCGTTTCAGAATCAATGGTTCCTGATATGACCTGATAAGAAGGTCTGCTTTGATTGATGACTTCATAGGAGCTCTTTAGCCCTGAAGTTTTTGCTAACTCTAGCGAGAATTTTTTCGCCTGACTTTCATCGTTGATCGGGTCAGATACGACCTTTTGTAAAGGTAGGCGGTCACCAACTGGAGACACAGTGCCATTTATGCCCACCTCTTTTTTTAACGCCGCAGCACTTGCATTCGCTGCATCTTTTGAGTCATATCCTGAGGCAGTGAGCTGATAGGTCGTCGTATTCCCTGACGTTTGATAACTTGCTGTCCACTTTTTATCTTTTTTCAGTGTTTCTACTGCTTTTTTCACTTCTGATTCTGTCGTAAATACTTTTGAGGTGCTAATCGTATAAATGGATTGATCGACATAGGAGGCTGCTTGCGCTTCTTTGCCCGTGTGTAATGTCATACCAAAGGCAGCTGCGAGTAACATAATCTTGATGGTTTTTTTCACGTTCCCTGTCCCTCTCTTAACTTTGCATAATAGTCTACTAATCTCTTTATCGACAAAAACAAGTCTTCTTTCAAGTCATTTATGCAATAGAAAAATAGAGGACCCTCTTGAAGTCCTCTTTTCCTTTATATATGTGACACAATCAGTTCACAAGATCCTTCCATCGAGAAGCTCCCTGTTTCAGCTGGCAGGATAAAATGGGCTCCTTTTGGCAGTGGATATGTATTCCCGTCATGCTCTAAAGATCCTTCTCCATTAATGACACTGCACAGCAAAAATGGATAATCTTGCGAAAGCTCTACTTTTTGATCTATTTCCCATTTATACACAGAGAAATATTCTGCTTCTACAAATGTTCTAATGGTCACTCCTCGACGTGTTTCGACTGATTCATCTGCATAACCGTCTACATGAGGAACCGTTGTGACATCAATGGCTTGCGCAAAATGAAGTTCACGTTCATTGCCATCTTGGTCTTTTCGTTCATAATCATATACCCGATAGGTTGTATCTGAGCTTTGCTGCGTTTCGAGGACAAGCGTTCCTTCGCATAGCGCATGAATGGTACCGCTTGGCACATAATAAAAATCACCAGGCTTAATCTTCACTCGCCGCAAAAGACCTTCCCAATCTCCGCTGTTCATCATGGTCACAAGCTCAGTTCTTGTTCTTGCATTGTGCCCATAGATCATTTCTGCTCCTTCTTTGCAGTCAATGATATACCAGCACTCTGTTTTTCCAAGCTCTCCATTTTCATGTCTTTCAGCATAATCATCATCTGGATGAACTTGAACGGACAAGTCTTGGTTTGCATCTAAAATTTTTGTTAACAGCGGGAAGCGATCGCCTTCTATTCCCCCGAACAATTCTCTGTGATTGTCCCATAGTTCGATCAACGTTTTCCCTTTATATGGACCGTCTTGCACGACACTTGGTCCGTTTGGATGAGCAGATATTGCCCAGCATTCTCCCGTTTGATCAGAAGGAATATCATAGCCAAATTGATCCCTTAAGGCTGTACCTCCCCATATTCTCTCCTTCAATTCAGGCAGTAAAAAAATTGGTGACTGCTTCATTCAGGATGACTCCTCCCTTTCCTACCCTTTGATAATCCTTGCCAAGCATTGAAAAACTAGCAAGTCTCAACTTTTATTATGACGCTATCTAAAGAGAAGTCAATCCTTTCAACACCTCCAATGAAAACGATAACATGAAATTTTTTTTATCCTTTGACAGAGCCTGCGAGAAGCCCTTTCACAAAGTATTTTCCGAGCAGAATATAGACCAAAAGTGTCGGCAGTGCAGCCAATATAGCTCCTGCCATTTGGACGTTCCATTGCACAATTTGACTGCCTGATAGATTTTGCAAGGCGACCATCACCGGCTGATGCTCCGCAGTGGTCATCGTGACCGCAAATAAAAACTCATTCCACACATTCGTGAACTGCCAAATGGCGACCACGACAAACCCTGTGATCGAAAGCGGAAGAATCATATGTCTGAAAATCCCGATAAACCCTGCGCCATCCATTTTGGCCGATTCAATCATTTCATCAGGGATGCCCACATAGAAATTGCGGAACATGAGTGTTGTAATCGGAAGACCATATACGACATGGACAAGCACTAGACCTGGAATCGAATTATACAATCCGACTTCACGTAAAAATTGAATGAGTGGAATGAGAATGCTTTGATATGGAATAAACATACCAAACAGCATCAACGTAAAAACCACTTCCGACCCTTTAAAACGCCATTTGGATAGGACATAGCCATTCATCGCACCTAATACGGCTGACAATAAGGTAGCAGGAATGACAAGATAAAGTGAATTCATCAAATTGGGCGATAGCTTTTCAAAAGCGATTTGATAGCTAGAGAAATTAAGCGTTGATGGCAGCGACCACATTTGCTCAAGGGTGACTTCACCTAAAGGCTTCAAGCTTGTGACGAGCATGACATAGACAGGCATGAGAAAAAAGAGGCTGCACAGAATCAATAAAGCATACAGAACTGGACGAACAAACCATCTGGCTGTCATGAGGAAGCCCCCTTCCGGCTTGACAAGAGATATGGCACGATAAACACCGCAACAGAGATCAGCATGACGATCGCAATGGCGGCTCCGCCTGCATAATGGTTTCCTCTAAAGGTCATTTCAAACATGTAAACGCCCGGAACATCCGTAACAAAGTTCGCCCCTGGTCCTGTCATTGAGTAAATCAAATCAAAAATCTTTAAAGAAATATGAGCCATGATAATAATGACACTTGCAGTAATCGGTTTTAAAAGCGGAAAAATGATTTTTCGGTAGATTTGCCACTCAGTTGCTCCATCCATTCTAGCAGCCTCTCTCACTTCCTCTGGAATTCCTCTAAGACCTGCCAAATACATCGCAAGTGAGAACCCTGTCATTTGCCATACAGCTGCAATAACAACTGCAATCATTGCCGCGGGTACACCAAATTCAATTTTCCCCCAGACAAATCCAGCTAAAATATTCGTATCCGTGTACCACTTGGGCTGGATGCCTAGCGTTTTCAAAAATAAATTCACCCCAGTTGACGGATTTAAAATCCATTGCCACACGACACCTGTCACAACGAAGGAAAGGGCCATCGGAAAGAAGAATAAATTCCTAAAAAGAGATTCACCCTTGATCTTCTGGTCTAGTAAAATCGCAAGTGTGAGCCCAGAGGCAATGACGGCTCCAATAAAGAATAAAGTAAAAAAGACCGTGTTTCGTAGATCTGACTGAAAACGGAAATCTTGAAACAGCATGACATAATTGCGAAGTCCTGCGAAAGAGAAATCTGGAACAAGCGAGGTCCAGTTTGATAATGAAACATATCCTGTCCAGCCAATAAAGCCGTAAACAAAGATGAATAATAAAACAGCTGACGGGGCTAAAAATAGCAGCGCAAGCAGCTGATCTCCATTCCATTTTTTCCGAACACGTTTCACTTTCGGCGCTGACGCTTTTGCGATCGGCGATGTGTCTATGCGCATGAAGCTACACTCCTTTTTAAAAAAGAGGCGGTGCCTGGTCGCCGCCTCCTTCGTCTTTATTTCATTGAATCTTTTAAAGATGAAACAAACTGGCTACTGTCTTTTTGTGTCACAAAAATATTGACGGCTTGGTTTGCTTTCGTCACAAAACCTTCTTCAGCAGCTGAGCCGTGGGCGAGAGACGGCGCCAGTTTGGACTCTTTAAATGCCTTCATCGCCGATTTTCCGTATTCATCATATTTTGATACATCCGCATCCACACGTGCAGGAATCGATCCCTTCAACGGATTAAACGCATCCTGTCCTTCCACAGATCCTAAGACAGATAAGAATTTCTTCACGTTTTCTGGCTGTTTGACACCCTTTGGCAGTCCGAACGTATCAGTGATCACCATAAAACTTCCCTCCGTACCAGGGGTCGCCACGTATCCGAAATCTTTATTTACCTTCAAGTCCAGATCATTCACAAAGTATCCCTTCGCCCAGTCGCCCATGACATTCATCGCCGCTTCCCCTTTTGCCACGAGCTGCGAGGCATCTTGCCAGTTACGTGAGCTATGATCATCATTGACGTATTCGAGCATGCGTCCAAAGATGTCTGCCGCTTCCTTCACTTTTGAGTCATCCATTTTCAAGTCGCCCGCCCAAAGTTTTTGATAATCATCTGCGCCTAATACACCGAGTAGAACACTCTCAAACAAGTGAGTCGCTGCCCAAGGCTCTTTATCCCCAAGCGCAAGTGGTGTAATCCCTTTTTTCTTTAAAGCATCTGCTGTTTTGAAAAATTCATCAAATGTCGTTGGCGGCTCTAAACCTTGGTCTTCAAATACTTTTTTGTTATACCAAAGCACATTGCCTCGGTGAATATTCACTGGAACCGAATAGATCTTCCCATCCTTGCTCACCAGGTCAATCAGTGATTCTGGGAATTTGTCCTTCCAGCCTTCTTTTTCATAAAGATCATCCAGCGGCTCCATTTTGCCTGCCGCGACCCAGCTCTCGTTCAGCTCTGCCCCGCCATGTACTTGGAAGGTAGCTGGCGGATCATTTCCTTGCATCCGGCTAGTCAGAACTGCCTTAGCATTCGTACCAGCACCACCTGCGACGGCTGCATTTTCAATTGGAATGTCTTTATTTTTCTCTTCAAACAATTGAATGAGTGCTTTCAGTCCGTCTTCCTCACCTGCTCCTGTCCACCAAGAGAAAATTTCAAGCTTCTCCGCTCCGCCCTCTTTTTTTGCATCTGAGTTCGTCGATGAACTGCAAGCCGTGACGAGAAGCATGCAGAGTGCCAACAAAGTAAAGCCTAATTTGAACTTCATGATTGATCCCCCATCCCTATTTTGTAAGCGTTATCAAAATAAGCATAATGGTAGATCCTTGCTTTTTTTCAGGCAAACTTCTTCACTTTTTTATGAAATTCTTCATTTTTTTACGGCTGGTTTTCGATATTCCTTCGGTGAACAACCGACCATTTTCTTAAATACACGGCTGACGTAATTGGGGTCTGTATATCCTGCCTGATAAGTAATTTCTTTTAAACTAAGCGAGCTGTCTTTGAGAAGCTTCTTGATTTTATCCAACCGACAGGTCGTCACATATTCTTTAAACGTCAGACCCGTCTCATCTTTAAAGCGTTTTGTGAAATAGGTTGGGCTTAAGTCAACATAGGCGGCAGTTTGCTCAAGCGTGATATGCTCGCAGAAATGCGTTTTGATGTAACGTTTTGCCCGCTCGATGTCATTCACGGTTTGGGTTCTCGCTTCATACACGTCAAATAGATGCTCACAGCACTGGCGGCATTCTGCTGCTGTGCTGATGGTCAGAATGGAGAGGTCTGCACGGAGTCGTGATTTTAATAGAATCAGCAGTTCTTTTACATGTGAAAGTGCCGCTCCCTCTAATTCAAAAGCATCAAATAAGGCAAGCGCATCCTCTCTTCTTCCTTCTTCCAGTGCCAGCATCATGTCGTCGGCAAGCTCGGGCAGGTTGATCAACAGATTGGACTGCACTTCTGTATTGTAAAAACCATAACGAACAACGCCGCCATCCTTTTTTCGCTGATAATAGGAAAGCTTTGCTTCTGCTACACTTTTCTGAAGCTGAAGTGGGTTTGAGACTGGGTGCCCTATGCCAACGACAGGTGAAGACTGTCTACTTGTCATAGCAGTTCGAATGGCTTGCAGTACATCTGCCTTTAGCTGACCTGGTCCTTGGTGGCTATAAATGAAGCATGTTAACAGCTCACCGCCCATGTGAATAGGCACTGCTTGAAAAAGAGCGGACTGCTGTAAATCATTCAACAGCTGACCCCCGCCTGCCCGCTGAACAGCGATGACGAGACAGGCTTCACATTCTTGGAACAATTGTTGAAACTCAGTAAAGGTATAAGATTGACCGTTGATCACATGGGCTTCCAGCCACTTTGACTGCTGATTGACCGTCGCTGCCTGCCGCTGAGACGCCTCCTGCTGAATTTCTGCCGCAACAGTTCGAATGGCTGCAATGGTTTCGTCTTTATCAGCTGGTTTGACGAGATATTGTTTAACCCCTTCCTGCATCGCTTGCTTAGCATAATCGAACGTATCATAGGCTGTCAGCATAATAAATTTTGTATGCGGGCTGCTTGCTTTGATCTGTTTGATGGCTGTCAGTCCATCCATGCCAGGCATCTGAATATCCATGAGCACCAGATCAATCGGCTCCGACCGCGCAAATTCAACCGCCTTCTTTCCATTTCCAGCTTCCCCTGTGATATGACATTCTGGGAGCCATTCGGTCAGGAACTTCCGCATCGCCATTCGTTCTATTTTTTCATCATCTACAATCAGCACATTTAGCATGCTGGTCCCTCCTTTATCGGAATCGCCAATTGAATAGTGGTGCCTTCGTTTGGCTTTGAATCAATTTGAAGGGCATCTTGCACCCCGTAAAACAAACGCAGTCTTGACACGACATTTCGAAGACCAATTCCTGTAGAATGGCCTCTACTCAATGTGTTCGGATCATTCTCTTCTTTTTCCGATAGCAACCTGCTTTTTTCTCTTTCATTGATTCCCGTCCCATTGTCACGAATCTGAATCATCACAAAACCATTGTCTTGATAGATGGAGAGCTCAACAAGCCCGCCTTCCTCCTTTGGTTCTACTCCATGAATAAAGGCATTTTCGACAAGCGGCTGTAATGTGAGACTTGGAATGTGAACAGATAGACACGACTCATCTATGGTTGTTTTGCATGTAATACGATCGGCAAATCTCGTTTCTTGGATATGAAAATATTCTTTGACCACTTTCACTTCTTGTTCCAATGTAACGGACGTACTGAGAGCAGACAGTGAATAACGCATCAGCGTGGAAACCGATTGAATCAATCTCGATGTGGCATCTGCTGATTCTAAGTAAGCCATGCGTGATACGATGTTTAATGTGTTAAATAGAAAGTGTGGATTCATTTGATTTTGCAGCGTTTTCAGCTTCATGTCTTTGATTTTTTGATCTAAGGCAGCCTTTTGTTTCATCTCTTCAATCATCATTTTCATCTCTTGCCGCATTCGTTGAAAGGCTTCATTTAACACAGATATTTCGTCCTTTGATGTGACATGCAAATTCGCTCCATCAAAATTTCCTTCTGATACTTCTTTGGCACTCCGAGACAGGTGGACAATTGGTCTTGATATCCCGCCAGCAATGATATATGCCATCCATAAGGCGACCCCAATCGATAACGTAACCAGGCACAGGGTAAAAAGCGCATAAGTTTGATGTCTTTTTTGAAGTGATTGATAGAGCACCTGATATTCAGATAATTCATCGTCTAGCAGGGTCATCGTTTGCTCTTGTATATAAGAGGAAACTGTTCTCACTTCCTTCACACTGGCAGCATATTCTTTGATTTTCCCTTCTTTTACATGTGCCATGGTCGCATCACTTTCATTCATGAGCGTCCGCATCATATATTGATATTTTTCAATAGAGGGTATCGCCGCATGAAGCCCGGCATCTTTTAGCAGCGCCTGATCATAGGATTTCATTTTCTGTT
Organism: Bacillus zhangzhouensis; assembly: GCF_000715205.1. Classification (GTDB taxonomy): domain Bacteria; phylum Bacillota; class Bacilli; order Bacillales; family Bacillaceae; genus Bacillus; species Bacillus zhangzhouensis. Next base: position 155,821 of record NZ_JOTP01000003.1, on the reverse strand, counting down.
TTGATTCAAGATATTCTTTGGCAAACTGCCGATCTTTCTCAATGGCATAGGCATTGACCTTTTCATACATCGTTTTTGCCTCTGTCGATATATCATTCAGCAGGAGAAAAGAACGAAAGCTCCTGCTATATTCTGAGGTTAATTTCGAGCTGCTCCAATAGACAAAAAAAGCAGCCACGTTACCAAGGAGCACAAGGATTAAAAATGCCAATAACAATTTACTTCGAATCCTTCTCATGGCTGAACCCCCTGTGGTCTTTCTGTTTGATGAAGAGGCAAATCCCCGCGTCGAATCACACTCGTTCCTGTGTACTGCAGTGGTTCTTCCTTTTTACCTTTCTGCAAACGAACAAGTGATTCAACCGCTTGGTAGCCCATTTCATACGGGTGCTGTACGACCACCGCATCGATTTTTTCATCATCAAGCGCCTGAATCGTATCAGGCAATGTATCAAATGCGAGTACATAAAAATCAGTGGATGCTCGATATTGCTCTGTTGCTTGAATGATGCCAACACCATCTAATGCGCTTGTTCCATAAAATGCGGTCAGCTCTGAATGATTGTTTAATAGTTTATACGCTGCACCGGAAGCCCCTGACTTCGTAATGGCTGATTCTTCTATTCCAGCAATATGAATGCGTTTTTCAGCAGAAACGGCATCTCGAAATCCCTTGACGCGTAGCTTCTGGTGGATGGCATCAAGCCGACCCGTGACAATTCCTACATATTGTTCGCCTTTTGTATCTGCGATGAGCGCCTGCCCGGCGATAAAGCCTGAATAATAATTATCCGTTCCTACATACACTTGACGCTTGCTCCCCTCTGCATCCGTATCGACTGTGACGACATCAATGCCTTTTTCTCTTGCTTTTTGAAAGAGCGGTTTGTATTTCTTCGCGTCAAGTCCCTGCGTCATAATACCATCTACATGCCCAGCGATCGCCATATCAATGGTTTTAAGATGATCATCCAAATCAGCCTGCTTTGGGCCCAGGTATTCGAGATACACACGATGAACGGCCGCTGCATCAGCAGCTCCCTTTTGCACCAGTTGCCAATATTCGTTATCAAGTTCCTCCGGTACAAGGACAAAGTGATATTGATAGGTTGACACCACTTTTTCGGAAGCGCTTTCAATTTTAAATAAATCTTGACCTAATAAACATAAAAAAATGGCGGATAGCACACAAAATGTGAGAAATGCGCCTATTCCCATCCACTTAGACAATTTCACTCACATCCCCCTCCTTTCATTGTTGCCGCAAAAAAAAGAGCTGCTTATAAGCATACTCTCTCGACCTCTATAATTCCTTTGTCATAAATAAACTGTTTGGATCTTCTCCATATGAACCAAAAGGCGGGCAATATTGAAACCCAAAGCTTTCATATAGTCTTCTTGCTGGTTCAAAGAAAGCCATCGCACCTGTTTCGAGGCTGACACGTGTATAGCCTCGCTGTTTGGCTTCTTGAAGAAGGTAGGTCAGCATTTGCCTTGCTATCCCTTTTCGCATATGGAGAGCTGCCGTTCTCATCGATTTGATTTCGCCATGTTCACTTGATAGTTCCTTTATCGCTCCGCAGCCAAGAAGTTCCTCTCCATCCCACGCACTCCACACTGTGACATCTTGTTTTTTCAAGTCGTCTAACGGAAGGGCATGAATGCTTTCTGGCGGAGAATGCTCCTTCATCTCTTCTACATGAGCGGTGATCAGCTGCTCTATTCGCCCATCTGTGAGTTCATCTTGTTGAATGTACATTCCAATCCCTCCTTCACGACCATTGTACGTGAAGAATTGAATCTTACCCGCTGTTATGTCAGATAAACGAACAAACAACCGGCATTCATGAGCCAGTTGTTTGTCTCATATCAAGTATTTATGAAGAAAGAACCGCTTGTAACTCTTCTGCTGTACTGCTTTCAAGCTGACTGCCGACACCTACTGCCACAGCACCTGCTGCGAGCCATTTTGGGACATCGACTGGATGAATGCCACCTGTTGGAATAAATTCTATCTCTGGAAATGGGCCTTGTAAGTTTTTCATATAGGACAAGCCGAAGGAGCCGCTTGGAAAAAGCTTGAGCAAGCGGTATCCATTTGCTTTTGCCTGCATGATTTCACTTGGAGTCAGGACACCTGGCACATAGAGGGTATCGTGAAATGAAAGATGCTCTCCGATCACAGGGAGATATCCTGGACTGACAATAAATTGCGAGCCTGCCTCAACGGCTGATTGCGCCTGTTCAAGCGTCGTAATCGTTCCCGCTCCTACAATCAGGTCTTGTTCACGCCGAAAGAATGCGATGATGCGTTCAGCATTGGGCGTGGTATACGTGACTTCAATGGCACGCACCCCCTTTTTCTTTAATCGCTGAATCATCTCAATGCCTTCTCCTTCACTATCCGCTCTGACCACTGCGATCAGTTTACAGGCTGCGAGCTGCTCTTTAACGCTCAAATTTGCTGATTTCCCCATATCTTTCATCCCCCTTCATATACTCCCGCCTGTGATATCGTTTGGCCTCTTTCATAAACGCCTGAAGTTCCTTCCGAGTGGGTAGTCCATCCTTATCACCAGGAGACATCACCGCAAGTGCCCCTATGGCATTGCCTCTTGTCACCGATTTTTCATATGATAAGCCGTCAAGTAAGCCACTAATGACCCCCACTGCAAACCCATCACCAGCGCCGACCGTATCAACGACATCATGAACATGAAATCCGCTCACAATCCCTTGACCGGCTGCACTTTTAAAAAAGGCACCTTCCGCTCCGAGCTTAATCACCACTAGCTTGACACCTTTTTGTAAATAGACCTCTGCAATCTCTTCCGGCTCGTGGCACCCCGTGAGCCTTTGGCCTTCTGCAAGCCCCGGGAAAAACCAATCGACTTGAGAGGCTATCTGGTTCACTGTATGAATCATATCCTCTTCCTCTTCCCATAACTGAAGCCTAAGGTTCGGATCAAATGAAATGGTTTTGCCTGCTTCTTTCATTGCTTGAAGGGCATGAAAAGAAAACGCTCTCATTTCATTGGACAATGCAGGTGGAATACCTGTCATATGAAGGTGTCCTGCTTGTTTGAAATAGCCGGAGGGAAAGTCGCTTGGGTTCATTGTGCTCGCAGCAGAGCCTTTCCGGTAATACGTCACGTCGGGGTCTCCATCAATGACTTTTGATTTAAGTAATATCCCCGTTTTAGACCCATCATTTGAACGGAGCACTGCACTTGTATCGACCCCTTCTTTTTGAAGCTCTTCTAAAATAAATGTGCCAAGTGAGTCTGCCCCGACTTTGCTCATCCAGCCAACCTCAAAACCCAGCCTTGAAAGGCCGACAGCGACGTTACTCTCTGCACCAGCAAGCGCCTTTTGAAACGTATTCACTTGATGAAGTTCTCCGACTTCTTTTGCGTAAAACATCGCCATTGATTCCCCAAATGTGACCGCATCCAATGCTTTCACTCATTTCTCCCCTTTCTTGGTACCGGTTTCAAATTAGTTGAAAAAGAGAGAGTATGCACGTATGTGTACCCTTCTCTGCCTTTCGCTTATAAAGACTTCCTAACAATGATTTCTCCATCGAGTTGAATGGTTTGGGGCGCACTCTCATCGCCTTCAATCCGTGTCTTGATTTTTTGCATGGCTGCTTTCCCCATTTCATGAGATGGCTGCGCAACAGTTGTGATTCCTGGCCCAATCAGCTTATACCATTCTGTATCATCGAACCCGGCAATGCCTATCTCCTCAGGAATCTTGATGCCAAGCTCCACAAGTTCACTAATGAGCTTCAGCATGAGTAAGCCATTGCCTGCTAAAATCGCCTTTTTCAAATGGTTTGATTGTAAAAAACGGACAATCTCTTCTCGCATTTGTTCCTTTTGCTTCAAATCAATTTCTGCAATAATGGGCTTCTTATGTTTACTCATTGCTGTCTGCTCATATGCTTCTTTTCGTTCTTCACGAGGACTAATTCCATCGACCGGCTCAGTAAAGAAAGCGATATGGTCGTAGCCCTTCTCATACATTTGATGTAGTAGACGAATCGTGATGTCACGGTTATTCGTTGTCACTGTATCGACCTTAAGTTCAGGTAATTTGCGGTCAACAAGAACAATCGGTACACCGTTTTTCTTAAAGTCTTGCAGAATGTCATTGTTTTGGCCTGTTGTATTGATGATGAGCCCTTCAATATAATGCGCATTCAGCTTCAGGAGCATTTCTCGTTCTTTTTCTGGACGATTATCTGTGTTACAGACCATGATGCTGTATCCATATTCATCACAAATCTCTTCGACACCACGAAGCGTAGCCACAGAAAATGGGTTCGTAATGTCGGCTACAATAAAGCCAATGACCTTGCTTTTTCTTACTTTTAGTCCTTGAGCGAGCTGACTCGGACGATAATGAAGCTCTTCTATGGCTTTCTTAATTTTTTTAACCTTTTCAGAAGAAATTTCATTTGTTCTGCCATTGATATACCTGGAGACAGTTGATTTTGAAACGCCTGCATAAGCTGCAACTTCGTTAATGGTGACTTTCGTTTGCTTGTTCTCTTTCATTCAAAAACTCCCACAATCAATCTTCTGATTTGTTTCGAAACCGATTTCAAATAAACTTAAAAAGAGCATACCATAATTTGATTAATATCAGAAGATTTTTTTGATTCATGTGAGAAAAAATCGTAGTAACAAACAAAAAGAAAGCGATTTCAAATTAACGGTTGACGCCGCTCTCTTTTTCCTCTAGAATTTTCCTTGAAACCGATACCAAATAAAACACCAATATTTTGTTTCAGATGGAAAGGGAGGCTTATCTCAAATGGAAAATCGTTATGCTGTACATCCTGAGCAGGTCAAACGTTTTACAACAGAGGAACTTCGTCGTCATTTTCATATTCCTACGCTATTCGTCAGCGGTGAATTGAAGCTCTATTATTCGCATGAGGATCGTGTGGTCATCGGCGGGGCAATGCCGACAGTTGAACCGCTCAAGCTGGATGCCGGCGACTTTTTACGTACGGATTATTTCCTTGAAAGACGTGAAATTGGCATCGTGAATGTTGGCGGACAAGGAACGGTCACAGTCGATGGTGAGTCTTTTGTGCTGGAGCATAAAGATTTCTTATATATTGGCCTTGGACACGAAGATATACAGTTTACGAGTTCATCAGGCGAGCAGGCCAAGTTCTATCTTGTATCAGCAACGGCTCATAAAGCATATCCTACGCAAAAGGCAGCCATCGCTGAATTAACACCGAACCACTTAGGAGAGGCGTCTGCCTCAAACGTACGAAACCTGTATCAAGTCATCCATGCAAATGGCATCCAAAGCTGTCAGCTCATGATGGGAATTACTCAGCTTGAAACGAATAACACATGGAACACGATGCCTGCTCATATTCATGACCGGCGTATGGAAGTGTACTTATATCTTGATATAGAAGAAGATGCTCGTGTCTTTCATTTTATGGGGGAGCCATCTGAAACGAGACATCTCGTTGTCGCAAATGAGGAAGCGGTTATCTCTCCTGCCTGGTCCATTCATTCAGGGTCAGGTACAGCGAATTATTCATTTATTTGGGCAATGGCGGGAGAAAACTATACGTTCAAAGATATGGACTTTGTCCCAATGGACCAGCTGAGGTAACGAGATGACGACGACATCATATGTTGAGTCCCTCTTTTCCCTCGAAGGCAAAACAGCCCTTGTGACAGGCCCTGGAACTGGTATTGGTCAAGGCATTGCCGTGGCTCTTGCCCGTTCAGGCGCAAATATCATCGGCACGTATCACCACACACCGCTTGATGAAACAAAAGCGCTTGTCGAACAGACTGGCAGATCATTTCATGCGGTTCAGGTCGACTTTGCCGATCCTCAGTCTGCACAGCGGGATATCGATACTATTTTACAGCAACATACCATTGATATTTTAATCAATAATGCTGGAACCATTAAAAGAGAAGAGGCCGCTCACTATTCAGAGGAAAATTGGCATACTGTCATGGATGTGAATATCAACAGTCTCTTTTTTCTCACTCAAAAGGTTGGGCAGCACATGCTGAAAAACGGGCAAGGGAAAATCGTCAATATCGCCTCCCTCCTCTCGTTTCAAGGCGGCGTCTTTGTTCCCGCTTATACGGCGAGTAAGCATGCTGTCGCTGGGCTGACGAAAGCTTTTGCAAACGAATGGGCGAAACATCAAATTCAGGTAAATGCGATCGCACCTGGCTATATTGCGACCAATAACACTCAAGCCATTCGTGATGATGCGAATCGAAATGAAGAGATTCTTAAACGAATCCCCGCTGGGCGCTGGGGACAGCCTGAGGATCTAGCTGGTGCAGCTGTTTTCCTTAGCTCACCAGCTTCCGATTATATGAACGGCCACATTTTAGCTGTTGATGGCGGCTGGCTTGCGAGATAAACATATCGAGAGAATCCCCATTTTCAGGGATTCTCTTTTTTCTATTTGCATAATTCTCCTCCTTCAGAGTCACTCTATAAAAAACATGACATGAGGGTGAGGTAGTATGAAAAGTCGTATTGAACAAGATATAGCGTCCGTCATCAAGCGCATCAAAAGCTTTGCCGGAAAAAGTGATGATATCGTGTTCCACTCTTTTTCATTTGGTCCTTCCGCTGTCTCTGCATGTCTCGTGTACGTTGAGGGACTCACAGAATTTGAAATGCTTTCCAAACAAATCATTTCACCTATGCAAAAGGAACTGGACATCACCGAAGTCGATCACACCACACTTCCTTCCCTGTCTAAGAAGTTCTTTGGCATTCAAAATGATGTGCTGGAAGATATGAACCTTGCCATCGAGCAGTTATATAACGGCAGGGCTATTTTATTTGTGGACGGGGCGACACAAGCGCTTGCACTCCAAACAAACCTTTTTCAGTTTAGAGAAGTAGAGGAGCCGCAATCTGAAGTACTTGTAAGAGGACCACGGATAGGATTTATTGAGAATCTTGAAAAAAACACAGCTTTACTACGCGAGAGGGCAAACGACCCTAATCTTGTCATTCAAAAGGTGAATGTAGGCACTCGTAATAAGAAGTCTGCCGCTCTCGTATACGTTCGTGATATTGCAGATCCAAAACTAGTAGAAGATGTTCTATCTCGCATGAAGGAAATTAAAATGGATGATATCCCTGAAACCGGTTATATTGAACAGCTAATCGAGGACAGCCACCTCTCTATTTTTCCACAGATTCAAAATACAGAACGCCCTGATCGGGTGATCGCATCGGTGCTTGAAGGCAAGGTTTCCATATTGCTCGACGGCACACCTTTTGCCCTCATCATGCCTATGACACTTACAGCCTTGATGCAATCACCAGAAGATTATTATCAACGATGGACAAGTGCAACTCTTTTACGCCTACTCCGTTATTTCGCCGTACTGTTAACGATTTTTTTACCCGGGCTCTACATCGCTCTTGTCTCTTATCATCCCGGCTTATTACCGACACGAATGGCCATCACCATCGCAGGCAGCCGGCAAAATGTTCCGTTCCCTCCTGTGGTCGAAGCCATTCTCATGTCTTTTACGATTGAACTACTTCGGGAAGCCGGACTTCGTCTTCCTAGGGCAATTGGACAGACGATTGGACTTATTGGCGGCGTCATTATTGGACAGGCGGCTGTACAAGCAAATATTGTCAGTGCCTTAATGGTGATTATTGTGTCGCTGACCGCATTGGCCGATTTCACTGCACCATCATATGACTTTAGTTTCCCATTACGCATCTTGCGGTTTATGGCGATTTTTAGCTCAGCGATGTTTGGGTTATACGGCTTAATCATGTGTTATTTATTTGTGCTTTGTCACCTGATGCAATTAAAGACCTTTGGTTTTGACTATTTCACACCTGTTTTATCTTCACCGTTTTCAGATTTAAAGGATACGTACGTTCGTTTACCAATAGGGCTATTTAAATCGAGACCGAAAACAGCAAAGACAAAAAATCTCAAAAGACAAGGAGAGTAAAGGATGTACAGAGCTGAGAAGCTATCATTGTTACAAGTCACCATTCTGTGCAGTTCTACAATGATAGGCGCTGGAATTTTAACCATTCCTCGCAGTTCTGCCAATTCAGGATCCCCTGATGGCTGGATCATTGTATTAATACAGGGAGTCATCTTTGCTTTCGTTGCTTTTTTGTTAGGCTGGATTGCCGAAAAGAATGCACCGGACACTATTTTTGAGTCAAATACAAAAGGAGCCGGTGCATTCTTTGGCACGATCTTTAATTTAATGCTGATTGCATATTTACTAGGCATTGTCGGCTTTGAAGCGCGTGTACTCGGGGAAGTGGTTCAGTTTTTCCTCCTGCAATCGACCCCCCTGTCCGTGATTGTCATGATTTTTTTACTCGTGGCGATCTATCATTTGAAAAGCGGTATTTTCCCAATCGTCAAATTGGTCACTTATATTTATCCCATCGCCTTGATCATTTACATTGGGCTCATGCTGTTTTGTCTGAAAATATTCGATTTTGATTATTTACGTCCTGTCATGGCGCACGGGTTTAAAGATTTCAGTAATTTATTCTCTCAAACATTTATTCAATTTACAGGCTTTGAAGTGATTTTGTTTGTCGTGCCGCTCATCTATAAAGACAAATGGTCGAAAGCGAAATGGGCCGCTGCGATCGGTGTTGGAATTACAACTCTTGTGTACTCCCTCACGCTTTTTATTGTGATTGGTTCCATGACCGTTGGAGAAACAAAATCCCTCACTTGGCCCACCGTCTCACTCATTCAAGCGTTAGAACTTGAAGGGGTCTTCATTGAACGCTTTGATATTTTCTTACTGACGATTTGGACGTGCCAGCAGTTCATTTGTATGCTTGGCTTTTTCCAATTTGCCATTAGAGGGTGCCACACGGTCTTTAAGACGACCAATTTAACGAGACTGCTATGGCTGCTGTTTTTGATTACCTCTGCACTCTCTCTTTTTCCGAGAAGTATTAATGAAGTCTTTTACTATTCCACTTTACTCGGCTACGCGTTGTTCGCTATTTTAGCCATTCCTTTTATTACTGCTATCCTGCTGATGATTCGTAAAAAATGGGGAGGTCGTTCTGCATGAGTCGAAAGCGTTTACTGTTATTCTTTCTTTCCTGCTGTCTTTTCCTTCTATCAGCGGGCTGCTGGGATTTAAAGGATATTGAAAAATTATCATTTGTGCGCGGCGTTGGCATTGACGAAGAAGATGATCAAGGAGTCAAGCTCACCTATCAAAATCTTGTACCGAAAATGGGCGGGACACAAGAAGCAGATTCTCCTGATTATGTGAATGTCGTCTCGAAGGGGAAAAATGTGCTGGAGGCTGTCAGTAATGTCGCCTTGAAGGATCCACCGATCTATAGTGATCATCTCAAAATCTTCCTGTTCGGAAAAAGTCAGGCAGAGCATCACGATATTCAAGGGACACTCAATCACTTTATACGAGATGATGAGGTTCGAAGAAGCAGCTATTTTCTCGTGTCACGAGATCAAGCGTCAAAAGTCATCAACCAAAAATTAAAATCACAGCAAAAGATTCCGGTTGAGCATATCTTTGAAACATCCAAAAACCGAAGCTTTAACGGGAAAATTATGATGCCAACACGTATTGGTCGAGCGTCTGATTACTTTCAGATGGGCATTAGCTTTCTTGTCCAAAGTGTAGATGCCATTAACGGTGAACTCATCTATGATGGGGCAGGAATCATTGATGGGAAATCGCGAAAGCTGATAGGATTTATCCCTGCAAATGATGTCCAATCTTTAAATTGGATCATGAGTCGTATTTCAGGCGGAGTTGTACCAGCCTCCTTTAAAGGCTTTCCTATTACGTATGAAGTCAAGAAAGCAGAATCCAAGGTCGAGCCCTATTTAAAAGATGGAAAGATTTCCTTTAAGATCAGCATAAAAACAAATGGTAAACTATCAGAGGATCAATACCCCTCTGAAAACTCATTCGATGAGCAATACATCGAACGATTCGAGCATATTTTCGCCAAAAAAATCAAACAACGGATTCAAAAAGCCGTCAGCTACTTGCAAACAGAAGTTGGCGTAGATCCTATCTTTTTAAACCGGCAGGTGCGCATTAAGTATCCTGACTTTTGGGATCAACATCGAGACGAGTGGGACACACTATTCCAAGAAGCAGACATTGATTATGATGTAAAAGTCAGCATCTTGAACTTTGGTGCAGAAGGAGCAACGAAGAGCTTTAAATGGTAACAGCAAAAAGGCGGGTATCCCTCAGGAACCGCCTTTTTTACGTGCCACGATCAGAATCTGGTATTGGGTCACTTGATCGGATAAAGCTTTTGTTTGAAAGCCAAGTGACTCTCCTACTCTTGCCACTTCGTCAAAAAACAATTGGACGTTTTGATCAATCTGTACATTGATATGCTGCTCTATCACGCGTTCAAACAAATGGTCTGGAAAGAGCTCACGCATCGTTTTTGGTGTGAAGAACCTCATGTGGGTTCGGTCTAAAAGCCCTACATCTTGATACGTAAAATCACCTGTCATTAATGGAAGAAGCACCTCCGCATGCATCATGTTAGGTAAGCAGCATATGATCACGCCGCCTGGCTTTAAAGACGCGTGCGCTTGAGCGACGATTTGCCATGGATCTGACACATGCTCTAATACATCTGAAAAGATGACCGCATCAAAAAAGGCTTCCTTCTCTGACCACGGGTACTCATCCGCTTTGGCCTCGATGACTTCTTGGTAATACGCCTTGGCGATCGCTGCTTTTAAGGCATCGTCCTCTACCCCGTACATGTCAACAGACTGCCTATTGATGAGCTCAAGACCCGTTGCTCCTGCGCCGCACCCAACATCCAGCACATATTTGGCCTCTTGAGGCAGCAGTGCCGCAAAGTATGGATGAGGGGTGATCAGGTTTAAATCAATGCCCCATTTATCTAAAAAGCGAAGCCTGTTCTCTGCAAACAGTGTAGAGATATTCGTTTCTTGATTCGCACGGAAGGTTGCATGACCGTGATGATGGACAAATGAATCATGGACAATTTGCAGCTGATATCCCTTCAGCAATGAACGTAAACAAAGATCATCATCCTCAAATGATCCGTACACAAACCGTTCATCAAATAACCCCACATCCTCGATCAGCTCTCTTTTCACCAGCAAACAAAAACCCACAAGTCTGTGCACGTACGTTCTCTGACCTTTTCTCGCAGCCGTATATTCCTTCGCAAAGTCAGGAAGCTCCTTCACATCTGTATACGATGGCTGGACCATCTGAGGACCACTCACATAATTGGAGACAGGTCCCACCATTCCAATACGATCTGATGCAAATAGCGCCTCTTTTAATGGAGAAAGCCAGTTTTCAGTCACCATCGTGTCATTATTTAAAAAGAGAATGCTATCTCCTGTCGCTTTTTTCACTCCTTGATTACAGCCCTTTGCAAAGCCTTGATTCTCCTCGTTTTCAATGAAAATAACATCTTCCAGCTCTCTCACATATTCCTTCGTTCCATCTGTTGACGCATTATCGACGATGATGAGTTCATATTGGTCACTTCGGGTATGCCGTTTGATGCTGTCGATACATTTTTTGGTTAAATGCAGTTCGTTGTACGTCAGCATGACAATGCTCGTTTTTCCTTTCATCTCATTTCCACCTTTCGCCCGCCTGTTCCATATGTATGTCATATGCAGCACGTTCAGAAGATGAAAGTTTGTCCTTTCTTGATTAAACGTTTGTTTAACAAAGGAAAACCAGCTACATGAGGCAGCTGGTCTTTTTTTACACCGTTTCCCCTTCGTCATTTACGACGGCACGGTTTCTCTTTTTTAAATCCTCTTCAATTTCTTCAAGACTTTTCCCTTTCGTTTCTGTCACTAAGTATTTCACAAATAAGAAGGCGCCTACGCCGATGACCGCATAAATGAGGAAGAGATTACTGATGCCAATCGCACTTAATAAAGTTGGGAACGTTAGTGAGATGATCAAATTCCCTGTATGAAGAAGGAATGTAGATACCCCTGTACCAATGCCCCGAACATGTACTGGGAACAGCTCAGGAAGCATCACCCATACGACTGGACCCCAGCTGACGGCAAAGATGACGATGAAGAGTCCTAAGCAAATAATGGTTGTCCATCCTGCGGCTGTTGATCCCTCGAAAAATCGATTCACCACTGACAGAACAATTAAACTGAGGACCATTCCAGCATTACCAAATAGGAGTAACGCTTTACGCCCTACACGGTCGATCATTTTGATCGCCACAAACGTCATGATGACATTCACTGCGCCAATTCCTACGGTTCCTAAGATCGCTGCTGAGTTACCGAAGCCGACACTTGTGAATGTTTTTGGTGCATAGTAAATAATCGTATTTGTACCGATAAACTGCTGCAAAAAGGCGAGGCCAACACCAGCAATCAAAGCTGGGCGTACCCACGGTTCAAATAATTCTTTAAGACCGCCTTTTTCTTCACTTTCCGCCTTTTGAATATCTGACATTTCTTCTTCGACTTCTTCTTTACTCTGTCTAAGTTTTGATAATATCGCCTTCGCTCGGTCAGCCTGTCCATGGACAAACAGCCAGCGAGGACTTTCTGGCATAAATAAAATACCAAATAATAGAAGAACAGAAGGAACCACTGCAATTCCAAGCATCAGGCGCCATGCCTCCGCATCCGCTAAAACGTAGTTCACAATATAGGCTAGAAGAATACCGAATGTGATCATGAGCTGGTTTAAAGAGGACAGTGCACCCCTTGATTCCTTTGGAGCAAGTTCAGATAAATATAATGGAACAATCGTCGTCGAGCAGCCTACAGCAAGCCCTAGTACGATTCGGAATAAGACCATTACTTCCGTATTTGGGGCAAATGCTGTTCCAAATCCGCCGATAATAAACAAAATAGCTGCGGCGATGATTGCTTTTTTCCGCCCAAATTGGTCTGTTAATTTTCCAGAAAGAGAGGAACCGAGCATCGCCCCGATTAAAATCGAACTAACGACAAGCCCCTCTGTAAACGCGTTTAAACCTAAATCCTCTTTCATAAATAAGATGGCGCCAGAAATGACACCTGTATCATAGCCATATAAGGCGCCGCCAAGTGCGCCGAAGAAATAAAGCCATCCATTCCGATTTTTCATCATCATAACCCCTCTTTTGTCTGTGTGTACTGGATGTTTCTCTATGAAAAATCATTTTCCTCACTTCCTGTCATTTCAAACATTTCAATGTTTTATGACAAATATATTTCATTTTTGTATCAATGAAACTTTTTACGAGAAGGAAACGTCAATTAAGCGTTGGTGAAAAAAATGTCGCACTATATCCCGTTTTAAGGTATATTTGTTTTAGTTTGTAAACGAGAAGAAGGACATCTTTACTATAAAAATCATAGGCGAGGGTTTAAAATATATGGATCAATCACGAAGCAAACGCAAAGGGAAAAAGCGTTTAAAACCATGGGTGAAAGTCACTCTTTTTATATTCGGTATTCTTTTACTGACAACCGCTTCTGTCACAGGCTATGCCTACTATAAAGTGACAAGTGCTGCAAAAAAAGCACAAGTATCTCTAGAACGTGGCGCACAATCTGTCAAACGGATTGAAGCTTTTGACCCTGGGAAAGACAGCTTTTCTGTCTTGCTGCTTGGAATTGACAGCAGACCGGGCGAAACAGTGAAACAAGCGCGAAGCGATGCAATGGTTTTGGCAACAATTAACCGTACAAATAAAACCGTTAAATTATTAAGCATTCCTCGGGACTCATACGTCAATATTCCAGGTCATGGTTATGACAAAATTACTCACGCACACGCATTTGGCGGTGCAGATTTAACGGTGAATACAGTTGAGAATTTACTAGATATTCCGGTTGACTTTGTCATTCAAAGTAATTTCAAAGCATTTCAAGAAATTGTGAATGAACTCAACGGTGTTCCTATTAACATTAAGGATGAATATCTTGTCAAACAAATTCAAAAAGATACAAAAGGCAAGGTTGTGCTTCAAACAGGAACTCATACGCTAGATGGTGATCAAGCTCTCGCATATGTGAGAACGCGAAAAGCAGATAGTGACTTAATGCGCGGGCAACGTCAAATGGAAGTATTAAAAGCCATTTTTAATAAATCAAAATCATTAACGTCCATTCCGTCATATGACAATATCATTGATACACTCGGCGATAATGTCTCAACCACCCTTTCTATGAAAGAATTAGTCGGTCTTTTCCCACTTCTGACTTCATTGAAATCTGTTGATACCATTCAGCTAAAAGGAACGGACTATCAGCCAAACGGCGTTTATTATTTCCAATTGGATCAAAATCAACTGAACGAAGTAAAGACTGAATTGAAGAAGCAGCTTGAATTATCTTAATCAGAAAGGGCTAAAATGATTTTTATTTTAGCCCTTTGTCTTCTTTTCAGCGTAATAGAAAACCCTTGAATTCTAGGAAGAACGAGCACCGGAGCGCAGAGCTGCGGGCGAATGCGAGGATTTGTCTCACGCTGAAAGCGTCCCTTTGGGGCGCTTTTTCTCTTCTCACCATTGATCATTTGGACATTTTTGTTTAGCCTTGATATAGAGAGGAATCAAATATCCTCACTCTTTCATGAGAATGAAGGAAATCGTACATACTTTTAAAAGGCTATTGCATGAATGAAGGAGGATTTGACAGCGATGAAAAAAATGATTGCGATTGATTTAGACGGTACACTCTTAAATACAAAAAGTGAAATTTCCGCTCAAAACCGGCAGGCGTTGATTCGTGCGAAGGAAGCTGGATATATTGTCACCATCTGTACAGGGCGGGCGACTTTTGACGTGAAGGACCTTCTTGGTGATCTGGACATTCCCATTATTGCAGCAAACGGAGGAACAGTTCACACCGAAGGGTACAAGCTCTTTAACAGAATTACACTTAACCAAGAAGCTGGAAAGCTTGCTGCAAAGGCATTAGTGGAACGGAACATTTATTTCGAGGTGTATACTGACGATGCCCTTCTCTCCCCATTTGATGGAAAAGAGAAGCTGAAAGCAGAATTTGATGTGATCAATAGCGCAAATCCAAATGAGGATCTAGCTGATTTATGGGAAGGGGCGATGACGCAATTCAAACAATTTGGCATCAAACCAGTGGATGATATTCGTCAGATCTTTGAGTCAAATGAAGCGACCTATAAATTACTGTGCTTCTCATTTGATATGAACAAGCTTCAGGAAGCACGAGATCTTCTTGCGAAAATGCCCGAGCTTTCATTAACCTCGTCTGGAAAACATATTATCGAGGTGCTGCCAAAAGAGTCAGGAAAAGGACATGCCCTGAAAAAGCTCGCAGCCCATTATGGTGTAGACCGCTCAAACATTTATGCAATTGGTGACAGCCCAAATGATCTCTCCATGTTTGAGGAAGCAGGTCACCGGATTTCGATGGGGAACGCAGTGGATGTCATTAAAGAAAAGAGCACGTATATCACAAAAGGCAATCATGAAGATGGTGTCGCCTATTTTATTGATCTTCTTTTACAAGATCAATTCCATGAAAAAAAGACGCTTGTCTGATCAGCGCCTAGAGAGAAGTCCGATACGAGCGTTGATCGGGCTTTTTCTTTATTTTATTCTAACAGCCATCTCATATTTATCCTTCCAGTACGTACTTGTTTTCATATTGGTAATGACAACACCATTTGAGACGGTCACATGAATGACTTGATTTGAACCTGCATAAATGGCTGGCATCAATGAAGTCCCTTTGAAGAAGACAAGATCTCCTGGCTGAAGCTCCGAACGTTTTACAGGTGTGCCTGCCTTAGCTTGTCCTGATGCATATCGAGGAAGCTCAATGCCAAGCACTTCTTGGTACACATACTGCGTGAAACCTGCTGTATCAAACCCTTGCTCTGGGTTCGTGCCGCCTTTGACATAAGGGGCTTCCCCAATATATGTAGCGGCTTTTGATACGATTGGATCTTCTTTCGCGAGTTTCAGCTCTGTTAATCGTTTCGCACCTGTCCATTTCTCGCGCCAATACGATTCGGATAAATAAGAGATCGTCACACTTTCAGTACGGCTCGCATGAATAAAACGGTCGCCCCCAATGTACATCCCTACATGAGAAATTCCGGGTTTATATGTGTTGCTAAAAAAGACAAAGTCCCCGGGACGAATATCGTCTAGTGCTACTTTTTCTCCGATCATCCATTGCTGTTCAGCACTTCTAGGCAAATAAATGCCAAGTGATTTTTCAAATAAATATTGTAAAAAGCCTGAACAATCAAAACCAACCTTTGGATCTGCTGCACCAAAAACATAAGGAATACCTAAATATTCCATCGCATCTTTCACAACACGATCATCAGAGATTTCTTGGGAGACTGGCAGCCGTTTGACCGCATAAAATCGGTCTGTCCAATATTTGCTTTTGCTGACATCTGTTTTCACCACACCTTGACTCAGCGTGATGTGGATCACCTGATGGTTTCCAGCATACAAAGCTACATGTGTGGGGATCTCTTTTGTTTCCTCAGGGCTGCGGAAATACACGAGGTCTCCGGGTTTGGCTTTTTCCCATAATACCTTTTCTCCAATCTGATATTGGTCGATCACCTTCCGCGGCAAATCAAATGTGCCTGATGTCTTGTACACATATTGAATAAACCCAGATGCATCAAAGCCCGTTTTTGGATCGGTTCCTCCTTTATGATAAGGTGTTCCAATCAGCGTTTCCGCTTTCTCCAAAGGAGACTTTGTTTGAGCAGACACCTCTGATTGGGACATGAACATCAGCCCTACGAGCGCACAGCCTCCAATCAACATTCCTTTCCATTTCATGGTCTTTCCCCTCCTTTCTTCTATAGTTTCGACATGACCCCTTTCATTTTACACCTTTTTTCGACAAAAAAAGAGCACGCACAAGGCATGCCCTTCTTTTCACTATGACTCTATTTACTTGTTTCCTCTTTCGACTGCTTCTGCTGCTCGATCTTCTGCATTTCAACTGAGATCTTTTGCTTCTCATGATCTGTGAGGCTATCACTAAATTTAAAAGCAGACATAAAGACAAATACTAAAATTAACGCAACAAACGGCCAGCTTGCTTTTAATAATTTCATTTTTTATCTTTTCCCCCGTTTTCTTTCAATGTTTGAACTTTATTAGCGTGATCCACTTCAAAGAAAATGTGTCCGTCTTTTTCTTTCCAATCTGTATTCGTGCCATTGGTCAGCATACGAATAATGGATTTTGATTCAAATGATCCTGCCTTTACTGGAGCAGGTGTTGCTTCTTTAATATACATTGGGACAACTTCAAATGTCGCTTTTCCATCTTCATTCAGATGATACTGAACAAGGGCAGAATCACGTGTTCTAGACCAGCCTTGGTCAAAAATGAAATTCCCCAGGCTATAGAAGATCGCTGTTCCATTGTAGACTTCCATTGGCTCAAGGACGTGCGGGTGTGCACCGATGATGATATCAGCACCAGCCTTCGACATCGCTCTTGCCAATTCTCTTTGTCTATCGTTTACTTCATTGTTATACTCCTGTCCCCAGTGAGCATGAACAACGACGATATCTGCCTTTTCAGCAGCCTGTGAAATCATCGGAATAAAAATAGATGGATCGGCTGGCAGAATACCTGCTTTGCGATTCGTTGCTTTAAAATCTTTCCCATACACATCTGTAAAACCAAGTGTAGCGATTTTGACACCGTTCACTTCTTTGTACGAAATGTTCTGCTTCGCATCTTTGAGGTTACGCCCTGCCCCTGTGTAATCCATGTCAGCTTTTTCAAAGGCATTAATCGTGTTGTTCAGACCTTTTTCACCAAAATCTGCCGCATGGTTATTCGCAAAGTTTAATACAGAGAAATTCAAATCCTTCAACGCTTGGACAGACTCTTCATCCGTTTTCAAATGAATATTCTTTTGCGCCGCCTGTTCCTTTTCTGATGCAATCGGATGCTCAAAGTTACCTGTTACATAATCTGACACATCAAAATATGGTTTGGCATAGCGAAAGAGATGCTGTTTCCCGTAGCGATCGGTCACTTTCTCTACATTTCTTCCAAACATAATGTCACCAACAAACGAAGCGGTCAGGATGTTTTCTGGTTTCTTTTCTACAGTTGGCACTTGTGCTTTCCCGATAAATGTAAATAGAAATGTACAAGCAATGACGATCGGTAAAGCAATCAATACATGTTTATTCGTCTTTTTCTTTTGATTCTTTGTGATTTTCAGCAGCTTTTCCTGAAAGCTCAATTTTTTATTCATGATTGGACACACCTTATCTTAAAATAGATAGTAAACATACATGATGGCAAATGTTGCACCACTTAGAAGTAATGTGCTTCCAAGGGTAATCGTAAGACCTTGCTTTTGAATCGTATTTGCAATTAATCCAGGTACAATGATCCCGATTCCGCGAAATTCTGCTATTTCAAACGGGACCACTGGATAGAAGAAATCAAATACGAGCTTTAAGGCAATCCCTGTAATCAGCATCGCAGCAAACTTTCTGCGTCCGTATAAAATCATAAATTTTGATAAACCAAAGCGAACGATGACATACGTAAGCAAGCTGACAGATAAGACGACTAAAATGAAGACTGGCTGGTTAAATACGAGCGCAAGATAACCCGGAACAACTAGTCCAGCTGGTACGATTCCTGTTTTTTCTGCAAAGATTAAACTAAGTAGAACACCTAAAATTAACGAGATATAAAGATCTGATCCGAACATTTTCTATATTTCCTCCTAGCTGACAAGCTGCTTAATTTTGTATTCTTGAATTTTTTCGATTAAAGGTTCAGCGGCGCCATGGATATTGCCGACTCCATAAACCACTCGATTATGAAGCTTTTTCTCAAGCATATTCATAATTTGTTCTGTAGATTGATATTCAAGGTTGTGTAAGTGGTCAGCCGGAATTTTCCCTTCCTCATATGCCTTCACAATTGGTTCAGTCGTTTCACCAATTAAAACAAGATCACTAGCTTCAATATAAGGAAGTACATCCTCCGCAAACTGGATCGTTCTATCTACACGATCCGCACGGCAGTTCATAATAATAATTGGTTCATCTGTTGGATAGCCAATTTCTTTTACACGCTTCCAAATGTTCAATGTAGATGATGCGTCATTTGCCGCAAATCCATTTACAAAATGTCCAGGTGTTTTCGCGTCCATTAATGGAAGAATTCTCATCGCTCCTGGATCAGGCGGCGCATTTAACATTCCTTTGAATGCCGTATCTTCATCAATCCCTAATGCTTGAGCGACACCAAGTGCAAGCGAAGCATTATCTGGGAAAACCATGTACTCAAATTTCCGTAAATACTCATCGGTAATCTTGGAATTATCTGCAACAATCACTTCCGTGTTGCGTTTTTTCGCAATCTCTTTAAAGAAATCTGTATATTCACTATCCGTAATAACCAAGTGTCCATTGTAAGGAATTGTGGCTGTAAAGGCTTCTGCTATTTCGTCAAGAGTTGGCCCCATTACATCCATATGATCTTCAAGAACGTTTACGATCACGCCAATATTCGCTTGAAGTAGCTCTTCCTGAAAGATAATTTGGTAATCTGGATTTACCGCCATACATTCACTGACGATGGCATTTGCTCCTCTTTCAACTGTTTCTCTCATAACTTCCTTCTGCTCTCCGATATTCGGTCCTTGCGGTTTCCTTTTAATCGGTTTCTCTTCTGGCGTATCCCAATAAATCATTCTTGCATCCGTTCCCGTTGTTTTGCCGACAGTTTTATAACCTGCCTCCATTAAGATACCGGTTGTCAATCTTGTAACGGTGGACTTTCCGCGAATACCATTAATATTGACACGCACCGGCAGGGCATCGATATTTTTCTGATGACGCTTCTTTTCAATAAAGCCAATCCCTAACATGATGACGCAGGCTATAACGATTAACCACATCGATTATCTACATCTCCTTTTTTTATGAGTGTGATATGTAAATTCAATCAACAGTATATCTGTTCAGCATAAAATCACAATCGGTATTATGTAACATAATCTTTCACTTCCGCGTATGCCAAATTTCTCTAATCCTAAGGTGTAATTGCCTATCTCTCCCTCAAATGAAAAGGCCAAAAGACTGACAAAATTCAGACTGAATTTCTGCTTCATTCAAGAGAAAGCGTTACCATCAATCATCGAAAAATCTTTTGTCCTTTTCTCCCTAAATTTTTCGACAATTATAAAGATGTATTTAGAATCAATGTTTTAAAACCCTTTTATCTCTAAAAAATCAGTCATATCAGCGCTTTAAATGAATAGTGCGTGTTTTAGAATGTTTTATATTTTTGAATGAACAGGTTAGAAAGTCATCCTCAACGGTCAGAACGCTACGTGTTGACCTATGACAAAGGTCACCTCTCAAAAAATCAAGTCATATGCTTATTTATAGGTCACGAAAAATTGGGATAAGATGTAAAAATTTGATCATTTCGTTATACCTTCTCTTTACGATATTCACTCCTTATGACCTAAACAATGAAACAATATTCATTTGTTTTTATCAAGGTTCATCATTTCTTAACATTTTTAATATGATTTTAGTTGAAAGCTGTCGGCTCATGTCATGCATTCCCCAAAGATGACGAATAAAATCAGCTTCTCCGCTTACACTATGGTTAAAAAATAATGTGAGAGGAGGCTAAAGATGCCAAACACCAATGAACAAACACGCTTGCACTTTTTATCAGGCAGCTTTGAGGAGAAAATTCGGATTCTGAAAAAAACATTTCAGCAAAGCGACGATTTTGAATACCGAGAGTTAATGGTGAATGAAACGAAATCTGTGCTGTTCTTTATTAAAACGAGAATTGATGAAGGCAAACTGAACGATTTCATTATCGGCAACTTGTTAGGTCCTCCTGGAAAGCAGGATTATACAAAATCTCTTAGCACACTCGAAACAGGCGACTTGACGTTGATTACTGACAGTATTATTGCAGGAAGCATTGCCTTTCTTGATGAAAATTCCTCGCAGATCAAATTATTTACTGTCGGACAGCCGCCGCTTCGATCTATTTCTGAACCTTCTTCTGAAAGTATTATTGCTGGTGCACATGATGGATTTGTTGAAAGTCTCGATACCAATATCTATTTACTTCGTTCCCACTTAAATGATCGAAAACTCGCCGTCCAGTATCATAAGATCGGTACAAAATCGGAAACAAAGCTTGCGATTGTTTATATTTCTGATATCGCTAATCAAGAAAAGGTAGAAGAGGTAAACAAACGGATTTCTTCTATTAAAGTAGACACACTGATAAGTCCTGGCTCTATTGTTGAGGCGATTGAGGATGATTCATTTTCTATTTTCCCACAGCTCATTGATACAGAGCGCCCTGACAAAGTGAGATCTGCAATTCTTGAAGGGAGAATTGTGGTGCTGATGGATGGTAGCCCGATGGCCATCATTCTTCCTGTCACCTTCTTTAGCTTCTTTCAATCACCTGATGATTATAATAGTCGCTGGATTCCGGCTACGTTTATCCGTGTTCTCCGCTATCTTGCCTGTATCATCGCAGTCATTTTGCCATCTTTTTATATCGCAGTCATTGGCTTTCATTATGAGGTCGTCCCAGATGAATTAGCCATTACGATGAAAAATTCAATAATCGGTATCCCCTTTCCTCCTTTGATAGAAGCGATGCTAATGGAGATCACCATTGAACTCATACGCGAGGCCGGGGTGCGTCTGCCAAAACCAATTGGTCAAACGATTGGTATCGTAGGCGGTTTGGTCATTGGAGATGCCGTTGTAAAAGCCGGACTCATTTCAAATGTCCTTGTCATTGTGGTCGCAGTGACAGCCGTTGCTTCCTTCGTACTCCCATCCTTTGAAATGACGTCAACCATTCGAATGATTCGTTTCCCGCTCATGTTCATGGCATCGATGTTTGGTTTTATTGGCATTTCATTCGGATTAGCCCTCGTCCTCATGAATTTATGCCGCTTGGAATCACTAGGCGTGCCTTACTTGTCACCAGTTGCCCCATTTAACTGGCAAGACTTAAAAGACACTGTGATTCGATTACCGATGTGGATGTACAAAATGCGCCCTGTTTATTTAAATCCGCAAAAGAAAAAACAAATAGAAAATTTGAGAGGGTGGAAAAAGAAAAATGAACAATAAAATATCTCCACCTCAAGCTGTCTTTTTTATCATCCAATCTCAAATTGGTGTCGGTATTTTAGCTCTGCCCCATTTGCTGATGAAAGACATGGGCCACGATGGCTGGATGGCGATCATCTTAGCCTGTTTTTTTATCCAAATCATCAACACCATTTTTCTTTACATTATCCACAAGTATCCTGATACCTCCTTTTTCCAAGCATTAATTGACGTATTCGGAAAATGGGTTGGTCGGACTTTAGTGGCGCTTTATACGATATACTTTGCCTCAGTTTGCATTGTCGTTCTATCCATTTTCACAAGAATTCTTGGCATTTGGGTGCTGCCGCTTACGCCAAACTGGGTCATTAATCTATTAATGATCATATGCATCATTTACATTGCAAAAGAGCAAGTGAATGCCATTGTCAGATTTAACTTTATTTTGACTCCCTTTTTGCTCATGTTGTCTCTATTGATGTTCTATTCGTTGAAAGGAACCAATATCGACTACCTCATGCCTTTTTTTCAAACAGATATCTCTCAATTTCAGCTTGGATTGAAGGACGTTGTTCTATCCATGAATGGATTTGAGATGATTCTCATCATCTCTCCATTTATGAAAGGCACCATCAAGGAGCGGTATAAAGTAATGACCATTTCAAATATATGTACAACACTTTACTACCTATTTATTACATTAATTTGTTTTATGTTTTTTAGCCCAATTGAGCTCAAGGTAATTCCAAATCCTGTCCTTTATTTATTAAAAACCATTTCATTTGGTGTCATTGAGCGGACAGACTTAATTTTCCTTAGTTTCTGGGTGTTTATCATTCTTGCCACACTCAGCAATTACCTTTACTTCTGTGCAAATGGTGTAGCCAGTATTCTCAAGAAAAAAAAGCACAAAAAATATGTCTATTATTTTGCCATTTTGATCTATGGCGCTAGCTGTTTTCTCGCAACTGATAACTTTAGAATTCAGCGCTTTAATGACTTTACCACTATTGCACAATATTCATTTATTTACACACTCCCGATCTTGATGGCCATTATCATCTTTATCAAACATCGCAAAGGGAAGGTGAAATCACATGCGTCATAAATATAGACTGACTCTGCTTATGTGTGTTTCCCTCATATTTATGCCTGGCTGCTGGGATCAAAACTTATTAAAAAATATCTCTCTTGTTTTAACCTCTGCTGTGGACCAAGGAGAAGATGACAATGCGAAATATTCGATCACCTATCGAAAAGTGCAGCAGTCTCAAAGCGTGGAGCAAGGAAATACAGGCAGCTATTTAACCACAGTTCTCACAACTGAAGCACCTACTTTAAGAAAAGCAAGAACCAACTTTAGCCGGATTGTAGACCAAAAAATCGACATATCGAAAATGCGGGTCATGCTGATCGGTGATGAATTTGCTCAAAATCGCCTTCTTCCCTACTTAGATATGTTTTATCGTGATCCCAAAAGTCCGTTACTCGCAAACCTTGCAGTGGTACAAGGGGGAAGTTGTGTGGAATTAATCAACGAGCTACTGAAGGAAAAGCTCATTGTGAGCGATTATTTAAACAACCTGATCACAACTGCTTCACTCTCCTCTCAAGTAGCACCTAAAAACATTCAAAGTGTCCGGTCTAAAATGCTCCAAACCGGCGAGGATTTCACCCTGCCATTAATCCATTTCGATCAATCGAAGAAAATAATCAGTGTGAAAGGTGTTGCCCTATTTGATAACGAGAGAAAGAAAGGTGAGCTACTTGGCCAAGATGCCATTCTTCTCACCGTCATGGACGGGAAAATGGGCAGGTATGCCAACTTCACGAAAAAAGTGAGAAGTGACATGAAATCAAAGGAGAACAATTACATCACCATTCAAGTCACAGATTCAAAGCGGGACATCAAGATTGTAAATCCTGATCATCGAAACTTAACATTCTCTCTCGATTATGAATTCACCACCTCTGTGCTTGAGTATCCGAAAGATAATCTAGATACAGATAAAAAAATCGAAATGCTAAACAAAAAGCTTTCAGCCATTTTGACAAAAGAAGCAGAAAAAATTGTCGCCTCCCTGCAAGAAGCAAACTCAGATGTCCTAAGCCTCGGCAGAAAATATCGGGTAAGACATTATGATGAGTATATGAAAATGAACTGGGTAACCGATTATCCAAAGGTAAAAATCATTCCAAAAATCAAAGTGAATATTACACAAACAGGCATTATTAGTTAAGAAAAGGGAGAAGTCTTCTCAGCGTGTAGACAAACCCTCGTTTTCGGTGTAAGTACTGCTAACAAAAAGCCAAATTAATCTTGACAGCACTTAATCGCCTTTATGCATCAGGAAATAAACATATGGCCTGATATGACCGTATTGGAGAATCTATTCATTGGTAAAGAAATCTATACGAAACTCGGTCTCCTAGACACAAAAAAAATGAAAGCCCTCGCTCAAACGCAACTGGACCGAACCCTCGCATTCGGTGTCAGTCCTGCTCTCCGGTGCTCACGAATCTCAAATTCGCTCCGCTCCGGTACTCGTCCTTCCTAGACTACAAAGGTTTTCTATCACGCTGAAAAGAAGACAAAGGGCTAAAATAAAGATCATTTTACCCCTTTGTCAACAATCTGGTCTTCTTTCTTTTTTTATTTTTTTAAGATTGTCATTTCTAAGCTTTCGTGATAATCTATTTGTGTAAACGGTTACACATTCACGAAGGGAGGCACTCCATTGGCTACAATTAAAGATGTTGCAAAAGCCGCACAAGTGTCTGTTGCTACTGTTTCACGCGTGCTCAACGATACTGGATATGTCCATACAGATACGAAAACCCGTGTGACACAAGCGATGCAGGAGTTGAACTACTTTCCCAATGAAGTGGCGAGATCCCTTTTTAACAGAGAATCCCGATTAATCGGTTTAATCTTACCTGATATCACAAATCCATTCTTCCCTCAGCTGGCTAGAGGCGTTGAGGATGAGATTCATGCCCATGGTTTTCGGTTATTATTCGGAAACAGTGATGAAGACCGTGAAAAGGAACTGGCTTACTTACAAACTTTTAAGCAAAATCAAGTGGTCGGTGTCATTGCTGTCACCAACGAACCTGAATCGGATATGTACAATGATGATTTACCCGTTGTGTTCTTAGATCGAACAGTGCCAAATGCACCTTCTGTGTTTGCAGATGCTGCAACTGGCGGGAAAATGGCCGCAATGGAATTGATCAAGCGCGGCAGCCGGCAGATTACACTGCTAAAAGGACCTGCCCATCTTCAAACAGCTCGGCAGCGATTCAAAAGTGCACTTGATGTCCTCACTGAAAAAGGTGTCGACTTTCATGTGATGTCTAACGCTTCTTTTTCCTTTCAAGAAGCCAGAAAAAGCGCCAAAGCTCTTTTCCAGCTGTACCCTGAGACAGACGGCATTATTGCCAGCAATGATATTGTCGCAACAGCGGTCATACACGAAGCGCTTCGGATCGGAAAAGCCATTCCAGATGAAGTCCAAATCATTGGATTTGATGATATTCCGCAAAGCGAACTGCTCTTCCCCTCCTTATCAACGATCAGGCAGCCTGCCTATGATATGGGGAAAGAAGCAGCGAAGCTGTTAATCAAATCCATTCAAAAGCAACCAATAGATCAATCAGTTATTCAAATGCCCGTCTCTTTTATTGAACGAGAGACCACGAGAAAGGTGGATTCACAATGAGTCATATTGTCGTAGTAGGAAGCTGTTCGATGGATTTAGTCGTCACATCAGATAAGCGGCCAAATGCCGGAGAAACTGTCTTAGGCGAATCTTTTAAAACCGTCCCAGGCGGAAAAGGAGCAAATCAAGCAGTAGCAAGTGCAAGACTCGGTGCAGATGTATACATGGTCGGCCGAGTCGGTGATGACGCTTATGGTCAAGAGATCGTAAGCAATTTACAAGCACAAAGTGTCCGTACCACATATATGAAACCGGTTACCGAAATGGAAAGCGGGACAGCTCATATCATTTTAGCAGAAGGCGATAACAGCATTGTTGTGGTGAAAGGAGCAAATAACGAAGTCACACCTCACTATGTAAAAAATGCTCTTTCTACTATTGATGATATTGGTATGGTCCTCATTCAGCAGGAAATTCCTGAAGAAACGGTCGAAGCAGTTTGCGCCATTTGTAGCGAACAAAAGATCCCAGTGATCTTAAATCCCGCACCAGCCCGCAAAGTATCACAGCAAGTTTTAGAGCAAGCTGCCTATATTACACCGAATGAGCACGAAGCCGCTCTTATGTTTGATGGTCTCACGATTGAAGACGTCTTGCGTCAATACCCTAATAAATTACTGATCACAGAGGGAAAAAGTGGGGTTCGATATTTTGACGGATCGAGAGAAGTTTTAGTCCCAGGCTATCCTGTAAAAGCAGTCGATACAACAGGAGCTGGCGATACCTTTAACGGCGCTTTGGCTGTGGCACTAATAGAAGGCAAATCCCTATACGACGCGCTTGCCTTTGCCAATCTTGCAGCATCTATCTCTGTGACAAAATTCGGCGCACAAGGCGGCATGCCAACAAGAGAAGAATTGGAGAGAAAGAAATGAAAAAAAACGGCATCTTAAACAGCCATATCGCCAAGGTGCTTGCTGACCTTGGCCACACAGACACAATCGTCATCGCAGACTGCGGTCTACCTATTCCAGAAGGCCCAGTCAAGATCGATCTTGCGTTATCGATCGGCACGCCGTCCTTTCAGGAGGTCACCTCTCTCCTTCTTCAGGAAATGGCCGTTGAAAAAATCACTATAGCCAGTGAAATCAAAGAAGCCAATGAGCGAGACCATTTATTTTTGAAGAAAGCGTTCTCACAGCCGTTACATGATGTAGATCACGAGACTTTCAAAGACATGACCAAACAGGCAAAAGCAGTTATTCGAACGGGTGAAGCCACCCCATATGCAAACTGCATTCTTCAAGCCGGTGTCATCTTTTAAAAGGAGGAGCCAGAAATGAACATTGAGATGCATAACATCCATAAGGCCTTTGGAAAAAACACCGTTCTCTCCGGGGTCTCCTTTGACCTCGTCACAGGTGAAGTCCACGCGCTCATGGGTGAAAACGGGGCTGGAAAATCAACTTTGATGAACCTGCTGACAGGTCTTTATTCATTAGATCAAGGAACGATTCAAATCGACGGAAAAGAAACCGCTTTCAAAAATCCAAAGGAAGCTGAACAGCACGGAATCGCCTTTATTCATCAGGAGCTAAACATATGGCCTGATATGACCGTATTGGAGAATCTATTCATTGGTAAAGAAATCTATACGAAACTCGGTCTCCTAGACACAAAAAAAATGAAAGCCCTCGCTCAAACGCAACTGGACCGATTGTCTGTGAACCTCTCGCTTGATCAGGATGCAGGCAGCTGTTCCGTTGGGCAAAAACAGATGATCGAGATTGCGAAAGCATTAATGACCGATGCGAAGGTCATCATCATGGATGAGCCTACGGCAGCTCTAACAGACCGTGAGATTGAAAAGCTATTCCAGGTCATGGAATCACTCAAAAAAGAAGGCGTTTCCATCGTCTATATTTCTCACCGTATGGAGGAAATCTTTGCGATCTGTGATCGGATTACAATCATGCGTGACGGAAAAACGGTCGATACGAAAGCTATACCAGAAACGAATTTCCATGAAGTCGTCAAAAAAATGGTCGGCCGAGAATTAACAGATCGTTACCCTAAACGTACGCCTTCTAAAGGAGATGTTGTCCTAGAGGTAAAACAAGCGACGAGAAAAGGACGCTTTCAAAATATCAATTTCTCAGTCCAGGCTGGAGAAATCGTCGGTGTCGCAGGCTTAATGGGCGCTGGCCGAACCGAAATGATGCGGTCACTGTTTGGTCTCGATCCTCTTGACCAAGGTGAAATCTGGGTACACGGGAAAAAGGCTGTCATTAAAAAACCAAGTGATGCGGTCAAGCTCGGCATCGGCTTTATCACAGAGGATCGCAAAGATGAAGGACTGATGCTTGATGCATCTATCCGAGAAAACATTGGTCTGCCAAACTTAAACAGCTTCTCTCCAAAGGGACTGATTGATAAGAAAAATGAACAAGATTTTGTCGACCTGCTCATCAAAAGACTGACAATTAAAACGGCTTCCTCTGAAATCTCTGCCCGGAGCCTGTCTGGTGGTAATCAGCAAAAAGTCGTCATCGCTAAATGGATTGGCATTCAGCCGAAGGTCTTGATTTTAGATGAACCGACAAGAGGTGTTGACGTCGGGGCAAAACGAGAAATCTATCAGTTAATGAACGAGCTGACCGATCGAGGCGTTGCGATTTTGATGGTCTCCTCTGAGCTCCCGGAGGTTCTCGGGATGAGCGATCGAGTGCTTGTCATTCATGAAGGAACGATCAGCGGAGAATTAGATAAAACAGAAGCGACACAAGAACGAATCATGACACTAGCTACAGGAGGGAAGTAACATGAAACCACTTACTTCAAATGGACGATTTGACCACATCATGCAAAAGCTTGGGCCATTCTTAGGACTCATCATCCTTGTTGCCATTGTTTCTATTTTAAACCCGGCCTTTTTAGAGCCATTAAACATTTTAAACTTACTGAGACAAATCTCCATTAATGCCCTCATTGCCTTTGGGATGACGTTTGTTATTTTAACTGGAGGCATTGATTTGTCTGTCGGTGCGATTCTAGCCCTGTCTAGTGCTTTGACCGCAGGCTTTATCGTTTCTGGCATGGACCCGATTCTAGCCATTATCGTGGGATGCATCATCGGTGCGATCCTTGGGATGATCAACGGTCTTTTAATCACAAAAGGAAAAATGGCTCCTTTCATTGCCACTCTTGCAACGATGACCATTTTCAGAGGATTGACGCTTGTTTATACAGACGGAAATCCGATTACAGGGCTTGGCTCTAACTATGCCTTTCAATTATTCGGCCGCGGATATTTCTTAGGCATTCCTGTTCCAGCGATCACAATGCTTCTCACCTTTATCGTACTTTGGGTGCTGCTTCATAAAACGCCTTTCGGCAGAAGAACGTATGCCATCGGCGGGAACGAAAAAGCCTCTCTCATCTCAGGAATAAAAGTACCGCGTGTCAAAATCATGATTTATTCATTAGCAGGTTTCATGTCTGCTTTAGCCGGTGCGATTTTAACCTCTCGTCTAAACTCTGCTCAGCCAACAGCTGGTACGTCCTATGAGCTTGATGCAATTGCTGCCGTTGTACTTGGCGGGACAAGCCTATCTGGCGGAAGAGGACGAATTGTCGGCACACTCATTGGGGTGCTCATCATCGGTGTCTTGAACAATGGTATGAACTTACTTGGTGTATCATCATTCTATCAATCTGTTGTGAAAGGAATTGTAATCCTGATTGCAGTCCTACTAGACAGAAAGAAATCTGCTTAAGGAGGCAGCTGCTATGAAAAAATATCTCATTCTCATCCTGACTCTCTCGTTGTTCATGCTCTCTGCCTGCTCGCTTGAACCGCCAGAGTGGGCCAAGTCATCAAAGGATGGCAAGAAAAAAGACATCAAAATCGGGCTATCAATCTCGACCTTAAACAATCCATTCTTCGTTTCTCTGAAAAACGGCGTGACAAAAGAAGCGAAAAAGCTTGGCATTGAAGTTGTGATTGCAGATGCACAAAATGATTCAGCCAAACAAACGAGTGATGTCGAAGATTTAATCCAGCAAGGGGTTGACGCATTACTTATCAACCCAGCAGATTCTTCTGCTATATCAACCGCTGTCGAATCAGCGAATGCTTCAGATATACCTGTCATCACGTTAGACCGCTCAGCAGAAAGTGGCAAGGTAGAAGCGCTTGTTGCCTCAGATAACGTCAAAGGCGGCGAAATGGCCGCTGACTTTATCATCGACAAGCTTGGCAAAGGAGCGAAGGTTGCTGAATTAGAAGGCGTGCCAGGAGCTTCTGCCACACGTGAGCGCGGAAAAGGGTTCCATCAAATTGCAGACAAAGATTTAGATGTGACAGCGAAACAAGCCGCTGACTTCGACCGAACAAAAGGACTGAACGTCATGGAAAACCTGCTTCAAGGAAACCCTGACATTCAAGCAGTCTTTGCACACAATGATGAAATGGCTCTTGGCGCACTAGAGGCCATCCAAAGCTCCGGGAAAGACATTCTCGTCGTTGGCTTTGATGGAAACGAAGATGCACTAAACTCAATCAAAGCAGGAAAGCTCTCAGCAACGGTCGCACAGCAGCCAGAGCTCATCGGTAAACTGGCAGTTGGTGCTGCAAACGACGTATTAAAAGGGAAGAAAGTACAAAAGAATATCGCAGCTCCGTTAAAACTGGAACAAAAGAAATAAAACCCCCGACAGCCTCGGGGGTTTTCCCTATTATTCTGGTCTTTTCAGCACAAATGACGTACCTAAATGAGCGTAATCATTTCCTGCTAAACGTGCGACTGGCTTTAATTCATTAGTCAAAATATAACCTTTTTCCGCATCATAGACAGCCTCATCTAAATGCGCACACACAACCCGGCCAATGATATGATCGACCGTGATTTCACCTTCATCATTTTGAAAGGTCAGATGTTGTTCTAACTGACATTCAAAGCGAATGCGCGCTTCCTTGATGCCTGGAACTGAAACAACACTGCTCTTTACTTGATGAAGACGGGTTCGATCGAGCTCACTCTCTTCCTGCGGCAAAGTAGCAGCCGTTTCATTAATATCCTGTATCATGTCTTCATCGCTGACATGAACAACAAACTCTTTCCTATCTATGATATGCTGCGCCGTATCTTTCATCTCTCCTTGACGTCGTCCGATGGAAACAGCGATGAGCGGCGGGTGTCCACTGATGACATTAAAGAAACTAAATGGTGCGGCATTTACGACATTTTCTTTAGACAGGCTTGTAATAAACGCAATCGGTCTTGGAACAATGGAGCCGGATAATAATTTATATGCTTCTTTTCGTGACAGCTGATCCATTTGTAATGTAATCACTTCAGGCACGCCTCCTCTTTTATGTAACGACATCATACCATATCCACTTCTCTATGCCCTTACCTCGGCTCAGCACGATGGAGAATATGATGAACAAGATGAAATAAAGCAGGATTATGATTTTCTCTTCTATAGGAAATGGTCCATTCTGCCAAAAGCTGTTCATCTTCAATCGACCGATACACAACATCTAGGTTAAATAAACGCCGGGCCGATGTTGGAATAACTGCAATGCCGATCCCTGCTGTGACAAGTCCAATGACCATTTGATATTCCGCCGCTTCCTGCACGATATTCGGAGAAAACCCGTACTTTTCACATAACAGGATAAAGTGCTGATAAAGGGACGGCCACGATTCCTTCGATAAAGAAATAATGGGTTCATGACGAATATCTTCAATGGTGACAGCTTCTTTTTTCGCCAATGGATGATTTTTCGGAATCGCAAAAATACATTCACTTTGTTTCATTAAACGACTGACCAGTTCTTCATGCGGCGATGTAGGGTGTAAAAATCCAATATCAATCTCCCCATTCAAAAGCGCCCGCAGCTGCTGCGAGACAGAAAGCTGCTTTAGTTCAATACTGACTGAGGGATACAGCTCTCTGAATTCACGTACAACTGGTGGCAAAATATCATACGTCGCTGTTCCAACAAAACCAATGATAATCTTTCCAAGCTCCCCTCTTGCTGTATGACGGGCATGATCAACGGCTTTATCAAGCTGATGCAGTACTCCCCGAACCTCATGTAAAAAGACCTTCCCAGCAGCTGTTAACTCCACCACTCGTTTAGACCGGTGAAACAAAGGAAACCCCAATTCTTCCTCAAACTGCTTAATTTGCTGACTAAGTGGAGGCTGTGTCATATTCAACCGTGCGGCCGCTCTGCCGAAATGCAGCTCCTCCGCTACTGTGACAAAATACTGCAAATGTCTCAGTTCCATCCTTTCACTCCTCGCACACTTATTCGTAAAACATATCAAAAACACGTTAAACATATATTGGGAATTTTATTTTATGAAATGTATAGTAAATCATATCACGAAAATATATTTTCATAAAAAATTTTACTTGCCGAAAGGAGTGCGGGGTATATGAATTCTCAAGCACAACCCCTAACAAGACGAGGAGCAGAGTTGGTTGTCGATACGCTGATTGCTCAAGGTGTGACCCATGTTTTTGCGATTCCAGGTGCAAAAATTGACGCGGTATTCGATGTATTGAAAGACAGAGGTCCAGAGCTTGTTCTATGCAGACACGAACAAAATGCGGCATTTATGGCTGCTGCTGTTGGTCGTTTAACTGGCAAACCAGGCGTTTGTCTCGTCACATCAGGTCCTGGCGCATCTAATTTAGCGACAGGTCTATTAACAGCCAATACTGAAGGTGACCCTGTTGTTGCAATCGCTGGAAACGTCATTCGTGCGGATCGGCTGAAACGAACACATCAATCACTCGACAATGCGGCATTATTCAAACCAGTGACAAAATATAGCGTTGAAGTACAAGACGTAAACAATATACCAGAAGCTTTAACAAATGCCTTTCGCGCGGCACAAAGAGGTCAAGCTGGAGCAGCATTTATCAGCTTTCCACAAGATGTCGTGACAGAACACACCACACAAACACCAGTGTCTGCTCACCCTTCTCCAGAACTAGGTCCTGCACCGGATACTCTCATCAGTTCGGCCATCGCCAAAATTCAAAATGCACACTTACCTGTGGCTATTGTGGGAATGAAAGCTAGCCGTCCAGCTGCGGCAAACGCCACAAGAAAATTATTAAAAACACTTGGTATCCCATTTGTCGAAACGTACCAGGGAGCCGGCGTTCTCTCAAGAGAGCTGGAGTCTCAATATGTGGGCAGAATCGGCTTATTCCGTAATCAGCCGGGAGATCTTCTCATTGAACAAGCAGATGTCATTTTGACCATCGGCTTTGATCCGATCGAATATGATCCGAAGCATTGGAATATCAAGCCACAGCAGCGCCAGATCATCCATGTTGATGACATGCAGGCGGATATTGACCATTTTTATGAGCCAACGCTTGAGCTTGTTGGCAATATATCTGAAACCGTCCAACACCTAGCACATGATAGTGTTCCACTGTCACTATGCAAAGAGAAAGTAGAGCTAGTCACTGATTTACAGGAACTATTAAACGATATTGAAAAAGCACCAGAAAGAGAAAGTCATCTGTCTCACCCGCTCGATGTCATTCATACATTGAGACGCCTGATTTCTGATGACACGAAGGTCACATGTGATATCGGATCTCACGCGATTTGGATGTCCCGCCACTTCCGTGTCTATGAACCGAACACATTCCTAGTAAGTAACGGAATGCAAACACTCGGCGTGGCATTACCATGGGCAATTGCTGCCTCTATTTTGAATCCAGATGAGAAAATTATTTCTGTCTCAGGTGATGGTGGTTTTCTCTTCTCTGCAATGGAGTTAGAAACAGCCGTCCGCATGAAAACAAACCTCATTCATCTCGTTTGGAATGACAGCACATATGATATGGTGGCGTTCCAGCAAGAAATGAAATATGACCGCACGTCCTGCGTTGAATTCGGTCAGATCGACTTAGTGAAATATGCGGAAAGCTTTGGAGCAACTGGGTTACGTGTAAACTCACCTGAAGAGCTTTCAACCGTCCTTCAAAAGGGTATAAACATAGAAGGACCTGTCATTATTGATATACCGATTGACTATCAAGACAACCCAGACCTCGCCAGTCAAAAATGGCCAGAAGTCTTTCGCGAAACACACACATTGAACGTCAGATAAGTTGTCCATACATTACATCAAAGGAGTGAACGGATATGGGGATGATGCACCCAATGAATCAACACAGCGACACAAGACAGCATGACAAACAGCAAGAGGTCTATCAAGTATCAACGATGACCTCTCTGCTGGAAGCCGTATACGATGGAGACTTCTCCCTCGCGCAAATTCCTGAACATGGTGATTTCGGCATTGGCACATTCAATCAATTAGATGGAGAGCTGATCGGCTTTGACGGCGCATTTTATCGACTGCGCTCAGATGGAACAGCGACACCGGTAACAGATCAAGATTATTCACCATTCTGCTCTCTAGCATTCTTTGAAACGGATATCGTTCATCGAATTGATGCACCAATGACTTCTAAAGAGCTAGAAGAAGAAATCGACCGCATTTTACCAAGTAAGAATGTTTTTTATGCGATCCGAATTGATGGATCATTCAAAAAGGTTCAAACCCGAACGGTCGAAAGACAGGAAAAACCTTACGTTCCAATGGTGGAAGCAGTAAAGTCACAGCCTATTTTCGATTTTGAGGATATTCATGGAACCATCGCAGGGTTCCGTACACCGCAGTACGCACATGGCATTGCGGTGAGTGGATATCACCTTCACTTTATTGATGATGATCGGCGTGTCGGCGGGCACGTATTTGATTACACCGTTGATCAAGTCACCATCCGAATCTCTCAAAAACGTCATATGAATTTACACCTGCCAAATACGCAGGATTTCTTCCAAGCTGACCTTGATCGAGCTGACCTTGCACAGCAAATAGCCAGTGCGGAAAGTAGCCCAGATCAATAAAATGAAGACACCCCTGTGATGCCGGGGTGTCTTTTTATACAAATCGACTTTTTATCACATATAATGGTTTCATTTCGTTAGTAAATTAAGAATTATGCATTCTATTCGTAATGAAATATGATAGAATATCAACAGAAGAAAGGTGGTCATACGGTGTCAAACGACTATAGCATTCCGAACTTAACATTAGATGAAAGAGATAAACAAATTTTATCCATATTACACGAGGACGGGCGTATGTCCTATACAGATCTCGGGAAACAAGTTGGCCTTTCGCGTGTTGCCGTGCAAGCCCGAATTCAGCAGCTCATTGAAGCAGGTGTCATTGAACGATTCACCGCTGTGATTAACCCCGCGAAGATCGGCATTCATGTTTCTGTCTTCTTCAATGTAGAGGTTGAGCCGAAATTTTTAGAAGCAGTAGCCCTTCAGCTTGAGCAGGAAACAGCAGTCACAAGCCTTTACCATATGACAGGACCAAGCAAGTTGCATATGCATGGCATCTTTCAAAACGAACAGGAAATGGAGACATTCCTTACAAAGAAGCTATATCCGCTTGAAGGCGTCGTCAGTGTCGACTGCCAGATGCTCATTAAACGATACAAAAGTCGAATGGGCATGAAATTGTAGACAGGAGTTGAACCACTTGCAATCATATATCGAACTCATCATCGCTATGGTGCGAACCGGTATTCTCGGCTTTGGCGGAGGTCCTTCCGTGATACCGCTCATTCGCCATGAAGCGGTGGTGAAATATCAATGGATCAATGATGACGAATTTGGAGAAACACTCGCCATCGCCAATGCATTACCCGGTCCGATCGCCACTAAAATGTCAGCATACCTCGGTTATCGATTAAAAGGGACACGCGGTGCCATTGTCGCAACAGCTGCTCATATTTTACCGACATGTCTCGCCATGGTTGCACTTGTCACACTTGTCAGCGTCTTAAGCTCCTCACAAATCATTCAAAATATGATTGGCGCTGTGACACCAGTCATTGCCGTTCTATTAGGCATCATGGCATATGAATTTGGACAAAAAACGCTGAAAGGCTTCGGAATGATCTTTGGTGTCACTCTGTTCCTTCTTGCATTTATCGGCCTTCAGGTGCTATCCATTCATCCAGGAATTATTGTGATTCTCTTTTTATGCTATGGTGCCTTCCATTTCAAACTGAATCAACGCTGGAATCGAACAAATAAAGAGAAAGGAGTGTCTTCATGATGCTGATTCTCTTTTTATTCTGGGCATTCTTCTTGTCCAATCTGTTAGGATATGGCGGAGGCCCTGCATCGATCCCGCTGAATTATGAAGAAATCGTTCATCATTTTCAATGGATGACGAACGAAGGATTCTCCAATATGCTTGCTTTAGCCAATGCACTTCCAGGGCCAATCGCTACGAAAATTGCGGCATATGTCGGCTACGATGTGATGGGCTGGCCAGGCTTTATCGTAGCACTGCTTGCAACTGTACTGCCGTCCGCTGTCGGATTGATTTTATTACTAAAGCTCATTGACCGCTTTCGCCAATCTCCTGTCGTAAAAGGCATGACTCTATCCGTACAGCCTGTCATCGCCATAATGATGCTTTTATTAACATGGGAAATCGGCGGAGATGCCGTGAAAGCCATTGGCTGGACTCAATCGCTCGCCATTGCTGCCATCTCATTTTTCTTTATGACCAAATTCAAGATGCACCCTGCCTTTCTCATTGTGGCTGCATTTTTATATGGCGGATTCATTCTTCCGCATTAACGTTCAAAAACCGATAACATCATCTGTTATCGGTTTTCTTTTACATATAAATAGGAGAGACCGGCCTACGTCCAATAGAATGATATTCGACCCCTGCTCGCTCTGCCGCTTCAAGCGTATGGCAGTTTCGACCATCAAAAATGAGCGGCTGTCTCATCCATTCCTTATAGCCTGAGAGAGGAAAAGCCTGTATATCCGCCCACTCAGTTAATATACAGACCGCATAGGCATCCTTTATCGCTTCTTCAATGGTTTGAGCAAAAAAGACTTGATCAGGCAGTTCACGGGCTGCCTTGCGTACAGCAACAGGATCATAGGCCACCAGCTCCGCGCCTAATTGATGGAGCTCATGAGCAATCGGGATCGATGGCGCCTCCCTCATATCATCTGTATTTGGCTTAAAGGACAGACCAAGAAGTGCGATTCGCTTCCCTTCCAGATTTGCCCCCAGCCGCTCCTGAATACTTCGGATAAAACTGGCTTTCTGCTCATTGTTTACTTTGATCACAGCCTTTAACAGCTCAAAATCATGGGACACATGCCCTGCGATTTGGACAAGTGCATTTGTATCCTTTGGAAAACAAGAACCTCCGTAGCCAATACCCGCCCTGAGAAACGAAGAACCGATCCGCTGATCAAGCCCCATTCCCTGTGCCACCCATTCAACATCAGCACCTGTTTTTTCACAAATCGAAGCAATTTCATTCATAAAGCTAATTTTTGTCGCTAGAAAAGCATTTGATGCGTACTTGATCATTTCTGCACTTTTACGATCTGTTTTCACAACTGGAAGGTGAAAATCGGCATACATGTCCTCTAGCTGGTCTAATACGGCTTTTGTTTCAGCTCCAATCACAAGCCGATCCGCTCTCAATGTATCTGAAATGGCGGACCCCTCCCGTAAAAATTCCGGATTAGATGCGATAAATAACGGCTCATTCCGCCCTAATTCTTGATGAATCAAACGATCGAGTTGATCCCCTGTTCCTACAGGCACTGTACTTTTCACCACAAGCACCGCACCTGACTTTGCTTTTATGCCCATCTCTTTTGCAGCCTGAAACACATACTGCAAATCGGCTTGACCATCTGCCTGCTGCGGGGTACCGACGGCAATCATTAACACATCAGCCCGCGGGTAGGCTGCTACTCCATTGACGTGGAAATGAATTCGTCCTTGCTCAAGATTCCGTTTCAGCAGCTCTTTTAACCCGGGTTCATACATCGGAGGATTTCCCTGCTTCAGCTGCATGACCTTTCGGCGGTCAATATCAATACATGTCACGTCATGCCCTGCCTCTGCTAAACACACTCCCGTGACAAGCCCCACATACCCACAGCCTGCAATCGCAATATTCATGACACCATCAGCTCCCCATACTCCTTATGCTTGTAATGTCATCGTATGCCGGGGTTTTTCTTTCCATTCATAAAAGCATACAAAAACCCCCTGCCGCAACTAGCAGGGGGTCATTTTTATGAAACAAGACCATTTCGAATATGAGCAATCAGATTTTCAACCATTTCTTTAGTTGTGACATCTTTTGAATTTTCACCAATATCATGAGCGTACATCAAAATCTTTAAAAACTCTTCTTGATTTAAACCCTTATTATCCATGTCTGTATCCTTTCGATTCCACTAATTTCATTATTATATGCTGTAAGGTTGGTTTATGCAATACTCTAATACATCATTCGACAGCTTTTGAAATTTATGACCATTTTCATGAAAAACTTTTTTATAAATCACCATTGAGCTATAATAAAAGAATTGGAATCTTTTACTTGGTTAGGAGCGGATCAAATGCTTCAGCACAACTTCAACGAAGAAGAAGTCAAACAAACAGCCGAACAGATCAAAGAACTTCTTCCTGCGACAGATGAAAACAAACAACTCATCAAAAAAGCATTGATTACTTATAGACAGGACAGCGTATATCGTCTCAAGCAAGAGTCTGATACCGAATGGTCAGCTTATGTACATGATGTCGTGGCAGCAAAGGTTAATCTGCAACTATTGTTACCAATCATCAGTAGATGCACTTGTCCAGCTGATGGACTTTGTAAACACATTCTCGCTGTCTTCTTTTCGCTATACGCTCAAGTAGAGAGTGTGACCAGCTTTACAGAAAATTGGTCAGAAAAGGATGAGTTACAGCGCAGCAAAGAATTGATTCGACAGCACTTCCAGGTGAAGCGCCCAGACGAACAATCACTCCAAAGCTGGCTGTCTTTTTTCCAAGAGGAATTTAACCTCTGGCTGAAACGGACACCGAAGCATCAGCAAACACCACAGCATTTGTATTACGGTTATTTATCGATCCTGAAAAAACACGCACCTACTTCACCTGAATTCAAGAGTTTGTATGCGATTCATACATCCATCGATGTGTGGTTACGGCTCCATGAGCTGATTGACCTCGGCCAACTCGATGCCGAAAAGGATTTTTATTCCATGAATCCATATGTAGAACAGCTCATGAACACCATTTTTGATTCAGTGGATCATTTGAAGACATACGCCCTTTCCTTTTCCCTCGATCCGTTTCTTGAAAACACACCAACTGCCGTTCGGACACTTCTTCAAATAAGCGGACCTTTCCAGCATGAACGAGTAGCGGTCTTTATGGAGATTTGGGGAACCATATTAAATAGAGGGAAATGGGTCAAAAAAGAAACAGATTTACTAAAGAACGCTCAGCAGCAAGAACAAACGGTTGAACGCACCATTGGGCTCATGCACATGGATTATTTGCTCAAAGAAGACGAAAGGCTCTTTCAGCAATTACAGCTGCTCAATGCAGATATGCTGCCAAATGTGCTCAATTGGCTGAAGGATCTCACAAACCGCAAGGACTGGAAACGACTCAAGCTTTGGTATAACGAGATCTCCTATGTATTAGAAGAATATTGCCAGCTGGATCTTTCCTACAGAGAACTGCGAGGAGCCGTCAGTGATTTCTTCTTTTATTTAGATGCGTACTTTAAGCAGACGAAAGATCATCATTTATATGAACGTTATTGCCAAATCTGCATGCCCTATGCTTTTACTGAATATAGTCAGCTTTTATATGCACAGCAGCGATATGCAGAATGGATTGAGATTCACAGCCTTGTTGGTTTCTCCATCAGTGAATTGGAAAAGGAACTAATCAAACAGATTGCAAAAGAGGAGCCTGAAGCACTCATTCCATCGTACCACCGTGAAATCGCACTGCTTCTCGATCAAAAGAATCGAAGTGCCTATCGAGAGTCTGTGAAAATGCTCAAGAAACTGCGTACGCTTTATCATAAAACGAAAAAAACCGCGATTTGGGAAAGATATGTGAAGCAGCTGCAAGATTCAACGAAACGGCTGCGTGCGTTCCAAGAGGAAATGAAGAAAGGAAAATTAATTGATGACACGCCATAAACAAATTGTCATTCATGCAGAACAAACAGAAGATTTCTCTTTCACCATTTCAGCGCAAGCAGAGGACGGACACCCTGTTCCGCTTAATGAAATGAAAAGACAACTTTTCCAATGGCACGAATCTTCTTTTTACGGAACGTTCTTAGAAGATGTGAGCTTTATTGGCACACCTGCCTTCCTGTTAAGCCCTTGGATGACCGTTGAACTGCTAGGGAAAAATTCATTTAATACCTTTAGTCACGTGACATTGACGGATGAAACCGAGCCGCTTATGAAAACAGCCTCTACCATTTACGAATTCATCGAGGATGAAGATTTCATTCCCGATTACAAGGCATGGACAGAAGGTGTACTTCGGTTTAAAGACAAAGAAGGCATATTAGATGGCTATACGGCTGATTGGTTCTCCTTTGCGGTACAGGATTACATTCAATATGATGATGCCTTGCAGCACAAATGGAACCGCATGACTGCACAATCGCCTGCGCTTTCATCCTTCCAAGGGCATTTTTTAGATGAGCAAGATTTCTTGGAGACGATTGGCTGGATTGATGATGAGACACCTTTCACTGTCGGCTTGCGCTTAAATGAGCCAGATTTCGACGGAGATGATTGGAAAATCGAATTGTTTTTACGCGATAAGAAAAACAGTGACCTTCATTTCTTTGAAGGCATCCGTTCATTAAAAAAATCTTGGCGTCCGTATCAAGAAAAAATCTCAAGAGAGCTGGAGCGATTCAGTCAAATCGTTCCTTGGCTCTCTTTCACATCTGGCACTACGCTCATGTCAGAAGAAGAAGCGTGGGTTTTCTTATCTGAAGCAAGTGAAACACTTGTCAATATGGGCATTGAGATCCTGCTCCCGTCGTGGTGGCAAATCGTAAAGGAAAGCACGATGATGCTAAAAGCAAGGATTTCATCTACACCACGAGGCGAATCGCATGTCGGAATGGATGCCTTAATGGACTTTAATTGGCGCTTTGCGACAAACGGCATCGAGCTGACAGAAGATGAGTTCAACGAGCTTGTCCAAAGCAAACGACGCCTTGTCAATATTCGCGGGCAATGGATCAAAATAGATCCGACCTTCATCCAGCAAATGAAAAAATGGATGGAGCGTGCCGAAAACGAAGGGCTTCACATGTCTGATATCTTGTCACGCGAACTGGCAGATCAAGAGGCATCCTCTGAAGCCATCCCAGAGCTTTTGGATAGTACAGCATTTGCCCATATTCAATTTGAACTTTCATCTCAATTAAGAGGACTGGTTCACCAGTTAAATGATACACATGAGCTGCCTTCTTACGAAATGAGTGAGTCCTTTAAAGGCACGCTACGTCCGTATCAGCAGCACGGTGTGAACTGGCTTCTATTTTTAAGATCTCATGGGTTCGGGGCTTGTTTAGCAGATGATATGGGACTTGGAAAAACGATTCAAATGATCGCGTATTTCACCTATTTGAAGGAGCAGCAGCAAACGACTGCTCCATCACTCATCATTGCGCCAACCTCTGTTTTAGGAAACTGGCAACGAGAGCTTGAAACATTTGCACCACATTTGAGTGTCGCCTTGCATTACGGGCCATCACGCCCACAAGGGGAGAACTTTACAAAAGCATACGAGTCAACAGATATTGTTCTGACGTCTTACGGACTCTCACATTCTGATCGCGATGAATTAACATCAGCAAAGTGGAATACCATTTGTTTAGACGAAGCCCAGAACATCAAGAATGCCCATACGAAACAATCGCGAGCGATCAGGCAATTAAAAGGACAGCATCACATTGCCCTCAGCGGTACACCAATGGAGAACCGCTTGACGGAGCTTTGGTCCATTTTCGACTTCGTCAACAAAGGGTATCTCGGCAGCCTGACCAGCTTTCATAAGAAGTTCGTTCTTCCGATTGAAAAAGATCGTGAAGAAAAAAGAATCGAACAGCTGCAGCAGCTGATTAAGCCTTTCTTATTAAGACGAACAAAACAAGATGAAGAGGTCGCTCTGAATCTGCCTGAGAAACTAGAAGAAAAAGAATTCATCCCACTATCCGCCGAGCAGGCTTCTTTATATGAACAGCTCGTCAAGGATACATTCGAACATATGGCTTCATTAACAGGGATGCAGCGGAAAGCCATTATTTTAAGTATGCTCGGCAGACTCAAACAGATTTGCGATCACCCTGCTCTCTATTTAAAAGAAAGCGGGACAGATGTGAAGCTGCTGAAACGTTCATTAAAAATGGATAAATTAGCAGAGCTGTTAAAAGCGATACATGAACAAGGAGAAAGCTGCCTCATTTTTACGCAGTATATTGAAATGGGCAACATGATCAAGCAGCTAGCGGAGAAGATGTTTGGAGAACCTGTTCAATTTTTAAATGGCAGCTTATCAAAACAGGAGCGGGACAAAATGGTGGAACGCTTCCAGAAGAAAGAATTCAACATCTTAATTCTTTCTTTAAAAGCAGGAGGAACAGGACTCAACTTAACCGCCGCAAATCATGTCATTCACTACGATAGATGGTGGAATCCTGCTGTGGAAAACCAAGCGACAGACCGTGCTTACCGTATTGGACAAAAACGATTTGTTCACGTCCATAAGATGATTACAACCGGCACGATTGAGGAAAAAATCGATCAAATGCTCGAAACAAAACAAACATTAAATGATCGAATTATCCAAAGTGAAAGCTGGATTACAGAGCTATCGACGAACGAACTAGAGGATTTATTCACATTAAGTGCGGCAGCTCAATCATCTTAATCACAGCAAAAAGAGGCCTTTTCACAAGCTTGATGAAAAGGCCTCTTTTTTAATTTCATATTCATGCTAGAAGATTGTTAAATTTGCAGCTTTTTCAATGCAGATTTCACGTTCATATACGTATTCAAATCACGGAAGTCCTCTCTCATTTCTCCCATTTTCATCGCAAGATTTGGTTTAATTCCTGTCACAATCAGTTCAGTGCCAGTCATTAAAATTAAATCGTTCAGCTTAAAGATCGCATCTGCCACAAATGAGTCCACCTCTAATAAACCAGACAGATCCACAATGAAATAATCATCCTTGGATTGAGAGATATAGGTGGAGACCGTTGAGATGATTTTATCAAATCTTGGCGCTGTTAATGTACCAATGATCGGTAACACAGAGATACCATCCTTCACCGGAACAATTGGGACAGAAATATTCAACACTTCATCAATCGATTTCTCAAGAAGCTCCTGCTGCTCCTTCTCTTTCGTGACATCTTTTTGCAGACCAACGAAATAAAGACGTTTTCCTTCATTTTCATCAATCCAAAGAGGAGCCACACTTAACTCGTTCCAAAACATTTGTCCAGATTTTTTGTGATTTTTCAACTGAACAGTGACAGCCTCTTTGTTCTCAATGGCTGTTCTAATTTGATTTAAAGCGATTTGCTCCGTTTCATCTCCTTGAAGGAAACGACAATTCTTCCCTAGTACTTCTGCTTCTTGATAGCCTGTCATATCTAAAAAGCCCTTGTTCACATATATTAAAGGATTATCAGGTAAAGACGGGTCCGTCACCGTCAGGCCGACCTGAGTATAGTCTAAGGCTTCCTTGATTAAATGAAGATTTTCGGACTTATAAGATTCCAGCGCCATTCGTTTACTCTCCTTAATCCTTACAAGCGGGTTATATTCATAATTAAATTATATGATGTTCCACATCAGGTGTAAATAGAAGTAGTTCTGAATTCCTCTTTTGTAGAATGCGCTTTATCCTATATGATTTATACCAATACATCCGATTCGTCTATTTCAAAAGGTGTCGAATCATATGTGCCACACCATGTTCATCGTTTGTTAACGTGACCTGATCAGCTATTTCTTTTATATCCTTTCTTGCATTCCCCATCGCAACCCCAACACCAGCTACTTGAAGCATCGATTCGTCATTTAAGCTGTCTCCTACAGCTGCTGTCTGGCTTAAAGGAATATCAAGCCTTTCTGCTAGCCTTGTTAATGCCTGCCCTTTAGACGCATCCTTTGAACCAATCTCAAAGTTATGATCAGCTGAGCTGACCAATGTTAAATCTGAATCATGTCCAAATGTATCCCATCCGGCTTTCAGTCTTTCTTGAAAAAAAGAGAAGCCTAAGATGTTATAAAATGAAAGCTTTTGATCCTCACGAAACAATTCTTTATATGTATCAATATAGGCAAAACCCGACTGGCTGTATTGAACTTCTGCCGCTTGCTTTAGAACACTTCGATCCGTTTCTGGATTTGCACTTTTTAAACGGTCCATTTCGATCGCAAGAAGCTCTCTACCGCTATTCGGTGTGAAAATGGCCTCATTCGTAAAGACTTCATAGTAATAATCACGTTCCTCAAGCCATGATAATATGTGTTTGGCCTTTTCTTCTTGTAAAGTAGCTGAGTGATACACTTGTCCACTTGGATCATGAATCACAGCTCCATTCGCACTAATCACCCACGTATTCATACCAAGCTGATCAAAAATAGACTTCACATCAAAATACGCTCTTCCTGTTGAAACGACAACCTCAATCCCATTCGCTGCTGCTTCCTTTAATGCCTGCTCGTTTTCCTGACTCACTTTGTGTTCACTGTTTAGTAAAGTTCCGTCTAAATCCGTTGCGATTAATTGAATGTTTGTCATCGTTCTCTCCTTTTTTGTCTCCATTTTCAATTGACATACCACTGATTAAATCCACCATCATTATGAAATGAGTATCCACTATTTGCAAGGGATGATCGGCTTATCAGTGAATAAAAGGGTACCCGGCCATGAAACATGACCGGATA
This sequence comes from Bacillus zhangzhouensis, assembly GCF_000715205.1. Lineage (GTDB taxonomy): Bacteria > Bacillota > Bacilli > Bacillales > Bacillaceae > Bacillus > Bacillus zhangzhouensis. The sequence goes on along the minus strand of NZ_JOTP01000003.1, from coordinate 111,062 downwards.
CACATAAGGGGATGATAGGGGACACATGACCTATACAAAGAAGCATCGGTTCTATTACGCAGTGTTCATTTGCACTAGGCAAAGTCTATCAGCTTTAGCTAGAGGGGGGGCTATGAGATGCTAGACGTTTACCTTTTGAATCAAGACTGGCCTCCTTTCCTTTCAACTACCCCTAGTCTACTGAGAAAGGTTGTATGTGACAAAACATAAAAATGTCAAAATCACCCTTCAAATTCTCTATTTCCTCGTTAATTTTTGTTTTTTACCGCTTGAGTATAAAACATCATCTTGTTTTGTTTGACGAAATACTTATTTTTCATAAATTGATTAAAAATATCTGAATGAATCCAATTACTAGAAGGCATGTGAATATAATCAGATCCGTCCCACGCAAACCAATAAAAACAAAGCCGCCCGTCATGAATCGACAGTTGAAATTCAAAGCAATCCATTTGATCCTCTGTGACGTATTGAAAAGTGAGAGACTCGCCTTCTTCCATATATACATCACAAAATGAAAGAATGTCTCCCCATGAATATACTCGCATATTGCTTTTTGCCTTCTCCTCACCGATATGTATTTTTCGCAGTTGATAGGACTCCATAAAATATCTCCTTTCACTTATATGCAGCTAGTTCTGAGTAGGCAGCGGTTTCATTTATACAGATGTTGTATGCTATAATGATACATACGAATAACGAACGCTTGTGAGGTGATAAATATGAAAACCTTTAGGCTAATTGATCTCAAAATCGAACTTGATCCAAAGCAAGATAAAATGTCCAGCATTCCTCTTCGCGACGGTTTAATCATTAATAAAGAAGACGGTGAAAATCACTGGATGATCGAGGCACTCATTCCAAAGAAGCATAGACAGGTGTTTGAGGTGCTCTTTCAGCAGCACACAGAAGTGAAGATTCTCGTGACGATCACAAAAGAAAACAACCGCCCTGTTCATCTATCTGTCCAAGTCAAAAACATCGTTGCCTTAGAAGAAAACATTTCTGTGTTACTCGATGGTAAAATGATTACAAATCGTTACAGAACAGAAACCGAAGAAGTATTAAAAGACCTCGTCAAAGAGGGGCTTTCAGGAGAAAAACTGCTGGATGCTTTTAAACAAAACACATAAAAAAGAGCGGGATTAGCCGCTCTTTTTCTATTGCACATCTTTAGATTGGCTTTGATTTTTCAATAGATCTCTAATTTCAGTTAGTAAAACCTCTGATTGATCTGGTGTTTCCACAGCCTCTTCTTCCTCTACCTTTTTCCGTTTTAATTTATTCAAATAACGAATAAAGAGAAAAATGGAAAACGAGATAATCAAGAAATCAATCACTGTTTGAATGAAGTTACCATACAAAATTTGAGCAGATCCGATTTTAATGGCTAAATTGCTAAAATCATGTCCCCCGATAATAATACCGACAAGCGGCATGATCAAATCATTCACAAGAGAAGTGACAATTTTGCCAAATGCTCCCCCAATGATGACACCTACAGCCAGGTCAATAACATTCCCCTTAACTGCAAACTCTCTAAATTCTTTCAGCATCCTTTATCACCTTCATCTTTTTTTGTCTAATATGACGTTTTTTTGTCAAAAATGCAAGTCCTGATCCTTTCAGACTGAGCTTTCCCATATAAAAAGCGGTTCATACAAGATGAACCGCTAGGCAAATCATGATACTTTAGGACCGATAGAAAATGTAAGTTCTGCTTCACATGCAACTTCGCCATCGACTGTAGCTACCGCTTTTCCTTTTGCAACCGGACCACGGAGACGCGTCACTTCAACCTCTAAACGTAGCTGATCACCAGGCTTGACCTGTCTTTTGAATCGGCAGCCGTCAATCCCAGCGAATAAACCAATTTTCCCTTTGTTTTCTTCTTTGCCCAACATAATCACCCCAAAAACCTGTGCGAGTGCTTCCACAATAAGTACACCCGGCATGACTGGGTATCCTGGGAAATGACCGTTAAAGAATTCTTCATTGACTGTGACATTTTTAATCCCAACCGCTCTTTTCTCACCTTCAACCTCTAAAATACGGTCGACCAATAAGAATGGGTAACGGTGTGGAATAATCTCTTGAATTTGCTGAGCATCAAGCATATCTTGATCTCTCCTTCTTTTCTATATGGCTGATCTTCATTTGATTCCTATAAAAGTATATTATGAATGCTGTCATTTTTCAATGTTCACTCTACATATATGGTAGAAAATAGAATCTACTATTGCCAATTGTCATCAAATATAATCCACACTACACTCATTGTTTTTTCACAAATATGGTAATATATATTACATCATTGATTGAATAAGAGGGTAAAAATGAATTTTATGAGCGATAAATCCATTAAAAAACTTCTCCATTCGTGGTATACAATGCTGAAGCATCGACATTTTTCGAAGGCTGAAGATATCAAAATAACTCTATCAAAACATAAACGTAAATTATCAAAGAAACCGGGGCTTTATTTACATTATCAACTCATGCTATTCCGTCATCAGCTCTGGATGAATCAGACAGAGGACTTAGAAAAACTCAAACATGAACTGATGCTTCATAAGGATCAAATGAACGAAGAACTACAATATTATTTTCACTTCTTTCTCGGACTATACGAATCTTTAAACAGCGATCAAAATGATGCCATTCATTATCTTGAAAAGGCAGAAGAACGCCTTCCCTTACTAAACGATGAGCTCGAGGAAGCAGAATTCCATTTTCGTACAAGTGGTGTTTATTATAACAACCGCTACTCGTTGTTATCGATTCGTCATATTCAAAAAGCCATGGATATCTTTGCAAAACACGGGGATATCCATAGCATTTATCGTTGTAAAATTGTGCTCGCACTTAATTTTAGCGACCAAAAAAAATACGAGGAAGCAGAAGCTATTTTCATTGAGATTATCGAATACGTGAAAATGATTGATGACCAAGAACTGCTCGGAATCGTTTATTATGATGCTGGTTTTATTCAGTCGAGACAAAACCGTCATAAGAGAGCGCTAGAATACTTTAAAAAAGCGCTTCGTCTCCCAGCATACCGGAAGTCCGCACACTCCTACGTATCGTGTCTCTACGAAACTGTGCGCTCCTGTTTTAAAGAAAATTTAACCGAAGAAGGAATGAAATATATACAAAAAGGGCTAAAAGAAGCGGTTGCTTCTCAGTTTGATATATTAAGAATTAAATTCCAAATCCTGTTCCTTCTCTACAACCAAGCGCCCAAAGCAGATGAGCAGATTGCCACACTCGTCACATGTCTTGAACGAAAAGAAGCCTGGATTGATCTTGAGGATCTACTTGCAGATGTCTCAGATTTTTATAAAAAAAAGGGCGACTTTGAGCGAGCCGCCTTTTTTATCATGAGAGGCTGACTTCAGCCTGCTGATTATCTAATCGTATTCACTAATCCCAGCATCTGATCACCCATCGTAATGGTTCTTGAATTCATCTGATATGAGCGCTGTGTCGTCATTAAATCAGTTAATTCTTTAGACATGTCCACATTTGAGGTTTCAAGTGCACCTTGCTGAAGCTGAATGGCTTGGCGGTTTGCCCCATTCAGTGCCGTTAATGCACCTTGATAGTTACCATCTACTGAGAACAAATTCTCTCCTTCAGAGACGAGTGCTGAAGAATTATTCACTTGTACAACGCCTAGATTCACCTGCTGATTCGGTTGATTATCTCTAGAAATTGCCGTGAGTCGTCCATTTTTATCAATGGAAATATCACGAAAATTAGCATTTAAGACGATCTCATTTCCGTTTTCATCAAGAATCGGATGACCTTCACTTGTAACAAGCTGAACTTGGTTACGGTTATTGCCTGGCTGTAAGTAAAGAGAACCATCTCTTGTATAACGGATATTACCGCCGGCATTGACCTGCAAATACTGCGATGGCGCCCCAAACGCAACATCAAGGTCACGGCCTGTTTCTTTAATAGACCCCTGCAATGAGTTAATGGACGCATTGACCATTGTACCTGTTCCCAGTCTTAGTCCAGCAGGTGTCAGACGACTGTTTGCCACCTGCTCATTTTTTTCATCTACTTGATTAAATTGCTGTCTGACCAGCTCCGAGAAACGGGTGTTTTTCGCGCGATACCCTGTTGTTTCACTGTTCGCGATGTTATTACTGATCATATCAAGCTGTTTTTGTACTTCGTTCATCGACACAGCTGCATTAATCATTGTTCTGAGCATAAGAATCCTCCTTTCCCTTTCATTTCTTGATTAGTACACTCTTCCGATTTCATTCACTGCTTTTTCTAAGCTTTTGTCATACGCCTGAACAACTTTTTGATTTGTTTCAAATGCTCGATAGGCTGTTGTCATTTCTGTATATGATTTCGTCACATCCACGTTTGACAGCTCCGATACACCTTGGCTTAACGAATAGGACATTTGACCGTTATTTACTGCACTTGGCAGGGGCTGGTTATCAGCCGTACGGTATAAATCATTTCCTTCACGCGCAAGATTTCTTGTGTCCATTGCGACACGTACATCGATTTGCCCGAGATTTTGTCCATTTTCACTCACAGTTCCATCTGCATTCACTTTGAAATTCTCACTCTGAACCGTAATCGGCTGACCCGTCACTGAAAGAAGGGCACGGCCATTGATGGTCAATTGATTTTGTGCGTTCAATGTAATAGAACTACTTTTCGTATAACGAACGCCTTCTGGTGTGTTGACGGCATAAAATAGTGCTGATTTTTGATTTGTCTCTGGGTTGATTGGTACATTATTTTCTACTAGTGCGACATCTGTTGTTTGATCCGTTGTCTTTAATGTTCCTTGTGTAAATTGAGGGATCAGTTCCTGCATATATGTCCCAGTATTAATTCCACCAATCGGCGTTTGTTGTGGGACATTAAAGCCTTTGCCTGAGGATGTTTGGAAACGTCCTGATTCCATTCGGCTCAGCAGCATTTCTGGAAACGCCCGCATTGCCCCTTCATCAGCTTTATATCCTGGTGTATTCGCATTTGCGATATTATTTGAAAGCATTTCTGTCCGTCGCTCTTGAGCGATCATGGCAGATGTTGCGGTGTATAGTCCTTTTAACACGTGCTCACCTCATTAAGATTCTTTCACATGACCTAAACTCAATCTTCTATGAAATATATCGGCATATTTGCAGGGTTCTTTAATAAAAATCCCCCATTCTTTCTAAAAAGAATGAGGGGAATCATTAGCTGAGTTTACGCTTTGGCAGCTTATCCATATTATCAAGCATCACGCCAGTACCAACTGCTACACAGTCCATAGGATTTTCAGCTACGAAAACTGGTACTTTCAGCTCTTCTGCAAGCAATTGATCAAGCCCGTTTAGAAGACCTCCGCCACCTGTAATGATGACTCCGCGATCGATGATATCAGCTGATAGTTCAGGTGGTGTTCTCTCAAGAACTTGCTTCGCTGCCTGAACAATCGCAGATACAGATTCACGTAATGCTTCTTCTACTTCTTTGCTTGTGACGGTAATCGTTCTTGGTAATCCTGTCACCATGTCTCGTCCACGAATCGAAATCTCTTCGTTACGTGCGTCTGGGAATACCGTTGCAACTTGGATCTTAATATCCTCTGATGTACGCTCACCAATCAACAGCTTGTACTCTTTTTTAATGTAATTCAAAATTTCCAGATCAAATTTGTCTCCAGCCATTTTAATAGAAGAGGCGGTTACAATGTCACCCATAGAGATGACAGCAATATCTGTCGTTCCGCCTCCAATATCTACGACCATGTTTCCACTTGGCTGAAAAATGTCCATACCAGCACCAATTGCCGCTACTTTTGGCTCTTCTTCAAGAAATACATGCTTACCGCCGCTTTTTTCAGCAGCTTCTTTGATCGCCTTTTGCTCAACAGATGTAATGTTTGTTGGGCAGCAGATGAGCATACGAGGCTTAGAGAACAGCCCTTTCACATTTAATTTGTTAATAAAATGCTTGAGCATTGCTTCAGTTACTTCAAAATCGGCAATTACGCCATCTTTTAATGGTCGAATCGCAACAATATTCCCAGGCGTACGTCCAACCATACGTCTAGCCTCTTCTCCAACAGCCAGTACTTTCCCGCTATTTTTGTCAAGTGCTACTACAGATGGTTCATTCAACACAATTCCTTTTCCTTTGACATGAATCAGTACATTGGCAGTACCAAGATCAATTCCAATATCCCTAGCAAACATCTATATATATCCTCCTTGAAAATCTGTTTCCATAGCAAATACCACATTCTGCCCTAATTATATATTCTATCATAATTTGCAGAAAAAAAGATCTTTCTTTACAAAAGTCTTTACAAATTTTGTGGTTAGAAACTACCGATATGAGGAAGATATATATATCATGTTTATGAACAAAGAACTAAGCTTACTGTTTCACAGGCTCACCTTCTAAAATTTCTTCTTTTTTATACTTTAACTTCGTGGCTTCTCCTCCTCGCAAGTGGCGGATTGATTTATGATAATCCAGTATCTCCTTCACTTCATTAGCCAGATCTGGATTAATTTCTGGCAGTCTTTCTGTTAGATCCTTGTGTACAGTACTTTTAGAGACTCCAAATTCTTTCGCAATAACACGAACGGTTTTCTTTGTCTCCACGATATACTTTCCTATCTTGATTGTTCGCTCTTTGATGTAATCGTGCACACCACTCGACCTCCCTAAAATGGATGTGAGAAGTGTGAAATGAGATCCGTATGAAGATTATGCATTTTTAGCAGCGCTTGTTCGTCGTAATTTCTCATCCATTAGGTAGTAAATGCCAAACACGATCCCTCACCTCAAACACTCTCTTTGTCAGGTTTGTAACAGTGTATTAGCATTGCACAGGGAATATGCTAAAAATGAAGATGGGACAAGGGATTTATCAGAAAAGGCAAAATATAAAATTCATTTCGGGTGGCGAAAATTTTCACTTTACAAGCATGGATCAAGCACGTAAAATAGAAAAGGTGAATTTATTTACCTAGATAAATATTTAATAAAGGTGAGCATATGGATACGTTAAACAGAGAGTGTTTACATCAAATACATCAAAGCGCACGACTGCTGTCTAAAAAGGCGAACGAAGCGCTTGCTGCTTATGACTTGTACATGTCCCAGTGGACTGTACTTTTTTGTTTGGATACATTCGGCCCGAAAACACAAAAAGACATTTGGACATATTTGAACGTTGAAGCACCGACCATTACCCGAACCGTTACCCGTTTAGAAGCAAACGGCTGGGTGAAGCGTGTACAAGGAAAAGACAAACGCCAAAATCTCATCGTGATGACAGATGATGCAAAAGCTCGATTTGAAGAAATTAAGCGCACGATGGAACAATTTGAAGAAGAATGCCTTTCAGGCTTTACCTACGAAGAAAAACAGCTCCTCCATACACTTTTACACAAATTATCAACTGAATAGGAAGTGACATACATCATGAACGAACGCATTTGGACGAGAGACTTTATCATGATTGTCCTGGTGAATTTATTTACATTCACCTCTTTTTATGCCCTTTTGACATTGTTGCCCATTTACACAATGGATGAACTAAATGGAACAGAATCACAGGGCGGACTCCTTGTGACGGTCTTCTTATTATCCGCCATTGTGACGAGGCCGTTTTCCGGAGCAATTATTGAGAAATTCGGCAAAAAACGCATGGCGATTTTCTCTTCAACGGCTTTTGCCTTACTCACTTATTTATACATTCCAATAGATCAATTCCAAACGCTGCTCATGCTGCGTTTTGTACAAGGAATCTTTTTTAGCATTTTGACAACAGTAGCGAGTGCCATTGCTGCCGATATGATCCCGAAAAATAAACGAGGGGAAGGCTTAGGATATTTTGTGATGTCAATGAACCTGGCAGTGGTCATCGGTCCGTTTATCGCACTGAATCAAGTAGGAAAAGTAGGATTCCATTCCTTATTTCTTCTCTTTTCCATCATCGTCACCATCGGAGCAGCTTTTACGATCATGATTAGACAGCCGGAGCCTGAAAACGGAGGAAGCGTCGTCTTTCGATTCACTTTTTCTCACCTGTTTGAAAAAGGTGCCTTAAAAACAGCGGCAGTCGGAATCATTATTTCCTTCTGTTATTCGCCAATCATTTCGTTTATTTCAGTCTATGCCAATTCACTTCATCTGATGGATGCAAGCAGTTATTTCTTCATTGTTTTTGCGGCTGCAATGCTTGGATCCCGTCCGTTTACAGGCAAACTTTTTGACCGAGTAGGACCTCACATTGTGATCTATCCATCCATTGCCCTTTTTGCCATTGGTTTATGGATGCTGACCGCTACACATTCAGCGACAATGCTTCTTTTATCAGGCGCTGTGATTGGCCTCGGCTATGGATCTTTGGTGCCTTGTTTGCAAACACTAGCGATTCAGCACTCTCCAGCTCACCGTACGGGCTATGCAACGGCCACTTTCTTTACACTATATGATACTGGCATTGCTGCTGGCTCATTTGTATTTGGTCTTCTTGTCAGCTTCACAGACTTTTCAAATGTGTATCTCATTGCAGGCATCGTTGTCTTGCTAAGCATGGGCGTTTTTTACTGGAGCGAACGAAAACCCCAAGAAGCAAAAGCACAAAAGGTCTCACTGTCAGAATAGGATACTGTTTTAAACTTCACCGGAAACATGCTAAAATATAGGATATTTCAAATAAAGCATACAGGCTTGTTTGAAAAATAGTTGGCGTTAAGCGAAAGTATAGGTGATGTTTTGAATTACGAATTGTTTAAAGTCATACACGGGATGGCTCATCATTCTGAGTTTTTAGATCAGGCCATGATTTTCATTACGAAAAAAGCCATTCTTGTGTATGCCCTTGTCTTATTGATTTGCTGGTTTTTAGGTAATCACAAATTTAAGAAGCATGTCTTCTTCTCCGGTGTAACAGGTATCGTGGCACTCATTGTCAATTTTGCCATTACACTGTTTTATTATGAAGAGCGGCCGTTTGTGGCGCATAAAGTCGACACACTCATCCCGCACTCAGCAGACGCTTCCTTCCCAAGTGACCATACAACAGGCGCACTGGCTCTTTCATTAGCCATTAGATCCCGTAATAAAAAGCTCGGCAACATTTTGCTCGTCTTTGGATTACTTACAGGATTCTCCCGCATCTGGGTCGGTCACCATTATCCATTTGATGTCTTAGGCAGCTTGGTCGTATCGATTGTGGTTGTCTTTATCATGAATAAATTATGGAAGTTCTTTGACGCTCCAATTGATCGCATCGTGACGTTCTATGAAACAATCATGGGGAAAATATTCAGAAGGAAGCAAAAGGATCAGGGCTCTGACCTGTCCAATTCTTAAGCGGCTTGCGATAAAGTGATGAAGATTCTTCTTCCACTTTATCCGGCTGCTTTTTTTATTGGCTGTCTCCCTCTGACCATACTTGAAAAATAAAGACTGACGCCAATGCCGATCAGAGAAATGATGATCAACGTCCAGCCTAACTGCTCAAAATGGGAACCAGCGATTTCCTCACCAAACAACATGCCAAGTACGGCAGATGACAGAATGGAACCAAGGTACCGGCATGTTTGAAAAAGTCCGGAGGATGTGCCAATCATTTGCTGAGGACTCGCTTTTAGCATCGCAGCTTGAAGCGCAACATTCCCAATGCCGTAACTGAGTCCGAGTAACGCAAGAACCACTCCTTTCCCCCATAAGGGCGCAGGAATAAAAAAGAATGTCATCGCAGAAGCTCCACCCAGCATCAATACTGTACTTGCTAAAATCGGATGACGTTCATCCCCGCGATCCACCCACTTTCCTGTCAGCGGCGACACAATGATGCTCATCCCCGACATGCACAGCATAAAAAGACCCGTCATCTCCACACGCCAGCCTAATTCATCTTGGAAATAACTCGGCAAACCAAAAAAGAGACAATAGAAAAAAATATTTAAGATGATAAATTGCACATACACAAGCGACAGCCGCTTCTCCTTACGAAACATCCGAATTTGAATAAACGGTTCATCCACCTGATATTCCCACCAGATAAAAGCACCTGCACTCAGGAGACAAAGAATGCCCTGTACATACTGAATACCATCAGCAAGTGATAATAAAAATGAAAGCAGGAGTACAATACAAACTGTAAAAAGAAGCATTCCTGGCAAATCGAGCTTTCGTACAGTTTCTCCTATGCGGAGCTTTCTCTTCTTCTGCTCCTTCGGAAACAAAGATAGCCCAAGAAAGAAACTAATCAGAATAAAAGGCAGATTCACTAAAAAGATAGCTGGCCAGCCGCCGATTGTCATCAAAAACCCGCCAAGCGTTGGTCCGAGCGCTGTCATCGCTGAAGCAAAAATGGACAATACCGCTAATGCCGAAGCCTGTCTTTCCTTAATATGATCCCGAATGAGTCCAACACCGGAAGGATAGATGGCACTACTTCCAATCGCCTGCAACAGCCGGATCACAATCAGCACTGCAAAAGTCGGGGCAAAAGGGGCGCAAATGGCCGAAATGGCTACAAGAGCCAACCCAAATAAAAACAATGTTCTCCGGCTCATCACATGATCCCCAATCCGGCCGCTCACCGGCTGCGTCACCGCACTGGCTAAATAAAAAGTCGAAATGAGCCAGGATACGGTCGTAAACGACAAACCAAACTCATGCTGAATTTGATGCAAGGCCAAAGAAATCATCGAGGAATTCAGTGGATTTAACATCGTTCCAAAAGCAATAGCGGTTAAAAAGACCTTTCGGTTGTCCCTCCACTTGTTCATACACCGATCCCCCTCTTTGTTAAATGGCATGTTCTTTGCCTATCCTTCCGTTATTATGAGATTCATTTCCCTTTTTTACCCTTATCAATTCAAGTTCTCTCTTGGAACAGCAAGACATACATTTTAAAAAGGGAGCACATTAGAAAAGCACATGCAAAATTGAGAATATGAGGAAGAGATGGTAATATTCATTTCATGTTTGAAAGCCTACTTTCTCCTTATAGGAGAACAGCTGAAAAGGAGGAGAAGCATATTATTAAAAAAAGACGGTTTTGGGTCCCAGCCCTTTTCTCGGTTGCAGTATTACTTCTGTCTTCGTGTGGTTCAAATGAAACAAATGGGAACGGAGATAAACGTAATTCTACAGCGAAAGGGTCCCCGATTTTGGAGGATGGAAAATTTATTTTTGCAGCATCAGGTGAATTTCACCCATTCAGTTACATGGATGGAAACCAGATGTCCGGCTTTGATATCGATGTAGGCAATGCGATTAGCGACAAGCTCGGTCTTGAGCCTGTACAGAAAAAATATAAATTCGCAGGTATTGTCGAAGGCGTCAAGTCAGGAAAATTTGATGCGGCAGTTGCCAGTCACACCATCAATGAGGAACGAAAAAAACACGTCCTTTTTTCTAAGCCCTACTATTACTCGGGTCCACAAATCTTCACAAGACCTGAAGCAGACATTCAAAGTGCTGATGACTTAAAAGCCAAAGAAATCGCTGTATCAAAAGGTTCGTCCTACGCTGATATTGCGAAAGAACATAGCGGGCAGGAACCAAAATATTACGACAGTGATGTAGTCGCTTTAGAAGCACTAGCCAACGGAAAACACGATGCGGTCGTGACTGATTTTGTTACAGGTGCAGAAGCCATGAAGAAAAAATTGAAAATCGAACCGCAGAAAAGACTCGGACAAAGTGAGCAAGCAATCGCTGTGTCAAAAGAAAATGAACAGCTCATAGAAGAGATCAACGACGCAATCGACGCACTAAGAAAAGACGGAACATTAAGACAAATTAGCGAAAAATACTTTAACGAAGATATTACCGTCAAACAGGATTAAAACCACGATTGTGCGCCCTTTTCTAGGCGCACTTTCTTCAAATGGAGATGATTGTTTTGCCTACCCTATCACACTTTTTTCAGACGCTGATTGATTCTAGAGGCATTTTCTTAGAAGGGATGCTGCTCACCTTACAACTAACTGTGATCAGCATCTTCATCGGTATGTTCATTGGGCTCTTCTTTGCTTTACTAAAGATATCCCGCGTGGCGGTTTTCGGTTATATCGCAAATGCCTATATCTTTCTTGTACGCGGAACACCACTCATTGTTCAAATCTTTATCCTTTATTTTGGACTCACGGAATTAAATATACCCGACTTCTGGGCTGCTTCCATTGCGCTAGCCTTTCATAATGGTGCCTATATAGCAGAAATATTCAGAGGCGCCATCCAATCAATCGACCAAGGTCAAAAAGAGGCAGGACGTTCTCTTGGAATGGGCCGCTTTTTAACCATGAGACGTATCATTCTCCCGCAAGCGATGCGGCGAGCCCTCCCCCCTCTCGGTAATCAGTTCATTATCGGCTTAAAAGACTCATCACTTGCCGCCTTTATCAGTGTCAATGAACTATTTAACGTAGCAACCACTCAAGGCTCCAACAGCTTTGACAATATGACGTATTTACTTGTTGTCGCTGTCTATTACTTAGTTCTTGTCCTGCTATTAACATTCGCTGTCCAAACCTTTGAGAAGAAACTTTCAGTCAGTGATCATTAGGAGGAGAAGCATGACAAAATCAAAGGAAATCATTCGTGTTGAAAAACTCAATAAATACTTTGGATATCTGCATGTCTTAAAGGATATCGATCTCACCGTGTACGAAAATGATGTCGTCGTCTTAATTGGGGCAAGCGGCTCTGGAAAAAGCACCTTGCTCCGCTGTATGAACTTTTTAGAAATAAAAAATGACGGTCAGATCATCATTGATGGCAGCCCTGTACAACCAAAGTGTGATCAACTAAACGAAATGAGACAAAAAATAGGCATGGTGTTTCAGCATTTTAATCTCTTCCCGCACAAAACTGTGCTTGAAAACATCATCGAAGCACCTGTGATGGTGAAAAAAACAAAGAAAGCACAGGCCATCGCTGAAGCCAAAGTCTTGTTAGAAAAAGTAGGACTTGCAGATAAAGCCAAAGTGTATCCTTCTAAACTATCAGGCGGACAAAAGCAACGTGTTGCCATTGCACGGTCTCTCGCCATGAAACCTGATGTCATGTTATTTGACGAACCTACGTCTGCCCTTGACCCAGAGCTTGTAGGTGAGGTGCTGCAAACCATGAAAAGCCTCGCAAAAGAAGGCATGACAATGGTCATTGTTACACATGAAATGGGCTTTGCGAAAGAAGTCGCCGATCGTGTCGTCTATATGCACGAAGGGCGCATCGTTGAAGAAGGGATTCCATCGGAATTGTTCGATTCTCCTCAAGAGGAGCGAACCAAACTGTTTCTCAGCTCCATTTTATAGGTCAAATGCCCTTTATTTTTAGTGATCAACGCACGTTTTTTCTCATTTCCCACGAACATTTCATCCATTTATATTGAACATAACCAAAAACCATGTTAGATAAACTTACACGAATATGTTATATGTGACTTTTCTCTCTATAATGAAGAATTAAGAAATCAATTAATTCTGAATGATTCGGGGGAATGCAGCATGCAAATGGGTGATACAGTATTTATGTTCTTCTGCACACTACTCGTGTGGTTAATGACACCGGGTTTAGCCTTATTCTACGGGGGACTTGTGAGAAGTAAAAATGTGTTAAGTACAACAATGCACAGCTTAACATCACTAGCCATCGTCTCGATCGTCTGGATCGTGTTTGGCTATTCCTTGGCTTTTGCGCCAGGCAATGCATGGATCGGAGGCTTCGAATGGGCTGGGCTAAAAGGGGTTGGCTTTGAGCCTGGTTCATATAGCGATACCATTCCACATTCATTGTTCATGATGTTCCAAATGACCTTTGCCGTCTTAACAACAGCCATCATCTCAGGTGCCTTTGCCGAACGTATTCGTTACTCGGCAGTGGTCGTGTTTACAATCCTTTGGGTCACATTTGTATACGCTCCAGTCGCACACTGGGTATGGGGCGGCGGTTGGATTGGAGAAATGGGCGCACTTGACTTCGCTGGAGGAAACGTGGTTCACATCTCATCCGGTGTTGCCGGTCTAATCGTTGCGATTGTTCTTGGGAAGCGAAAAGAAGCAGCAAGTTCTTCCCCGCATAACTTGATCTACACACTTCTTGGCGGAGCTGTCATCTGGTTTGGCTGGTTTGGTTTTAACGTCGGAAGCGCCCTGACGTTAGACAGCGTCGCCATGTTTGCCTTTATTAACACCAATACAGCAGCTGCCGCAGGAATCATCGGCTGGCTGTTAGTAGAGTGGATGATCAACAAAAAACCAACAATGCTCGGCGCCATTTCTGGAGCCATTGCTGGTCTTGTCGCCATTACACCTGCCGCAGGCTTTGTCACACCATTTGCTTCTATTATTATAGGAATCATTGGCGGAATCGTCTGTTTCTGGGGAGTCTTCTCTCTCAAAGCCAAATTCGGCTATGATGATGCCCTTGATGCATTCGGTCTTCATGGAATTGGTGGTACTTGGGGAGGAATTGCAACAGGACTTTTCGCAACAACCTCTGTCAATGACGGCGGAGCCAATGGCTTATTTTACGGAGATCCAAGCTTACTTTGGAAGCAAGTTGTCGCCATTGTCGCCACTTACGTCTTTGTTGCTGTTGTAACATACGTGATCATCAAAGTGGTCAATATCTTCTTCAAGATTCGTGCAACCGAAGAAGAAGAATCAGTGGGTCTTGATTTGACCATGCACGGCGAAAAAGCATATCAAGATTAAAGAAAAAGGGGTGTCTCGATGAGCAAAATGTATAAAGTGGAGATTGTCACACGGCCAGCTAATTTTGAAACATTAAAGGTGGAGCTTGGAAAGATTGGTGTCACCTCAATTACTTTTTCAAATGTACACGGCTGCGGCTTACAAAAGGGACATACAGAGCTATACCGCGGCGTCAAAAAGGAAAGCAACGTGTACGAACGATTAAAGATCGAGATCGTCCTAAGCAAGGTACCTGTCGAACAGGTCGTTGAAACAGCACAAAAAGTACTTCGCACAGGCGAACCAGGGGATGGGAAAATGTTTATATATGAAATAGAGAATACAATTAACATCCGAACAGGTGAAGAAGGACCTGCCGCCTTATAATACATCCTCCGCCGCGTGGCGGGGATCTTTTTAAGACAGAAAAAAACCTCTGTGTAGTCATCTACACAGAGGATCTTACAAGACATTAAGATTGTTTTGTTTCTTCTGACTGACTGCTGTCTTTAGAGGAATCTGAAGACTTTTCTTGATCAGAGGATTTCCCCTTCTCATCAGACTTTTCTTCAGATTTTTCTCCAGCCGGCTCTTTGGCCTTATCTTCAGCAGCAGGTTCCTTCGTTTTTTCATCAGCCTTTGGCTGAGCAGGTTCTTTTGCTTCTTCCGTTACTTCTTGTGCTGCTTTTTCAATAGTAGAAACAGGCTTATCAATGAAGCTAAGTGGATTGAGCGCTAAACCTTCCATACGAATTTCAAAGTGCACATGGTTGCCGCTTTCAGCACCATAAAGATTTTTACCAGAAGCACCGATGACATCATTCTGCTTCACTTCATCGCCTTCTTTTACACTCACTTGAGACAACGATTGATAAACAGTTGACAATCCATCTTCATGTTCAATTTCAACGACATGACCGAGAACTGGATCTTTTTTCGCTTGAACGACCGTTCCACTAAGAGCAGCTGTGACATCAAACACTTTGCCATCTTTATCTGCAAGATCAATACCTTTGCTTAAGGTATAGGTGTTATTATAGTTTACAAGTGCTGCTTCTTTTTCTTTTTGATCAGCATCTGCTTCATAGAACTTTTTCACGACAGAAACATTATCAGAATTCTGGACTGGCATTGCAACATTTTCAATTGGCTTTCCAACTTCAACGGCATCATCACGCTGTTCTTGTCCTGTTTGATTTCCATCAGATAGTTGATCTTTCACATCTTTTGATACAGCTTGATACCAAAGAACTGCTGTTAACACGACCGCTGCGCTGACCAAGTAAATAGCAGGGAATACCCAGCGCTTACGGAAAAATTGCTGAACTTTTGTGATTTTGGAAGTACGTTTCTTTTCTTCCTCTCTCATTTTTCATCACCTCAGCAACATTCTGAACACTTTTCAAAAAATATATACACCCGAAATCATTTTTCTTTTTATTTTGCGCAATCGCATCAATAATATGTATGATGAATGAAAAAAAGATGGGAGACTTTATTGTGAAAACTTTCAACCGCATTGCAACAGAAGATGACCTCAAAACAATCGTCGATATCTACAATTCAACCATTGCTTCAAGAGAAGCGACTGCCGATACAGAACCTGTTACAGTTGAAGCCCGCAGGCAGTGGTTTTTGAATCATTCAGAGAAAAGACCTCTCTATGTGAAAACAGATGAAGAAGGGAATATCTACGGCTGGCTCAGCTTTGAAACGTTTTACGGAAGACCTGCATACAACGGAACCGTTGAAATGAGTATTTATTTAAACCAAGACTATCGAGGAAAAGGCTTAGGATCGATTTTCTTACAAGAGGCCATTGAATTGGCACCCTCATTAGGCATCCGAACGTTGCTTGCCTTTATTTTCGGGCACAACGAAGCCAGCATTCGACTATTTAAAAAACACGGCTTTGAGACTTGGGGACACCTGCCACGCATCGCAGAAATGGACGGCAACAGGTACGATTTAGATATTCTAGGAAAAGAATTATAAAACGAGCGTCTCTAAAAGAAAGAGACGCTTTTTTATGAAGCGTGCAACAGCTGTTCAAACTGTTTCGCATTTTGAAGAGATTTTCTTTGTAGGATGATTCCATGTTCATCAATGTGAATCGCTTGCGGGACAACAGTTATCCCATACAGCTCCATGATTTGTGAAGAGCGCATATAAACGGCCTGATCCGGCAGCAATTGAAGGAGCGACGCATCATCCGCTTGTTCATCTCCATTAATAAAAATGAACTGAACATCATCACTAGAAATTTGCTGCTGCATATCAGCCAAAATGCTTTTGCACGTCATACAAGTAGAATTCACAAATAACAGCATGACGGCTCTCCCGCTTTGCAAATATTCCTTTAACATCACCTTTTCCCCTAAATGCGTATAGCTTCGAAATAACGGAGCCGGATCACCAACTTCCGCTTCCTTCAATTCAATCCCATCAAGGGTTTTTATTTTATTCATAAATTTCCCGATAAAACGGGCAAGCAGAAACACCACAGCCAGCTGAGCAATGACAATCAATAACACAATGATTAATAGAATATCTGTCATTTCATTTTATCTCCTTCTATAATTGATCCAAATTGATTGATCCACTTTCGCTTGAATAACATGATTTCTTGACCGACCGCTATGATGAAACAGACAGCCACTGCAATCAGAAAACAAATGATTTTGAAGTTCAATGGAATCGTCTCTACATAGGAATGCACATAAAATAACCCCATCACAAGTGCCAACATCAACATATTTCGAATCACAATCCCCCAATGAAGACGTTCGTTTTCAAGAAGGCCTCCACAGCCACACGAAATATCACGATGCCCTCTCAATAAATTAAACGTGACCGCTCCAGTATAGATACATAAAAGTGCTGTAAGACCAATCGCAGGTACGAGAGACATATTCCAAATGAACAAATGAACCGTACAAACCAATTCAACAAACAAAAATAAATAAAACATTGGTGCTGCGAAAGATGGAGGCAGCAACCGATAAGCATTCATCTGCTGCACATGCGCCGTCTGTTTTCTCACTTTATCAAGCCACGCACCTGCAAAAATGATTCCTAGTAGATAGACACCTATGAAATAAAAGACACTCACCTTACACCATCTCCTTTTGTTGAAATAGTTGAGATTGTGCCTCGTAAAGCCTTTTGTACTCTCCGTTTAGCGTCATAAGCTCATCATGGTTCCCCTCTTCAACGAAAGCACCATCTTTCATAACGATAATACGGTCTGCTAAGCGGGCCGCTCCCATACGATGTGTAATAAACAAAACACCTTGATCCTGCGTATGATCGAATAACTTTCGAATGAGTGAAATCTCCGACAGTGGATCGAGAGCAGATGTTGGTTCATCTAAAATGATAAAATCACTCTCTCTAAAAAAGGTTCTCGCCATCGCAAGCTTTTGCCATTGTCCACCAGACAGTTCATGACCTTCTTCAAAAAAGCGGCCAAGCTGCGCATCATACGTCTCTTCCATTTGATGGATTCTTTTTTCTATACCTGCTTGCCGCGCAGCTAAAATCATTCGCTCTTCCTCATCTATATCGTCGATACGGCCAAACCCAATGTTTTCTTTCACAGTGAATTCGTACTTCATAAAATCTTGAAAAAGAACAGACATTCTAGCATGATATGACCTTTTATGAATGGTAGAAATGGACTCACCATTGACTTTCTGCATATTCGGCTGATCTGGATCGTATAAGCCGGTCAAACATTTGATCAAAGTGGTTTTACCTGATCCGTTATCCCCGACTAATGCTACACGTTCACCTTTATTGATATGAAAATGTATATGCTCAATAGCAGGCGTTTTCATATTCGGATAAGTAAAAGAGAGATTTTCTAGTGTGATAGACTGAATATGCTCGATCCTCCGAAGCGATGCTGCACTTTCTGACTGTTCATGAATCTCCTCTTCTCTCTTTTGAAAAGCCCTCATTTCATCCACATAAAGACTCGTTTCATATAAACTAGAGAATTCCCTCGTTAAATCTTGAAAACCACTTTGAATGTTTTGTACAGCTTGCAGCACAGCGACAAACGTCCCCGCCGCTATTTTTTTTTGGAAAATAAGAAAGACAATAAAAAGACCGCAGCACACATAGGCAAAGGTCATGAGCAATCCGCCCGCCATCTCCCAGCGAACTTGCCGTTTAAGCAATTTATATTTCTCATCTGCACTTTTTACATAATGACCTTTCCATTTTTGAAGAAGATAATTCCCTATTCCATATAAACGTACTTCCTTCAGAGAATCTCTTTGTGCTACAAGATCGGACACATACATTTCTCTTCGGTCATTGGCAGTTAACATACGGTTTAATTGATAACGCGCACCTCCAAAGAAAAGTTCAATCCACAAGACAGGCAGGGTAAACACGATCAGAATGACTGCCAAGCCCCAGTGGATACCGATCATGTAAATGAGAAGTGATACAACAGTAATCAACGCGCTCATGATTGTGAAAATACTTCTGACCATACTCAGAACGTGCTGATGACTGTTCATCACACGTTGACTTTCATTATAAAAAGACGGGTGTTCAAACGTAATATAGGGAAGCCTTATCGCCTTCTGAAGCAATTCACCCTTCAAATGCAAACCAATCAGATTTGTCGCTTTCTGCTGACTAAGCTGAAGAATGAACTGAAGCCCATATCCTAAAACCACAATGACCATTTGCAACCCAAATAACCATAAAACCTTTTGTATGTCTCCTGAAGAAGTCATAAATAGAATAATTTCATTAATCAATGTTTGAATAATCCAGAC
Source organism: Bacillus zhangzhouensis (assembly GCF_000715205.1). Classification (GTDB taxonomy): domain Bacteria; phylum Bacillota; class Bacilli; order Bacillales; family Bacillaceae; genus Bacillus; species Bacillus zhangzhouensis. Next base: position 91,564 of record NZ_JOTP01000003.1, on the reverse strand, counting down.
GCTAGCCAAAGGCATAAAACCAACGATCACTTGGACCAACAAAGTTAAAAGAAGATAAGAACGACTTCTTTTCCAAGTATAGGAGATTGCATATAAACAATGGTTTACTGTAATCATCAAATGCTCCACCTTACACCATTTAGTATAATTGACATATTTTTGATATTTGTATTATGATAGCTTTGCGTAACTTCACTCTGAGAGGACGATATACGATGAATTCAATCTTAACTTTACAGCTCACTCTTATTCTTTGCAGTCTGTTATTAACTGTCGGAATCATCACCTATTTAAAACATCAGATGAAACTGATCATCTTACCTATTCAACATGTTGGACAAAAACTTTCGCACCCGCTTCTCGAACAACCATCACCCATTCATATGAATGATCTGCTGCAAACAAATCACAAGCAGCAATTACTTATTTTCACTGACACAGCATGTCCGCACTGTATCCCATCACTTGAACAATTCCTAGAAACGATAGAACAGCGTAAATTAAACGTCTCATTTAGTATCTTGTTAAAGAATGGGCAAAAAAAGGATCAAGAATTATATCGTGATAACCAAACCAACATGCAAATTATCCCGGTGGATGAGCAATTAATAGAGGCATTCCAGATTCAAGAGTTTCCATATTACATCATGGTAGAAGACGATGAAACAATCTCATATGCAGCACCTTTTCCGGATGGTCTTTATTCAAGGCTGCCTGCAAAATAAAGATAAATGAGGCATGTGAAGAGTATCAAACACACGCCTCATGATTTATTATTGTGAATTTGGCTGAATATCCTTATCTTTTTCCCCTGCAGCGACTTCACTAGCTTCACTTGAAGCTGATGCTTGTTCCTCAGCTTGTTCAAACTCACTGCGAGCTTCATTTGAAATGTCTACTTGATCACCGTGCTGATTCACAGTAACAGACGAAGAAGCCCCCTCTTTTTGAACCTCTTTCTCTAGTTCCTTTAATTTAGAAACATGAAGCTCTAAATCCTTTCCTTGCTGAACTAAAGTCAGTTGTTGAAACAATGCCTTTCTCTCTTCTGGAGAATGGTCGCCTTGAACAATTTGCGCAGCTTGGGTTAAAAAAGAGTTTGATGTTTGGCCCGCTTGACGACTGTTCGACGTCTGCATAGCATTTGTTAAGAATGAAATTGAAGTTATGCTCATGCGTTCACATCCTGTTAAATAAGATACCTAGATTTAGCAGCCACATCTAATGCGTTCTTCGCTAGTACAAATCTCACCTGTGTCACGATCCACGTAGTAACGGAAAGTTCCAACACCTTGAAGGAAACAAGTTGGTGCTGATTTGCAAGAAGTTACTAATTTTTGCAAAATACATCTAGATAATGCAGGTTGAACATTGGTCATTTTGTTTAAAAAACGATCTAACATATGAATTCCACCTTCCAATTTTTATGGTAATACAACACAATAATAACCAATTACAAGACAACTAACAACATATTTTGATAAATTTACTAATTATTTTTGACTACTACCCTTGTATATGACATAATTTGTCGCTAAAAATCATAGTAAATGTTACTTTTTTCTTATTTGGAAATAATTTAATTATCCATAAATAGTAAAGTGAAGATAGAAACATTTAAAATTGTTCAACATTCACTCTTCCTAAAGTACTACTTGCTCAAGTATGATAAAGAGTGAATACATAAAGGAGTGAACACGATTGCAACAAACTGAAAAAATCATTCAATCTCTTCATTCAATTACAAAGTGGGGAAAAGTTGGTAGTATCTTTCTCTATATTTCAGGTGGACTTTCGATCCTTATTGGGTTTTGGCTTGTTCTTCCTGCTGCCCTTGGCGTTTTCCTCATTATGATGGGGATTCATGTACAAAAATCTGTGAAAGCAGCTGAACAATTGATTCAAGCTCCTGATACTTCTTACGAAGACTTGTTAGAACAATATGCTAAGATGATGAAAATGCAGACACTGTTCGCCATTTCAAGTATCGCCGCAGTCATTCTCTCATTCATCGCCATCATTTTGATGCTTGTACTAGGAGGACTAGCCTTTCTCCAAGAGATTCCTAGTGATTTCCAGCAGTACGACGGTGATTACGAACAAGAACTCGGTGACTTTTATTAATGGAGGGGGGTATCAATTAACATTAGATACCCCCTTTGTTTTGTGATTTTGCATTGATCATGATACTAAGCTTGACAATCAGCCTTTATCATTTTAAAATACAAATCGTAACGATTACGAATAAAGGAGGATCATATCACTTATGCGCGTGAAAATCACCTTAGCCTGTACTGAAACAGGTGACAGAAACTATATCACTACAAAAAATAAACGAACAAATCCGGACCGATTGGAATTAAAAAAATAATCTCCTCGATTAAAGAAATATACCCTTCATAGAGAAACAAAATAATTTTTTAGATTTTAAATCGTAACGATTACTTTTTAAGTGAGGCGGAAAACAAAATGAGCATTTTTAAAAGGACAGAAACAAATGAATAAACAAATACCTGTTACAGTATTAAGCGGCTTTTTAGGAGCGGGAAAAACAACGACATTAAATCATGTTCTTCAAAATCGTAAAGGATTAAAAGTAGCTGTTATTGTAAATGACATGAGTGAAATTAATATTGATGCGGAATTAGTCAAGCAAGGCGGCGAGCTCTCTCGATCAGATGAGAAACTTGTTGAACTATCTAATGGTTGTATTTGTTGCACATTGAGAGAGGACTTGTTAATCGAAGTAGAACGCCTTTGTCAGGTTGGTCATATCGATTATATCCTCATTGAGTCAACAGGTATTAGTGAACCAATCCCTGTCGCTCAAACTTTTTCTTACATCGATGAAGAAATGGGCATAGATTTGACACGCTTTTGCCGACTAGACACGATGGTAACAGTGGTAGATGCAAACCGTTTCTGGACTGATTTCCAATCTGGAGAAAGTCTATTAGATCGTAAAGAAGCCGTTTCCGATGATGATGAACGTGAAATTTCTGATTTACTCATTGATCAAATTGAATTTTGTGACGTGCTAATTATTAATAAATGTGATCTTGTATCACCATCAGAACTAGATCGACTTGAGCACGTGCTGACCACGCTTCAACCAGAAGCAACTATCATAAGAACCACAAAAGGTAAAGTACAGCCAAGCGACATTTTGAATACTGGTTTATTCGACTTTGAAAAATCCAGTGCTTCTGCTGGCTGGATAAAGGAAATCAACGCTGGACATTCTCAGCATACGCCGGAAACAGAAGAATACCAAATCTCTTCATTTGTTTATGAAAGAAGACTCCCTTTTCATACTGGCAGGCTGAATAATTGGTTAGATCAGATGCCAGAGCAGATTGTTCGCACTAAAGGATTTACCTGGCTTGCCACACATCATGATTTAACCATTTTAATTTCACAAGCCGGAAAATCTGTTGCGATTGAACCTATTGCATACTGGATTGCTGCCTTGCCCGAGCAAGAAAAAACACGGATTTTAAATCAGGAACCAGAGCTTCTTGATGAGTGGGACGCAGAGTTTGGCGATCGACATACGAAACTGGTTTTTATCGGTGTGGACTTACCTAAAGCAGATATCATTCGCACACTTGACCAATGCTTACTCACTCCTGAGGAATATGATCAAGATTGGACAACGTTTGAAGACCCCTTTCAATGGAAAATACACAATTAAACCAGGAGGGTTTTAAATGGCAAAGAAATCAAAGATTGCTAAAGAAAAAAAGCGGCAGCAGCTTGTTTTGAAATATGCGGAATTAAGGAAAGAGTTAAAAGAAAAAGGTGACTATGAAGCTTTGCAGAAATTACCTAGAGATACCTCCCCCACTCGCTTAAAAAACCGCTGTGAATTAACTGGCCGTCCTAGAGGTTACTTACGGAAATTCAAAATGTCTAGGATTGCTTTTCGTGAGCTTGCCTATAAAGGACATAACCCAGGAGTGAAAAAATCAAGCTGGTAAAGATTGATTCGATCTTATCACAGCTCCTGTAAAAGTAAAGCAGCGCAGTATGATTGAAAAACTATTTTCCAGACTTATCTTACTCTTTTCGAGTCATATAATAGCATTTTAAAAAACAGCAGAATCTCTGCTGTTTTTTTATGATGATTGAGTTTATATGATGAATTGGCCTGTTTTTAAAAAGAGATTTTCAACAGTGATTATGCCATTTCCTCTTCTTTTCAAAAATACATGATCATGATACTTTGTTGTCACTACCCACCGATATATGACATTTCAACTTTTTTCTGATCTTTCTTTTGCTCTCTCTCAGTTGAATATTGATCATGCCTATTTGACCATAGCTCCTTCAATATTCTCGTTATATCTTCATCATTTTCTGTCGTACGAATGATCCGTTTTAGATCAAAACCCGATGATGCAAAGAGACATGTGAACAATTCACCACGTGCAGATAGTCTTGCTCTATTACATGATCCACAAAAAGCATCTGAAACGGAAGAAATAATACCAATCTCTCCTGAACCATCTTCGTAAAAAAATCGATTGGCTACTTCACCCGCATATCGAGGGGGTTCGGGTTTGATAGGATTTTTTGAATCAATCAGATCAATTATCTCTTTTTTCGTCATCACATGCTCTAAATTCCATTTATTTGTATTGCCGACATCCATAAATTCGATAAATCTCAAAATGTGTCCTTCTTTTTTAAAATAGGCTGCCATTGGTAAGATATCCTGATCATTCACACCTTTTTGGACAACCATATTGATCTTAATAGCAAGTCCAGCCTTTTTTGCTGCCTTAATCCCATCAAACACTTTTTGGATGGAAATATGTCTTCCATTCATTTGCTTAAAACGTTCGGGGTTTAATGAATCCAAACTAATGGTGACTCTGTGAAGCCCTGCTTTCTTTAACTTATCAGCATATAAAGGTAAAAGCGTTCCATTGGTTGTCATAGCGATGTCTTCAATTCCTGGAATTTTTGCGAGCTTTTCTATTAAGATGGGCAGATCTTTACGCATTAAAGGTTCACCGCCCGTGATGCGTAATTTCACCACACCTAAGTCCTTTGCAAAAAGGGTAGCAAGTCGTTCAATTTCTTCGAAACTAAGTAGCTCTTCTTTATTTAAAAAAGGATAATCTGGTCCAAAGATTTCAGCAGGCATACAGTACGTACATCTAAAGTTACAGCGATCGGTTACCGATATTCTTAAATCGCGCAATGGTCGATGCCTTTTATCCAAAATACTGACCATACTTTGCCTCCTATTCTGTAATACGCTGGTGATGAGTATAGATATTAAAAGATCCTCCTCTGACGAATCCAACTGTCGTGATATTTAATTCTTCTGCCATTTTAAGCGCTAGCTCAGTAGGTGCTGATTTTGATATCACAATAGATACTCCTAGTTTCGCTGCCTTCAATAGAACTTCCGACGATATCCGGCCGCTAAACACAAGGATTTTATCTCTAAGTGGGATTCGGTGAAGTAAACAATATCCATAGATTTTATCCAAAGCATTATGTCTTCCTATATCAGTTCTAGTGATGAATAGCTTCTCTGTGTCACACAGTCCAGCATTATGCACACCACCAGTATGTCGAAATAATTGGCTTTCGTCTTGTAAACATTTCATTAAGTGCATACAGGTTTCAGCAGATATATTAATTTGATCAGTGGCTGTTTTTGCTGTCTTCACATCTTGGAGAAAATAAAAGTGTCTCCCTTTCCCACAGCAAGAACCAATCACTCGCTTTGTAAAGTCTGATGAATGAAAACGACTTGAGTGGATTAAATCAACATATGCAAAGCCCATACTTTCATCTATTGTAAACCTTTTAATCTCATTTTCAAATCGAATGACTCCTTCTGAAGCTAAAAAACCGATAACCAATTCTTTCAAATGCTCTGGTGAACAAACGAGTGTCACAAACTCTTCTCCATTCACCATCACAGTTAAAGGAAATTCTTCTACAACATCATCTGTTTTGCAGGTAAATTGGCCATCACGATATTGGTGTATGACTCGTTTCTTTTTAACAGAAGGGTTCATTGTATGATCTTCCTTTCAACACAAATTTAGTTATATGAACCAAACAAATTGTGATATTATTTTAAAAAGTCATAAAAATGTAACATATTTCTATCTTATCAAACTTTTTGATTGCTTTATATGGGGGGAACACAATGAACAAATCAAAGAATCGTTGGCTCATTGCGACAAGTGCTGTGGGAATTCATTTATCTATCGGGTCTGTTTATGCATGGAGTGTTTTTACAAATCCTTTACATCAAACCTTTCAGTGGTCATTAACAGAAATAAGCCTCACCTTCAGCATTGCCATTTTATTTTTAGGTTTATCTGCTGCTTTCATGGGACACTTCGTTGAAAAGTATGGCCCAAGGGCATCGGGGCTCTTCTCAGCTATTTTCTTCGGCATCGGAATGACTGGGTCAGGGCTTGCTGTCCACATGTCTTCACTTCCTCTCCTCTATTTATTTTATGGTGTACTTGGTGGAATAGGATTAGGTGTAGGCTATATTGCACCTGTATCAACATTAGTCAAATGGTTTCCAGATCGAAGAGGACTTGCAACCGGTTTAGCCATTATGGGTTTTGGATTTGCTTCACTTATCTGCAGCCCAATTATTCAATCTCTCATTGAAAAAGTTGATATCGCGAATACCTTTTATATTCTTGGACTCTCATATTTTATCATTATGGTGATCTCATCTCTTTATTTATCACCACCAACGCCCGATGACGTCAAACAATTTGACGGATTGAAAACAAATCAAAGAAAAATTCCTCAAGATTTATCACAGCTTACAGCAAATGAAGCGATTAAAACACGGCGTTTTTATTATTTGTGGCTCATGCTCTTTATTAATATTACATGCGGAATTGCCATTATTTCAGTAGCCTCGCCTCTTGCTCAAGAAAGTGTTGGATTCACTGCAGGTGCTGCGGCTACTCTTGTTGGTGTTTTAGGTGCTTTTAATGGCTTAGGACGGATTGGCTGGGCATCCTTCTCAGATTATATTGGAAGACCGAATACGTATACGATTTTCTTTAGTATCCAGCTCATTGCTTTTCCTTTACTACCCTACTTAAAAGAACCACTCATCTTTTCAATCGTGATGGCAATCATTTATACGTGCTATGGAGGAGGATTCGCCTCAATTCCAGCCTATATTGGAGACTTATTTGGTACGAAGCAGCTTGGTGCAATACACGGTTATATTCTGACCGCTTGGGCCGCTGCTGGTTTAGCAGGACCTTTATTTTCATCCTTCATTCGAGATATAACAGGTAATTACACACAAAGTCTCATGGTGTTCTCTGGCTTATTTTTCATTGCTTTTATCATATCTCTTCTCATTCGGAAGGATATTCAACAGCTTAAAGAATCAAACCTTACTGCTACCTCTTCTGTTTCAGCCCGACCTTAATTTGAATTTGACAGATTCGCAATCTAAAGGTAATTTTTAGATATGAAAACGCTTTATAAAGTAATAGGAGGGTGATGAATATCATGGGGAAAACAAAACACAAGGGGCCTATTAAACTCAACAAAAAACCCTCACCAAAGCTATGGGCCTCTTTTGCTCCTATGGGGCTTGGAAAAGTGAAACCTAAACACATTCGAGATACGATGAAGGTGGCTTGGGAAAACAAAGATAACCTCCCCTACGCGTACCGTATTTTAACGCAGGGCGTTTGTGACGGCTGTGCCCTTGGTGTTTCAGGCTTATACGATCAGACACTCGCAGGACCTCATATATGCACAACAAGGCTAAATGTACTTCGTCTTAACACAATGTCAGCTATTGACCCAAAATGGTTTGAAGATATTCATCAGCTAAAAAAAATGGATAGCACCTCTCTGCGTAAGCTCGGGCGTATTCCTTATCCACTAATTCGAAAAAAAGGGCAGAATGCCTTTACACGTATTTCTTGGGATGATGCATTAGATCAAATCGCGGCTAAAATCAAATCAATTGATAAACGACAGCTCGCTTTCTACTTAACGGCCAGAGGAATCACAAATGAAGTTTATTATACTGCTGCGAAGGCTGCACGATTTATAGGAACAAATCATATCGATAATGCTTCTCGCATTTGCCATTCACCGAGCAAAACCGCTCTTAAACGCTCCCTTGGCATAGGTGCTTCTAGCTGTAATTACAGTGATTGGATCGGAACGGATGTATTGATTTTTTGGGGATCAGTCGCCGCAAACAATCAGCCCGTTTCCACTAAATATATGTACGCTGCTAAAAAGAAAGGAACCAAAATTATTGTCATCAATCCGTATAAAGAGCCTGCGATGGAAAAGTACTGGGTTCCCTCTATTCCAGAAAGTGCTTTATTCGGAACAAAAATAGCTGATGATTTTTATCAAGTCAATATAGGCGGCGATATTGCGTTTATGAACGGCGTCATCAAACATTGGTTTGATATGGAGCAGCATGCTCCTCATTCCGCTCTTGATCATGAATTTATTCAAGCCCATACAACCGGCATAAAGGATGTAAAGCAACATGTCGAACAGTTGAAGTGGGAGGATCTAGAAGCATCGTCAGGCATGTCAAAAGAAAGAATGAAGGAATTTGCAGTCCTCCTTGCCAATGCCAATTCCGGCGTTTTTATTTGGAGTATGGGCCTTACTCAGCACCGATTTGCAACAGATAATATATCGCAAGTCGCAAACATTGCCATGTTACGTGGATTTATTGGCAGAAAACATTGTGGCGTCATGCCGATTCGTGGACATAGTGGTGTTCAGGGTTCAGGCGAAATGGGCGCCGATCCATTTGTTTTGCCAGGCAGTGATTTTGATGAAGAGAATATCGAAAGAATCGAGAAGATATGGGGATTTGACATTCCGAAATGGCATGGTGATACCATCGGTCAATCGTTTGAAAAGATGGCGCTCCCAAAAGAACACCCGCAAAAACTTAAAATGCTGTTTACTAGCGGTGGAAACTTTTTAGAAACGATGCCAAATCCAGAAGCGATCGAAAAAGCATTATCTGAGCTTGAACTCCGTGTCCATCAAGATATCATTTTGAATACCTCTACACTCGTAGAGGCAGAAGAGACGGTCATTGTTCTGCCTGCTATGACAAGATATGAACAGCCAGGCGGCGGTACGTCAACCAGTACGGAACGGATGGTATATTTCAGTCCAGAAATTGAAGGACCTCGTATTGAAGAAGCCAGAGCAGAATGGGACATTTATATTGATCTTGCGAAAAGGGTCCGACCAGAGGATGCCGAGCTGATTCATTTTGAACATGCTGAAGACATTCGCCGTGAGATTGCCATTGCGAATCGAAACTATGATGGCATACAGCATTTGCGTCATAAAGGGGACGTTTTTCAATGGGGAGGCGCATGGCTTTGCGAAGATGGTGTATGTCCAACACCGGATGGCAAGGGACACCTTCTACCTGCCCAGCTGCCTCAATACCGGAAAACTGAGGGACATTTCAATATCACGACAAGACGAGGTAAACAATTCAACTCTATGATCTACAGTGAAAAGGATGCCTTTAATGGCGGAAAGCGTCATTCTATCTTGATGAATGACGCAGATGCAAAAGAGCTTTACGTCCAAGAAGGTGATCCAGTTGTTCTTTTTAATCAATATGGGTCCTATCAAGGAGTTGCTCAATTTGGGGAATTGACACGTGGAAATATCGCTGTTTATTGGCCTGAAGGGAACGTTTTAATTCCTAAAGGTATTTATGAGAGCTATTCACAGATTCCAGAATATAATACAACTGCGATATTAGAAAAAGCCGAAACCTTTCATGCAAGAAAAGATCAGCACTACGTGGAGAAACGAATTGATGAATTAGAAACGACTTTAAATTGATCTTCAACTAAAAAACAGCTGGGGTTGTTCCCCCCCCCAGCTGCCATTCATATCCTACTGACCAAAAGCGCTCGCTTCTTGTTGAAGAATCTGTTTCAATTCTTCTGCATTTGCTGCCGGTTGATATTGTCCACCACCAGCTTTTGCAACAGATTTTAGACTTTTGGCTTCTTTTTCATTCACATCGAAGCCAATGATATTGACGATTGTATCAATACCGTCTTCATGTAATTCCTTTGCTGCTTGAGAAGGGCTTCCACCACATGTTTCTTCACCATCGCTGACAACATATACAATATTCTTCCCTTCAGCCTGGTGATCTTCAAAATCTTGTTTCGTATCAGTTAATGCTTTTGCTAGTGGTGTCCAGCCTGTTGGATCATACACATTCAGCGCTTGCTGAAATGTTGTTTGCTCATATGTTCCAAATCCATAAACGGCTTCAGAACTAGCACATGAAACGGCTTTTCCTGCATTTTTATTGGTCCCTTCATGACCAAACACACGAAGCAGGACTTGCGTATCTTCAGATAAAATACTTGCAAAGCTTTGAATAGAACGTTTTGCGATGTCGATTTTCTTTTCTCCCTCAAGCGATTGTGCCATGCTGCCGCTTAAATCGAGTAATATGACCACATGAGCAGGCTCCTGTTTTGTCACAGCATGAGCTGGTGAAGAAAGAAGCAAGACAAGACTAGCTAAAATAGTTAAGACAATATTTCTTTTCATCAATGAAAACCTCCCTTTTTACATTTGTACAGAAAAAGAGAAACGAAAGCATAAATCAATCGTTTCTCTTTTGTTCAACAAGTTATTCGTGTAGTTTTAATGATTCTGCCGTAAAGATAGAACCCATCTCTTTACCAGTGCTTGCTTGGTAGTAATGACCTTTACCAGCTTGGGCTACTTGCTTTAATTGGCCTTCATAGCCATCGTTAAAGTCTAATCCGATGACATTGACAACAGTAGATCCTTTTGATTGATGCAATTCTTTTGCTACCTTCACAGGATCTCCGCCACAAGTTTCTTCACCATCAGTGATTAAGTACACAATATGTTTTGTTCCTTTATGAAGCTGCTTATCTGTTTGCTTTGCACTTTCAAGAGCACGTGCAATCGGTGTCCATCCGTTTGGTCCAAGTCCGTTTAAAGAGTTTTCAAAGCTATCCTTTTCGTAAGGCTGTACGCCGTAAACTCCTCTAATGACTTCACATGATTGAGCTTTACCTGAATTTTTGTTGTTTCCTTCAGAACCAAACAAGCTCATACGAATTTTAGCGTCTTCCGGAAGTGACTGTGCAAATTTAAATACCTCTTGTTTTGCTAGATCAAATTTGCGCTCTCCATCTACTTTTCTTGCCATGCTTCCACTTGCATCAAGTAAGATTGTGACTCTTACATCTTTCTTATGTTTTTTGGCTGTTGATGCTTCTGCAAATACTGGTGAAGAGATTGACATGGATAATGTCAATACAGCTAAGGCTACGAGTGTAAATACTTTTTTCAACATACTTTTCATTCCTCCTTATGTATTTGATTGAAACATCTTAATCGTAAATTATTCTCACTTGGAATGGTATAGGACTCGGTCCCTTTTTCTCTTTCATCAAAATCACTAAAATTCTGTCAGATGACTAGATATTTTCACCTAACTCATCATTTATCCCCCTCGTTTTCTCTGTCTTTCGAGGGACTTTGTATCGGCCATCGGTGCTTGTCAGGACATAAATGTTTAAGATTTCCTGACCTGCATCTTAAGTCGCAATTTGACACATTCTGTTCAAACCTCTTTGAACAAACAAAAAGATGCCCCGTTTCTGAGGCACCTTTGCTTTTATTTTTTAGCCATGTACGTATTGAGAAAACGATCAGCTGATTCAATTTGAATCCCTTTATAATAATGTTTCACAATGGTTTCTACTTTTTTGCCTGACTGCGCCATATAATGCGCACCATATTGGCTCATCCCTACACCATGGCCGTATCCTTTTGTCGTGATCACAATTTGCTGGCCCTTTCTTTCCCATGTAAAATCTGCAGAATGAAGTCCCAGTGATTCTCGAATGTCTCTGCCTGTCAGTGTTTTACCGTTTATCACGGCTTTGGCTACTTGGTTTCCTGGTGTCCGCTCTACAATCTCTCCTACCTGAGCCTGCTGACTGAGGGTCACACCTAGTTTTTGCTGAAATTCACTAACCGTGATGGTCTTCGTGTTTTGAAATTTTGGTGATTTTTCGTCCCATTTACTTGAGACACTTTTCAAATAAGGGATTTCGTTTTTCCAATAGGCTTCTGCATTTTCAGTTTTCCCATTACTTGTAGAAAAGAAAGAAGCATCAATTGGTTTTTCGTCATAGGTCAGTACTTTCCCTTGTGTGCTCGCGACAGCTTCTGTGACCTTTTTTAATTTCCAATTGTACGCTTTCCCCCAAATTTTCTTGAGTTCCTGCTTGTTTTTGTAGACTTGGAACATTTGTGTGTCATCTACAAGAGAGCCTTTTGGTGACTTTACGGTCTTATCGCTGATCATTTGTCTGACGATATACGTTCTAGCAGCGAGTGCCTGTGCCTTGAGCGCCTCCATTTCAAAATCAGCTGGCATTTCAGAAGCTACGACACCGATCACATACTCTTCTAAGGGAATGTTTTCTACCTGCTGATGAGTCGAGCGATAGACGGGAATGGAGACGGGTGATTGCTTCAATTTGACTGAACCTTTCACTTCTTTTTTAACTGATGGTTCTGCTGCTACGTGTTGGTTGGCCGCAGGTTTCCCTTGAAACGTCGGCAACACGAGTAAGGTTGGAATCATTAAAATGATGATGCATATACCTGCGATAGTCCATATCATTGGTTTCATATTTGGCTGCCCCCATTTGTCATTGAATCTCTTTTATCCTATGGGCAAGGACAAGCTAATATGACAGCTTCTTTCATTCATTGGACAAGACTTTTGATCATGCCAACATGCTCTTCACCAATTGATTTTACTGTTCGTCTTTATGAATAAAATTTCATACGATTGGATACACTAATGATAAGCTTTTGAACATGAAGCATTCTATGATTCTAAAAAAAAATCAGCATGCCCAAATGGACACACTGATTTCTTTATCATTACGCGTTCAGATCTGACACAACTTGTTCTTGTGTAACATCTGCTGATTCATCGTTTACTCTTTCAATATCCGCACCGATTGCTGCAAGCTTTTGGTGGAAGTTCACATATCCACGGTCAATATGCTTCAGTTCAGTGACACGTGTATGACCTTCTGCCACTAATCCAGCAAGTACAAGTGCTGCTCCTGCTCTTAAGTCAGTCGCTGCCACTTCAGCTCCTTGAAGTTGAACCGGCCCATTGATAATCACAGAGCGACCCTCAATTTTAATATCGCCATTCATGCGGCGGAATTCTTCAGCATGCATAAAACGGTTTTCAAATACAGTTTCTGTGATCATGCTTGTTCCGTTCGCACGAAGCAATAGCGCCATCATCTGAGATTGCATATCCGTTGGGAACCCAGGATGCGGCATTGTTTTTAGATCGATTGGCTTGAGCTCAGATGGTCCAATGACTCTTAAACCTTCTTCTTCTTCAATGATCTGAATACCCATTTCTTCCATTTTTGCAACAAGTGAAGTCATGTGCTCTGGTACTGCGCCTTTCACAAGGACATTTCCTTCTGTAATGGCTGCTGCCACCATGAAAGTACCCGCTTCAATTCTGTCAGGGATGATGTTGTGTTTTGCACCATGAAGTGTTTCCACACCTTCGATTTTGATTGTACCAGTACCTGCCCCACGAACCTTACCGCCCATGGCATTGATGTAGTTTGCTAAATCAACAATTTCAGGTTCTTTTGCTACGTTTTCTAAAATCGTTGTTCCTTCAGCTAGTGCTGCTGCCATGATGATATTTTCAGTTGCACCCACACTTGGGAAATCCAAATAGATTTTCGCACCTTTTAAACGGCCTTCTACTTCAGCCTCGATGAAACCATTACCTACTTGAATTTTAGCTCCCATTGCTTCGAAGCCTTTTAAGTGCTGATCAATTGGTCTTGAACCAATCGCACAGCCTCCAGGTAATGCAACTCTTGCATGACCTGTTCTTGCTAAAAGTGGTCCCATGACGAGCACAGATGCTCGCATTTTACGCACATACTCAAACGGAGCCTCAGTTTCTAGTGCATGAGATGCATCTACTGATACTTCGTTATTTTCAAAATGTACTTCTGCTCCTAAATGACGTAACACTTCATTGATTGTATATACATCGGAGAGCGTAGGTACATCACAAATTACGCTTTTTTCTGTACTTGCTAACAAAGATGCAGCGATAACTGGTAAAACGGCATTTTTTGCGCCTTCTACTTTAACTGTGCCGTTTAACTTTTGACCGCCGCGGACGATGATTTTTTCCAAGGTCTTCCCCTCCGCGTCCCAAATTCTCTATATTAATATTCAGTCGTTACGATTGGTGTGCCAACCGTAATCGTATGATTTTCGTTCATTTCCGAACTTCTGATGGCAATTTGAACATTCATTTTATCATTTGAAGTCATAATGAACTGTTCCCACTTATCTGTGTAAGCGGAAAGCGACACAAAATTAGACTCAACGAGATACTCAACTGGTTTTGCTTGAAATTCTTTTGCTAACATTTCAGCTTTTTTTTGCAAAACAACATCCATCATACCATTTACATGACCATCGAGACAAGTAAAAATCACAAATTTTTCTTGTAATATGCTTTTTGCATGACGTACGAACTGATCATATGTATGCTCCCAGGTATTCAGTGGGCGAGCACCTTTTTGCTCATATAATAAATACGACTTTTGGTTTGATTTTGTGTCGGTCTTCACGAGTAAAATTTTCGATAATGTATCATTTTTTTCATCTTTGTACATTCCTGTGACTTTGGTGACATGTTTCTCTTTTTTTTCGGTCCACTCATACTGTCGTAGTTCGTCTTTCAAACGTTTCACTTTTTTTGAAAATTGTTCGGATGAAATGTCTACATTTGTTTTGGCATGAAGGGTCCATCCATCTACTTCGATTTGCTGGTTTTTCAGACCTTCTGCTATTTGGGCGAGTGGGGAAGATTCTTCCGCACGAACTCCTTGCATCATCAGAACAAAAAAAAGAATAAACGCAAATAATGGCCAACCTTTCAAATACTTTCTCACTTGTCATTCCCCCTTGCTACCAGTGTTGCCGCAAGGAGATAAATGCATACGTGGAAAAGTCATCAAAGGCCGGACTTTTGACACTTCTTTTTACGTTCCCGCAGAAGGACTTGACCAAACCTTTTATGTTAAAACATATAAGGAATTTGTCTGGAGAAATTTAAATAATCAAGGAAGAAATTGCTGACCGCAGATGCGATGGCAATGGTGATGAGCATCATCAGCAATCTTGCCTGAACGATTTTCCCTTTTTTAATCAGTGGATCAATATTTACGGCAAGCAATGCCCACCAAGTGATCGCGATAAAAAATAGGTGGATCACAATACTCACAATTGCTTGTTGTCCTACGTCTTCCATACAGTTGAATCCTCCTTCTATTTATTTCTGTAAAGGAAAACTCCCTTTCATTATATCCTCGAAAATCGGAAAGATGAATCATTTGGAAAAAAGAGCTACATTTAGTGTGAATCCCCTCTTATCCTGTTGCATAGGAGATGATATACTGCGTGTGGAAGGAGCTGATCAGTTTGAAAGATTCTTTTCCTGATTTTGTTGATTTGTACGGAGAACTGGTTCCCTCATTTGATCATGAATGGGAAGCCATTGCTTTCTACTTTGATTATAGACAGACACAGCTAGAAGAATTAGCACAATTGTGTCATTTTCATAACATTTCTTTGGATTACTCAGAGGAAAGCCTGTATCAGTTAGAGTCATTATACTTTGATGCGTTTACCCAGCAGCTTTTTGCTGAGTGGAAAATGCCCATTGATGCATTAGAAGCGATGATGAGTGTGTATATGGGTGAGGTTGTCATTAGGCATCATTTAGATGCTGACTGGGTGGTGCGGCCTTATATGGACTCTTCGCATCAATATACCCTTGGCTTGCGCAGAAACAATAAAACATGGCATAGTACGCAGTTTTGCGAGCACTTATATCTTGAAAAACAAGCATCTCATCCTTATGTGTCGATGTATCAGTCTCTCCTGTAATTCTTAAAAAAATCCTTCTTATCATTGTGATAAGAAGGATTTTCTGTTTTATTTCCCTGCTACATTTAAACGGTTTAACGCCCGTTTTAATGCGAGTTCCGCCCGGCGTACATCACTTTCATTCGGGTGGTTCAAATGCTCTTCAGCACGCTGTTTCGCTGATTTAGCACGATCTACATCAACTTTCTCTGATGTTTCAGCGGCCTGAGCAAGAATGGTTACTTTTTCAGGGCGAACTTCAACAAATCCCCCACTTACTGCAACCAATTCAGTTGATCCACTATGTTTTAAGCGAACTGCACCGATTTTTAGCGGAGCAACCATTGGAACGTGGCCAGCTAAAATACCAAGCTCACCGCTTTCTGCTCTTACACTGACCATTTCCACATCCGCTTCATACACTGGGCCGTCGGGAGTAACGATATTGACTTGAACGGTCTTCATGCTTTTACCCTCCTAAGGACCAGATTAGGCCTCTACACCCATCTCTTTGGCTTTTTCAACCACTTCTTCAATGCGACCGACTAAGCGGAATGCATCTTCTGGAAGGTGATCGTATTTACCAGATAAGATTTCCTTGAAGCCTTTAACAGTTTCTTTCAATGGCACATAAGAACCCTTTTGGCCAGTAAACTGTTCTGCTACGTGGAAGTTTTGAGATAGGAAGAATTGAACACGACGTGCTCTGTGTACCACAAGCTTATCGTCCTCAGATAATTCATCCATACCTAAAATGGCAATGATATCTTGTAGCTCTTTATAACGTTGCAATGTTTGCTGAACTTCACGCGCAATCGCATAATGTTCTTCGCCAACAACCTCAGGTGCAAGTGCACGAGATGTTGATGCAAGTGGATCAACCGCTGGGTAAATACCCATTTCTGTCAGCTTACGCTCAAGGTTCGTCGTTGCATCAAGGTGAGCGAACGTTGTTGCTGGAGCTGGATCTGTATAGTCATCCGCAGGTACATAGATCGCTTGAATCGATGTAACCGATCCTACGTTTGTAGATGTGATACGCTCTTGCAGCTGACCCATTTCTGTTGCAAGTGTCGGCTGATAACCTACCGCTGAAGGCATACGTCCAAGAAGGGCTGATACTTCAGAACCTGCTTGTGTAAAACGATAGATGTTATCGATGAAGAACAATACGTCTTGACCTAGTTCATCACGGAAATGCTCTGCCATTGTTAAACCAGTTAGGGCAACACGCATACGTGCACCTGGTGGCTCGTTCATTTGACCGAAGACCATCGCTGTTTTTTCGATAACGCCAGAATCTTTCATTTCGTAGTAAAGGTCGTTTCCTTCACGTGTACGCTCTCCAACACCAGCGAATACAGAAATACCGCCGTGTTCTTGTGCGATGTTGTTGATTAATTCTTGAATCAGAACGGTTTTACCTACACCGGCTCCACCGAATAGACCGATCTTCCCACCCTTGATATAAGGAGCAAGAAGGTCAACAACTTTGATACCTGTTTCAAGAATTTCAACTTCTGTAGAAAGTTGATCAAAAGATGGCGCTTGTCTGTGGATTGGATCTCTTTGAGCTTCCACACCAAGTGGCTCATCTAAGTCAATGTTATCTCCCAGTACGTTGAATACACGTCCAAGTGTTACGTTACCAACAGGTACTGAAATTGGTTTTCCAAGGTCTACAGCTTCCATGCCGCGTTTAACACCATCTGTTGATGCCATTGCGATGGTTCTGACTGTATTATCACCTAAATGTAGTGCTACTTCTAAAGTTAAGTCGATAGTAACTTCACTTTCGCTTTCCGCTTTATGCGAAACTTTGATCGCATTATAAATCTCAGGCAAGTGACCGTCTTCAAAATGAACGTCTACGACTGGTCCCATGATCTGACTGATGCGTCCTGTTTTCATTGCATTCCCTCCTGACAATTATTTCTATTCTAAGGCAGCTGCTCCGCCGACAATTTCTGTAATCTCTTGTGTAATCGCTGCTTGACGAGCACGGTTATAAGAGAGTGTCAGGTTGTCGATCAATTCTTTCGCGTTGTCTGTTGCACTCTTCATTGCTGTCATTCTTGCAGCATGTTCACTTGCTTTGCTGTCAAGAAGCGCACCGAAAATCAAACTCTCTGCATATTGAGGAAGGAGAACTTCAAGAATTTCTTCTTCAGAAGGCTCAAACTCATAAGATGCGGAACGCTTATTTGATGTCGCTGCGGCCGAAAGGTCCGTTAGCGGCAATAATTTTTTCTCTGTTACTTCTTGTGAAATGGCACTGACAAAATGGTTGTAGAACATGTAAAGTTCATCAAACGCTTCATCAGAGAACATTTGAACTGTACTGCTTGCTAATTCTTTAATATCAGCAAACGCTACTTCGTCTCCAAGCCCTGTGACTTCAGAAATAACTGGAATACCGCGCTTTTTGAAGAAGTCGCGTCCGATTTTACCAATGACAATCACCGCGTATTCATCAGCAGATTGATGACGAGATTGAATGGTTTGGTAAGCGGCACGCAAAATCGAGCTGTTAAAAGGTCCTGCAAGCCCTCGATCAGATGTAATGACGAGATACCCTGTTTTCTTGACCGGTCTTGAAAGAAGCATTGGGTGCTTAGCACTTGTTCCAGTTGCTATTGCAGCAACGACTTCCTGGATTTTCTCCATGTAAGGAACAAAAGACTTCGCATTGTTTTCAGCACGATTCAGTTTCGCAGCTGATACCATTTGCATCGCTTTTGTGATCTGACTCGATTTTTTCGTTGACGTGATCCTTGACTTTATATCGCGTAATGAGGCCAAAGATTTCACCACCTTTTTTCAGGAATCCGTGTTCATTTACGTGAAAAGAGAGAAAAAGAGAATCTTTTTCTCTCGGAAAGATTACTAATTAGTTGCTTGGCGCAAACGTACGTTTAAAGCCTTCGATTGCTGTCTTCCACTCTTCATCAGCAGGCATGTTTCCTGTTTGAGAGATCGTGTCAAACAAGTCTTTATGGTTTTCTTCAATGTACATGAATAACTCAGCTTCAAAGCGCTTGACATCAGCAATGGCTACATCATCTAAGTATCCTCTTGTCAGTGCATAAAGAATCGCTACTTGTTTTTCAACTTTAAGCGGTTTGTTCAAGTCTTGTTTTAAGACTTCAACTGTTCTTGCACCACGGTTTAATTTCGCTTGAGTGGCTTGGTCTAGATCAGATCCAAACTGAGCGAATGCTTCTAGCTCACGATATGAAGCAAGGTCCAAACGAAGTGTACCTGCTACCTTTTTCATCGCTTTAATTTGTGCAGAACCACCTACACGGGATACAGACAATCCTGCGTTTACCGCTGGACGTACGCCTGAGAAGAAGAGATCAGATTGTAAGAAGATCTGTCCATCTGTGATCGAAATAACGTTTGTTGGGATATATGCAGAGATATCACCAGCTTGCGTTTCTACGAAAGGCAATGCTGTGATAGAACCGCCACCCTTTTCGTCACTAAGCTTCGCTGCACGTTCTAATAAACGAGAGTGAAGATAGAAAACATCACCAGGGAATGCTTCACGACCTGGAGGACGACGAAGCAATAATGAAAGCTCACGATAAGCTGCCGCTTGTTTAGAAAGGTCATCATATACAACAAGTACATGCTTGCCGTTATACATGAATTCCTCACCCATCGTTACACCTGCATATGGAGCAAGGTAAAGAAGTGGAGCTGGCTGTGATGCAGAAGCTGTGACAACGATTGTGTAGTCAAGCGCACCATGCTTACGAAGTGTTTCAACAACGCCACGAACTGTTGATTCTTTTTGTCCGATCGCTACATAGATACAGATCATGTTTTGATCTTTTTGGTTTAGGATCGTATCAATTGCAACAGATGTTTTACCTGTTTGACGGTCACCAATGATTAATTCACGCTGTCCACGTCCGATTGGAATCAAGGCATCAATGGCTTTAATTCCTGTTTGAAGCGGCTCATGTACAGATTTACGATCCATAACGCCTGGTGCTTCACTTTCGATTGGACGTGTTTTGCTTGTTAAGATTGGACCTAGTCCATCAACAGGCTGACCAAGTGGGTTCACAATACGTCCGATTAACTCTTCACCTACAGGAACCTCCATGATACGACCTGTACGTTTTACGTCATCACCTTCGCGGATATCTTTGTAAGGTCCTAAAATAACGATACCTACGTTAGACTCCTCAAGGTTTTGAGCCATACCCATTACACCGTTAGAGAACTCAACTAGTTCTCCTGCCATAATGTTGTCAAGGCCATGTACACGCGCGATACCGTCCCCTACTTGAATGACTGTACCGACATCTTTTACTTCGATTTCAGATTGATAGTTTTGGATTTGCTGCTTTATCAGCGCGCTAATCTCTTCAGCTTTGATACTCACTAAGGTTTCACCCCTTCTAACGATTTTCGCCTGCAAGCTGACGTTCAATGCGGGAAAGCTTTCCGCTGACACTGCCGTCATAAATGCGGTTTCCGATACGGATTTTCACTCCGCCTATTAGATCCTTGTCAATCACATTTTCAACACGCAGTGATGTGACTCCGGCTTTTTTGGCAAATACTTCAGATAATGATTGAATTTCAGCCCCGCTAAGCGGTTTAACTGAATACACGATCGCATCGTCTATTTGTTTCGTGCGGTTTGCAAGTTTCACAAACTCAGACGTCATTTCAGGGAAAATATTCGTGCGTCCGCGGTCAATCAGTAAATACATTGTGTGCAACACATAAGTTGAAACACCTTTGAAAGCTTCTGCAATCAAATGTTTCTTTTTGTCTGCCGTAATCTTCGGATGAACAAGAAAGTGGTTCAGTTCTTGATCAGCCTTTAGCACTTTTTTGATCTCATTCAGCTCTTTTTCAGTTTCGTCTACTGCCGAAGAAGCAAGAACGATGTCAAAAAGAGCAGAAGCGTAACGCTTAGAGACAATTGTTATGCTCATCGGCTTTCGCCTGCCTCTTTAAGATACTCTTGGATCAATTTCTCCTGTGCTTGCTCATCAAGTTCTTTTTCAATCACTTTAGAAGCAATTAGCACAGATAGTGATGCAACCTGCTCACGCAGTGCAGCCACAGCTTGTTCTTTTTCTTTCACGATTTCAGTTCTAGCAGATTCTTTCAAGCGCTCTGACTCTTGACGTGCTGCTTGAATGATCTCTTCTTTTTGTTTCTCACCAAGCTTTTTCGCATTTTCGATGAGTGTATGTGATTCTTCGCGTGCTTCTTTCAATAAAACACGTTGTTCTTCAAGAAGTTTTTCAGCTTGAACATGCTTTTGTTCAGCACTTGAAATTTCATTTCCTATATAATCTTCACGCTGCTTCATAATACCTAATAAAGGTTTAAGCGCAAATTTCTTTAAAAGTACAAGCAGGATGAGCATAGCGATAAGCTGGAATATCATATCCCCGGCGTTGAAACTTAAGCCTCCTGCTCCTAAAACCACTGGTAACTGAGACATTTAGTACGGCAACTCCCTTCTTCAAATAATATGTTAAGAAACAAAACATAAAGGAATGGCGAAGTTTCGAACTAATCTGATCTTCGCCATTAAAATTCATATTAGAACGCTTCTCACATATTAACCAAAGAATGCCAAGAATGCGATAACGACAGCGATAATTGGAAGTGCCTCTACTAAAGCTACCCCGATGAACATAAGTGTTCTTAGTTCTCTACCAGCTTCTGGCTGACGAGCGATTCCCTCAACTGTTTTAGATACGATTAGACCGTTACCAATACCTGCTCCTAGTGCTCCTAAACCGATTGCAATTGCTGCTGCTATTAAATTCATTAAAAAGCTCCTCCTTTAAAATAACGTCCTTTTTGGACTCTCAAATTTTTAGTGTTCGTCGCTGACTTTATGGGAAATGTAGACCATTGTCAGCATTGTGAAAATAAATGCCTGGATTGTTCCGACAAACAAACTGAATGCCTGCCATACAATCATCGGCACGATGGCACCTAATGTACCAATGATACCAAGCGCAATGTTTTGCGAGTAAAAATTGGTCGCAAGTCCTGCAAGTAACCCAAGAAGAATCTCTCCAGCGAAAATATTTCCATAAAGACGCAAACCAAGTGTTAGCGTGTTTGCAAATTCTTCAATAAGTTTCAATGGTACTAAAAGTGGAATTGGTCTAAAGTAGTCTTTCGTATATTCCTTGACTCCTTTTGCCTTGACACCGTAGTAATGTGTCAATCCCATGACCATAATCGCTAGTGTCATTGTGATTGCTGGGTCTGCTGTTGGTGATTTCCACCACAAGTTGTGATCGACCGAAATCGAGAATGGCAGTCCAAGCATGTTTGAAACAAATATGTACATGAGTAATGTAACGCCAAGCGCTAGAAATGGGGCTCCTGTTTTCATGTCCATCGAACTACCTATGATATTTCGAACAAAATCAACAATCCATTCCATGAAGTTCTGCGCCTTTGTCGGACGAATAGACAGAACACGAGTAGTCAGCACCGCTATGAGAAGAACGATGATACTAGCAATCGTAATCATGAGAACATTGGATAAGTTGAACGTTAACCCTAAAAATTCTGTAGTTTTTGAACTGTGACCCAAAGAGTATTCACCTCTCTTCCATAGTAGAACGTTTAAGTTGAATGAAGGAATCTATCATAATGACAGGATATATTGTCATTAATCCTATAACAACACCTGCCAGATGAACTTCATTAGGGTAACGCCAAGCAATCGCTACTGCGAGAATCGCGTTGGCCCACCTGGCTGTACTTCCCATTGAACGAATTGATTTTCCTTTTTTAACCGCCCGATCAAAAGCGTGCATTCTCCGTATAAGTAGGAATAAATTAAAGAAAGCAAAAATTGTGCCGATAATGAAACCAAGGAACAGTGGTTTAAAACCAGGCATGGCAAAGCCAAACACAAAAATTGCCAATAGATACAACATGTATTTACTCTGTCTGCGGAAAATCGCGTTTGGATCGTTCATTCATCTGACTCCCGATGAAAAATATTGTAAAAAAGATGATAAATGGTGATGAAAACTGCGTAGAAGACGCTGATGATAAGACGTCTTGTTCGAAAAAAATCAATCACCCATCGGTCTAATTGCACAATCAGACTTGGAATCTTTAGATCTATGGGATGCTGCTTCATTCGCTGATACAAACCCTGATAATTAAAGGGTTCACAATGAGGATTAGTAGAGTGCTATAGGCTATGAAAACCTTACCATAATACCCTCGTTTAGCATACAATAGCGTCTATGATGTGTCAATCCGTTGAAAGTTAAAAAACTTTTCTATAGTGATAGAGCACACAAAATGTTCACAATTTCATCAAACTTTAGGAGAGTTGTGACATTCATTGAAAAAAACAGCTAATGTTCAGTATACATTGATTTTTCTAAGAACGATATCACCCGTTTGTCATATTTTTCAAAAACCCCACATGCACGTTTGCATGTGGGGTTTCATTTGAACATTCTTATTTTGTTCCATACATGCGGTCACCAGCATCACCAAGACCTGGGATGATGTAACCTTTTTCGTTCAACTTCTCATCTAATGCTGCAATGTAGATATCGACATCTGGATGATGTTTTTGCATTTCTTCTACACCTTCAGGGGCAGCAATGAGACACATGAAGCGAATGTTTTTCGCACCGCGTTTTTTCAAACTGTTTAGCGCTTCGACTGCTGAGCCGCCAGTTGCAAGCATTGGGTCTACTACGATAAATTCACGCTCTTCCACATCAGATGGAAGCTTCACATAATATTCAACAGGCTTTAATGTTTTCGGATCACGGTATAAACCGACATGTCCCACTTTAGCAGCTGGAATGAGCTTCAAAATCCCGTCTACCATTCCAAGACCTGCTCTTAAAATTGGCACAACACCGAGTTTTTTACCTGAGATCACGTTTGATTTAGCTACTTGTACAGGTGTTTCTACATCTACCTCTTCAAGCGGTAAGTCTCTTGTGATTTCGAATGCCATTAATGTTGCGACTTCATCCACTAGCTCTCTAAATTCTTTTGTTCCTGTATGAACGTCACGAATATATGTAAGTTTGTGCTGAATTAGCGGGTGATCAAATACATAAACCTTTGCCATTGCTTGCTACAACTCCTTTTCTGTCATCTTCCGGTGAACTTTGCACACTTCCTACAATTCTACATAAAAAGACATCATCTTTCAATATGATTCGCAAATCCTACAAAAAAAACCCACATGCCAAAAATAGGCAAATGGGTCTGCTTTTTAATAATCTAATTCATTATATAGAGGGAAGCGGGCAGTGAGATCAGACACACGCTTTTTCGCCTCTTCTAATTTCGCTTCATCTTCATGATGTTTAAGAGCAAGCGCAATAATGGAACCGACTTCTTTCATCGCTTCTTGATCGAACCCGCGGCTTGTCACTGCTGCTGTACCTACTCGTACACCACTTGTGACAAATGGTTTCTCTGGATCATAAGGAATCGCATTTTTGTTCACTGTGATGCCGATTTCATCCAGAACATTTTCTGCAATTTTCCCTGTGATGCCAAGAGTACGCAAGTCGATGAGAACTAGATGGTTATCTGTTCCACCAGATACAAGCTGAATATCCTCAGATAAAAGTGTTTCAGCTAGTTGTTTTGCGTTATCGATCACGTTTTGTGCATATGTTTTGAAATCTCCGTTCAATACTTCACCGAAAGAAACAGCTTTTGCAGAGATAACATGCATCAGTGGTCCACCTTGAATACCAGGGAAGATCGATTTGTCGATCTTTTTACCAAACTCTTCACGGCATAGAATCATTCCGCCGCGAGGTCCGCGTAAAGTTTTGTGAGTTGTCGTTGTCACAAAATCTGCGTAAGGAACTGGATTTGGATGAAGACCTGCTGCAACAAGACCCGCAATGTGAGCCATGTCGACCATAAAGTAAGCACCGACTTCATCAGCAATGTCACGGAACTTTTTGAAATCAATTTGACGTGGATATGCACTTGCACCCGCAACGATTAGCTTCGGCTTATGCTCACGTGCTTTTTCAAGTACATCTTGATAGTCGATATGCTGTGTTTCTTTATCTACACCATATTCTACAAAGTTGTATTGTACACCACTAAAGTTTACAGGGCTTCCGTGTGTTAAATGCCCACCATGTGATAAGTTCATGCCTAGCACTGTATCGCCATGCTCAAGAATTGTAAAGTATACGGCCATATTCGCTTGAGCACCTGAGTGAGGCTGTACGTTCACATACTCAGCGCCAAAAATTTCTTTTGCGCGATCACGTGCGATATCTTCTACAACGTCTACATGTTCACAGCCGCCATAGTAGCGTTTACCAGGGTAGCCCTCAGCATATTTGTTTGTTAAAACTGAGCCCTGTGCTTCCATGACTGCTTCGCTTACGAAGTTTTCTGATGCAATTAATTCGATTTTGTCCTGCTGGCGTTTCCGCTCTAGTTGAATTGCTTTGAATACTTGTGCGTCTTGCTCAGGTAAATGTTTCATCAGCGAAATCCTCTCCAATCTATTTCCATTCGATGTTTTCACCATCTCATTGTACACGGTTTTTGAGTAAAATGTAAAAGTTTTTTTTGGAAAATGGACTTCTTTTTTATGAAAAACCGAATATTAAAGGGGTGAAGCCTCTTCATCATTCAACATTATATTAGAAATATAATCGAGCTATGATCTTGTATAAACCGCTCGTTCTCCACCAATCAGCTTCGGACGTGTTTTCGCAAACGTCACATGTGCTTGTCCTAATTGATGACGACTAAGGCGGACAGGAACGGCCACTCGCTTTAAGTGCATCCCAATCAATGTATCGCCGATATCAATTCCTGCATGCGCCGTAATGGATTCAACTAATACAGGGTGTTCCATTTGCTGATATGCATGAGCCGCCATAGAACCCCCTGCCTTACGTACAGGTACCGCGGCCACAATTTCTAGGTTTAGCCGGAAAGCCACTTCTTCTTCAACGACGAGGGCACGATTGAGATGCTCGCAGCACTGGAAGGCTAGCTCAATACCGGTCTCTCTTCTTAGCTGGTCCAGCTCTTGATAAATGGCCTCCGCAATTTGCTCACTTCCTGCTGTACCAATATGCTCGCCAGCCACTTCCGACGTACTGCAGCCAATCACTAAGATTTGGCCAGCACGCAGTTCGACTGCTTGATGAAACTCTTTTAACATTTCAAGCCAATCTTGACCAATGTTCATGTTAAGCGCTCCTTATAGGTGCTTTTCTTCATAATCAGAGATTTTACCAATCCGCGTAGCATGGCGTCCTGCCATAAATTCTGTCGTCAGCCAAATGTGTGCGATCTCACGTGCTAGTCCTGGTCCAATGACACGTTCCCCCATCGCAAGAACATTTGTATCATTATGTTCTCTCGTTGCTTTCGCACTAAATGTATCATGTGCCAGTGCACAGCGAATGCCTTTCACTTTGTTTGCTGAGATGCTCATGCCGATGCCTGTCCCACAAATTAAAATGCCACGATCGACTTCTCCGTTTGCCACCATATTGGCTACAGGAAAAGCATAATCCGGATAATCTACAGATCCTGATCCACATTCACAACCCATATCAATGTATTCAATCTTCAATTCATCCATCAGTTGCTTGATTTCTTCACGAATATTCGTTCCGCCGTGATCGGATGCAATGGCTACTTTCATCAGGCTATTCCTCCTAAGGGTGAGTTGATCTGTCATGTCTTACATTCATTCTTTATTCACAGTTATATTTTAACCTCTGCCTAGTCATTTGCAAACAAAAGCAGAAAAACCGTTTTCGAAACGGTTTTACAGGTTGTCCATTTATGAGGATGTCCTATCCTTTTTTAGTTTTTCAGCCAGCTGATACAGCAATACTTCTAGTTCATCACGTGTTTCCTGATAAACAGCAAGACTTCCTCCAAATGGATCGGATACATCGCCTTCTGTTCCTATCGCAAATTCCTTTAATGTGAAAACCTTTTCTTTTCCATATCCATATTGCTCCAAAATCAACTGTTTATGCTGAATCGTCATGGTGAAGACGTAATCAGCTTCGTGAAGAAGATCCTCTGTCAGCTTTGACGATGAGTGATTGAGTGGAATGCTTTTCTCAAATAATGCTTCGACCGCTTGCGGAGAAGCCTTCCCCTCATTAGTGGCAAAGATGCCCGCTGATTTCACAGTGGCCTGCAAACCTTTTTCATCTGCAATTGAAGCAAAAAGGGCTTGAGCCATCGGACTTCTGCATGTATTACCAGTACAAACAAATAAGATATTCATCATTCGCCCTCCTTTTCTTCTATTATATAGGATTTCATTCTACATGTTATGTAAGGAGACTGGCTATAGCGGAAATAATAATTTGATTCCAAAGGCTAGTAAAATGATGCCGCCAAGCGCCCCACTATATGAACCAACCCATGACCGGACCTGTTTACCGAGTAATAATCCAAGCCATGTAAGCAACATACTAAAAAAACCAAACAATAAAATGGTCATCCACACCCGAGAACCGTAAATCCCCAGGCTTAAACCAACGGAGAAACTGTCTAAGCTCACACTTGTCGCAAAAAGAACGAGACCAGTACCAACAGGTGCGATAAATGGTTTATCCTCTTTTCGGATAGACGCAATGATCATTTGCAGCCCCAGCACGATAAGCAGCGCCCCTCCGATATAGGTTGCAAGGAGACCGAGCCAACCAGATAAGAGCTGACCTGTCAGCATGCCAAAAAGAGGCATAAACATATGAAATATCCCAATGACAAGTCCAATATAAATGATCTGACGGAACCTCAGTTGAATCATCCCCATGCCAAGTCCAACCGAAAAGGCATCCATCCCAAGCGCAAAAGCCATGATACTGAGTGTCAGCAATTCGCCAGCTAGTTCATTCATGTAAATCCCCCTTGGACACGCATTCTCCTTTAACCTATGTTTGTCCAAGGAAGGTTAGAACTATTTGAAAGAAGAGAGTGTACGCCCTCCTGCCGCTTTTTGCAGACGGTTCATAATCGCAGAACCAACCCCCTGCTCTGAAAAGGCTTCTGAAATGATCAAGTCTACATCCGTCTCATCAAATTGTCTCAGCACACGATATAGGTTTGCAGCAACAGTTTCAGGCTTCTCTCTCCATCCACAGCTGTACACAACATCTGCCGTAAACAACGATTTCTTTTCTTCTGTTGTCAGTACACCGACTTTTTGCCCCTCAGCCTGATACTTCTGAATGTGACGCTGCATCTCTTCATCACTTCCATGAAAGATATACATATGTGCTTCAGGTGCATAATGTGTGTATTTCATCCCTGGCGATACTGGTGCCTCGTCCTTTTTCGTTAGCCCTGGATCGATGCTGACTGCACCGACTACTTCTTCTAACGCTTCTTTTGTGATACCGCCCGGCCTTAAAATCACTGGAGTTTCATCTACACAGGATACAACCGTTGACTCAACACCAATACCAGTAGAACCACCATCGACAATCCCTGCAATTCTTCCATCGAGATCACTCGCTACATGGTCAGCCAGTGTCGGTGATGGTTTCCCTGAGCGATTGGCGCTTGGTGCGGCAATTGGCAGACCAGCTGCTCGGATGAGCTCAAGCGCAATGGGATGATCAGGCATTCTCACGCCAACTGTGGATAGGCCAGCTGTGACCTGCTTTGATAAAGTGCCCAGTTTACACGGAAGGACAATGGTTAAGGCACCCGGCCAAAAGGCATCCATTAGCGCCTTCGCTTTTTCGTTTTCTATTTGTGCAAATTCATGAAGCTGCTGAACCTCCGCAATGTGAACAATCAACGGATTATCACTTGGACGTCCTTTCGCTTCATAAATTTTCATGACGGCCTCTGTCTCTTTCGCATTTGCCCCTAGTCCATAAACGGTCTCTGTCGGGAAAGCGACCACTTCGTTTTGCTGCAACAGAAGGGCAGCCTGTTCAATTTGTGGATAGTATGTGGATAAATCCTTTTCTAAATCCACAGACCATCTTTTTGTATTTAACATCATACAAACTCCTTTTAAAAAAGATAAAACTGTTGATATATCTCAATTATCCTTTTGAAAGTATAAAAGATGATGCTAAATAAAACAAGCGTTGTCCACAATTTGTGGATAACGCTTGTTTAACAGTGGATAAGTATGTGAATAAGTCCAGTGTTTTGTGATTAACTGCTCTTTTTTTGCAGCACCACGGCCTGTTCTTTGTCCAATGACTCTTTTGCATGCGCAGATACCCACACGCTATCCGGAATATCCTTTAAAGGCGTGAATCCCATTAATGCTAAAAAGTCATGTGAGGCTGAATGGTTTGCTACGACATAAAAAGTATCCACACCTTTTTTTTCTCCCAGTGTTTGAACACTTTGGAACAAAGAAACAATGTGCCCCTGACCGAGTTTATCTGAAATGACAAGTGACCGCAGCAATCCCTCTTGTTCATTAAGCTGTTCAAGACCTAAACAGCCTGCCAGCTGTCCATTCGCATCTTCCATGACAACAAATGTGGTACACTCTGCAATCGTTACTCCACCTTTCGCTTGTCCCTTTTCAAGAAAAGCATTAATAGTAGGAGCATCTTCTTCTGTGGCTATCCTCAATTGATAATACATGCTTTCACCTCTTTTTGATCTCTTACTTCAACTCTATGAGGCAAAAACAGTTTTATACCTTTTTTAAGAGAAAAGACTAGAGACCCATTCGAACAGAAAGAATTTCACTTCTCCAGTCTCTTCTTCCTCTTCTTTCACCACTTCATTGACGGACTCACCTGTTTGCTGCGCTGTCACTTGGTCTTCATCATTCCCTTCTGGCGAGGCAATGGCTTCTCCATTTGAAAAGTCGATAAAGCAGAGAGGCGGGAATAACACACACCACCAATTGGCTCCGTCCCCTTCTCCAAGCGTAATTAAAATGGCTTCATATTTTCCAGCAGGATAGACAAAATTTCCATATAGCTTTGTTGGAAAAGAGGCTTTTTGAAAACTGACCGACACGGATTGATCAATGTGTTGTTCTTTCAACTTTGCTTTGGCCATACGATTGATTTCTGGCAGCTTTGACCGAATGACACGTCTTGCTTCTTCAATGGATGTCAGGTCTTTGACCCACTCCGTCATATTGGCATTGACCTCATCTCGAATGCTTCTTTTCACATCCTGATCCGCTGAACGATCACTATTCGCTAAAATTCGTAATCGAATCGCTTCATCCGGTATCACGACAGGCTGGTTTGCAGAAGCAGCCGCCGTCTCCTCCCGGCCAAGGTTTGCAAAAGCACCGCATAATAATAGAAACATATAAAGACAAATCATCATTTTACTTTTGAACATGATGTGTTCCCCCCACTTTTTCTCTTCGCTACAAACATTGTGTCCAGGAAACTCATCTCTTAAACAGCAAACATGATGTTTTTAATAGATTATGAGTCAAATCAAAAAAAGCCGTTCAAATTAAGAACGACTTTGGACTGAGGATTGGTAGTCAGAAGGGTACAGTCTTCCATCCCAATCACGGCTGATTTTTAAACCTGCTTCTGTTTTGATGACAGTCATTGCCCCCTTTTTCTCGATTTCTTTTTTGACCTTTCCTTTTTGATCAATAAATTGAATGATCATTTCATAGTCAAATTCAATTCTGTCATCGCTTTCATCTGAAGGCGTAAACGTAATTTTTTTCAGCTTAATTTGACAATCTTGATCCTTGGCTGCTTCTAATACACTTGGAAACATGCTGTCTTGTGTATATTCTTGATATTCATGCTCGGTTAAATAAGACTTCAACTTCTCCTTCATGTCAGATAGGTCATCCGTTCGATTCACTGTGTATTGTGCTTTTTTATAGCTTTCTCCAAATGCTGCTGCCTCTTTTTTAAAGCTCGGTTTACCGCAAGCACTCACAATCAATAGTACACTGACGATGACCAACACCATCGCATACCTTCTGTTCACACCATTCGCTCCTTCAAAACAAATTTATGTAAAAAAATCATGATCAGAATGTTCATTCTTTTATATATACGTTTCTCTTTTACCATAAGTTTCATCTTTACATAATAAAATAGTCCGACTTTATTCAGCCGGACTTTTCGTTTTGAATGTGTGCGCAAACAGCTCGGTCCTTCTCGTTAATATCCTTAACGATGCGAACATCAGCCGCAGGGAATGACTGCATGAGAAGCGCTTTTACATCTTGCGCTTGGGTGTGTCCAATTTCAAAGACGACCACCGCTTGCTCGCTCAGTACGTTGTGGAGATCTCGAACGAGCCTCTGGTAAAACCACAGACCGTCACGTCCATCAGTCAGCGCATGGACTGGCTCATGCTTTGTGACAACCTCTGATAGGCTATCCATTTCTTCTACCGCAATATAGGGTGGATTGGAAATAAACAAATCCACTTTGATGCCTTGAGCTATGACTGGTTCAAGTAAATCTCCATGTAAAAAATGAACGTCTGCACCAAGCGCTTGTTGATTCCGCTTCGCTACTGCAAGTGCATCAAGTGAGATATCAGTCGCTGTGACAGATAGAGATTCCTTTTCAAGAGCTAACGTAATGGCGATTGCCCCGCTTCCTGTGCCAACATCAACTGCTTTGAGCGTCTGATCGTGCGGAAAGACGTCACCCGTCATATTCAACGCCGCTAGTACGACTTCTTCCGTTTCAGGACGAGGAATGAGCACATGTTTATTCACCTCGAAGGGACGACCATAGAAGAATTCAATACCTGTTAAATGCTGCACAGGCACTCCAAGTTTGTGCTGTGTGACAAACTCGCTGAACAGTCGATCTTTCTCTTCTGGCAGTGGGTCATGAAAACGCGCAAGAAGTTCACTTCTGCTCCATCCTAGTACATGCATCAGAAGAAGCTCTGCTGCATTTTGGTCTCTACCGGCTTCCGTTAACAAAGAAGAAGCCCATTTAAGGGCTTCAAAGATTGTTCGTTGATTATTTTGCATTTTGAAGCTTCCTTGCTTGGTCTTCCATAATTAATGCATCAATGACCTCGTCAAGTTTTCCTTCTAAAATTTGATCAAGCTTTTGAATCGTCAATCCGATGCGGTGGTCTGTTACACGGTTTTGTGGGAAGTTGTACGTACGGATACGCTCTGAACGATCCCCTGTTCCAACAGCAGATTTACGCGTTTGATCATATTCAGCCTGTGCTTCACGCTGGAATTTATCATAAATTCTCGCACGTAATACTTTCATTGCTTTTTCTTTGTTTTTGATTTGTGATTTCTCATCCTGACAGGATACAACGACTCCTGTTGGCAGGTGAGTTAATCGAACAGCAGACATGGTCGTGTTTACACTCTGTCCGCCAGGTCCGCTTGATGTGAAAGTATCTACACGGATGTCTTTTTCATGGATATCAATTTCAACTTCTTCAGCCTCAGGTAATACCGCGACTGTCGCAGTTGATGTATGAATCCGTCCGCCTGATTCAGTTTCAGGAACACGCTGCACGCGGTGTGCGCCATTTTCAAATTTTAATTTAGAATATGCGCCTTTACCGCTGATCATAAAGATGATTTCTTTATAACCGCCTGTGCCAGTGACACTTGCTTCCATGACTTCCGTTTTCCAGCCTTGCATTTCAGCATAACGACTGTACATACGGTAAAGGTTTCCTGCAAAAAGAGCAGCCTCTTCTCCGCCCGCTGCACCGCGAACCTCCACAATAACGTTCTTGTTGTCATTTGGATCTTTCGGAATCAGCAAGATTTTCAGCTCGTCTTCTAAACGTTCCGTTTCCTCTGTGAGCTCTGAAATTTCTTCTTTGACCATGTCGCGCATCTCCGCATCCAGCTTCTCTTCCAGCATGGCTTTCGCATCACTCAGCTGGTCGTACGCTGCACGATATTGTCTATATACCTCAACAGTTTCTTGAATATCAGATTGTTCCTTCGAATATTCACGAAGCTTCTTAGGGTCGTTTACCACTTCAGGATCACTTAAATATTCATTTAGCTTTTCATAGCGTTCTTCAATTGATTTTAAACGGTCTAACATGGTCTTCACCTCTGTTTTGTGCGTAACAGTCTAATTATAGTATAGCGGGGTATGACAGTCAAAAAAATTTCCAAAACAATTGATTTTCTGCAATTTTCCGCTAGAAAACACGATCTTTGACGATTGGTTACTTGTTTTGTCTAACGTGAAGGAACAGGGGCTCCTTGAAGAGAATGGTACTTGTAATTGAAAAAAGGGAGGGCATTTGGTTTGAATACAAATGAGGTTGCAAAGGAAATTGGCGTCTCTTCAAAAACGATTCAGCGTTGGGTCAAACAGCTCAACATCCCTGTCGCCCGAAATGAACTTGGACATTATGATTTTCATGAAGATATTGTGCAGCTGCTCAAAGAGGTCAAACACCAAATGAATGAAGGTGTGATCCTCCAAGACATTCAACTGCCCATTCATAAGGAAACCGTTCGTCAATTAGCACCTGCTGTCGAAACTGACGTCTCTACACAAAGGATGGAAGCATTAGAAGAACAAGTGAAGCAGCTCATTCAGCAGCAATCACACGTCCATGATGTTGAAGAGCGTTTACAAGAGCTTGAACGGAAACTGGCTAAAAAAGCAGATGAAGGTGTGTCCTATCAGCTGCTCCAGCATCGTAGAGAAATTGAAGAATTAACCACAAAATTTGAACGCCTCGCCGCGACAGTTAAAAAGCCGTCACAAGTAGTAGAAGAGCAGGAAATCGCACCTCCTAAGATCAAAAAGAAACGTGTGCTCTTCCCTATGTTTCATTCATTTCGCTAAAAAGGCTGCCTGTTTAGGCAGCCTCAGATTGTTGACAAAGTGCTAAAATGATCTTTATTTTAGCACTTTGTTTCTTTTCAGCGTGATAGAAAGCCCTTGAAGTCTAGGAAGGACGAGTACCGGAGCGGAGCGAATGAAATATTCGTGAGCACCGGCGCGCAGGACTGACAACGAATGCGAGGGTTTGTCTACACGCTGAGGCTGCCTGTTTAGGCAGCCTTTCTACTTTATTATGAGGTAAGTGCAATAATGATCGGTAATGAAATTAATGACATGATTGCACTTATCACAAATGCGGATGCAGTTTCTGCTTCTTGTTTTTCAAATCGCGTTGCGATCATCGCTGCAACAGCTGAACCTGGGAAAGCAACAAGCAATACAGCTTTTGTGATTTCATCAGCCGAAAGACCCATAAAAATGGCGATGAAATACATAAGTAATGGTTGTACAGCTACTTTTAGCAATGCGATACTGAATGCTGGTATGCTTAATTTAATCTTACGGATACCAACAGTGACACCGACTGCAAATAGCGCAACCCCTGATGTAACACTTCCAATTTCCTCTAACATTTCATGTCCAATTTCAGGAAGTTTAAATCCTAAAAGAACAAGAATGATACTTGCTAGCGGTGCAAGTGCAAGCGGCTCTGATAAACCGTGCAAAATGGCTTTTGTCGTCATTTTAAGGAAACTTTCGCCGTCTTTGGCTTTTCCTTTTGTTTTTTCACCGACAGTTGACACAATAATCGCAATTGGATCAAGCATTGCATTTACAACTATTCCGGTAATTGCAATCGGAATTGCAACTTCTTGAGCCCCAAATAAACTGCCTAGGACCGGAATCCCCATAAATGCAAAGGTCGGTTGAGCTGAGTTTAACGAGAAAACAGATGAATTTGTTAAATCGTATTTAAAAGCAAATTTCGTAACAAGAAGGATAATGATATAAAAACCAACGATTCCTAAAATTAATGCAACGAAAAACGGAATTTGACTATAGAATTTATCTTTTGGTGTTGACAGAATGCTGGCGATAAAGTGCGCTGGCAAAGCATACTTTGTCACAAGTGTACTTACACCTTTTGCAGATTTAGCGTCATAGCTGCCGAAGTTCCCTGCGAACCAACCCAGCGCGATAACGAAAAAAATCGGTGCTAGGAGGATCAAAATATTTAAAAAGTCCACCTTACTCTTCCTCCTTAAATCCTTTACATAATTCTATTTATTGCGGCATTGCTTAAATTACCCTAAACAATGCCGCGTTACACATTTTATTATGCTCTTACAATTTTTTTATATTCAGGAATCCACATTGCATCTTTCACAGCTTGTTCGATGTTGTCAGGAGTTTTTCTTGCGACTCCATCTTCAATCGCTGCTTTCGCTACTTCAATTGCCACATGGATCGACACTTCTTGCAAGTTATCAATGCTTGGAAGTAAGCCAGCACCTGGTTTTTCGTGATCAACCATTTCAGCAATCGCATTTGCAGAAGCAACAAACATGCTTTTTGTGATGATTTTTGATTCTGTGACGATAGAACCAAGACCAAGTCCTGGGAAAACGAACGCATTGTTTGATTGTCCGATTTCATGTTCGATTCCGTTGTACTCAACGTTTTCGAACGGGCTTCCTGTTGCAATCAGCACACGGCCGTCTGTCCATTTAAACAGATCCTCTGGCACTGCCTCAGCAAGTGGTGTTGGGTTAGACATTGGCATGATCACTGGACGCTCTGTATGAGCTGCCATTTCTTTAATGATTTCTTCAGTGAATGCGCCGCCTTGACCTGATGTACCGATTAGGATTGTTGGCTTCACTTTGCGAACGGTTTCTGCAAATGAGATTTGTCCTTTTTCATCACGTGCCCAGCCCTCAACTTCGTCAGATGAACGAAGATACGGTTTTTGGAAATCAAGCACTTCATCTTCAAATTGATCTGTTAATAGCCCTCTGTAGTCTAATGTCCAGAATGCATTGTTTGCTTCTTCTTCAGTCAGACCTTCAAGTACCATTGTGTCACGCACTTGATCTGCGATTCCGATACCAGCTGATCCTGCTCCGAAAATCACAACACGGTGATCTTTCAATTGTGTACCAGTTTTCTTGACAGCTGCAAGTACACCCGCTAAAGTAATGGCACCAGTACCTTGAATATCATCATTGAACGTTAGGATGCTATCATTGTATTTTTTCATGATGTTACGAGCATTTTTGTTTCCAAGGTCTTCCCAGTGAAGCAATGCTTTCGGGAAGAATTTAAGTGCTGCTTTTACATAAGCATCAATGAACTCTTCGTATTTTTCACCTTGTACACGTTTGTGATGGTTACCGATGTATAATGGATCATTCAATAATTTTTCATTGTTTGTTCCAACATCTAATACAACTGGAATCACGCGGCTTGGATCAATACCTGCTGCTGCCGTGTAAACAGCTAATTTACCGATTGCGATGTTGATACCACCAACACCCCAGTCACCAATTCCAAGGATACTCTCAGAGTCAGTTGCAACGATTAGGTCAATATCTCCAGCTGTTGCATGTAAGTTTTCAAATGCTTTCTCAATGCCGTCAATGTTGTCGATTGAAAGATAAACACCATGAGGTCTTCTGTATTCATGGCTGTATTCTTGAATGGCTTCACCAACAGTTGGTGTGTAGACAACTGGAAGCATTTCACGAAGCTTGTCTTTTAACAGCTTGTAGAACAATACTTCGTTACGGTTTTGTAAATCGCTTAAGTAGACGTTTTGACGAAGACGATCTGGCTGAGCAAGAAACTGCTTGTACGCTCTCTCTGCTTGTTGTTCTAAAGTTAGAACAGTTGGAGGAAGCAAGCCTTCTAGTCCAAGCTCTTGTCTTTCTTCTTCAGAGAAAGCAACTCCTTTGTTCAACGTTGGAATCGATAATACATCTTTACCTGTTAAAGTGGTTTCGAGGTACCCTTCTTTTGTTTTCTTCACGTTGTTCATCAAAAACTACCCTCTTTCTAAAATATAAATAAAGTTAACTATTAATCAAAAGAACGATTAAGGAGAAAAACCCTTAATCAAAAAATTATGACAAGAAATCGAACTTTTCGTTAAAATGCTTTACACTACAGTTAGTCATTTTATGCCTGCTTATGCCAAAACGCAAGCGTTGAAAATTAGATAATTTTTTCGTAGTGTTATTTAATTTATTTAAGTACAAATGATGGGTGTTCAGCCAAAATCTCGAAAAACGAAACACAGCGGCATTTGCTATTTTTTTAATTGTCAAGTGTTGTACCAACGTCAAGTCTTGGTACTTCATGGTGATGTCTGCATCGTGCTTCATATGATTCCTGCGCACCTACTAAAATAATGGGATCATTATAGGATGCGGGTTTACCGTCGATCAAGCGTTGTGTTCTACTCGCTGGGGAGCCGCATACCGAACAAACGGCTTGAAGTTTTGTTACAAGCTCTGCACATGCCATTAAATGCGGAACAACACCAAATGGCTCTCCTCTGAAGTCTTGATCCAGGCCTGCAACAATGACTCGGTAACCTTTATCAGCCAATTGAGTGACAATATCAATGATTGTCTCATCAAAAAATTGCACCTCATCAATGCCAATGACATCGGTTCTTTCTGATATGTGCGTTATTATGTCTTTTGGTGAGGCTACTGCAATCCCATCTACTGATGAACCGTTATGTGACACAACTGAGCTCTTGCTATATCGGTTATCAATCGCTGGTTTGAATATTTTTACTTCTTGTTTGGCAAAGGTGGATCTTTTGGCTCTCCGAATCAATTCTTCCGACTTTCCAGAAAACATACTACCGCAGATGACTTCAAGCCAACCGCTTTGTTTCATCACATACATAAGGTCTATTCTCCCCCGTTTTAAAGTTCCATCAATCCACGTAAAAAAACAGGCAAGAACGGATTCCTGCCTGTTTATTGTATCTATTATTACTTAAGACCGTATTTTTTGTTAAAGCGGTCAACACGTCCATCAGCAGAAGCGAATTTTTGACGGCCTGTATAGAAAGGATGGCACTCAGAACAAATCTCGATGCGAATCTCTTCTTTTACTGATCCAGTTTCAAACTCATTTCCACAAGCGCATTTGACTGTAGCTTTTTTGTAGTTAGGATGAATTCCTGTTTTCATCTACTGTCATCTCCTTCCGCCCTGAATCCAATTCGGAAACAGAGTTAATATCTCAGAATAAATTCTGAAACGCACATGATAAAATTATAACAGTGTGAGTCTATGATTGCAAATGTATTTTTTCAGGAAGTTATCTTCTTGATGCAGACATATTTGCTTGTTTCCATTCTTGCGTTAAAACTTCGAAAAATTCTTGGTTTGTCTTTGTTTTTCTCATTTTACGCATGAACTTCTCAGCAAAGTCAGGTGTATCTGACATCGATTTTCTCATTGCCCATAGACGATCAAGATGCTCTTTTGGCACAAGTAGTTCTTCTTTTCTCGTACCAGAACGACGAATGTCGATCGCTGGGAAGATTCTTCTCTCTGCAAGAGAACGGTCCAAATGAAGCTCCATGTTTCCAGTTCCTTTAAACTCCTCATAAATCACATCATCCATACGTGATCCAGTATCAACAAGTGCAGTAGCTAAAATCGTCAAGCTTCCGCCTTCCTCGATGTTACGCGCAGCACCAAAGAAACGTTTCGGGCGATGGAAAGCCGCTGGATCAATCCCGCCGGAAAGCGTTCGGCCGCTTGGTGGGATGACAAGGTTGTATGCACGAGCAAGCCTTGTAATGCTGTCCATTAAGATGATGACATCTTTTTTATGTTCAACAAGACGCATGGCACGCTCTAATACAAGCTCTGCTACTTTAATGTGGTTTTCCGGTACTTCGTCAAAGGTTGAACTAACAACATCCCCTGCAACAGACCGTTCGATATCTGTTACTTCCTCCGGGCGTTCGTCAATCAGAAGGACAATCAGTTCTGCCTCTGGATGATTTTCAGATATGCTGTTGGCAATTTCTTTGAGTAGAATGGTTTTCCCTGCCTTAGGCGGCGCAACGATTAATCCACGCTGTCCAAACCCAACTGGCGCCATCATATCCATAATTCTAGTAGACAGATGATTAGGCTGTGTTTCAAGAATCATTTGGCGATCAGGAAATAGCGGTGTGAGTGCAGGAAAGTGAACACGTTCCTTTGCTGATTCTGGGTCGTCCCCATTTACCGCTTCTACATGAAGGAGGCCATAGTAGCGTTCATTCTCTTTTGGAGGTCGTACCTTTCCAGACACTTTATCTCCATTTCGCAAATCAAAGCGTCTGATTTGTGAAGCAGAAATATAAATATCTTCAGAACTTGGGGAGTAGTTAATCGGTCTTAAGAAACCAAATCCCTCAGACTGAATAATTTCAAGAACCCCTTCCATAAATAAGAGATCCTCTTGCTCAGCATTTGCCTTTAGAATGGCAAAGATTAATTCTTTTTTTGTTAGTTTGCTGTAATAAGAGATTTTGTAGCGTTTTGCTAACTCATACAGCTCTTTTAATTTCATATTTTCCAAAGATGAGATCGAAACATCTTTCAATATGGACACCACACTTTTCTAGTCAATGTATTTCATTACAAATGCATGACCATTGTATTTGATTAGCTTTTAATTCCTTTTTTGTTGGAATGACCTCGCTCTGATGGTAACGCTCCCACTCGTTTTATCGTGATCGATAGAATCAATGTGGAATAGAGCTTTGTCAACATAGAGAAGGATAATGAGTATATCGTCATGATGCGGCAGTATTTAAACTTGTTGAAGCTTAAAAGAAGTAAATTCGCAGGAAATTTCGCAGCACTCTTTAGTTTTACCTCATTTGCAGAGAATATTCAACTTTAAAAAGAAAATGATATACATTTGAAACCTATATGAAAAGCGGGTAATGAATACCCGCTTTCTGATTACGGACGAATAAAAAGATTCGGTTTTTTCTTTAAGCTGTGTCTGCCATCAACGAATCGAACAGTACCCGATTTCGCACGCATGACAACACTATGTGTTGTTCCAACAGAGCCTTTGAATTGAACACCTTTTAATAACTCGCCGTCCGTTACACCTGTCGCTGCAAAAATGGCGTCGTCTCCTTTTACGAGGTCTTCCATTCTTAGGACTTTCCCAACATCTAGCCCCATTTTCTCACAGCGTATCAGCTCTTGTTCACTTTGAGGAAGAAGCTTACCATGGATTTCTCCACCAAGTGCCTTTAACGCAACAGCAGAAAGGACACCCTCAGGCGCTCCACCTGAACCAAATAGAATATCAACACCTGTGTGATCAAATGCTGTATTAATGGCTCCTGCAACGTCACCATCATCGATTAGTTTGATTCTTGCTCCTGCTTCTCTCAGCTCAGCAATAATTTTCTCATGTCGACCTCTGTTTAAAATCGTCGCAACAACATCTTCAATATCTTTGTTTTTCGCTTTTGCAACAGCGCGAAGATTATCAATGACAGGCGCTTCAATGTCGATGCAGCCTACCGCTTCTGGACCTACTGCGATCTTATCCATGTACATATCAGGTGCATTCAGCAAGTTGCCATGATCTGCAACCGCAATGACAGCTAAGGCATTCCAGCCGCCGCTTGCCACAATATTTGTTCCTTCTAATGGATCAACAGCGACATCCACGCGAGGTCCATATCCGTTGCCAAGCTTTTCCCCAATATAAAGCATTGGCGCTTCGTCCATTTCTCCCTCGCCGATGACGACTGTTCCCTTCATCGGAATAGTGTCAAATACATCACGCATTGCACTTGTTGCAGCATCATCCGCTTCGTCTTTCTTTCCTCTTCCCATCCAACGGGCAGATTTTAAAGCGGCTGCTTCTGTCACCCGTACTAGTTCCATCGATAAACTTCTTTCCATTTTTGTCCAAATCTCCTCTCACAGTCAAAGCCTTATGAATTTTGAAGTTCTTCTATTTCTTGGTCATTCAGCTTTTCACGCCAGATGGTTGCACCCAAGCCTTCAAGCTTCTCCTCAAGCAAACTATAACCTCTGTCTATATGTTCAAGCCCTGTGATTTCGGTCACACCGTCTGCCATCAACCCTGCGACAACGAGACAAGCACCTGCACGCAGATCACTTGCTTTCACCTTTGCTCCTTGAAGCTGCGTTTGTCCTGTAATAATGGCAGATCTTCCTTCCACCTTCATGTTTGCACCCATTCGACGCAATTCGTCAATGTGCTTAAAACGGGCAGAGTAGATCGTATCTGTGACCACACTCGTGCCTTTCGCTTTTGTTAACAAAGCCGTCATCGGCTGCTGAAGGTCAGTCGGAAATCCCGGATACACAAGGGTTTTGATATCGACAGGCTTGAGTCCTTCGTTTCTGCCAACGATCAACATCTGATCGTTGCTCGTTTCAATGGTGAACCCCATTTCTCTAAGTTTCGCCGTAATTGATTCTAAATGAGTTGGGATCACATTATCAAGTACAACTTCATCTCCCATCGCTGCACCAGCAATTAAAAACGTACCTGCTTCTATGCGGTCAGGAATGATTGAATGCTTACAGCCATGAAGAGATTCTACACCTTCGATTCGAATCACATCAGTACCCGCACCTTTGATTCTGGCTCCCATGCTTGCAAGCAGTGTTGCTACGTCAATAATTTCGGGCTCTTTTGCGGCATTTTCAATCACCGTTTTTCCTTCGGCCAGTACAGCTGCCAGCATGATATTGATGGTCGCACCGACACTGACAACATCAAGATAAATACGGGCTCCGACTAATTTTTCAGCACGCAAATAAATCGCACCCTGCTCGTTTGTCACCTCGGCTCCAAGTGCTTCAAAGCCTTTGATATGCTGATCGATCGGTCTAGGTCCTAAGTGACATCCTCCTGGCAAACCGATGACAGCCTGCTTGAACCTGCCGAGCATGGCTCCCATTAAATAATAGGACGCACGTAGTTTCTTCACTTTCCCATTAGGAAGCGGCATGCTGATCATTTCTTTAGGATTGACAACCATTTCACCTTTTTCAAATGTGACCTTCCCGCCAATTTCTTCTAACAAATCTCGTAATGTGTCAATATCTGAAATATGCGGTAGGCCCTCAATGGTTACTGGAGAATCTGCGAGAATCGTGGCAGGAATCAGTGCCACAGCACTATTTTTCGCACCACTAATATGTACGGTCCCGCGTAAGGGGTCACCGCCGGCAATGTTTAACTTTTCCATATTTGTCTCCCTTCTTAAAGAAGATCACTGTTGGAGTTATACTGTTTGTGGATGTCGCGCATTAAAAGGTCTTGTCCAAAATTTAGCCAATATCAAGAGAAAGAATACAGGTTAAACGAAATTTGTCGGAAGAAAAATAATCGAAGCTTTGCGAGGCTGTGATGTTCTCTTCTTTGCACAAAACATTTCTTAGCGTTTTTAAGGAAAACTGCGGCAAACGGAATACGCTCCCGCCTGCCACAATCACTTATTTATTCCAGTCTGCTAAAAATTGCTCAATGCCTGCATCCGTTAATGGGTGTTTTGTCAGCTGCTTGATGACTTTCAGCGGCATTGTGCCGATATGAGCACCTCTAATCGCAGCTTCTGTCACATGCTGCGGGTGACGAATGGATGCAGCAATGATTTGTGTATCTAATCCATGAACATCAAAAATGGTTCTCACTTCGCTAATGAGATCAAGACCATTGTGGCCAATGTCATCTAGACGACCGAGGAACGGAGAAACATACGTCGCACCAGCTCTAGCTGCAAGCAGTGCCTGATTTGAATTAAAAATCAAAGTGACGTTTGTTTTAATACCAAGGTCTGTTAACGCTTTGACAGCTTTCAGGCCGTCCGTTGTCATTGGAACTTTGACCGTGATATTTGGTGCAATAGCAGCAAGCTCTTTTCCTTCTTCAATCATTTCCTCTGCTTTTAAGGAAATGACTTCCGCACTGACAGAACCTGACACAACATCAGTGATTTCACGAAGGCGATCGTGGAATGATACGTCCTTTTCTTTCGCTACTAAACTAGGGTTTGTTGTGACGCCTGCTAAAATGCCAAGCTCGTGCGCCTCTTTGATGTCTGCAATATTCGCTGTATCTACAAAAAATAACATAACTGTGCCACTCTCCTATCAATAAATTGTCTGAAATGTAAATTTGATTGCGCTTTCTCAAGATATGGAGAAAACCGCCTGTGACTCAGGCGGCTTTCGGTTCTCATCAAATTATGCTTGGTTAGAAGAACCAAATTCGCGCATTTTGCCGATAACAGTTGCTTTAATTGCGTCACGAGCTGGTCCAAGATATTTACGTGGATCATACTCTTCTGTTTTTACAGCAAGTGTTTCGCGAACTGCTTTCGCAGAAGCAATTTGGTTTTCAGTGTTTACATTGATTTTTGCTGTACCAAGTGAAATTGAACGCTTGATGTCAGCAGTTGGGATACCTGTTCCGCCGTGAAGAACAAGTGGAAGACCTGTTGTTTTACCAATTTCTTCCATTTCAGCGAAACCAAGGTTTGGTTCACCTTTGTATGGACCATGAACTGAACCTAGTGCAGGTGCAAGGCAGTCGATACCAGTACGTTCTACAAGCTCTTTGCACTCTTTTGGATCAGCATAAATAACGCCCTCAGCGATGACGTCGTCTTCTTGTCCACCAACAGTTCCAAGCTCAGCTTCTACAGATACACCGTGGAAATGTGCAAGCTCAACTACTTTTGCAGTTGTTGCCACATTCTCATCGAATGGGTGGTGAGAAGCATCGATCATAACAGAAGTAAATCCTGCATGAATCGCTTTTGCACAAGATTCAAAGCTTGAACCGTGATCTAAATGAATCGCAACAGGAACTGTTACATTATATTCTTCGATTAACGCTTTAACCATTGCGACAACTGTTTTGAAGCCGCCCATGTAGCGTCCTGCTCCTTCAGATACTCCTAAGATAACTGGAGATTTCTCTTCTTCAGCAGCTTGTAAAATCGCTTGCGTGAATTCTAAGTTATTTAAGTTAAACTGTCCAACAGCGTAACCTTTTTCCTTTGCGTCTTTCAACATTTCTGTCATTGAAACTAAAGGCATGATGAAAAATCCTCCCTATGTAGCTAATTTGCTTACTAAAAAAAGCTCTCCACCCTAGCATGACCAGAATTTCTCGCCATATGTAAACTTTCAAAGTCAGATCGCTTTCTTCTTCTTATCTAGAATACCAATTATTCGACAAATCGGCAACAGAATGACTCGATTCAATCATTTCCAGCTAGCCATTTGTTTCAAGAGGCAAGTATTCTTTGACTGCATCTCGGATCTCATCAATATCAAATGGTTTAGCAAAGTGTGTCAACGCACCGAGTTCTTTGGATTCTTGAATCATATCTAATTCGCCATAAGCTGTCATAATGATCACGCGGATGTCTTCATCAATTAATTTCATTCGTTTTAAAATCTCAATCCCATCCATTCCGGGAATCTTCATATCAAGCAGAACAAGGTTCGGTCTATGGTTTTTCACAATATCTAACGCTTGTAGACCATTGGCCGCTTGGAAGGTTTGATAGCCTTCTTTATGAAACACTTCATTCAGCAATATTCTAATACCGTACTGATCATCGACAATTAAAATTTTCTCATTCATCTGTTACACCCCATCGCTTTCATTTTTCGCCATAAAAAGAGCAGTTGTTAAATAATTCTGTTTGATTTTCACATTTCCTTTATTTATAATAGTCTACTTTACGACATTTTCTGAGCATTTTTCCTAATATTCTCTTTATATTCTATTATAAAATGAGCTAACCGAAGGAGGAAATGAGTCTTGTTAAAAATTTTCACAACCCAGTTATCAGGTATTTTTTCACGTAT
Organism: Bacillus zhangzhouensis; assembly: GCF_000715205.1. Classification (GTDB taxonomy): domain Bacteria; phylum Bacillota; class Bacilli; order Bacillales; family Bacillaceae; genus Bacillus; species Bacillus zhangzhouensis. Next base: position 46,887 of record NZ_JOTP01000003.1, on the reverse strand, counting down.
TGGAGAAAAGCAGACAGAAGCGATTGAGGACGGTGCACGCCTTCTTGCTCAATCCGTTGTCAGTGGACATGCCGTTTATTTCCACGGAAAGAAAGAGCTGGCTGCTGTAGCCCTAGAGGCATCCGAAAGCAAGGAGCCCTTTCCCGGTGCGAAAGTACTGCCGCTGGGTCAAAAGGAGCGCAGCTTACTTCACCCAAGTGACAGGGTGCTGCTTTTTTATTCAGATCCACAAGATCAGGAGATCCAATCCCTCGTAAAAGAACTGCACGCGCAAGGTACGCCCATTGTTGGAGTTGGGCCAGCACAAAAGGAGCCGTCAATGATTGAAGAGCATTGCGATGTTCACATTGATTTCCAGCTCAAGAAACCACTTGTGCCTGCTGAGGATGGAACAAGGTTCGGCTATCCTGCGTTAATGACCTGCTTATATGTCTACCACGCTCTATCGTTTACTGTGAAAGAAATCGTTGAAGAATATGAATAAAAAAACTGCCGAGAAGATGATATTCTCGGCAGTTTTTTGTTTTATTTTGATTCAGATGCTTGCAAAGAAGCACCAACGAAATCTCTAAATAATGGCTGTGGTCTTGTCGGTCTTGAAATGAATTCTGGGTGGAACTGAGAAGCAAGGAACCAAGGGTGATCCTTCAGCTCGATAATTTCAACAAGACGTCCGTCTGGGCTTGTACCAGAGAATACAAAGCCCGCTGCTTCCATTTGCTGTCTGTATTCGTTATTAAACTCATAACGATGACGGTGGCGTTCGTAGACCACTTCGTCATTGTATGCAGCAAATGCTTTCGAGTCTTCATTTAATTTACAAGGGTACAGGCCAAGACGAAGTGTTCCGCCTAGATCATCTACATCCTTCTGTTCTGGAAGAAGGTCGATGATTGGGAATGCTGTTTCCGGATCAATTTCCGCTGAATGAGCTCCCTCAAGACCTAGTACGTTTCTCGCATATTCGATAGAAGCGACTTGCATTCCTAGGCAAATGCCGAAGAATGGCACTTTGTTTTCGCGGGCATATTGTGTTGCAATGATTTTCCCTTCCACTCCGCGGTCTCCGAAGCCTCCAGGAACGATCATACCGTCAACATCTTGAGCGAAATCAGCTATATTCTCCGCTGTGACTTCCTCTGCATTGATCCATTTGATTTGAACATCAGCATCAAATGCATAGCCAGCATGACGAAGTGATTCAACAACAGAAATGTATGCATCTTGCAGCTCAACATATTTCCCTACAAGTCCAATCGTTACTTGTTTTGAAAGGTTTTGCACTTTGTCGACAAGAGCCGTCCACTCAGTCATGTCCGCATCTTGGCATTCAAGCTTCATGTGTTCACATACAAGCTTGTCTAATCCTTGTTTTTGTAAATCAAGCGGAATGGAGTAAAGGGTGTCTGCATCCTGACATTCGATGACAGCTTTTGTATCAATATCACAGAATAGAGCAATTTTGTCCTTCATGTCTTGTGTCATTGGCATTTCTGTTCTGACAACAATGACGTTTGGCTGAATGCCAAGGCTGCGAAGTTCTTTCACACTATGCTGTGTTGGTTTTGTTTTCAGTTCGCCCGCTGCACGGATGTAAGGAACAAGGGTACAATGAATGTACATGACATTTTCACGTCCGATGTCACTCTTCATTTGACGAATCGCTTCAAGGAATGGAAGGGATTCGATATCTCCAACTGTTCCGCCAATTTCTGTAATGACAACATCCGCACCAGTTTCTTTCCCTGCGCGGTATACACGGTCTTTGATTTCATTTGTAATATGGGGAATGACCTGTACTGTACCGCCTAAATAGTCGCCGCGACGCTCTTTTTTCAAGACAGTAGAGTAGATTTTACCCGTTGTTACGTTGCTATACTTATTTAAGTTAATATCAATGAAACGCTCGTAGTGACCTAAGTCAAGGTCTGTTTCAGCACCGTCATCTGTAACAAATACTTCACCATGCTGGTATGGACTCATTGTCCCTGGGTCTACATTTATATATGGATCGAATTTTTGAATGGTGACATCCATCCCTCTGTTTTTTAGAAGGCGGCCTAACGATGCAGCCGTGATCCCTTTTCCAAGTGAGGAAACAACTCCTCCTGTTACAAAAATATACTTTGTCATTTCGTATGCTCCTCTCTTTTTTACCCTTGCATGACTAGACATGCACAGCTTCATCCTTTTTAGAGTGTATCCCTAAATCTCTTGAAAAATAAGAAAGCTCCCTTTCAAATAAATGAAAGGGAGCGTAAATGAACGTATCTTTACGTACTCTTTTTAGAGAGCCCAAAATACATACTACATAGTTCGCTCTCGAAAGTCAAGACGGTTTTGTCCTGTTTTAAGGACCGGTTTCAAAGGATTATTTGCCTTCCTTTTCCTCGTCTAAATCGTCTTCATCAATCTCCGTTAAGCCGTCATCATCTTCGTCATCATCATCTTCGTCGAAGTCTTCTAGATCTTCATCAACTTCTTCTTCATCTAAGTCGAGATCATCGTCGTCTTCAACAAGATCAAGATCTTCTTCAAGCTCTTCGATTTCTTCTTCCTCTTCAATCTCATCGAAGTCTTCTTCAACGACAGCTGCTTTTGTTTTTTTCTTTTTCGCTTTTGTTTTCACAGCTGGCTGAACTTCTTCTTCGATTTGATCAACTGGATACCAGCTGCGAAGTCCCCATCTCTGATCACCTAACGAAATAAAGCGGCCATCTATATTTAAGTCTGTATAAAATTGGGCAAGTCGATCATCAAGATCAGATTTTTGTATCCCTTGCAAACGGATCATTTCATCTATTAACTCGGAAAACGTAATCGGTGTTTTGCTGTCTCTGAAAATTTCATAAGCAAGTTCAACTAAAGACATTTGTTTGAGCTGTTCCTGTGAGTATTCTTTCAAACTCAAGGTCAGACACTCCCTTTCTATTACATGTATGTATCCATTTATCAGTGAAATAATAAGTATTTATACCTTATTCTTACGACAAACCATACCTCTCATTATAAACAAATTAGGGGAGTTTATGCCACCTTTATCGATGTTAAATTTTGATTTTTTCTCATGAGGAGCCTCCAGAGGTCAATCATTTGCGCAGAATTGGACTGGTTCTTGTGTGCCGTACACATTTTGCGTGCATTTTTATCTTCCATTTTGATCGTATAAGAGCTACTTCTTCTTCTTTAAAAAGGGGATTTATTCCTTCACAAAATGTTCACTTACGACCGTTTGATACAAAAATCTATAATAAGTAGACTAATTTTGAGAGGTTGATCGAATTGCCAATGACAAAAAAAGAAGATATACAATTTGGTGTATTGATGTGTTTTTGTATGTTTTCAGTAATGTTCTTTTACAATCTATTTCTAAACGGGCAGCTTGGACATATGACGTGGTTAGAAGGGGTTCTCAGCTATGTGCTCGGTTTTGTCATCGCTTTGTTGATTGAAATGTACATTGTTGAACCTTCAGCAAAAAAAGCAGCCAGCCGCTTTGCCCCGAAAGGCAAGAAAATCTATTTTATTCTCACTCTTTCCATCTGCATCGTATTTGGAATGGTGTGCCTCATGTCTTTATGCGGATATGTGGTTCAAAGCATCAGCACAGGATTTCAAGCACAATCAATTCTGTCTGATTACTTTACGATTTTCGGTCATAATGTGATCATGGCGCTGCCTTTACAGCTATTGATTATGGGGCCGCTTGTCCGTTATGTCTTTTTCAAATGGATGAAATCGAAACAGACAGCCGCAATATAGGCGAATGTGCATATTTAAAGCTGGATGTTCTGGATTAATGAGAAAACGACAGGTATGGTAAACAAAGTCCCCGCAGACATTAATACGATTAACTTTCTGCGACTTTTTTCTTGATCGTCCTTCTTTGAAGACTTCGAAAGCTCTGTGGAAACCATGATCCAAATAACCAGAGTGACTAATGCTAAGATGGTCGTCATCATCATAACCTCCTTATTTATATTTTTCCCAATTTTAACATAATGCCATGATGATATGGATCAATATTGGAAATTGCCTCAAATTCGAAAAATGATTGAAACAAAACCAAAACAGACCACCTCACGTTCAGGTGGTCTTTGCTTTTTTTCTACATATCTAGCAGTTTCCGTGAGATGACCAGCCGCTGGATTTCCTGTGTTCCTTCGTAAATTTGAGTGATTTTCGCATCACGCATGTATCGTTCGACTGGGTAATCCTTTGTATAGCCGTACCCGCCGAAGATTTGAACCGCTTCTGTCGTGACCTTCATGGCTGTATCACCAGCAAAGAGCTTGGACATGGCTGATTCCTTTCCATACGGAAGCCCTTTCGTTTCAAGCCATGCTGCCTGGTACGTGAGCAGTCTCGACGCCTCGATCGCTGTCGCCATATCGGCTAGCTTAAAAGCGATCCCTTGCTGCTGAATGATCGGTTTCCCAAATTGCTTGCGCTCCTTTGCATAATTGACCGCCGCATCAAGAGCACCTTGGGCGATCCCTACAGCCTGTGCAGCAATGCCGTTTCTGCCGCCATCGAGCGTCATCATGGCTATTTTAAATCCTTCTCCTTCTTTGCCGAGCCGGTTCCTTTCATGAATGCGACAATCTTCAAATATGATTTCAGTTGTTGGCGATGAGCGTATGCCCAGCTTGCTTTCTTTTTTACCTATCGAGAAGCCCGGTGTCTCTTTTTCTACAATAAAGGCGGTTGTATTTCGAGATGTAGCTTCTTGGTCAGTCACGGCAAACACAATATAATAATCCGCAATGCTTCCATTTGTTATAAAGATTTTCGCACCATTCAGGACGTATTCACTACCCGCTTTCACTGCTGTTGTCTTCATTCCGCCTGCATCAGAACCGGAGCCGCTTTCAGTAAGTGCGTATGCACCTATCTTCTGTCCCTCTGCAAGCGGCTTTAAATAGGTCTCCTTTTGCTCATCTGTCCCGAAGGTATAGATTGGCCATGAGGCGAGAGATGTATGAGCAGACAGGGTAACGCCCGTAGAGGCGCACACTCTTGAGAGCTCCTCAACCGCTATGACATAGGCTAAATAGTCACTGCCGATCCCGCCAACCTCTTCCGGCCAAGGTATGCCCGTTAAACCGAGCTCCGCCATCTGGCGAAAAATAGCTGGATCATAGGTTTCTGTCTCATCCCGCTCTGCTGCTGTTGGCTCCACTTCATTTCTCGCAAAATCTCTCACCATTTTTTGTATCATTTCATGTTCATCACTTAATTGGAACTGCATCATGAGCCACCTCATTTCATATTAGCTGTTTACAAATGACCAGCCTTTGAATTTCACTTGTTCCTTCATAGATTTCACAAATTTTCGCATCACGAAAATAGCGTTCTGCGTGATATCGATTGGTATAACCGTCCATGCCTAGCAAATGGATGGCTTCTGTACTGATCTCAACCGCCGTTTTTGAAGCAAATAACTTTGCCATCGACGCTTCCTTTGTGACTGGGCGATTTGCCTCTTTATAAGAAGCTGCTTGATAGACGAGCAACTTGGCCGCTTCAAGCTTCGCCGCCAAATCGCCTAACCGAATGGTCGTTTCAAGACCGGCTGGATGCTGCTTTAAATAAGTCACTGCCTCCGTTAATGCGGCTTCTGCAATACCAAGGCTTTGGGCCGCGATACCGATTCTCCCCGCATTTAAGCTAGACATGGCCATTCGAAAGCCCTCTCCTTCCGCACCGAGCAGCTGCTCCTTCGGAATTCGCACGCCATCAAAATGAAGCGTCACTGTTTTTGATCCGTGCAGCCCCATCTTCTTCTCATCTTTTCCGATCGTAAAACCCGGCGTATCTTTTTCGACAATGAACGCCGATATATTTTTTTTAGCAGAAGCAGGGTCTGTCACTGCAAATACAAGATACAGTTCTGCTTCCCCGCCGCTTGTGATAAAAATTTTCGTTCCATTTAACTCATAGTGGTCGTCTACCCGCTCTGCTCTTAGCTGAATACTAGAAGCATCTGAGCCAGCTGTTGGTTCAGTCAGGCAAAAGGCGCCCAGTTTCTGCCCAGACGCAAGCAGCGGAACATAGGATTCTTTTTGCTCGGTCGTACCAAAAGCCAAAATAGGCATCGTCACAACAGATGTATGAACGGACACAATGACACCGATGGTTGCACTCACTTTCGATAATTCATGAATCGCGATGATATACGTTGTAAAATCTGCCCCTAATCCTTGATACGCAGCTGGTATCGGAAGCCCTAGAAAGCCTTGACCTCCCATCTCAGCTAAAAGTGTTTTTGGAAACTGGCCTTGTTCCATGGCTTCTACTTCAGGGAATACATGCTGACGTGCAAATGATGCCACTTGTTCTCTCCAGAGACGCTGTTTTTCCGTTAGCATAACATCCATCTTGACTCCCCCTATGAGTGGTCGTGGTATGTGTAAAAACCTCTCTTTGTCTTTCTGCCAAGCCAGCCTGCGTTCACGTATTTTTTCAAAAGAGGACAAGGTCTATATTTGCTATCTCCAAGACCCTCGTGAAGGGTATTCATAATAAATAAACATGTATCCAGTCCGATTAAATCAGCGAGACGAAGCGGACCCATTGGGTGATTCATCCCAAGTGTCATGACACTGTCAATGCTTTCTGCATCTGCCACGCCTTCATAAAGGGTGTAGATGGCCTCATTGATCATCGGCATCAATATGCGATTTGATACAAAACCCGGAAAGTCCTCCACTTCAATTGGGGTTTTGTTTAATTTCTTCGCTGTTTCAAAAACGAATTGATACGTTTCGTCATTCGTTTGCAGTGCACGGATGACCTCAACCAGCTTCATCACAGGAACCGGATTCATAAAATGCATGCCAATGACCTGCTCTGGCCTTGTCGTAGCGGCTGCTAATTCGGTGATGGACAGGGAAGACGTATTGGTCGCAAATATCGTCTTCTCCTCTGCATATTGATCGAGAGTTTTAAAGATTTGTTTCTTAACACTCATTTGTTCAGATGCCGCTTCAATCACTAAATGTGCATGCTGTACGTCCTTTAAATCCGTGGAGACAGCAAGCCGCTGCGTAATATCACGGACTGCCTGATGTGCCAGCTTTCCTTTTTCCGCTCGTGTCGTCAGTTGTTTGGCCATGGAGGAAATCGCTCTATGAATCTGCTCTTCTTGTGCATCATGGAGTAGGACTGTGTAGCCTGACTGAGCAAATATTTGGGCAATGCCTGATCCCATTTGACCAGCCCCGACGACCATGACGGTCTCTTCTGTACTCATGACAATAAACGCCTCCCTTTTAATCCACCTTGATCATGATGGCATCTCCTTGACCGCCCCCACTGCAAATCGCCGCGATGCCAATGCCGCCGCCTCTTTGTCTGAGTGCATGAATCAAGGTCAGTATGATACGTGTTCCGCTTGCCCCAATCGGGTGACCGAGCGCGACTGCTCCTCCGTTGACATTCATTTTCCGCCGGTCCAGCCCGAGTATTTTTTCGCATGCCAGAGCCACTACTGAAAAAGCCTCATTGATTTCAAACAAATCGATATCCTCTAAACGCTTTCCTGTTTTCTGTATCAATTTTTCGATCGCAAAGGCTGGTGTTTTTGGAAAGTCCTTTGCCTCTACTGCTACCTGTGTATGTCCAAGCACGACAGCCATTGGTTTTTCGCCATGCTGCTTAGCATATGTGTCTTTCATTAGAAGAAGCGCACTTGCTCCGTCATTGACACCTGGTGCGTTCCCAGCAGTAATGGTACCGGTCTGATCAAAAACAGGCATGAGCTTTGATAACCTTTCATAAGACGTATCACGCCGCGGGGATTCATCTTCTGTGATCAGCTGATCCCCTTTTTTCGTCTTGACGGTGACTGGGGTGATTTCATTTTTAAAAAAGCCACTTTTTTGAGCTTCAATGGCTCGCTCATGGCTTCTTAGCGCCCAAAGGTCTTGCTCTTCTCGGGTGATGCCGAGCTCCTTCGCTGTCATGCTTCCATATTCGCCCATATGAACACCTGTAAACGAACAGGTTAATCCATCTAAAATCATCGCATCTTGCACTGCACCATCTCCCATTTTGTAGCCCCATCGCGCTTTTTTTAGAAGATAAGGGGTATGAGACATGGATTCCATACCGCCCGCCACTATGACCTCTACATCTCCTGCTCGAATCATTTGATCTGCTGTGCTAACACTGCGCATGCCAGATGCACAGACTTTATTGATGGTTTGTGTCGGAACCGACCATGGAAGATCAGCATATCTAGCTGCTTGCCTAGAAGGGATCTGACCTTGGCCTCCTTGAAGAACACTTCCCATGATGACCTCATCCACCTTATGAGAACTTGAGGCTCTGTCCAGCGTAGCCTTGATTGCCATTCCGCCTAATTCTGCGGCAGTTAAACCACTTAAAGATCCGCCCAGTTTTCCAAATGGTGTTCTCGCACCAGATACAATGACTGTCGTGCTCATGTATTCCCCTCCTATTTGTTACCGCTTACATTTTAGTCAGGCAGCTGATGAACAGTGCCATGTTTAGGCCGATGAACATCATATTCATCGGCCTGTCACCCTTACGAAGCCTGCGTTTTAGCCTCGCCAAACACTGATTTTTCAAGAAGTTCTGCGACATCAAATGTGCCGACCTGCTCCTCTACTTCTTTCGCTTTTGTTCCATCTCCGAGCATGGTTAAACAATAAGGACATCCTGAGCTGATAATGGATGGCTGCAGCTGTAAGGCCTGCTCCGTTCGTGCTGTGTTAATCCGCGTACCTGTCTCTTCTTCCATCCACATTAAGCCTCCGCCTGCACCGCAGCACATACCGGTTTCACGATTGCGCTCCATTTCTTTCAGCGTCACACCAGGAATGGCTTTTAAAATGTCTCTTGGCGGGTCATACACCTCGTTATATCTACCCAGATAGCAAGAATCGTGGAAGGTAATCACCTCGTTCACTTCATGTACAGGTGTTAATTTCCCTTCTTTCACTAGCTCTGCCAGTAATTCTGTATGATGGTATACTTCTGCCTCAAGCCCGAAGTCTGGGTATTCATTTTTAAATAAATTGTAGGCGTGCGGATCAATCGTGACGATCTTTGTCACGCCGTTTTTCTGAAATTCTTCAATGTTCTTTGTAGCTAGCTCTTGGAACAAAAATTCGTTCCCAAGTCTTCTTGGTGTATCGCCTGAGTTTTTCTCTTTATTGCCTAGGATGGCAAAGGAGACCCCTGCTTCATTGAGCAGTTTTGAAAAGGCAAGCGCAATCTTTTGGCTTCTATTGTCATATGCCCCCATCGAACCAACCCAGAATAAATAATCAAAGGTCTGATCTGATTTTTTCAGCTCTTTCACTGTCGGCACATGCACATCTTCTCTAAGTTCACGCCAATTTTCTCTTTCTTTCCGGTTCAATCCCCATGGGTTTCCTTGGCGCTCAATGCTTGTCATGGCACGCTGTGCATCTGCGTCCATTTTTCCTTCTGTCAGCACGAGATATCTGCGCATATCAATAATTTTGTCGACGTGTTCATTCATGACAGGGCATTGATCTTCACAGTTTCGGCACGTTGTGCATGCCCAGATTTCTTCTTCTGTAATGACCTCACCAATGAGAGAAGGATGATACATGGTGCTGGCAGCCGATTCTTCCGCTCCAGCTCCTCTCGCCTGCATCGCAAGCTGGTTCCCTGTTGTCTGCTTGAAGGCAAGCTGCGGGACCCACGGTGTCTTTGATGTAATGGCGGCCCCTTTATTTGTTAAATGATCTCTTAATCTTAAGATCAAATCCATTGGAGAAAGCATCTTTCCTGTCCCTGTTGCGGGGCACATATTCGTACAGCGCCCACATTCCACACAGGCGTAAAGGTCAATCAGCTGAGACTGACGGAAATCTTCAATTTTCCCAACACCAAAGGTCTCTTGCGTCTCATCTTCAAAATCAATTTTTTGCAGCTTGCCTGGCGGGTCCAATCTGCTGACAAATACATTCACTGGCCCTGCAATTAGATGAGCATGCTTAGATTGCGGGACGTACACTAAGAACGTCAGCAAAATCAGGAGATGCACCCACCATGCGACATAAAAAACAATCGTTGCCGCCAGAGGCGAGAGCCCGCCCAGCAAGAACGCAATGCCTGAAGCAATTGGTTCAGTTGGTGATAGAGAGTGTCCATGCCAGATGATGTTCATGCCGTTCCCTAATAATACTGTCAGCATCAAGCCGCCAATAAACAGCAGCACAAGACCTGATTTAAAGCCTCTTTTTAAACGGACAAGCTTCTCCACATATCTTCTATGGAAAGCCCAAACAACCGCCAATAAAATCAGAAGTGTGACGACCTCTTGGAAGAATGTAAAGACGCCGTACAGCGGACCTAACGGGAGCCCGCTATCTGGGACAAGTCCCTTCATAATAAAATCAAGGGCTCCGAACTGAACAAGAATAAATCCATAGAAAAACAGCACATGAATGATGCCGCTCTTTTTGTCCTTTAACAGCTTCTTTTGCCCAAACACATTGACCCAAACACGCTCTAAGCGTTTCTTCATGTCTTGTTGAAACTCTTCTTTTTTGCCAAGACGAATATACGCCGCTCGTGTACGAATGAGATAAATAAACAAATACACAGCGTAAGCGGTCACCGCCGCAAAAGCGATCAAGTTAATCATTAAAAGGCTATTCATCTTGCTCCCCCTTTCATTCCCCACAACCCACTTTGTTCCGTTTCCATGTTGTACCTCTATCATAAATAATGAATGAGTATTCAGTCAATATTTTTTGCGCGTTTGGGTACACTATTGAAATATGCAAAAAAGGAGGAACCTTCATGATCGCATTGATCATCCTACTCGTACTCATCGCAATCGTACTACTCGTGATGTTGGACCTTTATACAGCAAAGAAATATTTTTCGACCCATGCTTTCGAACGAACCTTTGATCAAACAAGCGGCGATGCAGCCTTTTATCATGATGGCGAACCACTTTTTGATCAGCTGCTCACGGATATTCATCATGCCTCTTCTTCTATTCATATGATGTTCTTTATTGTAAAGAACGACGATATTGGACAAAGGATCTTACAAGCATTGAAAACCAAAGCGGAACAAGGGGTTTCAGTCTTTTTGCTGACAGATCGATTAGGGTCCTATCCGTTTGATCAAAAGTCAATTGACATGCTAGAAAAAAGCGGCATCCAATTTTACTTTTTAAATAAACCTCGTTTCCCTTTTTTAATTTATCGGTTAAACATGAGGAATCATCGTAAGATCACCGTGATTGATGGGAAGATCGGCTATATTGGCGGGTTTAATATCGGTGATGAATATGTAGGGAAAAAGGGGCGATTTGGTATTTGGAAGGATTATCACCTGCGAATGACAGGACAGGTTGTCGCAGACCTTCAGCATGTGTTCCTCAATGATTTGTACCGGTCATCAGGCATTCATCAGCTGCAATACGAGGTTTTCCCTGCACTGGAACCGGGAACTTTACAATGCACTACACGTGCGACTGCTGGCTTTTCTTTAGAAGCTTTATTTCTTCGTGATATTCAGCAGGCTAGGCAGCAGATCACCATCTGTACGCCTTATTTTATTCCATCAGCCCCTCTTCTCAAGGCCCTGCTTGAGGCGAGAACGCGAGGCGTCACTGTGGAAATCATCATCCCCATGAAGGCAGATCATCCTCTTGTGAAAGAAGCTGGATTTCATTATTTGAAGGATCTGATTGCCTCTGGCTGTCTTGTGTATCGTTTTTATAAAGGGTTTTATCATTCCAAAGCGATTCTCATTGATCACAGTCGGTGCATCATCAGTACGGCGAATTTTGATAAACGAAGCTTGTTTTTAAACGAGGAAGTAGATGTGGCCATTGATGATGCAGCCTTTACTGCACACGTGGAGGAAAAGATTCGTGAACACATTGAAGTGTCTGAGCTCATGACAGAAGAGAAATTTAAACAGCGCCCGCTTTTCACACGGCCGCTTGAGTGGGTAGGCGCCATGTTCTCGTATTTTTTATAAAGGAGATGACATATGCGTTATCGATTTGGTTATGTATCCAATGCCGTCACCCTGTGGGAAGCTTCTCCTGCCAAGTCGCTGACCTTTGCAAGATACAGCAAGCTCTCAAAGGAAGAAAGAGAAGAGTCTTTATTGCGAACTACGAAGGCCAATCTCGTCAATACATTAAGAACACTTTATTTTGCGATTGCTCATGACATTCCGCTTTACCGTTTTTCTAGCTCGATTGTTCCGCTGGCAACCCATCCTGAGGTTCGCTGGGACTTTGTGACACCCTTTCGCAAGGAATTTCTTGAGATCGGTCAATTGGTCAAACGCCACGGGTTACGAGTTAGCTTTCATCCCAATCAATTCACCTTATTTACAAGCCCAAAGCCCTCAATTACAGAGAATGCCGTGATCGATATGACGTATCATTATCAGATGCTTGAGGCGATGAAGCTCGAAAAGGAAGGCTATATGAATATTCATGTGGGCGGTGCTTATGGAGATAAGGCATCGGCACTTCACCGCTTTGATGAAAATATAAAACAGCTTCCGGCTCATATCAAGGCGAGAATGACTCTTGAGAATGATGACAAAACGTATACGTCGTTAGAAACGCTCAGTGTATGCGAAAAGCACGGCATTCCGTTTGTTTTTGATTACCATCATCATGTGGCAAACAAAGATGACGATGTCGCACTTGATGACATCCTGCCAAGAACGTTCGACACCTGGATCAACACTGGCATTCCGCCTAAAATCCATTTGTCCTCACCAAAATCAGAAAAGGCCATACGCAGCCATGCCGATGGTGTGGATATGTCCTTTGTCTTACCGCTTTTTCAAGCATTAAAGCCGTATGGACGCGATGTGGATTTTATGATTGAGGCGAAGCTAAAGGATCAAGCCCTGCTCCGTCTTGTCGAAGAGCTGTCTGCAATGAGAGGGAATCGGCGAACGGGCGGAGGAACCATTGAGTGGAAATCATAGAGAAAGGTTTATCCCTATGCAAACAGGGGTAAAAAAGCTATTGTGAGAAAGTTATTAACAGGAGGATATGAAGATGTCTCAAATCTATTCAATCCAAATCGCTGCGAAAGCATTGAATTTACATAAGCTTATTTCTCTATATGAAAAGTGCCATCAGGCTCAGCATCGTTTATATGTGTATTCTAAAAAAACAATGTGCAACATTAAAAACATCGTAGAGCTTGAAACCTTCAGGCTCACTCATTTAGAGTCAGACTACTTAATTGTAGTAGAGGGAAAAAAGGCACAAGATCTCCTTCAACCATTTGAAAAAGAGGGGTTTCATAAAAGAGCAGCCCCTGGGCTACTATCAGATGATTAACAAAAGGGCTAAAATGATCTTTATTTTAGCCCTTTGTCTTCTTTTCAGCGTGATAGAAAACCTGAGCGATTTGACATTCGTGAGCACCGGAGCGCAGGACTGACACCGAATGCCTGTCTACACGCTGAGAGCAGCCCTTGGGCTGCTCTTCTTTATATCCACTCTTCTGTCAGCCAAACTTGCGTTGCAGCTGCATCCATTTTCACTCGTGTCCCTATTGGCATGGTGAGCATCGGGTGTGTATGAGCACAGTCAAAATCAGCGATGAGCGGTCTCTTTGTATCTCCGAGCACCTCAAGTAAAATATCGTGCGGTTTCTTGCCCGTTCCTTCATCATCAAATAGCTCATGTTTCCCTAAGAGGATACCTGATACTTGTTCAAACACACCATTTACCTTCAAAAGAGAGAAGTTTTTTTCTACAACCGAAGCAGTTTTCATACAATCTTCAATCAGGAGGATGTCTCCCTTCTGAATCGTGGGCATGAACTCACTCCCCCATATGCCATACATGGCATTTAGGTTCCCCCCGATCAGTCTGCCTTCTGCCTGTCCCTCTATGACGCACAGCCAATCGTTTGGACGCTTTTCTTTGTCACAGGTCTTCTCTTCCCAGTTGACCCCTTCATCTGTCCAAAAAGGTGGCTTTTCCACCTGATATGGAATGGTCTGCGGGTGCATCAGGATGTCCTCAAACGACTGATATGTAAGGGTGACGAACGGTTCAAACTCTCCAAAAGATGGGACAAGCGCCGGTCCGTAGAAAACAGGCAGACCCGTTTTTTCATAGGCCGCTAAAAGAATGGCCGTCGCGTCTGAATAACCGATCAGGATCTTCGGATGTTTGTTCAGCAGCTCAAAATCAAGATAAGGCAGCAAACTATTCGAATTCGTCCCGCCAATCATCGACATCACGCAGGCCAAATCGTCTCTAGCCAACAGTTCATTCAGCTCATCTGCTCGTTTTTGAATTGTACCTGAACGGTAATGATCTTCCTTCCCTGTTAAAGAACCTGGTTCAACAATGAATCCTTTGTGCTCAAGCCATTCCTTCGCCCGCTGATACCTAAGAGGCGAGGTTGCTGATGCAGGGCTTGACGGAGAAAAAATGCCGATCCTATCGCCCTTCTGTAAACGCCGAAGCCCCTTCATTCCATCAGATCCTTCCTACACGAGTTTTTACTATCCTAACAAAAAAAGCCCTATTTCAAAAGGGTAACTTGATCGTTCATTGATCACACTCTACCTTCGAGTAAAAATATGAAGTAAGTTATAGTGAGAACTAATGAGAGTCTTTTCAAAAGAATAGCTTAAGAAGTCCAAATGATATGAGAGCAAAACAAATGGTCAACGTCGCAAATATATTTTTTTACTCAGAGAACTGCCTATTGCATTTACTCCAATATTGATGCCAAACAAAATAATACCGATAAAAAAAATACTGGATTGATTCCAGCTGGAATGATCAAAAACCAATAAGAGTCACGTAGTGAACGCTTTTCATCATGATTGTTTTTGTTTTTGAGTTATAGCAGCACGTCAAAAATGAGTCCAACTCAATAGCTGGACTCATTCTGGGCTTTCTCCTTAATGACCAAACTGCGCTTCATGCAGTCTGCTGTATACGCCGCCCATTTGGATTAAGTCTTGGTGGCGGCCTTGTTCTTGGATGCCTTCCTCCGTCACGACGATGATACGGTCTGCGTGTTTGATCGTCGCAAGCCGGTGAGCAATGACCAGTGTTGTTCTGCCGACAGCCAGTTCGCTCAGTGCATCCTGTATTGCTTTTTCTGTTTCTGTATCAAGTGCTGACGTGGCTTCATCTAAAATAAGAATGGAAGGGTTTTTCAGAAACATCCGTGCAATCGACAAACGCTGCTTTTGTCCGCCTGACAATTTGACGCCCCGTTCGCCAATGACGGTATTTAACCCTTCTGGGAAACGCTGAACGAGTTCTTCTAAATGCGCACGTCGTACGGCCTCCCAAATCTCTGCATCATTCGCTTCTAAGTTCCCGTACGCAATGTTTTCACGAATGGTGCCTGAGAATAAAAAGACATCCTGCTGCACAATACCGATCTGCTGCCTTAAAGAAGACAATGTCATCGACTTTGTGCTTATACCATCAATCGTGATCTCCCCTTCATCCACATCATAAAAACGAGGCAGCAGACTGCAAATTGTTGATTTCCCCGCTCCTGAAGGGCCGACAAACGCAACCGTCTCTCCTTGTTTGATCTTTAAATCGATATTCTTTAACACATGACTGTGTTCATCGTAGCCAAATGTTACGTTTCGATATTCAATTTCACCTTTCAATCCGTGTACATCACGTGCTCCCTCTGTATCCTTCACATCCGGCTCTGTGTCTAGCAAATCGACATAGCTTTTAAAGCCCGCAATGCCTTTCGGATACATTTCAATGACCGTGTTGATTTTATCAATCGGTCTAAATAAAACATTTGTGATCAGAACAAATGCGATAAAGCCACCCGCCGTTAATTGACCTTGCAGGACAAACCATGTACCTGCGAGAAGGACAAACAGTGTCACAAGACGTGTGAGAATATAGCTGATCGATCCATTGACCGACATAATTTTATAAGAAAGAAGCTTCGCCTTACGAAAACGGTTGTTGTTTTCCGCAAAGCGCTTTTTCTCGAAATGTTCATTGGCAAAAGCTTGAACAAGACGAATGCCCCCGATATTGTTTTCAACCCTTGCATGAAAGTCTCCAATATCATTGTTCAGCTGTGTAATGGCCTTCGTCATCTTCTTATTAAAATAAAGCGCCAGCCAGATGATGACAGGCATGATGAGGAAGGTTAAAATGGCAAGCTGCCAGTTAATCATCAGCATGACAGCAAAGGCACCAAGAATCGTCATAATCGCAATAAACAAATCTTCAGGTCCATGATGCGCCACCTCTCCAATGTACATGAGGTCATTTGTCATTCGTGACATGAGCTTACCCGTTTTGTTGTTGTCAAAGAATTTAAATGACAGACGCTGAAAGTGATCAAATAGCTTCTTCCTCATATCTGTTTCAATATTGATGCCTAGCATGTGCCCCCAGTACGACACAATGAATTGCATAACCGAGCTGATTGCATAAATGACAAACAGCGCAAGTGCCGTCCAAACAATGATTGTCCAGTTCCCTGTTGGCAACAATGTATCAATGAAGTAGTTCACGATAAGCGGGAAACCCAGTTCCATCAATCCAACGGCGACAGCGCAAAAGAAATCTAAAAAGAACAGACCTCGATAGGGCCTGTAATAGGCGAAAAAGCGTTTTAGCATATGTAAAAGAACCTCATTTCCTCTATAATTGATAATCATTTTCAATTATAGAGGAATCCTCATGAAAATACTAGATTAGGAAATGATTTCTTTGACTAGAAATCCTCATAGAACGCCAGAAAACAACCGAGCAAATGATTCCTTTAATCGCTCTTTTAAGCCTCTTTTATAAAAATGAACGGGTCCCATTTGCTCACATTCCTTCATATCTTCCTCATAATGGGCTATCAATTGCTCGATTGGCTTCTTCGCGGCTGTAAAGACATTGACCTCAAAATTGAGCTGAAAGCTTCTCATATCCACATTGGCGGTACCGACAGAGGCAAGTTCCCCATCTGCGATCATGACCTTTTGATGCATGAAGCCTTTTTGATAGTGATATACCTTGATGCCCTCTTTTAGGAGCTCAGAAAAATAGGATCGTGTGGCGTATTGTGTGAGAAAGCCATCATTGATCTCCGGAACCATCACCCGGACATCCACCCCTCTTGTCGCAGCAATTTTCAATGCCGTACGAAGGGATTCATTTGGGACAAAATAAGGTGTAGCAATCCAGACAAATTGTTTCGCATTTGAGATGAGTGCATCATATAAATCACTCATACTTTCTTTCATATCAGGTCCAGTTGGTACAACCTGAATGACATCCTCTCCCGTCACAGGATGCGGCGTATGATATTTCGGATCATCAATTAATACTTCATCTGATACATACTCCCAGTCGAGCATAAAAACAGAGTGAAGGGTTTGAACAGCCTCACCCTTTAACATCGTATGCGTATCACGCCAAAAACCGATATTTTCATCACGTCCGACATATTCTTTTCCGACATTTAACCCGCCGACAAATCCTGTCTTCCCATCAATGATCACGATTTTTCGGTGATTGCGGAAATTGATTTTTTGATTAAAGAAACCATATTTTAAAGGCAGAAATGGAGCGACCTTGACTCCTGCCTGCTTCAATCGTTTAATATCTTTTCGAGAGAAGCGAATACTGCCTGCCGCATCATAGATGAAGCGAACCTCTACCCCTTCTTTCACTTTTTCAATCAGAATCTCCATCATTTGGTGACCGAGAAAATCAGATTTAAACATGTAATATTCAATATGAATGAACGTTTTTGCCTTTTTCAACTCTTCAAAAATCCGAGGAAAGGTTTCCTCCCCATTCTTTAAAATCTCCATATCACTATTTGTATTCACATGCATTCCTGTCGCTTTTTCTGTGTAATGAAAAAAAGCACGCTGATTCTCGGTTAAACGTGTTTCATCCGGCTTGCTCTCAAGCTCAGATATTCTACGTAACTTTTCACG
Organism: Bacillus zhangzhouensis; assembly: GCF_000715205.1. Lineage (GTDB taxonomy): Bacteria > Bacillota > Bacilli > Bacillales > Bacillaceae > Bacillus > Bacillus zhangzhouensis. Next base: position 28,929 of record NZ_JOTP01000003.1, on the reverse strand, counting down.
GTTATACATTCTCTTCGATTTGAACAAATGACCTTTTACGTAGAGCTGCCCCGAGAATAAATAAAACATATAGCCTATGATCGGGAAAAAGATCAGTACATATATCCATAACAATGTGTGCTGTGATGTCCGGTTCTCTAGCATGAGTGAGATGATACTAAATAAAATAATGGCGATATAACTAGCTGCGTAAAGCTGAAAGCCCCACGCTGGCACCGGCCACCAAAACACCACATATGCCCCGAATATCATGAAATATAAAAATAAAAATTCCAGTCTCCTCTTTTTCACATTCTCCGCCCTCATTCGTTTCTGTCTTTTTCTCTTCCATACCCTTTGCACAGCTTGTCTGAAACGCACGGTCCACTTCTTTCTTTTAGCTTTTACAGACTGGAGCGATTTGATCCGATATAATGGAGAAATATGTGAAGGAAAGGAAGATTTGTTTATGCACACACCATCTCCTTTAAAAAAAGGCGACCATATTCGGGTCATCGCCCCAAGCCGAAGTGCAAGCATCTTATCAGAAGAAGGAATGTCTCAAGCAAAAAAACATTTAGAGACTTTAGGGTTCACTGTCTCTTTTGGAAAACACGTGTTTGAATGTGATCTTCATTCTTCATCGTCCATTGAACACCGTGTATCTGATCTACATGAGGCGTTCTCAAATGATAAAGTCGACGGCATTTTGACTGCAATCGGCGGTTTCAATTGCAATGAGCTTTTGCCTTATATTGATTACGACTTGATCCGTCAGCATCCCAAAGTCCTTTGCGGCTACAGTGATATTACCGCACTCGCAAGCGCCATTACCGCAAGATGTGATGTGGTGACATACTCAGGTCCTCATTTCTCCAGCTTTCAAATGGAGCAGGGACAAGAGGAGCAGTCAGCCATGTTTCAAGCCTGCTTGATGAACGGCGGTGAGCCATTTGATGTGATCCCTTCTACAAAGTGGAGTGATGACGCGTGGTATCTCGATCAAACCAACCGGCAGTTTCATCCGACGAAATGGAAAATATATCAGGAGGGAACAGCTGAAGGCACCTTGTATGGCGGGAACCTTTGTACACTGAACTTACTGCAAGGGACATCGTTTATGCCTCATATTAAGGATGCCATCTTATTTGTTGAAGATGATGATTTGGTGTTCCCTGAAATGTTCGCCAGAGACCTCACCTCCCTCTTGCAGCATGCAGAATCAATCAAAGGATTGATCATCGGACGCTTTCAAAAGAAATCCGAGATGACAGAGGAACATATGAGATTCATCCTAGATAAGCATCCCATGCTCAAACACATCCCGGTGATATACGATGTAGATATAGGACATACACAGCCTGTATTCACCTTACCGATTGGCGGAAGTGCGCAGCTAACGTGCAAAAACGGAGACGTTAAGCTGCGCATTTATTCATAAACAAAGCCAAAAAAGCACCCGAAAAACGAGGTGCTTTTTTCTATGCCATGATCTATTTTAGAAATTTTTTTAGAAAAAGTGATCCAAACCTTAATCCCCCTCGTTAAGTAGATGTCACAACGAAAAGAGAGGAGGCGAAAACATGTTTTCAGATGTCCTCAGCCAACTATTCGATTCTATTTCTAACATCATTAACACGCTTGGTTAAGCCAATTTTGCACACAGACTAAATGCTTTCCGAAGGGAGGTTACGCTCATGTTCTCTGATGTACTTAGCCAATTATTCGATTCTATCTCTAACATTATTAATACGCTTGGTTAATTTTCAAAACCCGCTTTCTCTAAAAGATAGCGGGTTTTTCATATAAAAAAGCCCCGCTCATACAGTAGAGCGGGGCTTTAATGCATTACATCTTTTCCGGTGCAGATACACCAATTAGTTTTAATGCGTTAGCTAGCGTAATTTGTGTTGCTTTCATGAGTGAAAGACGTGCTATCGTTTTTGTTTCGTTTTCTGCGTCAATGACCTTCTCGGCATTGTAGAAGCTGTGAAGGGCTGATGCAAGGTCATAAATATAGTTCGTCACGCGGTGCGGAATACGTTTTTCAGCTGCTTCTGCTACAACTTCTGGGAAGCTGCCAATGATTTTCAGAAGATCGTATTCTTTTTCCGATTGAATGTGAGAGAAATCTGCTTTCTCAAGGTTCGGCTCGTAGCCTTTTTCTTGACCTTGACGCAGCATGCTGCAAATTCTCGCATGCGCATATTGCGCATAGTAGACAGGGTTTTCGTTAGACGTAGAAATCGCTAAGTCTAGGTCAAAGTCCATATGTGTCGCCGCACTTCTCATCGCAAAGAAATAACGAGTAGCATCTAAGCCCACTTCTTCAATCAAGTCACGCATTGTGACGGCTTTACCTGTTCGTTTACTCATCTTCATCTTTTCACCGTTTTTGTATAGGTGAACGAGCTGAATGATTTCTACTTCAAGCTTGTCAGCAGGATATCCAAGGGCTTGGATGGCCGCTTTCATTCGAGGGATATAGCCATGATGGTCCGCTCCCCAAATGTTAATGAGCTGATCAAAGCCTCTGTCCAGTTTGTCCTTATGATATGCGATGTCTGGAAGCAAGTACGTGAAGCTACCGTCTTTTTTAATCAGTACACGGTCCTTGTCATCACCAAAATCAGTTGAACGCAGCCATGTTGCGCCATCTTCCTCAAAGATATAGCCTTTTTCACGAAGCGTTTGTAGCGCCGGTTCGATTTTGCCGTTTTCATATAAAGATGTTTCGGAATACCATACATCAAATGGAACACGGAAATTTTCAAGGTCTACACGTAATTTTTCTAATTCGTATTTTAATCCGTACTCACGGAAGAACTTCATGCGCTCTTCTTCTGAATCATGGACGAAGCGGTCACCAAATTCATCCGCAAGCTTTTGCCCGATGCCTTTGATGTCTTCTCCTCTGTAGCCGTCTTCAGGCATTTCTTTTTCAAGACCGAGTGCCTCAAAGTAACGTACTTCTACAGATAAAGCGAGGTTATTGATCTGATTCCCAGCATCGTTGATATAGTATTCACGGCTCACATTGAACCCTGCTTTATCAAGGATGTTGCAAAGAGAATCACCTACAGCTGCTCCGCGGGCATGTCCAAGGTGAAGATCACCTGTTGGGTTTGCTGAAACGAATTCGACTTGTACCTTCTGGCCACCGCCGGTATTCGTTTCGCCATATGCCTCTTTTGCCTCAAGGACAGCTGGGATGAGTTTTGTTAAATACTGATTGTTCATATAAAAGTTGATGAATCCTGGACCTGCGATATCCAGTTTTTCAATAGAAGCTTTCCCTTTGTCAAACGCATTGACAATGTCTTCTGCGATTTGACGAGGTGCTTTTTTCGCAATGCGGGCAAGCTGCATCGCCATGTTGGTGGAGTAATCACCGTGCGTTTTCTCTTTTGGCACTTCCAAAAGGACATCTGGCACCTGGCTTTCCTCGGCAAGACCTGCTTTGACGACTGCCGCAATGATTTCTTCTTTTAACGCATCTTTGACCTGTTCTGCGATATTCATGAACGTAAATCCTCCTTATACGAAATCGATAATGTATGTAAATGCTTTTGATCTTCACCTGTCAGCATATCGTACGTAATGTGTAGTAAACCCTTGTCCACATCGAGATCAATGCCATGTGTGTGCACATCGAGCTGAAGTGTACCGAATGGCATCGTGTAATGTGTCACGGTCGTTTCACCAATGAGAAAGCGCTGCTTCATTTGAACGGCACCTGATCTCATGACAAAAATTTCTTTTTCACTCATTTTCACAACGGTTTTTACTTGACCCATTTCATGTTCTTCATGGTAAGTGAGATACGTTTTGTCATTCTTCTCCTGATACGTTCCAGTTGTTCGGAATTCGATCGTTTCAGCCGGCTCCATCTCTGGTTTCATCACTGACTTTACATGAATTGAAATTTGGTTTTGTGTCATGTTGCACTTCCTTTGCTAAGACCCGTTTAACTAAAATAGTATACCATATTCACGATCGCCTATCATACCATCATTTCTCTTCTTCACTAGGATTAAACTTCGTTTTTGATCTTCTAGAATCACTTTAGAAAAAGAGGAAAATGAAACTGACCAATATAACGAGCACAGTCTTTAATCCCAAGTCCTTTCTCTTTATGAAATAAAATAGAGCTTGTATGCCTGAACTTGCCAAAAATGCCTGAAAAAAATCAAATGGAACGACGCTTGCTTACATACCACCTGCATCAATAACGCAATGCCAGTGAGATAGAAAAAACCTCGATCCTGAAACAGACCAACCATCTCTTCCTTTGCCTTTTTTTCGAACTAAAAATGGGCGGATCGGCTGCCAGCTCTTTTTTCAGTGTGAGAAAGTCTGCCGCTAACACACATAAAGCGAGGATCACCATCAATATAGAAGAAACCATGAGCTGCCTCCTTTATCTTTTTGCCCAATGTCAAAAAAGAGCTTGTCCACATGAGATGACAAGCTCCTCTATCAAAAGGTTTATTTCACAAATCCAAGCAGCATTTCACGCAAAAGCTTGCTCGCTGTATTCGCTGTTTGGTCAGAATGATCATATACAGGTGCTACCTCAACTAGGTCTGCACCGACTACTTGGACATCAGAGCCTGCAATCGCATGAATGGATGCAAGCAGCTCTTTTGATGTAATACCGCCAGCATCCACCGTGCCTGTACCAGGTGCATGAGCTGGGTCAAGTACATCAATGTCGATCGTCACATACACTGGACGCCCTTTTAGCTTTGGCAATACTTGCTTCAATGGCTCCAGTACTTCAAATGTAGAAATGTGCATACCCGCTTCTTTTGCCCATTCAAATTCTTCTTTCATTCCAGAACGGATACCGAAAGAGTATACATTTTCAGGTCCAATGAGTCCTGCAACTTTACGAATCGGTGTCGAATGTGACAGCGGCTCACCCTCGTATTCCTCACGAAGATCTGTATGTGCGTCCATATGGATGATCGCCAAATCAGGATATTTCTTATACATCGCACGGAAAACCGGCCAAGACACGAGGTGCTCTCCGCCCATTCCTAATGGAAACTTCCCTTTTTCTAAAATGCTGTCGACATACTCTTCAATTAAATCTAAGCTCTTTTGTGCATTCCCAAAAGGAAGTGGGATGTCACCCGCATCAAAGAATGGCACCTCGTGAAGCTCACGATCTAAATAAGGGCTGTATTCCTCTAAACCAATCGATACTTCACGGATGCGGTTCGGACCGAAACGTGATCCTGGGCGGTAACTGACTGTCCAGTCCATCGGCATGCCGTATAAAATGACCTTTGCATCTTCCCATGTCGGTTGACTTCCAATAAACACTTTTCCTGAATAAGCCTCGTCGAATCTCATGCAAGATTCCTCCTTTTACGCTTCAAAAAATGCGCAAACCGTCATTTGCGCATTTCCATTTCGCTTTATTTATTTCAATAAGTCGCTCACAAATTTCGGCAGAACGAATGCCGCTTTGTGCAATTCTTTTGTGTAATATTTTGTTTCAATATCAAAGAAGCGGCTGTCTTCCACAGCAAGTGGATCATATTTTTTAGAACCTATTGTAAACGTCCAAAGACCGCTTGGATACGTTGGGATATTCGCTGTGTAAAGCTTTGTGATCGGGAAAATTTCCTTTACATCACGCTGTACATTTGTAATCAACTCTGGTGTGAACCAAGGGTTGTCCGTTTGTGCAACGAAAATACCGTCTTCTTTCAGTGCTTTTGAGATTCCTGCATAGAAACCTTTAGAGAACAGGTTCACAGCTGGTCCAACTGGCTCAGTCGAGTCAACCATGATGACGTCATACTCGTTGTCAGCTTCCGCAATGTGCATAAAACCGTCTCCCACTTTGACATCCACTCGAGGATCGTCTAGTTTCCCAGCAATAGAAGGAATGAATTTCTTCGAGTATTCGATGACCTTTCCGTCAATATCAACAAGTGTCGCTTTTTTCACACTTGGGTGTTTGAGGATCTCACGAATCACACCGCCGTCTCCTCCGCCTACGACAAGAACATTTTCCGGGTTTGGATGAGTGAAAAGAGGAACATGCGCCACCATTTCGTGGTATACAAACTCATCTTTCTCAGATGTCATCACCATGCCGTCTAAAAACAGCATATTGCCAAACTCTTCTGTTTCCACCATTTCTAAATGCTGAAAGTCTGTTTGTTCTGTGTGAAGGGTTTTCTTCACCTTTAATGTAATGCCAAAATTCTTCGTTTGCTTCTCTGTATACCAAAGTTCGCTCATTGTCCATCTTCCTCTCATCCAATAATAAACAAACATCTATTGTTAGCGCCTTATATCGGCTATGACTATATCGATTGTCCAAGAAAAAAGTATAGTGGATTCATATCAAATTGTAAAGAACCGCATAACATATCTTCACTTTTTAAAGTACGCTCTTGCAATCGCTTGTTTAAAACGGTTTTCTTTGTTCCATACTGATAAAAAAACCGTCAAAATGGGGGCTTTGCATGGACACAATCATGAGTAATAAAAAAATCCGCATGACCGTGAAAACGATTCGAGCCTGCTTTTTTATTGGCTTGCTCGCTTTTCTATTTGCAGGCACTGTCTTTTTGACGATTTTATTACTTGCAAAGTGGCAAGGTGCCCCTTCTGTTCAAGTTCCCCAATCCACGACCATTTATGCAGCAGATGGCTCAAAACTTGGAGAGTCCAGCTTTGGAGAAAAGAGGTATTGGGTCCCGTTAAAGGACATGTCCCCTCATATCAGGCAAGCAGTTGTAGCTGTTGAGGATAAAACCTTTTATGAGCATCATGGCTTTGATGTGAAACGGATGGTGGGTGCTGCGGTAGCCGATATTCGTGCAATGGCAAAGGTACAAGGTGCCAGCACGATCACCCAGCAATATGCACGAAATCTTTATTTAGATCATGATAAAACGTGGAAGCGGAAGTGGAATGAAGCCTTTTATACGATCCGCTTAGAGCAAAACTATACAAAAGATGAGATTTTAGAAGGATACTTGAACACCATTTATTATGGTCATGGAGCGTACGGTGTGGAAGCGGCGTCCCGTCTTTATTTCGGGAAAAAAGCGAAGGACTTGACCCTAGCCGAATCAGCCCTGCTTGCTGGTATCCCAAAGGGACCCTCCCTCTATTCTCCTTATGTGAATGAGGAGAAAGCCGTGGCAAGAAAAGACATGATTCTAAGGCAAATGCAAGAGGATGGCATGATTTCAAAAAAAGCAGTCGCTGATGCCGCAAAAGAAACGCTGTCCTATCGTCCACTCAAGCAGAAGCAGCTGCAAGCAAAGCAAGCCCCGTACTTTTATGATGATGTGATTAGAGAATTGAAACAAACCTTGGGGTTAACAGAGGAACAGATCGAAACCTATGGACTTCATATACAAACGACCCTAAATCCAGAGTTACAGAACATCGCAGAGAAGACATTGAAACAAACGATGAATTCTCATTCAGACATCCAAGTCGGCTTTACCGCCATCCATCCCCAAACAGGACATGTGCTTGCCCTCATTGGGGGAAGAGATTATGAGAAAAGTCCATTCAATCGGGTGACACAAGCCAAAAGACAGCCCGGTTCGACAATGAAACCACTTCTCTATTACATTGCCTTGCAAAATGGTTTTACACCAGCAACTGTCATGCGCAGTGAGGAAACGGTTTTTGAGCTGGATGATCAAGGAAGCGGTGCTGCTTATTCACCAAGCAATTATCATGGCTATTACGCCAATGACGGCATTACGATGCTTCAAGCCCTGGCGCTATCTGATAATATTTATGCGGTCAAAACCCATTTGTTTTTGGGCATGGAGCAGCTTGTACGTGCAGGTAAGACATTTGGTATCAACGAGAAATTAGATCAAGTGCCCTCACTTGCCCTAGGCACGTCTCCTGTCAAACCAATTGAAATGACCAACGCTTACGCTATGCTTGTCAATGGTGGAAAACGCGTCAAACCAACCTTTATTACGAAAGTAACAGACGCAAAAGGCAACGTGCTCTTTGAGGAGAAACAAAAACGAGAGCAAGCCCTAGATGAAAAAGCAGCATTTGTTACCACCGACATGATGTCAGGGATGTTCAATGATCAATTAAATGGCTATACAAGTATTACTGGACGTACCATTATGAAGGATCTTACGCGAACATACGGGGGGAAATCAGGAACAACAGGAGCCGACAGCTGGATGATCGGCTTCTCTCCCCAGCTCGTCACTGGTGTGTGGACGGGTTACGATAAAGGGCGCACCATTGACTCGGTCGAAGAAAGCGCCTATGCGAAAAAAATATGGGCTTCCTTTATGGAAACAGCCCTCTCTAAGCAGCCAGCCTCCTCCTTCATGCCGCCAGACGGCGTAAAAGGTGTGTATATCAATCCAAAAACCGGCGATCTTGCTGGTCCAGGATGTGAATCAAAGGTATTTACCTATTTTATAGAAGGAACTGAGCCGACAGGTGTCTGCTATGGTGCTGAGGAGAAATCCTCTGAGCAAGACCCCGTTCAGGATCAAAAACCAAAGAAATGGTGGGAAAAGTGGCTGAAGCGATAAATAAAAAAGACATGAAAAACCCCGAGATCTACATCTCGGGATTCTCCATGTCCTAGCTTTAACACCAGTTTACTCAAAAAACGGCTGGAATTGGTCATCATTCACCATTCTTCACAAAAATTTCACAATTATTCAGGAACAGCCAATCCTTCTTTTAATTCATCTGTGGATGCTTCCCATAATGCTTCATTATGACTCTTCAAAAAATCAGCAAGCACTTTTTTCGATACGTCATCCATATGATTGACGACAATTTTGCGCTTCATCGATTTATCCATTAAATTCACATGCTCTGGAAGTGACTTATATCCGCGACGAATTGAACGGTCGACGGTCATTTCACAAGCCGTCACTCCTGCATAATAAGGTCCATCTTCTCTGCGGTCAATGGTCACCCATACGAGCCAATACGGCTTTCCGTTTGGCACCTCTTCTTTTGTTTTCAAAAATTTAATCCCTTTTTCGACGGCACTTCTTGCATGCATGGCACCAATATCAATGATAGCTTCCTTTTCCTCTACATCAATGATCACCGGCGAAATGTTATCTAGGCTGAGCGCACCAGCTCCAAAGCCTCCGTGTCCGTCAGTTGCGTCTGTTTTTTTAATGATATTAAAACCAATTGGTTTCTTCTTTTTACCTTCCATTTGTTAGACCTCCTAAAGCAGCGGTTTCAAAATTAAATTAAACCAGTAAATAATTTGATCTCTCATACTGATCAATGGACCAAACACAAACTGACCGAGTGGCGTAATGACGAATATGAGGAAAATAATAATCCCGTATTGTTCAAATTGCGTCATTTTCGCACGGATGCCCGGACTGACGACGTCCTCAATAATACGATACCCGTCTAGAGGCGGGATCGGCAACAAGTTAAATAGGAACAAAATGACGTTCAAGTTAATAAAGATTAAGAAGAAATTATCGACCCCTGGCTCAAAGCGCATGATCCACTCTCCTCCAAATTTCTGAAGAAGCACATACACAAAAAAGCCCAGAAACGCTAAAACGAAGTTACTTAAAGGCCCAGCGATCGACACACAAATCCCTGCCAAGCGCGGGTTCTTAAAATGGTACCGATTTACCGGTACCGGTCTCGCCCAGCCAAACCCAGCCACAAAGATCAAGATCGTCCCGAATATATCGAGATGCTTTAGTGGATTTAGCGTGAGTCTCCCTTGATTTTTAGCTGTCGGGTCTCCGAAACGATACGCAACATATGCATGCGCCAGCTCGTGCATCGTGAATGCAACAACAAGTGTAATGGCGACAAATGGAATCAGTTCTAATGGATAAGCAAGAAATTGGTTCAAAGGCATGAATCCCTCTTTCTTTCTATACAATGATTTACTTCATTCAGTATACTATAAGAAGTCCCTTAAACTAAAGGGAAGCGAAGCACTAATGGAAAAAGGAGGTTTTTGCATTGCCGATTGTCACCGTTCAAATGCTTGAAGGAAGAACAGACGAGCAGAAAAGAGCTCTTGTGGAGAAAGTCACTGATGCCGTTGTTGAAACAACAGGCGCAGGTGCAGAAAAAGTCTCTGTCATTATTGAAGAAATGAAAAAAGAACACTATGCTTTAGCAGGAAAGAGAATGAGCGACCTGTAAGCATATAAAAAAGGACAAACACCTCTGTGTTTGTCCTTTTGTCTCTTATTCTATCTTATCTGTACCATGCTTTATTACGGTTCACTTGATTTTTGTGAGCCGCATCAAAGTAATCAACTGTATAGGAATAATCATAATTCATTAAGCAGACAATTCCACTGCCTTGAGGGTCATGCGGCAAGCCAAAGTTATGGCCGTATTCATGCGTAGCGGCTTTTGCTGTATTCGCTGTTCCTTGATCAAGGTTGACGGCGAATGCACTTCCGCGCGGTGCACTATTGTATACATAAGCGATACCGCCAGCGTCAAAGTTTGGATTTGCTGTAAATCCTGTGACAAAGTCGTACCCTCTGCCATCAAAGCTGCGCTGAAGGTTTGATAGAATTTGCTCTGCATTTGATCCAGAAGACGTCCAAGATCCTACTGCTTGCACCACAAAGTCCACATCATGGTCGCGGTTAAAAGTGACGTCCGCTTGCTCGATGATGCTGACAATCCGCGTCTGCCAATCACTATATTTCGCTCGATACTGCGCATCAGCAACTGCATAGACTGTCACTTTCTGACTGCCTGTACTTGCTTTTGTTGAAATAGAATCACCTGTATTGGCCTTAAAGGTTCTGGAGCCTACCTGCTTACCAGACTCATCTAACACCTTTGTTGTGACATCTCGTTCAATGGAAGGTGCTGTCGTCAAATCTTTAAAATCATTTGCCTTTGGCAACCCCTCACCAATATGTGTTTCGAACGGCGCATGACCATGATCATGCCCATGACCTGCACTCGCTACTGGTGCTGAAGCTGAACTAACCCCCGGTAACAAACTACCTACCAATAAAAATGACAAAAAGACTGAACGCTTTTTCATTCCTATCCCTCCTTTGTTTTTCACAAGGTTATATATTCACTGAAAATTCACCATTTTCCTTCTTTTCAGTCAAAAACAGGGAATAAGATGCACAGGAAGAAAGTCGAATCACGTCATTTTCACTAATTTTTCGGATGTTTTGGCACAAATTTCATCGAAAAATAGCGCTTTTGGTCTGGGTCTTACAAAACAAAAAAAGCCCAAAAAGTCGGGCTTTTGTCTAGTTAGTTCAGTTCCTTCAACTGATCGATATAAAGAAGAGCAGCTTCAAATTCTTCGTCCGTATAGCGCTGCTTGCTTTTAATGGTGAAGACCTTTTCCTTTACCTCATCTTTTGGCAGATCATCAAAGTATAAAATCGTTGAGACAAGCTCTAGAAAACGAGACGATTGCTCGTTCATCTGCTGCGTCAGCACTTTGAGGTCAGGCATGTCCACTTCACACTGATCGAGAAACTCTTTCCCATTGTCCGTCAGCGAATAGCGATATTGATAGTATCCGCCCTTTTTTTCCTTCATTTCGTCCAAGAATCCAAGGTTGCACAGCTCTTCAATTCTGAGCGTCAACTCCTCTGAATAGGGGCCATAAAAATGAAAATCGTATTTCTCGTAAAAAGGCAAATCTAGCTTTTTTGCTATGTAAATCATCTTTTGCAGCTTCTTCCGTCCAACGATTTCCCCTGATTCAGAGAATACCTTCATCAACTTTGCATGCTCTTTCAACAAATTCCCGACATCTCCTTTTTCAGTACTTCCTTATCCCAATCCAAGCAGCTTCATGATCGCCTTCTTTTCTTCAGCTTTTTCCGACATATCTACAATTAAGTCCATCGGGAAATAAAGTTTATGATCGGTTCTTCGTTTACCGGAAATGGCGTCAACAATATCTGACTGTCTCGACAGTTCTTTAATATGACCACTTTGCGTCAAGAGGTGTATTGGCAGCCTCTCTTCCTCCTCCCCTGGTCTGTAGAAATCATAGGGCAAGTCAGAGGAAGAGTCGACCACTAAATAATAATCAGGATCAATGCCTGCCTCCTTGAACAAGGCGGTCAGCTTGAAATATTTCGTCATTTCTTCATTTGGATTAAACTCTGTATATTGGAACAATCGGCGGTTCATAAAACGGCGGCACAAATCAGCCAGCACATGATCTTCTTCATCTTCCCACGCCTGAAAATAAAATAAGACAATGGATTCATCCAGCTTAATATAGTCCTCTGTGGTGACATTCCCTTCAAAAATCGAATAAAAATGAACAGGGGCATGTGTAAATATATAGCCAGTTTCATGCAGTTCTTTTGCACGATGAAGGATTTTCGTTAAAATGACTTCCGCACTGCGTGTCACTGGGTGGAAATAAACTTGCCAGTACATTTGATAGCGGCTCATAATATAATCCTCTACGGCATGCATCCCGCTCTGCTTCATCACAATCTGATCTTCTCTCGGACGCATCACACGCAAAATACGCTCCATATCAAAGTGGCCATAGCTGACGCCTGTATAGTAGGCATCACGCTGCAAATAGTCCATTCGGTCGGCATCAATTTGACTTGAGATCAAACTGACAACCTGTTTGTTTTGATAGGTTTTAGCAATGACTTCCGCCACATGCTTTGGGAAATCATCACTGACCCGGCGAAGCACTTCATTTACTTCCGTTTGCCCTAAAATAATATCTCTTGTAAACAATTCATGATCTAAGTGGAAGACCTTTTCAAAGGAATGAGAAAATGGACCATGACCGAGGTCATGAAGCAAGGCGGCACTGAGTACAAGCTCACGCTCCCCTTCATCCCATTCAGGTCGTCCTTTAAACACATCATCGACAATCCGTCTCACAATCTCGTATACACCGAGTGAATGATTAAATCGGCTGTGCTCTGCACCATGAAACGTCAAGTAAGTGGTTCCTAGCTGTTTAATTCGTCTCAGGCGCTGAAACTCTCTTGTTCCTATTAAATCCCATATTAATCCGTCCCGTACGTGAACATACCGGTGCACAGGATCTTTAAATACCTTTTCTTCAGATAATTTCCCTTTTGGATACGCCATCGTTTCGTCCCTCTTTTTTTAAGACGTGTTTCTATTATATCGGGTAACTTTTCCCGAAAACATCCTTGAATTTGCTGGTGATTGTGTTCTCAAAGATTGCACGGACGTAAAAAGCCCGACCTGACAGGGACGGACCTCTTTTTAGGTCGACTGAACACATTCAGTGACATTTATTTGACTTTTTTTTGAACCTTTTCGAGTAACTCATCTTCTGTTGGTGCGGATAATGGGCGATTGTTCACAAACGCAAAAGCCTTTTTTCGTCCTGGACCACAATAGGATTGACAGCCAATCTCAATTTTTGCATCAGGGTCAACCGATTTGAGTCGAGGCAATAACGTCTTCAGGTTCGTCGCATCACAATCGTCACATACGCGAAACTCATTAGCCATGGTCTTACGCTTCCTTTCAATGATGATACTTCAATCTATCTGAAACAGTTGGACAACCAATAGTGAATAATATACCACCCAACATTGTACATCGAAGCGGCTGGACTTGCAAGACGTATTGTCAGCGCAGAAACGCGCTTACATAAAAGCTAGTATTTTCCACTATCCTTTTAGCAAACTTGTATAAACCTTCTTCAACTTGGCTAATCTAATACCATCAAATCATATGGGGGTTTAAACACATGTCAAAACAAAGACAAGATGCTTGGTCAGAGGAAGATGATCTTCTTCTGGCAGAAACCGTCTTACGCCATGTCAGAGAGGGCAGCACACAGCTGAATGCGTTTGAAGAAGTAGGAGACAAGCTGAACCGCACCTCAGCGGCATGCGGTTTTAGATGGAATGCTGTCGTGAGGCATCAATATGAAAAAGCCTTGGCACTTGCCAAAAAACAGCGAAAGCAACGAATGCGTGCACTCGGCAATGGCCAGCCTGCGAAAAAACGATTACTCTATCAGCCGCAAGTAGAAGAAACGATCACACAGGAGGAATTCTCTCAAGAGCTGGAACCAGCGCAAGACAAAACGTTTGCACCAGCAGCCGAAACAGCAGAACAGCTCCAGTTTGTGGATCAAAGCTACAATGAAGAGTTAGCTAGTTTATCACATTTATTGTCACAGGCTTCCCACGTCGCAGAGAAAAAGCCAGAAGCCAATCCATTTGGACAGCGTCAGGAATTAACCATCGAAGATATCATTGATTTCTTACGCCGCTATGAAGGTGATGGACAGCAATCCACTGCATTACGTATGGAAAACAGCCGCTTAAAACGAGAAAACAACGAGCTTTCTCATAAAGTCTCGCAGCTAGAAGCTGAAGTGAAAAAGCTTGAAAAGGATCAGCTCACGATTCAAGAAGATTATGAAACACTCGTCAAAATCATGAACCGTGCAAGAAAACTAGTTTTGTTTGAAGATGACGACAATGCCGCTCCAACCTTTAAAATGGACCGTAACGGCAATCTTGAAAAAATGGCAGAATAACAAAAGGTGCTCCCCGCATGCGGGAAGCACTTTTTTATATATCCAAAAATAGCATCACACTAAAAAGGACATTGATCAAAAACACAAACATAAAGATATACCTGACCTGTTTCACCTGAAAATCACCAAAAATAAAAATATAAAGCCCTGCGATGCCAAGTGTCAGTACAGGCTGAAGAAATGGTACTAAAAGCGAAATGCCATAGCCGGCTCCCATGATGACAGGAAGCCATAGTAAGTAGAGATAACCACCTTTTTTGGATTTCAAGAAACCACTCCCTCTCTTTCTTCTATCTGCTTGATTTTAGGCTGAACAAACTTGAGTCCAACCATTGTACGGCCGCGCTTTCGTGATGTCCAGACCGCAACCGCCGGCTGATCGGTCAGAGATTCTGTGTCAATGGTGATCAGCACTTTCTCATGTAATTCAATGGAAGCTTCAGACTCGATTTTACACCCAGATAAACTGATATCATGTATGATCATCGGCACCTTCTCTTCTAATTGGCTCTCATAGGAAAACGTTCCTGTCACACCTTGCAAAGGTCTTCTCAGCCATTTGCGCTGCAAGGCCTTTGGCACTTTCTCTGTTTCTCTCAAAAAGCGAAGAAACGTCCGTACAGCATAGGATTTTTTCTCACGATCCGTAATCGCTACATGCTCTCGTGTGAATAAGAAGCGAATCAGTGATAGATACTCTGATTTTTGTGTGTCAGTAAAAGCAACACCAACCATCAGCTGGTCTCCCTCTGAATGGCTCCAAACCACATCACACGCCACACTTTCATCCTCTAAAAAGAATAATTGCATTTGTCCTTGATTTAGAGAAGAAGCTTGATCCAATGGAATGGATAGACGTGCACCTGAATCACTCATATCGAGTAGAAAACAAGCGATAGACTGATCTTGATGATCAGAACGAAGGTGCCCCTCTTTTTCAATGACAAATCGCTCTGATTTCCGATAACGCGGACGATCAAACGCCACAATCAGTGCCATGAATAGACCTGCACCGTTATAAAGCACCCAAAAAATATTAATCAGCATGAGATCCGCATTCATCGTCCCCTTTACCTTCACTTCATATCCTATTTTCACAAGGACAAGCAATGAGAGCAGCAAGAAGATCAAATGGGGAATCATCGTTTTCAAATGAAAATGTCTTTTGTCCGTTTGAATTCCCTTCGGTGTGACAAGAAATTCAACTCTCTTTTTCAAAAACAGCTCACTTAAAGCCACACCTGCTAGGTGGAATGCCATAGAGCTTTCGTAAATATGACTCCAAAACATACTTCTTTTTTGATTCGACACAAGTTTAAACGCTAAATACGAACTGAAGAATGCCGGCAGCCAAAACATGAAAATGGACTGGAAATCCGCCCAGAAACTTTGAATACCAAACAATAAAAACAAAATCGGCGTGAGAATATAAATCATTTTAAACAAACCGTTAAACCAATACACAATGCCGTCTAAATAAAGAACTCGCTGCATCAACGTTAAGCCGCGAACCTTCAAAGGATTAAATTTACGGGCACACTGAATGTTCCCTCTCGACCACCGGTCTCTCTGCTTTAACAAATCAAGCCAGCTTTCAGGTGCCAGACCGACGGCTAATACCTCTCCGACAGACACAGATTTGAATTTCCCTTGGAGAAGCATTCCTGTCGCCATGTCTTCAGTAATCACCCCAGTAGCAAATCCACCAATTTCATCTAAGGCCGTTCTTCTAAATACAGTATTACTCCCCACATACATGACAGCATTAAACCGATCCTTACCAGCTTGGAGGGTTTGCATAAAGAAGTCCTGTTCGTTTGGAATTCGATCCTTCGAGAACATATTATATTGAAAAGGATCTTCGTTATAAAACGCCTGTGGAACTTGAACAAACGCAGTCGCTCCATCATGAAAGTAAGGCACTGTCTTTTCTAAAAAGGCTGGAAGGGGGACCATATCTGCATCAAGAGTCAGGATCAGCTCCCCATTCGTTTGAGACATCGCATGATTTAAGTTACCTGCCTTAGCAAACTGGTTATCTGTTCTTGTCAGATAATGAACACCAAACTCAGAAGCAAGCTGCTCTACAGCCTCCCTCTTGCCATCATCACATAAATAAATTTGAACGCTTTCCTTTGGATAAGAGAGATTCAAACAACCAGCAACCGTGCGTTTCAGCACTTCAATTGGTTCATTATATGTAGCTATGAAAATATCAACTGTTGGCAGCCTTTCAAGATCACTGATCATGACTTGTTTCCGATTTGAAGGCTTCCAAACAAGTGTATAAAACACAAGCAGCTGTAAAAATCCAATACATTCACAGGCAACAAGCAAAATCCCCATCACAATATTAAATGTACCTTCATGCGGCAGTGTAAAGAAGAGACGCCAGCAAATATATGCGGCATTTGTTATCACACAAAGCACAATGATGATTTTTTTCACAGTAGAAGCTATTGGCTGTATACGATACATCACATACAGCACAGACAAAATGCAAAGCATGAATAGCGGGTAATACGTGGTGAATAATGACAACAAATTCCCTTCTTTCTTAAGCCATAAATGACCATCACATATAAAATTTCATAACAAAGGAGAGGATTCTTCCATTACATTGCCCCTCCGAATCTATTTGAACAACCAAACCAACTGATTATTTCCACAATGTATCTAACTGATTTGAATAAAAATCAATCGCTTTTCGATAACTCAAAATAGCAGGATCTTTTGTTGTTTCAGTTAAACAGTTCAGTAATATTTCCATCGCCTTGCGATGTTCTTTCTGATTTATACAAAGTCATGGCATAGAACGTTTGAATAGCTTTGTTATCCGGATAAGTTTCCATCCCGTTTAGGAATATGTGTTTTGACTTTTCATATTCTCCTAACGTTCTGTACGTACTTCCTAACCCTAGTAAAGCGTCTTCTAGTTTTTCTGAAGACAATCCTAACTCGATTGCCTTTTCATAAAAAAAGACTGCTTGCCTTTCCTCTCCTAACAAGTCATAACTCCATGCACATTGATAGTGAATGGAGGCATGGTCTGGATACTCCTCCACAAGATGAGTCAGCATTTCATTTGATTCTTGAAGGTGTCCACTTTCTCGAAGTTCAATGGCTGTCACAAGCTTTGTTTCCATTACTTCACCTCTATGCTTTTTCAAGATTGAAGTACTTACGTGTTTACGAAAACACCTTTTCATTGCGCTCAATCATCCGCGTCATGTTTTTCTCAAATTCAAGCTGTTCTTCTGCGTTCAGCCCAGATGCTGTCAGTTGGTCACTTAGCTTTTGAAGCTCTTCTAGTAAAAGACGCATCAGAAGCGTACAATCGATCGGTTCACCAATTAACTCTGATAAAGATGCCATCGTATCAGGCTGTATGTCGGGAAACACTGCCTTCACTTCTGGTCGTTTATCCTTTAAGGCGGCGTCATAAAATCGGCGGATCAAGTCGGCACGTTCTGGCCCGCTTCCATCTGCACACAAATAGATTTGCACAGCGACTCCTCCGCGTAATCTGCGCTGAGAAATGCCTGCAAATTTCTTTCCATTGATGCTTAAATCATAGCTACCTGGACAGTAAGAGCCGACAATTTCGTAGGCTTCAATCTCCACCTCATACATTGCCAGCATTCGGCGAATCAACGCCACCATCGCATCATATCCGCGGTCAATATCAATGCCCTTCTTTTGTTCCGCAAAGATTAAAGACACATTCAGTACACCTTCATCCAGCACCACAGCAAGACCGCCTGAATTGCGCACAATCACACGATAGCCCTCTTCCTCAAGCAGCTTCACGCCATCTTGAAGAAATGGAAGTCTTGTATCCTGAATACCAAGAACAATCGTATTATGATGCACCCAAGAACGGGCTGTTGCTGGTGAGAGCCCCTTCCCCACCGATGCACAAAGCGTATCATCCATAGCGAAGGATTGCTTAGGGTCTACATAGAGACCCAGGCTTGACTGATCTATGATTCGCCATTTCGGCTGTGTCAGTAATTCAATAGGTTCATTTTTCATCTCCTGCATATCCTCTCGTTCATAAACTGTGTTTATTATAACATGGAAGGAACATGGGATGAATGGAGGGAAAATAAGAGACTTGTCAGTTATTCATTTCAAAAAAACTCTATGACATTGGGCGTCACAGAGCGTTTCAGCTGGATGATTTGGTTTTCTTGTTCTTGGTTTTCATGATGAAATAAACAGTGGCGAACAAAATGAAAGGTACCCCAATTATGAGGCCGGCAGCGATCCATGTGTTCCAAGACAAATCGATCATCTCCTTTATGGATCATGTTTCTATGTACAGCCATCACTTACCCATTTTATCAAGTTTTCGGTCATCAACTCCGCATGCTGAGGGTCCATCACACCAGCATCTACGATCCATACTTTTTTCTCTTCTTCAGCCTGCTGCATGAGAAATACTTGCCCGCCGCCATCATCGCCAATCGCCACATAGCCGTTTGCATAATGGTGGACCTCCCACGTTTCATTACGTTCCACAATGTCCTCAGTACCGTATAGAAGCAGCTCACCGCCAATGGATAACCCATTGGTATGTTTCAGTAAGGCTTTATAGGCATGAGGCAAAATCATGTTGAGTTGGAATTCTGCCTCTTTGATGTGTATGTCAGTTGCTGGTTCGTTCATGAGCAGGTTTGGGATTTGAGGTAAATTGATCATTTTTTGAGAGCCTCCTAAAAGGTTGAGGTATATTTTAAGCAACTGACTTTTTCATGAACCTTTTATACATTCGCTTTATGTCATTCGTTTAGAAAGGGATTTAGATAGTCATTGTCACTATCCAAATAAGCTCTTACTCCGACTATAATACAGACCTTTTGGAAATCTTCATTGTTTTGAATAATCCTTCGAGCATCCTTATATCTTTTATATATTCATTGGAGAACACCTTGATTTATCTCATGAGAATATTCTTTCTCTAGAATGTCTATTACCGTTTGAATTTGTTTAGTCAGCTCTTCTTGTTTGTCCATATAATTTTCCTAGTTTTCAAAAGTCTATTCAGATCAGTCGATGGTATTTTACCTATGAATAATATTGATGAAGCATTTATGATGCACATGAGTTGTCCTATTTTAGACTAAATTGATCAAGTCATGAACCTATAGAAATCGGTATTTTGCCAACTGTTAACTTGCAGCATAAATCACTATCTCATAAATATAAAAAAGGCCCTCTTACACGAGGGCTTGGATTTTAAAATTCTAAGATGTCAATTGTTACTCATCTGCCAGTTCCCTTACTTTTTGACAACCTACTAAAATCTTATTTGGTGGATCATCATAAAGAGATATCTCCACCAAGGAGCTTTTCCCTTGAATTAACCAAACGTATACACTACCACTGTTTTCATCAGGATGGGATAGAATATCATTTACTTGGAAAGTGGCAGCAATATATTCCGTAAAATTAATATCATCTTCATCTAATATATTGTTTGTTTCAAAAACCGTATCTAGTTTACCTAAAATTTCTAATCCACTTTTCCATTCCAATATCATATCTCTTTTTTCATACTTTATTAATGTCCCAATCATAGGATCATAACTCATCTATATCCCTTCACTTGGTTAACTCAGTCTTACGGCTTTAATGAGTACTCGACTTTCGTTATTATTTTTATACAATCTGCCATGTAGATCTTAAAAACGTTTTAAGATCAATTAAATTAGCTCAACCCCTACTTGGTTGTAAAATTTAACTTTTAGTCTTTCTTCCTCTTTCACATACAAAATCAGAGTCCTGTCATGTTTTTTTATGCTGGTTACGTGAGAGAATTCACCCGCAAAAACTACAAAATCATTAAATGTAATACTTATACTGCTTGTTTGTTTATACACATCAAGGGATAAGATTAACTTGAAATTCAGGTCGTCTTTATAAGTATAAATTAACTCTCCATCATCTAAATTGCCCGTAATACTAACTGGCTCACTTTGAAAAAGTTCTAACAAGTCATATTCATCATACTTTATAAACATTTTAATTCACCCTTTTACTCATTATTTAGGGATAACTGTAATAACATCACCTAATTCATTAATAATAACTTTCACATCCTGTGTCCCGTGAATAAAAGTTCCTTTTCTATTACCAGGCATCTTATCGGTATTCTTTATAGCGTCCTCAATAACAGAAGGCGGAATATCTCTTGGATCTACATATTTTTTTATAAATTCGCTGAATTCCTTTGTTTGTGGCTTATAACCTAATTCGTCAGCTTTTTTTATTGCTCTTCTTGTTAAGGCTGCCCTTACTTCAGGAATATCTGGTGCCATTCTTTCTAGGGCATGTTGAGAATATTTTCTTTGATTTATTATTCCTCCGGCCTTTGATAAACCCCTACCAACTTGACCTGTTACGCTAGCCGACTTCTCAACCCTCTTCACCACATTCTTCCCTTGATCCATCTTAAAAACATATTTCCCAGCCTTCGTTATTTTCGAGATTGGGATAATAGAGGCTGCGGATAGGGCTTGGTCGGTACTGCTGATTTTTTTGCTGGTTTCGGGGTCTTTGCCTGTGACAGCTCGGTAGCCGTCGTAGATGCCGCTGTATTCTAGGATGATGTTTTCGGCAGTTGAGACGACTTCACCTTCTAATATGCGTTTGGCGTTTCCGCGGCTTCGGCTTTGACTTCTTCTGTATCAGTTCCTTCAAAATATCCAATCACCCTATCAGCTTGTATTGGACCATCATAAAAGAAACTTGGACAGAAAAAAGATGAGCGACATCTCTGTAAGCTCACCTTTTCTATCACTTCTTCTCATTTGTTTTGACAAGAATCTGGTCTTTCCAACTCCTTGTAGAGGTTTATGTGACGATGCACTTAGGAGAAAACTTCACAAAAACAGAGTCTTTGCCGTCATCCATCATTCTTTTCAATTCCCTACCTAATGAATAATTAGATCCTGGTTCTGTTTGCAATATACAAACAATATTTCCACCCTCACCTTGTGTTAGACAGGTTAACTGTAAATATTCAGTGTTATCATAAATAAAAGAAACTATATAATCATAGAAATTACCTTCACTGTTATCCTTATTTATTTCTCCCTTAAAAACCCTGACTATGGTTCCAGCCCAAATTCGAGTATCATCTTCAACTTCCTGAACAGAAATCCAATCATTCTTAATCATTCTATTACATCATCTCTATTTAATTTTTAATGCTTTTTTCGCCTCATTGGCATCTATTTTGATTTCTCTGCCCATTTTACTTACCTCTTTTTTTTTCTAGTTGTTTCTGCTTTTCTTTCTCTATTTTTCTTTCAACCGAATGGATGTCACGTTCTAACGAATGGATATCCGATGTGAGATCATTGATTTTTTCATCAATTCGATTCAATAGATTGGTCAACTGTGCACCCTTTATCTCTTGACTGGCCGATGCCATCTCATCCCGAAGGCCATCAAACGTATCTGCCAGACTGCCAAACCATGTATGTGAAGTCAGATCTGGATGAGTGATTTTCTTGCTGGCATCTGACAGGGCCGCTTTTGCCGCTTTTACTTCTTTTCGACACATGTTGAGTTCTGTGATTTGTTCTTTTTTTATGGATATGTCTGCCTTTAACGAATACAAGGCTGCTTTATATCCAATGATTGCTCCAGATATCGTCAAACACCTCTATTCCTCAATTAGTCCTCCGTTATGTTACCATTTACTAGCACAAGAGGCATATGATTGAAAAAGAATTCAGCAAAAATGAATCGTATGTATTGGGTTTTTATACCTATTTCGTGCACAAAAAAAGCTGAATCCATCAACTGAATTCAGCTTCTGACGCTTATTTTAACGAATCACCAGCTGATGCTGATTCATGATCGCTATATATGGTGTCTTTCTTTTCAGGAATATAATGGAGAGAAAAACCGACAAGACTGAAAAAGGCGCTTAACACAAGTGTTGGGTTTTTGAATAGGTTCGTACTTGCAATGATCATGTCTCCCTTTTGCAAGAGAATCCCTAGGATTTGACCGAATACCAACAAAGTTCCTGATGTTAAAAATAGGACAAGCAGCACTTTAAATAAAAATTCCATAAATGCTCTCATGTGTTTCTCCTTTCTATACTGGAAGTATCTCCATCCCGATGAGCCAGCCAATTCCCACGATCGGCAGCATATAATAAAGAATCAGCGGTATAAAAGTTTTTTCCGGTTTGGCTCCTGCAAGACCAGAAGCAATAAAGATCGACCCTGATGCAGGCGGGGAAGCCCCTTCTGTTGATGAAAAGGCAAGAATGGCGACAACAGCCACAACTGGATCAACTCCGACTGAGATTAAAGCTGAAAATGAGACAAGGCCAACAGCTGTTAACGTAGCCGTTGAAGATAATGGTCCAGCCACAAGTGTCACAAGAACACCGACAATCAGCACCATGAGCCACTTCGGAATCGCAAGCACTGACGTGATTTGTGTTAAATCTTCTGCCAATCCTAACTCAGCCAGTACCTGACTAGCAGCGACAGCAAACAGCATCAATGCTCCAATCGTTGTAAACTTAGGAATGGCCGATTTGAAAAACTTAGACCAATCTAGTGCAGACGCCTTCTTTCTTCCAATTGTTAAGCTAATCAACATCATGAGAATCGGAATCCACGTAATTAATGAAATTTGATCCATCGCCTCTGGTCCGATGTTTGGATTACTTTTTAAATAGTTTGCCAGTGGACCAATCGTCATGATAATAGGGATCAATGCACCGAAAAAAATAAAGATCGACTTCCACCCTTTTTTCACAGCTTCCCCAAAGGAGACAATATCATCTGGCGGCATGGCTTGAATTTTATTCTTTTTCACAAGAATATACACAAGAATAAATCGGTAAACGACTTGATACAGTCCTCCTATTAAAAGGGCAATATATAAATCCCCCTCAGACACGAGGGCTGCAACTGGTGCAAACCCTAGCATGATAAACATCGAAGAATTCGGAGGCAGTGCGGCTCCAAGTCCGCCATTCCCTGCTAGAATAGTGGCCGTATGGGTTCGGCTCCACCCTGATTTAATCATCCAAGAGGCCGTTATAGATCCAGTAGCGGCTGTGTTTGCTGAATTCGAACCTGAAAGAGCACCTAAGACAGCTGAACCTAACGTACTCATATAAGCCGCTCCACCAGGAAGTTTGCCTACAACTGAATTCAAGATTCGCAAGAGTGCATGAATTAATTCTAACTTTTCGATTAAATAGGCCATAAATACAAATGCTACGGCTGCATAAAGCACCTCATATGTGGATGCAAATATTAAACCATCCCAGAAAAGTCTTAATGCATCCATTCCGCCAAATAATGTGGTTGCAATAAAACCTAATAGCATGGCTTCTCCCATATTCCGTTTCACTACGACATTCCATATAATGATGACAGCTATGAATACAATCAATGCAATAAAACCCATGACGTATCTTCGCCTCCTCCTGATTAAATAGATGAAATGAAATGCTTCAAATACATCAGCCTTGCTGCATCACTTCAATGACCTCTTCCCAGCTGACTGGTTTTTTCCCGTCAAATCGTTCAAAGAAGTTGAAATCTGCTAATTTCTCTAACTTCTGTTGTGCTGCCCGAGACATGCTGGCATCAATATGAGCTGAATCAAGCATTTCAATAGAGCCAAGAAGCTCAACCGCCCGTCTTTTTGCATGCAGAGCACTGCCTGTCACAAGGCGATTCATGGTTTCTTCAAAGCTCTTGCTATCCATCGTTTCACTGAGAGAAGAAATGGCCTGATCTTCGACATTATATTTTTTTGAAATTTCCAAAAATTCAATTAAAAGTCCGACAATACCTTTCATATAAATGCTTCTTATCAATTTTAAGGCCGAAGCATCTCCTGGTTGGTCACTGATTTTTGTGATATTCATGCCATACTTTTTCGTTTCTTCAATGAACCGGTCTGTTCCACTACCGCTTGCCGTGATTGGTACCTTATGTTTGTTTACTGGAAGAGATCCTAGCATGGCTGCATCTACAAAAAGCGCATTTTGCTTGTCAATTTCTTTTGCCACTTGCTTTTTGATGTCTGGTGTTGATGCTGACACATCCACATATACTTGCTGCTTTTTCAAACTTCCTAACACGGATTGCGCCACCTCTAAGGTTTTATTCGCTGGTACAGCTGCAATCACAATATCAGATTTCTCAATGACTTCACTGACACTGCTGGTTAATTCAACTCCTGTATGAGCTGCTTTTTCTTTGATCGCTCCAGCATATTTCTCATTCTGTAATAGTACATCATACGCATAAAAATGATCTAACCCTTCCGTTTTTAAACCCGTTGACAGCTCATATGCAGCTTCTCCATAACCGATAAAACCGAACTTCATCACCATTTCCCCTATCCCTGGAATTTTTTCATTCTGTCTGCCAGCCATGCGGGTGCTAAGAGACTGATATCCTGTTTTCCTTCGCTCATGTAATGTTGAATGGTTTTTAGTCTTTGGTTTTCATATTCTAGTTTCTCTTCAGCTAGTGACAGCATAGCTTCTGCCTTCTCCTTTGGAACAATCACCACTCCGTCATCATCAGCAACGACTAGGTCTCCCGGTGTTACTTTGACACCTCCGCACGAGATGATTTGGTTCAATTCACCAGGTCCGTCCTTAAAAGGTCCATTTGGCGTAAACCCCTTACAATATATCGGAAAAGCTAATTCCTCTAAAGCGACTTTATCGCGAACAAGCCCGTCAATCACGATTCCTTCTATTCCAACAGCTTTTGCTGAACTGGCCATTAATTCCCCTAAATAGGCATGACCCTTATGGTCTTTCCCATCAACGATGAGAACATCTCCTTTTTGAGCAGAGTAAATCGCTTGATGAAGAAATAAATTATCCCCTGGCCGTAAGCTAACGGTAAAAGCTGTACCTACTACATTCATGCCTCTCGCAACTGGTTTGATCTGATGATCCATCGCACCTGTACACCCCATCACGTCTGACAGCAAGGTCGAGTTAAGCTTTTTTGCCCGATCAATGAGATCATTTGACTCTAAATGAACTGTACTCATTGTTTCCATCATCCCCTTTGAGTTATATTCATTACATTAAAATTATTAAAAGTAATATATATTACTTTTGTGATACGATCATACCACCTCGTTTTTATTTAGTAAAGCGCTTTCATAAAAAATATAAAAATAAAAAATGAGTCACCACACCACTAATGTGTCGTGTGATAACTCATTTTCGTTAGCATGTGATTGATTTGATCTAAACGTGGTTTTGTTCTTTCAGGTTCATTAATCGCTAAAGCACTTAAAATGAAATCTACGATAAAGATAGCTGATACGACGGAGTTATGAGAACCTACACTCGCTGAGGAACATGGTAATACATATTGTGCATACTTGGTTAGTGGAGAGCTGTAGCTGTCTGTAATTAAAAGCACTTCCACCTGATATAACTTCGCTGCCTCCAGCAAGTCCTTCATACGTTTTGCATAACGAGGATAGCTGACAGCTATAATGAAGTCATCAGAATTGAAATGAACCAGATCATCCACCCAGTCACTTTGATCTGCATCAATATATTGACAGTTCCCCAATAGCCGATTGATTCCTAGTGACAGGTACTCCCCAACAGGTCTTCCACTTCGCACACTTGTACAGAGAACCTGGCGGGACTTTGCTATTTTTTCAACAATGTGCTGAAAGGTTTCCTCAGTGATATTGTCCAGTGCGTACTGGATATTTTGGAATTGCAGTTCTACATGATTATGCAGAAGCTTACTCTTATTTGAATGCTTTAGGTTCGCTTCAAGTCTCGTTTGAGGTGCCGCCTTATGCTTCATATTTGATTGAAGCTCTTTTTGAAGCTCAGAAAAACCGGAATACCCCACAGCGGCAGAAAACCTCATGATGGTAGCTGTACTCGTCCCTACTTTTGACGCCAATTTATCTACAGTTAAAAAAGCGACCTCCATCGGGTTTTGTACAATATAATCTGCAATTCTTCTTTGTGCCTCGGTTAATTCCACAACTTTATGCTGAAGTTTATGTATTAAATCTTCCATTATAGCACCTGCCCATTCTATCGGCTTTACACCCTATATTGTACACATTTGTCATCAATAAAAAAACAGCCAGCACGAATCTATCGTACTGGCTGCCTTAGTCGAGATGACATTAAAGTGCTTGAGCTGCTGTGATCAGCGCAAGATTGTAAACGTCTTCTGCATTACAGCCTCTTGAAAGATCGTTTACTGGCTGGTTTAAGCCTTGTAAAATTGGACCTACAGCTTCAAAGTTACCTAAGCGCTGTGCAATTTTGTAGCCGATGTTTCCAGCTTCGAGGCTAGGGAAAACAAATACGCTAGCGTCGCCTTTGATGACGGAATCTGGTGCTTTTTTCGCTGCCACTGAAGGAACGAAAGCTGCATCGAATTGGAATTCTCCATCAAGTACAAGCTCAGGTGCCTTTTCTTTTGCAATGCGAACCGCTTCAGATACTTTTTCTGTTTCGTCTGATTTTGCTGAACCTTTTGTAGAGAAGCTAAGCATTGCTACACGTGGTTCGATGTCAAACATTTTTGCTGTGTTTGCACTTTCGATCGCAATTTCTGCGAGATCCTGGCTGTCTGGTGCAATATTGATCGCACAATCAGCAAACACATACTGCTCTTCGCCGCGAGCCATGATGAAGACGCCAGACGTTTTCTTTACGCCTTCTTTTGTTTTGATGATTTGAAGTGCTGGGCGTACTGTGTCAGCAGTTGAGTGTGCTGCACCGCTCACAAGTCCGTCTGCAAGACCTTTATATACAAGCATTGTACCGAAATAGTTTTCATCCAGTAATGCTTTTCTTGCTTGCTCTTCTGTCGCTTTGCCTTTACGTCTTTCTACGAAAGCTTGTACAAGCTCTTCAAAACCTTCATATGTATGAGGATCATACACGTGAACACCATCAAGTGTAAGACCTAATTCTTTTGCTTTTGCTTCAACTTCTTGCTTCTTGCCTACAACAATTGGCTGTAATACTTTGCCATCTGCTAGTTTTTGAACGGCTGTTAGAATGCGTTCGTCCATTCCCTCAGGAAAAACGATCTTTACGCCTTTACCTGCAACCTTTTCCTGAACTGTTGAAAAAATATCTGCCACTTCAATACCCTCCTTGATTTTACAAAAAAAGCGTTCTCTTTTAAGCATACTCTTCTTCTACCTAAATTCAAACTACCAACTTATATTATAGCGCTTACAATTTAAATTCTTATTTTTCAAACTAATTTAATCAATTTCCATAAATGCTGTTTTCTTCGTTCAAGTTTTGATCACATCTTCATGTAGACAAACTATGTTATAGTTGGAACAGATGGAAAACTGTAAATAGGAGTGAATGAAATGAGCGAACAACATACAACAAATGAAGCAGCTCAAACACTAGACGGGTGGTATGCGCTGCATGATTTTAGAACAATTGACTGGACAGCTTGGAAGTTGCTGACAAGCGATGAGCGTCAAGCCATTATTCATGAGTTCACAGGTCTAATGGAAAAATGGAAAACAGCTGAGCACGATAAGGCTGGAAGCCAAACAATCTATAGTATTGTCGGCCAAAAAGCAGATATTATGCTCATGATTTTACGTCCGACAATGGAAGAACTGAATGAAATCGAGCTTGAATTCAACAAATCACGACTAGCAGAATTTACGATACCAGCCTATTCGTACGTGTCAGTTGTTGAACTCAGCAACTACTTAGCAGGCGGCGGAGATGGCGGGGATCCTTACGAAAACCCACATGTACGTGCGCGTCTATACCCTGAGCTCCCTTCTTCTAAATACGTGTGCTTCTATCCAATGGATAAAAGACGTTCTGGCAATGACAACTGGTACATGCTCTCTATGGATGAACGTAAATCCCTCATGAGAAGCCACGGTTTAATTGGCCGAAGCTATGCTGGTAAAGTAAAACAGATCATTACAGGGTCCGTCGGTTTTGATGATTATGAGTGGGGCGTCACCCTTTTCTCTGACGATGTTCTTCAATTCAAAAAACTGGTTTATGAAATGCGATTTGATGAAGTCAGTGCACGCTACGGCGAATTTGGTTCCTTCTTTGTTGGAAACCGATTAGCAAACGAGCAACTGGCGTCATATTTCCATGTATGATAAACTCTTAAGGCTTCGGAGAGATCCGAAGCCTTTTTATGTATTTGTTTAGAAAGGGGATCTCATCATGAAAAACTTCCCCATCGCTATTTTTGCATTAACACTCGGTGCATTTTCGATTGGCATGACTGAATTTGTCATTATGGGGCTGTTGCCAAACGTCGCAAATGATCTCCATGTATTGTCGACAAAGGGCTAAAATGATCTTTATTTTAGCCCTTTGTCTTCTTTTCAGCGTGATATGAAAACCCTTG
>NZ_JOTP01000002.1 GCF_000715205.1 Bacillus zhangzhouensis | reverse complement strand
TAAATGAATAATGCCATTTACCTCTCGATCTTCTTGGACGGCTTCATCTAATTCTTTCATATAGTTCTGAGTATCTTGCTCGATCGTTTTTCTCGTATATTTATGTTTATTGGCATTCGCTTTTAGATGGGTTGAATCGGTAAAAAGGACACGACCGCCAACCATATCGTGATTGATGGCTTGAAGCACAATCTCATCAAAAATATCTTGAAAAATCGTTGTATCTTTAAATCGCGTACGACGATTCCAACTAATGGTGGAATGATGAGGAACGGGGTCATTGATATTCAAACCTAAAAACCATCTATACGCCATGTTATAGTAAATTTCTTTTTCAAGTTGTCTTTCAGAACGGATACCATACAGGTATCCGATAAACATCATTTTGAACAAAATGAGTGGATCTAGAGAAGGACGACCTTTATTCTCACTATAATACGGTTTTACTTTATCTACGATAAATGAAAAGTCAATGTACTGATCAATTTTACGAAGTAGGTGATCCTCTTCGACCAGTTGATCTAGCAATACAAATTCAGCTTCGTGCTGAGAAGAATTTCTAGTGTGGAACATGAGAAAAACACCTTCCTTTAGTATGCTTTTCTCTATTATAAAACGGGGGAATGGAAACTTTAAGGAAAAAACTAAAGCTGTCGAGATTTTCTCGACAGCCTGACGAGCCATGATAGGCTCGTTTTTTTATACAGATTCTTTCTGTGTAAAGCGGTATAGATAAGTCAACGTACGGAAGGCATTTTCGATTTTCGATAAAAACTCTTCATTATTCATTTGAACGACTTCTTCTCTAGGTAGCTGAATGCCGCAAAGGAGTTCGGCTTTCTTTACCGTTTGAACACGTTCAAATAGTGTTTTCAGCTGTTCAGCATCAAGCTCATTGTGACGCAGTACGTCTGGTTTCATATGATCTTTAGACCAAACGAAATCTTGCGGTATTTTCTGCTGGATGGTGTCTAGCTCTTTTTCGAATAATTGCCCATACTCACCTTTAACTGGAGATTCATAAATAAGTGCAAACCATACAAATACATGAGTTTTCCAAAGCCCAATTTGAAAATGAGGGAGCTTTTTATACCCGCGCTTACTGTTTGCAAAAGCAACCCACGTATCATTTGGCGGGTTGACTGATCTTCTCGCATGCTTTGCTACGTGTACAAACATCTCGTCTCCTGTAATAGAAGAAAGAAGCGGTGCAAAATGTTCGCCAAGAGCCTCAAGCTTTGGACGGACTCTTTCTTTTAATACGGTCATTCGTTCATCTAAACCGTCAACTGTGAATGTCTCAAAATCTTCATCTCTAAAACGCATCTCACTCATGTTATGCCTCCTGTATCTTTTCGCTGATCATATTTTATCATAGCTTGGGTCAAGCTCAAAAAAAGATGCACCATAAGGAGAAAGATTACAGAGGATATAATGTAGCGTTTAAAAACATCGAATTTGTGGTACATAACAAATAGGTAAAAACACAATTTTCAGAATGTCGTTGCGGTTATGCGATCGCTTCATACGATATAAGCAAGAACCAATTCTCTTATCGATTGTATTTTTTATCAATGAAAACTGACAAGGAATGAATCATTCTCTGGAAGGGGCGTTGACCAATGAAGCAAATCGTGAAGCAGGGGTATAGACAAGAGAAGAAGAATCGCATCGCTGTGTGGAGATTAGAGGTTGATTATGAGCTTTCTACGCTTCATGAAGCCATCGAGCAAAAAGATGTTATTCAAATTGAACGCAGCAAACGAAAGCTTGAGCGCCTAAGAAAAGAATGGGAGCAGCTTCAAGGGTAAAACAAGGTGAGGTAAAAACGAACCAATTCATCGGTTCGTTTTTGTATGACGCTGCTTTTTTCTTGCTTTTACGTACATAATATCAGTATGCTAATACAAATAGGTACTACATAGAAAAGAGGTTTACAGTCTGATGACAAACTGGGTGGAAATTGACCGTCTTGCAAAGCTTTGGGTAAAAGAAGCAGGAAGCCGTATTAAAGCGTCCATGCAGGAAGGTCTATCAATTGAAACAAAATCAAATCCTAATGATCTTGTCACAAACATCGATAAAGAAACAGAGCGTTTTTTCATTGAAAAGATTCAGTCGACATTTTCAGATCATCACATTTTAGGAGAAGAGGGACAAGGGGAAGAGGTGACCTCACTGGGTGGGATTGTGTGGATCATTGATCCGATTGATGGCACAATGAACTTTATCCATCAAAAACGCAACTTTGCCATTTCAATTGGGATATTTGAAAATGGCGTTGGAAAAATCGGTCTTATTTATGACGTCATTCATGACGAGCTATATCATGCGGTCAAAGGAGAAGGAGCCTATATGAACGATACCCTGCTCCCGCCACTAAAAGATGTCGCGATTGAAAAAGCCATTGTGGGCATTAACCCGACATGGGCAATCGAAAGCCCTTATTTTGATGCCAAACCGTTTGCCCGTCTCGTACGTGACGTGAGAGGGACTCGTACGATTGGATCAGCTGCGCTTGAACTCGCTTATATTGCAAGTGGAAGAAGTGACGCATACATCACGTTAAGGCTTGCGCCATGGGATTATGCGGCCGGCTGCGTGCTGCTTGATGAAGTAGGGGCTGTTTACTCAAATATTCACGGAGAGCGGCTTACGTTCCTAGAGAAAAATAGCATTGTTGCAGGAAATCGATCCATTTGTGAAAAGATCTTGCACGATTACATAAAAGGAAGCGGAAATAAAAGATAAACACAATCACTTCATGAGAATGAAGTGATTTTTTGTTTTTCCTGAAACTTTTTGGTAAGGCGAATGTCTATACCGATGAGGCCTTAATTTGATGTAAAGGATTGTGTATCAATGTTTGATTTGTTTAGTGATTTATCGCTCCATTTTGAAAGGTATTTGATTTTAAATGAGTACAGTATGAAAATGATTCAATGGTGTGTACTTGGACTTTTTGTTCTCTTCAATGATCAAGACACCAGATCCCATGCCATACTTAGATGAAAAGGAAGAAAAAAGATGGAAAGCTCTTACGTCGAGCGAGTATCGTGTTTAGTGTAGTGTACGTCATCATGATCATTCTATATTGGCTGAAATAAAAACCCCCATCTGGAAGAACCAGGTGGGGGTTTTTGAGCTTAGTTTAATTTTTCTTTTGCAAGTTGAACTGCATCATAGAACGTTTTTAATTGCTCTTGAGGAATTTTCTTAAGCAATTGGTTGAAAACAAGTAATTCAGTAGAGCTGAATCCAAGACCTTTTGCAATTTTTGAATCAATTACAACATTTCCTTTTTTGTCTAGAACAAGTGCATCACCAGCAAGATCAGCAATTCTGATCACTGATTTGAAAAGCTTTTCGAATTTAGTTGC
The DNA here is from genome assembly GCF_000715205.1 of Bacillus zhangzhouensis. Lineage (GTDB taxonomy): Bacteria > Bacillota > Bacilli > Bacillales > Bacillaceae > Bacillus > Bacillus zhangzhouensis. The sequence continues at coordinate 266,706 of NZ_JOTP01000002.1, read as the reverse complement.
TTCTTCTTTAGTAAGACCAAGTTCAATCGCTTTTTCTGCATCAAAAACTAATTTTCCTTTTTCGTCTTTAGTGATGCTTTCACTGAAAACGATTGTAAGAACAGCTGCGCGATCTAAGAATTTCTCAGCAGTCGCCGCTTCTTCTTCAGTCAAACCGAGCTCAATCGCTTTTTTCACATCGAATGTGTAGCTGTTGTCTTCCTCAACAAATGAATTGATGAGAATGTTGATGACACGCTCGTTTTTCTCCAATAAATCTTTAATAATTTGTTGCTGTTCAAAAGGAATCCCTTTGAACGTTGCAGCGTTTGCTTGCCCAGGAGCTACTGTTGTGAAAGTAAGAATGATAGCTAAAGCGAAAAATACAACAGAGCTGAGCGATTTGCTCAAAAACTTCTTCATGCTTCTTTTCTCTCCCTTTTCTGTTAAATTTTGTTGCAAGAACAGCATACCATGAGAAAGTTTGTGGAAGAATAGGAAAATTGTAACTTTGTGTTTGATTTTGGAGAACTATAAAAGTTCTTGTCGAAAAATAGAGAGGTTCAGATTGCTTATATTTGCCAAGTCTACATGCTATTTTCAGTCTGATTACTCGGGTTTTCATAGGTGGTTGGTCTTGTTTTTACTCGAAATAAAAAGCCTTCTACATGTAGAATGTAAAAGGCTTTTGAGAAATTTTATGATTGCACGTTTAATTTTCTTTTTAATGTAAATCCTGTACCCATGAAAATCATGGCGAACACGATACTAAGGCATGTTCCCAGTGTGCTTTTTTCTGCAACAGATACCCCAATAAACGCCATACTGACGACTGCAAGTAATGCACATAATAATAGAAGCCATTTGATTTGTTTCATTTGTCTCCATCCCTTTTTTTAGAGTTAATATAAGTTTACAGAAAAACGATCGGATTTTAAAGGGGATTGTGATATAATATGAAAGTTATCTAATTATTTTAGGAGATGAAAATGTGAAACTTCGAAAAGATCTTCGCAACATCGCAATTATTGCCCACGTTGACCATGGTAAAACGACGCTTGTTGACCAATTGCTCCATCAAGCTGGTACTTTCCGTGCGAATGAAAATATCGCTGAGAGAGCCATGGATTCAAATGATTTAGAGCGAGAGCGCGGTATTACGATTTTAGCTAAAAATACTGCGATCCATTATAAAGATACACGCATTAATATTTTAGATACACCAGGGCACGCCGACTTCGGTGGTGAGGTTGAGCGTATCATGAAAATGGTAGATGGTGTACTTCTCGTGGTGGACGCTTATGAAGGCTGTATGCCTCAAACACGATTTGTGCTGAAAAAAGCACTTGAGCAAAACTTAACACCAATTGTTGTTGTCAATAAAATTGACCGCGACTTTGCTCGTCCGGCTGAAGTAGTCGATGAAGTTATTGACTTGTTCATTGAATTGGATGCAACAGAAGAACAGCTTGAATTCCCAGTTGTGTATGCATCAGCAATCAATGGTACGGCAAGTAATGATGCGAGCAAGCAAGATGAAAACATGGAATCTTTGTTTGAAGCAATTGTCAACCATATTCCAAGCCCAATTGATAACCATGAAGAGCCGCTTCAATTCCAAGTGGCGCTACTTGATTACAATGATTATGTTGGAAGAATTGGAATCGGCCGTGTATTCAGAGGGACAATGCAAGTAGGACAGCAAGTAGCCCTGATGAAAGTCGATGGCAGCGTGAAACAATTCCGTGTGACAAAGATTTTTGGTTTCCAAGGGTTAAAACGAGTGGAAATCAATGAAGCGAAAGCTGGAGATCTTGTCGCTGTATCTGGTATGGAAGACATCAACGTAGGTGAAACAGTTTGTCCGGTAGAACACCAAGAGGCACTGCCAATCCTTCGTATTGATGAGCCGACACTTCAAATGACGTTTGTTGTCAACAACAGCCCATTTGCAGGCCGTGAAGGAAAATACGTGACATCACGTAAAATTGAAGAGCGTTTAGAGCAGCAGCTTCAAACAGACGTAAGTCTTCGCGTGGATCCAACTGATTCACCTGATGCTTGGGTCGTATCTGGACGCGGAGAGCTTCACTTATCGATTCTGATTGAGAATATGAGACGTGAAGGGTTTGAATTACAAGTATCGAAGCCAGAAGTTATTGTAAAAGAAGTGGATGGTGTTCGATGTGAGCCTGTAGAACGCGTTCAAATTGATGTACCAGAAGAGCACACTGGCTCTATCATGGAGTCAATGGGCGCAAGAAAAGGTGACATGATTGACATGATCAATAATGGTAACGGTCAAGTTCGCCTGATCTTTACAGTTCCATCACGTGGTTTAATCGGATATACAACTGAATTTCTTTCATTAACTCGTGGTTTTGGTATTCTGAACCATACGTTTGACAGCTATCAGCCGATGCAGTCTGGTCAAGTTGGCGGACGCCGTCAAGGTGTACTTGTTTCAATGGAAACAGGCAAAGCGACTTCTTACGGAATCCAAGGTGTTGAAGAGCGCGGTGTGATTTTTGTTGAGCCAGGTACTGAAGTATATCAAGGAATGATTGTTGGTGAGCATAACCGTGAGAACGATCTTGTTGTCAACGTTAGCCGTATGAAACAACAAACGAACGTGCGTTCGGCTACAAAAGATCAAACGGTTAGTATGAAAAAACCACGTATTATGTCACTTGAGGAATCTCTTGAGTATCTTAATGAAGACGAATACTGTGAGGTTACACCAGAATCCATTCGTCTAAGAAAGAAAATTTTAGATAAAAACGAACGTGAGAAAGCAGCGAAGAAGAAAAAGCTAGCAGGATTATCCTAATTCCATGAAGAATTAACAAAGATAGAACCCTGAAAGATAAGGGGAGGGAATCTTTTTGAATGATCAGGAAGTAAGTGAGAATCTATCCTTTTTCGCGATGCTGTTTCGTGTCGATGAAAATCCGCAAGCAGGGATGTGGCTCCTATATGGCACCATCCTTGTTTTAGCGATTATTGTTTTTAAGCTCGGCTTTGCTAGACGTCTACCGATTTTAAAAGCGCTCGTGATTTATTTGTTTTTGATTTTTGGCTGTACGTTTCTCACATTTTTAGGAATCTTCTTGCCAGTAGCGGAAGGCCTAGTAGTGGCAGCTGCCATTTTAATTATTTATAAAATACGGCTGCATCGTGCGAAAAAAGAAGGAACAGTAAATACGTAAAAAAAGACCTGAACATGTGTCAGGTCTTTTTTATGTTTTTTGTTCTTTTTTTCCTTTTTTCTTCTTTTTCTCTTTCGTCGCAGGATCTTGATAAAGAGAGAATCTGCCAGTTTTGATGCGTGCTTCTGTCTTGACTTTAATTCTTTCTTGGCAGTCATCGCACATATATGTATGAATCGGTCGATTTCTTAACCGCTTAGCAACGAGTGTATCATCATCAATGGTTTCAAGCTTTTCACATAATGAGCACTTCACTCTCATCATTTTCACCTCACTTTGTTGCATTCATTATAGCATGTTTTCTGAACCACTTAAAATCAGCGTAGAAAAAGGCTTATATCACAAGAGATACAAGCCGTTCTCATTATTTCTTCTGATTCATATGATGGTTTGATTGATCGTTTTGATTTTTTTCTAACTGCTTTTGATCGTTTTGTTTGAGCTGATCATTCGGGTCATTCGTCGGGTCCGTTTCGCTACGATCGATCTCATTTCGCGGCATCTCTGGCATCACACGTCCGACAATGGCAGCTAGTTCATCCATAATACCACTTACAGGACGGCCTGCTTGAATTTCTTTGCCCATTTCTTTTAAACGGCTGACTGTATCTGGGTCAGCGACCACAACAGCATTCGCACCCTCTGGGTCATTTTTCAGCGCTTTTGCGACTGAATATTTAATGGTTTCTACTTTGCTTCTATCTAAATCATCTTTTACATCAATGCCAACAACAGCATAGCGGCCGATGACGATAGCCGTTGCATCATTTACATCTGCTACATGCTCGGTCACATTGACAAGATGCTGCGCGACATCTGTTGATGGGCGGGCTTGATCGGTATTTTTCTTGGTTGAGTCTGACACCCGTACTAAGTGCTGGCGTCCATCTTGCTTGTCCAGAGCCTCTGGCTTTTCCTGCTGCTGGCAAGCGCCCAACAGAAAGATGGTATGAATCATGAATAATGTAACAAATAGTCGCATGTGTATTCCCTCCTTCACAAACTGCATGATTTATTTTATTGTTGAATTAACCTTCTAACTTTATTCATGAAAACATATATTTTAACAATCGTTTTTGGAAAGACAAGGATGAATGAAACCCCGATCAGGAGGCGAAGGACCTGAGTAAAATTTATGTATTAGACACGAATGTGTTATTACAGGATCCGAATTCAATCTTTTCATTTGAAGACAATGAGGTCGTCATTCCGGCCGTTGTGTTAGAAGAAGTAGACTCGAAAAAGAGATACATGGACGAGGTTGGGCAAAATGCTCGGCGCGTTTCACGTTTAATCGACGCTTTGAGATCGAAAGGGAAACTGCATGAAAAAATTACGCTAGAGTCAAAAGGGACACTGCGCATTGAACTGAATCACCGTTCTTTCCATGAACTTCAAGAAATTTTCATTGAAAAAACGAACGATAATCGGATCTTGGCTGTGGCAAAGAATTTGAGCTTAGAGGAAGAAACAAAGCCTCATGGGCGGCCTGTCATTTTGGTTAGCAAGGATGTCTTAGTGCGAGTGAAGGCAGATGCCATTGGGCTGCAAGCAGAGGATTTTTTAAGTGATCGTGTGCTGCAAAATGAAGACATTGATAATGGCTATCACGAGCTCTATATTCCGACGGAACAGTTGAATACATTTTATAAGCAAAATCAGTTACACGTAAAAGATGTCACCAATGCCTCGTTAAACCCTCATCAATTTGTCATTATGAAGGGAAATGAAGGGGGTTCTGCTTTAGGAATGCTTGATCAAAAAGGAGAGCTCATCAAGCGTCTCATTTATGATCAAGAACATATTTGGGGAATCCGCCCGAAAAATGTTCAGCAGACGATGGCGATAGAGCTACTTTTACGCCGCGACATTCCGCTCGTGACACTCATCGGAAAAGCGGGGACAGGCAAAACATTGCTTGCACTTGCTGCTGGATTGATGCAAACAGAGGATCTCGGCATGTTTAAAAAGCTCATCGTGGCCCGCTCAATTGTTCCTGTTGGTAAGGATTTAGGCTACTTGCCAGGCGAGAAGGAAGAGAAGCTCAGACCGTGGATGCAGCCGATCTATGACAACCTAGAATTTTTATTTAATACAAAAAAACCTGGAGAACTTGATGCGATCTTAGCGGGTATTGGTTCGATTCAGGTGGAGGCTTTAACTTACATCCGTGGAAGAAGTATACCTGATCAATTTATCATCATTGATGAGGCGCAAAATTTAACAAAACACGAAGTGAAAACATTATTAACGCGAGTTGGAGAGGGAAGTAAAATTGTGCTGATGGGAGATCCAGAGCAGATTGATCATCCTTATTTAGATAGCTTAAATAATGGGCTTACGTATGTCATTGAGCGCTTCAAAGGGCAACAAATATCTGGACATGTCAAGCTTGTCAAAGGAGAAAGATCTGGACTTGCACAGCTTGCAGCTGATTTATTATAGTCCAGACCCTCTATCTTATGTAATGATTAGCTCTTTTACACCTTTAATGGGCTGAGTGATGTTGGACTGATCCTCGAAATAAACGTGGATTGGTCCTTCTTCTGTAATAGGCTTTCCATTTTGACTGAAATGAGCAATGCTTTCCATTGCTTTAGAAAGCGGCACAGCAATTGTTTCCGTTTCTGTGACAAATTCACACGCTGCCGCCTCATCAAGCGGTTCTGCATTTTTCAGCATGTCGCCAAGCTTCATACCGAAGCTGCCTGTGACGAGTCTTTCTTTTTCGTATTTCTTCTCTGTTTTTAAAGTGGGTGGGAGTGTTTGCCCCTCTCTTATGACCCGCTCTTGGTCAAGCTCCTGATCAAGCTGATTCTCTTCACTTGCTGCGCTTTTCTCAAAAAATGAATCCATTAAAAATTTGCGGTCATCAAAAATCCACACACTTGGATCAATGGTGATCTTGTACCGTACGTTCCCCTTAATTTGAATAATGCTCATGTTCAAGACAACCCCTTTCCATCATAAATTATAGAAGTTTTCGCCCGCTTTGTCACTTTCATAAACATGCTTCTCTTTGTACACACTAACCTTACATGAAATATAGGGAGGATTTTGGGCATGGCATGTCGTGACAATGAAGAGCTTCAGCGATTTGTAGAAGAAGCAAAAAAAGTCGCCAAATATGGCAAAGTAGCATCCTATATTCCTGCTCTCGGTAAAGCGGATCAGACGGATTTATCTGTGGCTGTATATCATGTGAGTAACACATGTCACTCGGCAGGGGATGTAGATAAAAGGTTTACCCTTCAAAGTATTTCAAAAGTATTAGCACTTGCGCTCGTGCTCTCAGAAGAAGGGCCAAAAAAAGTATTTCAATTTGTTGGGCAGGAACCGACAGGCGATCCATTTAATTCGATGATTAAACTTGAAACAGCAAGCCCGAATAAGCCGTTGAACCCAATGATTAACGCAGGAGCGCTCGCAGTCACAAGCTTAATAAAAGGCAGGACCCCGCAAGATCAGCTCAATCGATTGCTCGCTTTTATTAGAGAGCTTGCAAATGACACAAGCATTACATACTGTAAAGAAACAGCTGCTTCCGAATTTGAGACATCGATGATTAACCGCGCCATGTGCTATTACATGAAGCAATATCATATTATTAGAGGGAATGTAGAAGAGGTCATGGATGTTTATACGAAACAATGTGCCATCATGATGAACAGCTTGGATTTGGCGAAAATCGCTTGTGTTTTTTCATTAGACGGCAGGCATCCAGAGACGGGGAAGCAAATCCTTTCAAAAGATGTCGCTAGAATTTGTAAAACCTTTATGGTGACTTGCGGAATGTACAATGCAAGCGGAGAATTTGCCATTAATATCGGGATTCCCGCCAAAAGCGGTGTCTCCGGCGGGATCATGGGAGCAGCGCCATATGATTTTGGGATTGGCATTTTCGGGCCTGCGCTGGATGAGAAAGGGAATAGTATTGCTGGAATTAAGCTGCTTGAGCTCATGAGTGAAAAATATGAAATGAGTATCTTTTAACAACTCATGCCTTCTTTTTATTTTTACAGAGCGAACTGTACAAATCTGCTTGCAATTTTGGGCGTTTCGCTTTATGATAAATAGAAGAATTAGGTACTCGCCTGGGGAACGGAGGGATACTTTTGGCGTCAGAAATTTTAGTCGATCATCGGCAAAAAGCACTGTCTTTATTAAAATTGGATGCAGATAAAATTTTAAAATTGATCCAAGTGCAAATGGACAACTTAACGATGCCGCAATGTCCTCTTTATGAAGAGGTTTTAGATACTCAAATGTTCGGATTATCGAGAGAAATTGATTTTGCTGTCCGACTTGGATTAGTTGATCAACATGAAGGCAAGAAACTACTCGATAAACTTGAGAGAGAGCTTTCCGCACTTCATGATGCGTTCACAAAAAAATAATGATCGAAAACTCAAACTTCCACAACATAAGTTTGAGTTTTTTTGTCCTCCATTTTCTTTTGATTGTTTGAGAACAAACGGACTTGATTCTTTCATGAATGACGAACAATATAAAAGAGGTAAAACGGGATCAAACGGAGAAAATGTAGTAGAATAAGAACAGCTAAGAGGATATCGAGCAGAAGAAACAGACGTTAGGAAGAGGATTATATGTTAAAGAGAATGCTAAAATCGTATGACTACTCATTATTGTTCGCCATTATATTAATTAGCGCATTCGGTTTGGTGATGGTGTATAGCTCAAGTATGATTACATCTGTCATCAGATATGATGCCGCGCCAGATAATTTTTTTAAGAAACAGCTTTTATTTATGATTGTTGGGGCGGTCATCTTGATCTTTACAGCTCTGGCTCCATATCAGCTGTTTTCAAATAAAAAATTCCAGATCGGTATGCTGCTGCTTTCTGTTGTTTCACTCATCTATGTGTACTTTGGCGGTCACATTGCAGGGAATGCTAGAAGCTGGATCAAAATAGGACCTTTTAGTCTTCAGCCAGCAGAATTTGTGAAGATTGTCGTCATCATCTATCTTGCTGCTGTGTATGCAAAAAAGCAGCACTATATTGATCATATTTTAAGAGGGGTCACACCTCCAATCGTGATTGTCTCCATCTTATGTGGCTTCATTATTTTGCAGCCAGATTATGGGACAGCCTTTATCATCGGCATGATTGCCCTTGCGATGATTTTATGCTCAGGCTTTAGCGGTAAAACGCTTGCGAAGCTGTTAGCGCTATTTAGTGCAGTGATGGTCGTCGTGACACCGTTTATTATGCTGTTCTGGGATAAAATTTTCACGCAAAATCGTCTCGGACGTTTTGAGAGTTTCCAAGACCCGTTTAAAGATGCAGGCGCCACTGGGCATCAATTGATTAATTCATATTATGCGATTGGATCAGGTGGCTTTTTTGGACTTGGACTTGGAGAGAGTGTCCAAAAGTATGGGTATCTTCCAGAGCCACATACAGATTTTATCATGGCGATCATCTCGGAAGAGCTTGGCTTTTTCGGTGTATTTTTTGTTCTAGCTCTACTTGGCTTCATCGTCGTAAAAGGTTTTTATATTGCGAGAAAGTGTGAGGATCCGTTTGGAAGTTTGCTTGCAATAGGAATTTCTTCGATGATTGCGATCCAAACATGTATCAATTTGGGTGGTGTTTCAGGTCTTATTCCAATCACTGGGGTGACACTTCCTTTTATCAGCTACGGGGGATCGTCCATCATTTTATTAAGTGGATGTATGGGAATACTGCTGAATATCAGCATGTTCACTGAATATAAAGAGCGTTATAAAAAGAAAAAATCAATCAGCAAACCATCACTTCAAAAAAATGGATTGCAGAAAACTTTGAATCTTTAGAAAACAAAAGTGTACAGTTTTCATTTCTTCCTTTATTATAGAGTACATATAAAATTTTAAGGGATATGGAGGAGTGAGAATGTCACAGAGAACAATTCAAAAGGTTCTAGTTGCAAACAGAGGGGAAATTGCTATCAGAGTCTTCAGGGCCTGTACAGAGCTTAATTTACGTACAGTGGCCATTTACTCCAAAGAAGACTCGGGCTCTTATCATCGCTATAAAGCAGATGAAGCATATCTAGTTGGAGAAGGGAAAAAACCGATTGATGCCTACCTTGATATCGAGGGGATCATCGAAATTGCAAAACGAAATGACGTGGATGCGATTCATCCAGGGTACGGATTTTTATCCGAAAACATTCATTTTGCAAGACGATGCGAAGAGGAAGGCATTCAATTCATCGGTCCAACTTCTCAGCATTTAGATATGTTTGGAGATAAAGTAAAGGCGAGAGATGAAGCGAAAAAAGCTGGAATTCCAGTCATTCCAGGAAGTGACGGGCCAGTTGATTCGGTCAAAGAAGTCGAAAAATTCGGTGAAGAATACGGTTACCCGTTTATTATTAAAGCTTCACTTGGCGGCGGCGGCCGAGGTATGCGGATTGTCAGGTCAAAAGAGGAGCTGAATGAAGGCTATGACCGTGCAAAGTCAGAGGCAAAAGCTGCTTTTGGAAATGACGAAGTATACGTTGAGAAACTGATTGAAAATCCGAAACATATTGAAGTGCAGGTGATTGGTGACAATCACGGCAATATCATTCATTTATATGAGCGTGACTGCTCTGTCCAAAGGCGTCATCAAAAAGTCATTGAAGTTGCACCAAGTGTATCTCTTACAGATCAATTACGTGAAGACATCTGCGAAGCGGCTGTTAAGCTGGCTCGAAATGTGTCGTATATGAACGCTGGGACTGTAGAATTCCTAGTGGCAAATGGTGAGTTTTATTTTATTGAAGTCAATCCTAGGGTACAGGTGGAACATACGATCACAGAAATGATCACAGGTGTCGATATCGTACAAACCCAAATTCTTGTCGCAAAGGGTCATGATCTCCATAGCGATGAAGTCGGAATACCAAAGCAAGAAGATATCTTCACACATGGATTTGCCATTCAATCAAGGGTCACGACAGAGGATCCTTTGAATAACTTTATGCCGGACACTGGAAAAATTATGGCCTACCGTTCAGGTGGGGGATTTGGTGTACGTTTAGATGCTGGGAACAGCTTCCAAGGTGCAGTCATTACATCTTATTACGATTCATTATTGGTCAAGCTGTCCACATGGGCGCTCACATTTGATCAGGCTGCTGCTAAAATGGTCCGTAATTTACAAGAATTCAGGATTCGCGGCATTAAAACGAATATCCCATTTCTTGAAAACGTGGCAAAGCATGAGAAGTTTCTAAAAGGGGAATACGATACGTCGTTTATCGATTCATCGCCAGAGCTATTTAATTTCCCAAAACAAAAAGACCGTGGAACGAAAATGTTGACTTATATTGGTAACGTGACCATTAATGGGTTCCCTGGTATTGCGGAGAAAAAGAAGCCTCAATTTGATAGACCAAATGTACCGAAGCTTCCAGTCCATGAAGAGGTTCCGTCTGGGACAAAACAATTGTTAGATACGCATGGACCTGAGGGGCTCGCCAATTGGGTAAAAGAACAAAGTAACGTTCTTTTAACAGATACAACCTTTAGAGATGCCCATCAGTCTCTGCTTGCAACACGCTTTAGAACACATGACTTGAAGAAAATTGCCCAGCCAACAGCAGGGTTATGGCCAGAGCTATTCAGTATGGAAATGTGGGGCGGCGCTACATTTGATGTTGCGTATCGTTTCTTAAAAGAAGATCCTTGGGAAAGACTGAAAGAGCTTCGTCAAGAAGTTCCGAACACCTTGTTTCAAATGCTTTTAAGATCATCAAACGCTGTCGGATATACAAACTATGCAGATAATGTCATTAAAGCATTTGTAAAGGAATCGGCTGAGGCAGGCATTGATGTGTTCCGCATTTTTGATAGCTTAAACTGGGTCAAAGGCATGACGCTTGCCATAGATTCTGTTCGTGAATCAGGCAAAGTGGCTGAGGCAGCCATTTGTTATACGGGGGATATTCTTGATCCATCTCGTCCGAAATATGACCTTAAATACTATGTCTCTCTTGCGAAGGAACTTGAATCGGCAGGTGCTCATATTTTAGGCATTAAAGATATGGCGGGATTATTAAAACCGCAGGCAGCTTACGAGCTTGTATCTGCTTTAAAAGATGAACTGACCATCCCAATCCATCTTCATACACATGATACGAGTGGAAACGGACTGTTCACCTATGCAAGAGCGATCGATGCAGGTGTTGATATTGTTGATGTTGCCGTTAGCTCTATGGCGGGGCTCACATCGCAGCCAAGTGCGAGCTCGTTATACTATGCTTTAGATGGACATGAAAGAAAGCCAGAAATGAACGTCAAAGCTGTAGAACGTCTTTCTCAATACTGGGATTCCGTCAGAAAATACTATCATGAGTTCGAAAGTGGCATGAATTCGCCGCATACAGAAATTTATGAGCATGAAATGCCTGGCGGTCAGTATAGTAACTTGCAGCAGCAGGCGAAAGGTGTAGGCCTTGGCGAGCGCTGGAATGAAGTAAAGGAAATGTACAGACGTGTAAATGACATGTTTGGTGATATTGTGAAGGTAACACCATCCTCTAAAGTGGTCGGAGATATGGCACTTTATATGGTGCAAAATGATCTAACAGAAGAGGATGTCTATGAAAAAGGCGCAACACTGGACTTCCCGGATTCTGTTGTTGAATTATTTAAAGGCTATTTAGGTCAGCCGCATGGCGGATTCCCAGAAAAACTGCAAAAGCTGATTTTAAAAGGGGAAGAGCCGCTGACTGTCAGACCAGGTGAGAAGCTGAAGCCAGTGGACTTTGAAGAAATTAAAAAGCAATTCAAAGAATCACATGACCTGTCGTTGACAGAACAAGATGCGATTGCATATGCCTTATATCCGAAAGTCTTTTCTGAATTCGTTCAAACAGCAGAAAGCTATGGTGATATCTCTGTTCTTGACACACCAACGTTCTTCTATGGGATGAGACTAGGTGAAGAGATTGAGGTGGAAATTGAAAAAGGAAAAACCCTCATTGTCAAACTCGTGTCAATTGGAGAACCGAATCCAAATGCCACAAGAGTCATTTACTTTGAGCTAAATGGTCAGCCGCGTGAAGTGGTGATTAAGGATGAAAGCATCAAATCCTCCGTTCAAGAAAAAATGAAGGCGGATCGCTCGAATCCAAATCACATTGCCGCATCGATGCCAGGCACCGTAATCAAAGTGCTTGTTGAAAAAGGGCAGAAAATCTCGCAAGGTGAGCACCTGATGATCAATGAAGCCATGAAAATGGAAACGACCGTTCAAGCACCATTCTCTGCGGTTATAGATGAAATTCATGTGACGAATGGAGAACCAATTCAAACCGGTGATCTGCTGATTGTATTAAAGCCTGAATAATGAGTGAGACACATCCATAGCGATGTGTCTTTTTTTGAGCGCATTAAAATGTGCAGCGGCCTGAAAGAGTGATTACACTATAGAATGAGGTGAAGAAAGTTGGAAATCGTCGTGATTTGGTTTCGCCGAGATATGCGATTGGATGATCATATCGCCTTATCAAAAGCGATCACATATGCAAAAAAACACGAGTACAAACTATTTGCTTTTTATCATGTAGATCCTTTTTTTACAGAAATGGAGCTTGATTTAAACCACGAACACTTCTTTCAAAGCTTGGCTCATTTTGTCAAGGAAGCGAGAGAATCTCAAGTGTATGTTCACCTTTTCCATGACGATGTCTTGTCCGCCTTTCAGCAGGTCATCGATGTTTATGACATCAAAGCCGTCTTTTTTAATGAAGACCAAGTTGGAATTGGTCAAACACGTGATCATCGAGTAAGCGATTTTTTAGAAGGAAAGGGCATTCATGTATCAAAGTGGCAAGATACACACCTTCATGGGGCGAGAGATATTTTAAAAGCGGATGGGTCTCATTATCAAGTGTTCACTCCATACTATCAATCATGGCGAAAGCAAGAGAAGCAACGTGTGATAAAAGTTGACAAATCTTTTTTCAGTAGCGAGCATTCGATTTGTGATGAGTCACTTTCTCAAAAAGGGGAGGACAAACTAAAAAGCATCATCAAGGGATGTTCAAGGAAATTTGATCAAATTGGTTCAGACAAAGCGATGAACACGCTAAACACCTTTATCCAAAAAAGGCTGACACATTATCATGAGAAACGGGATATTCCGTCTGTTTTTGGAACGAGTAAGCTGTCGCGATTTTTAAAAACAGGCACCATTTCTATTCGGACGATCTTTCATGCTGTAAATGAGGGAGCACTTTATGAAGACGAGGGCTGGGAACCCTTTGTGAAAGAGCTGGCGTGGCGTGATTTTTATCATATGATTTTTGCGCACTATCCAGAGATGAAAGAAAAAGAAATCAATTCTTCATTTCAAGGGGTGAAATGGAATGGAGATGAGACTCTTTTTGAAGCTTGGTGTAAAGGTGAAACAGGCTTTCCGCTCGTTGATGCAGGGATGAGGCAATTAAATGAAGAAGGCTGGATGCATAACCGCTTGCGAATGGTGACTGCTTCATTTTTAACAAAGGATTATTTGATTGATTGGAGAAAAGGCGAAGCGTATTTTGCGAAAAAACTCGTGGACTATGATGAGTCTTCAAATATCGGGGGATTTCAGTGGGCAGCCTCTGTCGGAACGGATGCTGTTCCTTACTTTCGTATATTTAATCCAACGACCCAATCGAAGCGATTTGATCCAACTGGGCAATTTATCAGAAGATATGTACCTGAACTAAAACATGTCGATGAAAAATGGATTCATGAACCAAGTAAAATGCCGATAGATGAACAAATAAAATCTGGATGTGTGCTAGGTGATGCCTATCCACTGCCAACAGTCGATCATCAAGAAAGACGCAAACAAGCCATTTCGCTATTTGAAGAAGCAAAACAACAATAAAAGAAATCCCCTTTCCACATGGAAGGGGGATAAAAACTTTTATCTAAATGGCTCTTTACTTTCATATTTATACCGGGCAATGAGTAAGCAGAAGTAGCATAGTACCCCAAACAAACAAGAAATAAAGAATGAATGAGCAAGCGCATAACCAAGTGCAAGGTGAGAATAAACAGACATCACACCTGAAATTGCTTGAAGTGTAATCAGAATGGCTGAAATGATCCATCCATAATACAACTGCTTCTGATCTTTATAATGTTTAATGGCATGGATCATGGCGATAAATATCCATACGAATAAAAGAAGTGCTGCTGCTCGGTGAGACATTTGAACCCACTGATTAAAATAAGTCGGAAGTGCGCCGTCTTTTGAACAAAATGGAAAGACAGAGCAAGCAAGGCTCGATTTTGTATGTCTTACATAAGCACCCGTATACACCACGATATAAGTATATGTGATCAAGCCATAAATATGGAACTGCATTCTTTTTCCGATATGAAGGGGCTTCACAAGCTTTGTTTCAGATCTAGTTGCCTCAAACACAAGAAGGGCAAGCAGTAAGATTGAAGCAAAAGAAATCAGTGAAATACCGAAGTGCAGTGCCATCACAAGTGCGTTAGAACCAAACACAACGGCGAGTGCCCCTAACAGCGCTTGGAGCAGTAAGAATATAATGGACATGATGACCAAGAATTTGGTTTCACGGAATACTGGACTAATTTTTTTCCAGCATAAGATCGCCAGTGCTAGTACAAGAATAGTGGAAACCCCTGTTGACATGCGGTGACTCCATTCAATGATGGAAGCAGGATTCATTTCAGGAAAGAAACGACCGTGGCAAAGGGGCCACTGTCTACCGCAGCCAAGACCCGAGCCGGTTTTTGTAACAAGCGCACCACCAATCAGAACGATCAGCATCACAAACGTTGTGACAACGCTCAATAGCCTTAAAGCAAATTTCATCAAATTATTTCACCTTCTCTAAAAAACTTCTGATACAAATGAAAACCTCACATGCTCTCAAGTTTAAGCCAAATGCGTGTTCTGTTGCAATTCATAATCACCAAAGTTCACAAAAAAATGATATGTTAGTTCACAAAGTTTACAGATTTAGAGTGCTTGATCTTTCTTTGACAGTCTGATAGAAATAGAGGAGAGAATATTTCATTTTGCACCGCCTTCTGAAACACACATATATATCCTATATAAATTCACGAAAAGTTCACAAATAACTTCAAGTTTGTCGTTTATTATTTAATAGGATGTTTTTTTACAGCTCTTTATCTTGTATGATAGAGTTGTAACGATTTTACGTTTCATTTGTTAGTTTCAAGGTTTGGGCAAGGGAGGTTATACACATTGGCAAATTCCAAAACAGCCGCGGAAGCAGCTATTCATGGACAAATAGAAGAAACAACAGCTTGGAAAGATTTTCTTGCTCTTATTAAAATGGGCATCGTCAATTCCAACTTCATTACAACATTTACTGGAATGTGGCTTGCTTTTTATTTTACAGATATGAGTTTTCTTGGGAATCTTGATATTGTGCTGTTAACAATGATTGGTTCTTCTCTCATTATTGCCGGTTCATGCGCTATTAATAATGCGTTTGACCGTGATATTGATATATTAATGGAAAGAACAAAAACAAGACCGACGGTTACAGGTAAAATTCAGCCGGGGCAAGCGTATGCATTTGGCATTTTGCTTGTTGTACTTGGACTCATTATGCTTCTGATGACAACCATTACATCAGCAGTGATTGGATTTATTGGAGTCTTTACTTATGCGGTTCTTTACACCATGTGGTCTAAACGCCATTACACCATCAATACTGTCATCGGAAGTGTATCTGGGGCGGTTCCGCCATTAATCGGCTGGACAGCTGTCACAGGTACAATTGACACAACGGCTTGGGTTTTGTTTATGATTATGTTCATTTGGCAAATCCCACACTTCCTGTCACTTGCGATTAAGAAAACGGAAGATTACCGCAAGGCAGGCATTCCGATGCTGCCAGTTGTCTACGGCTTTGAAGTCACAAAACGCCAAATTATTATTTGGACAGCATGTCTTCTTCCACTTCCGTTTTTCTTAGGTGGATTAGGATGGCCGATTGTTGCACTTGGTACATTGCTAAACATTGGTTGGCTCGTCATTGGCCTTATGGGCTTTAAAATGAAAGACGTTATGAAGTGGTCTACACTGATGTTCGTTTATTCATTAAACTACTTAACCATCTTTTTCGTTGCGATGATTATTATTACACTATTCTAGAGTGAAATACACTTTGATCACATCAAAACAATGGCTATATCTTATAACACAACATTTTCTTACAACTATGAAAGCCGCCTGATATTCAGTTCTATTTAGGCGGCTTTCTGTTTATACATAGATGGTATTTTGAGTAAAAACATCATTTTTTTATGAAAAGAGGAAATGTAAGTGCTTTTATAAGGGGCGGGGGTTATTGATGAGTGAAAGGTGATTTTATAAATAAGAGGTAAAAAGCGAAAGGCAAAGGAGATCAAGCAAAAGGGGTTGGGACAAATTATGATAAGAAAATGGCGTGTTTATTCACTGTTTCTCTTACTGACGCTCGTTTTGGCGGGCTGCGGTGAACCATACTTATCAACACTCAAGCCAGTCGGGGAAGTAGCAGATAAACAGTTTTTCCTGACGGTACTGAGTACACTTATTATGGTTCTTGTCGTCATTGTTGTATCGATCATTTTCTTTTACGTCATCATTAAATTTAAACGTTCTAAAGTGGGAGAAGATACGATTCCAAAACAGGTGGAAGGGAACCGTAACCTAGAAATTACGTGGACAGCGATTCCAATTCTTCTACTCATTATTCTCGTTGTACCTGTTGTGGCATATACGCTTGAGCTAGGGGATACAAGCGCTATGGATAAGAAAAAACGAGATCCTGAAAAGACACTTGTTGTAAATGTAAGAGCCAGCTTATATTGGTGGGAATTTGAATACCCTGATTATGGGATTGTCACAAGTCAGGAATTAATTGTACCGACAGATCAAAAGGTGTACTTTAAGCTGAAAGCATCCGATGTTAAACACTCTTTCTGGGTTCCATCAGCTGGCGGTAAAATCGATACAAATACAGACAATGAGAACAAATTTTATTTGCAATTTGATTCGAAACGAACGAAAGATGCTGGAGAATATTTCTACGGGAAATGTGCGGAGCTTTGTGGTCCATCACATGCTTTAATGGACTTTAAAGTTAAAACGCTTTCTCAAGATGAGTTTTTAGGGTGGACCAAAAAAATGGCAGATTACAAGAAGCCCACATCCACGTCAGACCTAGCCCTAGAGGGTGAAAAACTATTTAAAGAGAAAAACTGTTTGAGCTGTCACGCAGTAGAGCCTGGGGACGAACGGCCTGAAGCGGCAAGGACTGCTCCAAACCTTGCGACGTTCGGAGAGCGAACGAAAGTAGCTGGAATTAAAGACATGAACAAAGAAAATGTGAAAGCATGGCTGAAAGATCCAGAGAGCTTTAAACCAGGTAATAAGATGACAGGGACGTATCCTAAATTAAATGACTCAGAAGCAGATGCACTCTACGAGTATTTAAAAGGTCTTAAAATAGAGTAATTTTTAGAGCCTATGTTCAAATGGGTATGTGATCTTATTGAAGTTTTTGTTAAGAGCTCCCGAATATGTCTCTACAACCGAGAAGTAGTCATCTGTCAGACACAGTCTGTTTAAAAGATCGTTAAGATAGACATCTATATGAAAAGGGGCAAATGGGAGATAAGAGGGGGATTTCATGGTGAGTACAATAGCTAAAAAGCGGGGGTTTGGCGCTGTCTTATGGGATTACTTGACGACGGTTGACCACAAAAAAATTGCCGTACTATATTTAGTGGCAGGGGGATTTTTCTTTTTGGTTGGCGGCCTAGAAGCGATGTTTATCCGTATTCAGCTAGCCATCCCTGAAAATGATTTTGTGGGTGCAGGGGTTTACAATGAAATCATGACGATGCATGGAACGACAATGATTTTCCTTGCAGCAATGCCACTTTTATTTGCATTAATGAATGCGGTTGTACCAATTCAAATTGGTGCACGTGACGTAGCATTTCCGTTTGTGAATTCACTTGGTTTTTGGCTATTCTTTTTCGGAGGAATTTTCTTAAACCTTGGCTGGTTCTTAGGCGGATCACCTGATGCGGGCTGGACTGCATACGCTTCGCTCACGCTGAATTCAGAAGGGCATGGCATGGATTTCTATATTTTAGGTTTGCAGATAGCGGGAATTGGTACGCTGATTGCCGGTATCAACTTTCTTGTGACGATCATTAATATGAGAGCGCCTGGTATGACGTACATGAGAATGCCGCTCTTCACTTGGACGACATTTGTCGCATCTGCACTCATTTTATTCGCATTCCCGCCGCTCACAGCAGGGCTTGCGATGCTGATGCTTGATAGAATGTTTGATACGAGCTTTTTCAATCCAGAGCTTGGAGGGAATACGATCATCTGGGAGCATTTGTTCTGGATTTTCGGACACCCGGAAGTATATATCTTGATCCTGCCAGCATTCGGAATTTTCTCTGAGATCATTCCAGTGTTTGCAAGAAAAAGATTGTTCGGCTACTCGTCCATGGTGTTCGCCACTGTATTGATTGGTTTCCTAGGATTCATGGTGTGGGCGCATCACATGTTCACAACAGGGCTAGGACCTATTGCAAATGCGATCTTTGCCGTAGCTACTATGGCGATTGCGGTGCCAACAGGGATTAAAGTATTTAACTGGCTGCTCACCATATGGGGCGGTAACGTGAAGTTTACGACACCGATGCTGTATTCTGTTGCATTCATTCCGTCATTCTTACTTGGCGGGGTAACCGGGGTCATGCTTGCAGCCGCTGCAGCTGATTATCAATTCCATGATACGTACTTTGTTGTGGCGCATTTCCACTACGTGATTATCGGTGGTGTGGTATTCGGAATTTTAGCAGGTGTGCATTACTGGTGGCCTAAAATGTTTGGAAAAATACTTAATGAGAAGCTTGGGAAAATTAGCTTTGTGCTCTTTTTCATCGGTTTCCATTTAACCTTCTTTATCCAGCATTTCTTGGGGTTATGGGGCATGCCGCGCCGTGTCTTTACGTTCCTGCCAGGTCAGGGCCTTGAGCTTGGAAACTTGATTAGTACAATAGGTGCTTTCTTTATGTTTGTAGCAGTTGTCATCATGTTGATTAACGTCATCTGGACAACAGCAAAAGGGGAGCGTGTATCGGGCGATCCTTGGGGAGATGGAAGAACGCTTGAATGGGCAGTGTCTTCACCTCCGCCAGAATATAACTTTAAACAGCTTCCACTTGTAAGAGGACTTGATCCATTATGGATTGAAAAAATGGATGGTAAAAAAGGAATGACAGCATCTGAACCGCTCGATGATATTCACATGCCGAATAATTCCATCTTACCTGTCATTATCTCATTCGGTCTATTTGTGTCAGCGTTTGGATTCATGTATCGTCAAGAGCACAGCTGGGGTCTTCCGGTGATTTTCATTGGTCTTGGCATTACGTTTGCGACCATGCTGGTCAGGTCTCTTAAAGATGATCATGGATATCATATTCACAAAGAAGATTTGACCGATGACGATGATAAAGGGGTGAAAGCATAATGGAACCACAAAAAATGACAGCGGAAACCTTTCCGGCTTCGCCTGAGAAAGCCACATTAGAAGGAAAGAATAAGTTCGTCGGGTTCTGGTTGTTTCTTGGGGGAGAAACTGTTCTGTTTGCATCTTTGTTTGCCACTTACTTGGCGCTGAAAAACTCAAATGCAGGTGGAGCAAAAACAACTGATATGTTTGACATCACAATTGTCTTTGTTGCCACAATGCTCCTGTTAACGAGCAGTTTAACGAGTGTGTATGCAATGTATCATATGAAAAACTTTAACTTTAAAAAAATGCAGCTATGGCTCGGAGTGACTGTTTTATTAGGTGCTGGATTTTTAGGGGTTGAAATTTATGAGTTTTATCACTATGTGCATGAATATGAATTTACGATTACCAGCTCTGCTCTTGGCTCTTCCTTTTATACACTTGTAGGAACCCACGGAGCTCACGTTGCATTTGGACTTTGCTGGATTACCGCTCTTATGATTCGAAATAGTAGACGCGGACTGGATTTATATAATGCACCAAAATATTATGTGGCAAGTCTTTATTGGCACTTCATTGATGTTGTGTGGGTCTTCATCTTTACCGTTGTATATTTAATGGGAATGGTGGGATAAGAATGGGAAATAAAAACACAAATCAGTCCAAAGTCGATCTTGTATACCGTAAAAAGAAAAATGCCGAAGAAATGAAGCATCAGCTCATTTCTTTCGGCTTGATGATTGGATTAACATTTGTTGCATTTTTAACGATCGCCTCTGAAGATGTCGGGAATTGGTTCGCAGTCCCATTTATTTTACTGCTTGCAGGCATTCAGGTGGCTTTTCAGCTTTATTATTTTATGCACATGAACCAAAAAGGGCATGAAACACCCGCGTTGTTTCTTTACTCAGGTGTGTTTGTCGCGTTTATTACCGTTTTAGCCTTTTTGACCATTATTTGGTGGTAAGCCCGCTTTGCCCTTGAAGGAGGCGCAGCAATGGAGAACTTAGAGATATTCGGATTTCGGGCATTATGGAGTCCCTATTATTTGACATGTATTGTATTAGCAGCTGCTTTTTATCTACTTCTCGTTACAAAGGGAAAGCACCGTGCGACGGTGAAAGAGAAAACGCTATTTCTGACTGGGCTTATTCTGTTATATGCCGTGAAAGGCAGCCCAATTGATTTAATGGGGCATATTATGTTCAGTGCACATATGGCGCAAATGGCGGTACTCTATTTAGTCATCCCGCCACTCCTTATCACAGGTTTACCTGTGGCCATTTGGGAGCGAATCATTCAAACACCAGGCATTCAGGCTATTTTCCGTTTGTTTTCCAAGCCTTTGATTGCTCTGCTTGGGTTTAACGGGTTGTTTTCGCTTTATCACATCCCGCTTGTGTTTGATTTTGTGAAAACAGATCCGTTTTATCATGCGTTGATGACGGTTGTCATTTTTATCGCTGCCTTTTTCATGTGGTGGCCGCTTGTCCATAAAGTCCAAAGTCAGCCGCAGATCACAGGCATCTTAAAGCTTGGTTACATCATGGCAGACGGTATATTGATGACACCTGCCTGCGCACTCATCATGTTTAGTGATGCACCGATCTATGCGACCTATTCAGATGCAGGCGCGTGGATACAAGCTCTGCATCTATGTGTGCCAAGCGATATGCTCGCAGGTCTTGCGCTAACTGGCCCTGATATGTTTCACACCTTGCCGCTGCTAGAGGATCAGCAGCTAGGCGCTATTTTGATGAAAATTATTCAGGAGATTGTTTACGGATCGATTCTTGCTGTTGTGTTCTTTGATTGGGCAAGAAAAGAAAGAGCGAAAGATGCCGTACCAGATGCGCTCATTCCGAAATATGAATAAATCTAAAGCACAGCCATCAAGGCTGTGCTTTAGATTTGTCTTCTTTTCAGCGTGATATGAAAACCCTTGAAGTCTAGGAGGGACGAGTACCGGAGCGAATTTGACATTCGTGAGCACCGGCACGCAGGAGTGACACCGAATATGAGGGTTTGTCTACACGCTAAAACACAGCCGTATGGGCTGTGTTTTGTTTTATGCTTCAGCAGTCATTGATTCTAGTTTTTCTTTCAGTCGGTTAAGCGTTTGTTTGCTTGATTGGATAAGAGATTTAGGGAAATCTTCACCTTCGCCGTATTCGACACCATGCGGATAATAATGTTTTCCAAGTAAAGGTGTCAGAAGCTGAATGTGTGCCTTTTTGGAACCGACATCTCCTTCAGTAGCGTAGCCATAGATCCGTAAATAAAATGTCCCTTCAACCATGCTATACTTCCTGTCGTACGTCACTCGCTCATAATCCCATTGATCGGCTCGTACAAATCCTTCACTTTCCATGATGAAATCCAATTTATTTAAGTCAACTGATACCTTTTCAATCCCCGTACCTTCAAACTTCACCCAAAACCCCTCCTTATAAAAATTCCCTTTACTGACAATCATAGTATGAAAGCGTTAAACTTTCAACTGTGAAAGGTATGTTCTTTTATAAGCTGGTTACAGTAATAAAGAAAATAATAGATGGAGGAATCAACGTGAAAACGAAAAAAATCAAAGATATTATGACAAAAAAAGTAGTGACGTGCCAAAAGGACGACAATGCTTATGAAGCGGCAGTAAAAATGAAAGATGCTGACATCGGTGCCATTCCAGTGGTTGACGGAGATCAGCTCGTTGGAATTGTGACAGACCGGGACCTTGTACTCAGAGGGATTGCTGAGAAAAAGCCAAACTCGCAGGAAGTTGGCGCACTCATGACGAAGGAAGTACTGACAGCCGAAGAAGATGCAACGCTTGAAGAAATTGTCCGGTTAATGTCAGAGCATCAGCTCCGCCGCATTCCCGTCGTTAAAAGTGGAGCATTAACGGGCATTGTAGCTCTTGGAGATTTATCAGTTGAAGATTTGTCAAATGATCGTGCGGGAGATGCACTTACTGAAATCTCTCAACAAGATCAAGATCACGGGCAAGGATTTCTTCATTAACAGGGGCATATTTTAAATTCGTGTTAAATAGGCTGTATTGTCGTTGTAATATGGAGCAAGTTTTGTTTAAATGACAGTAGAAGGTACTTTTTGTACCTTGCCAATTTAACGGAGGTGTTTATTTGAAAACTGTGCTCAAAACACTCTTCATCCTCCTGATTATATCTGGAACGTACGTTCTGTTTATTCAATATGGATCTTCACCGGAAAAAGAAAGCAGCAATGAACCGAAGGTGTCTAATGAAGAAACATCTAGCGATAAGCCGATCAACATCCCAAAAAAGGGGCTCATGTCCTTTATGGGGAAATCTTCAAACGAAGTGCTTAAACAGCTGGGAGAACCAGATCGCATTGATCCTTCCGCATATGATTATGACTGGTGGATATACAACCAATCGAAGAAGCACTATATTCAAGTAGGGGTAAAGGATAGTAAAGTGGTGACTTTGTTTGCAACAGGAGACGGGCTAAATGTTGAACCATTTAAAATCGGTCAAGCCACAAGTGAAGTGTTTAAAAAAACACAAATTGCGCCTTACATTCATGTAGAGGATGAACAAAATTCATACCGCTTTGAATTCTCAGAAGATGATATGAATACGCGGCCAACCGTGAAAGTGGGAGATGATGTCTATGTCCAGCTTTACATGGATAAGTTTGAAAGCACCCTTTCGAGTATCAGGGCCTTTAACGCAGATACATTTGTGAAACAAAAGCCGTATGAGGTTGTCTATCGAGGTCAATTGATAGAACCTGAAGCGATATCAGGCGAAAAATGGAAAGATATTGAGACTTCCAGCCAAAAACAAATTTTTGATATGACCAATATTATTCGCCATAAGTACAACCTGCCGACCTTAAAGTGGGACGATGAAACCTCCGAAGTCGCATTCATGCATAGTGAGGACATGAAAGAAAATCATTATTTCTCCCATGAGTCTAAAAAATACGGTACGCTGAAAGACCGATTAGAAAGAGGAGAGGTGGCATTTCAGCTCGCAGGTGAAAACATTGCATATAACTATGTGGATGGACCAGCAGCTGTAGAAGGCTGGCTCAATAGCGAAGGTCACCGGAAGGCGTTATTAAACGGAGATTACACACACCTTGGCGTAGGTGTGAAAGAAAAATACTATACTCAAAACTTCATCAAGAAAACATCTTAAACAAAGCAGCTGCACAACCGCAGCTGTTTTTTTATGAAAAAAGAGGCTCACCAAAACAGATGCTGGTGTATATAGTATAGTAGGCATTTGTATGGGGGGTGAGGATATGACAAACAAGCAAAAGCAAACATCCATTGATGAATTTAAACAATTCGTCAGACGCCATCCGAAGTTAATTCAAGAAGTGCAAACGCAAGAAAAAAGCTGGCAAAGTTTATACGAGAATTGGGTAATGTTTGGTGAGGAAGATGAGATGTGGTCTCCTTACCGGCAAACGCAATCTCAAGAAGCAAAAGACGAAAAAGCCTCTAAGCCAAGTGAACAGGGAAAAGCAGATTTTATGTCTAAAATGGTTTCTGCTGTGAAAAAAATGGACGCTGATCAAATGAATGAACAGATTAACAAAATGAGCCAGTCTATTTCCTCTTTACAAAGCTTACTCGGCCAATTTTCATCAAATGGCTCAAAAAAAGGTTCATCTGGAGGCAGTCAGCACCCATTCTCCTTCAGGAAAGATTAATTGAAAGGGGATGCTTTTGGTGCGGAAAGAAGTACAGGAGTTTGTCATGGCCGAAGAGGATCGAATCAAATTCATTAGACAACGTCCTCTCTGGTACAGACAGCTGACTCGACATCCTGAAAAACTATCTTCCTTTGAATTAGATAAAATGAACTTTTACGAAAAAACCATTCCTCATCGTGTGAGTCAGTTGAGCAATAGTGTCCAAATGGCTGAAATGATGATTCAAATGTTCCAAGCAATGCGCAATCAAAATGGAGCCGGGTGAGGCTTTTTTGAGTTGATTAAGATGTCTAATTCATGAGCATCCTATGAAAGTAGACGAAAGGAGAATCAGATGATGAAATGGATGCTGTCAATATGCGCATTGCTTTTTCTTGTCACTGGGTGTCAAAGTCAACATGAAGAAGAGCAAGTGGTCAAGCAAGAACCAGATGTACCAGTGATGCAGCAAGCCCAAAGTGAAATGAAGCAGCAAGGCTTTTTAAAATACAAAGTGCAGGGAACGGCTGTCTATATAGAAAGTACACTTCGAGATTTCCATCTTGAGCCTTCACTTGGAAATAAGGATGAGAAGGCGGGATATTTTACAGTGTATGTAGATGGGAAACGTGCGGGCAATGAGTATACTGCTGCGTTTGTGGTCAAGCACCTTTCAAAAGGAAAGCATAAAATGACCGTTGTGCTGAATTCCCGTCATCCAGATTATAAACAAAAAAGAGAAACGTGGGACGTATTTGTCACGTAAAAGCATTTTCTGATCCATAGGTTTCGTGGTAAACTATGAATTGGAGGTGCAACATTTATGTATGCGACAATCGAATCTGTGGAGCTCCAAGAGGAAGCTAATCAATTGGCTGCCATGATTCTTCAGTCGGAGGAGGCTGAACATTACCGCAACTGCTTTAAGCGTCTCCAGCAAGACGAAGAAGCCCAACAAATTATTGCCCATTTTACAAAAGTAAAAGAGCAATATGAGGATGTGCAGCGGTTCGGCAAATACCATCCGGACTATAGAACGATCTCAAAGGAAATGCGTGAGGTCAAAAGAAAGCTAGATCTTCACGATACAGTGGTTGATTTCAAAAAAGCAGAAACAGCGGTTCAATCCATCTTAGATGAGATTAGTATTGAAATTGGTCAAGCTGTATCAGCATATATTAAAGTTCCAACAGGGAACCCATATTTTGATGGCCTATCATCATGCGGCGGTGGCTGTGGTTCAGGAGGCAGCTGTGGCTGTAAAGTATCTTGACGAGACTTGAACGTCTCGTCTTTTACATAATGAAGGGAAAGAATTGAAAAGCGGCAGGTGAAAAGATGGAAACCAAACGTCAAGGGATGGTCGTTTGGCTGCATTCGTTAAAGCAGTCAAAAGCGCTAAGAAAATTTGGGAATGTTCACTATATTTCAAGGAAAATGAAATATGCAGTGATTTATTGTGATATGAATGATCTCGAGCGCCATATGGCAAAGCTGAACTCATTGCCATTTGTAAAACGTGTTGAGCCTTCATATAAACCTTTTATTAAATTAGAGTACGAATCCAAATTGGACAAAGCGAAAGAATATGATTATAAGGTGGGCTTTTAAAGACACAAAAAACCCCCGCGGCATCACCCGCGGGGTCCTTCTATTCTTAATGATTCATTAAGGAGAAGGCAAAGGGAGAGGAGAAACCGGAGGAAGAACTTATGGGGAAACGTAAGTCTTCTCCGCGGTTGGCAACAGCACCACATCAGATGCTGTTACAAGTAGTATGACCCCGCTTCCCGTCATCTATACATAGAAAATGAATGAAAATCCGCGCATTGTCCCATGCGGATTGGATGTGGTAAGATAATGTTGAATTTTTTGTCATAAGACAGTAAGCAATAGAAGCAAGCAGAAAAAGTGGTGGGAAAATGAGAGTCATCTCTGGAACGAGAAAAGGCCGCACGCTTAAAGCGGTACCAGGTCAATCAACAAGACCAACTACAGATAAAGTGAAAGAATCCATTTTTAATATGATAGGCCCGTATTTTGATGGCGGGAGGGCCCTTGATTTATTTGCGGGAAGCGGTGGTTTAGGAATTGAAGCGCTCTCTAGAGGATTCGATCATTGCATTTTCGTTGATCGAGATATGAAGGCGATTCAGACGATTAAAGGAAACCTGAATCAATTGTCACTAATGGATCAAAGTGAAGTATTTCGAAATGATGCAAAGCGTGCTCTTGCAGCCGTTGTTAAACGAGAGGAATCCTTTCAAGCTATCTTTCTTGATCCGCCGTATAAGGATCAAAAGCTGAAGGCACTTCTTGAAATGATTGATGAGCACTCCTTATTAACAGATGATGGCGTGATTGTATGTGAGCATGATAAAGACGTTACGCTGCCTGAGGAAGCTGGACAGCTCCACATATCAAGGCGGGAACTGTACGGAATGACTGGCATTACGATCTATAGAAAGCGGGGAAATTAAAGCATGGGGAACATAGCCGTTTGTCCGGGTAGCTTTGATCCAGTCACATTGGGCCATTTGGATATTATTAAAAGAGGAGCAAACATCTTTGATGAAGTGTATGTATGTGTATTAAATAACTCATCAAAAAAACCGTTGTTTACAGTTGAAGAACGGTGTGAGCTCATTAGGCAAGCGACAAAGGATTTGCCAAATATTAAAGTTGAATCCTTTCATGGCTTGCTTGTTGATTATGCGAAACAAAAAGGGGCAAAAGTCATTTTGCGTGGACTAAGAGCCGTGACGGACTTTGAATATGAGATGCAAGGCACATCGATGAACAAAGTCTTAAATGATGAAATTGAAACGTTTTTCATGATGACCAATAATCAATACTCCTTCTTAAGCTCAAGCATTGTCAAAGAAGTAGCGAAGTATCATGGCTCTGTCAAAGAGCTTGTTCCAAAAGAAGTAGATGCAGCGCTGAAAGAAAAATTTAATGGATGAGTGCCTCGTGCACTCATCCATTTTTTAGTTTCTGGTAATATAGAGCAATATACACGATCAGGCTGAACAAAGTGATCAAAGGGCCAGCTGTCACAAGCTGATTCCATAGCACACTGCTAAACATGACGACTTGCTCGCTTGCTTCAAAGGCTCCTGCTGGAAGAGCCATGTCTGATCGAGATACATAAAGAGGTTTGAATAATAAAAAGGCAAAGACAGCTGCATAAATCCCGTGGAGCAAACGGGCGAAGAAAAACGGTTTAAAGCGTATATCAGTAGCCGCCAAAATGCCGGCGACCTGGGCTTGAACAGAGAACCCGCTGAATCCTAAAATAAAGCTGACGACAATGGTTTTAGCGAGCAGGGTGACCTCTTGTGACCCCGTTAGCTGACTTCCTAATGTGATTTCAAATAAACCGGCAATCATGGCTAGATCTAATTCTGGCGGAAGGTGCATCGTTTGCAGCATATATCTGATCCCTATAGATAGCAGGTCTGTCACATGAACAACTGACAGCATTTTGCTAAAGACAGAAAATAAGATAATAAAGCCACCAATCATAAAGAGTGTTTGAACTGACGACATGACAGCATCGCTTAAAATTTGGCCGAGCGGTCTTTTCTCTGCGAGTCTGGCTGTATGAAGGGCGCTGAATGCCTCTTTAAACGGTGGGAATAAAAATCCCTTCCGGCTTCTAAGATGCGCATCATGCCGCGCTTTATACCCCCGCATCGTCACACCAACAGCGAGATTCCCTAAATAATGTGCGCAGGCTAAAACAACCCCTAAAGCTGGGTGATGAAAAAAACCAACAGCCACCGCACCGAAAATAAACAATGGATTCGATGAATTTGTAAATGAAACAAGGCGCTCTGCTTCGATTCTCGTCAGCTGTCCTTCTTGCCTGAGTCTTGTCGTTAATTTAGCGCCAGAAGGAAAGCCTGAGGCCATTCCCATAGCTAGTACAAATCCGCCTACACCAGGTACTCGAAAGATGGGGCGCATAAATGGCTCTAATAACACTCCGACAAATCTGACAATCCCGAAACTAATTAATAGCTCGGACAAAATAAAAAAAGGAAGCAATGACGGAAATACAACCTCCCACCACATTGCAAGTCCATTTTTCGACGCTTGCAAAGAGGCTTGTGGATGTGTAATCACAGTGGCTGTTAAAAAGATAAAAAAAGCAGCGATGAACAGAGTGTTCCATTTTTTCATGGAGATTTCGCCCCTTGCCGTTATGATCTATTGGCGAGCTCGTGATCAAAGAAAAAGGAAAAACTAGCCGAGCCTGTCTTCTATTACTATACGAGCAGAAGGGGCATGTTTAGACCTATAGATTCGTATATATGCATAGAAAGAGGAGGGTTGATTTTCATGAAGCGACCGGTCATCGGGCTTGCGCTAGGCTCTGGGGGTGCTAGGGGAATGGCGCATATCGGAGTTTTATCTAGTCTTGAGAAACAAGGAATTCAGGTGGATATGATTGCTGGAAGCAGTATTGGCGCACTTGTTGGGAGCTTTTATGCGGCAGGACAAGACGTAGAAAAAATGAAAAAACTTGCACTTGTCTTCAGAAGAAAGTATTATGCTGACTATACACTGCCAAAAATCGGTCTTTTAAAAGGAAATCGAATTTTGCAGCTGATCCACACGTTTACATATGGGAAAAAAATCGAGGAATTGCGAATGCCTCTTGCGATTGTCGCGTGTGACCTCGAGACAGGGGAGAAGGTTGTGTTCAAAGAAGGGCCTGTCTCACAAGCAGTTAGAGCGAGCATTAGCATTCCAGGTGTGTTTGTTCCGCACGTAATGGGCGGTAGACAATTAGTAGATGGAGCGGTTGTTGACCGTATTCCTGTTTCTGTTTTAAAAGAAATGGGTGCAGATCTCATTATCGCCTCTGATGTATCAAGGGTGAAAAAAACAGAAAAGGCGACGAGATTATCGGATGTGATTATGCAAAGTTTGGACATCCTTCAAAATGAATTGGTTCGTCATCAAACCATTCATGCAGACCTCATGATCCGGCCAAAGCTTGAAACATATAGCTCTAGTGCGTTTACACAGGTTCAAGAGATGATCGAAGCAGGTGAGCTCGCCGCAGACCAACTAAAAGGGAAACTAAAAGATGTCATTGATAAATGGGAGTGTTAATCGAATGAAAAAATTGAATATTCGCTGGCTCAGCTTTTTTGTGGTTGTTCTTGTATTATTTGGCTTAACCTTTGTTAAACTGCCGTATTACGTGACAAAGCCGGGCGATGCAACAGAGATTGCTCCGCACATTAAAGTAGACGGAGCATATGGCGAGAAGGGCAGCTTCTCCCTTATGACCATTAAAGTAGGTCCAGCAAACCCATATACGTATTTGCTTGCAAAAATGAACAAGTATGACGAGATCGTCCCGGAAGAAAACATTAAAGCGGACGGAGAATCGGATGAAGATTATATGAAACGACAGCTTCAGCTGATGAAAAGCTCTCAAGAAAATGCCATGATTGCAGCATATACAAAAGCAGGGAAAAAAGTAGATTATACGTTTAACGGGGTATATGCGAGCTACGTGATGAAAGGAATGCCCGCTTACGGAAAGATTGAAGTTGGCGACCGGATCAAAAGCGTTGATGGCAAGACCTATGATTCAGCTGATAAAATGGTTTCATATATCAGCAGTAAAAAAGCAGGCACATCTGTCCGCTTTGTCCTTGAACGAAACGGCAAAGAAATCATACAGCAAGTGACGTTAAAACCATTTAAAGAAGAGCCAAAAAGAGTCGGAATAGGTGTGTCATTGTTTACTGACCGTCATGTGAAAGTGTCACCTGCGATTAAAGTAGATATTGAAAATATCGGCGGTCCATCAGCAGGCTTAATGATGTCACTTGAAATTTATAACCAGCTGACAAAAGAAGACGAAACACATGGCTATGCGATCGCGGGGACTGGAACGATTGACGCTGATGGAACGGTCGGCCCAATTGGTGGGATCGATCAAAAGGTTGTGGCAGCAGATAAAGCAGGAAAAGACATTTTCTTTGCGCCGAACGATAAAGGCGATCCAAACTCAGACTATCAAAATGCAGTCAAAACAGCGAAAGATATTAAAAGTGATATGAAAATTGTCCCTGTAGATACAATGCAAGATGCACTGAACTATTTAAACAAATTAAAAGAGAAAGCATCATAAAAAAAGAGCAGCCCTCATTAAGGCTGCTCTCAGCGTGTAGACAAACCCTCGCATTCGGTGTCAGTCCTGCGTGCCGGTACTCACGAATCTCAAATTCGCTCCGCTCCGGTACTCGCCCTTTACTAGACTGCAAAGGTTTTCTATCACGCTGAAAAGAAGACAAAGGGTTAACATAAAGATCATTTTAGCCCTTTGTCAACAATCTGAGAGCAGCCCTCATTAAGGCTGCTCTTTTTTATCGAGAGAGAAAGAGATCAGTCTCTTCATCATATCGGATCGGTGAGGTTTTAAACTCTGCTTCCGTTAGTTCCGTTTGCATTGGCTCACAGATGGGAAGGCTGAAGACGCGGGAAGCGCGAATGTCAAGATCAAGTGCGGGATGTGAAAAGGAGGACAGCTTGCTCACAAGCGGTACGTCCAATTCTTTTTTCACAAGAGATAAGTATTGCTGCCCTTTCTTGGACATACCAAGTAAACGAATATAGGGCGCTTTTTTCTCTTTCAGAAGCTCATGCATTGCGGTTTTTTTCACTCTCATTAAGAGGTGGGTATTCATTCGCTGTAACCTTGTCCACGTATATCGTTTTGTCTTCACAAGTGATAGATATTCCTCATAGGAGGACGCGTGTGTGATCGCCTTTTGCATGCGGTGTTCGATGCCTTCTTCGATTTCATAGACGTCTTCTAGTTCAGCCGTATCCATTGTGTGAAAGACATGTTTTAAGAAGCTAAAATAGGCTTCTTGCGTATGTAAAAGACCGTATGAAGAATGATAGTTGTGTAATTGCTTTAAAGTAGCGTCCGGGAGATAGGGTGTGACCGCTTCAAATGAGCCGTGCTCTTTTAAGGCTTTTCGAATACTTGTTGCACTTGCGATTTTCTGATTGACAGGAAGTTCTTCATCATGATAATCAGATGCAATTCTCACGGAGGTAAAAGGCTGCATGTGAGGGGATCGTTCTAAGATGGCCTTTACATAATGAAAGCCCAAAATATTATTCGGTTTAGACAAATCCAGTAAGTGCTCAAGGTAAATGGCCTCTTGAAACGCAGCGGCAGCAGCAGCCGGATAACTAAGACCTTCTTTGACCTTCTCTTTTGTTAAAAGGTCAATCTCTGCCTTTTTCTCATGCCAAGCGTGAGCTGTGCGCTCAAATACGTTGATGTCCCCATCCTCACTTCCGAAAAAAAGAGTGCGGCATTTTAAAGCGTCTAGGATGGACACAGCGCCATTTGCAAAGGTTTCTGCCTTTTGCACAGCGTATATGTATGGAAGCTCACACACAATGTCTACACCGTTTTGCAGTGCCATTTTTGTACGTGCCCATTTTGAGACGATTGCAGGCTCTCCGCGCTGGAGGAAGGAACCGCTCATGACGGCAATGGCAACATCTGAGGAGGTTTGTTTTTTCGCCTGACGAACATGATAGGCATGTCCATAATGAAATGGGTTGTACTCTACAACGATTCCCACTGATTTCAATAGATGTTCCGCCTTTCTTGCTATGGTTAAATGGTCTATGCTACAGTAGCATAAGGGAAAAATGAAGCTCATTTTTTTCAGTGTAGGCATTCAAGGAACTGATGTCAAACAACCCACTGACATCACAAAGGACTGTAAAGAAAAAATATTGACAAATAACATGATGAAAGCTATAATCATGTTTGTTGCTCTTAGAGGTGATACAATTGAAATGGACAGTTTATCAATTACATCAAAAAGCTAAAAACAGCTTCGATTTTCATGAGACGGTTGACTTAAATGAACTTACTAGCCTTCATTCAGATATACGTCGCATTTCACCAGTAGAGGTGAAAGGGACTGGAGTGATCGAATCAAAGCAAGTCGCATTTGATTTAACCATCACAGGTGAAATGACATTGCCTTGTTCAAGAACGCTTGTTGATGTAAATTATCCATTTGCGATTTCAACGAAAGAACTATTTGTACTTCATAAGACAGACGATATAGAAGATGAAGACGTTTCCGTTGTAGAAGACGATATCATCGACTTAACGCCTATAGTCAAGGAAGAAATACTTCTTGAAGTGCCGATGCAAATCTTTTGCGACCAAACAGACGTAAAAGGTGCTGCACCACAAGAAGGTAATGACTGGGCGGTCATTTCGGAAGATGCACATCAAAACCGAATTGATCCGCGTCTGGAAGGCTTGAAGAAGCTCTTAGAAGAAAATAATGAATCTTAACTTAACTCTTTAAGGAGGTGGGAATAATGGCTGTACCTTTTAGAAGAACTTCTAAAATGAAAAAAAGATTGCGTCGTACGCATTTCAAACTACAAGTACCTGGTATGGTAGCTTGCCCAGAATGCGGTGAAATGAAAATTTCTCATCGTGTCTGCAAATCTTGCGGAACATACAAAGGCAAAGACGTAAAAAGCAACTAATTTATAAAAAAGCGTGAGGGAATCTTCCCTTGCGTTTTTTTATTTGTCTATTTTTTAGGTTTCTCTCCTGCAAATAGTCTATCTACTCTAGTAGGCGCATATGATGTGGTATTCAGATTCAGGGGGGATGATCAATTGACGATTACAAGGCAGGATGCATGGACACAAGATGAAGATTTACTATTAGCAGAAGTCGTCTTAAGACATATTCGAGATGGAGGGACCCAGCTTTCCGCATTTGAGGAAGTCGGGAAAGCACTGTCAAGAACAGCTGCAGCATGTGGATTCAGGTGGAATTCTTACGTCAGAAAGCAGTATCAGGCAGGCATTGAACTGGCAAAAAAACAGCGAAAAGAACTGCGTAAAAAGATTGGTATTCATTCCTCAGGTTTACCACAGCATGCGTTAACAATAGAAAAGAAGACATCTTCAGATCAGGCTGAATTGACCCTTCGAGAAGTGATTCAGTTTTTAGAGCAGCTTGAAAAAGAGCCTTCTGGTCCCGCTTATTTACGCGAGGAGCTAAAGGATGCACATCATCAATTAAAGTCGCTCACAGAAGAAAATGAACACTTGAAGCGCCAATTGAAAATGACAGAAGAAGATTACCGAGCACTCATTGGTATTGTTGAAAGAGTTAAACAGAATATCAGCTTAAAAGACTACGCAAAATAAGAAAACGCCCCTCACAGATAAAAGGAGGGGCGTTTTGTCATCAACCATTAAGCTGATTCACCTGTATTCTTTTTGATATGTGCGGGCTCCCAGATGAGTGGATTTTCACCCTTATCGCGTTCCATATCATATTTCACCGCTTCAAAGCCCATTTTATCCCAAAAACCAGCAGATTTGACGCGTGGATTCGTTCGAATCGGCAATCCGAAAGATTTGGCGAATTCAACAAGCGCTTCGCCGTACCCTTTGCGCTGATATCCAGGTAGCACTTCTAGCTTCCACAGCTCTAAATAATTATGATTATGGTCAAAATACGTAGTCGTCGAGCCATCCACTTGATATAGGCTCATACGTGCCACAAGCTTATCTCCAAAATAAATCCCGTAAAATGGAGAGTTGCTGTCATTTTCAATCATATTACTTTCAAGGTCTTCAAGCATTGAAAGTTCTTGTATGCCATATTCCTTAAATTGTTTAAATTCCTCTAATGTTTTGTAATTAATTAGAAGACGTTTTACTTGTGTCATGTGATCTTCCCCCTTACACATATAATGTCGACAGTGATGTTATTGAAGGCGTTTTCATCCCATCCGCCTAAAAAAGTTTTTACACTTATTATTATAGTTTTTAAATTAAAAAAATTCAATCATAGCGCGTCATCTGCTTTTTGCATCATGACATGAAACTGTTAAAATAGTGGATATGATGAAGTAAACAGAAAAAAGGGAAGTGCGGCAGTTGAAAATTGGAATCATTGGCGGAGGTGCAATCGGTCTTCTTTGTGCCAGTTATTTATCACAGCAACATGACATCACCGTATTTACAAGAAGAAATGAACAGGCAAAAGAGATTCGAGCGTCAGGAATTGAACGAACGGTGAGAGGAGAAACGTTTCGGGCAGTGGCTCATGCAGACACAGGTGTAAAAGGAATATTTGATCTACTGATTGTGACGGTGAAATATCATCATTTGCAAGATGTACTGGACGAACTATCGACATTACCTCGTCAGCGGATCTTATTTTTGCAGAACGGAATGGCCCACCTATTAGACTTAGAGAACTGGAAAACGGCACATCAATTATATATAGGTGTGGTAGAGCATGGCGCAATGAAGGTGTCAGATCATGCAGTCGCTCATACAGGTATTGGTGTCATAAAGTGGGGGGCATTTCATCATAAGGAAGCAGCAGATGTGAGGAATGAATTGAATGAGACATCAGCCCATTTTCAGATGGTCTATACAGATGAATGGAAAAAGGTGCTGGAGGAAAAACTGCTTGTCAATGTCTGTATTAACCCGCTGACGGCTTTATTACATGTGAAAAATGGGGAACTGATCGCAAATGCCTCATATGAATATATGATGAAATGTGCATTTGAAGAAGCTGTTTCCGTTTTAGGCTTGTCTGAAAAAGAGCGGCTCTGGTCCCATGTGGTCTCTATTTGTGATAAAACGGCCGCTAATCAATCATCGATGCTTCAAGATATCGTAAAAGGCCGCCAAACCGAAAGAAAAGCCATCGTTGGCTATCTTTTAAAACAGGCTCAGGCACAAGAGATTCTGACGCCACATCTTGCTTTCTTCAATAGAAGCTTGGAAGTATTGGAAAAAAAGCAAACAAAATCTTTTGAGTGAGCTCATTTACATGCTATACTTTTTTCGGGAAACTAACTATTTATTGAAGAAAGGAAGTTCTAAACATGCAATTGACTGAACTTTCCATCCGAAGTCAGAATTTATTCATACGTGATTATATAGAAGAAAAAAAAGAGATGACTGCTTTTTTTGATTATGATATACATTCTGAGCACACATGGAAAAAGAGATACGACGATCTCATGGGAAGGAGCTTCCCGCGCGAGGCTTTAGCGGATTATATGAGCGCATATCACGCGAAGTTTGAATCGGCAGCGATGCGTCAGAACATTGAAAAAATCCGTGATGAACGGAGTGTCATGGTGGTTGGAGGGCAGCAGGCAGGCCTATTAACAGGACCGCTTTATACCATACATAAAATCATATCGATTATTCAGTTTGCAAAAGAAAAAGAATCAGAGCTTGGCGTTCCTGTGATTCCGGTCTTTTGGGTAGCTGGTGAGGATCATGACGTAGATGAAATTAATTTTGTGTACACGTCTGGCGAAAAAGGTCCAGTCAAACAAAAGCTGCCATTACATAGCGTCAAAAAAGCAGCTGCGAAAAGAACACCGCTACATCAGGAGAAAACAGAGAAATGGCTTCGTGATGTGTTTTCAACCTATGAAGAATCTGCTTACACAAATGATTTGCTTGATCAGCTTCTTCGATGTTTACGCAAATCACAAACATTTACTGATTTCTTTGAATGGATTGTGTGCGACCTCTTTGAAGAAGATGGACTGCTGCTATTTAATTCAGGAGACTTAGGCGTCAAACCACTTGAGCGCACGTTATTTAAGCAGATTATCGAGACAAGTGATACGATCACAGCTCGCCTGAACGAAACGCAGGCTGCCATGAAGCGAGCGGGATATCGGCCGATCATTGAAGCTGGTGACCACCAGGCAAACCTGTTTTACGAATATGATGAGGAGCGTTTCCTCATTGAAAAAGAGCAGCATCAGTTTTCTGTATCAGAAGTGGGGCTTACGTGGACAAAGGAAGAGCTTTTGCAGGAAGTCGAGGAGCACCCAGAAAGGTTTAGCAACAATGTGGTGACGCGTCCCTTGATGCAAGAGACCCTTCTCCCAACACTTGCTTTTATGGCAGGACATGGTGAAGTCAACTATTGGGGCGAGCTGAAAGGAATTTTTGAACACTTTGAATTAAAGATGGCACCTGTTCTTCCAAGACTGCACGTCACCATTCTTGAAAGGCACATTGACAAAAAATTACCGGTCAGAGAACTGTCGGTAGAAGAAGTACTGACAAACGGAGTAAAAGAAAAGAAGGATGCGCACTTTCAGCAAAGTCTTCCTGACAGCTTCGTTCAAGCGGTTCAACATGCGAAACGTGAATTAGCAAATGTTCATGGGACGGTGAGACAAGAAGCGCTGGAGATTGAACCGAGCTTTGAGCAGCTTCTAGATAAAAATGCCAAATTTATTGAACGCCAACTTCAATTTGTCTATCAAAAGGTGGCTCAGCGTGTGGAAGAGAAGGAAGGATATATCCTTCGCGACTTTGAACGGATTGAAAATAGTTTAAAACCACTTGATGCACCACAAGAAAGAATTTGGAATATCATGTATTTTTTAAACAAATATGGTCCAGAATTCTTCAAAACATTCAAAAATATGCCATTTTCATTTCAAAACAAGCAACAAATTGTCAAACTTTGAAATAAAGTTTTAATCAACCCTGACTAGTTCAGGGTTTTTTTTTATGAAGAAACAGTGTAGAATAAGTTTTGTGGAGAGAAGTGGTGGATAGTGGAGAGTAAGGGTGAGAAAGTGGGGCTCTGATTATCATGTTCATGGGTGAATACCAACATACGATTGATACAAAAGGGCGCATGATCATCCCTGCTAAATTTAGAGACGGTCTCGGAGAACAGTTTGTGCTGACGAGAGGGCTTGATCAATGTTTATTTGGCTACCCTATGAGTGAGTGGAAACTAATCGAAGAGAAACTCAAAGCACTTCCGCTAACGAAAAAAGATGCACGTGCGTTTACCCGGTTCTTCTTCTCTGGCGCAGTCGAATGCGATCTGGACAAGCAGGGACGCATTAACATCGCATCAAACCTACTCCAATATGCAAAACTCGAAAAAGAATGTGTGGTCATCGGCGTTTCAAATCGAATTGAGTTGTGGAGTAAGTCGATCTGGGAACAATATACAGAAGAGCAAGAAGATTCTTTTGCTGAAATTGCTGAAAACATGATTGGATTTGATATATAATAATTCCTTGTGCAGCAAGCTTTCTACACATTCATTTCTATTTGAAAAAGGTGGGACCATAACATCATGTTTCAACATGAGACAGTATTATTAAAAGAAACAGTTGACGGTTTAAACGTCAAAGAAGACGGTACATATGTGGACTGCACGCTAGGCGGCGCAGGTCATAGCTCATATTTACTATCTCAATTATCAGAAAAAGGTACATTGATTGGTTTTGATCAAGACGATGCTGCACTGGATCATGCACGAGAGAAGCTCGCAGATTCAAAAGCGAACATTCTTTTCATAAAAAGCAACTTCCGATATTTAAAAGAACGTCTGAATGAACAAGGCATTACAAGCGTAGACGGTGTGATCTTTGATCTTGGTGTATCGTCTCCTCAGCTTGACACACCAGAGAGAGGCTTTAGTTATCATCATGATGCACCTCTTGACATGAGAATGGATCAATCAGCCGCATTGTCGGCCAAACAAGTGGTGAATGAATGGCCATTTGAAGATCTAGTTCGGATTTTCTACAAATATGGGGAAGAGAAATTCAGCAAGCAAATCGCACGCAAAATTGAAGAAGCTAGAAAAAAAGCGTCAATTGAAACAACGGGTCAACTTGTAGACATTATCAAAGAAGGAATTCCCGCCCCTGCAAGACGAACTGGCGGACATCCAGCGAAAAGAGTGTTTCAAGCGATCCGAATTGCCGTAAATGACGAATTGAAAGTATTTGAAGAAGCACTAGAACAAGCAATAGAGTTACTCAATCCGAAGGGGAGAATTTCTGTCATTACATTCCATTCACTTGAAGATCGGATTTGTAAAAGTACATTTAAAGAGATGTCTTCTCTTCCAGAACTTCCGCACGGATTACCAGTGATTCCAGAAGGACTTGAACCAAAACTGAAGCTGGTCACGAGAAAACCGATCGTCGCATCAGAACAAGAGCTGGAACATAACAACCGTGCCCGTTCAGCGAAGCTCCGAATTGCAGAAAAAAAGTAAACGACACCATAGATGATGATAAAAAGGAGGTTTCTTATGAGTAATTTGGCTTACCAAAGAGAAGTGAAG
The DNA here is from genome assembly GCF_000715205.1 of Bacillus zhangzhouensis. Classification (GTDB taxonomy): domain Bacteria; phylum Bacillota; class Bacilli; order Bacillales; family Bacillaceae; genus Bacillus; species Bacillus zhangzhouensis. The sequence continues at coordinate 228,104 of NZ_JOTP01000002.1, read as the reverse complement.
CAACATCAAACAGAGCAGCAAGGCCAATCGGTTGTCATTAGAAGAAGAGGTTCTATTACACTTGGTGAAAAAATCTTACTTGTCATGTTTGTCATGGCTCTTATGTGCAGCTCCATTCTCATCATTTCTAAAGCCTTTGCTGTGTATCACGCAAATATCGAAGTGCAGAAATTAGAACAGCAAGTATCTTTAGAATCGAAGAAAATCACTGAGCTACAAAAGGAAAGAGATTTGCTAAGTGAACCAGAAAGAATCATCGAAGCCGCTAAAAAAGCAGGCTTAAGCATATCGAAAGATGTTAAGAAGGTCGATTAACATGGCGATGCCTAAAAAGAATAAAATGATGAACAGAGGCGCGGCAATTGCGAGTATTTGCTTCGCCCTGTTTTTCTTTATCATACTTGCACGTTTTATTTATATTCAGATTACAGGAACGGTTGATGGACAAGTTCTAGCAGCCAAGGCAAATGAACAATATCAATCGAAGAAAACACTTGAAGCCAAAAGAGGGTCCATTTTAGACCGAAATGGAAATGTGATTGCAGAGGATACCTCTGTGTATAAACTCATTGCCATCATGAGTAAGAAAATGACGGTGGATCCAAAGCACCCAATGCATGTCGTCGATAAAGAAAAGACAGCAAAAGAGCTGTCAAAAGTAATTGATATGAGCGAAAGCGAAATTTTAAAGCGTCTGAATACAAAGGATGCGTTCCAAGTCGAGTTTGGTAAAGCTGGGAAAGACATTAGTTTTTCAACAAAGGAAAAAATTGAAAAGCTAAAGCTTCCTGGGGTCGCGTTTGAAAAAGATACGAAGCGATATTATCCAAACGGCATGTTTGCTTCTAATTTAATTGGTTATGCAAGATTAGATGAGGCGACCAAGGACATGTCAGGTGCAATGGGGCTTGAGAAGGCGTTAAATAAATTCTTAAAAGAAAAAGATGGCTATGTGACGTATAATAGTGACAGAAGCGGGTGGGCTCTTCCAAATAGTAAAGAAGACATTGTCGCCCCGAAAGATGGGAAAAACGTCACGCTGACCATCGATCAAAAAATTCAGGCATTCCTTGAAGAAAGTATGACGCAGGTCGCCAAAAAATATAAACCGAAGAAAATCATTGCGACAGTCGTCGATCCGAAAACAGGAAAAGTTCTCGCGATGGGACAGCGCCCAAGCTTTAATTTAAATGAACTCGACATTACGAACTATAACAATGATGTCATTTCATATGCGTTTGAACCTGGTTCGACGATGAAGATCTTTACACTCGCCGCGGCAATCCAAGAAGGCGTCTACCAAGGCAGTGATAAATACCAATCTGGTACTTATAAAGTAGGTGGCGGCCTTGTAAGAGACCACAACAACGGAAATGGCTGGGGGAAAATTGACTTTCATCAAGGTGTTCTCCGTTCTTCTAATGTGGCCTTTGCAAAGCTGGCAAAGGAAAAGCTAGGCTTCACGCGATACGAACAATATTTGCAAAAATTCCATTTCTATGACAAAACGGGAATTGACTTACCGAATGAAGCGTCTAGCAAAATCAACTATAGATACGAATATGACAAAGCATCGACGGCTTATGGTCAAGCGTCTGCCATTACACCAATTCAGCAAATCGAAGCAGCGACAGCGATTGCCAACGGTGGAACGATGATGAAGCCATATGTCATTGACCATATTACAGACCCGAACACAAACAAAACGATCTTGCAGCACGAACCAACAGTAGCTGGAAAGCCGATTTCATCTGATACAGCGAAGCAAGTCCGTGACATTTTAGGTGAGGTTGTTTCCTCGAAAATTGGTACAGGTCAGCCTTATCAAATCAAAGGCTTTGACGTCGCTGGGAAAACAGGGACAGGACAAATTGGCGGAGCCGGCGGTTACCTCCAGGGGAGAAACGACTACGTCTTTTCATTTATGGGGATGGCGCCAAAAGATGATCCGAAGCTGCTCGTTTATGTGGCAGTACAGCAGCCGCAGTTGTCTGAAACAGAAACAGGCTCTGCCCCTGTTTCACAAATCTTCAACCCTGTTATGAAAAATAGTCTGCTATATTTAAATATCGCACCAACAAAAACAGACGATAAAAAATCAGGCGAACAAAAGGTGAAACAAGAAACAATGCCTTCATTCCTGGATTTAGAAGTGAAACAAGCAGAAACGGAAGTCAAAAATAAAAACTTAACACCTGTTGTCATCGGCGATGGTTTATCCATTAAACGCCAGTCGCCGAGTGCGGGCTCTGAATACTCTGAAAGCCAGAAAGTCTTCTTGAAAACAGCAGGAAAAACCATTAAGATGCCTGATATGACAGGCTGGTCCAGAAGGGAAGTACTTCAATATGCGTCCATTTCGGGTGTGCACATTGAAACAAATGGACAAGGATATGCTGTCAAACAAAGTGTCAAAAGTGGAGCGGAGATTTCAGATAAGGTCGTCACTGTGACATTTAAAAGCCCAAATTAACTGCAAAACCTAGCAAACCATTTGCTAGGTTTTTTCTTTTGCTGTAGAGGAGTGGACTAGACCGTTCTACAAGAGAACGAGCCTGCATATGATAGACATAAGCCATATGTAAGGAGTGAATCGGGCGTGCGAGTGTCGAGTGTAACAGTAAGAAAACGATTGCTTTTCGTGCTGCTGTTTGGGGTGATCATTTTTTTCATCATAGATACTAGATTAGGATATGTGCAGTTTATTATGGGCGAAAAGCTGACAAGCTTAGCAAAAGATTCATGGAGCCGTAACCTCCCATTCGAACCGGAACGAGGAGATATTTTGGACCGGAATGGGGTAGAGCTGGCGACGAACAAAAGTGCTCCATCCATTTTGGTCGTCCCGCGGCAAATTAAAGATCCCGCAGAAACAAGCAAGAAACTGGCGGCAGTGCTTAATATGTCTGAGGAGAAAGCGTACAAGCACGTCACGAAGAAAACATCAATTGAGCGAATTTCTCCTGAGGGCAGAAAAGTATCTCATGAAAAAGCAAAAGAAGTAAGAGAGCTTGATTTAGATGGAGTTTATGTAGCGGAAGACAGCATCAGACATTATCCGTTTGGCAGTTTCCTGTCCCATGTACTAGGCTTTGCTGGAATTGATAATCAAGGTTTACTTGGGCTGGAAGCCTACTACGATGATGACCTAAAAGGTGAAAAAGGCTCTGTGAAATTCTATTCCGATGCAAAAGGACAGAAAATGCCAGATGAAGCAGATGATTATACACCGCCTAAAGATGGTCTTGATATGAAATTAACGGTCGATTCGAAAGTACAAACCATCATTGAACGAGAATTAGATAATGCGCAGGCAAAATATAATCCAGATGGCATGATCGCCATTGCCATGAACCCGAAAAATGGTGAAGTGCTTGGGATGTCAAGCAGGCCGGATTTTGATCCAGCTGACTATCAATCAGTTGATCCAAAAGTGTTTAACCGAAATTTACCAGTGTGGAGCACATATGAGCCGGGATCGACGTTTAAAATTATTACACTTGCAGCAGCATTAGAAGAAAAGAAAGTGAATTTAAAACGCGATCATTTTTTTGACAGTGGATCTGTGACGGTCGATGGAGCAAGGCTCAGATGCTGGAAAAAAGGCGGGCATGGATCACAGTCATTTTTAGAAGTGGTGCAAAACTCCTGTAACCCAGGCTTTGTAGCGCTAGGCGACCGTCTTGGGAAAGATAAATTATTTTCCTATATTAAAAATTTTGGTTTTGGCCAGAAAACAGGAATCGATCTTCAAGGGGAAGGGAGAGGAATTTTGTTCCCGCTTGATCGAGTAGGTCCTGTAGAGCAGGCAACAACTGCTTTTGGTCAAGGTGTCTCCGTTACGCCGATTCAACAAGTAGCCGCAGTGGCAGCTGCGATAAATGGCGGGACGCTTTACACACCTTATATTGCGAAAGAATGGATAGATCCGGTCACAAAAGAGGTCGTGAAAAAGCAATCACCGATTGCCAAGAAGAAAGTGATTTCAGCTGAAACATCAAAAGAAATCAGATATGCGCTTGAAAGTGTAGTTGCTCAAGGAACTGGCCGAAATGCATTTGTTGAAGGGTATCGAGTTGGCGGAAAAACCGGAACTGCACAGAAGGTAAAAGACGGAAAATACATGGAAAATAACCATATTGTGTCGTTTATCGGATTTGCGCCTGCTGATGACCCAAGCATCGTTGTATACGTAGCCGTTGATAACCCAAAAGGCACTATTCAATTTGGTGGTACAGTAGCTGCACCAATTGTTGGTCATATTATGCGAGACAGCCTGCCTGAGATGGGTGTGAAAAAAAGAAAAGGACAAATTGAAAAGAAGTACCAGTGGCTGGACACAAAAACCATTGAGGTACCGAATCTTGTAGGGGGATCTGTTTCTGACCTTGAATCACTCCTCATTAACCTGAAGATCGATGCCTCAGGCACTGGCAGTAAAGTGGTAAAGCAGTCTCCTGCTGCCGGGACAAAAGTGAAAGAGGGCTCAACAATCAGATTATACTTAAACGATGAATAATAAAGAATGAACAGAGGGTAGCCGCACTCATTCGGCTGCCTCTTTTTGTTGAAAGAGAAGGGCAGTTTTAAAAAAAGAGCACAAAGTGTGTTTTTTCCAAGAGAAACTTAAGGAATACGCTGGATGTATCCTTTTTTTTGCGATAAAATATAGACTGTGTGTTTTTTTCACAAGACATGCACGTGAACGAATTTGAGAGGTTTGATATGATAATGAATTTACAAGAACTCCTTACATACTTTAAAAGTGAAAACAACGAATTAATAAACGAAAATCCCGATATCACTTCCATTGAAATGGATTCAAGAGAGGTGAGAAAAGGGAGCCTGTTTGTCTGCATAAAAGGCTATACAGTAGATGGACATGATTACGCTGAAAAAGCGGTGAAAAGCGGGGCTGCAGCGATTGTAGCAGAACACCCTCTTAACATAACAAATGTACCAGTTATTATTGTGAAACACTCTCAAAGAGCACTTGCAAGAATCGCTGATGCGTTTTACAGCCAGCCAACCCATAAGCTAAATCTAATCGGTATCACAGGAACAAACGGAAAAACATCGACAACACACATGATCGAACAAATGATGAGAAAAGCCGAGAAGAAAACAGGCTTAATCGGTACGATGTATATGAAGGTGAATGATGAAATTCTCGACGTGAAAAACACAACACCTGAGAGTGTCACACTTCAAAAAACCTTTAAACAGATGCTTGATCAAGATGTAGACACGGCAATAATGGAAGTATCATCACATGCATTGCATCTTGGCCGGGTTCATGGATGTGATTATGATATTGCCGTTTTCACAAACCTTTCGCAAGATCACCTTGACTACCACAACACAATGGAAGAATATAAACACGCGAAAAGCTTGCTATTCTCTCAGCTTGGAAGTGCCTTTCATCACGATAAGCCGAAGTACGCGATTTTAAATGCAGATGATGAAGCTTCTAGTTATTTTGAAAAAGTCACAGCAGCTGAAATCATGACGTATGGCTTAGAGCAAAAAGCAGATGTCATGGCAAAGAATATTCAAATCAAGCCTAAGGGAACTCAATTTGATTTGATCACACCAATCGGCACAAAATGCGTGACGGTTGCCCTTATCGGAAAGTTCAATGTGTATAACATCCTGGCTGCTGTATCAGTAGGGATCGTATCCGGCTTATCGTTTGATACGATCGTCAGTGCAATGGAAGAGCTGGAGGGAGTCAAAGGAAGATTTGAACTTGTGAACTGTGATCAAGACTTCCCGGTCATCATTGATTACGCGCACACACCTGACAGCTTAGAAAATGTCCTCACAACGTGTAGAGAATTAACTGAGGGCAAGATTTTCTGTGTGATAGGCTGCGGCGGAGACCGTGATAAAACAAAACGCCCTCAAATGGCCCAAATCGCTGTGAAATATGCAGATGAGCCTGTATTTACATCAGACAACCCGAGAAGTGAAGATCCATCAGCTATATTAAAAGATATGGAAAATGGTGTACCTGCGGCATATTATCATAGTTTTGTGAATCGTAAACAAGCCATCTTTTTTGCGATTGCCAATGCGAAAAAAGGCGATACCGTCTTAATAGCGGGAAAAGGCCACGAGACGTACCAAATCATTGGCGATCAAGTCTACGACTTTGATGATGCAAAAGTTGCAGTGGACGCTATCTTAGATCTAAACAAATCTTAAATATGATGAAAAGAGTGTAATGAAATGAAGCATTTTGTACAAAAACAACATATGAAAGACTCGAATGAATATTATAATAATGAATGCTATTTTCTGATGGAAAACGGCTTTGGAAATTCGGAAGGAGTAAAGAACGATGCTTGAACAGGTGATATTGTTTACAATCATAATGGGATTTTTAATCAGTGTTCTTTTATCCCCGATTTTTATTCCGTTTTTAAGAAGACTTAAATTTGGTCAGAGTATTAGAGAAGAAGGCCCGCAGTCTCACCAAAAGAAATCAGGTACTCCGACGATGGGCGGAATTATGATTATCTTTTCTATCACAATTACAACAATTGTGATGATTAACAAATTCTCTGAGATTAGTCCAGAAATGTTTTTACTGTTATTTGTCACACTTGGTTATGGTTTATTAGGATTTTTAGATGATTATATTAAAGTAGCGATGAAACGAAATCTTGGATTGACATCGAAACAGAAATTGATCGGTCAAATTGTGATCGCAGTGATTTTTTATGCAGTCTTCCATTATTATCAGTTTGCAACGACGATTCGCATCCCAGGAACGGATGTCAGCTTTGATTTAGGATGGGCTTACTTTATCCTTGTCATTTTCATGCTTGTCGGTGGTTCTAATGCGGTGAACTTAACAGATGGGCTTGATGGTTTGTTATCTGGAACAGCTGCCATTGCTTTCGGAGCTTTTGCCATACTTGCTTGGAATCAATCTCAGTATGATGTGGCCATCTTTTCAGTAGCTGTTGCTGGAGCCGTCCTTGGTTTCCTTGTGTTCAATGCGCACCCTGCAAAAGTATTTATGGGTGATACAGGGTCACTAGCTTTAGGCGGAGCCATTGTAGCGATTGCCATTTTAACGAAGCTTGAAATTTTACTCGTCATTATTGGAGGAGTATTTGTTGTTGAAACGTTATCGGTTATCCTTCAAGTCATCTCCTTTAAAACAACTGGAAAAAGAATCTTTAAGATGAGCCCGCTTCACCACCACTATGAGTTAGTTGGCTGGTCTGAGTGGAGAGTAGTTGTCACCTTCTGGACAGCTGGTTTATTGCTTGCTGTTTTAGGAATTTACATCGAGGTGTGGTTATAATTGAATAAGATGCAAATGTTAAAAAACGAACATGTACTAGTATTAGGTCTTGCAAAAAGCGGATATGCTGCCGCCTCAATTCTTCACGAACACGGAGTAAACGTGACAGTAAATGATCAAAAACCATTTGAAGAAAATGAGCCAGCTCAGCTACTTTCTGAAAAGGGGATTGATGTCATTTGTGGCAGTCATCCTCTTCGTATGTTCGATGATAAAGAAATTACGATTTTAATTAAAAACCCTGGAATACCATATGAGAATGTGATGGTTCAAGAGGCGCTTCGACGCCAAATTCCAGTTTGGACTGAAATAGAATTAGCCTATCATTTGACCTCATCTCCTTTTATTGGGATTACCGGATCGAATGGGAAAACTACTACCACTACATTGATTTATGAAATGCTGAAAAAAGACAGTCAAAAAACATTAGTGGCAGGTAATATTGGAACAGTTGCCAGCGAAGTCGCTGCAAATGCAGCTGGCGATGAATGGATTGTAACTGAGCTCTCTTCTTTTCAGTTAATGGGAACAGTTGAATTCAGGCCCAAAATCAGCTTGATTTTAAATATTTTTGACGCACATTTAGACTATCACCACACTCGTGAAGAATACGAAAAAGCAAAGCAGAAAGTATACGCACATCAAAATGAAAATGACATAGCCGTGATCAACCTAGATGATCCATCTGTCGTTAAGCTTGCAGAAGGATCAAACGCGAAAAAGGTGTTTTTCTCTGTGAAAGAGCCAGTAGAGCACGGAGCGTTTATTAAAAATGGCGCTATCTACTACATGAATGAACGTGTCATTGATCTAAAGGATGTTGTTCTTCCTGGTGAGCATAATCAAGAAAATATTTTGGCGGCCATTTGTGTTGTGAAAAATGCAGGCTGTTCGAATGAAGCGATCACACATGTACTCACAACATTTAGTGGAGTGAAGCATCGTTTGCAGTTTGTGGATACGATTCAAAGTAGAAAATTTTATAACGATAGCAAAGCGACCAATATACTGGCAACAACTAAAGCTTTGTCAGCCTTCGAACAGCCGACCATTTTACTAGCAGGTGGACTGGATCGGGGCAATGAATTTGATGAATTGAAACCTTTTATGAAAAATGTGAAAGGAATTATCACATTTGGTGAGACTGCACCTAAGTTTTTGAAGCTTGGTGAAGAGCTGGGAATACATCACGTAAAACATGTCGATAATGTTGAACAAGCAGTACCTGCGGCGTTTAGCATATCTGAAGAAGAAGACGTGATTTTATTATCTCCGGCTTGTGCAAGCTGGGATCAACATAAAACATTTGAAGAACGTGGAGACATGTTTGTAAACGCCGTGCATATGCTTAAATAAGGGCTTGTCTCTCATATGACTGACAGCCCAAATGAACTTATGCTTGGGGTGTCGGTCTCTTGACGAATAAGAAAACTTCTCCGGATTTTTTGCTTGTTGTCATTACGTTACTTTTATTGACGATTGGTTTAATTATGGTGTACAGCGCAAGTGCTGTGTGGGCATCGTATAAATTTGATGATTCGTTTTATTTTGCAAAAAGGCAGCTTTTGTTTGCTGGAATCGGAGTTATCGCGATGTTTTTCATTATGCGAGTCGATTATTGGACGTGGCGGACTTGGTCAAAGATATTGATTGCTGTTTGTTTCATCCTCTTGCTACTTGTACTGATTCCTGGTATCGGTATGGAGAGAAATGGATCAAGAAGCTGGATCGGTGTCGGTGCGTTTAGTATTCAGCCATCTGAATTCATGAAACTTGCGATGATTGCGTTTCTCGCAAAATTCTTATCTGAAAAGCAAAAAAATATCACGTCCTTCCGTAAAGGTTTCGCACCAGCGTTAGGTATTGTGTTTTCTGCATTTGCCATCATTATGCTGCAGCCGGATCTGGGGACAGGAACGGTTATGGTTGGAACTTGTATTATTATGATTTTTGTTTCAGGTGCGAGGATTGCTCACTTTATATTTCTCGGTTTTTTAGGGCTAAGCGGTTTTGCTGCACTTGTCTTATCAGCACCCTATCGAATAAAACGAATTACGTCTTATTTAAACCCTTGGGAGGATCCACTAGGCAGTGGGTTTCAAATTATTCAATCCTTATACGCTGTTGGCCCAGGCGGTCTGTTCGGAATGGGTCTAGGTCAAAGTAGACAAAAATTCTTCTATTTACCTGAGCCTCAAACAGACTTTATTTTTGCCATATTGTCTGAAGAGCTCGGTTTTATAGGCGGATCACTCATTTTATTGCTCTTTAGTGTTCTGTTATGGAGAGGCATACGAATAGCACTTGGGGCACCAGATTTATACGGAAGTTTCTTAGCAGTTGGCATCATTTCTATGGTTGCCATTCAAGTGATGATTAATATCGCAGTTGTCACTGGACTTATCCCTGTGACAGGTATCACGCTCCCATTCCTAAGTTATGGCGGCTCATCACTGACATTAATGCTGATGGCAATTGGCGTACTTTTGAATGTAAGCAGGTACGCTAGATATTAATGTGCTGCTAGTTCATGAAACCATGTCGACTTTTATTTTGCAAAAGTACAAAAAAATGATTTGAAGAGTGAAAATGACAGTTTTTGTTTCGAAAACATGATTTTTGACTCTTCTTTACAGGTTTTAACGGAGCCCTGTTGTTTAAAACAGGGTTTATACTTTGTTCAGAGCAGAAAAAAATTGAGGGGAAATGGTATAATGCGTATAGCAATCAGTGGAGGCGGAACAGGCGGACATATTTATCCGGCCTTAGCTTTTATTAAAGAAGTAAAAAGGCTGCATCCTGATGTGGAATTTTTATATATTGGTACTGAAAATGGACTTGAAAAGAAAATTGTAGAAAGAGAAAATATCCCTTTCAAGTCAATAGAGATTTCAGGTTTTAAAAGAAAGCTTTCCTTTGATAATGTAAAAACGGTGATGAGATTTCTAAAAGGCGTTCAAAAAAGCAAAACGTATTTAAAAGAGTTTAAACCAGATGCTGTCATTGGAACAGGCGGTTATGTGTGTGGTCCTGTCGTTTATGCGGCTTCTAAGCTGAAAATCCCGACCATTATTCACGAACAAAACAGCCTTCCTGGTATCACAAATAAATTCCTTGCGAGATATGTTAATAAGGTAGCCATTTGCTTTGAAGAAGCGAAGGCACATTTTCCTTCTGAAAAGGTTGTTTTTACGGGAAACCCAAGAGCCTCTGAAGTCGTCTCTATTAAAGAGGGGAAATCTCTTAAAGAATTTGGTCTAGATGAAAAGAAAAAAACGGTTCTTATTTTTGGCGGAAGCAGAGGTGCAGCTCCGATCAATAGAGCAGTCATTGACATGCAAGATGAATTAAAGGCAAAGAACTACCAGGTTTTATATATTACTGGTGAGGTTCATTATGAAAAAGTGCTAAACGAACTAAAGGACAAAGGTGCAGCACCAAATATGATCACAAAGCCTTTCTTGCATCAAATGCCGGAGTACCTGAAATCGATTGATGTGATTGTTGCAAGAGCGGGAGCAACAACGATTGCTGAAGTGACAGCTCTTGGAATTCCAACAATTTTCATTCCGAGCCCATACGTGACGGCAAATCATCAGGAAGTCAATGCTAGATCACTTGAAAAGCATGATGCTGCTATCGTTTTAAGAGAATCAGAGCTTTCTGGAGATCGCTTGCTGCATGCAATTGATGAAATTGCCGGTAATGAAGAGAAACTAAACCAAATGAGACGTTTAACGAAAGAACTTGGAGTACCAGATGCGGCTACACGTTTATATAATGTGTTAAAAGAAATTACGACTACATGATTGAATGATATTAGGTAAGGCGGAGGGTAATATGGAGAACTTGAAGAATGAATTATTAGAAGCGCAAGTTGGTAAAGTGCTTGAAAATGAGCCGCTTGCAAATCATACGACAATGAAAATAGGCGGACCAGCAGATCTATTGATCATTCCAAAAGATGTCGACGCAGTCAAAACGATCATGGATCAGGTGAAAAAATATCATGCGAATTGGACGGTCATTGGGAGAGGGTCTAATTTACTTGTACTCGATAAAGGAATACGTGGTGTAGTCCTGAAGTTAGGCGCTGGACTTGATCACTTAACTGTAAATGATGAAGAAATTACAGTTGGCGGCGGCTACTCTGTTGTACGTCTCGCAACGTCTCTTAGTAAGCAGGGCCTTTCAGGTTTGGAATTCGCAGCTGGTATTCCAGGGTCTATCGGTGGCGCTGTTTATATGAACGCAGGAGCACATGGATCAGACATCAGTAACATTCTTGTGAAAGCTAGAATCTTATTTGAAGATGGAAGCATCGAGTGGTTAACAAATGAGCAAATGAACTTTAGCTATCGAACTTCTGTACTTCAAAAAGAACGTCCGGGCATTGTCCTCGAAGCCGTGTTTAAGCTCAAGCAGGATGATCGCGAGAAAATCACAAAGAAAATGCAGCAAAATAAAGACTATCGTAAGGAAACACAACCTTATAATCGACCATGTGCCGGCAGTATTTTTCGAAATCCGCTACCTGAATATGCAGGACAGCTTGTAGAAAAGGCGAATTTAAAAGGATACCAGATTGGCGGGGCAAGAATTTCTGATATGCATGGAAACTTTATTGTCAATGCTGGTGGCGCTACTGCTCAAGATGTGCTGGATTTAATTCAGTACATTCAAAAGAAAATTAAAGAAGACTACAATGTAGATATGCATACAGAAGTAGAAATTATCGGTGAAGCAAACTAAAAGCTAGTTTTTATGAATGATGGCATCGCAGGAAAACAAACGGCATTCTTTCATGCCGTTTGTTTTCTAATCAAAATGATGACCCAAAGGTGTGGACAAGCAGCTTTGAATGAGGTGAAGAGTATATATGCGGCCTGATCATGAAAATGAAAAGATCGTCAATATAGAAGAGCGAATTCCTAAAATTAAAGAACAAAGAAAGCAGAAAGCGAATCGGAGACTGATCTCTTTTATTCTGCTGTTTTTTATCATGGTTTTAATTATTATTTATTTGCAAACACCAATCAGTAAAATTTCTTCTTTAACCATCACGGGTAACGAGCATGTTTCAACAAAACAGCTTGTTAAACTTTCACAAATTAAAGAAGGCGAGACAGAGTTTTGGAATTTAAATAAAGATATGACAGCAGACCATATTAAACAAAATAAACTGATTAAAAGTGTCAGTATTAAAAAACATTTCCCGAATAAGGTCAGTATTGCTGTAAAAGAATATGCAAATATTGCATATCTTCAAAAGGGTAATCTATACTATGAGCTTCTTGAAAATGGGACAGCTTTACCAGATGAAGTAACGCCGAATCATGCAGGACCTATTTTTGTCGATTGGGACAATAAAGAGAAACTGAAGCAAACAGTTAAATCTTTAAATCAGCTCCCAGCCTCTATTCAGGAACTCATCTCAGAGGTATATTATGTACCGACAAGTTCAAACCAGTGGCTCGTTAAATTTTATATGAATGACGGGAACACGGTGATCGCATCAATTAAAACATTCGCCGATAAAATGAAAACCTATCCGGCTATTGTAAAAGAACTTTCGTCATCTGAAAAAGGCACGATTCATATGGAAGTCGCAACGTATTTTGAAGCTTTTAAATCTAAGAAAAAGGAAGATGAACGTTGAGAGGCAAAACAGTTATATTCTCAATTGTGATGCTTGTTCTTGGGTTTCTGATTTCTTTTTCATACCAATATACAAAGCAGCATCAGGCAGATGTCAATCGAACCGAACAATGGAAAAAAGAATACTCTTTGAAAAGTCATCTGACAAAACAAGAAAAGGCGAATCAGAAACTTGAAAAAGAACTATATAGCCTTCAATCAAAGGTTCAAGCGACAGAATCCAGTTTGAAAAATGAAAAAGAGCAGTATTTTAATGTGTTGGAAGATGTTGAGAAATACAGAATGTTTACAGGGGAGATAGGTGTAAAAGGGAAAGGCGTAAAAGTATCTCTTGAAGATGCATCTTATATCCCGAGTGGGCAAAATGTCAATAATTACATTGTTCATGAGAGCCACATTTTTCATGTGATAAACGAACTATTTATATCAGGGGCATCTGCTGTATCTATTAATGGACAAAGAATCACACACCAATCATACATACATTGTAATGGTCCAGTCGTCACAGTTGACGGAGTTCAGCATCCAGCGCCATTTGTCATTTCTGCTATTGGGGATCCTGCTGTGTTAATACCTGCTTTAAATATTGCAGGCGGGGTGGTTGATCAGCTGACAAGTGACCACATTTCAATGACGATTGAAAAAAAGGATATTCGTATGAATCCTCTTTTAAGAAACAAAGATTAAAAGTGAAAAGGTGAGTGGTGTTGAGGAAAAAGAAGCCTTTACTTAGTTTGACAGCCTTGATGGTGATATTTGGCGTCATGGTCTCCATCCAATTCAACTCTATACAAAAACCTAAAGTTCGTGATACTCGCGATGTTTGGGAATTAAGAGAGGATTTATCTGCATCCAAAAGTAAAGAATTGGATTTACTGAAAGAAATTGATAAATATGATGAGATGCTGAAAAAGTATGGTCATCAAGGGGATCAATCAAAAGAAGCTCAATTAACAAAAACGTTAAAAGATTTAAAAGAAAAGGCTGGTTTTACAGAGGTAACGGGGGAGGGGATTGAAGTTGAGATTTCTCAGCTTTTTTCCAAGGATCTGACCGGGGAAGAAGTGAAAAATATCCCACCTGACCTTCTAAAAAAGTTAATCAACGAAGCCAACATGTTTGGGGCAAAACATATATCCATTAATGACCACCGTGTGATTAATACAAGTGTCATTCGAGATATTAATGGGACGACGAAAATGGATGGCTACAGCTTAGATGATGATGCAGTTACCATTAAAATGATTAGCCAGCAGGCAGACAAATTATACAGCCGTTTAAATGTATCAGATATTGGCGATTTGTTCGCTCAGGAAAATTTCAGCTTGAGTATTAGCCAGCCGAAGAAAAAAATTCATTTGAAGGCATATGACGGTGCAATTCAGATAAACGAATTGAAGCCTCTTGACGATGTAAAGGAGGGAAAATCTTAATGTGGCTTCCTGTTCTTGGCTTAATCATAGGAGTTGCAATCGGTTTTTTAACAAATTTTACGATACCGAATGAGTATTCTAACTACCTTTCCCTCGCTGTACTTGCTGCGCTTGATACATTGATTGGTGGAATTCGATCACACCTGCAAGGGGCATACGATGAACTGGTGTTTGTATCAGGCTTCTTCTTTAATATTATACTCGCAATAAGTTTAGCTTTTCTGGGCGTCCATCTTGGTGTAGACTTGTATTTAGTCGGAATGTTTGCGTTCGGCGTTAGATTGTTTCAAAACATAGCAGTTATTCGAAGAATTCTACTAACAAAATGGACAATTTCTAGAGAAAAAAAGAAAAAAAGTGAGTCATAAAAAAGGATATACATATGATGTAACGAATATTTTCAGTAATCCTAATAAAAAATGTTGATTTTTTAAGTTTTGTTACACACTTGTAAAAACACATTCATTGTATTGTTGTTCAGCAAATAATAGAATAGAAAGTATTGATATGTGAGGAGGTGCCATAGAATGAACAACAATGAAATTTACGTCAGCCTTGACATCGGTACATCCAATATAAAAGTCATCGTCGGAGAAATGGCGGATGATTCGCTTAACATTATAGGTGTTGGAAATGTCCCTTCAGAGGGGTTAAAAAAAGGATCGATTGTTGATATAGATGAGACAGTTCATTCTATTAGACAAGCATTTGAACAGGCTGAGAGAATGGTAGGTTTTCCTTTACAAAAGGCGATTGTCGGAATTAACGGAAACCACATTCATATTCAGAATACGAGCGGCGTGGTCGCAGTATCTAGTGAAAACAAAGAAATACATGCTGAAGATGTGAGACGTGTCTTAGATGCTGCACAAGTAGTATCTATTCCTCAAGAACATCTCGTCATAGACGTGATTCCGAGACAATTTATCGTCGACGGAAGAGATGAGATCACAGATCCGAAAAAAATGCTTGGTGTTCGGCTAGAGGTGGAAGGATCGTTAATTACAGGCTCTAAAACGATTCTACATAACTGGCTCCGATGTGTAGAGCGAGCTGGTATTGAAATTATGGATATTTGCTTGCAGCCACTCGCATCGGGCTCAGCAGCATTATCGAAAGATGAAAAAAATCTAGGAGTAGCTCTTGTCGATATTGGCGGCGGATCTACAACGATTTCCGTATTTGAAAACGGGCATCTCTATTCTACTCACAGTATCCCTTTGGGCGGAGAGAACATTACAAAAGATTTGTCTATAGGACTTAGAACTTCCACTGAAGAAGCTGAACGAATCAAAAAACAATTTGGACATGCGTTCTATGATGAGGCATCGTCTGAGGAAACATTTGAAGTTTCCGTCATCGGTACCGATCAAAAGCAGACGTATACACAACTTGAAGCGGCCAATATCATCGAAGCACGACTGGAAGAAATCCTGTTGTTTGTGGCAGAGGAATTAAGAAATATGGGTGTCCATGATTTGCCTGGCGGATTCGTCCTAACAGGTGGACAGGCAACCATACCAGGTATCCTTTCTCTTGCACAAACAGTCTTACAAAACAATGTAAGAATTGCAAGTCCTAATTATATCGGGGTGAGAGAGCCTCAATTTATGACAGGAGTGGGTCTGATCCATTTTGCTTATCGCAATGCAAAGATCCAGGGCAGACAGGTTGGATTCCAAATGCCGGATGAAGCGTTTCATGAAGTAGGCGCGTCCATGGAGCCGGTTTCTGCTACATCACAAGTGAAAGAAGCTCAACCAAGACCGAAAGTAAAGCAAAAAGCACAACAAGAGACAAATAAAAAACCGGGCAAAATGAAAAAACTATTTAATATGTTCTGGGAATAGAATTAGATTTTCGACGGATTAGGAGGATTCAGCATGTTGGAGTTTGAAACAAATATAGACGGCCTAGCATCAATTAAAGTAATCGGAGTAGGTGGGGGCGGAAATAACGCTGTCAACCGAATGATTGAAAATGACGTACAAGGTGTCGATTTTATTGCAGTTAATACAGATGCACAGGCGTTAAATCTATCAAAAGCAGAAACAAAAATGCAAATCGGTGCTAAGCTGACAAGAGGGCTTGGAGCAGGTGCGAATCCTGAAGTCGGTAAAAAGGCAGCTGAGGAAAGCAAAGAACAAATTGAAGAAGTATTAAAAGGCGCTGACATGGTCTTTGTTACAGCTGGTATGGGCGGTGGAACTGGTACTGGTGCTGCACCTGTCATTGCAAAGATTGCAAAGGATTCTGGGGCATTGACAGTTGGTGTCGTCACTCGTCCTTTCACATTTGAAGGAAGAAAGCGTCAGCTTCAAGCAGTTGAAGGAATTGCTTCTATGAAAGAAGCAGTTGATACATTAATCGTGATTCCAAACGATCGATTGCTTGAAATTGTTGATAAAAATACGCCAATGCTTGAAGCTTTCCGTGCAGCGGATAACGTGTTAAGACAAGGTGTTCAAGGAATTTCAGATTTAATTGCCACACCAGGTTTGATTAACCTTGACTTTGCTGACGTGAAAACAATCATGTCCAACAAAGGTTCAGCCCTTATGGGAATCGGAGTCGCAACAGGCGAAAACCGTGCCGCTGAAGCAGCGAAGAAAGCCATTTCTTCACCACTTCTTGAAACGGCGATTGACGGTGCACAAGGCGTCATCATGAATATTACAGGTGGTACAAACCTAAGTCTTTATGAGGTGCAAGAAGCAGCTGATATTGTTGCATCAGCCTCTGATGAAGATGTAAACATGATTTTCGGATCTGTTATTAATGATAACTTGAAGGATGAAATTGTGGTGACAGTGATCGCAACTGGATTTATTGAGCAGGAGCCAGAAGTGACAAAATCACAAAGAAATCCATTAGGTCAAGGATTAAAGCAAAATCAATCCATTCCACAAAAGCGTGAAGTAAAACGCGAGGAACATCAGCAAACATCATCTCAGCCAAGACAAAATACACAACAATCGAGCGATGATACGCTCGATATCCCAACGTTCTTGCGTAACCGCAACAAACGCTAATTGAACATGTCTCATCCCCTTCCAATGGAAGGGGATTTTTTAATGCCTAAAAGAAAAAAGGGATCTGTTGTTCTTCTAATAAAAAAGTCTTGAACATGAAAGAATCACTCCATCCACCCTATGCATTTCGGCTTATTTGGATTAAGACAAAAGAATCATTTTTGATACCTGTTACAAAAAACGACAAAATGATGAACTTTATTTGACTACATTAAATAGAACACCAGGAATCTTGTCATAAACAAAAAGGAAGGGAGAAGTGAGGACGACACGCTGCTTGACCATTTGAGGAGGAGGGATTTGATTGAAAGTGAAGTTTCACAAAACCGCTGGCTATCGTTTGATGAGTCTATTGGTGATTGGTACATTAACGATGACAAGCTTTGGGATGGTTCAGGCAAAATCGACTTCTACCTCATATCAGGAGGAAGCTGTTTCTTCTAAGACAACAAAAGCAAAGATTTCATCTAGATTAATGAAGCAGTTTCACCAGAAAGACAAGGTAACCTTTTTAGTCAAAATGAAGGAACAAACAAACGTGCAAAAAGTAGCGAAGGAAGCTGTGTCGAAAGCCAAAAAGCAGAAACTAACAGCTGCTAAAACGCAGTACACAAAAAGATCGGCTGTTGTATCTGAGCTAAGAGCAACGTCTGTTGAGACACAACAAGCACTGCTTACGTATTTACAAAAGCAAAAAAAGAAAAAGCAAGTGAAGGATATTCATTCGTACTATATCGTGAATGGTCTAGCTGTGACGGGAACGAAAGAAGTCATGGAAAAGGTCGCTTCCTTTCCAGAAGTAGATCAAGTGTTGCCGAATGAAACACGTCAAATTCATCGTCCTGTTGATTTGAAGAGTTCTCAGCAGAAAAAACAAATCAAAGCAGTAGATGGAATCGAGTGGAATATTTCTCAGATTCATGCCCCGGAAGCGTGGACGTTAGGCTATGACGGTACTGGGACAGTCGTTGCAAGTATTGATACAGGTGTGGAGTGGGATCACCCTGCTTTAAAAGAAAAATACCGCGGGTTTGATCCGGCTCATCCGGATGAACCATCTCATGAATTCAATTGGTATGATGCAACGACAGGATCTGAAGCACCTTACGATGACTTAGAGCATGGGTCACATGTGACTGGAACAATGGTTGGTTCTGAGCCAGATGGAACGAATCAAATCGGGGTCGCACCAGGTGCAAAATGGATCGCAGTGAAAGCTTTCTCAGAAGATGGAGGAACAGATGCTGATCTGCTAGATGCAGGTGAGTGGATTTTGGCACCGAAGGATGAGAACGGAAACCCGCATCCAGAAAAGGCACCAGATGTCGTAAATAATTCTTGGGGCGGTGGGCCTGGTCTTGATGATTGGTATAAAGATGTGGTCAATGCTTGGAGAGCAGCAGACATCTTTCCAGAGTTTTCAGCTGGCAATACCGATTTATTTAATCCTGGGGGTGAGGGCTCGATTGCAAACCCCGCAAACTACCAAGAAGCCTTTGCTACAGGTGCAACTGATCAAGACAACAAATTAGGGTCTTTCTCACTGCAAGGTCCGTCTCCATATGGCGTTATGAAACCAGATATTGCTGCCCCAGGGGTAAACATTCGTTCTTCAATCCCAGGGAAAGGGTATGAGGATGGGTGGAATGGCACTTCGATGGCAGGTCCGCATGTTTCAGCCGTTGTTGCTCTTCTTCGCCAAGTACAATCAGATCTTTCTGTTGATGAGATTGAGCAGATTCTCATTGATACAGCAAAGCCGCTGACAGACGAACAATTTCCCGAATCGCCTAACAATGGCTATGGGGCAGGTTTAGTTGATGCGAGAGAGGCCATCACGGCATTAACCGACGGAATCGGTACGATTGAAGGCCAGGTCACCACAGAAGGAGAAGATACAGAACCGCCTGTTTTTTCTCATAAAGGACCGAACGAAATTTTTGCTTCTACGCCAACGCCTCTCACAATTACAGCGGAAGATGAAGTAGCTGTGACGAATGTATCCTTGACCTACCAAGTCGATCAAGGTGAATGGGAGACGCTACAAGCAAGTCGTACGGGTGGAAACCATTTAAAAGGAACCTATGTTGTCCAGCTTCCTGAACTTGAGGGTGAGAACATCACGTATCGATGGATTGTAAAAGATTTTGGAGAAAATGAAGCGGCATCAGAGCCGTACACGCTACCGATTAAGACATCCGTCACCACGGGCTACTCGCAAAATTTTGAAGCATGGCCAAGTGGATGGTTCAGTGGTGGAACAAAAGATCCGTGGCAGTGGGGAAAACCGTCCACAGGTCCGAAACAAGCCTTTACTGGAGAACGTGTCTATGCCACAAACTTAGACAGTCCTTATGAAAATCAAACGGATGCCAATTTATCAATGCCGTTGATTGCGGTACCAGAGTCAGGCTCCTCCTTTTTGCAATATCAATACTGGCATGATCTCGAAGCAAACTATGACTATGTGCATGTATATGTGCAGCCTGAGGGCGAAGATGCTGTTCAAGTGGCTGCCTATACAGGAAAAACAAATGCATGGACAGCAGGTGAAGTCGATTTATCTGCCTATAAAGGTCAAAAGGTGAGAGTGATTTTTCAGCTGAGAACAGACGGCAGTGTCACAAAAGACGGCTTTTATTTAGATGATGTGAAAATAACAGATCAAGCATTGCCTCAAAAAGCAAAGAAACACCTTGGCGTGATCAAAAAGGAAAAGTCTACAACGCAAAATAAGAAATCAGTCAATCCGAAAAGGGCAACACCTGCTAAAGTAAAAGAAAAACATGTGCAGCTGAAAAAGGAAAAAGGTCTAGATGTCCCGTCCATTCAAGCCCTTCCTATGAAGGCGGAAATTAGTGTCCTTGAAAGCGGAAAATCAACGTACACTGATGAAGGGACAGGAAGATACCAGCTTTCTCATGGAGCAGGAGAATTTACAGTAAAAGCTGAAGCTTATGGCTTTGAATCACGCACCCAAACAGTCAATATTTCCTCAAATGAAAAGGCAGAAGCGAATTTCTCCTTACAGCCACTTGAGAAACGAACGATATCAGGCACAGTTGTCAATGAAATAACGGGTGAAAAAGTAAAGGATGCCACTGTTTATCTTGTCGAGGATGCCAACATTGAACCGGTGAAAACAGATGAATCGGGCAAGTTTTCTCTAGAGGCATTGAGCGGCATCTATACAGTCAAAGTATTTGCGAAAGGTTTTAAAGGCTATTCGTTTACGGTGGATGTCACAGAAAAGCCGCTGGAAAAAGAGATCAAGCTTGAGCCTTTTATCGGCTTTCCTGGTGAAATCGGCTACGATGACGGGACAGCTGAAAATGCGCGGGCTTTCTATGATCCTGGCAATGGCTGGGCTGTGAAGTTTTCACTAGAAAAGGGGAAGAAACAAGCACAAGTCACAGGTGGACTTTTCCGTTTCTGGACAGCAGAGTGGCCAGCTCCTGGCGGCAATGAATTTGCAGTTGAAGTGTATGACGCTTCCGGTAAAAACGGAGCACCAGGTGAAAAGATCGCAGGACCTTTAAAAGCGAATGCACTGCGTAATGGTGAATGGACAAAAGTAGATTTAGAAGATCAAGCAATCACTGTGGATGGAGATTTCTATCTCGTCTACATTCAAACGAAAAAAAACACGGAATCTCCGGGGCTTGCAACAGATGAAGATGGGCCAAATACTGAAAGAAGCTGGCAGCTGACGAGTGGTGCCTTTTCTCCTTCTCCAAATGAAGAGGGGAATTATATGATTCGCGCGCTTGTTAACTATGAAGCAGAGGTGCCAGAGATTACATCTCCAAAGGCGGGAACCATCACAAATAAAGGTGAATTGGAGCTTGAAGGCACAGCCTCTCCTGGGCTTGATGTAGCGATCTATCAAAACGACAAAGAGGTCGCCAAAGTCAAAGCAGATCAGTCGGGCGTCTTCAAAGAGAAGATCACTCTTTCAAGTGGAGAGCATGAGTTCACTACAGCGACTGTCACGGATAAAGGTGCAACGAAACGATCCAAGCCGGTAAAGGTGATCATTGATCAAACAGCACCAACTTTGACCATTGATACACCGAAAAAAGGCGAGAAATCAAATAGAGAATCGCTCACTGTGGAAGGAAAAGTAACGGACGATCATCTTGATCAAGTCACAGTGAATGGAAAGAAAGCGACAGTAAAAGATGGGAAGTATTCCGCAAGAGTGCTGCTTGAGAACGGGAAGAATACGATAAAAGTGATAGCAAAGGATGCAGCAGGAAACAAAACGACTAAAAAAGTCGACATTGATGTTCAATACGAGGCACCTGACATTTCTGAGCTGACTCCAGCTGAGCATGTCAATTTATCATCGGGAGAATCTGTTAAAATTTTATTTAAAAGCAGGGAAAAGCTAGAGGCCACCTTTGTCATTCACATGCCGCTGACAAATGCTAGATCAAAGCTTCAAAATATAGCAGAGCTGCCGATCCGCGAAGTAGCCAAGGGAACATATGAAGGCTACTGGACGGCTACATCTACCGCAAAAGCAAAAGGCGCAGTCATTGAAGTCATTGTGCGAGATGATTATGGAAATGTCACAAGACAAAAGGCTTCAGGCACATTAAACATCAACGAGAAGTAATCCTTAGCAAAAGACACGACTCTTTAGAGCGTGTCTTTTTTGTCCCGCACAATCGTTTGAAAACTTGTCCAAAACATCGTTCTCTTGTCCCGCACTCTCATTCCTCGACAAAAACAATAACAATCCACCAAAAGTTCTCTATCATCCCCAACAAGAATTGACAGACTTCCATCTCATAACTGTTTTATACTGGTACAAACAAGTGCAAGTACTGCTTTTGATTCTTTGTTTCAGATGAAAGGAGCAGAAGGTGGTCATTTATTTAGATGTGATTTGGCTGTTAAATTTTTGTTTTGATCTATTGCTTCTCTTACTCACTGCATTTATTCTCAAACGACAAGTAAAAAAAAGGCGATATATGTTAGGAGCTCTGATTGGATCGAGCATCGTTCTCTTGCTCTTTACACCATTTGCAATGTATGTGTCACACCCTTTAGGCAAACTACTTTTTTCTGTCTTGATCGTGCTTGCAACCTTTGGTTTTCAAAGATTTCGTTCCTTTTTTCAAAACCTGTTTGCTTTTTACTTTGTAACATTTTTGATGGGAGGAGGCATGATCGGGGTTCATTCGTTTTTGCAAACAAATACAATCATTCAAGATGGCCTGCTTATTTCACAAAATGATGGCTTTGGCGATCCCATTAGCTGGCTTTTCGTTTTAACAGGCTTTCCTGCCATTTGGCTGTTTTCAAAGAAAAGATTAGGAGAGGTTGGTGCGAAAAAAAGACAGTTTGATGAACAAGTGCTTGTGGAGATACACATTCATGGAGAGACCATCCGATTAAACGGACTCGTTGATTCTGGCAACCAGCTGTATGATCCTATGACGAAAACACCTGTCATGATCGTCCAGCTCGATCAGTTAACGTCTATTTGCGGAGAGCCATTTATAGAACTGATGAGACAGTCTCACCCTGTTGAAGTGTTGCAAAAGCTTGATGATCGGTTTCCACTGCTTGATCGTTTAAGACTTGTTCCATATCGTGCGGTCGGTCATGATCATGGGTTTCTCCTATGCTTGAAACCAGATACGGTCGTCATTTATTCAAAAACGCATATGATCCAGCCAGCCAAGTGTTTTGTTGGAATGAGCCTAAGCGGTTTATCAGCAGATCAGGAATTTCAATCCATCATTCATCCAGATATGTTAGATGGGAAAATCATACAAGGGGTGTCATAGTTTTTTGGTCATGTCTTTTATCTTACGAGGTCAACTTGACATTTAGAAGGGAGAAGAAGATGAAAAAATTAAAATTTAAACTCACTTACTACTGGTATAAACTCCTCATGAAGCTAGGTCTAAAGAGTGATGAAATTTATTATATTGGTGGAAGTGAGGCGCTGCCGCCTCCATTATCAAAGGATGAGGAACAGGAATTGCTTGTCAAATTACCGAAGGGTGATCAAACAGCAAGGGCTATTCTCATCGAAAGAAACTTACGATTAGTTGTCTATATCGCCAGGAAATTTGAAAATACAGGTATTAATATTGAGGATTTAATTAGTATCGGAACCATTGGTCTGATCAAGGCAGTCAATACATTTAATCCAGAAAAAAAGATCAAGCTTGCGACATATGCTTCGAGATGTATTGAAAATGAGATTTTGATGTACCTGCGCCGAAATAATAAAATCCGTTCAGAAGTATCGTTTGACGAGCCGCTCAACATCGATTGGGATGGAAATGAACTGCTTTTATCAGATGTACTTGGAACAGATGATGATATTATCACCCGCGATATTGAAGCGAATGTAGATAAAAAATTGCTAAAAAAAGCGTTAGAACAATTAAACGATCGTGAAAAACAGATTATGGAACTCAGATTTGGCTTAGTCGGCGGTGAGGAAAAAACTCAGAAAGATGTCGCTGATATGCTGGGGATTTCCCAGTCATATATATCAAGGCTGGAAAAAAGAATTATTAAACGATTACAAAAAGAATTTAACAAAATGGTCTAAAAAATTTTTTGAGAGCTCTGTCCCTACGCTGACAAAGGAATCAACCCATTTTTGCATGTTTTTCGTCATAGCTTGTGCATATTTTTCCATCCCGAGGAGATACTGAACTTTGTACAACAGCTCCTGTAGGGAGGGAAAAAAGTGTCCAGAAATAAAGTGGAAATCTGCGGAGTCGACACCTCCAAATTGCCTGTTCTGAAAAACGAAGAGATGAGAAAATTGTTCAGACAGCTGCAAGATGAGGGTGACGATACAGCAAGAGAAAAGCTAGTCAATGGCAATTTGCGGTTGGTTTTAAGTGTGATTCAGCGTTTTAACAACAGAGGCGAGTATGTGGATGATCTCTTCCAAGTAGGCTGTATCGGATTAATGAAATCAATTGATAATTTTGATTTAAGCCACAATGTCAGATTTTCAACTTATGCGGTCCCTATGATCATAGGAGAAATCCGTCGATACTTGCGCGATAACAACCCGATTCGAGTGTCTCGTTCACTAAGAGATATTGCTTACAAGGCACTTCAGGTCCGTGAGAGGCTAATTAGTGAGACAAGCAAGGAACCAACGGCAGAAGACATTGCCAAAGTGCTAGAAGTTCCTCATGAGGAAATAGTCTTTGCCCTAGATGCGATTCAAGATCCTGTTTCTTTGTTTGAACCGATCTATAATGACGGAGGAGATCCGATTTATGTCATGGATCAAATTAGTGATGAGCGGAACAAAGACACACAATGGGTGGAAGAATTGGCCTTAAAAGAGGGAATGCGCAGATTGAATGATCGAGAAAAAATGATTCTTCGCAAACGCTTCTTCCAAGGCAAAACGCAAATGGAAGTCGCTGAAGAAATCGGGATTTCTCAAGCACAAGTATCAAGGCTTGAAAAAGCAGCCATCAAACAAATGAATAAGAACATTTTTTAAAGCCGCCACTTCATGTGCGGCTTTATTCATTCTTTTTAGAGAACACGTCTTTAGTATTGACTCGGTTATTCTTTTCATTTAATCTGTTTTTAACAAATGTTATTTTAGATATCATTTGTTAGGGAACACAGATGCGGAAAGAAGGGTTATTATGACATTCCATGATGAAAGAAGGCTGCTCATTAAGGTTGCGCATATGTATTATGAAGAAGGCGCCACCCAATCTAAAATTGCAGAAGCTGTTGGGGTTAGCCGTTCGCTCATATCGAAATATTTGGCAAAAGCACGTGAAGCAGGAATCGTGGAAATCATTATTCATGATGAAGTCAATCAACAATACGGGTCGTTAGAAAGAAAAATAGAGCGAAAATATGGGCTGCGAGAAGTCGTATGTGTTGAATCTCTCAGTCAAGAAACAACAAAAAGCCGAATAGGAGCTGCGGCTGCGGGCTTTTTATTAAAAGTGATGAAGGATGGTCAAGTCATCGGCTTTTCCTCAGGGACAACTTTGCATGAAATGGCGAAAGCGCTTACGTCTGTCCAGCATTATCCATCCGTGACATTTGTTCCGCTTGTCGGAGGTGTTGGGAATGAAGATGTTGATATCCATGCCAACTATATTATTGCGAGATGTACAGAGGCACTCAAATCTAAATGTGAATTTTTACATGTTCCTGTCATGCTTGATACGAAAGAAGCGAAGGAAGTGCTGATTAGACAGCCGTCGATCAAAAAAGTGATTGAATTAGGAGAATCATCAAATATTGCTGTTGTAGGGATTGGCGGAGTTCCGCAGCATTCAACGATGGTGAAATCTTACATGACAAGCGGCGAGGAGGATATACTCCAAGCGAAGGATGTAGCAGGTGACATTTGTTATAACTTTATTGATCATAAAGGGGAAGTGTACCCTCATCCATGGAACGACCGGGTGATGGGCATAAGCCCGCAAAAGCTGAAAGAAATTCCGCTAGTCATTGGTGTCGCTGGTGGAGAAGAAAAGATTGAAGCGATAAGGGCCGCATTAGCAGGTGGATTAATTCATGTATTAATTACGGATGAACGAACAGGAGATGCCTTATTAAAGTAACTACCTAATCATATTAGGTAGTTTTTTTGAGTCTTTAGACTCAAAAAGATTGAAAATTTTATCGATTTTAGCTTGACACAAAGTTGACACATCATATAAACTAAGTTCATAACAAATGATAAATAAAATAACAAATGTTACAAGAAACGGAGTTTTGTTAATTTTTATAACATTTGTTAAAAGTTTCAGATTATTTTTCTAGCAATCTATTGTGAAGCAAGAAAACCTGAAAGGATGATTTAGATGTCAATTTATCAACAGTTGTTAGCACGAGAACGCAGCGGAGATCCGATCAAAGTAGGGATTATTGGAGCTGGCCAAATGGGCTTTGGACTCATTTCACAAATTTCTAAAATTCCAGGCATGATTGTAGCGGGTGTTTGTGATATTCACCTCAGTGCAGCAGAGAAGGCAGCGAATTTTTACAAACAGCATGCGAAGTCTCATCAAATGGTTGTCACAAATGATTATAGAGAAGTGATTCAATCAGATTTCGTGGAAGTTGTTGTGGATGCAACAGGTGTTCCAGAGGTCGGAGCAAACATTTCTTTGGAAGCGCTTAATTCAAAAAAACATCTTGTTCTTTTAAATGTAGAAGTCGATATTACCATCGGTTTGGTGATGCATAAATTATTCACGAACGCAGGGCTTGTTTACTCTGGATCAGCTGGAGACGAACCAGCAGCAACACTAGAATTATATGAATTTGCGAAAACAATGGGGCTTGAGGTGCTGGTTGCTGGGAAAGGCAAAAACAACCCATTCTTCCCTGAAGCAAATCCAGATACGTGTAAAGCAGAAGCAGATAGTAAACATATGAGTTCACATATGCTGGCTGCGTTCCAGGACGGAACAAAAACAATGGCAGAAATGAACTTATTGAGTAATGCGACAGGGCTTTTGCCAGATAAAGTAGGCATGCACGGAGTCGAAGCGAATTTAGAGAATGTCGCAGATAAATTGAATCAAAAACAACAAGGCGGCGTGCTGGATAACTTCGGAGTTGTTGAATATGTAAATGGACTTGCACCAGGCGTATTTGTCATCGTCAAGAGTGAGCTTGAGCCAGTAGATGAAGAGCTTCGCTACTTAAAAGTTGGAAAAGGTCCACACTACACGCTTTATCGTCCTTTCCACTTAGCGAGTCTTGAAACACCAGTCACTATCGCAAAAGCCGTCTTACAGCATGATTCATCCATTCACCCAATTGGTGTACCAGTGTCAGAAACAGTGGCTGTTGCGAAGAGAGATATTAAAGCAGGAGAAACACTTGACGGAATTGGTGGATACTCCGTAAGAGGTGTACTTGAAACGCATCAAGACATGAAATCGAACGGTCACATTCCAATTGGCTTAATCAGTGGAAAAGTGGTAGCGAAAAAAGACATCAAATTAGGACAATTCCTATCTCATGATGATGTAGAACTTGATTCAAACACAACGGTCTGGAAGCTGCGTTCATTACAAGATCATCTATTTCAATCATAAGGACGTGAGGCTATGGAAAAATTAGCAATCGTACTTTGTATCATTCTCATTGTGCAGTATGGTTTATCTTTTATTCAAATCAAGTACTACCGTAAAAGCATGGATTCACTGATTGATGACTATAGAGGGAAACAAGGCTATCACTTGTTTTCAGGAATGGAGCGGCGCAAAGTTGGTCCTGGGGCCATTGCGCTCATCATTGTCGATGAATCGTATATCATTCAAAAATGCCATGTGCTTGGCGGGGTCTCGATCTTATCTAAATTTAAGGAAGTTCCTTCATATGAAGGAAAGCATGTAGGTGCTGTGCTAGACGAGCACCATATGATGAAACAAACATTGAAAAGACGTAAAAAAGGACCAGCTGTCATGCAAGCACTCTCCATGGCAGCTGAACAGGCACTTGTCTCGATTTCGAAAAAAAATATAACAAATGTGAACTAAAGAAAGGGGAGATGAAACATGGAATGGATTCAATGGTTTGGAGAGCACTTTATCGGAATGTTTGAAGCCGGCGGAAAGCAATTCATGGGTCTTGTCACAGGTATCGTTCCAACGCTTGTTGTGCTACTTACTTTCACCTATGCTGTTATGAAGTTTATTGGAGAAGAGCGAGTGAATAGAGCGATCCAGTTTGCAGCAAAATATACCATTTTACGCTACACGTTAATGCCGATCTTATCCGTTCTTATTTTGACAAACCCAATGGCGTATACGTTTGGCCGCTTCTTACCCGAAAAACAAAAACCAGCATTCTATGATTCAGCTGTTTCATTTGTTCATCCAGTGACATCACTGTTCCCGTATGCCAACGCAGGAGAACTATTTGTCTACTTAGGAATTGCTAACGGGATTAAAGAAGCTGGATATTCTATGTCAGAGCTTGCTGTTCGTTACTTCTTAGTCGGGATTGTCGTCATTTTACTTCGCGGAATCATTACTGAATGGATCACAAAATACTTAGCAGGAAAAATGAAAGCGAATTCACAATAGGGGAGGGTTAGACATGACAAACCACAAAGTATTTGTAGCAAAAGGGTCTGGCGGATGGGGAAAAGGCTTAGAGCTTGAACCAGCCGGTAAAAGAAGAAAGGTTGTTTCCATTACAGGGGGAGGCATTCACCCAGTTGCACGTAAGATAGCAGAAATGACAGGGACAGAAGCATGTGATGGCTTTAAAAACTCCATACCAGAAGATGAAATGATGTGTGTTGTCATTGATTGCGGAGGAACCGCACGAATCGGACTTTATCCAATGAAGCGCATTCCAACTGTAGACGTTTTGGCATCCTCTCCTTCTGGACCGCTTGCAAAACATATTACAGAGGATATCTTCGTATCAGGCGTGACGGAAAAAGATATTTCTTTTGCGGAAGCATCTGATGGTGAGGCAAAAGCAGAAGGTCAAGATAGCAGTGAGTCGATTGACAAAGAGAATTTCAAAGAAACATACTCAAAGCTAAAAGAAGAAAATATCGAGCGTCAGGAAAAAGGCAATTTCCTTATGAGATTCTCAAGAGGAATCGGTAAAGTAACCGGCACGTTCTACCAGGCTGGCCGTGATTCTGTTGATATGCTTTTGAAAAACATTATTCCATTCATGGCTTTTGTCAGTATGTTAATTGGAATTATCAATTATACAAAAATCGGTGATCTGATTGCCCATTTCCTATCACCTTTGGCAGGATCTCTATGGGGGCTCTTACTGCTCGTTGTGGTCTGTACACTGCCATTCCTATCACCTGTCTTAGGACCCGGTGCAGTGATTGCACAAGTCATCGGTGTTCTCATTGGTAGTCAAATTGCACTAGGTAACATTCCGCCTCAATTTGCACTTCCTGCACTATTTGCCATCAACGGTCAAGTAGGGTGTGACTTCATTCCAGTTGGGCTATCACTTGGTGAAGCGAAGCCGGAAACGGTACAATATGGGGTACCAGCTGTTTTGTATAGCCGTCTTATTACAGGGGTTCTATCTGTTGTGATCGCATACGTTGCCAGCTTCGGTATGTATTAAACGTATTAAAGGAGGAATCGAGATACATGGTAACACAATCTGTCGTAAAAGAGATTGGGATATTAGTCCCGCAGTTTAAAGAAGATAAGCTGATTGTTTTATTTGGACCCGCAGCTCCGCAGGAATTAAGAGATATGTCGGTCATTCACGAATTCGAACACTTAGAAGAAGAGCCGCTGAAATTAGGCGGAACGATTCAAGTGGGCGATCAAACGTACACTATCACTGCACTTGGCAATAAAGCAAATGACAACTTTAAAGAGCTCGGCCATATTTCGATCTACTTCCAAGAGCCGTTTGATGATGTATTACCGGGAGCTGTCTTTGCATCCCCGCACACGTTTCCTGATATAAAAGAAGGCGTACGAATTGAAATCTCGTAGCCATGCAGAAAAGCTGTTCCTAAAAAGGAGCGGCTTTTTTATGTGAGGTTTACCGAAAGGAGCATTTACGATATGCTGTAAACATTCATTATTTGTATATTCAGAATTTTTACTCAGGAGGAAATGATGGTGTCACTTGATTTGAAGGATGTTTCTTTAAAACGAGATGGAAAATGGCTGCTGCGTTCTGTTGACTGGCATGTGAAAAAGCAGGAACACTGGGTGCTTTATGGATTAAATGGTGCGGGGAAAACCGCTTTATTAAATATGCTGTGCTCGTATTATTTTCCAACGTCAGGTGAGATGACGGTATTAGGGCATGTCTTTGGCAAGGAGGCTCTCGGTGAAAAGCTACGGAAGAAAATTGGACTCATCTCTGCAGGTCTTGAAAAGAAGCTGCACAGAGAGGACAATGCATTTGAAATTGTCCTTAGCGGAGCATTTGCTTCTATCGGGCTTTATGAAACACCAACAGATGATATGAGAGAGAAAGCGATTGATCTATTAAAAGCGTTCGAATCATTCAAATATGCCAACCGCACATATGAAACGCTCTCACAAGGAGAGAAACAAAAAGTACTGATCGCAAGGGCTTTAATGAATGATCCGAGGCTCTTGATTTTAGATGAACCTGTGACGGGTCTTGATTTTTTAGCAAGAGAACAAGTGCTGGAGACGATCTCACTCATTGCATCAAAGCCTGATGCACCCACTTTACTCTATACGACCCATCATGCAGAAGAGATTCTGCCGGTTTTTCAGCACACCTTATTATTAAAAGAAGGGGCAGTATTTCATCAAGGGGAGACAGAGCAGATGATGACAAGTGACTTGCTTTCTTCCTTTTTTGAATGTCCGGTGGATGTCATGTGGAGAAATGGGCGTCCGCACTTAAGTAAATTGTAGATAAAAGAAACTATTGGTCTGCTTCCCTGCTTTTCCATCATACATATTATAGTAGAAAACGAAAGGCGGGGAAGGAAAGATGATCAGTATTTCTGAATTCCAAATCAAAGATGTCGTTGATGTGTCCAGCGGTAAAAAACTAGGCACCATTGGGGACATTGATATCAATGTCACGAGCGGTAAAATACAAGCGATTATTATTGGCGGTACAGGTAAAATGATGGGATTTTTCGGAAAAGAAGAGGAAATGATCGTCCCATGGCGAAATATAGTAAAAATTGGCGAAGATGTGATACTTGTCCGATTGTCTTCTTAATTCGTATAACTCCTCAATGAATATCTCAATTTTTCCTTAAAACGAGCTCTCCATTCTCAGCAAACAATGTCTTTTTCGGGTAAAAAGATTACGTTTTCATATCAATTTGAAAAAAAACCTGTAGAAAGGGCACATTTGAGTGTAATATTTAATGAATCCCACTAACTGTCTATGCATGTCTTGTGGTAAAATAGGAGCGATATAAAGAGAGATGAATGAAAGGTGGGAGGCAGCTTTGACATACAAATATGACCCCTTTCAGCAGAAATCACCTTATGCAATGACCATTCATGATTGGACGAACATGACATGTTCTGGTAAAGAGGTATTGGCCGGGTTTACAACAAAAAATGGCGGCTTTAGCCTTTCACCATATCAATCAATGAACACTGGACTCCATGTAGGAGATGATGCTTCTAGTGTCCAAATGAATCGTCAAGTCATAGCAGATGCTACTGCTGTGCCGCTCTCTGATTGGGTGTTTGCAGACCAAACACACGAGGATCGCATGATGAAAGTCACCAAGGAGCAAAGAGGAAGAGGAAGTCTCCATTATCATGAGGCCCTGCCTGGAACAGACGGCTTATATACCTCTGAACCAAACATGATGCTCGCTCTTTGTTTCGCTGACTGTGTTCCGCTTTATTTTCTAGCTCCGCAAAATGGATTGATTGGAACGGCTCATGCCGGCTGGAAAGGAACCGTCAAGCAAATTGGCGCAAAGATGGTTGATGTATGGGTTAGCCAAGAAGGTGCCGAGACCGATCATATACAAGTCGTCATTGGACCATCAATTGGCAGCTGCTGCTACATAGTAGATGATGTTGTCATGGATCAAGTGAAAAAGCTTCCTTTTTCAACTGAGGATGTGTATTCCGAGATTTCACAAGGACAATATAAAATTGACTTGAAAACATTAAACAAAAACGTATTGCTTCATGCAGGAATAAAAGAAGAAAACATACATGTCAGTTCGATGTGCACAAGCTGCAACGATCAGCTTTTCTTCTCACACCGGCGTGATCAAGGAAAAACAGGACGTATGATGTCTTTTGTCGGGTTTAAGGAGGCATAAGTGCAATTGAATGTACGAGAGAATCTCAGACAAATAAATGAACAAATAAACGAAGCATGTAAAAGAGCAGGTAGAAATCCAGCCGATGTATCGGTCGTCGCTGTGACAAAATATGTCTCGATTGAACGAGCACAAGAAGCCAAGGAAGCAGGGGTTTTGCACTTTGGTGAAAACCGTGACCAAGGGCTACTTGAAAAACAGTCGGCAATAACCGATGAAAACATTAGCTGGCATTTTATCGGCAGTTTACAGACGCGAAAAGTGAAATCTGTCATTCAGACAATTGACTACTTACATTCGCTCGACAGAATGTCTCTTGCGAATGAAATTGAAAAAAGAGCGGATCACATCGTTCGCTGTTTTGTTCAGGTGAACACATCTCTTGAGGAGTCAAAACACGGCTTACAAAGCGAAGACGTGATTCCATTTGTCAAACAGCTCGCAGATTTCCAATACATTGAAGTTGCTGGACTGATGACGATGGCTCCATTTACAGATGATCAGACTGTGATTCGAAACTGTTTTAAAACATTAAAAAGCCTTCAAGAAGAGGTAAAACGTCTAAACCAAGTAAATGCACCTTGTCAGCATTTATCGATGGGCATGTCAAACGATTTTGAAATCGCAATTGAAGAAGGTGCGACATTTGTTCGGATTGGCTCTTCACTTGTTGGAAATGAAACAGGAGGTGCGTGACATGAGCATAAAAAATAAGTTTAAAAGCTTTTTCACACTCGACGATGAAGAGTATGAGTACGAATATATTGATGAAGAAAGAGAGCCAGTTCAAGAAGAAAAAGGAACAAAAGACAAAGCAGCATTTCAAGAGCGCCCGCAGACAGGAAAACAAAATGTCGTCAGCTTGCAAAGCGTGCAGAAATCCTCTAAAGTGGTGTTAAGTGAGCCGCGTGTTTATGCAGAGGCGCAAGAGATTGCAGACCATATTAAAAACAGACGTGCAGTCGTCGTGAATTTGCAGCGCATTCAGCACGATCAAGCAAAGCGAATCATCGACTTCCTAAGCGGAACGGTTTATGCAATCGGTGGAGACATCCAGCGTATTGGCTCGAATATATTCCTCTGCACACCTGATAATGTGGATGTATCTGGCACAATATCAGAACTTTTGACAGAGGAAGAACCTCAGAGGTGGTAAATCATAGTGATTCTAAATTTCATTTTTAACATTTTAGGGACGGTATTAACGATTTACTCATTCGCGATTATTATTTACATCTTTATGTCATGGGTGCCTTCTTCAAGAGAAACAACGATTGGCCGCTTTTTGACATCCATTTGTGAACCGTATTTAGAACCATTTCGTAAAATTATTCCGCCAATTGGCATGATTGACATCTCGCCAATTGTGGCATTGCTTGTGATTCGTTTTGCATCATCGTATGGACTAGCTGGTCTACAACAAATGATTGCCGGAATCATGTAAACAGGCTGCCGGGCTTGGCGCTGCCAGGCTCTTTTACATAAAAGGGGAACAAAATGAGCGATATCTATCAACATTTTAGAAAAGACGAACAGCCATTTGTCGACCAAGTGTTAGGCTGGAAAAAAATCGCACTTGACCAATATCGATTGAAATTAACAGACTTTCTTGATCCGCGTGAGCAGTTTATTACCCAGTCCGTGATCCAGCATTCTGATGAACTTGGCATCCTGTTTTTTGGTGGGTATGAGGGAGCGGAGCGCAAAAGAGCCATGATCTATCCTGATTATTTAGAGCCGTCTATTCAGGATTTTGAGCTGTCTTATTTTCAGGTGAACTATGCGAAAAAGTTTATTTCCATTGAACACCCGAAGCTTCTTGGCTCACTGATTGGGACAGGCTTGAAGCGTCAAAAATTTGGAGATCTGTTATTTTCAGAGGAAGATGTGCAGTTTATTTGTACAAGTGAGGTAGCCGATTTTGTTCGGGCGCAGCTGACACATGTGGGCAGAGCATCCGTTTCATTAGAGGAAATCAGTGAAGCAGAGATAAAGCCAGTCATCAGCAAGACGGACATCAAAGAAGATACCATTTCCTCTTTGCGGCTTGATGCTGTATGTGCTGCTGTCAGCCGTCAGTCTAGGCAAAAAGCACAGCTTTTAGTCAAAAACGGACTTGTCAAAGTAAACTGGAAAGTCACTGAAGACCCTTCCTTCACAATCGGCGAAGGAGATCAGCTCTCTGTGCGGGGATTTGGTCGCTTTAGCTTAAAAACGATTGATGGGAAGACAAAAAAGGATAAATTTAAAGTAACATTTGAGCTTCTGACATAACGAACTTGAATCTGGAGGTGGCGAGGTTGCCATTAACACCTAATGATATTCATAATAAAACGTTCACAAAAAGTTTTCGCGGCTATGACGAAGATGAAGTAAACGAGTTTTTAAGCCAGGTACGTAAAGACTACGAGATCGTGCTTCGTAAAAAGAACGAGCTTGAAGACAAAGTAAACGAGCTGGACGAAAGACTAGGTCATTTTGCGGTAATTGAAGAAACATTAAACAAATCAATTCTTGTGGCGCAGGAAGCAGCAGAAGACGTAAAACGTCATTCTGATAAAGAAGCAAAATTGATTATTCGTGAAGCAGAGAAAAATGCAGACCGCATTATTAACGAAGCACTATCTAAATCAAGAAAGATTGCGATGGAAATTGAAGAGCTGAAGAAACAGTCGAAGGTCTTTAGAACTCGCTTCCAAATGCTGATCGAAGCCCAACTGGATCTTCTGAAAAATGATGACTGGGATCATTTGCTGGAATATGAAGTGGACGCTGTCTTTGACGAAAAAGAATAAGCGCATCATCTTGACATGACATGCTCATGTTGCATATAATACCATCATAAATTAACAAGAGATAAACGTTTGAAAGGGACACTCGCAGCTGTACATGCGTAATAAAGCGAATCAGGGATGGTGGAAGCCTGACATTACGAAACGCTGCAATGAGATCACCCCTTTAGTTCCTTTTCTGAAATGAACCAGTAAGAAAAGGCGTCTGATCACGTTACGATTTTAGAGTGGATAAGCGGCTGTTTTATATCGCTTGTCTAAAAGGGTGGTACCGCGAGACAAGCCTTCTCGTCCCTTATGGGATGAGAGGGCTTTTTTTATTGTTTTTTAATACGAATTTGCATATGGAGGAATGGGTATGAACTACAAAGACACCTTATTAATGCCGAAAACAGAATTCCCGATGAGAGGGAACTTGCCAAACAAAGAGCCTGAAATCCAAGAGGAGTGGGCAGAAAAAGACATCTACCAAATGGTCTTAGAGCGGACAAAAGGACGCCCGACCTTTATTTTGCATGATGGACCTCCATATGCGAATGGTGACATTCATATGGGGCACGCACTCAATAAAATCCTGAAAGATTTTATTGTCCGTTTTAAATCAATGAATGGGTTCCACGCACCGTACGTACCGGGCTGGGATACACACGGTTTACCAATTGAAACGGCTCTTACTAAAAATAAAAAAGTCAAACGTAAGGAAATGTCTACAGCAGAATTCCGTAAATTATGCGAAGAGTATGCTTGGAAGCAAATCGACGGTCAGCGCAATCAGTTTAAGCGATTAGGCGTAAGAGCAGACTGGGACAATCCGTATGTGACGTTAAAGCCTGAATACGAAGCGCAGCAAATTCTTGTCTTCGGTGAAATGGCGAAAAGAGGCTATATTTACAAAGGGCTAAAGCCTGTTAACTGGTCTCCTTCAAGTGAGTCAGCTCTTGCAGAAGCGGAAATTGAATATAAAGACAAACGTTCACCATCCATTTACGTTTCATTTAAAGTGAAAGATGGAAAAGGCGTACTTGAAAACGGCGAACAATTCATCATCTGGACAACAACACCTTGGACACTTCCTGCAAACCTTGGCATTTGTGTTCATCCAAACCTAGAGTACAGTGTGCTCAAAGTTGGAGATGATCGTTATGTTGTCGCATCTGAGCTGGCTGAACAAGTGGCAAAAACGCTTGGCTTTGAAGAGTATGAAGTCGTGAAAACACTAAAAGGAAAAGAATTAGATACCATCGTTGCAGAGCATCCAATTTACGGTAGAGATTCTCTTGTGATGCTTGGCGATCATGTGACAACGGATGCAGGAACAGGCTGTGTTCACACAGCACCAGGTCACGGGGAAGATGACTTTAATGTTAGTATGAAATACGGTCTTGATGTGCTATGTCCAGTAGATGAAAAAGGTGTCATGACAGACGAAGCACCTGGTTTTGAAGGACTATTTTACGAGGATGCCAATAAAGCCATCACAGAACAGCTTGAAGCAAAAGGCGCGCTGAAAAAGCTCGACTTTATCACGCACTCCTACCCGCATGACTGGAGAACGAAAAAACCAACGATTTATCGTGCAACCGCTCAGTGGTTTGCATCGATTAAAGACTTTAGAGAAGCGCTACTAGACAATATTAAAGAAACGAAATGGGTGCCAGCATGGGGCGAGACACGCCTATTCAATATGGTACGTGACAGAGGTGACTGGTGCATTTCAAGACAGCGTGTATGGGGCGTTCCAATTCCGGTCTTTTATGCCGAAAATGGTGAGCCAATCATCACAGATGAAACAATTCAGCACGTCTCTCAATTATTTAGAGAGCATGGCTCAAATATTTGGTTTGAAAAAGAAGCGAAAGAGCTCTTGCCAGAAGGCTTTACACATCCAGGTAGCCCGAACGGTGAATTCACAAAAGAGCAGGACATCATGGATGTATGGTTTGATTCCGGTTCTTCTCACCAAGCCGTTTTAGAAGAAAGAGAGGACCTTGTCCGTCCAGCAGACCTTTATCTTGAAGGCTCTGACCAATATCGCGGCTGGTTTAACTCATCTTTATCTACTTCTGTAGCTATCACAGGAAAAGCACCTTACAAAGGAGTGGTTAGCCATGGAATGACTTTGGATAAAGAAGGACGTAAAATGAGTAAATCCTTAGGAAATACCATTGAACCTGCCAAAGTAGCTAAACAACTAGGTGCTGAAATTCTTAGACTTTGGGTATCTTCTGTCAACTATCAAGCCGATCACCCGGTGTCTGATGATATCTTAAAACAAGTAGCAGAGGTCTATCGTAAAATCCGTAACACGTTCCGCTTCCTGCACGGTAACCTATTTGACTTTGATCCAGCAGTCAATGCAGTACCTGTAGAAGAGCTTCGCGAAGTGGACCAATATATTTTGATCAAATTAAACAAATTAATTGATAAAGTGAAAAAAGCATATGACGACTACGAATTTGCAGTCGTATATCATGCGATTCACAATTTCTGTACAATTGAGTTAAGCTCTTTCTATCTCGATTTTGCAAAAGATGTGGTGTACATTGAGCATGCAGATCATCCGGACCGCCGCAGCATGCAGACCGTCTTCTACGAAACATTAATGGCGTTAGTGAAGCTGACTGCACCAATTCTTCCGCATACAGCAGATGAGTTATGGAGCCACTTAAGCTTTGTTGAAGAGCCAAGTGTTCAGTTAACAGATATGCCAGAAGGTGTGGCAGTTCCTCAAGCAGAAGCGACAGAAGCGAAGTTCGACCGCTTTATGGAAGTGCGTGACGATGTCCTAAAAGCGCTAGAGATTGCACGTAACGAAAAAGTCATCGGACGTTCACTTGAAGCAAGTGTGACACTTTACGCGACAGATGAAGTGAAAAACCTTCTTGCATCTATTAAAGAAGATGTGAAGCAGCTCTTTATCATCTCTGAACTAACGGTAGAAGATAAGCAGAATGAAGATGCATCAGCACCTGAATACACATCAGGACGTATTGTGGTTCAAAAAGCAGAAGGAGAACTGTGCGAACGTTCCCGCATTATTTCTAAAGATGTTGGTGCAAATCCGAAATACCCAACATTGTCGCTTAAAAATGCTGAAATCGTGGAGAAATATTACCAAAATTAACAGTGCGACATCACCAACTAGCGCCCCGCCATATGCGGGGCGTTTTCTATTCTGAGAAAATGACAGCGTTTAGAACGAAAGGAAAAATCTTATGGCTTTAAAGTGAACAGGCGAGGTAACAATATGATTATCACGACAGGGCAGGAGTTGAAATAGCGACATGAATGGCGATCTAGAGACGATTTACATGGAACTCCTTCAAATAAAAGAAGAACTGCAATCTAAACTGTTTGAATATGCATCATTTCGTTCACCCGATGACCATGTCACATTGAATGAAGCTAAAACGACAACGCTTCTTTTTCACATCAAAGAAGAGCTGCAAGATGTGTCGCTCGCTATTGCAAAAATTGAGCAAGGAACCTATGGCGTATGTGAAGCAACAGGTCTTGCAATCCCACTTGAACAAATGAGTATTCTTCCTACAGCCCGCACGACTGAAGACTTTTTATATCATAAGCAATACGAGAAAAAAGCATTCACTCCTTATCCTCACGATTCAAACGATTCTCATTTTGAAGCCTTCCACATGTAGGGAGGTTTTTGTCTGTCAACTAAAGTTTCTTTACTCCTTCCTGTTTTCTTGATAAAATGCTTAAAGATCAAAGTATGAAGATGGAGGAACGTGTGTGTTCTATTACATAATCGCATTCGTTATGATTTGTTTAGATCAATTAACAAAATGGCTCATTGTCAAACATATGATGCTCGGAGATTCTATTCCAGTGATTGATGGATTCTTTTATATCACGTCTCACCGTAATTCAGGAGCCGCATGGGGTATTCTCCAAGGACAAATGTGGTTTTTCTATGTGATCACACTCGTTGTTATTGCGGGAATTATTTATTACTTGCAAAAGCATGGACAAAAGGACAAGCTGCTTGGAGTAGCGCTAGCCTTAATGCTTGGCGGAGCAATTGGAAACTTTATCGACCGCATTTTCCGTCAGGAAGTGGTTGATTTTGCTCATTTCGTATTTGGGAATTATCATTATCCAATCTTTAACATTGCAGATTCTTCTTTATGTGTAGGGGTTATTCTGCTCTTCATTCAAATGCTTTTAGATGGAAAGAAAAATAAGGAGTCAACTACATGAATCAAGTAAACATTGCCGTTGCAGAAGAACAAACAAGTGAACGGCTTGATAAATTTTTAAGCATGACAGAACCAGAATGGTCAAGAACCCAAGTTCAGCAGTGGGTAAAGGATGGGCTCATCGAAGTAAACGGGAAACAAGTGAAAGCGAATTACAAAGTCCAAGCTGGAGATCAAATCAAAGTGGAGATTCCAGATCCAGAAGCACTTGATGTAGAAGCAGAATCAATGGATCTTGATATTTATTATGAGGATGAAGATGTGCTAGTGGTGAATAAACCACGAGGAATGGTCGTTCATCCAGCACCAGGCCATGTGTCAGGAACGCTTGTGAATGGCCTCATGGCACATTGCAATGACTTATCAGGTATTAATGGTGTGATGAGACCTGGAATTGTCCACCGCATTGATAAAGATACGTCTGGGCTGTTAATGGTCGCTAAAAATGATATGGCGCACGAATCACTCGTCAATCAGCTAGTTGCTAAGACCGTCACAAGAAAATATACCGCAGTTGTCCATGGCATCATCCAGCATGATACAGGAACAATTGATGCACCAATTGGCAGAGACAAAAAAGACCGCCAAAGCATGACGGTCACAAAAGAAAACGCAAAGCAGGCGATCACTCATTTTGACGTGCTTGAACGCTTTCAAGATTTCACTGTTGTTGAATGCCGTCTTGAAACAGGAAGAACACACCAAATTCGTGTTCATATGAAATATATTGGCTATCCTCTTGCAGGAGACCCGAAATATGGCCCGAGAAAAACAGTCGATTTCAATGGACAGCTGCTGCATGCAGGAGTTTTAGGATTTGATCATCCTAGAACAGGAGAATACATCGAGTTCACAGCACCAATTCCAGCTGATATGCAAGCTTTTATCGATTCATTAAGAAATAACGATTGACAGGCCGTTCTTTTTTTGAAATAATAAACAAAGAAATTGAGATTCTTTAAAACAGTCCAGAGAGGCTGAGAAGGATAACGGATCAATTTGTGCACGTGTATGCACAAATGAACGCCCCTCTCTGCCCTTTGCAGAAGGGGCTTTTTATTTGTCAAAAAGAGGTGTAGAAGATGGAACAAAAAGCAGTCATTCTTGATGAACAAGCGATAAGACGAGCGCTTACCCGAATTGCACATGAAATGATTGAGCGCAACAAAGGGATGAAGGATGTCATCCTTGCTGGGATCAAGACAAGAGGCATTCATCTTGCAAAGCGCCTTGCAGAGCGCATTGAGCAAATTGAAGGAAATCCAGTCACTGTGGGTGAACTTGATATTACACTATACCGTGATGACCTGACAAAAAAGACAGATAACCAAGACCCGCTTGTAAAGGGTGCAGACATTCCAGCTGACATTAATGACAAAACACTCATCGTCGTTGACGATGTCTTGTTTACAGGCAGAACCGTAAGAGCGGCCATGGATGCTCTTGTGGATGTAGGCAGACCGTCTTCTATCCAGCTTGCTGTTCTAGTCGACCGGGGACACCGGGAGTTGCCTATTCGAGCGGATTATATCGGGAAAAACATCCCGACATCAAAAGCAGAAACCGTCATGGTTCAGCTCAATGAAGTAGATCAAAACGACCTTGTCGCTATATATGAAAAATAACCTTTTTAAATGCATTCCAGAGAGTTTGCAAAGAGGGCAATAACAGAGACACCGAGCACACATATCCATGACGTGTACGGTTTTTCTAGGCCTCTTTGCGCATACTCGCAAAGAGGCTTTTTTAATGAAAAAGGACACATCTAGGAGGAAAATCATGAGTCGGCAAAAAGCCAATTTAGGCATTCGAGATATCCCAAAACCGTTCACATGGCTATCACTTAGCCTTCAGCATTTGTTTGCCATGTTTGGTGCGACCATTCTTGTACCAAAAATTATTGACATGAGTCCAGCAGTCGCGCTCATCTCAAGCGGTGTTGGAACCATTGTTTACTTAATCATCACAAGAGGACAAATTCCGGCGTATCTTGGATCGTCCTTTGCCTTTATCGCCCCCATATTGAATGTCAAAGCAACAGGCGGCCCTGGAGCCGCAATGGTTGGTGCCTTCATGGCGGGTGTGGCTTATGCGCTCATTGCACTATTCATAAAATGGTTAGGCACAGGCTGGCTGATGAAGCTTCTACCGCCTGTCGTCGTAGGACCAGTCATTATGGTGATCGGACTTGGACTCGCTGGAACAGCTGTCAACATGGCGATGTATGCCGATCCGAATGCGACCGAGCTTGTATACAGTCTAAAGCACTTAATGGTAGCGGGCTTTACACTAGCGGTCACGATTATCAGCATGATCTTCCTAAGAGGATTTCTTAGCCTGATCCCGGTATTAATCGGTATTATTAGCGGCTATCTCTTTGCCTTAACGCAGGGCATTGTGAACTTCCAGCCGGTTATTGACGCAAAATGGTTTGCTGTACCAGACTTCGTCGTACCATTTGTCGACTATACACCTGCTGTGACGTTAAGCATTCTCACAGTCATGGTGCCGGTTGCCTTTGTGACCATGTCTGAGCATATCGGTCACCAAGTGGTGTTAAGCAAGGTTGTGGGGCAAGATTTTATTAAAAAACCAGGTCTTCACCGCTCCATTTTAGGAGACAGTGCGGCGACCATTTTCGCTTCACTCATTGGTGGCCCTCCAACAACGACTTATGGTGAGAACATTGGCGTACTTGCCATCACAAGAGTGTTCAGTATCTTCGTCATCGGCGGAGCAGCAGTATTTGCGATCTGCTTCGGCTTTGTTGGGAAAATGTCAGCATTAATCAGTACAGTGCCGTCCGCGGTCATGGGAGGCGTTTCGTTCCTGCTTTTTGGGATCATTGCCTCAAGCGGCCTGAGAATCCTGATTGATCATAAAGTGAATTTTGAAGAAAAGCGTAATCTCATTATCGCATCTGTCATCTTAGTCATCGGAATTGGCGGGGCATTCATTGAGGTGAAACAAATCAACCTCACACTATCTGGAATGGCACTCGCTGCAATTACGGGCGTCCTGTTAAATCTCATCCTGCCGCACCAGAAAGCGGAGGATAACGAGTCAAATGAATCGAATACAGAAAACCTTTTAAAAGAAGTCCAGTGAGGCTGACAAGGGTTCTAAAATGAGCAGAATGTGCGAAAGTGCCGCTGCTTCTTTTGGAGAACCCTAAGCTGCCGAGGCTTAGGGTTTTTTTGAACCTGAAAGTGATGAAAAACTAGAGGGGGAAGAAAAATGAATGATCTATCGACAATGAGCAGCTTATCTAAGGAAGAGATTTTACAGCTGATTGAAGAAGCATCCGCATTGAAAAAGGGGAAGCAGGAACATGGCTTAGCTGGAGAATTTGTAGCGAACCTCTTCTTTGAACCAAGTACAAGAACACGTTTTAGCTTCGAAGTAGCCGAAAAGAAACTCGGAATGAATGTGCTTAGTCTAGATGCGGCAAGTACCTCAGTTCAAAAGGGAGAGACGCTTTACGATACGGTGAAAACGCTAGAATCCATTGGAGTCAAGGCGTGTGTCATTCGCGACAGCACTGACGAATATTACAACGAGCTAATCGGAAAAGTCGGGATTCCCATCATCAATGCTGGAGATGGCTGCGGGCAGCACCCGACACAATCACTGCTTGACCTGATGACCATCTTCGAAGAGTTTGGCGGGTTTGAAGGCTTAACGATTTCGATTCATGGAGATATCAAACATAGCAGGGTGGCGAGGTCGAATGCTGAGGTTCTTTCAAGGCTTGGAGCAACAGTGCTCTTTTCAGGACCAGCCTCCTTCCAAGATGAACAAAACCCTCACGGAACGTATGTCCAAGTAGATGAAGCCATCAAACGCTCTGATGTGGTGATGCTGCTAAGAATTCAGCATGAACGGCACGCAGAAAAGATGGGCAGTGACGATTACTTATCTACTTATGGATTAACAGTAGATCGGGCAAGCAAAATGAAAGAACGAGCCATTATTATGCATCCAGCACCGGTGAACAGA
The DNA here is from genome assembly GCF_000715205.1 of Bacillus zhangzhouensis. Taxonomy (GTDB): domain Bacteria; phylum Bacillota; class Bacilli; order Bacillales; family Bacillaceae; genus Bacillus; species Bacillus zhangzhouensis. Next base: position 184,876 of record NZ_JOTP01000002.1, on the reverse strand, counting down.
GGTGTTGAAATAGAGGATTCTTTAGTAGAATCCGAGCAGTCAAGAATTTTCAAGCAAATGGAAAATGGCGTGTATATCCGAATGGCTGTTTTAAAAAGAGCTTTTCAAAATAACAGACTACATCAAAAAGGGAGAGATTCTGTCTATGTCATATCTCATTAAAAACGGTTTTATCTTAACAAGCACAGGGGAAAGAGTGCAGCAGGATATTAGGGTAGAAGGAAAAGTGATTCAAGCGATTGGTCATTTAGAAAGAGAAGACGGAGAAGAGATCATTGATGCAGCTGGACTGTTTGTGTCACCAGGCTTGATTGATCTGCATGTGCACTTAAGAGAGCCAGGCGGCGAGAAAAAGGAAACGATTGAAACAGGCTCTAAGGCAGCAGCAAGAGGTGGATATACGACAATTGCAGCCATGCCGAATACACGGCCAGTGCCAGATACAAAAGAACAAATGGAATGGCTCATGAATCGAATCGAAGAGACCTCATCTGTGAGAGTGCTGCCATACGCCTCGATTACAACAAGGCAAATTGGCGAAGAGATGACAGACTTTGCAGCCTTAAAAGAAGCTGGTGCCTTTGCATTTACGGATGATGGTGTTGGCATCCAAACAGCTGGCATGATGTACGAAGCGATGAAAAAGGCAGCAAGCCTTGATCAAGCGATTGTGGCGCACTGTGAAGATAACTCGCTCATTTACGGAGGATGCGTTCATGAAGGAGAATTTTCACAAGCAAATGGGTTAAACGGAATACCATCAATTTGTGAATCTGTGCATATTGCAAGAGATGTCCTCTTAGCAGAAGCAGCGAACTGTCATTATCATGTATGTCATATCAGTACAAAAGAATCTGTTCGAGTCGTGCGCGATGCGAAAAAAGCAGGCATTCGTGTAACGGCTGAGGTATCACCGCATCACCTGCTTCTATGTGATACGGACATCCCGGGTCTTGATACAAACTATAAAATGAACCCGCCGCTCAGAGGAAAAGAGGATCGCGAGGCGCTGATTGAGGGACTTTTAGATGGCACAATTGATTTCATCGCAACAGATCATGCTCCGCATACAGAAGAAGAAAAAAACGAAACGATGCAGCGTGCACCTTTTGGGATTGTAGGACTTGAAACGGCGTTCCCGCTTTTGTACACACGATTTGTGAAAACAGGCGAATGGACATTAAAAGAACTCGTTGATTATATGACAATTAAACCAGCAGAAGCCTTCTCCCTTCCGTACGGAAAGCTAGAAGAGGGTCAAGTAGCTGATATCACACTCATTGATTTAAACAAAGAAATGGCAATCGATAAAAAAAGTTTCTTATCTAAAGGACAAAATACACCGTTTGACAAATTGACTGTATCAGGATGGCCAGTCATGACACTCGCATCTGGAAAGGTCGTTTATGAAGAGGGGAGACTAGTAAAATGAAGAGACGCTTAGTGCTAGAAAACGGAACAGTATTCGAGGGAACAGGCTTTGGCAGCTTAGAACCGTCAGTCGGAGAAGTCGTCTTTAATACGGGGATGACAGGCTATCAAGAGATTTTATCTGATCCATCATACTGCGGACAAATTGTCACACTCACTTACCCGCTCATCGGTAACTATGGCATTAACCGTGATGATTTTGAATCAATCACACCGTTTGTGAAAGGGCTGATTGTGAAAGAACTTTGTGAAAAGCCCTCAAACTGGCGCTCTTCATACTCACTCGATGAATACTTAAAAATGAAAAACATTCCCGGTATTAGCGGAATCGATACACGGAAGCTGACAAGAATGATCCGAAGTGCAGGAACATTAAGAGGGGCTTTTGCAGGGCCAAATGAACAAGTGGAAGATGTTGTGCGCCGACTTCACACATTGCAGCTGCCCACAGATCAAGTGAGTCAAGTATCTGTGAAAAATGCGTACCCAAGCCCAGGAAGAGGAAAAAGAATAGTGCTTGTCGATTTCGGAATGAAGCACGGCATTTTGCGCGAGCTCAATAAACGAGACTGTGATGTCATTGTGGTGCCATACAATATCACTGCAGATGAAGTGCTGCAGTTAAAGCCTGACGGAATCATGCTATCAAACGGCCCTGGGGACCCAGTGGATGTACCAGAAGCAGTTGAAATGATTCAGCAATTGATCGGTCAGGTACCACTCTTTGGGATTTGTCTAGGACATCAGTTATTCGCTCTTGCGTGCGGCGCAAGTACAGAAAAAATGAAATTCGGTCACAGAGGATCAAATCACCCAGTCAAAGAACTAGCAAGTGGCAAGGTAACCTTGACGTCTCAAAACCATGGCTACACGGTAAGTGCTATTAATGAAGACTTGCTCGAAGTAACCCATATTGCTCTAAATGACAATACGATTGAAGGATTAAAACATAAAGAAGCACCAGCATTCACTGTGCAGTATCACCCAGAAGCATCACCGGGTCCAGAAGATGCGAACTACTTATTTGACGAGTTCATGGAAATGATTCAGATGACTGAGAAAGAAGGGGAAGAAGTATGCCAAAACGCGTAGATATCAAAAAGATTTTAGTAATCGGATCAGGTCCAATCATCATCGGTCAGGCAGCGGAGTTTGACTATGCAGGCACACAGGCTTGCCTAGCACTAAAAGAAGAGGGCTATGAAGTCGTTCTTGTGAATTCAAATCCTGCGACGATTATGACAGATACAGAAATGGCCGACAAGGTATACATCGAACCACTGACACCAGAATTCTTAACACGAATCATTCGAAAGGAACGCCCTGATGCGATCTTACCAACACTTGGCGGACAAACTGGACTGAACCTCGCTGTTGAATTATCAGATCTTGGCGTACTCGCTGAATGCGGCGTTGAAGTACTCGGAACAAAGCTCTCAGCTATTCAAAAAGCTGAGGACAGAGATTTATTCCGTAATCTGATGAATGAACTAAATGAACCTGTCCCAGAAAGTGAAATCATTCATAATCTTGAAGAAGCGATGGCGTTCACGAATCAAATTGGTTTCCCTGTCATTGTCAGACCAGCTTATACATTAGGCGGAACGGGCGGCGGAATTTGTACAAACGAGCAAGAATTGAAAGAAATCGTTGAAAACGGATTGAAGCTAAGCCCAGTCACACAATGTTTGCTTGAAAAGAGTATTGCAGGCTTTAAAGAAATTGAATATGAAGTCATGCGTGATAGCAGTGACCATGCGATCGTTGTTTGTAACATGGAAAATTTCGACCCTGTCGGCATCCATACTGGTGACAGCATTGTCGTCGCACCAAGCCAAACGTTAAGTGACCGCGAATATCAGCTGCTTCGTAATGTGTCACTCAAGCTCATCCGTGCACTTGGCATTGAAGGCGGCTGTAACGTACAGCTGGCGCTTGATCCGAACAGCTTTCAATACTATATCATCGAAGTAAACCCGCGCGTGAGCCGTTCCTCTGCGCTTGCGTCTAAAGCAACAGGCTATCCAATTGCGAAGCTTGCAGCGAAAATTGCTGTAGGCTTAACGCTTGATGAAATGATGAACCCAGTGACAGGTAAAACATATGCAGCCTTCGAGCCAGCACTTGATTATATCGTTTCAAAAATCCCGCGCTGGCCGTTTGACAAGTTTGAATCTGCCAACAGACGTCTTGGTACGCAAATGAAAGCAACCGGTGAAGTCATGGCGATCGGCCGTACATTAGAAGAGTCTCTTTTAAAGGCTGTACGTTCTCTTGAAGCAGATGTGCATCACATTGAATTAAAAGATGAAGCAGATATCACAAACGAAGTGCTCGAAAAGCGGATTATCAAAGCAGGAGACGAGCGACTATTTTATATCGCTGAGGCGCTTAGAAGAGGCTATACAGTCGAACAGATTCATGAATTCTCAAAAATTGATTTCTTCTTCCTTCATAAGCTGGAAGGAATCATCGCATTTGAAAAGGCATTAAAAGAAAACAAAGGCAATACAGACGTATTAAAAGAAGCGAAAGATAAAGGCTTCTCAGACATCTACATTAGCCGCGAGTGGAGCATGAAGGAAGCGGATGTCTACAAGCTAAGACAAGATGCAGGCATTGTACCTGTATACAAAATGGTGGATACATGTGCGGCAGAATTTGAATCAGAGACGCCATATTTCTACAGCACGTATGAAGATGAAAATGAATCAGAACGTACAGACAAGAAAAGCGTCATCGTGTTAGGTTCAGGTCCAATCCGAATTGGACAAGGGGTTGAGTTTGATTATGCAACCGTTCATTCTGTGTGGGCGATCAAACAAGCAGGTTATGAAGCCATCATTATAAACAACAACCCTGAAACGGTCTCAACAGACTTCAGTATTTCAGATAAGCTTTACTTTGAACCACTTACTGTAGAAGATGTGATGCATATCATCGACCTTGAACAACCTGAAGGTGTCGTCGTTCAGTTCGGCGGACAAACAGCGATCAACTTAGCAGATGAATTATCGAATAGAGGGGTTAAGATTCTAGGAACGTCGCTTGAAGACCTTGACCGCGCAGAAAACCGTGACAAGTTTGAACAAACATTAGAAGCACTCGGCGTGCCGCAGCCAAAAGGAAAAACAGCTACGTCTGTGCCAGAGGCGGTAGCGATTGCGAATCAGATCGGCTACCCAGTCCTTGTCCGCCCTTCCTATGTATTAGGCGGTCGTGCGATGGAAATTGTTTACCAAGAAGCCGAGCTCCTTCACTATATGGAGAATGCGGTGAAAGTCAATCCGCAGCACCCAGTGTTAATTGACAAGTATTTGACGGGAAAAGAAATTGAAGTAGATGCCGTGTCTGACGGAGAAACTGTCGTGATCCCAGGCATTATGGAACATATTGAAAGAGCTGGAGTTCACTCTGGTGACTCCATTGCGGTCTATCCCCCGCAAACATTGTCTGAGGACATCAAAGCGAAGATCGCAGAATACACGATTAAACTCGCAAAAGGACTCAACATTATAGGGCTGCTTAACATTCAATTTGTTCTATCAAAAGGAGAAGTGTTCGTCCTTGAAGTGAATCCGCGTTCAAGCCGGACTGTCCCATTCTTAAGTAAAATTACGGGCATTCCAATGGCAAACCTAGCGACAAAAGTCATTTTAGGCGACAAGCTCAAAAACTATGGCTACAAAGAAGGGCTTCACACCGAACAAGAAGGGGTATACGTCAAAGTCCCAGTCTTCTCTTTTGCAAAACTAAGAAGAGTGGATATTACACTTGGGCCTGAAATGAAATCAACAGGTGAAGTCATGGGGAAAGATGTCACAATCGAAAAAGCCCTCTACAAAGGGTTGATTGCATCAGGGATTCAAATTCCAAAAGACGGAACGGTTCTCCTCACAGTGGCTGACAAGGATAAAGAGGAAGGGCTAGAGATTGCAAGAAGATTCCATTCCATCGGTTATCATATTTTAGCGACAGAAGGAACGGCGAATTACTTAAAACAAGCCTCCATTCCATCAAGTGTGGTCGGCAAAATAGGAGAAGAAGGAAAGAATCTTCTCGATGTGATTCGAAACGGTGAAGCCCAATTTGTCATCAATACCCTGACAAAAGGAAAGCAGCCGGCAAGAGACGGCTTTAGAATTAGACGTGAATCTGTTGAAAATGGAGTGGCTTGCTTAACGTCACTAGATACAGCAGAAGCCATTTTAAGAGTGCTTGAGAGCATGACATTTAGAGCAGACGAAATGCCAGAAGTGAAAACGAATGCTGAGGTGACAGTAACGATATGAAAAAAGCATACTTGACGGTCGTCTCGAACCGAGAGATCGCTGATCATATTTACGAAATGACATTAAAAGGTGACCTTGTGGACTCATTTCAAACGGCTGGACAGTTTCTTCATATAAAGGTCAGCGAATCCATGACACCGCTGCTGAGAAGACCGATCAGTATTGCCAACATTCATGCCGAGCAAAAAGAAGCAACCATCATTTACCGTGCAGAAGGAGAGGGCACAAAGCTCCTCTCCCAAAAGCGGGCGGGAGAATCAGTCGATGTATTAGGGCCGCTTGGGAACGGTTATGACCCTTCAGTTGTCCAGCCTGGTCAGACGGCATTACTAGTCGGTGGAGGAATTGGTGTACCGCCGCTATATGAGCTGTCCAAGCGTTTAACGAAAAAAGGCGTCATCGTGAAGCATGTCCTCGGCTTTCAATCGAAAAAGGATGTATTTTATGAGGGGAAATTTCAAGCACTTGGCGATACTTATATCGCAACCGTTGATGGAACATACGGCTCAAAAGGTTTTGTGACAGGTGTGATCGAAGAAAATGATTTGAGCTTTGATGTACTGCTTTCCTGCGGACCGACACCTATGCTAAAAGCACTGAAAGACATGTATCCTGATAAGCCTGTCTACATTTCAATGGAAGAAAGAATGGGCTGCGGAATCGGTGCGTGCTTTGCTTGTGTCTGTCATACCGATCAGCACGAAAAACCTTACGTCAAAGTCTGTCTTGATGGACCTGTATTTAAAGCAGAGGAGGTGGCATTGTCATGCTAAACGTTGAATTACCCGGCTTATCTTTAAAGAATCCGATTATACCTGCATCAGGCTGCTTTGGATTCGGGAGAGAATTTGCTTCATTATATGATTTATCCATGCTGGGCGGCATCATGATCAAAGCCACTACCCTTGAAGCGAGATTTGGCAACCCAACACCAAGGGTGGCCGAGACTGGAGCCGGTATGCTTAATGCGATCGGTCTTCAAAATCCAGGTCTAAAAGGCGTGCTTGAAAATGAATTACCTTGGCTTGAGCAGTTTGATACCCCCATTATTGCAAACGTTGCTGGCTCACAGGTCGATGATTATGTTGAAGTTGCAAAACAAATCAGCCAAGCAAAGAATGTCCATGCCCTTGAACTGAATATTTCTTGTCCGAATGTCAAAACAGGCGGGATTGCATTTGGTACAGACCCAAACATGGCAGCGTCGTTGACAAAAGCGGTCAAGGAAGTCTCCTCGGTTCCTGTCTATGTCAAACTGTCTCCTAACGTAGCCAATATTGTGGAGATTGCTCGTGCGATTGAATCTGCTGGAGCGGATGGACTCACCATGATTAATACCTTAATTGGCATGCGTTTAGATTTAAAAACTGGGAAACCCATCCTTGCCAATAAAACAGGTGGATTATCAGGTCCAGCTATAAAACCTGTCGCTGTTCGAATGGTGCATGAGGTCAGTCAGGCGGTTTCTATTCCGATTATTGGGATGGGCGGGGTGCAAAGCGCTGAAGATGTACTTGAATTTTTACTAGCAGGTGCAAGTGCTGTAGCTGTTGGGACAGCCAATTTTGTGAACCCTTTTATTTGTCCAGAAATCATTGAAGAGCTGCCAAATGTGTTAGCGGCGTATGGTTATTCATCTGTAGAGGAATGTATCGGAAGGAGCTGGAACCATGAAGCACTTGCCCATCATCGCGCTTGATTTTCCATCAGGGCAGGAGGCACTTGCCTTTTTAGAACCCTTTGAAGGGACACCATTATTTGTGAAGGTTGGTATGGAGCTGTTTTACCAAGAAGGGCCAGCCATCCTTGACGCGCTAAAAGAAAAAGATTGTCGCATATTTCTTGATCTGAAATTACATGACATTCCAACAACGGTGCAAAAAGCGATGAACCGGCTTGCTGCACTTGGGGTCGATTTGGTCAATGTGCATGCAGCTGGCGGGAAAAAAATGATGCACGCTGCGGTAGAGGGGCTTGAAAGCGGGACGCCTGCTGGACAAAGTCGCCCAGGCATCATTGCTGTGACTCAGCTGACAAGTACATCAGAAGACATGATGAACAAAGAATTACTCATTGATCGTCCATTGCAAGAGACTGTGCTGCATTACGGACAATTGGCTTATGAAAGTGGACTTGACGGTGTTGTTTGCTCTGTTCATGAGTCTAAAGTCCTTCATGAACACATCTCACCTTCCTTTCTCACTGTGACGCCAGGGATTCGCTTGCCGAATGATCAAACCGATGACCAAAAGCGTGTGGCGACACCTGCCTTTGCAAAAGAGCAAGGTGTTTCACAAATTGTTGTCGGAAGGTCCATCACGAAAGCTGAAAACCCAAAGGAAGCCTATCATCAAATTTTGAAAGAGTGGGAGTGACCGCCGGATGAAAACGAAAATCGCTAAACATCTATTACAAATCAAAGCTGTCTCATTAAAACCAGACGCACCGTTTACGTGGGCAAGCGGCATCAAATCACCAATTTACTGTGATAACCGCCTAACTTTGTCGTACCCGGAAGTTAGACACGACATCGCTGAAGGTCTAAAAGATCTGATTCTCACTCATTTTGAGGGAGCTGAAGTGGTCGCTGGTACTGCGACAGCAGGTATTCCGCATGCGGCATTAGCGGCAGATCGCCTGAACGTGCCGATGTGTTATGTCAGAAGTAAGCCAAAAGCACACGGAAAAGGGAATCAAATTGAAGGAGTCGTATCGCCTGGTCAAAAGGTTGTTGTCGTAGAAGACCTCATTTCAACAGGAGGCAGTGTGCTTGAGGTTGTCGCTGCCCTTCAAGATGAGGGCTGTGACGTACTCGGAGTTGCGGCTATTTTCACATACGGCCTGCCAAAAGCAGCTGCAGCTTTTCAAGAGAAAAACATTCCATATGTCACACTAACAGACTATGACACGCTGACAGACGTAGCACTGGAGCTAAAAGCAATCGAACCTTCTGCTATGAATAAACTAAAACGCTGGAGACAAGATCCTTCCTCTGAATCCTGGATGGAAGAAACGGTCTAAAAAGCTGTGCTTAGCTGCACAGCTTTCAGCGTGTAGACAAACCTTCGCATTCTGTGTCAGGTCTGCGCTTCGGTGTTCGTCCCTCCTGAACTTCAAAGGTTTTCTATCACGCTGAAAAAAGAAAAAGGGCTAAAATAAACATCATTTTAGCCCTTTTTCATTTGGTTAAAAATAGTAAAATAGACTCAAATTTAAATAAAAACTAATCCTATCAATAAAGTCGGGTTGACTTTTGTTTGAATTGTGTTAATATTTAATACAAATTAAAACTCTTATCCAGAGAGGTGGAGGGACTGGCCCGATGAAACCCGGCAACCTGCGATTCGCAAGGTGCTACTTCCTGCAAAATGATTCTATTTTGAAAGATAAGGAAATTGTGAGCTTCCTCATCTTTCTTTCGGACTGAAAGAAAGTTTTTTTATTTTAACGATGAGGAGGAAGAGGAGATGGAAGTGAAACAAAACCAGGATGAGGACTTAGTGAAGCATATGGAAGAACTGATTGGGGATATGAAATTCGGTTCGATTACGTTGATTGTTCAGGACGGTCAAGTGATTCAAGTGGAAAAAAACGAAAAAATTAGATTGAAGTAGTGCGGAGAGTAGCAATATGAGCGGTACTCCGGAAGGGGAGAAACAATGTTAACTTACGAAAATTGGCAAGAGCCGTCCATTACATTTCAAGAGGACGATTTGTATAAAGGGGCCCTATCTGTGTTGAAATGGGCGTACGGTCATTATGGTGATCAGCTCGTTTATGCATGCAGTTTTGGCATTGAGGGCATTGTCCTGATTGATCTTATTGCGAAAGTAAAAAAGGATGCGAGAATTGTTTTTTTAGATACAGGTCTGCATTTCAAGGAAACGTACGATACAATTGATGCGGTAAAGGAAAGATACCCCGGATTAGACATCGTTTTGAAAACACCTGAATTGACAGTTGAACAGCAAAATGAGCAGCATGGTGAAAAATTATGGGAAACAAATCCTCAAAACTGCTGCCATATGCGCAAGGTCATTCCTTTGCAAGAGACACTATCTGGCTATCCGGCATGGCTTTCTGGCTTAAGAAGAGAGCAGTCACCAAAACGAGCAGGTACGAATTTTTTAAATAAGGATGAAAAATTCAAATCAGTAAAAGTATGTCCGCTCATTCACTGGACGTGGAAGGACATATGGAGATATGCATCTAGAGAGGATCTTACTTATAATCCGCTGCATGATCAAGGATACCCAAGTATCGGCTGTGCACCGTGTACACAGCCAGCATTTACTGCGGATGATTTGCGTTCTGGCAGATGGTCAGGTACAGCAAAGACAGAGTGCGGATTACATGAGTAAGGGAGCATAATGTATGGAAATCGCCGCAATTTTATTTAGTTTATTCTTTGCTTTAAACATAGGCGCAAGCGGAGCAGCTGCTTCTATGGGCATTGCGTATGGGTCAGGTGCAATTAAAAAGCCCATTTATGCACTCAGCGTTTGTGCAGTTGGGATTTTAGCAGGTTCAGTGATTGGCGGCGGTGAGGTCGTCAAAACGATCAGCTCTGGTATTATGCCAGAATCTGTGATTACACTTGAGGTTGTTTGTATCATCATTGGTTCTGCCGCATTATCACTCTTCATAGCAAATCTGATGGCGATCCCTTTGTCAACAAGTGAGGTCACAGTAGGGGCTGTGGTCGGTGTTGCAGTCGCATATAAAGTGTTATATGTGAAATCTATTTTAGTCATTGTGGCCTTTTGGATCATCATTCCAGTTGTCGCTTTTGTTTTTACCTTTGTTGTAGTCAAAATCATCAGAATGTTCCCTAAACGCAGGTTATCTAAAAAAGGCACAGCGATTTTATCAGTCTTGCTCATTATCAGTGGATTTCTAGAGGCGTTTTCAGCCGGCATGAACAATGTCGCCAATGCGGTCGGTCCGCTTGTCGCCTCAGGTGTGTTGTCTGTTGGGCAAGGAACGCTTTACGGCGGAATCTTCGTCGCAATTGGTGCCCTTTTGCTTGGCAGAAGGGTGCTAGAAACAAACGGAAAGAAAATCACCCGCTATCAAACGGGTGAAGGGATTTTGTTATCGAGTACCGGTGCTGGACTCGTCATCGTCAGCTCTATTTTTGGGCTGCCAGTTCCACTTACTCAGATCACTTCCTCGTCCATTATTGGACTTGGGATGGCAAAGGGTGGACCTAACATTTTTCATAAACATATCGTGAAAAAGATGCTGAAGGTTTGGGTTGTGTCACCCTTTTTATCACTCAGTCTATCGTATCTGCTGGTGAGCCTTTTCTTAAAAAGCGACTATTACTCTATCTTTATCATGATGAGTGTACTGCTTGCCTCACTTGGTGCGCTGAGTCTGATGAAGGCAGTCAAAAATGAAAGCAGCTCTATTCATGAGCAGGGCGGCGGGATTTAACCATAAATCCGACTATTAACATCTAATAAATATGAACATTGAGAGGAAGATGAACAAATGAGTTTAACACCACATGGTGGCGTATTAATTAATCGAGTAAATGAAGAATATGATCTTAGCACGGCTGCGAAGGAAATCGAACTAGATGCGATCTCCTTTGCAGACCTTGAACTCATCGCAATTGGTGGATATAGTCCAATTGAAGGGTTTTTAACAAAAGCTGATTATGAAGCAGTTGTGAGCAGTATGCGACTAGCAAGTGGTGTCGTTTGGTCTCTTCCTATTACGCTGCCAGTCACAAAGGAAAAGGCAGCTGAGATCAATCAAGGTGATATAGTGCGTCTATCGTACAATGGAACAGTATACGGGATTATTGAAGTAGAGGATCAATACACACCAGATAAGGAAAAAGAAGCTGTGAATGTGTATAAAACAGATGACCGCGATCATCCAGGCGTGAAAAAATTATTTGAACGCGGTGACACGTATATTGGTGGTAAAATTACACTGACGAAACGAAGCGAAAAACCGTTCCCTCAATTTACGTATGAGCCAGAAGAAACAAGAAAACATTTTAAAGAAAATGGATGGAAAACAATTGTTGGTTTCCAAACGAGAAACCCCGTTCACCGTGCCCATGAATATATTCAAAAGACAGCACTGGAAACAGTTGATGGTTTATTTTTAAATCCACTTGTTGGTGAAACAAAATCTGATGATATTCCAGCAGATGTGAGAATGAAAAGCTACCAAGTATTATTGAACGGTTATTATCCAAAAGATCGCGTCTTTTTAGGTGTTTTTCCTGCTGCAATGCGTTATGCTGGACCAAAGGAAGCGATATTTCATGCGCTTGTTCGCAAAAATTATGGCTGCACACATTTTATTGTCGGAAGAGATCATGCAGGTGTTGGTGATTATTACGGCACATACGAGGCGCAGGAGTTATTTGATCAATTTACAAGTGAAGAAATTGGCATCACTCCGTTAAAATTTGAACACAGCTTCTACTGCAATACATGTGAAGCGATGGCAACACCAAAAACATGTCCGCACGATAAAAGTGAGCATGTCATTCTTTCAGGTACAAAGGTTCGAACGATGCTGAGAAACGGTGAATTACCACCAAGTACGTTCAGCCGAAAAGAAGTCATTGAAACATTAATCGAAGGATTAAAAACGACGGTATCTTAAAGGGAGGGTATGACATGAGCAACGAACATATCGTGTGGCATGATTCATCTATTACAAAAAAAGAATATCAACAGAAAAACAATCATACAAGCGGCATCATCTGGCTCACAGGTCTTAGTGGATCAGGTAAATCAACGATCGCAAATGCAGCGGCTAGAGAGCTGTTTGAACAAGGCTACCAAGTCACAGTCCTTGATGGAGACAACGTACGACATGGACTCAATAAAGATTTAGGGTTTTCAGATGACGACAGAAAAGAAAATATCCGGCGCATCGGAGAAGTGGCGAAATTATTTGTTGAGCAAGGGACCATTGTCATCACAGCTTTTATTTCTCCGTTTCAAGAGGATCGCCAAATTGTCAGACAGTTAGTCGAAGATGGGGAATTTCACGAAGTGTTTGTGAAATGTGATCTGAACGTGTGTGAAGAACGTGATCCAAAAGGATTATATAAAAAAGCCAGAAACGGCGAAATTCCATTTTTCACTGGAATTGATTCACCGTATGAAGAGCCAGCTGCGCCTGAGCTTGTCCTAGATACAGGTGAATTGTCTCGCGAGGAGTCCAAACAGCGCCTCGTTGATTATGTAAAGGGAAGAGCGAAATAATCGGCTGATGGCAGGGGGAGAAAGCACGATGGGGAAAGTATACATTGTTGGTGCCGGACCGGGTGATCCAGACTTAATTACATTGAAGGCCCATAAGGCAATACAGCAGGCAGATGTCATTTTATATGATCGTCTCGTCAATCAAGAGATTCTCGCCCACGCCAAACCGGAGGCGGAATTGATCTATTGCGGCAAGCTGCCAAATCATCATACGATGAGACAGGAAGCCATCAATGAAGCGCTTGTGACTCATGCAAAGAAAGGGAACGTTGTCGTTCGTCTGAAAGGCGGCGATCCCTTTGTATTTGGCCGCGGCGGTGAAGAAATTGAATGCTTAGCTGAGCACGGGATTCCGTATGAGGTCGTCCCTGGGATTACCTCTGGTATTGCAGCGGCTACTTATGCGGGCATTCCGGTGACGCACCGTGAATTCAGCTCAAATGTCGCTTTTGTCACAGGACATTATCAAAAGGATGAACATTTTGAAGAAAAGTGGGAGGCGCTGGCAACGGGAATTGATACTCTTGTCATATACATGGGCGTCAAAAACGTGGAAAGAGTGCAGCGGCTTCTTTTGAAAAATGGGCGGAACCCTGAAACACCAGCTGCGTTTATTCACTGGGGAACCACTACGAGGCAAAAGACGACTTGCTGCACTGTGGCGACGCTGTCTGAAACCGTTGAAAAAGAAGGAATCGAGCATCCAAGTTTAATTGTTGTAGGGGATGTGGTTCATTTTCATCAAAAGCTGAACTGGTTTGAACCCGCATTAATCGAGAAATGAGAACGAAAGAGAAAAGACACGTACATACATCGTGTCTTTTCGTCTGATCAAAACAGGGTGAGAGGGAGGAGCCAAATGAAACAAGCTGTACTTTATGTTGGGCATGGAAGCAGGGTAAAAGAAGCACAAGATAAAGCCATTTCTTTTATGAAAAGCTGTATGCCGTTAGTAGAAGCGGATATACAAGAAATTTGTTTTTTAGAGTTGACGGACCCTTCTATAGAAGAAGGATTTGAGACTTGTGTGAAAAAAGGAGCAACACACATTGCGATCGTCCCGCTCCTCCTTTTAACTGCCATGCATGCAAAATCAGATATCCCAGTCGAGATTGAAAAAGTACAAGAACGTTACCCGCAAGTGAAAGTGACATACGGAAAACCAATCGGGGTGAATCAAGAAGTTACGAAAGCTGTTGTCGCAAGGATTGAAGAAGCTGGATATCAAGGCGAGAGAGCACGGATTCTTTTGATTGGCCGCGGAAGCTCTGATCCAGATGTGAAGCGAGATGTGTTTGGCATTGCGGGCGATGTTCGAAGCCTGCTCCCTCATGCAGAGGTTCTTCCATGTTTTATTACGGCATGTGAGCCAAATTACCGAGATGTTCTTGCGCAGATAACAGCAGATGACGATACGCCTGTGTATATCGTTCCTTACCTATTGTTTACGGGCATTTTAATGAAAGAGATTGAAAGCGAGGCCGTTCAGGCGAGAGAGCGACTTCAGGATGTACGAGTATGCCGGTATATTGGCTTTCATCCGCATGTGAAAGCCGCTTATATTGAACGCGTGCAAGAAACCATTTTAAACAAAGAGGATGCGTTCCGTTTTCAAGGAGAAAGCCATGCTTCCAGTCCATCTTGATCTAACGAATAAACAAGTGCTCATCGCCGGCGGCGGACTGGTAGCGGCAAGAAGGGCGAGTGCGCTATGCATGGAGCCTTGCCGCATAACCGTCGTGAGTCCTGACATTAGTGATGAAATGGCCCATCTGATTGATACATATGAGCTGAATTGGAAGGAAAAGAAGGTGAGCGCTGAAGATTTGGAGGATGCATTTTTCATTGTTGCTGCAACAAACGACCCTTCGGTGAACGAATGGATTGCGCAAACAGCGCTGCCGCATCAGCTTGTCAACTGTGTGAGCCAATCAGAGCTAGGCAATGTGATTATGCCAAAGGTTGTCAAAGCAGGGAAAGTGACGATTTCAGTATCGACGAGCGGCGCAAGCCCAGCCCGGACAAAACAGCTGGCTGCGGCAATCGAGACCTTGCTTGAAAAAGAAGATGTAGACGCACTTGAAGCCCTCTATATAGAAAGAAAAAAACGACAAAGAAAAAGCCGATAAAATCTCATGTAAGGATTTTATCGGCTCTTTTTATTTTCGTAGCTTTAAGACAACATCTTCATCAGGCGTCACAAATAATGTTTGCTGCTGATCATACGTAACAAAGCCCGGCTTTGCTCCGTTTGGTTTTTTCACATGACGGATTTTCGTATAATCGACAGGCACGGAGCTGGATTCTTTTGCTTTAGAGAAGTAGGCAGCAATTTGAGCCGCTTCATGCAATGTTTGTTCATCTGGTGTTTGATGACGTATGACGACATGTGACCCAGGAATATCCTTTGTGTGCAGCCAAATGTCATCACGAGCAGCAGCCTTTGTGGTCAAATACTCGTTTTGTTTGTTATTTTTCCCGACTATAATGGGAATGCCTTGAGAAGATTCATACGATTCAAGCTGGATGGCCGCCGGTTTTTTCTTTTTGGCGTGACGCTTTTGTTTGGCGCGCAAATATTTCCCTTCAACAAGCTCTTCTCTCATTTCCTCTAAATCTTTTGGCGAGGCCGAGGACAGTTGCTGGGTCAGCTCTTCAAAATAATTAATTTCTTCATGTGTTCGCTTGATTTGTTCATTCACAGCCTCAACTGCATTTTTCGCCTTTTGATATTTTGTAAAATACGCCTGCGCATTTTCAGAAGGGGTTTTGTTTGTTTTTAGCGGGATCGTCATTTCTCCGCCTTCTTCATCGTAATAATTGATGACAGTCGCTTCTTTATCCCCTTTTTTTATGGCATATAAATTGGCTGTTAACAATTCACCATAGAGCTGATATTTATGCGCATCTTGAGATTCTTCAAGGGTTCTTTTTAGTTTTTTCAGCTTGTTTTCATTTTTCTTCTTTTCATTCGCGACAAACCGTTCAAGGTCAGCCGCCTGTTGTTTTACTCTATCCCTTTCAGCTTTTCCAAAATAAAAGCGGTCAAGCAGCTGGCTGAGAGAATCGAACGTCTTCATTTCGCCATTTACATGCTGGAGTTCTAATAAATAGAAATACTCTTTGCCGTCTTTTCTTGTGACCTGCGGTGTAAAAGAATGCGTCCGAATGAGCTGGAACATGTCAAGTAATGTATTTGGGATCGTTGCCTGGTTGGCAAGACCGGCCCTGTGAACAGCTTCCTTTGCAAACAGCGGGGAAACCCCGGAGAATGTATCGACAATTTGATTCGTGATTTTTCCTTCTTGAAAGCGCAAATGCTTTAAAATATCATCCTTCGTCACTTCAAATGGATTCAATTTTTGCTGTGCAGGCGGCAAAAGATATTCATGACCTGGCAGCACCGTTCGATAGCTGTTCACAGATGGAGAAAGATGTTTTAGTCCATCGATGATCTGCTGCGTTTCGTCCTCTACAAGAATCAAATTACTGTGCCGTCCCATGATTTCGATATAGAGCTTCCGCGTTTGTTCATCGCCAATTTCATTTCGGCTTCGCACATGGAGCACAATGACCCGATCAAATCCAACCTGTTCGAAACGTTCAATAAATCCGCCCTCAAGATGCTTTCTGAGGAGCATACAAAACATTGGGGGTTCGCTTGGATTGTCATAATGATGCTCAGTGAGCTGCACTCTCGCATAGCTCGGATGAGCCGATAAAAGGAGCTTATGATTCTTCCCGTTTGACCGGATATGAAAAATCAGCTCGTGCTTATATGGCTGATGTATTTTGGAAATTCTCCCGCCGGTTAATGTTTCTTGCAATTCATTTGTCATACCGTATGTAAAAATGCCGTCAAATGACATGTTGGATACACCCTCTTCTTTCACACAAATCTACTGAAAGAACCTTACATTTTCTCGTTCTTTAGGCAGTCATATTATTATAGCATGATTTAGGACGAGTCTGAATAAACTGGCTTATAGAACACTGCATATGAGAGAGAACAAAAGAGGAGTGGACGAGGTCAAATGAATTGGCATGAACTGAACCAAACCGATTTATTAAAAACAATGAATACATCGATAGGTGACGGACTGTCAGAAAAAGATGTGCAAAAGCGGCTTGAAAAACACGGGCCAAATGAATTGCAGGAAGGGAAAAAGGCGTCGGCTTTCATCATCTTTTTAGCGCAATTTAAAGACTTTATGGTCTTAATTTTGCTTGCGGCAACGATTATTTCTGCCTTTTTAGGAGAATACATTGATGCTGTGGCGATTGTAGCGATTGTTCTGATTAATGGTGTACTCGGCTTTTATCAAGAACGCCGGGCGGAAAAATCCCTTCAAGCGCTAAAGGAATTATCGACTCCTCATGTGTATGCAAGGAGAAACAATGAGTGGGTCAAGATCCCGTCTAAGCACCTCGTACCAGGGGATATTGTGAAGTTTTCGAGTGGAGACCGGATTGGGGCGGATATTAGATTACTAGAAACAAAGAGTTTAGAGATCGAAGAGTCAGCTCTCACTGGTGAGTCCATCCCAGCGGTCAAACATGCAAGCCCACTTTCACGAGACCATGTCTCGCTAGGAGATTTGACGAACATGGCCTTTATGGGGACGCTTGTCACTAGAGGAAGCGGTGTTGGGGTTGTCATCGGGACAGGAATGAATACAGCCATGGGACAAATTGCCGGCATGCTGGATGCTGCAGGTAATATGGAAACACCGCTGCAAAGACGTCTCGAACAGCTGGGGAAAATCCTGATTGTTGCTGCTTTATTCTTAACTGTACTCGTTGTTGTTCTTGGCGTGGTACAAGGACATGATTTGTATCATATGTTCCTAGCGGGTGTATCTCTTGCTGTTGCTGCGATTCCAGAAGGACTGCCGGCGATTGTAACGGTCGCACTTTCCTTAGGTGTGCAGCGGATGATCAAACAAAAATCAATTGTCAGAAAGCTCCCAGCGGTGGAAACGCTCGGCTGCGCGTCGATCATTTGCTCAGATAAAACAGGGACAATGACGCAAAATAAAATGACGGTAACACATGTGTGGGCAGAGGGGAAAACGTGGAATATTTCTGGTACGGGCTATGAGCCGTCTGGTGATTTCACCTTAAATGGAGAACTTGTCCATGTTGACAAACATCCAAGCCTGCAAAAGGTTTTATTATATGGTGCGCTTTGTAATACATCGACCATTGTTGAAAAAGATGGGGAGATGAGGCTTGATGGAGATCCGACAGAGGGAGCACTTTTAACCGCAGCACGTAAAGCAGGCTTTACAGAGCAATTCATAGAAACTGGGTTTCACGTCGTAGAGGAGTTTCCTTTTGACTCAGAAAGAAAAATGATGTCAGTCGTTGTCGAAACGAATCAAAGAGAGCGGTATGTCATTGCAAAAGGTGCGCCAGATGTACTGATGGACCGTTCAAGTCATATCATGCACGGCGGACGCACAGCCTCATTTTCAACAACTCATCGACAGGAAACAGAAGCTGCGATTCAAGGCCTAGCAAGACAAGCGCTTAGAACCATTGCGATTGCGTATAAAAAAGTCGGTTTGACAGAAAAAATCACATCTGTTCAGCAGGCCGAAACCGATCTTACATTTATCGGATTAGAGGGCATGATTGATCCACCTCGTCCTGAAGTCAGGCGAGCGATTAAAGAGTGCAGGGATGCTGGCATTAAAACTGTGATGATTACAGGGGATCACGTGGAAACAGCCAAAGCCATCGCAAAAGACTTGAGTCTTTTACCGAAGCAAGGAAAGGTACTTGACGGGAAAGCGTTGGACCAGCTGAGTGACAAAGAGCTTGAGCAAATGGTTGAAAATGTATACGTCTTTGCCCGGGTATCCCCGGAACATAAGCTGAGAATTGTGAAGGCCTATCAAAAAAATGGCCATATTGTGGCGATGACAGGTGATGGGGTCAATGATGCGCCCGCAATTAAACAAGCAGATATCGGAATAGCCATGGGCATCACAGGAACAGACGTAGCAAAAGAAGCATCCTCCCTTATTTTACTTGATGACAACTTTGCGACCATTAAATCCGCTATTAAAGAGGGCCGGAATATTTACGAAAACATTCGCAAATTTGTCCGCTATTTGCTCGCATCAAATGTTGGAGAAATTTTGGTCATGCTGTTTGCGATGCTCCTTGCGCTTCCGCTCCCACTCGTTCCTATTCAAATTTTATGGGTAAACCTTGTGACAGATGGACTCCCAGCTATGGCACTTGGGATGGATAAGCCAGAAGGCGATGTCATGAAGAGGAAGCCGCGGAACATGAAAGAGGGCATATTTGCTAGGGGGCTTGGCTGGAAGGTCATATCAAGGGGATTCCTCATTGGGCTTGCCACTCTGTTAGCATTTATGTTTGTGTATCACCGCGATCCAAACGAACTGCAATATGCACAGACTGTCGCATTTAGTACGCTTGTTTTGGCGCAGCTCATTCATGTATTTGACTGCCGCAGTGAACGGTCTATTTTTGAACGTAATCCATTTGGGAATTTCTATTTAATCGGTGCTGTTTTATCATCACTTCTTCTGATGTTTGTGGTCATTTATTATCCGCCGCTTCAGCCGATTTTCAAAACAGTGGCAATTGCACCAATTGATTGGCTACTGATCATCGGTATGTCCGCACTGCCAACTTTTTTACTGGCAGGATCACTTTTGACAAGAAAAAAATAATTCGTTATGGTATAATTTTGAGGTAATAGTGTCTGCTATTACCTTTTTCATTTTATTAATATGAAAGAATTGGGTGTTTTGACATGATACGCAGTATGACGGGATTCGGCCAAGCGAGTAAAACGGATGGAGAACTGACAGTGTCAATTGAGCTAAAATCAGTCAATCACCGTTTTAAAGAGGTTCATGCCCGTTTGCCGAGGCCGCTTTTATATTTTGAAGATACATTAAAAAAAATCATTCTTCGTCACGTGCAGCGCGGTAGAATAGAGCTGTTTGTCACGATTGAAGGTGGCAAATTAGCAAGCCGGTCTTTACAGATCGACTGGCCGCTGCTTGATGAATACATGAAAGCCTCAAAAGACCTCGAGGAACGTTATCACATTTCAGGCATTCAGCATGCACATGACTTACTTGGGCTGGAGCATGCGGTTCAGGTAGAAGAGTCGGTCAGCCGAAATGAGCAGCTAGAGCATTTGCTGGTAGACGCTTGTGAGGCTGCTGTCAAGGAGCTTTGCTTCATGAGAGAGCAAGAAGGGACATCACTACAAAAAGACTGTGAACTGAGGCTCTCTGAACTAGAGGCCTATACAGAAGAAATAAAAGTCTTTGCACCAGAGGTTGTGAGTCAGTACAAAGAACGATTGAATCAAAGATTGCAAGAATGGATCGGAGAGGCGCTTGACGAAAGTAGATTGACGACAGAGGCTGCCATCTTTGCTGATCGCTCTGACATTACAGAAGAGATCACAAGATTAAAAAGTCATTTTCAGCAATTTCAGCAAATCTTGACGCAAGGCGGGGCTGCCGGCCGAAAACTTGACTTTCTTGTACAGGAGCTCAACCGTGAAGTGAACACCATTGGATCAAAAGCGAACCATCACCATTTAACAAAGCTGGTGGTCGAAATGAAAAGTGCTATTGAAAAAATAAAAGAACAAGTGCAAAATATAGAATAGTCATTGTGTATGCTGTTTACAGTGCGTCTCTTTCGGCGAGACTAGAGACGTTTATATTACAGGGGGACGAAAGAAGATGACCATAAAGTTGATCAATATCGGATTTGGAAACATCATTTCAGCGAATCGGATGATTTCGATCGTCAGTCCGGAATCAGCACCGATTAAACGAATGATACAAGACGCAAGAGATCGAGGCATGCTCATAGATGCTACATACGGAAGAAGAACCCGTGCTGTTGTCATTATGGACAGTGACCATGTCATCTTATCTGCCGTTCAGCCTGAGACTGTCGCGCAAAGACTTTCTGTAAAAGAAGAAATCATAGATGAAGGGCAGGGGTAATACGCCATTATGAAAGAAAGAGGACTTTTAATCGTTCTCTCTGGACCTTCGGGAGTTGGAAAAGGAACGGTCAGACAAGCCATTTTCTCCCAGGAAGATACGAAATTTGAATACTCTATTTCTGTTACGACACGCAAACCGCGTGAAGGTGAAAGAAATGGTGTCGATTATTTCTTTAAAACCAGGGAAGAATTTGAAGATATGATTGAAAACAAAAAGCTGTTAGAATGGGCAGAATATGTCGGGAATTACTACGGCACACCTGTTGACTATGTAGAACAGACACTGAGCGAAGGAAAAGATGTTTTCCTTGAAATCGAAGTGCAAGGTGCACTTCAAGTAAGAGAAGCTTTCCCGGAAGGTCTTTTTATTTTCCTTGCACCGCCTAGTCTTTCAGAACTTCAAAACCGCATCATTACTCGCGGTACAGAATCTGAGGAACTCATTCGAAATCGAATGGCCGCTGCAAAAGAAGAGATTGAAATGATGGATGCTTACGACTATGTCGTTGAAAATGATGATGTCGAGCTTGCTTGCGAAAGAATCAAAGCGATCGTCCTTGCAGAGCACCTGCGAAGAGACAGAGTCGCACCAAGATATAAAAAAATGCTGGGGGTAGAATAAACGATGTTAGATCCTTCAATTGACTCATTGATGAACAAACTTGATTCAAAATATACACTTGTGACAGTGTCTGCACGCCGTGCACGTGAAATGCAGATCCATCAAGATCAGCAAATCGAAAACACAAAGTCTTACAAATTTGTAGGAAAAGCACTTGAAGAAATCGACGCTGGTCTTTTGACATTTGAAAAAGAAGATCAAGAATAACACATCGCTTCTGCAATGCAGATACGATACGTTCAAAAAAGTCAAAACTATGATTGGTTTTGACTTTTTTGAATTGTAGACGAATTTGTGAAAAAGGCCGTTAAGGGGGACAAACAAATGTTACAGTCAAAAAATATTTTGCTCGGCGTCAGCGGAGGAATCGCCGTATATAAAGCAGCTGCACTTACTAGTAAACTCGTACAGGCGGGCGCAAATGTAAGAGTGATTATGACGGAATCTGCTCGTGAGTTTGTGTCTCCGCTTACCTTCCAAGCCCTATCTCGACAAGAGGTTTATGTGGATACATTTAAAGAGAACAATCCAAGAGTCATTGCGCATATTGATGTAGCTGACTGGGCCGATCTCATTCTCGTTGCTCCTGCAACAGCACATACGATTGGTAAAATGGCTGCAGGACTTGCAGATGATATGCTCACAACCACCTTGCTTGCTTCAACAGCTCCTGTATGGATCGCACCGGCTATGAATGTGCATATGTATGATCACCCAGCTGTGAAGCGGAACATTCGTACATTATATGAAGATGGATACCGGTTTATTGAGCCAAGTGAAGGTTATTTAGCTTGTGGCTACATTGGAAAAGGGCGTTTAGAGGAGCCTGAAAAAATTATTGAACACATTCGTGCGTTTTTCGAGGAGCCAAAAAGCTTGCCGCTTTCTGGTAAAAAAGTTGTGGTGACAGCAGGTCCTACACGAGAAGTGATCGATCCTGTTCGTTTCTTTACAAATCGTTCTACTGGGAAAATGGGCTATGCCATTGCAGAAGCTGCCCAGCAAATGGGGGCTGATGTCACGCTTATTTCGGGCCCTGTTTCTTTGACTGCGCCTGACCATGTAGACGTGGTACACGTTGAATCGGCAGAGGACATGTATCAGGCTGCTTTAGATGTGTACGGGGAGGCAGACCTTGTCATTAAATCAGCAGCTGTTGCCGATTACACCCCTGTCACGACATATCCTCATAAAATGAAAAAGCAAGATGGCGCACTGGAAATTGAATTCACGCGGACAAAAGATATTTTAAAAGAGCTGGGGAAAAGAAAAGAGCATCAAGTGCTTGTCGGTTTTGCTGCTGAAACGCAGGATGTAGAATATTATGCGAAAAAGAAAATCGAATCCAAGCATCTAGATATGATTGTTGCCAACAATGTAACAAAAGAGGGTGCAGGCTTTGGCACAGACACAAATGTGGCAGCGATTATCAAAGCAGACGGAACAAAAAAAGAGCTGCCGATGATGAGCAAAAAAGACCTCGCTTTTGAAATCTTAAAGGAGGCAAAACAGCTGTTGCCAAAAGAGCGTGATCGAGCATGATTGCTGAAGTCATAGTGGATGTCACAACGAAAGCCATTGATCGGCCATTTGATTACCGTGTACCTGATCGGTTCAAAGATCTCGTCAAAGCGGGGATGAGGGTGGTCGTTCCCTTTGGCCCGAGGAAAATTCAAGGGTTTGTGACAAAAGTCAAAGATGTAACAGACGTAAAGACAGGAAACATCAAGGACATTGTGGATTTATTTGATTTATCACCTGTTCTGACAGATGAGCTAATGGAGCTTTCCCACTGGCTGACGGAAAAAACATTGTCCTATCATATTACGGCTCTGCAATCCATGCTCCCTGCAGCCATGAAGGCCAAATATGAAAAAGAAATTCAGGTGTTATCAGATGAAGAACTTCCGCAGTCATTGAAAGAGCTTTTCGGTCAGCAAGAAAGCATACTTTACGCTGACATCCCGCCTGAACAACTGAAGTACATTCAAAAGCATGTCCAAAAAGGTCATCTAGAGGTGAGATATCATGTCTCTCAAAAATCTGGAAAGAAAAAGGTACGCATGCTTCAGGTCGTCGTTTCGAAAGAAAAACTTGAAGAAAAGCAGCAGCAGCTAAAGAAAAATGCGGTGAAACAAAAGGCATTGCTCTCCTTTTTGCTTCAAGCGAGTGAGACCACTTTTTTAGCGAAAGACTTACAGCTGCAAACAGGCGCTAGTTCTCAAACGCTTAAAACCTTTATTCAAGAAGGGCTGTTAACAGAAAGCTATGAAGAGATCTATCGAGATCCTTATGCAGACAGGGAGTTTAAACCATCTGATTCCCTCGATCTCACGACAGAACAAGCAGAAGCAGCGAAACACATTCATCAAGCAGTGAGTGATGAACAGCACGAAACCTTTCTGCTGCACGGGGTGACAGGAAGCGGGAAAACGGAGATTTATTTGCAGACCATTGACCATGTACTTCAAAAGGGAAAAGAAGCGATCGTTCTTGTTCCTGAAATCTCATTAACCCCTCAAATGGTTCAGCGGTTTAAAGAACGATTTGGCTCAAGTGTGGCTGTTCTTCATAGCGGATTATCGACAGGGGAAAAATATGATGAGTGGCGGAAAATTCACCGCAAGGAAGTCAAGCTTGTCGTGGGAGCAAGGTCCGCTGTTTTCGCTCCATTTGAAAATCTAGGAATGATTATCATAGATGAAGAGCATGAATCTTCCTACAAACAAGAAGAGATGCCCCGTTATCATGCCAAGGACGTCGCAATTGAACGAGCAAGACGGCACCAATGTCCAGTCGTATTAGGCAGTGCGACACCTTCCCTTGAGTCCTATGCGCGTGCGAAAAAAGGTGTGTATACATTGCTGACGCTAAAGCAACGCGTGAACCAGCAGCAGATGCCGCACGTCTCGTTAATTGATATGAGGGAAGAATTAAGGAATGGCAACCGGTCTATGTTCTCAGAAGAATTAATGCTCAGGTTAAAAGAAGTGCTTGAAAGGAAAGAACAAGCCGTCTTATTTCTGAATAAAAGAGGCTATTCATCCTTTGTGATGTGCCGTGATTGCGGATATGTGGAGCAATGTCCTCATTGCGAGATTTCTCTTACCTATCACCGTTATCAAAAACGGCTGAAGTGTCACTATTGCGGTCACGAAGCCCCGGTACCTGTTGAATGTCCAGAATGCCACAGTGAGCATATTCGTTATTTTGGTACAGGTACGCAGCGAGTAGAAGAAGAGCTCACAAAGGTTTTGCCTGAGGCGAGGGTGATCCGAATGGATGTAGATACAACCTCTCGAAAAGGCGCTCATGAAAAACTTCTCACCTCATTTGGCAACAAAGAAGCGGATATTCTACTCGGTACGCAGATGATCGCAAAAGGCTTAGACTTTCCAGACGTCACACTTGTCGGTGTACTGAGTGCGGACACGTCCCTTCATATCCCTGATTTTCGTTCAAGTGAAAAAACATTTCAACTTCTCACGCAAGTCAGCGGCCGGGCAGGGCGCCATGAAAAAACGGGCTCAGTCATTATTCAATCGTATACGCCTTCTCACTATAGTATTGAATTAACCAAGCAGCATGACTATAAAGCCTTTTATGAGCAGGAGATGCTGCATCGTCGTCATCAGTCCTATCCGCCATTTTACTTTTTGGCCATGGTGACTGTATCACATGAAGAAGTGACGAAGGCAGCGCATGTCGCGGATCAAATTGTCCAGTTTCTGAAAATGAACTGTGCACCGAATACAAGAATCCTTGGTCCAGCTGCATCACCGATCGCTAAGATCAAAGATAGATATCGATATCAATGCGTGATAAAATACAAAAGGGAAAATGAACTGGCAAGTTTACTACGGAAAATACAAGATCATTATCAAAAAGAAATGGAACAAAAACAGTTGATGATTTCAATAGATATGAATCCATATATGATGATGTAAAACGGAGGGCTTTAAGTGGCAATAAAACCAATAGTCATACATCCGGCAGAAGTGCTTGAACAAAAGGCAGAGCCTGTTGATACGTTCGATAAAAAGCTCAAAAAACTGCTCGATGACATGTATGATACAATGCTTGAGCTAGATGGAGTCGGACTAGCAGCACCGCAAATCGGTATTTCAAAAAGAATTGCCGTTGTAGATATAGGGGAAGAATCTGGCAGAATTGATTTAGTGAATCCCGAGGTTCTTGAAGTAAAAGGAAGCCAGACTGACATTGAAGGCTGCTTGAGCTTTCCATCTTTATACGGCACTGTAGAAAGACCCAATCATGTGAAGGTGAAAGCCTTTGATAAGAAAGGCAAACCATTTACAATAGAAGCAGAAGGATTTTTAGCAAGAGCCTTATTGCACGAAATTGATCATTTAGACGGCATATTATTTACGTCGAAAATCATTCAAACCTATACAGAAAAAGAACTTGTGGAAATGGAAGGGTGAAGAAAATGGCACGTATTGTATTTATGGGAACCCCTGATTTCTCAGTACCTGTGCTGCAAACACTGATAACAGAAGGATACGAAGTCGTAGGGGTCGTCACGCAGCCGGATCGCCCGAAAGGCAGAAAACGAGTGCTCACGCCGCCTCCTGTGAAAGTGGAAGCCTTAAAGCATGGTATCCCTGTTTTGCAGCCTGAAAAAGTGCGCCTTGATGAAGAAATCGATAAAGTGCTTGCATTAAAGCCAGATTTAATTGTAACAGCAGCATTTGGACAAATTTTACCAAAAAGGTTACTAGATGAACCTGAATTTGGCTGTATCAATGTTCATGCTTCTTTGCTACCAGAGCTAAGAGGCGGGGCGCCGATCCATTATGCGATCCTGCAAGGCAAAAAGAAAACAGGTGTGACCATCATGTACATGGTTGAAAGACTCGATGCAGGTGACATGATTAGTAAAGTAGAAGTAGAAATTGATGAATTAGACAACGTTGGGACATTGCATGATAAATTAAGCATAGCAGGCGCCGCATTGCTAAAAGCTACTGTTCCAAATGTGCTGAACCGGTCCATCTCTCCAATTCCGCAAAATGAAGAGGCAGCAACCTACGCACCTAATATTAAGCGGGAACAAGAAAGGGTAGACTGGACAAAAACCGGAGAAGAGCTTTACAACCAAATACGCGGCTTAAATCCATGGCCAGTTGCCTATACTGAATGGAACGGCGCTCATTTAAAAGTTTGGGAAGCGAAAAAAGTTCCGCTTCAAGCGCAAGAAGAACCTGGGAAAGTGATTGAGCTTCAAAAAGAAGGACCGGTCATTGGAACTGGCAATCAGCAAGGCCTTTTATTAACAAGTGTGCAGCCGGCTGGAAAGAAAAAAATGACCGGCGAAGACTTCTTAAGAGGCGCAAATATCGAAATTGGACAGAAATTAGGGTTAATGAATGAAGAAAAGTAATGTGAGAGAAGTAGCGCTGGACGCTTTAATCAAACTCGAAC
Organism: Bacillus zhangzhouensis; assembly: GCF_000715205.1. GTDB lineage: Bacteria > Bacillota > Bacilli > Bacillales > Bacillaceae > Bacillus > Bacillus zhangzhouensis. The sequence goes on along the minus strand of NZ_JOTP01000002.1, from coordinate 157,828 downwards.
AAAACCAAGCTTACAGTAATTTGCTTTTGCAGTCAGTCATGAAAGATAAGGATCTGGCAGATCAGGACAAACCACTGTTAACAGAGCTTGTGTACGGTACACTGCAAAATAAGCTGGCACTAGATTACATGCTGGCGCCCTTTGTGAAAAAACCGCAAAAGGTGGCCCCGTGGGTCATGCAGCTTTTGCGTATGTCTCTTTATCAAATGGTCTACCTTGAAAAAATTCCAGATCGTGCAGCCATTCATGAAGCAGTCGAGCTAACGAAAACGCGCGGGCATAAAGGCATATCTTCACTTGTGAACGGCGTACTTCGTTCGGTACAAAGAGAAGGCGTTCCGGCATTTGATGCAATCAAAGATCCTGTAAAAAGGCTCTCGATTGAGACAAGCCACCCACTATGGCTTGTAGAGGAATGGGTTGAGGCGTATGGCTTTGAAGCAGCTGAAAGCATGTGCCGCATTCATTTAGTGCCGCCAAAGCAAACTCTTCGTGTCAATCGAATGAAAACCGATCGCATAGCCTTACAGAATGAACTGATGGATGCCGGTATTGAAACAGAGCTTGGCGACTTATCTGAGGATGCACTGAAGCTCATGAAAGGATCCATCGTATCAACTCCTTCTTTTCAAGAAGGCTTTGTGACCATTCAAGATGAAAGTTCAATGCTTGTCGCAAGAGCACTAAACCCTCAGCCGGGAGAAACGGTGCTTGATGCCTGCGCGGCTCCTGGCGGCAAATCAACACATATTGCAGAGCGAATGAACGATGAGGGGAACATTGTTTCACTTGATTTACATGAACACAAAGTGAAACTCATTAACCAAGCAGCAAAGCGTCTGCACCTTACTCACATTGAGGCAAAAGCACTTGATGCAAGGAAAGCAGCAGACTATTATAGCGAAGCTTCGTTTGACCGTATTCTGATTGATGCACCGTGTTCTGGTTTTGGCGTCATTAGACGAAAACCAGATATGAAATATACTAAGTCACAAGAAGACTCAGCAAGGCTTGCGATAATTCAGCAGGCCATCTTGAACGAAACAGCCTCGCTTCTAAAGCCGGGCGGAACCCTTGTATATAGTACATGTACAATGGATCCAACAGAAAATCAACAAGTGATTCATGCGTTTTTACAAGAACACCAAGACTTCGAACCCGATCTATCTCTTAATGAACGGCTGCCTGAGCAGGTTGCTCCGTTTGTTCAAAACGGAAGTGTGCAAATTCTTCCTCATTATTTCGGAACAGATGGTTTCTTTATTTGCAGCATGAGAAAGAAGGGATAAAAAATGACAGAACAAAAAGTAAGAAAAGAACTGAAAACGGACATGCCGTCGATCTACTCATTTGAGCTTCACGAAATCAAAGAATGGTTAAAAGAACAAGGTGAAAAGCCTTTCCGTGCAGCCCAAATTTTTGAATGGCTTTATGAAAAACGTGTGACATCCTTTGACGAAATGTCTAACCTTTCAAAGGAATTAAGAGAAAAATTGAAGGATCAATTTGCAATCACCACATTAAAAACAGTGATCAAACAAACATCTCAAGATGGAACGATCAAGTTTTTATTTGAATTACATGATGGCTATACAATTGAAACAGTGCTCATGCGTCACGAGTACGGCAACTCTGTGTGTGTGACCACGCAGGTCGGCTGTAGAATTGGCTGTACATTCTGTGCATCGACACTTGGCGGCTTGAAGCGAAACCTTGAAGCAGGTGAAATCGTTGCCCAAGTATTGAAAGTGCAGCAGGCGCTTGATGAAACGGATGAGAGAGTTAGCTCTGTTGTCATCATGGGTATCGGTGAACCGTTTGATAACTTTGAAGAAATGCTGGCATTCCTAAAAATCATCAACCATGACAATGGCCTAAATATTGGCGCGCGTCATATTACTGTCTCAACAAGCGGGATCATTCCAAAGATCTATCAATTTGCTGATGAGCAAATGCAAATCAACTTTGCCGTGTCATTGCATGCACCAAATACAGAAATTAGAAGCCGCTTGATGCCGATCAATAAGGCATATAAGCTGCCAAAATTAATGGAAGCCATTGAATACTACATTCAAAAAACGGGTAGACGTGTCAGCTTTGAATACGGCCTGTTTGGCGGAGTCAATGATCAAGTTCATCACGCGGAAGAACTTGCTGATTTATTAAAAGGAATCAAATGCCACGTGAACCTCATTCCGGTGAACTATGTCCCAGAGAGAGATTATGTGAGAACACCAAGAGAACAAATCTTCCTATTTGAAAAAACGCTGAAAGAAAAAGGCGTAAACGTAACGATTAGACGAGAGCAAGGCCATGACATTGATGCTGCTTGCGGTCAGCTAAGAGCGAAGGAGCGTCAGGAAGAGACGAGGTGACGAATGTTGATAAGGGCAGCCTTTCTAACCGACACAGGAAAAGTCCGTCAGCATAATGAAGATGATGCAGGTATTTTTGAAGCAAAAGAAGACACCCTTCTAGCTGTTGTAGCAGATGGAATGGGAGGTCATCTTGCTGGTGATGTGGCCAGCAAGATGGCAGTTTCTTCTTTAAAAGAATACTGGGAAGCAACATCTTCAATTCCAAATAAACCAGCCGAGCAAGAAAGCTGGTTAATCTCAAAAATTAGTGAAATTAATGACCAAGTATATGAACATGCGAGAAACAATGAGGAGTGCCAAGGAATGGGGACGACCATTGTTTGTGCGCTCGTTCATTTGCAAACGGTCACAATTGCCCATATTGGAGACAGCCGCTGCTACTTACTAAGAGAAGGAGCACTCACCCAATTAACGGATGACCACTCGCTTGTCAATGAGCTTGTGAAAACAGGTGAGATTTCAAAAGCGGATGCAGAATATCATCCAAGAAAAAATGTGCTCACGAAGGCATTAGGAACAGATAAACACGTTCAAATCGATGCACGCACCTTTGAAGTTGATCCAGGAGATCAAATCCTGCTTTGCTCAGATGGATTATCGAATAAAGTAGAAGAAGAGAATTTGATTCATATCTTAACGCAAACGACCGCACCGGATGAAAAAGTAACAGCGTTAATTCAAACAGCGAATGACAACGGCGGTGAAGATAACATTACAGCAGTACTGTTAGAAATCTCCTCCAAAACAGAGGAGGGTGACAGCAAGTGTTGATCGGAAAAAGGATCAGCGGCCGTTATCAGATTCTTCGCGTCATAGGCGGAGGCGGAATGGCAAACGTTTATTTGGCGGAGGATATGATTTTAGATCGCGAAGTAGCGATTAAAATTTTACGGTTTGACTTTGCAAGCGATGATGATTTTATTAGACGGTTCCGTCGAGAAGCACAATCAGCAGCAAGCTTAGATCATCCGAACATTGTCAGCATCTACGATGTAGGAGAAGAAGATGACATTTATTATATTGTCATGGAATATGTCGAGGGAATGACGCTGAAGGAATACATACATGCCAATGGACCGCTTCATCCGAAAGAAGCCATTCGCATTATGGAGCAAGTCGTTGCGGCGATGGAAGAAGCCCATGCGAAACAGCTCGTCCACCGGGACATTAAGCCTCACAATATATTAATAGACAACATGGGGAATATCAAAGTCACTGATTTTGGAATTGCCATGGCACTCAGCTCAGCGACCATTACCCATACAAATTCAGTCCTAGGTTCCGTGCACTATTTGTCTCCAGAACAAGCACGCGGAGGTCTTGCAACAAAAAAGTCAGACATCTATTCACTTGGAATTGTGCTCTATGAACTTATCTCAGGACGCATGCCGTTTGAGGGGGAATCAGCGGTTAGTGTCGCGCTGAAGCATTTGCAATCAGAACCCCCATCTGTGAGAAGATGGAATCCTTCTGTTCCACAAAGCGTGGAAAACATCATTTTAAAGGCGATGGCCAAAGATCCATTTTATCGATTTGAAGATGCATCTGAAATGCAAAAAGACTTAAAAACAGCCTTCGACCCTGCAAGACTAAAAGAAAAACGCTTTGTCATTGAAGAAGATCATGAAGCAACGAAAGCCATCCCAATCATCCAAGATCATCAAGTCGGTCAAGACAATGAAAAAACAGCCGTCCATCCTGCTCAAAAACCGAAGAAAAAAAAGAAACAAAAACCGAAAAAGAAACGAAAAAAATGGCCTTGGGTTGTGGCATCGATCTTATTCATTCTGACAGCCGCGACGATTTTAGCCATCACTGTGTTTCCAGGGTTACTCTTTCCAAAAGATGTTGAGGTCACAGATGTATCGGGCATGACGGTTGAAAAAGCAGAAGACACCTTGAAGAAAGCTGGATTTACCATCGCTTCTGAACCAATTGATATCGCTGATGAGAAAATTGAAAAAGGACTTGTTGTCAAAACAGATCCGAAAATCGGCACAAAGGTAAAAGAAGGAACAGAGATTCAGCTTTACCAAAGTACAGGCAAAGAAAAGACCGAATTACCTGATGTAACAGGCGAAAAGGTCGAGAAAGCAAAAGAATTATTAGAGAAAAAAGGGTTTAAGCAGGTCGTCGTGGAGGAAGTGAATGATAATGACACCGAATCAGGGCTTGTCATGGAACAGAAACCTTCAGCGAATACAGAGCTTGTCGCAGCAGATGAAGAAGTGACTTTGACAGTCAGCATAGGCCCTGCCGATATTACATTACGGGATTTAACGACGTATAGTAAACAGGCAGCATCGAATTATTTAGAGGATAATGGTTTAAAGCTCGATGAAAAAGAAGCGTATTCTGATGATGTGCCAAAAGGTGAGGTCATGAAGCAGGAACCAGGAGCGGGAACTGCTGTCAAGCCAGGTGATACGGTCAAAATCACATTCTCTCTTGGACCGAAGAAAAAACCGGCCAAAACAGTAACTGAAAAGATTGCGATCCCATATGAACCAGAAACGGAAGGGCAAGAAATGAATGTCCAAATTTCCATTGATGATGCAGAGCATAGCATTTCTGATTTATATGAAACCTTTAAAATCACTGCCCCAACCGAACGAACCATTAAGTTTAAGATTGAACCAGGTCAAAAAGGATATTATCAGGTGACGGTTGATGATAAAGTAGTGAGCTCCAAAACGATCGAATACCCTGATGATGAATAAAGGAGGGACTTTATGCCTGAGGGCAAAATTATTAAAGCATTAAGCGGGTTTTATTATGTACTGGATGAGTCTCGAGAAAGTGGAAAAGTGATTCAGTGCAGAGCGAGAGGCATTTTTCGAAAAAACAAAATAACACCTCTTGTTGGAGATTATGTCGTTTATCAAGCAGACAATGATAAGGAAGGCTACGTATTGGAAGTAAAAGAGCGAACAAACGAACTTGTTCGGCCGCCTATCAGTAATGTCGATCAAGCGGTGCTTGTTTTCTCAGCGACAGAGCCAACCTTTAGCACATCGCTTTTAGACAGATTTTTAGTGCTTGTTGAAGCCAATCAGATAGAGCCGATCATCTGCATCACAAAAATTGACTTGCTGAAAACAGAGCAAGAACGCAAAACCATTCAAGCATATGCAGAGGACTACAGGCAAATTGGATATGACGTTCATTTAACATCTACAATCGAGGGGGACGGAATTGAAAAACTAACCCCACACTTTCATCATAAAATGACTGTATTTGCAGGTCAGTCTGGTGTAGGTAAGTCCTCACTTTTAAATGCGATGAGCCCTGATTTAGCGCTGAAAACAAATGATATTTCATCCCATCTTGGCAGGGGGAAACATACGACAAGACATGTGGAACTCATTCGTATAGCTGAAGGACTCATTGCAGATACACCTGGCTTTAGCTCACTCGAATTTACAGGCATCGAAGCGGAAGATTTAGGTCTGTACTTTTTAGAAATCAGAGAGCGGAGTGCTGATTGTAAGTTTAGAGGATGTTTACACGTGAAAGAGCCTGGCTGTGCGGTAAAAGATGCGGTAGAACATGAGCAAATCAGAAAGTATCGCTATCAGCATTATTTAGAGTTTTTAGCTGAAATCAAAGACAGAAAGCCGAGGTACTAAATCATGGTTTATATTGCCCCTTCCATTTTATCAGCAGATTTTGCTAATTTGGAGAAAGATATCCGTGATGTGGAAAAAGGTGGAGCGGATTATATTCATATCGATGTCATGGACGGCCATTTCGTACCGAATATCACATTTGGACCGAATGTAGTTGAAGCGATCAGGCCGCATACACATCTTCCGCTGGATGTTCATTTAATGATTGAACATCCAGACCGGTATATCCCTGCATTCGCAAAAGCAGGCGCTGACATCATTTCTGTCCATGTGGAAGCATGTCCGCACTTGCACAGAACCATACAGCACATGAAGGAGCAAGGCGTAAAAGCAGGCGTCGTCCTGAACCCACACACTCCCATTTCTCAAATTGAGCATGTATTAGAGGATGTGGACCTTGTGTTATTCATGACGGTGAATCCTGGTTTTGGTGGACAGGCATTTATTCCATCTGTCCTCACTAAGGTAAAAGAACTAAAGACACTTAGTGAACAAAAGGGCTTAACCGATTTACTCATTGAAATAGACGGCGGTGTCAATGTAGAAACAGCAAAGAGCTGCAAAGAAGCAGGCGCTAATTTACTTGTAGCCGGCTCAGCGGTATACGGTAAAGACAACCGCTCAGCAGCCATTCAGGCGATTCGCGAAGCGTAAAGAAAGGAACCAAAGGCATTGTGATCTTTGGTTCTTTTTAAATGGAGAGGAGCGCATATCATGCACATACATATCATAGCCGGCGGTCCTGTTGAATATATCCCGCCCCTTGAACGTGAAGCATCTAAGGATGACATTCTCTGGGTTGGCGTAGACCGAGGAACCCTATTTTTACTAGACCATGGCATTATTCCTGCCAAAGCATTTGGTGATTTTGATAGTGTGACAGAAGAAGAGCTTCGCGAGCTAAAAAAGAAATTGCCTGCTCTGAATGTATTTCAGGCAGAAAAAGATGAAACCGATTTAGAGCTCGCGCTTAACTGGGCCTTGCGTCAGCACCCAGAACAGATTCAAATATACGGCATAACAGGCGGAAGAGCCGATCATTTTCTAGGAAATATCCATCTCCTATACAAAGGCATTCAGCACAAGCAGAACATCATACTCGTGGACAAGCAAAATATCATTCAAATGTTTGGACCTGGTACATACGAAATAAAACAAGACTTGGACAAAAAATACGTGTCGTTTCTCCCCTTTGGTACACCGATTGAAAAGCTGACATTAAAAGGTTTCAAATATCCACTGAAAAATTGTCATATTGAGCCTGGTTCCACACTATGTATTAGTAACGAACTCATCCACTCAAATGGTACTTTTTCTTTTCATGAAGGCATATTAATAATGGTAAGAAGCAAAGATTGACCAACCTATCAATGTGGATGGCTGATTAAGCTCAATTGTGCTGCAAGCGGTACTTTTAGGAGGGGGACAAAATGAAATTTTATACAATCAAACTGCCTAGATTTCTTGGGGGCATTGTCCGTGCGATGCTTGGTTCATTTAAGAAAGATTAATGAGTAATCTCCTTTATTTCCACATAAAAACGCCTGCTACAATTAACTGTAGCAGGCGTTTACTCTTGCTTATACACGCTCAACTTTACCAGATTTCAAAGCTCGAGCTGATACATATACTCTTTTAGGCTTACCGTCCACTAGAATACGAACTTTTTGAAGGTTCGCGCCCCAAGTACGTTTTGTAGAGTTCATTGCGTGAGAACGGTTGTTCCCAGCTTTTGTTTTTCTGCCTGTAATAACGCATTTACGTGCCATTTGTTTCCCTCCTAACTGCGAAAACATCATCATATTCTTCATATACGTTCTTAGAGATGCCTCAAGATACTTTAATAATTTACCACAGCTTCAAGGGGTTTGCAAGGATTGTTTACGCCTCTTTCAAGAAAAATACCTTGACATCTTGATAAAAAATCAAGGCTATAGTATAAGTAGGATTGGGTCGGATTGAATGATTTCTTTTAAAAAGAAGGGTCTTATAGTAAAATAGTGATAACTCAGGGCAATTTCTCAAAAAAGGGGGAACCAATGTGTCCATTGAACTTAGAACGAAATACGGACAAATTGATATATCAAATGAAGTCATTGCAATGGTAGCAGGAGGCGCTGCAATTGATTGCTATGGTATTGTTGGCATGGCGTCCAAAAATCAAATGAAGGACGGCTTGACGGATATTCTCCGCAAAGAGAACTTCAGCCGGGGTGTTCTTGTGCGTCAAACAGAAGACAGCATTCATATTGATATGTACATCATCGTTAGCTACGGTACAAAAATATCAGAAGTCGCACATAATGTTCAAACGAAAGTCAAATATACGATTTCTCACACGATTGGACTTTCTGTTGACTCGGTCAACATTTATGTACAAGGAGTAAAAGTTACGAACCCGTAGTAAGGAGGAAATATATTGTCTATTAGAAATCTTGATGGCCGCTCATTTGCAAAAATGATTCTTGCAGGTGCTCACCATCTATCTCAAAACGCACAAATTGTTGATGCGTTAAATGTTTTTCCGGTGCCAGACGGAGACACGGGAACAAATATGAATTTGTCAATGACTTCAGGAGCAAAAGCAGTTGAAGAAACAACGACCGATCATATTGGTAAGGTCGGGGTGGCTCTGTCAAAAGGGCTATTGATGGGCGCAAGAGGAAACTCAGGCGTGATCCTGTCACAGCTCTTTAGAGGTTTCAGTAAAAATATAGAACAAAAAGAGACGATTGACGCCAAAGAATTTGCCCTTGCCTTGCAGGCAGGTGTTGATACAGCCTATAAAGCCGTGATGAAACCGATTGAAGGGACCATCTTAACGGTTGCAAAAGATGCAGCAAAGAAAGCGGTTGCTGTTTCAGCGACAGAAGATCAAATTGACCGCGTGTTAGAATTAACGATTGAGGAGGCAAGTGCGTCACTTGATCGAACGCCAGATTTGCTCCCTGTTTTAAAAGAAGTGGGTGTTGTAGATAGTGGAGGTAAAGGACTTCTTTATGTATATGAAGGTTTCCTTGCTTCTTTAAGAGGAGAAGAGCTCCCTTCTAAAATGGCCTCTTTGCCAACGCTCAAAGAACTAGTGAGTGCAGAACATCATAAAAGTGCGCAAAGCCATATGAACACAGAAGATATTGAATTTGGCTACTGTACAGAATTTATGGTGAAATTTGAAGAAGACAAACAGTCCTTTGAAGAGAATGCATTCAGAGAAGACCTAAGCGAATTCGGAGATTCACTTCTTGTGGTATCCGATGATACGCTAGCGAAAGTTCATATTCATGCAGAGCAGCCAGGAGATGTCTTGTCATATGCACAGCGCTATGGCAGCCTGATCAATATGAAAATTGAAAACATGAGAGAGCAGCATAGCTCAATCGTAAATGAAGAAAAAGATCACTCGCCTGCTGCACCAAAAGTACCCGCTGCTGAAAAACAGCGCTTCGGAGTAGTGAGTGTCGCAATGGGAGAAGGAATTGCAGACTTGTTTAAAAGTATTGGGGCTTCCGTCGTCATTGAAGGTGGACAAACGATGAATCCGAGCACAGAAGACATTGTCAAAGCAATTGATAGCACACATGCCGAAACCGTCTTTATCTTACCTAATAATTCTAATATTGTCATGGCAGCTAAACAGGCGGCAACTGTCTCAAGTCGTGAGGTCGTTGTCATTCCGACGAAGACCGTACCTCAAGGGATGTCAGCACTTCTTTCTCTAAATGAAACAGCTTCAAATAAAGATAATGAAGCAGCGATGTTAGAAGCGATTGATCATGTGAAAAGCGGCCAAATTACCTTTGCAGTGAGAGATACTCAAATTGATGGAATCGACATTGCCAAAGGCGATTATATGGGTCTATTCAACGGGAAAATCACTTTAACTGCGAAGAATCAATTAGATGCAGCCAAAGAGCTTTTGACCAAAATGGTGACAGAAGATGATGAGATTGTCACGATCATTAAAGGGGAAGACGCATCATCTGGTGAGATGGAAGCGTTAGAAGCCTTTATTGAAGAAACATTTGAAGATGTAGAGGTTGAAGTCCACGATGGCAAACAGCCGCTTTATTCATATATTTTGGCTGTTGAATAACGAAAGAAGGGCAAATAAAGCCCTTCTTCTTCTTTTGCAATTTTTTACTAGGGATTCCTCGGTGAAATGAGTTGCGGGAAACGAATGAATCCATTAGTCTAAAGGGAGAAACAAACCAATATGTGAGTGGTTATGAGAGGGGAAGACCTATGAAATTTAGAAGTGTGTTTGATATTATTGGACCCGTCATGATTGGTCCATCAAGTTCGCACACAGCGGGTGCGGCTCGTATAGGAAGAGTGGCTCGCAGCTTATTCGGGAGAGAACCGAAACGAATTGTCGTTTCATTTTATGGTTCTTTTAAAGATACGTATAAAGGGCACGGTACAGATGTAGCGATTATAGGCGGTGTTCTTGACTTTGATACATTTGACGAACGAATCAAAACAGCGATTGATATTGCAAAAAGCAAAGCGATTGACATCGAATTTAAAGAAGAAGATGCAGTACCAGCGCATCCGAATACAGCAAAAGTAGAGATTTCAGATGCGAATGGAAAGCTTGAATTAATCGGCATTTCCATCGGCGGAGGTAAAATTGAAATCACAGAATTAAATGGCTTTGAGCTCAGGCTTTCAGGAAATCACCCTGCCATTCTTGTGGTTCATAACGATCGCTACGGTACAATTGCGGCAGTTGCCAATGTATTAGCGAAATTCGCCATCAACATCGGTCATATGGAAGTGGCGCGTAAAGATGTCGGGCAAGAGGCACTGATGACAATTGAAGTGGATCAAAATATTGACCCAGCTGTCCTATCAGAGCTAGAAACGCTGCCTAACATTATTCAAGTCACACAAATTGCAGATTAACAACTAGGAGGTAATGTATGATGATGTTTAAAAACGTCAAAGAACTCGTGCAGCTAACAGAAGAACGGAATACCTCCATTTCAGAAATGATGATTTTGCAAGAAATGGAAGTGACAGGGAAGTCACGAGAAGAAATTTTCTCGCAGATGTACCGCAACCTAGAAGTGATGGAACAGGCCGTTGAAAACGGACTAAAAGGTGTGAAATCATTATCAGGTTTAACAGGCGGAGATGCAGTCAAACTTCAAGCGTATATCGCATCAGGCAAAACGTTGTCTGGTCATACGATCTTAGATGCTGTCAGTAAGGCAGTTGCAACGAATGAAGTCAATGCAGCAATGGGGACCATCTGTGCTACGCCTACGGCAGGATCAGCAGGTGTTGTACCTGGGACGTTATTTGCAGTAAAAGAAACATTACAGCCAACAAAGGAACAAATGGTCAGATTCCTATTCACTTCTGGCGCATTTGGTTTTGTTGTGGCCAATAATGCCAGTATCTCTGGTGCAGCAGGCGGCTGTCAGGCAGAGGTAGGCTCAGCATCAGGCATGGCAGCGGCAGCCATTGTAGAAATGGCAGGCGGCTCGCCGCAGCAATCTGCTGAAGCGATGGCCATTACACTGAAAAATATGCTTGGACTTGTTTGTGATCCAGTAGCAGGACTTGTCGAGGTACCATGTGTGAAACGAAACGCAATGGGTGCATCAAATGCAATGATTGCAGCAGATATGGCACTTGCCGGTATTACGAGCCGTATACCGTGTGATGAAGTCATTGATGCCATGTATAAAATTGGTCAAACGATGCCAACAGCCCTTCGTGAGACCGCACAAGGCGGGCTCGCTGCAACACCGACAGCAAGAGAGCTTGAAAAGAAGATTTTCGGAGGTGTGACCTCATCTCGTGATACAGAAACTGCAAGATAATATCTCTGTCCTAAAAGGGATTGGAGAAGAAACAGAAAAAACATTAAATGAACTTGGAATCTATACAGTAGCCGATTTGCTCGGCTACTTTCCTTATCGATATGATGACTATGAGCTTCGCAACTTAGAAGAAGTGAATCATGACGAACGTATCACGGTTGAAGGCAAAGTGCACAGTGAGCCCGTTCTCACCTATTATGGAAAGAAACGAAGCAGGCTGACATTCAGGCTGCTTGTCGGGCGTTTTCTCATTACGGCTATTTGCTTCAATCGCCCATATTTAAAACGAAGTCTTGTTTTAGGTGATACAGTATCTGTCACAGGAAAGTGGGATAAAAACCGTCAATCCATTATGGTGCAGGAATTTAAAAAAGGGACACACGAGCAAGATGGCAGTATAGAACCTGTTTATTCGGTCAAAGAAAATGTAACGGTGAAGATGATGAGGCGCTTTGTGAAACAAGCTTTGTCGCTTTATGTAGACAAAGCCGAAGATCCACTGCCAAAGCAGCTTGTCCTTGCCTATAAACTCATGTCCTATCAAGATGCTTTAAAAACCATTCATCTCCCTGAAACAAGAGACTCGCTCAAGCAAGCAAGACGCCGCTTTGTGTACGAGGAATTTTTGATTTTTCAGCTGAAGATGCAGGCGATCAGAAAGAAAGAACGAGAAAAAACATCAGGTATCCAGCATCCGTTTTCAAAAGAGGCTGTCTTTGAGTTTGTTCACAGCCTGCCATTTCCGCTGACTAAGGCACAATCAAGAGTGCTTGATGAAATTATGTCTGATATGGCGTCCCCGTATCGAATGAACCGGCTGCTCCAAGGAGATGTTGGATCAGGGAAAACAGCTGTTGCAGCCATTGCACTTTATGCCGCTCATTTATCCGGCTTTCAAGGTGCGCTGATGGTGCCAACTGAAATTTTGGCAGAACAGCATGCAGATTCACTGTACCAGCTCTTTGAAAAATGGGGCCTGAATATCGCCTTGCTGACGAGCTCTGTGAAAGGAAAACGTCGCAGAGAATTGCTGGAACGTTTGAAAGAGGGCGAGATTGATATATTAGTCGGTACGCACGCTCTCATCCAAGACGAAGTCGAATTTCAGCAGCTCGGTCTCGTCATCACAGATGAACAGCACCGGTTTGGTGTGGAACAACGGAAGAAACTGAGAAGTAAAGGGCAGGACCCGGATGTCTTGTTTATGACCGCAACACCTATTCCAAGAACACTTGCAATTACTGTATTTGGAGAAATGGACGTATCCGTCATTGATGAACTACCAGCTGGCCGAAAGCAAATCGAAACGTATTGGGTCAAGCATGACATGCTCGAGAGAATTCTTGCTTTTGTGGATAAAGAGCTGAGAAAAGGCAGGCAGGCGTATATTATTTGTCCGCTCATTGAAGAATCAGACAAACTGGATGTTCAAAATGCGATTGATGTCCATAGCATGCTGACGGAGGCGTATCGCGGCAAGTGGTCGATCGGCTTAATGCACGGGAAGCTTGCAAGTGATGAAAAAGATCAGGTGATGAGAGCCTTTACCACAAATGAAGTCCAGATTCTCGTTTCGACCACAGTCGTTGAAGTAGGGGTTAACGTGCCGAATGCTACCATCATGGTCATATATGATGCAGACAGATTCGGACTGTCTCAGCTTCATCAGTTAAGAGGCCGGGTCGGACGCGGAGAGCATCAATCATTTTGTATTTTAATGGCTGATCCGAAATCAGAGACAGGTAAAGAACGAATGCGGATTATGTCCGAAACGACCGATGGCTTTGAGCTGTCTGAAAAGGACTTAGAACTAAGAGGGCCTGGCGATTTCTTTGGTAAAAAACAAAGCGGGATGCCTGAATTTAAGGTAGCAGACATGGTCCATGACTACAGAGCACTTGAAACCGCAAGAAAAGATGCGGCAGAACTTGTGCAATCGGACGCCTTTTGGACAGAGCCTGAATACAAAGAACTTCGGCAAACGCTTGTAGACAGCGGTGTGCTGGGCGGAGATAAATTAAGCTGATCGTGAGCTGGAGGAATTTTCTTGTCTTTTTGAAACAAGGATTGATTTATCATCTATGAGATTATATACTACTATTAGTACCTAGTCATAAATGTACGGATGGTGTCTGCATATGAAACTAAATAAAAAAGAACGTCAAAAGCTTCTCCAGCAAACGATCAGCTCGACTCCATTCATTACTGATGAAGAATTGGCAAGCAAATTCGGTGTAAGCATTCAGACGGTTCGTCTTGATCGTTTGGAGCTGTCAATCCCTGAATTACGCGAAAGAATTAAGCATGTGGCCGAAAAGACATTAGAGGATGAAGTGAAGTCACTTCCGCTGGATGAAGTGATTGGAGAAATGATTGATGTAGAGCTTGATGATCAAGCCATTTCCATTTTTGAAGTGAGAAAAGAGCATGTATTTAGCCGTAACCAAATTGCCAGGGGACATCATCTCTTCGCCCAGGCAAATTCGCTGGCAGTCGCCGTCATCGACGATGAACTGGCGTTGACAGCAAAAGCGAATATCAGGTTTACAAGGCAGGTCAAACAAGGTGAAAGAGTTGTCTCGAAAGCCAAAGTAGCCTCGCATGATAAAGAAAAAGGTAGAACCGTAGTTGAAGTAAACAGCTATGTAGGTGAGGAAGTTGTCTTCTCAGGTGACTTCGTCATGTATCGCTCAAAACAAAAGTAAAAGGTGGCACATAACATGAGAATTGCAGTCGATGCAATGGGGGGAGATCATGCCCCTAAAGCCATTATTGACGGTGTGCAAAAAAGCTTAGCAGCATTTTCAGATATCGACATTACACTTGTCGGCGATGAAAGCAAAATCAAACCATACATAACAAATAACGAGCGCATCACGATTTTAGATGCAAAAGAAGTCATTGAACCGACAGATGAGCCAGTACGTGCAGTCAGACGTAAAAAGGATTCATCTATGGTGAAAATGGCGCAGGAAGTATCCGAAGGAAGAGCAGATGCCTGCATCTCAGCAGGAAATACTGGAGCACTCATGACAGCAGGACTGTTTATCGTAGGCAGAATTGATGGCATTGATAGACCAGCACTTGCTCCAACTTTGCCAACACTGGATGGCAGCGGATTTTTATTACTAGACGTCGGTGCAAACGTCGATGCCAAACCAGAACATCTTGTGCAATATGCCATGATGGGATCTATTTACGCAGAGCGAGTCTTCCCAAAAAGCAATCCGCGCGTTGGACTTTTAAATGTAGGAACAGAAGATAAAAAAGGCAACGATTTAACAAAAAAAACCTTCGAATTACTTAAAGCATCAGACTTGAATTTCGTAGGAAATGTGGAGGCTCGTGATTTATTAGAAGGTGTAGCCGATGTCGTTGTCACAGATGGATTCACAGGAAATATTGCGCTTAAAACGATTGAAGGAACAGCCCTTTCCGTATTTAAAATGCTGAAAGAAACATTAACATCCAGCTTTACAGCGAAAATAGCAGCAGGCATGATGAAGCCGAAATTGATGCAGATGAAATCTAAAATGGATTACTCCGAATATGGTGGTGCCGCTTTATTTGGTTTAAAGGCTCCTGTTATTAAAGCGCACGGCTCCTCTGATGAAAACGCCATTTTCCATGCAATTCGTCAGGCGCGTGATATCGTTGAAAAAGACGTTTCAGCCATCATTCATCAAGAAGTTCAAAAAGAAAACACGAATGAGTCTTAATGGAGGTAAAGCAGCATGAGCAAAATTGCATTTTTATTCCCTGGCCAAGGCTCTCAAAAAATTGGCATGGGAAAAGATTTATTTGACCAAGAAACAGCATCTAAAGCTGTGTTTGAAGAAGCAGACAAGACCCTCGGTTTTGACTTATCTTCTATGATTTTTGAAGGGGATGCAGAAGAACTGACGCTGACTTATAATGCGCAGCCAGCTCTTTTAACAACAAGCATCGCCATCTTAAAGAAATTTGAAGAGAGCGGAATCAAAGCAGATTATACAGCAGGACACAGTCTTGGTGAATACACAGCCCTCGTTGCAGCAGGCGCTCTTTCGTTTAAAGATGCTGTATACGCCGTCAGAAAACGCGGCGAATTAATGAATGAAGCCGTTCCAGCAGGTGAAGGCGCAATGGCAGCGATCCTTGGACTAGATCAAGCATCGCTTTTGGAAGTAACAAAAGAAGTGACAGAGAGCGGTCATCTTGTAGAACTCGCTAACTTAAACTGCCCTGGACAAATCGTCATCTCTGGTACAGCAAAAGGTGTAGAACTTGCATCAGAGAAAGCGAAAGAAAAAGGCGCAAAACGTGCAATTGCACTTGAGGTGAGTGGACCTTTCCATTCAGCTTTAATGAAACCAGCAGCTGATAAATTCACAGATGTACTGTCAAAACTAGACATTGCGGATGCCAAAATACCGGTCATTTCAAATGTAACAGCAGACATCGTGACATCTCGTGGTGAGATTGAGACAAAGCTCATTGAACAATTGTATTCTCCTGTTCGTTTTGAAGAAAGTGTGGAACGCCTCATTGATTTAGGTGTGACAACGTTTATTGAAATTGGTCCTGGCAAAGTGCTTTCAGGTCTTGTGAAAAAGGTCAACCGCCGCCTGACGACTATTTCCGTTTCAGATCAAGAAACAATTGAAGCAGCAATTCAAACATTGAAGGGGGATTCTTGATGCTTACAAATAAAACAGCCGTTGTAACAGGTGCATCACGCGGTATTGGCCGTTCCATCGCGATCGATTTAGCGAAGAATGGTGCAAATGTTGTCGTGAATTATTCAGGAAACGAAGCGAAAGCAAATGAAGTAGTGGATGAAATCAAAGCACTTGGCAAGCAGGCTTTTGCTGTCAAAGCGGATGTCTCAAATGCTGAAGAAGTACAAGCATTAATGAAACAAGCCATTGATACATTTGGTTCAATCGACATCCTTGTGAATAACGCTGGCATTACAAAGGACAACCTGCTCATGAGAATGAAAGAAAATGAATGGGATGATGTCATTAACATAAACTTAAAAGGTGTCTTTAACTGTACAAAAGCTGTGACGCGCCAAATGATGAAGCAGCGAAGCGGAAGAATCATCAACTTGGCATCAGTGGTCGGTGTATGCGGAAACCCTGGACAAGCGAACTACGTTGCAGCAAAAGCTGGCGTCATCGGGTTAACGAAAACAACCGCAAAAGAGCTGGCAAGCCGCCATATTACAGTCAATGCAGTAGCACCAGGCTTTATTTCGACAGATATGACAGACAAGCTTGATGACAATGTGCAGGCAGAAATGTTAAAACAAATCCCGCTTGCACGCTTTGGTGCGCCTGAAGATATTAGCAACATTGTTGTCTTTTTAGCTTCTGAAGGAGCAGGTTATATTACAGGCCAAACCATCCAAGTGGATGGCGGAATGGTCATGTCTTAAGAAATATCAAAATTTCGTTAGGTTTTCTCTAGTTTTTTAAAAACGAATCAACTATAATACTTTGAGGGGAGGTGAAAGGCAATGGCAGACGTATTAGAGCGTGTAACAAAAATTATTGTAGACCGCCTTGGCGTTGATGAGGCTGACGTGAAAATGGAAGCTTCATTTAAAGAAGATTTAGGCGCTGATTCCCTTGATGTAGTTGAGCTAGTTATGGAACTTGAAGATGAGTTCGATATGGAAATTTCTGACGAAGATGCTGAAAAAATTGCAACAGTCGGTGACGCTGTGAACTACATAAATAACCAGCAATAAGCGTAACAAAGTCCCGTCTACTTTCATGACGGGACTTTGAAAATTTATGTTAGTTTCAACACATTCAGCTGATCAATTGTCAGCCTTTTTCAGATGCTGGGAGCAATGTTTCCTTGCATGTAGAAAGAGAGACTCCATATAATCAGTATCCTTAAAGGCGATTAAGCCTACCTGGAGGTTGCTATGCCAAAACACTATAAAGACAAACAGAAACAGAGCAAAAAACTAGAGCAATTTAGAGAATTCCAGCAGCGTATTTCAGTACAGTTTAAAAATGAAAAGCTTTTATATCAAGCCTTTACACATTCCTCTTATGTCAATGAGCACCGGAAAAAACCTTACGAGGATAATGAAAGACTTGAATTTTTAGGAGATGCTGTTTTAGAATTGACCATCTCTCAATTCTTATTTGCGAAATATCCAGCGATGAGCGAGGGAGATTTAACAAAACTGAGAGCGGCGATCGTGTGTGAACCGTCACTTGTGTCACTGGCACATGAGCTGTCCTTCGGAGACCTTGTTCTTTTAGGGAAAGGCGAAGAAATGACTGGCGGCAGAAAACGCCCCGCACTCTTAGCAGATGTATTTGAGGCGTTTATCGGAGCACTTTATTTAGATCAAGGGCTGGAACCTGTTGAACGATTCCTAGAAGGGTATGTGTATCCTAAAATTAATGACGGAGCTTTTTCACATGTCATGGACTTTAAAAGCCAGCTTCAAGAATTTGTTCAGCGCGATGGAAAAGGTGTGCTAGAATACCGAATCCTGCATGAAAAAGGACCTGCACATAACCGGGAATTTGAAGCGAATGTATCCCTCAGGGGAGAAGTGCTCGGGATTGGAAATGGCCGCTCTAAAAAAGAAGCAGAACAGCACGCTGCACAGGAAGCACTTGCTAAATTGCAGAAACATCATATGAACCAATAAAATCCCCCTCGTCATTCAGGGGGATTTCACTCTGTTTTCCATCATCTTTTTTCGCTTCATATGGTAAGATGATAGTACTTTAAATACATAAGGAGGATCACTCTCATGTTCCTCAAACGTTTAGACGTGATAGGATTCAAATCTTTTGCACAGCGAGTGACCGTGGACTTTGTCAAAGGTGTCACAGCTGTTGTTGGACCTAACGGAAGCGGCAAAAGTAATATTACCGATGCCATCCGCTGGGTACTTGGAGAACAATCAGCGAAAAGCCTCCGCGGAGGAAAAATGGAAGACATCATTTTTGCAGGAAGTGACTCAAGAAAAAGAGTCAACCTAGCAGAGGTGACTTTAACGTTAGATAACGAAGATCACTTTTTACCGATCGATTTTCACGAAGTCAGTGTAACAAGAAGGGTGTATCGTTCAGGAGAAAGTGAATTTCTCATAAACAATCAATCTGTCCGCTTAAAAGATATTATTGATCTCTTCATGGATTCAGGACTTGGTAAGGAAGCCTTTTCTATCATCAGTCAAGGAAAAGTAGAGGAAATTCTATCGAGTAAGGCAGAAGAGAGAAGAAGTATCTTTGAAGAAGCGGCTGGTGTCTTGAAATATAAAACAAGAAAGAAAAAAGCCGAGAATAAACTGTTTGAAACGCAGGACAATTTAAACCGAGTGGAAGATATTCTGCATGAACTAGAAGATCAAGTAGAACCATTAAGAATGCAAGCATCTATTGCAAAGGACTATTTGCATAAAAAAGAAGAGCTTGAAAATGTAGAAATTGCACTCACCGTTCATGATATCGAAGCACTTCACGAAAAATGGACAACACTTGGAGAAGCTGTCGAGCGGTTCAAACAAGATGAAATGAAGCAGTCCACAGACATTCAAGCAAAAGAAGCCAAAATCGAAGAGTCGAGAGACCGAATTCAGGCGCTGGACGAATCCATTAATGACCTGCATGAAGTTCTTCTGTTCACAAGTGAGGAATTAGAAAAGCTTGAAGGAAAAAAAGAAGTTCTAAAAGAACGTAAAAAAAATGCAGCCGCCAACCAAGGACAGCTGGAAGAAACGCTCGTTCGCTTAACTGAAAAGCAGGCGCTGTTAACCGAAAAGATTGAACAGCAGAAAATCACGCGGGACAGTCTGCAAAAAGAAGTGCAGCAGCTAAAAGATGAAGTGAACACAAAACAGCATCAACTATCACTTCATAGTGAAGACGTGGAAGGTCAAATTGAACAGCTGAAAAGCGATTATTTTGATCTGCTAAATGAACAGGCTTCAATCCGCAATGAACGTAAATTACTAGAAGAGCAGCAGCGCCAGGCGGCCATGCAGCTAGAGCGTCTAACGCAAAATAACCAGAAACATATCGAAGAACGTGTGTCTGTCAAAGAAAAGAAAACGGAAGCTGAGCAGCAGCTAAAAGAGCTAGAAGAAGACATTTTGACTCAGGTGAAACGCTTTAGAGAGGCGGAACAAAAGCTTGAGCAAATGAAGCGTCAATACGAAAAAAAAGAAACGGCTCTTTATCAAGCCTATCAATATGTTCAGCAGGCAAAATCAAAAAAAGAGATGCTTGAATCCATGCAGGAAGACTTCTCAGGCTTTTTCCAAGGAGTGAAAGAGGTCTTAAAGGCAAAGGACCGGTTAGGCGGTATTCACGGTGCCATTGCAGAGCTGATCCAAACAGATCAGCAGCATGAGACAGCGATTGAAATTGCGCTAGGCGCAGCAACGCAGCACGTAGTCACGGAAAATGAAGCAGCTGCGAGACAAGCTATTGGATACTTAAAGCAGCATTCCTTTGGACGTGCGACCTTCCTGCCAATGAACGTGATCAAAGAAAGAACCATTCAGTTCAGAGACGTCCAAACAGCTGAGCAGCATGCAGCATTTATCGGCGTAGCGAGTAATCTCGTTTCCTTTGATGAAAAGTACCAAAAGGTCATTCAGAACTTGCTTGGAACCGTCTTGATTGTCAGAGATTTAAAAGGCGCCAATGAACTGGCTAAAATGCTCGGACATCGTTATCGCATCGTGACCCTTGAGGGGGATGTCGTCAACCCAGGTGGTTCAATGACTGGGGGCGGCGTGAAGAAAAAGAGCAACTCCCTCCTTTCAAGGAATCGAGAGATCGAAACATTGACGAAGCAGCTCGTTGATATGGAAGAAAAAACAACGATCCTTGAAAAAGAGACAAAAGAAACGAAGCAATCGATTGCAGCAAGTGAAACCCAATTAAATGAACTGCGTCAGCGCGGTGAGACGCTTCGAGAAAAGCAACAAGAGCTCAAAGGAAAACTATACGAACTGCAAGTAGCAGAAAAAAATATAAACGCTCATCTAGAGATCTATGATCAAGAAAAAGAAGAATTGCAGCAGCGCTCTATTGGACTTGCGAGCAAGGACAAAGAGCAGGTAACATTTGAAGCCTCTATAGGTGAGAAACTGGTAGCTCTTGATGAAGAGATCAATACTTTAACAAAGCGTAAGCAGACCCAAAGCTCAACGAAAGAAACCATTTCTGCGGAATTAACAGAGCTGAAAATCTCATTTGCGAAAAAAGAGCAGTCTTTATCTAATGAACAAGAGAAGCTTTCGATCTTGATGGCTGAATTGGAAGAGGCAGAACAGACGCTGATTGAAACAAAAGAAGATCTGTCACTCTTAACAAGTGAAATGTCATCTAGCTCAAGCGGAGCAGAACAGCTGGAAGAAGCTGCAAAAGAAAAGCTTGAAAATAAAAATAAAACGACAGCACTCATTTCAGAGCGCCGCAAACAGCGACTGGCTCTTTCGGAAACATTAGAATTTGCTGAACGTGAACTCAAAGAGCAAAAACGTCTTTACAAGCAGCTCACCACAAGCTTAAAAGATGAAGAGATCAAGCTTGGCCGCATGGAGGTTGAACTCGATAACCTTATCGCCTATTTGAACGAAGAATATGCTCTTTCGTTTGAAGGAGCAAAAGAAATGTACCATCTGACACTCTTGCCAGATGAAGCAAGAAAACGAGTGAAATTGATCAAACTAGCCATTGAAGAACTTGGAACAGTGAACTTAGGCAGTATTGATGAGTATGAACGCGTGAATGAACGTTATCTTTTCCTAACAGAACAGCGAAATGATCTGACAGAAGCGAAAAATACGTTATTCCAAGTCATCGAAGAAATGGATCAAGAAATGACGAAGCGTTTTTCTGAGACATTCTCTCAAATCCGTGGGCATTTTGAATCTGTTTTCCAAGCATTATTTGGCGGGGGAAGAGCCGACCTGAAGCTGACAGATCCAAACGATTTACTAAACTCTGGAGTTGATATTGTCGCGCAGCCGCCAGGGAAAAAATTGCAAAACCTAAGCCTGCTTTCAGGCGGAGAGAGAGCACTAACAGCGATCGCTCTACTATTCTCCATCTTAAAAGTCAGACCTGTTCCATTCTGCGTGTTAGACGAAGTAGAAGCGGCGCTTGATGAAGCCAATGTCTTCCGTTTTGCACAATATTTAAAGAAATACAGCCAAGAAACGCAGTTCATTGTCATTACGCACCGTAAAGGAACAATGGAAGAAGCAGATGTCCTGTATGGTGTCACAATGCAGGAGTCAGGCGTCTCCAAACTTGTATCCGTCAAGCTAGAAGAAACGAAAGAGCTTGTCCAGTAATTAAAGGAGGTCTATGAACCAATGAGCTTTTTTAAGAAATTAAAAGAAAAATTTACGCAGCAAACCGATTCAGTATCAGAAAAGTTTAAAGATGGACTTGAAAAAACGAGAAATTCATTCCAAGGGAAAGTAAATGAACTGATTTCTCGCTATCGTAAGGTCGACGAAGACTTTTTTGAAGAACTAGAAGAAGTTCTTATCGGCGCTGATGTCGGTTTCACGACTGTGATGGAACTGATTGATGAGCTGAAAAAAGAAGTGAAATTAAGAAACATTCAAGACCCAAGTGAAGTACAGGTGGTCATCTCTGAAAAGCTTGTTGACATCTACAATAGCGGAGAGGAACAAATCTCTGCGCTGAACATTGAAGACGGGCGTTTAAATATCATTTTATTTGTGGGCGTCAACGGCGTTGGGAAAACAACGACCATTGGTAAGCTTGCAAACAAGCTGAAAAATGAAGGGAAATCCGTCATATTAGCAGCAGGAGATACGTTTCGTGCCGGTGCCATTGAGCAACTTGAAGTATGGGGAGAGCGGTCAGGCGTCCCTGTCGTCAAACAGACGGCGGGCTCTGATCCAGCAGCGGTTATCTTTGATGCCGTTCAGTCAGCAAAAGCGAAAAATGCGGATGTCCTTATCTGCGATACAGCTGGAAGACTTCAAAATAAAGTCAACTTGATGAAAGAGCTGGAGAAGGTCAAAAGAGTTATTGAACGCGAAGTCCCATTTGCCCCGCACGAAGTACTGCTTGCCCTTGATGCAACAACGGGTCAAAACGCCATGGCACAAGCGAAGGAATTTTCTAAAGCGACAAATGTGACAGGGATTGCCTTAACAAAGCTTGACGGGACTGCAAAAGGCGGAATTGTGCTTGCGATTCGAAATGAACTGAACATCCCGGTGAAGCTTGTCGGTTTAGGTGAAAAGATAGACGATCTACAAGAGTTCGATGCAGAATCATATGTGTATGGTTTATTTTCAGACGTGATTGATCAAGAAGACTAACAAAAAAATGCCGGCAAAGTTGCTGGCATTTTTATTTATACGCCGCCTCATGAAGTGACAAGATAAAAACTTGACACACAGGAGAGAACCGTGTAAACTTAGTTGATGTAAAGGGAATGAACTTAACAAAGGGGAGAGAGCCCATGACGCTTGAAAAAACAACGAGAATGAACTACTTGTTTGACTTCTATCAATCGTTGTTGACCGCAAAGCAGAAGAGCTACATGTCGCTTTACTACCTAGACGATTTTTCCCTCGGTGAAATTGCGGATGAATATGAAGTATCAAGACAGGCTGTTTATGATAATATTAAACGGACTGAAGCGATGCTTGAACAATATGAAGAAAAGCTGCTCTTGTTTAAGAAATTTAAAGAGCGTAAAGAACTTCTCAATAAAATGAGAGAGCTTGTAGCAGATTCCGCGCAAAAGGAAGAAGCAGAAGCTTTAATTGAATCGCTTGAGAAATTAGATTAGGAGGCGGCACAGTATGGCATTTGAAGGATTAGCCGACCGACTGCAGCAGACGATTTCAAAAATCCGCGGCAAAGGAAAAGTGTCAGAGCAAGATGTAAAAGAAATGATGCGCGAGGTACGCCTTGCCCTTCTTGAAGCTGACGTCAATTTTAAAGTAGTCAAAGACTTTGTGAAAAAAGTAAGCGAGCGGGCAGTTGGACAAGAGGTCATGACAAGCCTTACCCCTGGACAACAGGTCATTAAAGTTGTAAAAGAAGAACTCACTGAATTAATGGGCGGGGAAGAGAGTAAAATCGCTGTAGCGAAAAAATCTCCAACAGTCATTATGATGGTCGGTCTTCAAGGGGCAGGTAAAACGACCACAACTGGGAAACTTGCCAATTTACTTCGCAAAAAACATAATCGCAAGCCGATGATGGTGGCTGCAGATATTTACAGACCGGCAGCGATCCAGCAGCTGCAGACACTTGGGAAACAGCTTGATATGCCAGTGTTTTCATTAGGTGATCAAGTAAGTCCTGTCGAAATTGCCAAACAGGCAATTGAAAAAGCGAAAGAAGAACACCACGATTATGTCATTTTAGATACAGCAGGGCGTCTTCATATCGATGAGGAATTGATGGATGAACTTCAGAAAGTAAAAGAAGTAGCAAATCCAGAAGAAATTTTCCTTGTTGTTGACTCTATGACAGGTCAAGATGCTGTCAATGTAGCAAAAAGCTTTAATGAACAGCTTGGCTTAACAGGTGTCGTTCTAACGAAACTAGACGGTGATACAAGAGGCGGAGCAGCACTTTCGATTCGTGCTGTCACAAATACGCCGATTAAATTCGCTGCACTAGGAGAAAAGCTTGATGCGATTGAACCATTCCACCCGGAGCGGATGGCATCAAGAATTCTTGGTATGGGAGATGTGCTCACACTTATTGAAAAAGCACAGGCAAACGTCGACCAAGATAAGGCGAAAGAGCTTGAACAAAAAATGCGGACCATGAGCTTCACGCTCGACGATTTCCTCGAGCAGCTTGGCCAAGTTCGTAATATGGGTCCACTTGATGAACTAATTCAAATGATGCCGGGTGCCGGTAAAATGAAAGGGCTCAAAAACGTCCAAGTAGACGAAAAGCAGCTCAATCACATCGAAGCGATTATTAAATCAATGACGACCGAGGAAAAAGAACAGCCAGAGGTCATCAATGCAAGCCGAAGAAAACGGATTGCAAAAGGAAGCGGAACATCTGTACAGGAAGTCAATCGCCTTTTAAAGCAATTTGATGAAATGAAAAAGATGATGAAGCAAATGACCAACATGTCCAAAGGGAAGAAAAAAGGCTTTAAATTACCATTTATGTAATTGGTTACACATGATAAAACCGTTGTTAAGAAAAAACACTTTACAAACCCTTTTATCATTGTTAATATACTATCTTGTTGAAATATTTTCGGAGGTGCTAGTAAAATGGCAGTAAAAATTCGTTTAAAACGTATGGGATCAAAAAGATCTCCTTTCTATCGTATTGTTGTAGCAGATTCTCGTTCACCACGTGACGGTCGTTTCATCGAAACAGTTGGAACTTACAACCCAGTGGTATCACCAGCTGAGGTGAAAATCAACGAAGAATTAGCGCTTAAATGGCTTCAAAATGGTGCGAAACCATCTGATACAGTTCGCAACCTTTTCTCAAACCAAGGAATTCTTGAAAAATTTCATAATGCGAAAAACAGCAAATAATGAATGAGCTGTCCTTGGAAGAATTGATTGTGTCCATCGTCGAGCCACTTGTTGATTTCCCTGAAGATATTCACGTATCTTCATTAAAGAAAGATGAGCAGGTGATTTACACACTGTCTGTCAATGCCGAAGATACCGGAAAAGTGATCGGAAAGCAGGGGCGTACAGCAAAAGCGATACGAACAGTCATATTTGCAGCAAGTGCAGAGTCTTCTAAGAAAGTTCAACTTGAGATTGCTGACTAAAAAGGGAGAGGGCTTAGGACCTCCCCTTTTTTTACACGTTTAAATCTATTTTTCGTTATACTGTAGAGGACAAATGCCTTCGGATAGGGGGACAAAAAGGAAGATGCAGATCATTCAACATGTCACCGTGATGCAAGTATTAACTGAAAGCAGTAAGGACAAACTGTTAACGACTTTTTTGGAGAAAAAAGAAAGACTAGAACGTGAGTGCAATCAGCTATATTTCCAACTAAAAAAACATGAAAAAGAACCACATCAGCAAGACGCCATCCCTCAATTTCAAAAAGCCATTGATAAAAGGCAAGAGAAAATGAGACAAATTGATTTTCAAGTGGAGCAGCTACATATCTTGCCGCTTGGAAGTGAAATGAAAGAAACAGAAGTGGATGCGCTGGTTGAAGTGAAAATAGGTGATAAATGGGATGACAAAATGCAAGATAATGTCATCGTCGTGAAAGACGGCACCATTGTTGAAATACGTCAGGGGTGATTAGAACATGGAGCTAGATTGGTTGAATGTCGGAAAGATCGTCAATACACACGGAGTGCGCGGTGAAGTGCGCGTTGTGTCAAAGACCGATTTCCCGGAAGAGCGCTACAAAAAAGGAAGCGTCCTCTATATTTTTAAACAAGGTCAAAAGGATTCGCTGAAAGTTACTGTAGCATCACATAGACAGCATAAGCAGTTTGATTTGCTCACATTTGAAGAAATAGGTTCATTAAATGAAGCAGAGCAACTGAAAGAATCGATCTTAAAAGTAGAAAAAGAACATCTCGGTTCATTAGATGAAGGAGAGTTTTATTTCCATCAAATCATTGGCTGCGAAGTATACGATGAGCAGGACAAACTCATCGGTCAAATCAAAGAGATTTTAACGCCAGGGGCAAACGATGTTTGGGTCGTTGAAAGAAAAGGAAAAAAGGATGCTCTCATTCCTTATATTCCATCTGTCGTCAAAAAAATCGATATCTCATCCAAAACAATACACATTGAAGTGATGGAAGGACTCATTGACGAATGAAAATTGACTTTTTAACGCTTTTTCCTGAAATGTTCGAGGGAGTGCTACACTCATCGATTTTAAAAAAAGCACAGGAGAAAGAAGCTGTCTCATTTCATGTTGTCAATTTTAGAGAGTATTCGGATCATAAGCATAAAACAGTGGATGACTATCCGTATGGCGGCGGTGCTGGCATGGTACTGAAAGCACAGCCTGTATTTGATGCGGTAGAAGATTTGACGAATAAAGCAAGCAAAAAGCCCCGGATCATTCTTGTCTGTCCTCAAGGGGAAAGATATACACAAAAGAAGGCAGAAGAGCTTGCAAAAGAAGAGCACCTTATGTTCATTTGCGGCCACTATGAAGGCTACGATGAGCGCATCAGGGAGCATCTTGTCACAGATGAAATTTCAATTGGAGATTTCGTTCTCACAGGCGGAGAGCTGCCGGCGATGATGATTGCAGACAGTGTGGTCAGGCTTTTGCCTCATGTGCTTGGAAAAGAAGCGTCTCACATCGAAGATTCATTTAGTACAGGTCTGCTTGAACACCCGCACTATACAAGACCAGCTGATTATAAAGGGCTAAAAGTGCCGGATGTGCTCCTCTCTGGAAATCATGCGAAAATTGAGGAGTGGCGGCGTAAAGAATCCTTGAAGCGAACCTATACAAGACGGCCAGACTTGATCGATTCATGCAAAACTTTAACGAATGAAGAAAAAAGATGGCTTTGGCAGCTTCATAATGACTAGATTGTATTGCACACGGTATAGAGGTATGGTATGATACTACTTGTGACTTGGACGGCTTGCCGATTCAAGTTTGAAAACGATGTTCCGCTGCAATGAAGAAAGAGGACATGAGCATCTGTTGGAAGGAGTTGAAAACGATGCAACATTTGATTGAAGAAATCACAAAAGAACAATTACGCACTGATCTTCCTGCGTTCCGTCCTGGTGACACTTTACGTGTACACGTTAAAGTTGTCGAGGGTACTCGTGAGCGTATCCAGATCTTTGAAGGTGTTGTAATTAAGCGTCGTGGTGGTGGAATCAGCGAAACTTTCACAGTTCGTAAGATTTCTTACGGTGTAGGCGTTGAGCGTACATTCCCTGTACACACACCAAAAATCGCTAACATCGAAGTTGTACGTCACGGTAAGGTACGTCGTGCGAAACTGTACTACCTACGTGAACTTCGCGGTAAAGCGGCTCGTATCAAAGAAATCAGACGATAATGATATCAAAGGAAAGAGCTTGTTACCTGTAACAGGCTCTTTTTTTGTACAATGTATATAGATAACTGATAGAAGAGAGAAGGTGCACCTATGACGATTCAATGGTTTCCGGGCCATATGGCAAAAGCTAGACGTCAAGTCACAGAAAAATTAAAGCTCATCGACATTGTATTTGAATTAACAGATGCAAGAATTCCGATGTCCTCTAGAAACCCAATGATTGAAGAAATCCTTCAAAACAAACCTAAAATCATGCTCTTAAACAAAGCAGATAAAGCAGATCCTCGTATGACAAAGGAGTGGCAGGCGCATTTTGAGCAGCAAGGCGTTCGGTCACTTGCCATTAACTCTGTTGATGGACAAGGGTTAAATCAGATCATCACGACTTCAAAAGAAATCTTAAAAGAAAAATTCGACCGCATGAAAGCAAAAGGTGTCAAGCCGCGTGCGATTCGAGCGCTGATTATCGGGATTCCCAATGTTGGGAAATCGACCTTGATCAATCGTTTAGCAAAAAAGAACATCGCCAAAACAGGAGATCGACCTGGTATTACCACATCACAGCAATGGGTGAAGGTAGGGAAAGAACTAGAACTGCTCGATACCCCTGGAATCCTCTGGCCAAAATTTGAAGATGAGCAAGTAGGACTCAGGCTAGCGGTTACTGGAGCGATCAAAGATTCAATCATCAACTTACAGGATGTCGCCGTGTATGCACTGCGTTTTCTAGAAGAGAACTATCCAGAGCGATTAAAAAAACGCTATGACCTGGCAGATATACCTGAAGATACGGTTGAGCTGTTTGATGCAATTGGCACAAAGCGCGGCTGTCTGATGAGCGGAGGATTCATTAATTACGACAAAACCACCGAAATCATTATTCGGGATATTCGAACTGAAAAATTTGGTCCCCTCACTTTTGAGAAGCCTGAAAGCTAAAAGACACGCAGCTCATGCGGGTCTTTATTTTTTGTGAAAAACTGCCGATATAAAGAAGGAGGCTGCGAAAAGCCTATGTACACCGTGAAACAAATAAAAGAATTGATAGAAAAGCATTCGCACGACGAGTCATACATCCGTGAGCTTGTAAAAGATGACACAAGAAAAAGTGTCCAAAAGCTTATAGAAAAGTGGCACAAAGAGAGAGAAAAACAGCAAGAACTTCGTGCAGCATGGAATCAAATGCTGCAATTTGAAAACCAAGCAAAGGCGCAAGGATACACGTGTATTGCAGGTATAGATGAAGCTGGAAGAGGTCCGCTGGCAGGCCCGGTTGTCGCAGCAGCTGTTATATTAAAAGAAGAAACAGTCCTGCTTGGTTTAAACGACTCAAAGCAACTATCTGAGAAAAAAAGATTGGCTTATTATGATTTGATTCAAGAAAAAGCACTTGATATCGGAATCGGCATTGTTGATGCGGCGACGATTGATGAAATCAATATTTACGAAGCATCAAGACTGGCGATGGTGAGAGCTGTGGAGCAGTTAACTCATACACCGGATTATCTACTCATAGATGCAATGACACTTCCGCTTCCTACTCACCAGGAGAATATCATCAAAGGAGATGCAAAAAGTGCATCCATCGCAGCTGGTGCATGTATTGCGAAAGTGACAAGGGATCAGATGATGGAGGAGTATGGGCGCCAATACCCTGAGTACCAGTTTGAAAAACATAAAGGGTACGGAACGAAAGAGCATCTGGCTGCCATTCAAAAGCATGGTGCTACCCCAATCCATCGATTATCGTTTGCACCAGTGAAATCCGTTATTTCATAAATTTTTGACACAAGGAGGCTGCCTGTGATGACAAGAGTTGAAGACATACATACAGCACTGAATAGCCGGTTAAATACGGTAGAATCTGTTCCATTAAACACCGAAGGAAAGGAAAATATGCACCGACTGATTCTCGGAAAAGTACTTAAAATGCTTGGAGATGATACAGCGCTTGTTCAAATAGGCACGACCAAAATAAAAGCGCAGTTAGCGGCTCAATTAAAAGCGGATGCATTCTATTGGTTCCAATTTGAACAAGAGGGTGGAGGCAGCCTCAATAAATTAAGACCCGTTCAACAATTTGATCAAGATCCCAAAACGTTAAAGGATGCAGCAGCCAAACTATTAGAAGGCCTGTCACTTAAAAATGGGATTGAAAACATATTAACGGCTACAGCCTTTTTAAAAGAAAAATCGGTCATCAATGAAGCAGAGTTAAAAACTGCAGTGAAATGGATCGAACAGTTTCAAGGAGCTGATGTCAAAAAAGGGCTGCAGGCGCTTCTGTTTGCTTTGAAGAAAGATTTACCGATCCAGCAAGGGGTTCTCCAATCGATATTAGCAGTGAAATCATCCTCTGCTCTTCATCAGGATATAACAGCGCTACTAGATCGATTAACACAGCTGCCGAAGCAATCAGATGCCACACAGGCCCTTACACAAGCCGTTCGGTCTGTCATAGATACTGAGACTACTGTTCATGCAGAGAAGCTCTTATCGGTGCTTCTAGCAGCGAAAGAAGGCCAAGCGAAGCAAGGGGGCAGTATGTCAGTGCCATATAACCTCAATCCGTCTCAGCAAACAGAAAATAGCCAAGTCTCAAACGCCCAAGGGCGTCAGACAATTTCAATCAATCAGCCTAACACGCAGCAGTTGATCAGTCCAAAGCAACTACCGATCCCACTTCAGCAAATAGAGCGCATACTGACAAGCATGACAAAGCAAGGTGCAGACGGACGGCAGCAGCCCGACTTAAAACTACTCACTTCACTGCTTCAAGGGCTCCAGCAGGCAGGATCTCAGCCTGACGCAAAGGCATCCGTGCTTCAAAAAGAATTTCCGTTCCTTTCAAAAATAGAGGCGAAAGCATTGGCTCAGGTCATTCAGCAGACTGAACCAACATTAAGCAATAAAACCGATGTGCTCGATTTACTCATGACGATGAAAAAGGCGATAGGTGTACGTGATGAAATCGGTATGCTAAAACTACTGGAAAAAGGCAGCCAGGATGTAAAAAGTCAGGAGCTTCATCAATTAAAGCTCGTCTTAAATGATGTGAAGCAGGCGGATTTACCGGATCACGTTAAAAAAGAAGTGGATCAATTGTTTCATAGATTGAATGGACAGTTATTTGTTCAGCAGGAAAACCAAACCGTCAGTCAAATGATGGTCTCCTATCCTCTTTTCTCAAAGCATAGTGTTCAAGATTTAACGTTTATTTTAAAAGGCCATAAGAAAAAAGATGGCTCTATTGATATTTCTCAGTGCCGCCTCATGTTTTACTTAAACATGGAAAACCTTGAAGAAACATTAATAGACTGTACAATTCAGCAAAAGGTCATGGCGATTACAGTTGAGACAGCCCATGAACTGCAAGGAATAATTAATCCGATGATTCCAGCTGTTCGAGAGAATTTAAATGCCTTAGGCTACAGTTTAACGGGTATTACAGCAAAGAAGAGGCAAGAGCAAATCGATCCATCTCATTTTCTAGATGAACACTTTCATAAAATCAGCGAGAAAGGGCTGGACTTACGAGTATGAAGGATTCAAAACCGCTTAGAAGAGCGGTCGCTCTACATTATGATGAAGAAAAACAAAAGGCGCCAAAAGTCATCGCAACAGGAAGCGGCTATGTGGCAGATCATATTATTGAAGAAGCAAAGAAATCAGGAGTTCCTATTCAAGAAGACCCTAATTTAGTAGAACTTATGCGCCACTTAACGCTTGATGAGGAAATACCTGAAGCGTTATACGATACTGTAGCAGAAATATTTTCCTTTATCTATAAGTTAGATCAAAAAATGAAAAAATAAGGTAAAAAAAGTGATTTGGCTGAAAAATTTATATTTTTAATAAAATAAAAGTTTGAATGTTTAGAAGGATTTTACGATTTTACATAGAACCCTAGACATTCTCTTTTTTATTCTTTAAAATGAAAGCGCAGTCTATTTTATAATTTTTGTTTCTACATATGTTGGGAGGATGGGAAATGAATATCCATGAGTACCAAGGAAAAGAAATCCTAAGAAAATATGGGGTTTCAGTTCCAAATGGTAAAGTAGCATTTACACCTGATGAAGCAGTGAAAGCATCAGAAGAGCTAAGTAGCTCTGTATATGTCGTAAAAGCACAGATTCATGCAGGCGGCCGTGGTAAAGCAGGTGGGGTAAAAATTGCAAAAACAAAAGATGAAGTGAAAGGGTTTGCAGAGGAATTGCTCGGCAAAACACTTGTCACACATCAAACAGGGCCTGAAGGGCGCGAAATAAAACGCTTACTTATTGAAGAAGGCTGCGATATTCAAAAGGAGTACTATGTTGGACTTGTTTTGGACAGAGCGACATCAAGAATTGTATTGATGGCTTCTGAAGAAGGCGGTACTGAAATTGAAGAAGTAGCAGAAAAAACGCCAGAAAAAATCGTCAAAGTGGTCATCGACCCAGCGATTGGTCTTCAAGCCTACCAGGCGAGAGAAGTAGCGTTTAAGATTAATATTCCAACAAAATTAGTTGGCCAAGCTGTTAAGTTTATGACTAGCCTTTACAACGCGTTTATCGAAAAAGATTGTTCAATTGCTGAGATTAATCCACTTGTCGTAACAGGCGATGGAAAAGTCATGGCACTTGATGCAAAATTAAACTTTGATAGCAATGCCTTATATAGACAAAAAGATATATTAGAATACCGTGACCTTGATGAAGAGGATCCGAAGGAAATTGAAGCATCTAAATATGATCTAAGCTACATTTCACTAGACGGAAATATTGGCTGTATGGTCAATGGAGCAGGTCTTGCGATGTCTACAATGGATATCATCAAGCATTACGGGGGGGACCCTGCAAACTTCCTGGATGTTGGCGGCGGTGCAACAGCTGAAAAAGTAACGGAAGCATTTAAAATCATTTTATCTGATCAAAATGTCAAAGGGATTTTCGTTAACATTTTTGGCGGCATCATGAAATGTGATGTGATCGCAGAAGGTGTAGTTGAAGCAACGAAACAAGTTGGCTTGACATTACCGCTCGTTGTACGACTTGAAGGAACAAACGTTGAATTAGGGAAGAAAATCCTGAGTGATTCAGGCTTAAATATCACTTCTGCTGAGTCTATGGCTGACGGGGCAGAAAAGATTGTATCTTTAGTCAAGTAGAGCAGAAAGGCAGGGAACCTAAATGAGTGTATTTATTAATAAAAATACGAGAGTAATTGTTCAGGGGATTACCGGTTCAACCGCATTGTTCCATACTAAACAAATGATTGAGTACGGAACAAATATTGTTGGCGGTGTCACACCTGGAAAAGGTGGAACTGAAGTAGAAGGAGTTCCTGTATTTAATACAGTATCTGAAGCCGTGCAAACAACTGGAGCAAATGCTTCTGTTATCTATGTACCAGCACCATTTGCAGCAGATGCTATTTTAGAGGCAGTTGATGCAGAGGTGGATCTAGTCATTTGTATTACTGAACATATTCCAGTACTTGATATGGTCAAAGTGAAACGGTATATGGAAGGGAAAAAGACAAGACTTGTTGGGCCAAACTGCCCTGGTGTGATTACACCTGAAGAATGTAAGATTGGCATCATGCCTGGATACATTCATAAAAAAGGTCATGTTGGAGTTGTTTCTCGTTCTGGAACGCTTACATATGAAGCGGTACATCAGCTTTCAGAGGCTGGTGTTGGTCAATCGACAGCTGTAGGAATCGGTGGAGACCCTGTAAATGGGACAAACTTTATTGATGTATTAAAAGCCTTCAATGAAGACCCTGATACGCATGCTGTCATTATGATCGGAGAAATCGGCGGTACGGCTGAAGAAGAAGCAGCTGAGTGGGTAAAAGCAAATATGACCAAACCAGTTGTAGGCTTTATTGGCGGTAAAACGGCGCCTCCAGGAAAACGCATGGGACATGCTGGTGCAATTATTTCTGGTGGTAAAGGGACAGCTGATGAAAAAGTAAAAACAATGCGTGAATGTGGAATTGAAGTGGCAGAGACTCCATCTGTCATGGGAGAAACCTTAATTAAAGTGTTAAAAGAGAAGAATCTCTTCGAAGCTTGTAAAACGCATTAATGACACAAGAAGACTTGTTCTTTGACAAGTCTTCTTCTTTCTATCTTAAACTGGAGGAATGGTATGTACAACGTGTCCGAAAGAATGATTTTTCACCGCTTAAAAGGCCTCATCTCACCCTCTTTGTTAATAAAATGGTGGAAAGTCGATCCTGAGTTATATATAAATGAAGAAACACATCATTTCAAACAGGATCGATCATTACAAACGATCGACTTTACCCGCTTAAAACAAGCTGAAGAAAATGAATTCCCCATTTTTCAACACATCGTTCAAGCCTATTTAAAGCAAAACATTCACATGATTCCCATCACATCACCCTTATATCCCAGCACACTAAAACATATTTATGATCCTCCCCCTGTGTTATTCCTAAAAGGTAACGTGTCATATTTAAATGAAGAAAAAAGTTTAGGTGTAGTAGGCACGCGTGTTCCATCGTCTTATGGAGAAGCATGTGTGAAGAAAATTGTTGGTGAACTTGTTAAGGAAGATTGGATGATTGTCAGTGGCTTAGCAAAAGGAATCGATGGACTTGCACATAAGGAGTGCATCAGAAGAAAAGGGAAAACCATAGGTGTTGTAGCAGGCGGTTTTCAGCATGTATATCCAAAGGAACATGTGCAAATGGCTCAATATATGGGAGAGCATCATTTGCTTTTGTCAGAGCATCCGCCTTATATCAAACCAGAAAAGTGGCAATTTCCAATGAGAAATCGTTTAATTAGTGCACTGACAAAAGGAACTATCGTGATTCAGTGTAAAGAAAAGAGCGGTTCGCTCATTACAGCCT
Organism: Bacillus zhangzhouensis; assembly: GCF_000715205.1. Classification (GTDB taxonomy): domain Bacteria; phylum Bacillota; class Bacilli; order Bacillales; family Bacillaceae; genus Bacillus; species Bacillus zhangzhouensis. The sequence continues at coordinate 123,091 of NZ_JOTP01000002.1, read as the reverse complement.
ACCAGGCGCTTGAGCAAGGAAAAGAAGTGTTTGCTGTGGCAGGATCAATCTTTGATCCTAATTCCACTGGTCCAGCTAGACTCATTCAACAGGGAGCAAAGCTTGTTCATTCAACGAAGGATATTTTAGAGGAATTCTCCTTCCGTGGCGTTCAATATACTGAACCCTCATAAAAATATCGTTTGACAAACGACACAGGAATATTTAATAATAGTGAGGATTTAAGTTTACACTTTGTTTTTCGTGTTTATAATGATGTTCATCATAAAGAATTTTTAACGATTGCCTGTTAGATAGGTGCAATTAACATAAATATGAATTGTGAAATGTATAAAGAGAGAACACCTCTTAAGGGGGATTTTGAGTATGGCTGATTATTTAGTCATCGTTGAGTCGCCAGCAAAGGCGAAAACGATTGAGCGTTATTTAGGAAAAAAGTATAAAGTAAAGGCATCAATGGGACATATAAGGGATTTACCGAAAAGTCAGCTAGGTGTTGATACTGAGCATGACTTCGAACCGAGATATATTACGATTCGCGGAAAAGGTCCAGTTTTAAAGGAATTAAAAACAGCGGCGAAAAAAGCAAAGAAAGTCTATCTCGCAGCTGACCCCGATAGAGAGGGAGAAGCAATTGCTTGGCATTTAGCACACAGTCTTGACCTTGACCTCTCTTCAGATTGCCGCGTTGTTTTTAACGAGATTACAAAAGATGCGATTAAAGACTCCTTTAAGCATCCACGCATGATCGATATGGACTTGGTTGATGCGCAGCAAGCCAGACGAATTTTAGATCGTCTAGTTGGGTATAAAATCAGTCCGATTTTATGGAAGAAAGTCAAAAAAGGATTAAGTGCTGGGCGTGTTCAATCTGTTGCACTCCGCCTAATTATTGATCGCGAGAATGAAATTAATGAATTTAAACCAGAAGAATACTGGACAATTGATGGTACATTCCTAAAAGGAAAAGAAACCTTCGAAGCTAGTTTCTTTGGCATCAATGGAAAAAAGCATCCATTGAAAACAAAAGAAGATGTAAAAGAAATCCTTTCAAAACTAAAAGGTAGCAAATTCTCTGTAGAAAAGGTGACGAAAAAAGAGCGTAAACGCAATCCAGCTGTTCCGTTTACGACATCTACCCTACAGCAGGAGGCTGCAAGAAAACTAAACTTCCGTGCGAAAAAGACGATGATGATTGCACAGCAATTATATGAAGGAATTGATCTTGGTAAAGAAGGTACAGTAGGACTCATTACATATATGAGAACGGACTCAACACGTATTTCTAATACGGCGATTGAAGAAGTATCTGCTTTCATTGATCAAACGTATGGCAAGAATTTCTTAAACACAACAAAACGAACCGCCAAAAAGAACGAAAATGCTCAAGATGCTCACGAAGCCATCAGGCCGACTTCTACGCTAAGAAAACCGGCAGATGTCAAACACGTGCTAAGCAGAGACCAGCTTCGTCTTTATAAATTGATTTGGGAACGATTTGTGGCAAGCCAAATGGCGCCGGCTGTTCTTGATACAATGAGTGTGGATCTTGAAAATAACGGTCTTACTTTCCGTGCTAATGGAAGTAAGGTGAAATTCCCTGGGTTTATGAAGGTATATGTGGAAGGGAAGGACGACCAGCTAGAAGAAAAGGACAAAATGCTTCCTGATCTAAAAGAGGGAGATACGGTTCTTTCAAAAGATATCGAACCTGAACAGCACTTCACGCAGCCGCCTCCGCGCTACACAGAGGCAAGACTAGTCAAAACGCTTGAAGAGCTTGGTATAGGCCGTCCATCTACGTATGCACCAACACTAGACACGATTCAAAAGCGTGGCTATGTCGCACTTGATAACAAACGGTTTATTCCAACTGAGCTTGGAGAAATTGTACTCAACTTAATTATTGAATTCTTCCCTGAAATCATTAACGTGGAATTCACGGCGAAAATGGAAAAAGAACTTGATAGCGTTGAAGAAGGTACAATTGAATGGGTTCGCATTATCGACAGCTTCTATCAAGATTTTGCCAAACGGGTAGAAAAAGCAGAAGCAGAGATGCAAGAAGTGGAAATTGAGCCTGAATATGCCGGAGTTGATTGTGAAGAGTGTGGACATCCGATGGTGTATAAAATGGGTAGATACGGTAAGTTCATGGCGTGCTCTAACTTTCCTGACTGCCGTAACACGAAACCAATTGTCAAAGATATCGGTGTCAAATGCCCGACATGTCATGAAGGAAACATTGTTGAACGAAAATCTAAGAAACGCCGCATTTTTTATGGATGTGATCGTTTTCCAGAGTGTGAATTCGTCTCTTGGGACAAACCAATTGAAAGAAAGTGTCCAAAATGCGAAAATATGCTTGTAGAGAAAAAGCTCAAAAAAGGCGTTCAAGTTCAATGTGTGAACTGTGATTATAAAGAGGAACAACAAAAATAGCGGTGAGCAACCTTGTTCACCTGCTTTTTTATGTCATCAAACAGAACTTACGAAATAGGAGAGTTGTACAATGAGTCAATTTGTAAATGTGATCGGAGCAGGTTTAGCAGGAAGTGAAGCTGCATGGCAAATTGCCAAGCGTGGAATTAAAGTCAATTTGTATGAGATGAGACCTGTCAAACAAACGCCAGCTCACCACACAGATAAATTTGCGGAGCTCGTATGCAGCAACTCATTACGTGCGAACGCTTTGACAAATGCGGTTGGTGTATTAAAGGAAGAAATGCGTCATTTAGATTCAGCGATTATCGCAGCAGCAGATGAAAGCTCAGTTCCTGCTGGTGGAGCTCTTGCAGTAGACCGTCATGAATTTGCAGCAAACGTCACTGATCGCGTGAAAAACCATCCGAATGTTACGGTCTTTCAAGAAGAAGTACAAAGCATTCCAGAAGGCCCGACAATTATCGCGACTGGTCCACTTACATCTGAAGCACTTTCAAAAGAATTAAAATCACTAACAGGTGAAGAGTATCTATATTTCTACGATGCAGCGGCACCAATTCTAGAGAAAGATAGCATTGATATGGATAAGGTGTACTTGAAATCACGCTATGATAAAGGGGAAGCCGCTTATTTAAACTGTCCAATGACCGAAGAGGAATTCGATCGTTTTTATGAGGCGTTAATTTCTGCTGAAACTGTGCCTTTAAAAGAGTTTGAAAAAGAAATTTTCTTTGAAGGCTGCATGCCAATTGAAGTCATGGCGAAAAGAGGAAAGAAAACGATGCTGTTTGGTCCAATGAAACCAGTAGGACTTGAAGATCCGAAAACAGGAAAAAGACCTTACGCTGTTGTTCAATTAAGACAGGATGATGCAGCAGGTACTTTATATAACATCGTTGGTTTCCAAACCCATTTGAAGTGGGGCGATCAAAAGGAAGTATTCCGTTTGATTCCAGGTCTTGAAGAAGCAGAGATTGTTCGTTATGGCGTGATGCACCGTAATACATTTATTAACTCTCCAAGCCTTTTAAGACCGACTTATCAGTTTAAAAATAGAGATGATCTATTCTTTGCCGGACAAATGACAGGAGTTGAAGGCTATGTCGAGTCTGCGGCTTCGGGACTAGTGGCTGGAATTAATGCGGCTCGTTTTGTCAAAGGAGAAGAGCTTGTCACACTTCCTGAAGAAACGGCGATTGGCAGTATGGCTTACTATATCACGTCGACAAACAAGAAAAGCTTCCAGCCGATGAATGCAAACTTTGGCTTGCTGAAAGATCTTGGCGTTCGGATTAAAAACAAACAAGAGCGGTATGCAGAGTACGCTAAGCGCGCAATCGAAACTATTCAAACTATTTCGAAATCTCTGTAGTAAAACATTGCACGGAAAGCAAGATATGTGATACCATTTAAAAGCCTTAAAGAGGTGTAAAAATGACGAATAAACAGCGTCTTGTCCACTTATTCATTGAATATTTGCAAATTGAAAAAAACTATTCAGCTTTAACGATCTCAGGATATTCAGAAGCCATTGAAGAGTTTGTCAGATTTATGAACATTCAAGGAATAGACGGTTTTGAAGAGGTATCCTATCAAGATACGAGAATTTATTTAACAGAAGCTTATGAAAAAGGCCTGACAAGAAGAACGATTAGTAAGAAAGTCTCTGCGCTTCGCAGCTTTTATAAATTTTTATTAAGAGAACAGCTTGTGAAAGAAAATCCTTTTTTACTCGTTAGCTTACCAAAGCAGGATAAGCGAATTCCTTCATTTTTGTATGAAGAAGAACTAAAAGAGCTTTTTGTAGTTTCTGATGTAAGCACACCACTTGGACAAAGAAATCAAGCCATTTTAGAAATTCTTTATGCAACAGGCATGAGGGTCAGTGAGTTATGTTCATTAAAAGAATCTGATCTTGATTTATCGATGGATACAGTGCTTGTTCATGGGAAAGGCGGCAAACAGCGGTATGTTCCTTTCGGTTCCTATGCACATGAAGCGCTGGTCACTTATTTAGAGGATGGAAGGAAGAAACTGACAGCTAAGGCGAAAGACCGTGCTGATGCGTATGTGTTTTTGAATCAGCGCGGAGCCCCTCTTACAGATCGGGGCGTTCGATTCATTCTCACTGAATTAATGAAAAAGGCGTCAGGCACATTACATATCCATCCTCACATGCTAAGGCACACCTTTGCCACGCATCTTTTAAACGAGGGGGCGGATTTGAGAAGTGTTCAAGAACTTCTCGGTCACTCAAACTTATCATCAACACAGGTGTACACGCATGTATCAAAAGATTCTTTAAGAAAAACGTACATGTCACATCACCCAAGGGCTTTTAAACGATCCTAAAAGGAGGTTTTTTCATGTCATCATTTCATGCAACAACCATCTTTGCCGTTCAACATAAAGGAAAAAGTGCGATGGCTGGAGACGGTCAGGTCACTTTCGGGCAGGCTGTCGTGATGAAACACACAGCAAAAAAAGTGCGCCGTCTTTTCGGAGGCAAGGTGCTCGCAGGTTTTGCAGGTTCAGTAGCAGATGCATTTACACTCTTTGAAAAGTTTGAAACCAAGCTTGAAGAATATGGTGGTAACTTAAAGCGAGCAGCTGTAGAACTAGCGAAAGAATGGCGAAGTGACAAGATGCTCAGACAGCTAGAGGCAATGCTCATCGTCATGAACAAAGAAAGCATCCTGCTCGTATCTGGAACAGGAGAGGTCATCGAGCCAGATGATGGGATTTTGGCGATCGGCTCAGGCGGCAACTATGCGCTTAGCGCCGGGAGAGCACTCAAGACACATGCAGGTGATCATCTATCAGCTAGAGAAATTGCAAAGGCTGCTCTTGAAACGGCCGGAGAAATCTGTGTCTACACGAACGACCAAATCACTTTAGAAGAGCTTGAATAGAAAGGACATGAGACGTATGGAGAAAAAGCCGTTTACCCCAAGAGAGATAGTTGAAAAGCTTGATCAGTACATCATTGGTCAGCTTGATGCGAAAAAAGCAGTGGCGGTGGCTTTAAGAAACCGTTACAGAAGAAGTCTTTTACATGATAAGCTAAAGGATGAAGTCGTTCCTAAAAACATTTTAATGATCGGCCCAACAGGTGTGGGGAAAACAGAGATTGCCCGCAGAATTGCACGTATTTCTGGTGCGCCTTTTATTAAAGTGGAAGCGACGAAGTTTACTGAAGTTGGATATGTCGGCCGTGACGTAGAGTCGATGGTCAGAGATTTAGTTGAGACAGCGATTAGACTTGTCAAAGAAGAAAAGATGAAAGATGTTCAAGAAGAAGCAGAAAAACAAGCGAACAAACGTCTTGTTCATTTGCTTGTTCCTGGTAAGAAAAAAAGCCAGTCTGTGAAAAATCCTTTTGAGATGCTGTTTGGCGGTTCTGATGCAGACGACCGTGATCGAGATGACTCAAATGAAGAAGTAGAGCTTGAATCGACAAGAAAACGTATTGCTCACCAGCTGGCTATGGGTGAACTTGAAGATCATTATGTCACGATCGAAGTGGATGAACAGCAGCCATCCATGTTTGATATGCTTCAAGGCTCGGGTATGGAGCAAATGGGCATGAACATGCAGGATGCGCTCAGCAATCTCATGCCTAAAAAGAAAAAACGCAAAAAGCTGACCGTCAGAGAAGCTAGAAAGGCGTTAACTGCTGAGGAAGCTTCAAAACTGATTGATATGGATGAAGTCAGTCAGGAAGCCGTCCATAAAGCAGAGCAGCAAGGGATTATTTTTATCGATGAAATCGACAAAATTGCCAAAAGCGGTGGTGCATCATCTGCAGATGTTTCTCGTGAAGGGGTTCAACGTGATATTTTACCGATTGTAGAAGGTTCAACTGTGATGACGAAATATGGGGCAGTGAAAACGGATCATGTGCTTTTTGTAGCAGCAGGTGCATTTCATATGGCGAAACCCTCAGATTTGATTCCAGAGCTTCAGGGGCGCTTCCCAATCCGTGTAGAATTAGATAAATTAAGTATAGAAGACTTTGTGAAAATCTTAACGGAACCAGATAACGCGTTATTAAAACAATATAAAGCTTTACTTGAAACAGAAGGTATATCTCTTGAATTTTCTGACGATGCTATTCATAAGATTGCCGAAGTGGCTTATCACGTCAATCAGGAGACGGATAACATCGGTGCAAGAAGGCTTCATACCATACTTGAGAAGCTGCTTGAAGAGCTCTCATTCGAGGCACCTGATATTACACTGGAGACAGTGACCATTACCCCTCAGTATGTAGAAGAGAAGCTAGGAAAGATTGCAAATAACAAAGACTTAAGTCAATTTATACTTTAACAAATGAATAAAGTAATCTAGGAGGATCATTATTATGGCGTTACTACAAAAAACAAGGATTATTAACTCAATGCTGCAAGATTCAGCGGGGAAACCAGTTAATTTTAAAGAGATGGCGGAAACACTGAGAGATGTCATTGATTCAAACATTTTTGTGTTGAGTAGAAGAGGTAAACTTCTTGGTTACTCAATCAATCAACAGATTGAAAATACACGTATGAAAAAAATGCTTGAAGATCGTCAGTTCCCAGAAGAATATACGAAGAGTCTATTCAACGTACCTGAAACTTCTTCAAACCTTGATATTAACAGCGAATATACAGCTTTCCCGATTGAGAACCGTGATTTATTTCAATCTGGTTTGACAACCATTGTTCCGATTATCGGCGGCGGGGATCGTTTAGGAACGTTAATCCTGTCTCGTTTGCAAGATACATTCACTGATGATGATTTAATACTTGCTGAGTACGGAGCAACAGTTGTTGGAATGGAGATCCTTCGTGAAAAAGGAGAAGAAATCGAAGAAGAAGCAAGAAGTAAAGCGGTTGTTCAAATGGCGATTAGTTCTCTTTCATATAGTGAGCTTGAGGCGATTGAACACATCTTTGAAGAACTTGATGGAAATGAAGGCCTCCTTGTGGCAAGTAAAATTGCTGACCGTGTAGGTATCACTCGTTCAGTGATCGTCAACGCCTTACGTAAATTAGAAAGTGCAGGCGTGATCGAATCTCGTTCTCTTGGAATGAAGGGAACGTACATCAAAGTGTTAAACAACAAATTTTTAATTGAACTTGAAAATTTAAAATCTCATTAATCAAAAACCCTTTTTGGCCGAAATAAATGCTGAAAAGGGTTTTTTTGTATGAAAAAGGCGAATTTGTCCGAAAAATGACACTCTTTTTTCCAAGAAACCCCTTACAATTCTGTAGTTCTTTGAATCTAGGCCTTTATACCTATTCGTAAAATAGATATATATTACGAGTTTTTTTTACAGATACATCATAGACTTTAATCCTATTATTTCTTACAATGAACATATGGTTTTACAAATCTCGACATGATTAAATGGAATGAAATACATATGATTGGAGGTATATGGTTTTGGATATATTTTCTGGAACGATAAGCAACCTTGAGAATGCCTTAAGCAGAGCGAATGTTAAGCAAAAAGTCATAAGCAATAATATCGCGAATATAGATACACCGAACTACAAGTCGAAAAACGTCGCATTCCATGATATGCTAAATGACGCGACATTCAAATTAGACGCCAAAAAAACATACGAAGGTCACATTGATTTTTCTAAAACAGGGTCTAATTATTCAGTTGTTTCAAGTAACCGTACTTCTTATCAAGAAAACGGAAATAATGTCGATATTGATCAAGAGATGAGTGAACTTGCTAAAAACCAAATTCAGTATAATGCATTGGTTGAAAGAATGAGCGGAAAGTTCAATTCTCTTAAAACAGTTTTGACAGGAGGTAAGTGATGTCGATTTTTTCAGGCGTTAACGCTTCGGCCTCAGCATTAACAGCACAGAGGCTCAGAATGGACGTTGTATCCTCTAACCTTGCAAATATGGATACAACAAGAGCTAAACAGGTTGATGGTAACTGGGAGCCTTATAGACGTAAGCTCGTCACATTACAGCCGTCAGGTGAATCATTTTCATCTATATTGAACTCAAGCATGAATTCGAGCGGCAAATTAGGAAACGGCGTCAAAGTAACGAAGATTACAGAAGACGAAACTCCATTCAACCTTCAATATGACCCTACAAATCCCGATGCCAATGAAAATGGATATGTTCAAACACCAAACGTTGATCCATTAAAGGAAATGGTTGATCTCATCAGCAGCTCAAGGTCATATGAAGCAAACGTGACTGCACTAAATGCGAATAAAAGCATGCTGATGAAAGCTTTAGAAATAGGAAAGTAAGGTGAAAAGAATTGGTTAATGCAATATCTCCTTTCCAGCTTCAAACCGCTCAGCAAGCAAGTGAATTGACGAATGCATCGTCTGTGCAGGCGACTGCACCTAAAAGCCAAACGAATTTCTCTGATGTGCTGAAGAATTCCATTGAAGCATTAAATCAATCACAGCTGAAATCAGACCAGTATACAAATGCTCTTGCACAAGGTAAAGAAGTCAATCTCGATGAAGTCATGATTGCTTCGCAAAAAGCAAGTGTGACACTCACAGCAGCGACGGAGTTTCGAAATAAAGCAGTCGAAGCGTACCAAGAGATTATGAGAATGCAGATGTAGGAGGTGCTGACGGACAAAAAAAGACTGAATGGAATGACCGGGGGTTAAGATGAATCGTACTTTAATGCAATTAAGAACAAAAACAGTTGAGTTTTGGCGAAATCGATCAAAATTACAAAAAATACTCATGATTGGCGGCGTTGCTGCCCTAGCAATCATTATTACGGTTGTTAGCATCTTTGCTTCTTCTGAAAAAATGGTTCCGCTATTTAGAGATTTGTCTGAGGCAGAAGCAGGGCAAATTAAGCAGGAACTGGATGGCAAAAACGTCAAATCGGAACTCGCGAATAATGGAACAACGATTTTAGTTCCAGAAAAGCAAGCAGATTCTTTAAAAGTAACTCTCGCATCAGAAGGGCTTCCTAAAACGGGAAATATTGATTATTCCTTCTTTGCGAACAACTCCGGCTTCGGTTTAACAGATAATGAATTTGATGTTCTGAAAGTAGACGCAACTCAGACAGAACTATCCAATCTGATCAACACGATTGATGGGATTAAAGATTCAAAAGTTATGATTAACCTGCCAAAAGATTCCGTTTTTGTTGGAGAAGAGCAAAGTAATGCATCAGCGTCAATTGTGTTGCAAGTTGAGCCTGGCTACACGCTTACTCAGCAACAAGTAAAAGGCCTTTATCATCTTATTTCAAAAAGTGTGCCGAATTTAAAAACTGAAAACATTGTCATTATGGACCAAGATTCCAACTACTACGACTTAAACAGCAGCTCTGATTCCTATGCAAGTGGAATGGATGCACAGCAGCAGAAAAAAGAAGAGATTGAAAAGAACCTTCAAAGAAAAATTCAACAGCTGCTCGGAACGATGATGGGTCAAGAGAAAGTTGCCGTATCGGTCACAACAGACATTGATTTCACTGAAGAAAAAAGAAAAGAAGATTTAGTAGAACCAGTTGATAAAGAAAACATGCAAGGTATCGCTGTCAGCGCTGAAAAGATTGCTGAAACCTATTCAGGTAATGGCGCAGCAGCTGGAGGCACTGCTGGAACAGGTGACGATGATGTCACAAATTATCAAGGTGCCGATGGAGCGAATGGAAGCGGAGATTACGAAAAGAGCGAAGATCGTATCAATTATGAGGTAAACCGCATTCATAAAGATATCAAAGAAAGTCCTTATAAAATTAGAGACGTGGGCATTCAAGCATTGGTTGAACCACCAACTGCAAACGATGCGAACTCTTTAACTGCTGAAAGGCAAGATGATATCAAAAAGATTCTTTCAACGATCATTAGCACATCGATTGATAAAGAATACACAAATGGTCAAGCGCTCACTCAAGCTGACTTAGATAACAAAATCGTTTTATCTGTATCAAAATTAGACGGTAAACAGCAAACTGCAGCAGAAAGCCCTTCAAACAATATTCCGATTTGGGTTTATATTGTAGGCGGTGTGCTACTACTTGCAATTATCGCTCTCATTATTCTTCTTGTGCGTAAGCGCAGAAAAGAAGAGGAAGAAGAGTTTGAGCTCGATGAACGTACACCAATCCATGTTCCTGATATCGATACTGAACCAGAAACAGAAGAAATGGTGAGAAAAAATCAGCTTGAAAAAATGGCAAAAGAAAAACCAGAAGACTTTGCTAAATTGCTACGCAGCTGGCTGTCCGAGGATTAGGAGGAATACACATGTCGAGAAAAGATCCAAATCGACTAACAGGCAGACAAAAAGCAGCAATCCTAATGATTTCCTTAGGGCTAGACGTGTCAGCATCTGTATACAAACATCTGTCTGAAGACGAAATAGAAAAATTAACATTAGAAATTTCCAATGTAAGAAGTGTAGATACTGCTAAAAAAGATGAAGTCATCGAAGAGTTTCACAGCATTGCCATCGCGCAGGACTACATATCACAAGGCGGTCTTATGTACGCAAGACAAGTGCTTGAAAAAGCGCTTGGTGAGGACAAAGCGGATAGCATCTTAAACCGATTGACATCCTCTCTTCAAGTGAAACCATTTGATTTTGCTAGAAAGGCTGACCCGGAGCAAATCTTAAACTTTATCCAACACGAGCATCCACAAACCATTGCGCTCATACTTTCCTACTTAGATCCAGTACAGGCTGGGCAAATTTTATCTGAGTTAGGCGAGGATGTACAAACAGAGGTTGCGAGACGAATTGCCTTAATGGACCGCACATCTCCTGAGATCATCAATGAGGTGGAACGCATTCTTGAACAAAAGCTTTCTTCAACCTTTACGCAAGACTATACCCAAACGGGCGGGGTCGAAGCGGTTGTGGAAGTGTTAAATGGTGTAGACCGTGCAACGGAGAAGACCATTTTAGACACACTTGAAATTCAAGATCCTGAGCTTGCTGATGAAATTAAGAAACGTATGTTTGTCTTCGAAGATATTGTCACTCTTGATAGCAGAGCCATCCAGCGCGTCATTAGAGATGTTGAAAATGATGACTTATTGCTCGCCCTCAAAGTGGCAAGCGAAGAGGTCAAAGAAATTGTCTTCCGCAATATGTCCCAGCGGATGGTCGAAACGTTCAAAGAAGAAATGGAGTTTATGGGGCCTGTCCGGCTTAGAGATGTCGAGGAAGCACAAACCCGTATTGTCAGCATCGTAAGACGACTCGAGGAAGCTGGAGAAATCGTCATAGCTCGAGGCGGAGGAGACGATATCATTGTCTAGAATCATCAAACATGAAACATCTGTTATTCCTGCGCAAGGTCGGCAAACGATTCCTTTGCAGCAAGTGGAGTTTAAAAAAGAACATCACGAAGAAGAGCTTGTCAATGAAACGGAAGCATCACAGCTTGTCCTAAGTGATGCAGAAGATCGAGCAAGCCGTATTCTAGAACAAGCAAACAGAGAGCTAGAAAAAACAATGGCTGAAATCAATCAGCGCCGAGCTGATTTTGAAGCTGAAAGAATGCAGCTCATTGAAGAAGCGAAACAAACAGGTTATCAAGAAGGCTTCCGAAAGGGCGAGGCAGATGCGAACATGCAGTACCAATCTATTCTTGATCAAGCAAATGAGATTGTCAGTCTTGCGAAGCAGGACTATGAAGAAAAAATTGAAAGCTCTGCTGAAGAAATTGTGGAACTGGCTTTCGAACTCGCCAAACGAGTTTGGTATGCAGCTGAGGACACGAAAGATCAATTTTTGGCTCTTGTGAAGCAGGTCATTTCAGAAGTGAAAGAATATGATAATATTTCCATCTATGTCGACCCGGAACATTATGAGCATGTCATGGAATATAAAGACGAATTGATCAGAATTCTTCAAAAGGATACACATCTTGCCATTTACTCGGATGAAAAAGCACCAAAAGGGACTTGTTACGTAGAAACAAGCTTTGGAAAAATGGAAGCGAGTGTTGATACACAAATGAATCAGTTAAAAGAAAAACTATTAGAAGTCATTGATTCAGGTGATCACAAATGAACCTAGATGTGTTGAAAGAAACGATTGAAACCGCCGATCCTTATAAACGATTTGGCAAAGTCAATCGAGTTGTTGGGCTGATGATCGAGTCCAAGGGGCCAGAGAGCTCTATCGGAGATGTGTGTCTCATTCACAAAAAAGGAAGTAAACGCCATCCGATCAAAGCAGAGGTCGTTGGTTTTAGAGATGAAAACATTCTGCTCATGCCTTATGTTGAAGCGTCCAATATCTCACCAGGAAGTCTAGTTGAAGCGACCGGTGAGTCGTTAAAGGTCAAAGTAGGTACTGGCTTAATTGGTGAAGTCGTTGACGCCTTCGGTGATCCACTGGACGGCAGTATGCTTCCAAAGGGACTTGCACCTGTTTCGACAGAACAGTCTCCTCCAAACCCGATGGACAGGCCGCCGATTCGAGAAAAGATGGGTGTTGGTGTCAGAGTGATCGATAGTCTGCTCACAGTTGGCACTGGTCAAAGGATCGGGATTTTTGCTGGAAGTGGTGTTGGAAAAAGTACCTTAATGGGAATGATTGCTAAGCAGACGGAAGCGGATCTAAATGTCATTGCTCTTGTTGGAGAGCGTGGTCGTGAAGTTCGTGAGTTTATCGAAAAGGATTTAGGTGCTGAAGGGCTGAAACGTTCAATTGTTGTCGTCGCAACTTCTGACCAGCCAGCGCTGACGAGAATGAAAGCAGCCTATACAGCGACAGCCATTGCGGAATATTTCAGAGACAGAGGCAAAAATGTCATGTTTATGATGGATTCTGTCACGAGGGTCGCCATGGCACAAAGAGAAATAGGTCTTGCAACAGGCGAACCGCCAACTACAAAAGGATATACACCTTCAGTGTTCGCTATACTGCCAAAATTGCTTGAACGAACTGGAACGAATCAGCTTGGTTCCATCACAGCGTTTTACACAGTGCTTGTTGATGGTGACGACATGAATGAGCCGATCGCTGATACAGTCAGGGGAATTTTGGATGGGCACATTGTACTTGATCGTGCTTTAGCAAACAAAGGACAATTTCCCGCTGTCAATATTCTGAAAAGTATCAGCCGTGTCATGAGTAATATAGCAAGTCATGATCACAAGGAAGCGGCCAGTCGGTTCCGTCAGCTTTTATCCACTTATCAAAACGCTGAAGACCTCATTAACATTGGAGCATATAAAAAAGGCTCCTCTAAGGATATTGATGAGGCCATGCAGGCTTATCCTCATCTGATTTCATTTTTGAAACAGGATGTAGAAGAGGCTGTATCTATTGAAGACAGTGTGAATTTATTGCTCAGTTTGATGAATAGAGAGGATTGACAAAAAAGTGAGATATCAATACAAATTTCAAAAGCTCTTGGAACTGAAAGAAAGTGAAAAAGACAAATCACTCGCAGCGTATCAACAATCCGTTTCGGCATTTGAGCAAGTCGCTGAAAAACTCTATGAAAATATGAGTAAAAAAGAGCTAATGGAAAAAAGCAAAGAAGACAAGCTGAGGAGTGGAATGAGTGTCCAAGAAATGCGTCATTACCAGCAATTTGTGACCAACTTAGATAACACTATCCAGCATTATCAGCAACTTGTGATCATGAAACGTCATCAAATGAATGAAAAACAATCTGATTTAACTGAAAAAAACATTGAGTTTAAAAAGTTTGAAAAAATGAAAGAAAAGCAATTTGAAAAGTTTTCCCTTGAACATAAGGCAATTGAAATGAAAGAAATGGATGATATCTCTATCAGCCAATTCATGTTTCAAGGACATTAGGAGTCGAGATGAATGCCTAAGAAGGAAAAAGCGAAGGAATCAAGCGGCGGAAAATTTCAATGGATCTTGTTTATTGTCATCATCCCATTGATTGTGCTTGTCATTGTGAGTGGCACAATCCTTTATATTGCGGGTTATGATCTAAAGAAACCGCTCCAAAACATTCCAGTGATTAGTAGCTTGGTTGGTTCAGATGACAGCTCAAAAACGTCATCTTCACATAATGATCAACGTGATGAAGAGTTGAAAGAATTGAAAAAGACCATTAAAGAGCAAAACAATGAACTCGAAATTGCACAAAAAGACTTGAAAACAAGTGATGAAGAGATTAAAAGACTGAACCAAAAAATCAGTTCCCTTGAAAAAACAACTGAAAATAATGCAGATAATACGTCAGCAAATGACAGTTCATCAAACAGTACGTCAAGTAATAACTCAGCAGAGACGTCCTCTGATACGGCGGCATCCTCTAATCAACAATCAAAAGGGAAGGTTGCCAGCATTTATGAAAGCATGGATGCAGGGAAATCCGCCAAAATTTTATCAGAATTAAGTGATAAAGAGGCTTTGAAGATCCTTGAAGAGCTGAGTAAAAACAAGCTGACGGACATATTAGCAAAACTGACACCTCAGAAGGCAGCAACGTTTACGAAGGAGCTTGCCAAAAAAGAAGAAAGTGAAAATGGGGGTGGACAATAAGTGAAGCTATTGGATATTGGAGCCTTACAGCAATCTTCTCAAGGTCTCTCGGGACTAAAGGGAAGCGGTGCAGCATCTGCACGAGGTTTATTTAAACAATTGCTTAGTGGTGCAGGCATTCAAAGCGGGCCAGTCAATTCTGAGCCGGCGGGAGCCTCTCTTTCCATCAATGATGCAATGCAAGTCATTGAAAAATGGATGCAATCACCTGAAGATGGGATCGATGGAGATCTTCTTAGGGCGCTTCAAACGCTTCAAGGTCAAAAACTAGATCCAACTGATCTAAAGTCACTTGAAGAGTTATTTCAAAAAATGGAAGCATCTATTTATGGTGATCAAGCTGATAAGCCAGCTGCTGAACATAGTGAACAGCTCATACAAGTCCACTTTTTCTTATATGAATTGCTAAACCAACAGCCGCTTAGCCTTGATACAAAACTTGTACAGGATATTGGGGAAAAAGGTCAAGACTTCATCCATTTTCTTTCGAAAAACGCTGCCGATGAGAAGCTCATTCAGCAAGTAAAAGAGCAGTTCTTCTCACAGGGGTCAGCACCAAAGCTGAACTCTATGTCTCAAAGTGAGCTGAAACACTTTAATCAGTTAATCGATCATATGATGGCGAATGCGAAAGGATCAGATAAAGAGTGGAAAATTTCTCTAGGAGAGTTAAAAGAATTGGTCTCTCCAAAACAAGAATCTTCCCTCGCATCTCCAGCAAAAGGTGCGGCATCACTTGAATGGCTCATCAAAAAAGAAATCGTCAAAGGACAAAGCACCGCCACGCCTGCTTCTGAAAAAACAATGACCCATACGCTTTTGCCAGGTCATAAACAGTTCTTTCAACTGCAATCAACTGCTCCTGTGCAGCAGACACAAACATCTGATGCAAAACCAGGTACGGTTGATGAGCAAATTTTAAACACGTGGAAGCAAATGAAATTTACGCCATTTGGCAACTCAAGTGGACGCTTTACAGTTCGGTTAAATCCAGAAAATCTTGGGTTTATCACCATTCAACTAACGAAACAAAACGGTGTGTATGCGAGTAAAATTACAGCCTCGACGCAAGCAGCAAAAGAGCTGTTAGAGCATCATTTGCCGCAGCTCAAACAGGCACTTCCGAATATGTCGGTTCAAGTGGACCGTTTCCATATACCGCTTCAATCAAATGAACAGCCGTTATTTGGACAGTTTAGTGAAGAAAACAAGCAGCACCAGTCAAAAGGGCAAAATTCTCAGCAGCCTGATGAACAGGAAGCGGAATTCCAGGATGTATTGGACGCTCTTGTTGGGTCAGATGAAGAAGAGGAGGAGATCTAATGGCAACCGTTGATTCTACTAATAGAACAACCGCAACAACAGACACTTCTTCAAGTGCAGCAAAGAAAACAGACACACTCGGCCGAGATCAGTTCTTGAAAATATTACTCACGCAGCTTCAAAACCAAGATCCGACAAATCCAATTGATGACCGTGAATTTGTCACACAGCTTGCAACATTTTCTTCTTTAGAACAGCAAATGAATATGAACGAATCAATCACTCAGCTCAATCAGGTCATGTCTACATTTGTTGCACACCAAGATCCGTTTACTACGTATGTAGGCTGGATTGGTAAAGAAGTAGCGGGCAAACAAGATGATAAAGATATATCTGGTATTGTGAAGTCTGTTAAAAACATAAACAATGAATATTTCCTATATCTAGAGGATGGAACGAAAATCAGCCCTTGGGACGTTACAACTGTTGGAGAAAAATCGTAAGCAAATCGAGGAGGAAAATTAATGTTACGCTCACTTTACTCAGGAATTAGCGGAATGAAAAACTTCCAAACGAAATTAGATGTTGTAGCCAATAACGTAGCCAACGTCAATACACACGGATACAAAAAAAGCCGTATCACTTTTAAAGATATGGTCAGCCAAACCATTTCAAGTTCTGGTGGACCGACGAACAACTCTGGTTCAATCAACTCAAAACAAGTTGGTTTAGGATCATCTTTATCTTCTATTGATAAAATCATGTCAGCAGGAGCTTCTCAAAATACGGATAAAGATTATGATTTCTACATCAATGGAGATGGATTTTTCCGTATTGAAAAACAAGGAGAAGTTCTTTATACCAGAGCAGGGAACTTTAATCGGGATTCAGAGGGAAGTTTAACCACTTCTGACGGAAATTACGTGCTTGGAATGAATGGACAAAAGATAACGATTCCAGATGGCATTTCAAGTGTAAGTATTGGTCCAGATGGAACAATATCTGTTGTTGAAAACAACGTATCTAGAAATGTTGGACAGGTTTCACTCGTATCTTTCAGTAACGCAGCAGGGTTAGACAAAGTCGGTGATAACCTATACCGCCAAACGTTAAGCTCGGGTGCACCAAGTAATCCTATCGTTCCTGGTGAACAAGGAACGGGCATCATTCAAACAGGTCGACTTGAAATGTCAAACGTTGATTTAACAGACGAGTTTACTGAAATGATAATCGCGCAGCGCGGATTCCAATCGAATGCAAAGACGATCACAACATCTGATGAAATCCTTCAAGAGCTTGTGAATCTGAAACGATAGGAGGTAGGGGGAGCGATTTATCGCTTCTCTGCTTAATATGATTGAAGTGACAAGATTAAATGGCAAAGGATTTATGCTGAACGCTCTCCATATCGAGCAAATCGAAAGCTTTCCAGACACGACCATTACATTAGCCAATGGAAAGAAATTCGTTGTGAAAGAAGATGAGAAGCAGATTCAGGAGAAAATCATTTCTTTCTACAGAAAAATCCAAGTCATTTCATTGAACCAAGGAATAGAGGAATTTGAATGAAGAAGAAATTAGTCGTAGTAATGCTAATCATGATTATTGCCATCGTCGGAATTGGAGCTGGCATCTTTTTTCTACTGAATGGGTCAGACGAAGCAAAAGCAGAAAAAGAGCCGACAGCAGATGAAGTCGCAAAAGCTTCTATTGAAATTCCTGAGATTATTACAAATTTAAAGTCTGAAGGAAATGCCGTCAAACTTGTACTAAACATTGAAACGGATTCTGAAAAAGCAAAAGAAGAGCTAGAAAAAAGAAGTTTCCAAGTGAAGGATGCCGTGATCGACATTTTATCAGACACGAATGCAGATGAACTTGATGGCAAAAAAGGCAGAGAATATTTTAAAACACTAGTCAAAAACAAAGTGAATAACTATTTGCAAGATGGCAAGGTGAAAGAAGTTTATATAACCTCCTTTAATCTGCAATAGAGGCGATTAATTGACACGATGGAGGTGAAGAAATGTCAGGAGAAGTGCTTTCCCAGAATGAGATCGACGCATTATTATCCGCCATATCTACAGGCGAAATGGATGCAGAAGAGCTGAAAAAAGAAGAAACGACGAAAAAAGTGAAGGTGTATGACTTTAAGCGTGCACTTCGCTTTTCAAAAGACCAGATTCGAAGTTTAACAAGGATTCACGATAACTTCGCTAGACTGCTCACCACGCATTTTTCAGCGCAGCTAAGATCATATATTCAAATTTCTGTCAGCTCGGTTGACCAAGTACCATACGAAGAATTTATTCGTTCGATTCCTAATATGACATTATTAAACTTATTTTATGTCAGCCCGCTTGAAGGAAGAATTATGCTTGAAGTGAATCCAACAATCGGCTATGCCATGATGGACAGGCTGATGGGCGGGATTGGCATTAGTCATAATAAGACAGAATCACTGACAGAAATCGAAACAAAGATTATCTCAAACATGTTTGAGGGAGCTTTGGAAAATTACAGAGAAGCGTGGCAGTCCATAACCGACATCGAGCCAGAGATGGCAGATTTCGAGGTAAATCCCCAGTTTGTTCAAATGGTGTCACCAAACGAAACAGTTGTCGTCATTTCTCTTAATACACAAGTTGGTGAGGTGAGCGGGGTTATTAACCTATGTATTCCTCACGTTGTATTAGAGCCTATTATTCCGAAGTTGTCTGTACACTACTGGATGCAGTCTGAACGAAATGAACCGAAACAAGAAGAAACAAAGGCCATTGAAAAACGGATTATGACGGCAAAAATACCGGTAGTCGCAGAGCTTGGACAATCGGAAATGACGGTGGAAGAGTTTTTGAATTTGGAAATTGGTGATTGTATTGCCTTGGACAAACCAGTAAATGCGCCTCTTACTGTTATGGTCGGAAATAAACCGAAATTCTTGGGACAGGCCGGCCGCGTGAATCGGAAACAGGCGATTCAAATTCTAGATCACGACATAAGAGGTGAAGAAGATGGAGAATAACGGAAGTAAATTATCACAAGATGAAATCGATGCGCTCCTTAAAGGAGGCAGCAATGACGATATAGAGCCTGATACACTCCTTTCTGCAATGGAACAAGATGCCATTGGGGAAATCGGAAATATTTCATTTGGTAGCTCTGCAACAGCACTTTCAACCCTATTAAATCAAAAAGTGGAGATTACGACTCCAACTGTCACAGTGATTCAAAAAAGCAAGCTGAATGAGGAGTTTCCTCATCCGTATGTCGCTATTGAAGTGAATTATACGGAAGGTTTTAGTGCAAGTAACCTGCTTGTCATCCAGCAAACAGATGCGGCAGTCATTGCAGACTTAATGATGGGCGGAGATGGAACAAATGCTGATCCGTCTTTAAGTGAAATTCACTTAAGTGCAGTGCAAGAAGCGATGAACCAAATGATGGGTTCTGCAGCGACATCTATGTCGACAGTCTTTAATAAAAAGATTGATATTTCTCCGCCGCGCGTCGAATTACTCGATGTGAAAGAAGGAGAAGGAACAGACAGAATTCCAGCTGAAGAAATGCTTGTCAAAGTGTCCTTTAGATTAACGATAGGTGAACTCATAGATTCAAATATTATGCAGCTTTACCCTATTACATTTGCGAAGGATTTAATCGCAGAATTAACAGTCCCGACGCAAGAAGAAGAGCCTGTTCAAGAAACACCAGTGAGCACACCTGAACCTCAGCAGGCAGCTCCGCAAGCACAGTCTGCTCCTGTGCAGCAAGCGGCACCGCCAAAAAGACAGGCGAAGCCAAAGCCAGCAGCACCTGTAAATGTGGCGCCAGTTGAATTTGAAGCGTTCAGTGAGCCTCAGCATACAACGAGCCAGCTAGGAAATCTCGATATGCTGATGGATATTCCGCTTTCCATTACGGTGGAACTTGGTAGAACCCAGCGCAGTGTGAAAGAAGTACTTGAACTTTCAGCTGGAAGTGTCATTGAACTGGACAAACTTGCGGGTGAGCCAGTCGACATTCTGGTTAACAAACGAATCGTTGCCAAAGGGGAAGTCGTTGTGATCGATGAGAACTTTGGTGTTCGTGTGACTGATATATTAAGTCAGTCAGAAAGACTATCTAATTTAAAATAAACAAACATATAGGGAGAGAATAAGTAAATGGCTACTAAGGTATTAATCGTAGATGATGCAGCATTCATGAGAATGATGATTAAGGATATTCTTGTAAAAAACGGATTTGATGTAGTAGGAGAAGCAGAAAACGGCGCACAAGCTGTTGAAAAATATAAAGAAACATCTCCTGATCTTGTGACAATGGATATCACAATGCCAGAAATGGATGGGATTACTGCGTTAAAAGAAATTAAACAAATTGATGCTTCTGCAAAAATCATTATGTGTTCTGCGATGGGACAACAATCGATGGTTATTGACGCCATTCAAGCAGGTGCAAAAGACTTTATCGTAAAGCCATTCCAAGCAGACCGTGTACTTGAAGCAATTAATAAAACGTTAGGCTAAAAAAGGGTGTAAGACTTGTTGAAAAAACGTTTGATATGTATAGCAATGATCAGTTTTATGCTTTTCTTGACGATGCAGCCTACCTCACTGTTCGCTGAAACGAAAGATCCTGAAAATGGCACAGTGAATGACTGGCTCAAAGATGAGAAAGAAAGCAAAAAGGATACAGAAAAGAAAACCACTGACAATCAAACGAATCCGGCAGAAGAAGTTCCCTCTTCTTCTGTCTCCATTATGGATTTTGTCAAAATGATTGGTGCCTTACTTTTTGTCATCCTGCTCATTTATGGACTGGTGAGATTTGTTGGTAAGCAAAATCGCTTACTCAAACCATTTCGCTATGTTGAAAATATTGGTGGAACCACGGTTGGCCAAAACCGTTCGGTCCAGCTTATCAAAGTGGGCAAGCGCGTACTAGTTGTCGGCGTAGCAGACTCAATCCAGCTGCTAAAAGAAATTGATGATGAACAAGAATGTGAAGCGATTGTGAAACAATACGAAGAAGCGATGGAAAGCAAGACGGATATTCCAAAAATAGTTCAAAAATTCACATCGCAGGTGAAGAAACATGACAAGACAACCACTTCTTCTTTTTCAGCCAATTTAAAGGCGCAGCTAGCAGAATTGAAAAAGACCCAATCAGAAGTCAGAAAGAAAGGCCCGAAACAAGATGAATGAGTTTATCGATTTATTTAATTCCAGCGGTGCAGGGAATATCAGCACGTCTGTCCGTCTTCTTTTACTTTTGACCGTATTTTCGGTTGCACCAGGCATTCTCATTTTAATGACGTGTTTTACACGGATTGTGATTGTCCTTTCATTCGTTAGAACATCACTTGCAACCAACTCAATGCCGCCAAACCAAGTGCTTGTTGGACTTGCTTTGTTTCTCACATTTTTTATTATGGCACCTACGTTCTCAGAGATAAATAAAGAGGCACTTACGCCGCTTTTAAATGATGACATTACGTTAAACCAGGCATATGAAAAAGCCGAAGTGCCAATCAAAGAGTTTATGAGTAAACATACGAGACAGAAAGATTTGGCTTTATTTCTTAGTTACGCAAAAATGGATACACCTGAATCGATTAAAGATATTCCATTAACGGCGATGGTGCCAGCTTTTGCAATTTCAGAATTAAAGACGGCATTTCAAATTGGTTTCATGATCTTTATTCCATTTTTAATTATTGACATGGTGGTCGCAAGTGTCCTGATGTCAATGGGGATGATGATGCTTCCGCCGGTTATGATATCGCTCCCTTTCAAAATATTGTTATTTGTTTTAGTCGATGGATGGTATTTGATTGTAAAATCCTTGCTGCAAAGCTTTTAGAGTAGGTGCTTAAAACATGAGTTCAGAATTTGTCATTACGATGGCTGAAAGATCAGTGTATGTTGTATTGCTTGTCAGCGGGCCGCTTCTAGCGCTCGCACTAATTGTGGGACTGATTGTCAGTGTGTTTCAGGCGACAACCCAAATTCAAGAACAAACGCTTGCGTTCATTCCTAAGATTGTTGCAGTGCTCATTGGGCTTGTTGTGTTTGGTCCGTGGATGCTTTCAACAATTGTGTCCTTTACGACAGAGCTGTTCTCGAATTTAGATCGATTTGCAGGTTAAACAGCGATGTCAATCATAGAATTATTCCCTGCTTTTCTTCTCGTTTTTATTCGGATCACCGCGTTTTTTGTGACAGTACCGCTTTTAGCGCATAGAGCGATACCTGCTGTACACAGAGTTGGCTTCTCACTGTTTTTAGCTGTCATCAGTTTTAGCACGATTAAAGAACCGCCAGCGCTCGACATAGACGGTCTTTATATGATGCTTGCGGTGAAAGAAGCAATGGTCGGACTTCTTCTTGGGCTGATTGCATATATCATGGTGTCCGCTGTTCAAATTGCCGGCTCGTTCATTGACTTTCAAATGGGTTTTGCGATCGCCAATATTATTGATCCGCAAACAGGGGCGCAAACGCCGCTGATGGGGCAGTTTTTTTATACGGTCACACTGCTATTGATGCTTGCGACGAATGCACATCACCTGCTGCTTGATGGGATATATTACAGCTTTCAATATATTGCAGTTGATCAGTACGCGCTGAATTTTGGCAGTGAATCCTTTGCTTACTTTATCGCAAAGAGCTTCAACGAAATGTTCATCATTGCCTTTCAAATCTCGGCACCTGTTGTGGCAAGTTTGTTTTTAGTCGATTTGGCATTAGGGATTGTAGCACGTACGGTTCCACAAATGAACGTATTCGTTGTCGGACTTCCTATTAAAATGGGTGTGAGTTTTATTATGATCATCATCTGTATGGGCGTAATCTTCGGAGTCGTCCAAAATACATTTGAAACGATTGTGCTCACCATGAGGAATTTCTTAGCATTGGTCGGTGGATCGTCATGATGACAAAGCTTAGACTAGACTTACAATTTTTCGCAGGTGAAAAAACAGAAAAAGCTACACCGAAAAAAAGACGGGATTCGCGTAAAAAAGGGCAGGTTGCCAAAAGTACCGACGTCAATACAGCCATCTCATTTCTACTAATCTTTTTATCATTCTTTTTTATTGGGCCTTTTATGAAAGAGCGTATTATTGCGCTCATTGAACGTTTTTATTCAACAACAATGCTAATGAAGGTTAGCACATCTAATATTCATCAACTATTCTTGGAATTGCTTCAAGAAACAGGACTCCTCCTCATGCCGATTCTTGGTGTTGGTATGCTGGCGGGTATCCTCAGTAACTATTTACAAGTCGGATTTCTCTTTTCGCCAGAAGTAATCAAACCGAAATTAGAAAAGCTCGATCCAATCAAAGGGTTTAAACGAATATACAGTATTCGAGCCCTCGTAGAGCTATTAAAATCCATTCTGAAAATTGGTTTTATTGGTTTTGCGACATTTATTGCACTTTGGATGCACTTTGACGAAATCCTGCGGCTCCCTCTATTAACAGCGGAGGAAACCCTGCATTTCGTCGCAAATATGACCTTGATTATGGGTCTATATGCAGCAGGTGCTCTTCTGGTCTTAGCAGGGCTTGATTATATGTATCAGAAATTTGATTATGAAAAAAACTTACGGATGTCTAAACAAGACATCAAAGATGAGTATAAAAAATCAGAGGGTGACCCTCTCATAAAATCAAAGATTAAACAGCGCCAGCGGGAAATGGCCATGAGACGGATGATGCAGGAAGTCCCAAAAGCGGACGTCATCATTACAAACCCAACCCACTACGCAATTGCCTTGAAATATGACGAAGAAAAGATGGATGCGCCCTTTGTTGTGGCAAAGGGAACAGATATTTTGGCTATGAAAATTAGAACGATTGCGAAAGAGCACGATATCATGACCGTAGAAAACCGGCCGCTAGCTCGTGCACTATATGATCAGGTCGATATTAATCAAGCGGTGCCAGAAGAATACTTTAAGGCCATCGCAGAAATTTTAGCTTACGTATATAAAACGAAACAAAAGATTTTATGAATTTTTGGTTTTAAAAGGAGAGAACAGGCATGTCAGCAAGAGATTTATCTGTTTTATTCAGTGTTATTTTAATTGTGGCGATGCTGGTCATACCGTTTCCGCCCATTCTATTAAGTATTTTAATCATTATTAATATTTCTCTTGCGCTTATCGTGCTTCTCACCACAATGAACATGCAAGAACCACTTCAATTTTCGATTTTTCCATCATTGCTTTTGCTCTTAACGCTGTTTCGCTTAGGGCTTAACATCTCTACAACACGTTCTATCCTATCAACAGGAGATGCTGGAAAGGTTGTAGAAACGTTTGGTTCATTTGTTGTTGGAGGAAATATACTCGTTGGTCTGGTTGTCTTCCTTATCTTGATCATCATTCAGTTTATTGTCATCACAAAAGGGGCTGAGCGTGTATCAGAGGTTGCTGCAAGATTTACACTTGATGCGATGCCAGGTAAACAGATGAGTATTGACGCAGATTTAAATGCAGGAATGCTGACTGAAAGTGAAGCGAGAAATCGCCGTGAAAAAGTATCGAGAGAGGCAGACTTTTATGGTGCGATGGATGGTGCAAGTAAGTTCGTCAAAGGGGATGCCATCGCAGGTATTATCATCGTCATTATCAATATTATTTTTGGAATCATTATTGGGATGCTTCAGCAAGGAATGTCGATTCAAGAATCAGCTTCCCACTTTACGCTATTAACGGTAGGGGACGGGATTGTTTCACAAATTCCTGCACTCCTCATTTCAACAGCGACAGGGATTGTCGTCACGAGGGCTGCTTCTAACGGAAACCTTGGTTCTGACATTACTAGTCAGCTCTTTGCATTCCCAGCTATGCTTTACGTCACAGCAGGCACGATCTTCCTTCTTGGTTTGTTTACTCCTATTGGCATACTTTTGACAGGACCAATCGCAGGTTTACTTGCACTCGGGGCATACATGATGTCGAAAAACAAACAGGATCAAGAAGAAATTGAAGAGGTGCTGGAGGAACAGGCTGAGGTAGAAGAGATGAAAAGTCCAGAAAGCGTCATTCATCTTCTGCAAATGGATGCCATTGAATTTGAATTCGGCTATGGTCTGATTCCGCTCGCTGATGCAAATCAGGGCGGTGACCTGCTAGATCGAATTGTGATGATCCGAAGGCAGCTTGCCCTCGAGCTAGGCCTTGTCATTCCAGTTGTCCGAATTCGAGACAACATTGCACTTAACCCAAATGAATACCGGCTGAAAATTAAAGGGAACGAAGTGGCAAAAGGTGAGCTGCTGCTTGATCACTACTTAGCGATGTCCCCTACGCCTGATGATGATCCGATTGAAGGAATTGAAACGATCGAACCATCCTTTGGCTTGCCGGCTAAATGGATATCAGAAGCAGAAAAAGACCAGGCTGAAATGCTTGGCTATACGGTTGTGGATCCGGCATCTGTTGTATCTACTCACATCACAGAGAAGATTAGACAAAACACACACGAACTGCTCGGACGCCAAGAAACGAAGCAATTAATCGATCATCTTAAAGAAAGTTATCCTGTCTTAGTGGATGAGGTGACACCAAATCCGCTAGCAGTCGGTGATATCCAAAAGGTACTGGCAAAGCTGTTGAAAGAAAAGGTCTCTATTCGAAACCTTGTGACCATTTTTGAGACGCTTGCAGACTATGGAAAATTAACGACTGATACAGATTTGTTAACGGAGTATGTCAGACAGGCACTGGCAAGACAGATTACTGCACAGTATGCAAGAGAGAATGAATCATTGAAAGTCGTGACATGCTCAGGCCGAGTTGAAAAGGTGATTGCTGACAGCGTACAGCAGACAGAGCACGGTAACTACTTATCATTAGATCCAGAGTCCTCTGAAAGTGTGATTCAATCAGTGGCTAGAGAAATTGAACAGCTTTCGCTTCGTCAGGAAACGCCGGTTCTATTATGCTCACCTCCTATAAGAATGTACGTCAAGCAGTTGTTAGAAAGATATTTTCCAGAATTACCGGTACTATCATATAACGAACTAGAAGCAAATGTGGAAGTACAGAGCATCGGAGTGGTGGATATCTAATGAAAATGAAAAAAATCACAGCGAATTCTATGCAGGAGGCAACGATTCAAATTAGGCAGCAGCTTGGGAAAGATGCCGTCATTTTAAATTCGAAAACCGTTGTCAAACGAAAGCTGTTCGGATTAAAAAAACAACAAATGGTCGAAGTGATTGCGGTGCTGGATCAAGATTTTGAAGAAAGAGCTGGTAAAGGCCTAAACCCACCGGCTCCTATCCCGGTGTTACCGAAAAAGGAGCCGGTTCAAAAGCAGCCCGAAGAGCCATCCTTTGCTCCTGAGGCAGTCAAAGCAGTTCCCCCTCATTCTCAGCCTTTAGAATATGCAAGAAACGAGCGGCATGCTGGGATTTTACCTGATTCTCTTATGGCAGTCGATCGAAAGCTAAAGGATCAAGGTCTTGATGATGCGATACGAGATGAGTGCTTAAAGGGTCTTTTAACGAAGGGTGCTGTCAAGGAAGATCAAATTAAAAAAGAACTTGAAAAACTGCTCACAGAGATGCTGCCAGCTCACACCTCTGATGAGCCGATGATTCGTTCGAAATATATTGTGCTGTTTGGTTCAACGGGCGCTGGTAAAACGACAACGATTGCAAAGCTGGCTGCCAAAACGGCTATTCAACAGCAAAAGAACATCGCTTTTATTACAACGGATACGTACCGAATTGCAGCGATCGAACAACTGAAAACATATGCTGAACTGCTGAATGCGCCGCTTGAGGTTTGCTATTCAAGAGAGGATTTTGTGAAAGCGCAGCAGACCTTTAAAGATTATGATCATATTTTCATAGACACAGCAGGCCGTAACTTTAAAGAAGAAGCGTATATCAAAGAGCTGACAGATATTATTCCTTTTGATAAAAGCATTCAAAGTTTCCTCGTCATGAGTGCGACGTCGAAGTATCAGGACATGAACGCCATGGTCAAACGTTTTGAACATGTTCCAATTCATCAATTCATTTTTACAAAAGTAGATGAAACAGACACGATGGGAACGATCTTTCAAATCATTGCAGAATCCCAAATTGGGCTCGGCTTTTTAACAAATGGTCAAAATGTACCTGAGGATATTCTTGAGGGCTCTCCTCTTGAATTAACAAGGATGGTCTTACAATGATGAAGCCTGACCAAGCGGAAGGTCTAAGAAAACTTGTTCAACAGAGTCAAACGATAACACTGGCCCCTCTTAGCGTAAGCGGACAGGCAAAAACCATTGCAGTCATGAGCGGTAAAGGCGGAGTAGGCAAATCGAATTTGACGCTGAACATGGCACTGTCTATTGCTAGTGCAGGCAAGCGAGTGTTAGTCATCGACCTTGATTTTGGCATGGGGAATATTGATATTTTATTAGGGAAAACATCGACTAGCTCTATATTAGATGTTCTCGTCAGGAAGAAATCTTTCCAAGCGGCCATGACAAAAGGAACTGACAATCTTTATTACATTTCTGGCGGAAGTGGACTTGAACAGCTGTTTTCTTTAGATAAAGACCAATGGTCATTCTTTCTGGAGGAGATGGAGAGAATGATGCGTGATTTCGATTGTATATTCTTTGATATGGGTGCAGGCTTGTCAAAAGATCAACTGCCTTTTGTCTTATCGGCAGGAGAAGTAGTGGTCGTGACAACACCAGAACCAACATCCATCATGGATGCCTACAGCGCGATTAAACACTTAGCCATTCATCAGTTTGAGCAGTCAGTGCAAATCATTGTTAACCGGTGTAAAACCCCGTCAGAAGGTTCTGAAACCTACCGGAAATTAGCAGGAGTGGTTACATCATTTCTACACAGAAAGCTTGTGTTTGCTGGTGCTGTGCCTGATGATCCTGCGGTTCCTAAAGCAGTAGCGGAACAAATTCCGTTTTATATCAAGCAGCCTCATTCAAGGCTGAGTAAAACAATTAAAATGCTGGCAGAAACACTGTATCATCAGCAGATAAGAGAGGCACGGAGAGAGCAGCATACGTTTATAGATAAGTTGTCCTCTTTTTTTAGAAGGAGGAAGGTGGACTCATGATTAGAGTGCTTGTAGTAGATGACTCGGCCTTTATGCGAAAGCTCATTAGTGATTTCCTAAGTGCCGAGCAAGGAATTGAAGTCGTCGGAACGGCGCGAAATGGGGAAGATGCCTTAAAACGGATCAAGGAATTGAATCCAGATGTTGTCACATTAGATGTGGAAATGCCTGTTTTAAATGGAACAGAAGCATTAAAACAAATTCTGGCTGAACACGACCTTGCCGTGATTATGGTGTCAAGCCAGACAAAGCAAGGGAAGGACTTAACCATCCATTGCTTAGAACTCGGTGCTTTTGACTTCGTGACAAAGCCTTCAGGAAGTATTTCGCTCGATTTACACAAAGTAAGAGGTCAAATTGTAGAGCGGGTACTTGCAGCAGGCCTGTCTAGGAAACGCACTGAGAAACAGGTTTCTCCTAAGCCTGTCATGAAGCCGCCAAGTCCAGTGGCTGTTCCCCGTCTGCAAGAAGTAAAAAGCGGCTCACTTCGAAAGATTATTTCAATCGGAACATCTACGGGAGGGCCAAGGGCGCTTCAACGAGTCGTCACGAAGCTGCCAAAGGACATAGAGGCGCCGATTTTGATAGTGCAGCATATGCCGGCAGGATTTACGGCATCACTTGCTACGAGGTTAGACCAGCTATCACAAATTTCGATTAAAGAAGCACAAGATGGAGACATCGCTAAAAATGGAGTGGCTTACATAGCTCCTGGTGGAATGAATATGTCACTTCATGAACAAGGAGCGTCTTTAGTGATCAGGCTGTCCCCAGAAGACACTGACAGCCGGCACAAACCTTCTGTTAACTATTTATTTGAATCCATCAGTAACATAAAAGGTTACGAGAAAATTGCTGTCATTATGACGGGGATGGGTAGTGACGGCACAGAAGGTGTCAAAAAAATGGTCGCAAGCGGTCATACAAAAGTTATTGCAGAAAAAGAAGAATCATGTGTTGTTTTCGGAATGCCTAAATCAGTCATTAAAGCAGGTCTTGCACATGAAACAAGGCATGTGGATGACATCGCACATGCAATTATAAGCTCCATGAAAAAAGAGAGGGCGTGAACACGTTGGATGTAAACCAATACTTAGATATCTTTTTAGATGAAAGCAGAGAACACTTACAAACTTGTAATGAAAAACTTCTCGAATTAGAAAAGAACCCAACCGACCTGCAGTTGGTGAATGATATTTTCAGAGCGGCTCATACATTGAAAGGCATGAGTGCAACGATGGGCTATGCTGATATGGCTCAGCTGACGCATCACTTAGAAAACATGTTTGATGCCATCAGAAATGAACAAATGATTGTTACTCCTGAGTCAATGGATACGATGTTTGAAGCACTAGACCACCTTGAAGCAATGGTTCAATCGATTGCAGAAGGCGGGGACGGGAAACGTGATGTCACAGAGATTAGTAAAAAGCTAGACGTGACAGGAAGCCATGCGGAGGCTGCTTCTAGCGTTGAGACAGCTGATGCATCAGCTCCTGCCGCTAACGACTTAGACTATAATGAATTTGAACGAACAGTTCTTGATGAAGCAAGAGAACAAGGCTTTAAATGCTATGAGCTGACTGTGACATTAAGCGAAGCATGCTTATTAAAAGCAGTTCGTGTCTATATGATTTTTGAAAGACTCAATGAAGCAGGCGAGGTCGTCAAAACGGTTCCGAATGCAGAACTTTTAGAATCAGAAGATTTCGAATCCGAATTCAGTATTTCTTATCTATCTAAACAGCCGATGGACGAAGTGAAGAAAATCGTGATGGCGATCTCAGAGGTTGAAAATGTTGAGATCTCTGAAGGCTCCGCATTTGAAGAAGCTGTCCCAGCTGAAAAACTAGAAGCAAAACCTGAACAGAAAAAAGAAGAAGTATCCGTGCCTGCTGCTAAAGCGTCAGCAAACGATGCGCCAAAAGCAAATGGCAATAACGGTGCAGCTGCCGGCGGCACGAAAACGATTCGTGTCAACATTGATCGTCTGGATTCTCTTATGAATCTATTTGAAGAACTGGTTATTGATAGAGGACGTTTAGAACAGATTGCCAAAGAGCTTGAAAATAACGAACTCACTGATACGGTCGAAAGAATGACACGTATTTCAGGCGACCTGCAATCGATCATCCTGAACATGAGAATGGTACCTGTAGAAACTGTGTTTAACAGGTTCCCGCGTATGATTCGTCAATTGACGAAAGAGCTCAATAAAAAAATTGAACTGATCATTGAAGGCGCTGATACTGAGCTTGATCGAACAGTGATCGACGAGATTGGAGATCCGCTCTTACACTTACTCAGAAACAGTCTAGATCACGGGATTGAATCGCCAGAAGAACGTGTGAAAAAAGGCAAGCCAGAAAAAGGAACCGTTCTATTAAAGGCTTATCATAGTGGAAACCACGTCTTCATTGAAGTAGAAGATGACGGTGGTGGGATTAACCGTAAAAAGGTGCTTGAAAAAGCACTAGAGCGCGGTGTTATTACAGAAAGAGAAGCAGAAACCATTGAAGATCATCAAATTGATTCATTGATCTTTGCAGCAGGATTCTCTACAGCTGATGAGATATCTGACATCTCAGGCCGCGGTGTAGGTCTTGACGTCGTGAAAAACAAGCTGGAATCATTGGGAGGTTCTGTGAGCATCAACTCAACAGAAGGACAGGGCTCATTGTTCTCTATCCAGCTTCCGCTTACATTGTCAATTATTTCCGTTCTTCTTGTGAAACTGGAAGAGGAAACATTTGCGATTCCGATTTCTTCTATTATTGAAACGGCTGTGATTAAGAAAAGCGACATCCTTCAAACGCATGATCGTGAAGTAATTGATTTCCGCGGATTTATCGTACCGGTTGTGTACCTGAAGAAACAATTCCACGTACCAAATGCGAATGAATTAGAGGAAGAACTGCACATCATCGTTGTTCGTAAAGGAGACAAGCTGACAGCATTTGTGGTCGATTCATTCATTGGTCAGCAAGAGGTTGTATTGAAATCACTAGGAGATTATTTACCAAACGTGTTTGCGATATCGGGCGCAACAATCCTAGGTGACGGTCAGGTTGCACTCATCGTTGACTGTAATGCACTGATCAAGTAAAAAACAATAGAGGAGCGGTCTGAAATGAGTACAGATATCAAAACTGGCGAAAAGATGATTGTGTTTATCGTAAACAAAAAAGAATACGCCATTTCAGTATCAGAAGTAAAGTCCATTGAAAAATGGCAGCAGCCGACAAGAATTCCTGGCGTTGCCCCTTATATATGCGGCGTCATTAATCTGCGTGGTGTGGTGACACCTGTCATCGACCTTAGAGTTAGACTTGGATCTACTGACAACGAGATTACAGATGAAACTAGAATGATTATTGTACAGGTTGGTGACATTGAAGTCGGCTGGGTTGTTGATGAAGCAAATGATGTCATTACAGTCCATCAGGAAGAAGTAGAATCTTCTCCTGATTCAGCTGAAAAAGAAGGACAATCATGGGTGATTGGTATCATTAAGCATGATCAGCGTCTATTTAATATCATTCATGCTGGTGCTGTCCTCGATAAGAGCGTTCAAGATGCACCTGTTCATTAAGGGGGATGTGAAATGAACATTTTCAGTGGAATTAAAGATGAACAGTTAGATGTATTAAGAGAGGTTGGGAATATCGGAGCAGGCCATGCAGCGTCTGCTCTTGCCAATCTATTAGATCGCAAAATAGATATGGCTGTTCCTTTTGTCAAAGTTCTCTCGTTTGAAGATCTAATGGATTTCTTTGGCGGTGCAGATCTTCCAGTTGCAAGCATTTTTCTGCGAATGGAAGGAGATTTATCCGGCTCCATCTTTTTCATTATGCCGTTTGAGCAAGCAGAGCAATTTGTAAGAGAGCTTGTACAGGACCCGGCATTTGATATTGATACCATTCATGAACACGTGCTAGGGACGTCAGCACTTCATGAGCTAGGAAATATTTTAGCAGGCTCTTATTTATCAGCCCTTGCCGATCTAACAAAATTGAAGCTTTACCCAAGTGTTCCAGATGTCACTCTTGATATGTTCGGTGCTGTCATTAGTGAAGGGTTAATGCAGTTCAGTCCTCTCGGCGATCAGGCAATTGTGATTGATACATCTATTTTTGATGATCAAAATAAGCAAGAGCTGAAAGGAAATATGTTTCTATTACCAGACTTTGAATCGTTTGACAAACTGTTCAAAGCATTAGGTAACCTATAATGAACGTGAAGATTCCGGCAGTTGTAAAGGTTGGTATAGCGGATGTTCAGCTTGTGAAAACACCGGACCGCATTCGGACATCCGGTCTTGGTTCTTGCGTAGGGCTTGTCCTGTTTGACAAAGAAAAAAAACTGGCAGGTCTTGTCCATGTCATGCTTCCAGACTCATCCCTTGCAAAAGGGGCGGTGGAGAACTTGGCCAAATATGCAGATACAGGTGTCAAGCATACAATTGATCTGCTCCTAAAAGAAGGAGCGCGCAAACATGCGCTAAAGGCGAAACTTGCTGGTGGCGCAGAAATGTTTAAGTTTAAGTCAACCAATGACCTGATGAGAATTGGACCTAGAAACGTATCAGCTGTTAAAGAACATCTGTCTCTTCATCATATCCCGATCATTAGTGAGGACACGGGCGGGAACAATGGGCGTACGATTGAATTCGATCCGCTTACGACAGAGCTTGAGATCCGCACTGTGAAGCATGGCATTATGAAGATATAACTAAGGAAGTATAGGGGGAGAAAGATGCAATCCTTAAATTACGAAGATCAGGCGCTATGGGCTAGATGGAAAGAGTGGAAAGACCCAGCTGCTGGAGATGATCTTATGCGCCGCTATATGCCGCTCGTCACATATCATGTTGGAAGAATTTCCATCGGTCTCCCGAAGTCAGTGCATAAAGAAGACTTGATCAGTCTAGGGATGCTCGGTTTATATGATGCCCTTGAAAAATTTGACCCCGGAAGAGATCTGAAGTTTGATACATATGCATCCTTCAGAATCCGCGGGGCCATCATCGACGGTCTTCGTAAAGAGGACTGGCTGCCTCGTACATCAAGAGAAAAAACAAAAAAAGTAGAAGCGGCAATTGAAAAACTTGAACAGCGTTATTTGCGAAATGTGACACCGACAGAGGTTGCCGAGGAACTCGGCATGAGCGAACAGGATGTTGTCACAACGATGAATGAAGGTTTCTTTGCGAATTTGCTCTCAATCGACGAGAAGCTGCATGATCAAGAAGACGGTGAAAACGTCCAAGTCATGATTCGCGACGAAAAGTCTGTGACACCTGAGGAGAAAATGCTGAAAGATGAATTAATTGAACAGCTTGCTGAAAAAATTACTGAGCTTTCGGAAAAAGAAAAGCTTGTGATCAGTCTTTTCTATAAAGAAGAACTGACATTAACAGAAATCGGTCAAGTGCTTAATTTATCCACCTCGCGCATTTCACAAATTCATTCGAAGGCATTGTTCAAGCTTAAGCATCTGCTTGATAAAGCCATTCAATCTTAAAGAGTTAGTGAGTGAAAAAATATGTTATGGCTGATTAGCTTTATGCTTCATGCTGCACTTATTTATTTTGTGATCATTTTATACACAAGAATGAATTCGCTGAAGGCAACTGAACAAAAGCAGCGAGAGCTTTTAGAAGAAACGGAAAATACCCTGGCTGCATTTTTGATGGAAGTCAAAGAAGAGAATGACAAACTATCAAAAGCTGCAGCCGCTTCCCCTGATTTTTTTGCTGAAGAGCTGAAATCGGATCTTCAGACACCAAAGCAACCACAACCACCAACTGAATCCCAGCAATCGGTAGAAAGTGAAGATCCAGTACCAGAGCACCTGTCGGCTCTCCTTAGCGAGGTTGAGGTGCAGGAAGAGAAGGTAAACGAACCCGTTCCAAATCTTGAAACAGAAGCTCCTGAGCCTTCTGAAAATGAAATAGAAGAAACATTTCAAGATCAAGTAAAGGCCTTATATGATCAAGGGCGATCACTAGAAGAAATAGCGAAAGAATTGAAAACTGGTAAGACAGAAATCGAGCTTTTATTAAAATTTAGCGGAAAGCTGTAAAGGATTCTTGATTGTCAGTCCATCATGTGTTATATTATTTCTTGGTGTTAAATACACACGCTTGATGATTCAGATGAAGGTGCTGCATGGCGCAGTTTTATGTGAACATGACTTAAGCGGAGGAAAAAAAACCATTATATTAGGAGGCAACAAAATGTCAGTTATTTCTATGAAACAATTGCTAGAAGCTGGTGTTCACTTCGGTCACCAAACTCGCCGTTGGAACCCAAAAATGAAGCGTTACATCTTTACAGAGCGTAACGGTATCTACATCATCGATCTTCAAAAAACGGTGAAAAAAGTAGAGGAAGCTTACAACTTCACGAAAAACCTTGCTGCTGACGGAGGAAAAATCCTTTTCGTTGGTACGAAAAAACAAGCACAAGATTCAGTGAAAGAAGAAGCAATCCGTTCTGGTATGTTCTATGTAAACCAACGCTGGCTTGGTGGAACTTTAACAAACTTTGAAACAATCCAAAAACGTATCAAGCGTTTGAAAGATATTGAAAAAATGCAAGAAAACGGTACTTTCGAAGTTCTTCCTAAGAAAGAAGTCGTTCAACTGAAAAAAGAATTAGAGCGTCTTGAAAAATTCTTAGGCGGAATCAAAGACATGAAGGGTCTTCCGGATGCACTTTTCATTATCGATCCTCGTAAAGAGCGTATTGCAGTTGCAGAAGCTCGTAAACTGAATATCCCAATCATCGGTATCGTTGACACAAACTGTGATCCAGACGAAATTGATGTTGTGATCCCTGCAAACGATGATGCAATCCGTGCTGTAAAACTTCTAACTGCTAAAATGGCAGATGCGATTCTTGAGTCTAAACAAGGCGAAGAAGAAGCTGTTGTAGAAGAAACGACAGAATCTGAAACAACAACTGCGTAACCTATTCAAAAGGTGATAAGAGGGAAATGCCTTTTATCACCTTTTTTTCACCTAGTAATCCGTGTTTTAACATAGAAGGAGGAAATGTAAAATGGCAATTACTGCTCAATTAGTAAAAGAACTGCGTCAAAAAACTGGTGCAGGTATGATGGATTGTAAAAAAGCGTTAACAGAAACTGATGGTGACATCGAAAAAGCAATTGATCTTCTAAGAGAAAAAGGAATCGCAAAAGCTGCGAAAAAAGCAGACCGTATTGCGGCAGAAGGATTAACTCTTATCAAAACTGACGGCAACACAGGCGTTATCATAGAAGTGAACTCTGAGACTGATTTCGTTGCGAAAAACGAAGGATTCCAAGCACTTCTTAACGAACTTGCTGATCATTTACTTGCTGCTAAACCTGCAACAATTGAAGAAGCTCATGCTTCTAAAATGGAAAACGGTTCAACAGTTGAAGAGCATATCACATCTGCAATTGCGAAAATCGGAGAGAAAATCACTCTACGTCGTTTCTCTGTCATCACGAAAGAAGATAACGCAGCATTCGGTTCTTACTTGCACATGGGCGGACGCATCGGTGTATTAGCGGTTCTTAACGGAACAACTGATGAAGAGCTTGCAAGAGACATTGCAATGCACGTCGCTGCTGTCAATCCTAAATACATTTCTCGTGACCAGGTGTCAGAAGAAGAAGCAAACCGTGAGCGTGAAGTATTAACGCAACAAGCGCTTCAAGAAGGAAAGCCTGAAAACATCGTAGCTAAAATGGTAGAAGGCCGTCTAAACAAATTCTTCGAAGAAATTTGCTTACTTGACCAAGCGTTCGTTAAAAACCCAGATGAAAAAGTGAAACAAGTTGTAGGTGCGAAAAACGCAACTGTTCAAACTTATGTTCGCTATGAAGTGGGCGAAGGTATTGAAAAGCGTCAAGAAAACTTTGCTGAAGAAGTGATGAGCCAAGTGAAAAAATAATGTTTGAAAAGCTCTCTGGGGCTTTTTTAGGGAGCACAAGCACTGTGTTCCCTATTTTTTAGAGGATATTGATTTACAAAAGGCAGTTTCTTACGCATAATAAGAGACGGTATAGTTTACACTTGGAGGTTATCATGAGCAAACCGAAATATAATCGCATTGTACTGAAGCTAAGTGGCGAAGCACTAGCAGGTGATGCTGGAAATGGAATTAACCCAACTGTCATTCATTCAATTGCAAAGCAAGTAAAAGAAATTGCAGAACTTGATGTTGAAGTTGCAGTCGTTGTAGGCGGAGGAAACCTTTGGCGCGGTAAGACAGGCAGTGACTTAGGAATGGACCGGGCAACAGCAGACTACATGGGCATGCTTGCAACAGTGATGAATTCACTGGCATTACAGGACAGCCTAGAAACGCTTGGCATTCAGTCTAGAGTGCAAACCTCTATCGAAATGAGACAGGTTGCAGAGCCATACATAAGAAGAAAAGCGATCCGTCACCTTGAAAAGAAACGTGTCGTGATTTTTGCTGCAGGTACTGGTAACCCTTATTTCTCTACAGATACAACTGCAGCACTTCGTGCAGCAGAAATTGAAGCAGATGTCATTTTAATGGCGAAAAATAATGTAGATGGTGTCTACAGTGCTGATCCTCGTACAGATGCGGATGCAGTAAAATATGATAAGCTTTCATATCTTGATGTACTAAAAGAAGGGCTTGCTGTAATGGATTCTACTGCGTCCTCATTATGTATGGACAATGACATTCCATTAATCGTATTCTCCATTATGGAAGAAGGAAATATTAAACGTGCCGTAAATGGCGAATCAATCGGAACGATCGTGAGGGGGAAATAACGTGTCAAAAGAAGTGTTGAACCAAACAAAAGAAAAAATGGAAAAAGCCGTTCAAGCATACGGACGTGAACTAGCAACTGTTCGCGCTGGTAGAGCAAATGCTTCACTACTAGATAAAGTGACAGTTGATTATTACGGTGCACAAACACCACTCAACCAAATTGCGTCAATTACAGTGCCAGAAGCACGTATGCTGATTATCACACCTTACGATAAAACAGCGATCGGTGATATCGAAAAAGCGATCCAAAAGTCTGATCTTGGCATCACGCCAACAAGTGACGGAAATGTGATCCGCATTGCGATCCCTGCGCTAACAGAAGAAAGACGTAAAGAGCTTGTGAAAGTTGTAAGAAAATACTCAGAAGAAGCAAAAGTAGCTGTTCGTAACGTTCGTCGTGATGCAAACGATGATCTGAAAAAGCTAGAGAAAAATGGGGAGATCACTGAAGATGAATTAAGATCATCTACAGAGGATGTTCAAAAATTGACAGATGAATATGTCGCTAAAATTGATGACGTGACGAAAGATAAAGAAAAAGAAATCATGGAAGTTTAAGAAAAAACTATGTACAATAGATAATAGTGAAAAGACCCTCTTCATGTTTACAGGGGGTTTTTTTGTTAATACTGTTGATGACTATATTATTAGCGGGAACGCAACCTTTTTGGGTGATGGAGGAATCTCATGCTCAATATACTCAAAAATTGGAAGAATCAGCAAACAGCAGCTTCCAACTTAGAAAGCCTGACAAAAGAAGACATAGTAAATGGAGAAATTCCTGAACATATCGCCATTATCATGGATGGGAACGGAAGATGGGCGAAAAAACGCGCTCTTCCACGGGTAGCAGGACATCATGAAGGAATGAAAGTCGTCAAGCGCATGACAAAGCTTGCAAATGAGTTGAATGTCAAAGTGCTGACTTTGTATGCTTTCTCTACGGAAAATTGGAAACGTCCAAAACTAGAAGTAGACTTTTTAATGAAGCTTCCTGAAGAATTTTTAAACATCTATCTGCCTGAACTCAT
The DNA here is from genome assembly GCF_000715205.1 of Bacillus zhangzhouensis. Taxonomy (GTDB): domain Bacteria; phylum Bacillota; class Bacilli; order Bacillales; family Bacillaceae; genus Bacillus; species Bacillus zhangzhouensis. The sequence continues at coordinate 84,955 of NZ_JOTP01000002.1, read as the reverse complement.
CGAGGAAAATGTTCGTGTACGTTTAACAGGTGATCCAGACGGCCTCCCGCAGCATACAAAAAGAGCGGTAGAGAACGCAGAGAAGAGTACGGCGAATAACGACGGACTCGTTTTAAACTTTGCGCTCAATTATGGAGGGCGAACAGAAATCGTCTCAGCATGCAGACAAATTTCTGAAAAAGTCAAAGAAGGTAAGCTTAGAGCAGAAGACATCACAGAAGAGATGTTTTCAGCTTATTTAATGACAGAATCTCTTCAAGATCCGGATTTGCTTATTCGCACGAGTGGAGAAATTAGATTAAGCAACTTTATGCTTTGGCAAATTGCGTACAGCGAGTTTGTCTTTACGGATGTGCTTTGGCCTGACTTTTCTGATGAGCATCTTATAGGCGCTATCGGAGAGTACCAGCGCCGCGGCCGGAGGTTCGGTGGAATTTAGAGGGTGGTGCAGATGAAACAAAGAATTTTGACGGGTGTGTTGGCAGCTGCAGTGTTTTTACTTGCTGTTATTTATGGACAGATGCCATTTACCCTGCTGATTTATTTAATGGGAAGTGTCGCTCTCTTTGAGCTTCTGAGAATGAAAAAGATTTCGATTTTCAGCTTTCCTGGTATTGTCAGCTTAATATTGCTTTGGCTTTTAATGGGCGGAGAGAATAGCTTCTTCCCAAACGTAGACGCATCAAAAATGCAGATTGCTTTATTTGCAATCTTAATACTTTTAACTTATACAGTTTTGAGCAAAAACTCTTTCACATTCGATGAGGTTGCTTTTGTTATATTAGCCACATTATATATTGGCGTCAGTTTCTATTATTTTATCCAAATTAGAGGCTTATATGGCATGAGTGCGATTTTCTTCGCAGCCGTGATTATTTGGTCCACTGACTCAGGTGCCTATTTTATTGGGAAATCTATGGGGAAACGAAAGCTTTGGCCTGAGATCAGCCCAAACAAAACAGTAGAAGGATTTATCGGTGGAATCGTCACAGCGGTCGTGTTGTCACTTGTGTTTCAGGCGGTTACAGGATTTTTGCCATCATATCTGCTTGTTATGTTTATTACCCTTTTGTTAAGTATTTTTGGACAACTTGGCGACCTTGTGGAATCTGCTTTAAAGCGTCATTATCATGTGAAGGATTCAGGGACAATACTCCCTGGCCATGGCGGGATTTTAGACAGGTTTGACAGCTTTTTATTCGTTCTGCCGTTTTTATATTTATTGCTGGCCACGTTTGCTAGCTAACCTCATAGAAACTTATTGAACGAGAGAAGGAGTGGCAATTTGAAATATATTTCGCTATTAGGCGCAACAGGATCAATTGGAGAACAAACATTAGATGTGATCAGGCAGCACCAAGACAAATTTAAGCTGAAAGCCATGACGTTTGGCAGAAATGTAGACAAGGCTATTCCCATCATTGAGCATTTTCAGCCTGAATTCGTCGGGTGTTTAGACGAAGAGACCTATCGCACGCTAAAAAGTCATTCATTTGAATACGATGTCAAGATGGCTGCAGGTGATGAAGCCAACATCGAGGCAGCGACCTATGATGCAGTGGACGTTGTGGTCAATGCACTTGTAGGAAGTGTTGGGCTTGTTCCAACATTAAAGGCCATTGAACAAAAAAAGACGATTGCACTCGCAAATAAGGAAACACTTGTGACAGCTGGTCATATAGTAAAAGAGTACGCCAAAAAATATGATGTACCTTTACTTCCTGTCGATAGTGAGCACTCCGCTATTTTCCAATGCCTGCAAGGTGAACAAGCTAAAAACATTGAACGCTTAATCGTGACAGCTTCAGGTGGTAGTTTCCGAGATAAAAAACGAACTGAACTTGAAGGTGTTACGGTTGAAGAAGCGCTGAATCATCCAAACTGGTCAATGGGAGCAAAAATTACAATTGATTCAGCGACCATGATGAATAAAGGGCTCGAGGTGATCGAGGCGCATTGGTTGTTTGATATACCATATGATCAAATTGATGTGCTGTTACATAAAGAGAGCATCATCCATTCGATGGTGGAATTTCACGACAAAAGCGTCATGGCTCAGTTAGGTACACCTGATATGAGAGTGCCCATTCAATATGCACTCACTTACCCTGACAGGGCGCCATTAAAAGAAGCGAAATCATTGAACCTTTGGGAGATTGGACAATTGAATTTCCAAAAAGCGGATTTTGACAGGTATCGCTGCTTACATTTTGCTTATGAATCAGGTAAAATAGGAGGGACAATGCCTGCTGTGCTCAATGCAGCAAATGAAATCGCCGTGGATGCATTTCTAAAAGGCAAAGTGACGTTCCTGCAAATTGAAGAATTGATTGAAAAGGCACTAATGAGACATCATGTGATTTCAAAACCTAGTTTGCAAGATATCCATGAAGTGGACAAAGATACACGAGACTTTGTTCAATCAATCCTCACATAAGGTGGTATGTTCGTGAATACAGTGATTGCGTTTATTATTATTTTTGGAACGCTCGTTTTTTTCCACGAGCTTGGCCATTTAATTATGGCGCAGCGCGCGGGTATTTTATGCCGCGAGTTCGCAATTGGTTTTGGGCCGAAGATTTTCTCCTTTAAACGAAAAGAAACCGTTTATACCATTAGACTTCTACCTATCGGTGGATTTGTCAAAATGGCTGGAGAGGACCCTGAAGTCATTGAAATTAAACCAGGTCATACAGTGGGGCTCTTATTCAACGAGCAAAATGAAGTAGAAAAAATCATTTTAAATGATAAAGAGAAATATCCTGATGCACTTGTCATCGAGGTCGAGCAGATAGATTTAGATCATGCCATGAGAATCTCAGGATATGAAGCTGGAAATGAAGATATTCTGACTGGTTACAATGTAAGTCAAACAAGCTTCTATATTGCAGATGGTGAAGAAATTCAAATCGCACCATACAATCGTCAATTTGGTTCAAAAACGGTATGGCAGCGTATTAAAGCTATCGCAGCTGGACCGATCATGAACTTTATCCTGGCATACGTGATATTAGTCGCTTTAGGTTTTATTCAAGGTGTAACCGTAGATGATCCTGTGCTCGGTAAGCTCACGAAAGATGGCCGAGCGGCGCAAGCTGGTCTCATGCAGGGGGATGAAATCGTTTCGATTAATGGGGATAAAATGAATTCTTGGACAGACGTGGTTCAAACGGTTCAAAAAAACCCCGAGAAAAAAATGAATGTCGTCATTGACCGAGACGGCAAAGAAAGCACCGTGCAGGTTGTACCAGAAGCTGTGAAAGCAGACGGGAAAAACATTGGCCGTTTTGGATCATATCCGCCAACAGAAAATGGATTTCTAAAAGTCATTTCATCTTCAGGAACGACTGTGATATCAACGGCAGGTCTGATCTTAACGAACTTGCAAAAAATTGTCACAGGACAATTTTCATTAGATATGCTGGCAGGTCCTGTCGGGATCTATGACATGACAGGAGAAGTAGCCAAACAAGGTGTGTTAACATTAATGCAGTTTGCGGCGTTCCTCAGCATCAACTTAGGAATCGTCAATTTATTACCGATTCCTGCATTAGACGGAGGGCGTTTACTTTTCTTATTTGTTGAAGCCATTCGCGGTAAACCAATTAATCGTGAGAAAGAAGCACTTGTTGTCTTCATCGGTGTTGCTTTCCTCATGCTGTTAATGCTAGTGGTTACGTGGAATGACATCCAGCGATTATTTTTATAAAAACCAATGTCTCTTGTTTCTCATCTTGGGAAACAAGAGTTTTTGTGAGAAGTTCTATTTAATAAATGAGGTGTAACGACATGAGACAATCCCTGACTTTCATTCCAACTCTTCGAGAGGTGCCAGCAGATGCTGAAGCAAAAAGTCATCAGCTATTAGTAAGAGCTGGATTCATTAGACAAAATACAAGTGGAATCTATCACTACCTGCCGCTGGCTCATAAAGTCATCCAGCATATTCAAACCATTGTTCGCAAGGAAATGGAAAAGGCAGGAGCAGCTGAGCTGTTAATGCCAGTGTTGCAGCAAGCAGAAATGTGGCAAGAGTCAGGAAGATGGTATACATACGGTCCAGAACTCATGCGTATGAAAGATCGTCATGGCCGCGAGTTCGCGCTTGGCCCAACGCACGAAGAAGTGATCACATCACTAGTACGCAGTGAAGTGAAATCGTATAAGAAGCTTCCTTTGACTCTTTATCAAATTCAATCAAAATTCCGCGATGAACAAAGACCTCGCTTTGGTTTACTGCGAGGACGTGAATTTATTATGAAGGATGCTTACTCATTCCACTCTTCACCGGAAAGTCTTGATGACACATACAACAAAATGTTTACGGCTTACTCTAATGTGTTCTCCAAAGTGGGTCTTAATTTTAGACCAGTCATTGCAGATTCTGGTGCAATGGGAGGAAAAGATACTCATGAGTTCATGGCGCTGTCAGAAGTAGGAGAAGATACAATCGCTTATTCTGATACTTCTTCTTATGCAGCGAACATTGAAATGGCTGAGGCTGTGTATCAAGGAAAAGAAGCAAATCCTGCGGACTTTAAAGAACTTGAAAAAGTACACACGCCCCAAGTAAAAACGATTCAAGACGTGGCTGCATTCTTAGAAGTAGACCCATCGGCATGTATCAAGTCTGTTTTGTTTAAAGCAGACGAGGCGTATGTTCTTGTCCTCACTAGAGGTGATCACGAAGTAAATGATGTGAAAGTAAAGAACTTGGTAGGAGCACAGCTTGTAGAGCTTGCTTCACGCGAAGAAGTGCTAGAAGTCATTGGAACAGAGCCTGGATTTGTTGGACCTGTTAAGCTAGAAGCAGAAGTCGATATTTATGCAGACCTCGCTGTAAAAGGAATGGCAAATGCAGTTGCAGGTGCAAACGAATCTGATTATCACTATGTCAATGTCAACCCTGCACGTGATGTGACAGTGAAAGAATTCACCGACCTTCGCTTAATTCAAGAAGGAGACGTTTCTCCAGATGGAGAAGGCACAATCCAATTTGCAAAAGGAATTGAAGTAGGACAAGTCTTTAAGCTGGGCACACGTTATTCTGAGGCCATGGATGCAACGTACCTCGATGAAAATGGACGTGCGCAGCCAATGATCATGGGCTGCTATGGCATTGGTATCTCTAGAACCCTTTCAGCTATTGTTGAACAGCATCATGATGATAAAGGCATTATCTGGCCGGAAACAGTTGCACCATATGACCTTCATCTCCTTGCATTAAATATGAAAAATGATGCACAAAAAGAACTGGCTGAAACGTTATACGAGCGCTTAGAAGATGAGGGCTTTGACGTACTTTTTGACGACCGCCGGGAGCGTGCAGGAGTGAAATTTGCAGACAGTGACTTAATTGGCCTGCCAGTTCGCATTAGCTGCGGGAAACGTTCAGAAGAAGGTATTGTAGAAGTGAAGTTTAGAAAATCAGGTGAATCACATGAAGTATCTGTTGATGAACTGATTTCATTTATACGCCAAGCATAAAACGAACAAAAAAATGAAGGTACCTCCTGTAGAAAAGAGGTACCTTTCTGATTTACAAAAGGAGGGTCCTGTCTTGGATGAACAATTACCGATCACCCGACGGCAATTTCATATATTACTCAATCAGATTCAAATGACAGATGATGACCTCAGTCGTTACTTTGAAGAAGGTGAAATCGTCAAATTGACGGTGCATAAGGCGACGAAAACGTGGCATTTCCTTTTTAAATTTAAGGCACTTCTGCCTTACAAGGTATATGCAATGTTTCTGAGCAGGCTGACAAATGCATTTTCTCATATTGCACAAGTCACTTGTACGATTGAAGTCAATGATCCGCACATATCTGAGGAGCTCGTGCAATCGTATTGGTCACATTGTGTGGAAGAGCTTCAAGGAATTTCTCCCCCAATCATCAGCTTGCTTCAACAGCAAAAACCGGCGCTGTCTGGGCATAAAATCATCATCAAAACGAAAAGCGAAACAGAGGCTTTGGCGATCAAGAAGAAGTATAGCCCAATGCTCCAGGCTGCATTTAAACAAGTTGGTTTTCCTGAGCTGCAATTTGATACAGAAATTTTCGTATCAGATCAAGAGATTCAGAAGTTCAGAGAACAAAAGCTCGCTGAAGACCAAGAAAGAGCCATGCAAGCCCTCACTGAGATGGAGAAGAAAGAAAGTGAGGATCAGGAGGAAGCGCCATCCGGCCCTCTTATGATTGGTTATCAAATCAAAGACAATGAAGAAATTCGTACGCTAGATAGTATTATGGACGAGGAAAGAAGAATCACCGTCCAAGGCTACGTGTTTGATGCAGAAACGCGTGAATTGAAAAGCGGCAGAACGCTTTGTATCTTTAAGATCACGGACTATACAAACAGTATTTTGATCAAAATGTTTGCGAGAGAAAAAGAAGATGCCCAGCTCATGAAATCCTTGAAAAAAGGGATGTGGGTGAAAGCAAGAGGAAGCATTCAAAACGATACGTTTGTCAGAGATCTTGTCATGATCGCCAATGATGTCAATGAAATGAAACCTCAGCTGAAAGAAGATACAGCACCTGAGGGTGAAAAGCGTATCGAGCTTCATTTGCATTCCCCTATGAGTCAAATGGATGCTGTCACTGGCATCGGCAGGCTTGTTGAACAAGCAAAAAAATGGGGACATGAAGCGATTGCCCTGACAGATCACGCCGTTGTGCAGTCCTTTCCAGATGCGTATGCAGCCAGTAAAAAGCATGGCATCAAAATGATGTACGGTGTGGAAATCAACTTAGTCGATGATGGGGTGCCGATTGCATATAACCCAGAGCACCGCTTGTTAGAGGATGCGACGTTTGTCGTATTTGACGTAGAGACAACCGGGCTTTCTGCTGTTTATGACACGATCATTGAGCTTGCAGCAGTGAAAATCAAAGGCGGGGAAATTATTGATCGCTTTGAGGCATTTGCAAATCCTCATCACCCGTTATCAGCAACAACCATTGAATTAACCGGTATTACCGATGACATGGTCAGAGACGCACCAGATGTTGTCGATGTTGTTCGGGATTTCAAAGAGTGGATTGGACAAGATATCCTTGTTGCGCACAATGCGAGCTTTGATATGGGCTTTTTAAATGCAGCGTATAAACGCCTGTTAAAAACAGATAAAGCATCAAATCCTGTCATTGATACACTTGAACTCGGCCGATTCCTTTACCCGGAATTTAAAAATCACCGGTTGAATACACTTTGTAAAAAGTTTGATATTGAACTTACGCAGCATCACCGCGCCATTTATGATGCAGAAGCGACAGGCTACCTGATGCTGAAGATGCTAAAAGATGCGGCTGAAAAAGAGATTGCCTACCATGATCAACTGAATGAGAACATGGGTCAGTCCAATGCTTACCAGCGCTCACGTCCTTACCATGCGACAGTGATTGCGCAAAATGAGACGGGACTCAAAAATTTATTCAAGCTTGTTTCACTTTCTCATATTCATTATTTCTATAGGGTGCCTCGCATACCGCGCTCACAGCTTGAGAAATATCGAGAAGGTTTGATTGTTGGGTCGGCTTGCGATAAGGGTGAAGTTTTTGAAGGAATGATGCAAAAGTCACCTGATGAGGTGGAAGACATTGCAGCATTTTATGACTATTTAGAGGTTCATCCGCCAGAAGTGTATCAGCATTTACTACAGCTAGAGCTTGTTCGAGATGAACGTGCATTAAAAGAAATTATCACAAATATTGTGAAGCTTGGTGAAAAGCTGAATAAACCTGTGGTGGCGACTGGGAATGTGCACTACCTGCATCCAGAAGACAAAATTTATCGAAAAATATTAATTTCATCACAGGGTGGTGCGAATCCGCTTAATCGTCATGAACTGCCAAAAGTTCATTTTAGAACGACAGATGAAATGCTAGAAGCGTTCTCTTTCCTAGGAGACGAGAAAGCAAAAGAGATCGTCGTGACGAATACGAAAAAAGTATCTGAGATGGTCGAAAGCATTAAACCAATCAAAGATGATCTTTATACACCAAAAATTGAAGGTGCAGATGAAGAAATACGGGAAATGAGCTATCAAATGGCGCGCAGCATCTACGGAGATGAATTACCGAAAATCGTAGAAGACCGTATTGAGAAGGAATTAAAAAGTATTATTGGTCATGGCTTCGCCGTCATTTATTTAATCTCTCATAAGCTCGTAAAGAAATCACTAGATGACGGTTATCTAGTTGGTTCAAGGGGATCTGTCGGATCATCCCTTGTTGCGACATTAACAGAAATTACAGAAGTGAACCCACTCGCACCGCATTATGTATGCCCAAGTTGTAAGCACTCTGAGTTCTTTAATGACGGATCTGTTGGTTCAGGTTTTGACCTTCCTGATAAAGACTGTCCAGAATGTGGTGCGCCGTATAAAAAAGACGGACATGATATTCCGTTTGAAACGTTCTTAGGTTTTAAAGGAGATAAAGTCCCTGATATCGACTTGAACTTCTCCGGGGAATATCAGCCGCATGCGCATAACTATACAAAAGAGCTGTTCGGTGAAGAGTATGTATACCGCGCAGGCACAATCGGTACCGTTGCAGAAAAAACGGCATATGGTTACGTGAAAGGCTATGCAGGAGATCATAATCTTCATATGAGAGGCGCAGAAATCGACCGGCTTGTGCAAGGATGTACAGGGGTAAAACGGACAACGGGCCAGCATCCAGGTGGTATTATCGTTGTGCCGGATTATATGGACATTTACGATTTCTCACCTATTCAATATCCAGCTGATGCGACAGGATCCGAATGGAAAACGACGCATTTTGATTTCCATTCGATCCATGATAACTTGCTGAAGTTAGATATACTTGGGCACGATGATCCTACGGTCATTCGTATGCTTCAGGACTTAAGCGGAATCGATCCTAAAACCATTCCGACAGACGACCCTGAAGTCATGAAAATCTTCCAAGGGACGGAGCCTCTTGGTGTAACAGAAGAGCAAATTGGCTGTAAAACAGGAACACTCGGAATCCCAGAGTTTGGGACAAGATTTGTTCGGCAAATGCTTGAGGATACGAAACCAACAACCTTCTCAGAGCTCGTTCAGATCTCTGGTCTATCACACGGTACAGATGTATGGCTCGGAAACGCGCAAGAGCTCATACATAATAAAACGTGTGAACTAAGCGAAGTGATTGGCTGCCGTGACGATATTATGGTCTATCTCATCTATCAAGGGTTAGACCCATCACTTGCCTTTAAAATCATGGAATCTGTTCGTAAAGGGAAGGGACTTCCTCCTGAATGGGAAGAAGAAATGAAGAATAATCATGTACCGAATTGGTATATTGCTTCTTGTAAAAAGATCAAATACATGTTCCCTAAAGCCCACGCGGCTGCCTATGTATTAATGGCTGTTCGGATAGCTTACTTCAAGGTGCATCATGCACTTCTGTACTACGCGGCTTACTTTACCGTTCGTGCGGATGACTTTGATATCGAAACTATGACAAAAGGATCGAATGCGATTCGAGCTGTCATGGACGATATTAACTCAAAAGGTCTAGATGCATCACCGAAAGAAAAGAACCTATTAACTGTACTAGAGCTTGCACTTGAAATGTGCGAAAGAGGCTATCATTTCAAAAAAGTTGACCTCTACCGCTCAAGTGCAACAGAGTTTATCATTGATGGAGACGGATTAATTCCGCCATTCAATTCAATCCCTGGACTTGGAACGAACGTTGCGCTAAATATTGTACGCGCACGTCAAGATGGTGAATTCCTTTCAAAAGAAGATCTACAAAAACGCGGGAAAGTCTCTAAGACCATTCTTGAATATTTGGATCGTCAGGGCTGCTTAGAAGCACTGCCTGATCAAAACCAGCTTTCTTTGTTTTAATGTGATAAATGAAGAGCGCCCTTAAAGGGGCGTTCTTTTTATTATATACGATAATTTTATTATGTTAACTAATAAACATTTTTATCAATTGGAATTATTTTCTTAATCCTTCATATACCTTGATTTAACGTGATGTTTTAAGAGAAGCGATTGTGTGTCATTCTTTCTACCCAAATAGAGCAAAAAAGAGAATTTCGCCGTCTGAAATGTTCTCATCCGACATATGATCATTCTGGGTACAGTCACAAGGAGAATCAAGGGAAAACCTTCGATGAGCGTAAAGCTGATTGCTGTTTACTATGCTTATTTTTGAAACATGTTTGATTCTTTTCAAAACTGTACAGATCACGCACCAAATAAAAAGGAGGTGGTTGTTTCAGTAGCACTAAAAAGAAGGGGTGAGCAATAGGGAAATGTCATCTTATAACTATGTAGAGGTTCTTCAAAAATCAATTTTGTTCTACGAAGCGCAGAGGTCTGGAAGGCTTCCTAATAGCAACCGTCTCAACTGGCGCGGTGATTCTGGACTAGAGGATGGGAAGGATGTTGGCCATGACTTAACAGGCGGCTGGTATGACGCAGGCGATCACGTGAAATTTGGACTTCCGATGGCTTACTCTGCAGCCGTGCTGGCATGGACAGTTTATGAATACCGAGAAGCTTATGAAGAGGCAGACTTACTTGATGATATGTTAGATCAAATCAAGTGGGCGACCGATTATTTTTTGAAAGCACATACAGGTCCGAACGAATTTTGGGCGCAAGTAGGTGATGGGAACGCTGATCATGGCTGGTGGGGACCAGCAGAAGTGATGCCAATGAGCCGGCCAGCTTTTAAAATTGATGAACATTGTCCAGGGACAGAAGTAGCCGCACAAACTGCGGCAGCTTTAGCAGTAGGTTCTATCATTTTTAAAGAGACTGATGCGTCATATGCAGCAAAGCTTCTCACACATGCAAAACAGCTTTATGCATTTGCTGATCAATATCGAGGCGAGTATACAGATTGTGTCACCAATGCTCAGCCCTTTTACAACTCATGGAGCGGCTACATTGACGAGCTCATTTGGGGAGGGATATGGCTGTACTTGGCGACAAATGAACAGTCCTATTTAGATCAAGCGCTAAAGGCGGTAGACGAATGGCCGAAGGATTGGGACTATAAGTTTACCATGTCGTGGGATAACACTTTCTTTGCTTCACAAATCTTACTCGCAAGAATCACGAAGGAGCAAAGGTTTATTGAATCGACTGAACGTAATCTCGATTACTGGTCTACGGGCCTTGTTCAAAATGGGCGAGTAGAAAGAATCACATATACGCCTGGCGGTCTTGCGTGGCTTGATCAATGGGGGTCGCTTCGCTACACAGCAAATGCAGCATTTCTTGCCTTTGTGTACGCTGATTGGATTTCTGATCAAGAAAAAAAGAATCGATACCAATCGTTTGCGATCAAGCAAACGCATTATATGCTAGGTGACAATCCTCAAAATAGGAGCTATGTCGTTGGTTTTGGTCACAATTCGCCTATGCATCCACATCATCGAACTGCACATGGCTCATGGTCCAACCAGCTGACAAACCCTTCATATCATCGGCACACACTTTATGGAGCGCTTGTTGGGGGGCCAAATGCACAGGATCAATATGTCGATGACATCTCTGACTATGTATCAAACGAGGTGGCGACTGACTATAATGCAGCCTTTACTGGAAATATAGCCAAAATGGTGCAACTGTTTGGTAAAGGACAGTCAAAGCTACCGAATTTTCCGCCTAAAGAAAAGGTGGAGGATGAATTTTTTGTAGAGGCTGCTGTAATGAATAACGATACAACATCTACTCAGGTAAAAGCGATTTTATACAACCGATCAGGCTGGCCGGCGAGAAGTAGTCAAACACTTTCTTTTAGATATTACGTCAATCTTAGCGAGGTATTTGCAAAGGGATTCACTGAAAAAGATATTCAGGTGACGTCAGCCTACAATGAAGGCGCTTCCCTATCTCCGTTAACGGTATATGACGCATCATCCCATGTATATTTTACAGAAATCGATTTTACTGGCGTATCTATTTTTCCTGGCGGGGAGTCTGAGCATAAGAAGGAAATACAGTTTCGATTATCCGCGACAAATCAAGCGAATATATGGGATGCCTCAAATGATTATTCCTTTCAAGGGTTAACATCCAGTATGCAAAAAACAGAGAGGATTCCTGTCTTTGATCATGGCGCTTTAGTATTTGGCACGCTTCCAGACAAATAAAAATCAACTATATCAATTTAAAGGGTGAGGGACATGACAAACAAAGAACGGTTTTTAACGCTTTATCATCAATTGAAAAACGATGCCAATGGATATTTTTCAAAAGAGGGTATTCCGTATCACTCAATCGAGACGCTCATTTGTGAGGCACCTGATTATGGGCATATGACGACTTCAGAGGCATATAGCTACTGGCTATGGCTTGAAGTTTTATATGGCTATTACACAGGAGATTGGAGCAAGTTAGAAGCTGCTTGGGACAATATGGAGAAATTCATCATCCCAGTAAATGAAGACGGAAATGACGAACAGCCACATATGAACTCTTACAATCCGTCAAGTCCAGCCACATACGCTTCAGAAAAACCATATCCAGATCAATATCCTAGCCAGCTGAGCGGCGCTCGTCCTGCTGGTCAAGATCCGCTTGATAACGAACTGAAATCAACGTATGGGACGAATGAAACGTATTTAATGCACTGGCTCCTTGATGTAGACAACTGGTATAGCTATGGAAATTTACTCAATCCATCACATACAGCCGCTTATGTAAACACATTTCAGCGAGGTCCACAGGAATCAGTATGGGAGGCCATCCCTCATCCATCACAAGATGATAAATCGTTGGGGAGGCCGAATGAAGGCTTTATGAGCTTATTTACAAAAGAAAATCAAGCGCCAGCAGCCCAGTGGCGCTATACAAATGCGACAGACGCTGATGCGCGTGCTGTACAGGCGATGTATTGGGCGAAGGAGCTTGGCTACAATCAAACAACTTATCTCGATAAAGCGAAAAAAATGGGCGATTTTCTTCGTTATGGCATGTATGATAAATACTTTCAAACGATTGGAAGTGCGAAGCAGGGCAACCCGTCTCCTGGTAATGGAAAGAGTGCCTGTCACTACTTAATGGCATGGTATACCTCATGGGGCGGAGGACTTGGAGATTATGCGAACTGGTCATGGCGTATCGGTGCCAGTCATTGTCACCAGGGGTATCAAAACCCCGTCGCTGCTTATGCTTTATCCTCAGATAAAGGAGGCTTAAAGCCATCGTCAGCTACTGGTGCAAGCGATTGGGAAAAAACGTTAAAGAGACAGCTTGAATTTTACGTATGGCTTCAATCAAAAGAGGGAGCGATTGCAGGAGGCGCAACCAACAGCTGGAATGGCGACTATAGTGCTTATCCTGCAGGAAGAAGCACATTTTACGATATGGCATATGAAGATGCGCCTGTTTACCATGATCCGCCGTCTAATAACTGGTTTGGGATGCAGGCATGGCCGATCGAGCGCGTAGCGGAGCTTTATTATATCTTTGCAAAAGACGGGGACGAAACATCCGAAAATTTCCAAATGGCCAAATCTGTTATGACAAAATGGATCAATTATACATTAGATTACATTTTTATTGACAAACGTCCGGTGACAGATCAAGAGGGTTATTTTTTAAATGGTCAGGGACAACGGATTCTAGGAGGGACGAATGTTTCTGTTGCTACAACGAATGCACCAGGCGAGTTTTGGATTCCTGGAAATATAGCATGGAGCGGCCAGCCTGACACTTGGAACGGTTTCCAGTCCGCAACTGGAAATCCAAACTTAACGGCTGTAACAAAAGATCCAACTCAAGATACTGGCGTACTAGGTAGTCTGGTCAAAGCCTTAACATTCTTTGCTGCTGCCACAAAGAAAGAGACAGGTAACTATACAGCCCTTGGCATAAGAGCAAAAGATACAGCCGCACAGCTTCTTGATGTTGCGTGGAATTACAATGATGGCATTGGAATCGTCACAGAGGAAGAAAGAGAAGACTACCATCGCTTCTTTAAAAAAGAAGTATATTTCCCAAATGGGTGGACCGGAACATTTGGTCAAGGGAATCAAATCCCTGGTGCTAACACCACCCCGTCTGATCCACAGCGGGGAGGAAGCGGAGTCTATACGAGTTTTGCAGATCTTCGTCCGAAAATAAAACAAGATCCAGCATGGTCTGCACTTGAGAGTAAATATCAAGCATCGTTTAATGAATCAACAGGTACATGGGATAATGGAGCGCCGGTTTTCACATACCACCGCTTCTGGTCGCAAGTTGATATGGCCACTGCCTATGCAGAATATCATCGTCTGATTAACGAGTAAGCGAATGAAGCTGCCGGCTTCTTTAGCCGGCAGTCTGATAAGAAAACTCAAGTGAAAGTAAAGGTGATTTCATCATGGACAAAAAAAGAGATTTTAGTCACCAGCCATTGAATGGTGGTTCACAAGAACAAGAAAATCAAAGCTGGAGAAAAGAAGCGAATGATCGAATCTTACAACATAGACAAAGAGAGCTTGTGATCAACGTAACGAATGATGAAAAAAAGCCAGTGGCAGGCATAGAGGTTGAAATCAAGCAAATCAGACATGAATTCGCTTTTGGTTCAGCGATGAATGATCAAGTGTTATTGAACAAAACATACGCCGATTTCTTTGTGAAGTATTTTAATTGGGCTGTTTTTGAAAATGAGGCAAAATGGTACGCGAATGAGCCAGAAAGAGGGAAAATCACCTATGAAAAAGCAGATGCCATGCTTCAGTTTGCAGATAGGCATCAACTGCCTGTCAGGGGTCATGCTTTATTTTGGGAAGTAGAGGATGCGAATCCAAGCTGGCTTAGGTCACTACCAAATCATGAAGTATATGAAGCCATGAAAAGACGGCTTGAGCATGCGGGCAATCATTTCAAAGGAAGATTCCGTCATTGGGATGTGAATAACGAAATGATGCACGGTTCATTTTTTAAAGACCGCTTCGGGAAAAATATTTGGAAGTGGATGTATGAAGAAACGAAAAAAATTGACCCTCAAGCGCTGCTGTTTGTGAATGATTATAATGTGATCTCATATGGCGAGCATCATGCTTATAAAGCGCATATCAATGAACTTCGTCAGTTAGGAGCACCAGTTGAGGCAATTGGTGTGCAAGGACACTTTGGAGACCGGGTGGATCCAGTCATTGTAAAAGAAAGACTTGATGTACTAGCTGAGCTTGGTCTCCCCATTTGGGTCACAGAGTACGACTCTGTTCACCCGGATGCTAATAGACGAGCAGATAACTTAGAGGCTTTATATCGCGTTGCTTTCAGTCATCCAGCGGTAAAAGGTGTGCTAATGTGGGGATTTTGGGCAGGTGCCCACTGGCGGGGTGAACATGCAGCCATCGTTAATTATGATTGGTCTTTAAATGAAGCAGGAAAACGGTATGAAAATCTTCTAAAAGAGTGGACGACACAAAGAATTGAAAAAACAGATGCTAGCGGAAAAGTGGCATGTCCTGCGTTTCACGGAACATATGAGGTTCGAATTGGGCAACAAAGTAAGATGTTAAAGCAGCAAACGATTGAACTTGATTCAAATGAACAAACACCGCTTCAACTAAATGTTATCGTTCCTGCAGAATGATAGATTGTGAGGAGAATTTGAATGAAAAAATGGGCTCAAACGGTACCTTGTATCATACTCGTGATAGCTGTATGGGCTGGCTGGTTCTCTCTTACTGTAAAGGCCGCTTCTTTTGTGCAAACGTCTGGTACACAATTTTTGTTGAACAATCAACCATTTTACTTTGCTGGCACAAACAACTATTACTTTCATTACAAATCAAAAAAGATGGTAGATGCTGTTTTTGACGATATGAAAGCAATGAATCTAAAGGTCATTCGTATTTGGGGATTTCACGATGGAGCTCCTCAAGAGAACTCAGTTTTGCAATCTAGTCCAGGGGTTTATGAAGAATCGGGTTTTCGAAAACTAGATTATGCGATTCATAAAGCAGGGCAGGAAGGCATAAAGCTAGTCATCCCGCTAGTCAACAATTGGGATGATTTTGGCGGAATGAATCAATACGTTAAGTGGTTTCAGGCAGGCTCACACGATGCCTTTTATACAGATACTCATATCAAAAATGCTTACAAAAATTATGTGCGCTATGTATTAGAGAGAACTAATACGTATACAGGTGTTCAATATAAAGACGATCCTGCTATTATGACATGGGAGCTTGCCAATGAGCCCCGTGTGCAGTCGGATCCTACAGGGAATATATTAGTAAATTGGGCAAATGAAATGAGTACATGGATCAAATCGATAGATCGGCATCATCTTGTCGCAGTAGGAGATGAAGGATTCTTTCGCATAACAGGACATGATGATTGGTTGTATGGAGGCGGAGAAGGCGTGGATTGGGACCGTTTGACCGCTCTGCCCAATATCGATTATGGAACCTATCATTTATACCCAGATCACTGGAACAAGTCAGCCGCTTGGGGAGTGAAATGGATTGAAGACCATATCACCCGCGGGGAGGCGATAGGAAAACCTGTTGTGTTAGAAGAGTTTGGTTATCAAAATCAATCAGCGCGTCCTGATGTATACCAAAGCTGGCTATTAACGATTGAGCGACTCGGAGGAGCTGGCAGTCAATTTTGGATATTAACAAGCATTCAAGACGATGACTCGCTCTATCCTGATTATGACGGTTTCCGAATCATAAAGGAGAGCAAAGAGGCAACAGTCATCAGTGAACACGCCAAAAGAATGAACGAAAAGAACTGATGACGAATGCCTGTATATAAGGAACTTCATTTGCATAAAAAAATTGGATATGGTATAGTTTTTATGGAAATGCTAACGATTACCGAGACAAGAGTGGGGAAACCCGCTCTTTTGTATTGAACAGGCAATTTTTGTCTCGACATTATTCATCCGTTTTCTGCTCCCCCTGCTCACATAAAGCAGGGTTTTTATGCAGAATGATTGATAAGAGCGTTTATCGAAAGCACAAGGAGGAAGAGAATGAGCAAAAAAGTAGTGGATGTCGTAAGCGAAATGGTGCAGCCAATTTTAGATGGCTTACAGCTTGAACTCGTTGATGTTGAATTTGTCAAAGAGGGTCAAAACTGGTTCCTTCGCGTGTTTATTGACTCTGATAAAGGCGTCGATATCGAAGAGTGTGCCAAAGTGAGCGAAGCCTTGAGCGAAAAGCTTGATGAGGCAGATCCGATTAGCCAAAACTACTTTCTTGAAGTGTCCTCTCCTGGAGCGGAGCGCCCATTAAAGAAAAAAGCTGATTTTGAAAAAGCACTTGGAAAAAATGTTTTCATGAAAACATATGAACCAATTGATGGTGAAAAAGCGTTTGAAGGTGAGCTTACAAGCTTTGATGGTGAGATTGCAACAGTGACAGTGAAGATCAAGACAAGAAAGAAAGAGATCAATATTCCATACGAAAAAATAGCTAACGCAAGATTAGCAGTTTCGTTCAATTAACCTTTCCATTGATATAAGGGGGAACCATAAAAATGAGTAGTGAGTTGTTAGATGCCCTGACTGTTCTTGAGAAAGAGAAGGGTATTAGTAAAGAGATTATTATTGAAGCGATAGAAGCTGCACTCATTTCTGCATATAAGCGTAATTTTAATCAAGCGCAAAATGTTCGTGTTGATTTAAACCGCGAAACGGGAACGATTCGAGTATTTGCAAGAAAAGATGTGGTAGATGAAGTGTATGATTCTCGCCTTGAAATCTCTGTAGAGGATGCAGTCAGCATTAACCCGAATTACGTGGTAGGTGACGTGGTTGAGATTGAAGTCACACCAAAAGATTTCGGACGTATTGCAGCTCAGACAGCGAAACAAGTTGTAACGCAGCGAGTGAGAGAAGCAGAGCGAGGTGTGATCTACACTGAGTTCATCGATCGCGAGGAAGACATTATGACGGGAATCGTTCAGCGAATTGACAGTAAATTCATTTACGTGTCACTTGGCAAAATCGAAGCCCTTCTTCCGGTCAACGAACAAATGCCAAATGAGGAATACAAACCACATGACCGCATTAAAGTGTTCATTACCAAAGTAGAAAAAACAACAAAAGGACCACAAATTTATGTGTCTCGAACACATCCAGGTCTTTTAAAGCGTTTATTTGAAATTGAAGTGCCAGAAATTTATGATGGTACTGTAGAGCTTAAATCGGTTGCTAGAGAAGCTGGAGACCGTTCTAAAATATCTGTTCGCACAGATGATCCTGATGTTGATCCAGTTGGTTCTTGTGTTGGGCCAAAAGGCCAGCGTGTACAAGCAATTGTCAACGAGCTAAAAGGCGAAAAAATTGACATTGTCCATTGGTCTAATGATCCGGTTGAATTTGTTGCCAATGCATTGAGCCCATCAAAAGTGCTTGATGTCATTGTTAATGAAGAAAATAAAGCGACAACAGTGATTGTTCCTGATTATCAGCTATCATTAGCCATTGGTAAAAGAGGTCAAAATGCGCGCCTTGCAGCGAAGCTGACTAGCTGGAAGATTGACATTAAAAGCGAAACAGATGCAAGGGAGCTCGGTATTTTCCCAAGAACTGAAGACTCTGAATCTCTTTTCTTAGAGGCTGAACCAGTAGCTGAGGAATCTGACGAATAAGAGGTGATATAAAAGGTGAAAAGCCGAAAAAAAATCCCGCTTAGAAAATGCGTCGTGACGGGAGAAATGAAACCAAAGAAAGAGTTAATTCGTGTTGTTCGTTCTAAAGAAGGTGAAGTGTCTGTTGATGCAACCGGAAAAATGAACGGGCGCGGAGCTTACCTTTCTCTCGATAAAGAAACCATTCTTGCGGCAAAGAACAAACGCAGTTTACAGCAGCAATTTCAGACACAGATTGACGAACACATATTTGAAGAATTACTAGAACTAGCTGAAAAGGTGAAAAAACCAAATGACTGAATCTAAGTGGTATCCTTTGCTTGGTCTAGCAAATCGAGCTCGTAAAGTCGTGTCAGGAGAAGATCTGGTGATCAAAGAAGTTAGACATGCGCGTGCTAAGCTGGTTCTTCTTGCAGCAGATGCCTCACCGAACACAGAGAAAAAGGTATCTGACAAATGCAAATTTTATAATGTTCCGGTTAGAAAAATTGAAGACCGTTCCGTTCTCGGACGTTCTATTGGGAAAGAAGCTCGCGTAGTTGTCGCTGTCACTGACCAAGGCTTCGCTAAGAAGCTCATAAGCTTGCTCGATTAATTTATTTGGGGGTGAACGAATGGCTAAAGTGAGAGTATATGAATATGCAAAAGCCATAGATGTTTCAAGTAAAGATATTATAGCAGCGCTTAAGGATATGAACGTGGAAGTGAACAACCACATGGCGACGCTTGAAGACGACACTGTGAAAAAGCTAGACGCTAAATATAAAAAAGCCAAAGCAAAAGAGACAGCTAACGAGAAACCCGCAGAACAAAAAAACCAATCATCTAACAAAATCAATGATAGAAAGAAGAATGACGTGCAGAATAATCAATTTAATAAAAACAAAAAAAACAACAACCAAAACAAAAACAAACGCGGTGGCAACAAGTCACAGCATCAGCAAGCTAGACCTGTGAAGCCTAAAAAAGAGCTTCCTGAAAAAATTGAATTTACAAATTCAATGACAGTTGGCCAGCTTGCCGAAGAGCTTGGAAAAGAATCAGCTGAAATCATCAAGAAGCTGATGATGCTTGGTGTGATGGCAACTATTAACCAAGAGCTTGATAAAGATACAGTTGAATTAATCGCTTCTGAATATGGTGTTCCAGTAGAGGAAGTCATCATTTTAGAAGAAACTGAACTTGAAAAGTATGAAGTTGCAGATAAAGAAGAAGATATGCAAGTACGCCCTCCAGTTGTTACGATCATGGGACACGTTGACCACGGGAAAACAACCCTTCTTGACAGCATTCGTAAAACGAAAGTCGTTGAAGGCGAAGCTGGTGGAATCACGCAGCATATCGGTGCATACCAAATTGAAGAAAACGGCAAGAAAATCACGTTCCTTGATACACCTGGACACGCAGCATTCACAACTATGCGTGCACGTGGTGCCGAGGTAACTGATACAACAATCCTAGTCGTTGCAGCAGATGACGGCGTGATGCCGCAAACGATTGAAGCCATTAACCATGCGAAAGCAGCAGAGGTACCAATCATTGTCGCTGTCAATAAAATTGACAAACCAACAGCTAACCCTGACCGTGTGATGCAGGAACTAACTGAACATGGCCTTGTACCAGAAGCTTGGGGCGGCGAAACGATCTTCGTTCCGCTATCTGCTAAAACAGGTGAAGGCATCGATGAATTGATCGAAATGATCCTTCTTGTCAGCGAAGTAGCAGAACTGAAAGCCAACCCAAATCGTGCGGCTAAAGGAACTGTCATTGAGGCTGAGCTTGATAAAGGAAGAGGGTCTGTTGCAACCCTTCTTGTTCAAACTGGTACACTTCAAGTAGGTGACCCAATCGTTGTTGGAAATACATTTGGCCGTGTACGTGCAATGGTCAATGACATCGGACGCCGCGTGAAAACAGCAGGACCATCTACACCTGTTGAAATCACTGGTTTAAATGATGTACCAAATGCGGGCGATCAGTTCCTCGTATTCAAAGACGAAAAAACAGCTCGTCAAGTAGGTGAAGCGCGTGCTTCAAAACAGCTTGATGAACAGCGTTCAGACAAAGCGAAATTATCTTTAGATGACCTATTTGAGCAAATCAAACAAGGCGAAGTGAAAGATATCAACCTGATCGTGAAAGCAGACGTACAAGGTTCTGCTGAAGCACTGACGGCAGCTCTTCAGAAAATTGAAGTAGAAGGCGTAAAAGTGAAAATCATCCATACGGGTGTTGGAGCGATTACAGAATCTGATATCATTTTAGCAAGTGCTTCTAATGCGATCGTGATCGGATTTAACGTACGTCCTGATGGAAATGCGAAGAGCACAGCTGAAACAGAAAACGTAGATATCCGCTTGCACCGCATTATCTATAAAGTCATCGATGAAATTGAAGCTGCGATGAAAGGGATGCTTGACCCTGAATATGAAGAAAAAGTCATTGGTCAAGTTGAAGTTCGTCAAACGTTCAAAGTATCTAAAATCGGTACAATTGCTGGTGGCTATGTCACTGAAGGAACGATCACAAGAGATAGTGGTATCCGATTAATCCGTGATGGCGTCGTCATTTTTGAAGGCGAAGTCGACGTATTAAAACGATTCAAGGATGACGTGAAAGAAGTTTCACAAGGCTATGAATGTGGTATTACCATTAAGAAATACAATGATATCCGTGAAGGCGATGTTCTGGAATCATTCGTTATGCAAGAAATCGAAAGAAAATGATCGGTTATACCGAATGTGAATGCATCATCTATGATGCATCCTCACTGAAGGAAAAACGTGCGGTTCTTCAGCGTATATTGACAAGAGCGCGCCATAAATTCAATGTGACCATTGCTGAAATGGATTATCAGGATACATGGCAGCGTACATCAATTGGAATCGCCGTGATTTCTTCATCTCGGGTTCAAGTGGAAAAGGAACTTCAGCGTGTATTAAGCTTTATTGATTCTTTTCCTGAAATTGAACGTACGATCACGAAAACTGAGTGGTTTTAATTAGAGGTGATAAGATCATGAGTATGAGAGCAACCCGTGTGGGTGAGCAAATGAAAAAAGAATTGGGCGACATCCTTGGCAGAAAGCTGAAAGATCCAAGAATCGGCTTTTTGACTGTAACCGATGTCGAAGTGACCGGTGATTTGCAAATTGCCAAAGTCTACATTTCTGTTCTTGGCGACGAGAAGAAAAGAGAGGAAACCTTAAAAGGCCTAGCAAAGGCTAAAGGGTATATCCGCTCTGAAATTGGCAATCGAATTAGACTTCGCAAAACACCTGAACTACACTTTGAATTCGATGAATCCGTTGATTACGGTAACCGAATTGAAAGCCTGATTGCTGAACTAAACACAAAAGATCACGAATAAGACGTTGAAATAAGGATAGGCGATGATCGTCTGTCCTTTTTCATCGTTTATGAAAGGAGAGAACGCAGATGATAAATGGTGTTCTTTTATTACATAAAGAAAGAGGAATGACCTCTCACGACTGTGTGTTCAAAGTGAGAAAGATATTGCACACAAAAAAAGTCGGACATACAGGAACCCTCGACCCAGAAGTATCAGGTGTTCTGCCCATTTGTATTGGAAGAGCGACGAAAATCGTTGAGTATTTAACAGATAAATCGAAAACGTATGATGCAGAAATCACGATTGGCTTTTCTACGACGACAGAAGACCAAACTGGTGAAGTGGTTGAAGAAAAAAAGGTACAAACACCGATTTCAGAAGAAGAAATTGATGCTGCGCTGAAACAGTTTGAAGGAACCATTGAACAAGTTCCTCCAATGTTTTCTGCTGTGAAAATTGGCGGGAAAAAGCTCTATGAATATGCGAGAGAAGGAATTGAAATTGAGCGGCCAAGCCGTGAAATTACCATTCACCGCATCGAGCGGACTACACCTGTCACATTTGAAGATGGAAACGTGTCATTCAGATTCACTGTTCTTTGCTCAAAAGGTACGTATGTCAGAACCTTAGCGGTTGATATCGGAAAAAAACTAGGGTTTCCGGCTCACATGTCACACCTCATTCGCACAGGATCAGGCGACTTTACACTAGATGAATGTATCACCCTGGACGAGCTTCGTGATATGAGCGAGGAAGGGACGATAAATGAGCACCTTGTGCCGATCGAGCGTGCGCTCAATCATTTGCCGAAATGGGAGATAAATGATACATTAGCAAGTAAAGTGGAAAACGGTGCAGTCCTGCCAATGCCTGATGAATTTGCTCATTTTGCAGAGGAGGATCGTGTCGCTGTCTTTGCTCCTTCAGGTCGTTGCATGGCCATTTATATGAAGCATCCGACCAAACAGAACCTGATGAAGCCGGCGAAGATCTTATCTCAGGACAAGCAATCTTAAAGAAAAGGTGACCATCTCGTGAAGACTATACATATTTCACACCCACATACATTGAATCATAAGGATCAAGCCCCGTCTGTGATGGCTTTAGGGTATTTTGACGGTGTTCACCTCGGACATCAGAAGGTGATTGACGCAGCGAAAAGCATTGCGAAAAAAGAAGGATTGGCCTTAGCTGTCATGACCTTTCATCCGCATCCATCTCATGTTCTGCAAAAAGCACATGAACCAAAAGACTTAATTACTCCGCTTGAGGATAAAATTGATTTCATTGAAAAGCTGGGCGCTGACTATTTATACATTGTGCAATTCAGCGAAAGCTTTGCAGCGCTGTCCCCTCAGGAGTTTGTAGATCAATATTTGGACGAACTGAATGTGAAACATGCAGTAGCTGGTTTTGATTTTACGTTTGGCCGGTTTGGTGCAGGCACAATGGAGACGTTCGATGAATACGGCAAAGGGCGTATATCGGCAACCATCGTGTCTAAGCTGTCCAATCAAGACCGGAAAGTCAGCTCTACCCTCATACGCTCCGCATTAAAAAATGGAGACGTTGAATATGTGAGTGAGCTTTTAGGAAAACCTTATCAGCTCCGCGGCATTGTCATCCATGGAGACAAACGCGGACGAACGATCGGCTTTCCAACAGCCAATGTCGGTTTATCTGCTGAATACATTATTCCGCCAACCGGCGTATATGCAGTGAGAGCAGAAGTGAAAGGCAAAGTGTATGACGGCGTTTGTAACGTTGGCTACAAACCAACATTCTATGAAAAGCGTCCGGATCAGCCTGCCATCGAAGTGAATCTTTTTGATTTTAGCGAAGAAATTTATGGTGAACCGATTAAATTACAATGGTACAAGCGTATCCGAAGTGAACAAAAATTTAACGGAATCCAGGAATTAACGGCTCAAATTAGTCTAGATAAAGAAGAAGCGATTCAATTTTTTCAAGATCAGCTCAACCAAACAAAAAAATCATAGAAAAACGGCTCTACCATTTGCAAATTCAGCATTTTTTTAGTATGATAATTCCTGTAGCTTTAAAACCACTTACTTGGCAGGCCGACTTCACCGACGGTTGCGAGGTAGATGGGGCTAACATGATTTGGAGGTGAAACAGGATGGCTATTACTCAAGAGCGTAAAACTCAATTAATTAATGAGTTCAAAACACACGAATCTGATACTGGATCTCCAGAAGTTCAGATCGCTGTCCTAACAGAATCAATTAACAACTTAAACGAGCATTTACGTACTCATAAGAAAGATCACCACTCACGTCGCGGTCTTTTGAAAATGGTCGGTAGACGTCGTAATCTTCTTACGTATCTACGTAATAAAGACGTAACTCGTTACCGTGAGTTAATTAACAAACTAGGCTTACGTCGATAATCGTAAAAAGCGGGAGGATTCCCGCTTTTTTATCGTATAATCACTAATATTTTATGGTTAAAATGTTGAAAGAATGGCAAAACCCTTCTACATACAGCTTTCACATTGATATGTGAAAATCATTTTGTTCATAATAAGAAATAACCTAAAATTTTACGACAAGAGAGGAGTTTTTCTCAGAATGGGACAAGAGAAACATGTCTTCACCATAGACTGGGCTGGACGTCAACTGACAGTTGAAACTAGCCAGCTTGCAAAGCAAGCAAACGGAGCGGTCCTCGTACGCTACGGGGATACGGCTGTGCTTAGCTCAGCAACCGCTTCTAAAGAACCTAAACCACTTGATTTTTTCCCGCTCACTGTGAACTACGAAGAAAGATTATATGCAGTAGGTAAAATTCCTGGTGGCTTCATTAAAAGAGAAGGACGCCCAAGTGAAAAGGCAATCCTTGCGAGCCGCTTAATTGACAGACCAATTCGTCCACTATTTGCAGATGGATTTAGAAACGAAGTACAGGTCATTAGTATTGTCATGAGTGTGGATCAAGATTGTTCATCTGAAATGGCTGCAATGTTTGGCTCATCTTTAGCATTATGTGTGTCTGACATTCCATTTGAGGGACCAATCGCTGGCGTTACAGTAGGACGAGTTGATGGAAAGCTGATCATCAACCCAAATGTTGATCAGCTTGAACAAAGTGACATCAACCTTGTTGTGGCTGGAACAAAAGATGCGATCAACATGGTAGAGGCTGGTGCAGATGAAGTGCCAGAGGAAACGATGCTTGAAGCCATCATGTACGGTCATCAAGAGATCAAACGCTTAATCGAATTCCAAGAAGAAATTGTCAAAGCAGTCGGAAAAGAAAAAAT
The DNA here is from genome assembly GCF_000715205.1 of Bacillus zhangzhouensis. Lineage (GTDB taxonomy): Bacteria > Bacillota > Bacilli > Bacillales > Bacillaceae > Bacillus > Bacillus zhangzhouensis. Next base: position 59,726 of record NZ_JOTP01000002.1, on the reverse strand, counting down.
CGATATTCCTCTATATGAAGTGGATCAAACGTTAGCAGATGAAGTAAAAGAACTTGCTGAAGCTGACCTACTGAAAGCGATTCAAGTACATGAGAAGCATGCTCGTGAAAATGCGATCAGTGCTGTGAAAAAAGCTGTGGTTGAGAAATTTGAAGAAGAAGAGCGTGACGAAGCGACGATCAAACAAGCGAAGGATGTACTAAATAAGCTTGTCAAAAACGAAGTTCGCCGCTTGATCACTGAAGAGAAAATACGTCCAGATGGACGCGGTGTAGATCAAATCCGACCACTTTCTTCAGAAGTAGGACTTCTGCCAAGAACGCACGGTTCAGGATTATTTACGAGAGGGCAAACACAGGCGCTCAGTATTTGTACATTAGGTGCACTTGGCGATGTACAGATTCTTGATGGTCTAGGTGTTGAAGAATCTAAACGCTTCATGCACCATTACAACTTCCCTCAATTCAGTGTTGGTGAGACTGGCCCAATGCGTGGTCCAGGTCGCCGTGAGATCGGACATGGTGCGCTAGGTGAACGTGCATTAGAACCAGTGATCCCATCCGAAAAAGATTTCCCTTATACGGTTCGCCTTGTTTCAGAGGTATTAGAATCAAACGGATCTACATCTCAAGCAAGTATTTGCGCAAGCACACTTGCAATGATGGATGCAGGTGTTCCAATTAAAGCTCCAGTTGCAGGGATTGCAATGGGACTTGTTAAATCTGGTGATTACTACACAGTGCTGACAGACATTCAAGGAATGGAAGATGCACTTGGAGATATGGACTTTAAAGTAGCAGGTACATCAAAAGGTGTAACAGCGCTTCAAATGGACATTAAAATCGATGGTCTATCAAAAGACATCTTAGAAGAAGCTCTTCAACAAGCGAAAAAAGGAAGAATGGAAATTTTAGATAGCATGCTATCAACGATTCCAGCTTCTAGAGGAGAATTGTCACGTTATGCACCAAAAATCCTAACGATGACGATCAATCCTGATAAAATTCGCGATGTCATTGGACCAAGCGGTAAACAAATCAATAAAATCATTGAAGATACCGGTGTGAAAATCGATATCGAACAAGACGGTACAATCTTTATATCTTCTACAGAAGAAGACATGAACCAAAAAGCGAAGAAAATCATTGAAGATCTTGTCAGAGAAGTTGAAGTGGGGCAACTTTACTTAGGTAAAGTAAAACGCATTGAAAAATTCGGTGCATTCCTTGAAATCTTCAGTGGCAAAGATGGACTTGTTCATATTTCTGAGCTTGCGCTTGAGCGTGTTGGCAAAGTAGAAGATGTCGTGAAGCTTGGCGACGAATTACTCGTCAAAGTCACTGAAATCGATAAACAAGGCCGAGTGAACCTCTCTCGCAAAGCTGTTTTACGTGAAGAAAAGGAAAAAGAAGAAGAGCAGTCTTAAGTGAGAACAAATAAAATGTGTTAGAAGCCAGGTATTCGTGCCAGGCTTCTTTCTTTTCTTGCGGGTAACAATAGTTCTAGCTTGTTTCTCCCCATCATATTTTGTGGTAAAGGGGAGGGACAACCATTGAAAAAAACGATACCAATCATTGTGTTTGTATTTTTACTGCTCGTGTCATACCAAACAATGAAGCAGCCGGCTGCTGTTACATATATTGAATCAATGAAAGAGCATGCTGAGGTTGCATCTGTTTCGAAAGATATTTTGTATCAAGAGATTGAATCGAAGTCTTCTGACTATGAAGTAAAGGCGCAAAATGCTAAGATTGATAAAGTGTGGAAAAAGATGCCTGGTTTAAATGGACAGACTGTTGATATCGATGCTTCTTATGAAAAAATGAAGAAACTTGGGGCATTCGATGAAAAGCTGCTTGTTTTTAATGAAACAAAACCATCTATTCATTTACATGAACTTGGTGCTGAGCCCATTTATAAGGGGCATCCAGATAAAAAAATGAATGCATTCCTCATCAATGTGGCTTGGGGTGACGAGCATTTAACAAAGATGTTGAATACGCTAAAAAAGCATCAAGTGAAGGCGACCTTTTTCTTAGAAGGCAAATGGGTGAAAAAGAGCACAAACCTTGCCAAAAAAATCGTGGCAGATGGTCATGAAATTGGAAATCATTCATATAATCACCCGGATATGCGCACACTGACAAGAGAAAGAGCATTAGAGCAGATTACCAAAACAAATCGTCAAATTGAAGAATCCCTTGGAAAAAAACCGAAGTGGTTTGCGCCTCCAAGCGGTAGCTTTAAAGAAGAAACAGTCAAGCTTGCCGCAGAAGAAGGAATGGAAACCATCATGTGGACGGTAGACACCATCGACTGGCAAAAACCGTCACCAGACATTTTACAAAAACGGGTGCTTGGGAAAATTCACAATGGGGCGATGATATTAATGCACCCAACAGATGCAACGGCGAAAAGTCTTGACGCACTTATCACTCAAATCAAGGAAAGAGGATATGAATTAGGAACGGTTTCTGACCTCCTAAGTGAAAAAAGACATCCGTGATGCGATCTGTTTGTTGAATAGGAGGAGCAAAACTTGGTCAAAACGTATACATGCCAAAATGGAGTAAGAATTGTACTTGAAAACAATCCCACTGTGAGATCTGTCGCAATTGGCGTCTGGATTGGAACTGGTTCTAGACATGAGACACCAGAAATTAACGGGATCTCACACTTTTTAGAGCATATGTTCTTTAAAGGAACAAAGACGAGATCTGCACGTGATATCGCAGAATCTTTTGACCGCATTGGTGGTCAAGTGAATGCCTTTACGTCAAAAGAATACACTTGCTACTATGCAAAGGTGCTTGATTCACATGCTGGTTACGCCCTCGATGTATTAAGCGACATGTTCTTTCACTCCGCTTTTGATGAAAATGAGCTGAAAAAAGAAAAAAATGTTGTGTATGAAGAAATCAAAATGTATGAGGATACACCGGATGATATCGTTCACGATCTCTTAAGCAAAGCCATTTACGGTGATCATTCATTAGGGTACCCGATTTTAGGAACAGAGGAAACACTCTCTACCTTTAATGGTGACTCCCTTAGAGCATATATGGATGAATTCTACACGCCGGATCGCGTCGTCATCTCAGTTGCAGGGAATGTAGATGACACCTTCATTGGCGAGGTCGAAAAATTGTTCGGCTCTTATGAAGGAAAAGGGAAAAAGCAGCCTGTAGAAGCTCCGCAATTCCACTATGAGAAGCTCACTCGCAAAAAGGAAACTGAACAGGCGCATCTATGCATGGGCTTTAATGGTCTTCCTGCTGGAGATAAAGGCATCTATGACTTAATCGTCTTAAATAATGTTCTTGGCGGAAGCATGAGCAGCCGTTTGTTCCAAGATGTAAGAGAAGACAAAGGACTTGCTTATTCTGTATTCAGCTATCACAGTTCATTTGCAGATAATGGCATGCTGACGATCTATGGCGGGACTGGAGCAAAGCAGTTAAACCTGCTCTCTGAAACCATCTTACAAACATTAGACGTCTTAAAACGTGAGGGAATTACGCAGAAAGAACTTGAAAACTCTAAAGAGCAAATGAAAGGCAACCTCATGCTCAGTCTTGAAAGCACAAACAGCAAGATGAGCCGAAATGGTAAAAATGAATTGCTCCTTGGCAAACATCGTACGCTCGATGAAATTATTGATGAAATTAATCACGTCACATTAGACGGCGTGAATAATCTATCTAAACGAATCTTTACAGAAGATTATGCGCTCTCGCTTATTAGTCCAACGGGTGATCAGCCATCATAATGTAAACAACACGGCAGGCTTCTCATGAGGTCTGCCGTTTATTGTATATGAAGAAGAAAGGGGTCCTGCTTTGATGAAAAATGAACAACTGAAACAGCTCTCCCCGATTCTGAAACAAGCCATCTCCTTCCAGCCGATGACATCTGGATTTTCGGGAGACCGCATATTTTTGGTCACAACGTCATCTAGCGAAAAGCTGGTGCTCAAGCTATCAGACATACAAGAGTATCCCCGCTTAAGAAAAAAAGCGTCAGTTCTGCGTAAGTTGAAAGAAAGAGGAATTCTTTGTTCTGAAGTCATTGAGATCGGAATGAGTGTTGAACAAAGCTGTTCCTATCGTATTCTCCCTTTTATCGAAGGAGAAAATGCCAGAGCATCCATCCATCTGCTCACAAACAAAGAGCAGTATGAAATCGGGAGACGGGCAGGCAGAGAGCTGAGTCTCATGCATACATATCCTGCGCCTTCTCTTGAAGTGCCGTGGGATGAGCGAGTGATGGCGAAAAATGAACGGTATGTACATGCCTATCGATCAAGTGGAGTGACCTTTAACCATGATCAGTTCGTATTGGATTTTATCAAGTCGCATGCTGATGTGGTCAAAGGGCGACCTAACCGGTTCCAGCATGATGATTTTCATTTAGGGAATATCATCATAGAAGGCAATCAATATGCTGGCGTGATTGATTTCGATCAATTCGACTGGGGAGACCCCATTCATGATTTTTATAAGTTGTCTTTATTTAGTCGAGAGAACAGCATTCCATTTTCAGTTGGACAATTGGATCACTATTTGAGTACGCAGGCCACAAACGACGATTTCTGGCTTCTTTTTTCCATCTACACAGCAATGAGTTTTTTTTCGTCTATTGTTTGGACGCTGACCTTTGACCCGGCACATGTAAAAGACATGGTTGACCGAGTGGATAGAATGCTGACAGACCATGAGCGTTTTAATCAACTGATGCCGACTTGGTATAGCAATTGGCATCAGTCATGACATGTAACGAGCAGGACGGTCTATTTCTCCTTCCTGCTGCATATATGATATGGAAGGGAAGTGATGCCATTTTGAGGCTAAGTGAGCTGTCAGGAAAAGAGATCGTCGATATCAAAAGAGCGGAGCGGCTTGGCGTGCTGGGACAAACCGACCTTGAAATAAATGAACAGAACGGTCAGATTACAGCACTCATCATACCTTCCGTCAAGTGGTTTGGATTGCGAAAACAAGGAAATGACATCCGCGTTCCGTGGAATCACATTCAAAAAATAGGATCAGATATGATCATTCTCGATGTGCCTGAAGAACTTCAGCCGCACGGGGAAGGGCTAAAATAAAGATCATTTTAGCCCTCTGTCAACAATTTGAAAGAGCACCCATCATAAAAGGGTGCTCTCAGCGTGTAGACAAACCCTCGCATTCTGTGTCAGTCCTGCGTGCCGGTGCTCACGAATGTCAAATTCGCTCCGCTCCGGTACTCGTTCTTCCTAGACTGCAAAGGTTTTCTATCACGCTGAAAAGAAGACATAGCGCTAAAATAAACATCATTTTAGCCCTCTGTCAACAATTTGAAAGAGCACCCATCATAAAAGGGTGCTCTTTTTCTTTTCTCTCCCTGATTTGTTCACAGGCTGAATCCTCTCCTCATATGCTGAAAGGGAGATTCAGAAAATATTACAGACTTTTTTAAATAAAGAAGGTGAACGGTCAGTATGTTGAGCGGTTTAACGGTTGCGGTGATCGGGGGAGATGCAAGGCAGCTTGAAATCATTCGCAAGCTGTCACAGCAGCATGCCAAAGTGTTTTTGGTCGGATTTGATCAGCTGGATCATGGGTTTATCGGTGCTGAAAAGCTTAAAATGTCAGAACTTCCATTTGAACAGGTAGACAGTATGATTCTGCCGGTATCAGGTGCAACAGATGAAGGCGTCGTTGCCACAGTTTTCTCAAATGAGCAGGTTGTGCTGGAAGCAGAATATTTAGAAAGAACCCCTGCACATTGTACCTTGTACTCAGGTATTTCTAATACGTACTTAGACAATCTGGCAAAGCAGGTGAACCGGAAGCTTGTGAAGCTGTTTGAGCGTGATGATATTGCCATATATAACTCTATTCCAACAGTTGAAGGGATTATCATGATGGCCATTCAGCAAACGGACTATACGATTCATGGATCACATGTGGCTGTTCTCGGGCTTGGAAGAACAGGGCTCACCATTGCCCGCACATTTCGGGCGCTAGGAGCGGATGTGAAAGTAGGTGCTGCAGATACAGCCCATTTAGCGCGAGCCTTTGAGATGGGACTTGACCCGTTTTCAATGGACCGATTAAAGGAAGAAGTAACAGATGTTGATATCATCATTAATACGATTCCAAGCCTTGTATTAGACTCGTCTGTCATCGTCAGCATGACACCGAAGACACTCATTTTGGATATCGCCTCCCGCCCAGGTGGAACAGACTTTGACTTTGCACAAAAGCACGGAGTGAAGGCGCTTCTTGCACCAGGACTTCCAGGGATTGTTGCACCAAAGACAGCAGGGCAGATCATTGCAAAAGTGCTTTCCGGGCTATTATGTGAACTTGCGGAGGAAAAGAGGGGGATGGAATCATGACAACATTAAAAGGAAAAAGAATCGGCTTTGGTTTAACAGGTTCCCACTGTACGTATGAAGCCGTTTTTCCACAAATCGAGGCACTTGTGAAAGAAGGGGCAGAGGTGCGTCCTGTGGTGTCGTATACGGTGCAAAACACGAATACGAGATTCGGAGAAGGAGCCGACTGGATTGAGCGGATTGAGAAACTGACGGGGTTTCAAGCGATTGACTCAATCGTCAAAGCAGAGCCGCTCGGACCTAAGCTTCCACTCGATTGTATGGTCATTGCTCCTTTAACAGGAAATTCAATGGCGAAATTCGCAAATGCCATGACAGACAGCCCTGTTTTAATGGCTGCAAAAGCAACCATTCGAAATCATCGTCCCGTCGTTCTAGGCATCTCGACAAACGATGCATTAGGCTTAAATGGTACAAATCTCATGAGGCTGATGTCGACAAAGAACATTTTCTTTATTCCATTTGGTCAAGATGATCCATTCAAAAAGCCGACTTCTATGGTAGCAAATATGAACCTTCTTTCTCAAACAGTAGAAGAGGCGCTTCATCATAGACAAATTCAACCGATTTTAATTGGACCAAACGAATAATAGATTCACTAGAAAATCATGAAAGATTCAAAAAAGATACTTCAAGCCTTGCTTTTCTATGGTAAAATAAAATGTAAAAAGTCATAGGATGGCCATCCGAAAGAAAAGAATCATGGATGGGTCGGAAGGAGTTTTACTGATGGGAAGAGGATTGCATGTAGCTGTAGTTGGAGCGACTGGAGCTGTCGGTCAACAAATGTTAAAAACACTAGCTGACAGAGATTTTGAAATGGATACACTTACTCTACTATCCTCAAAACGTTCTGCTGGTACAAAAGTGACATTCAGAGGTCAAGCGTATACTGTTCAAGAAGCAACACCTGAAAGCTTTGAAGGGGTCAACATTGCACTATTCAGTGCCGGAGGAAATGTTTCCAAGGCGCTAGCTCCTGAAGCAGTCAAACGAGGTGCGATTGTTGTAGACAACACAAGTGCTTTTCGTATGGACGAAAATATCCCTCTTGTCGTACCAGAGGTAAACGAAAAAGATTTGCATGACCATCAAGGGATCATTGCAAACCCTAACTGTTCAACGATTCAAATGGTGGCGGCATTAGAACCGCTTCGTCAGGCGTATGGAATGAAAAAAGTCATTGTGTCCACATACCAGGCAGTATCAGGTGCAGGACATGAAGCCATTGACGAACTATACAGCCAGACGCAAGCCATTTTAAATAAAGAAGATGTAACACCAGAAGTCATGCCTTATCAAATTGCATTTAATGCGATTCCACAAATTGATAAATTCCAAGACAATGGCTATACATTCGAAGAAATGAAAATGATCAACGAAACGAAAAAAATTATGCATATGCCAGAGCTAGAAGTAGCGGCAACATGTGTGAGACTTCCAATTGAAACGGGTCATTCAGAATCCGTTTACGTTGAACTAGAATCAAATGACGCAACGGTTGATGACATCAAGTCCATTCTAAAAGATGCACCAGGTATTACGTTGCAAGATGATCCGGCTCAGCAAATTTATCCAATGCCTGCAGAGGCTGTTGGAAAAAATGACGTATTTGTCGGCCGCATTCGGAAAGATTTGGACCGTCCAAATGGCTTCCATTTGTGGATTGTATCTGATAACCTGCTGAAAGGCGCTGCATGGAATTCAGTTCAAATTGCAGAAAGCTTAAAAGCTTTAAAATTAGTTTAACATTCAATGGATGATGAGGACGAACAGAAGAGAGTTAGGCATCTTTCGCCTGCTCTCTTCTGTTACGTCAGAATGAACTTGGAGTGAAAACAGTGAAAATAATTGTCCAAAAATTTGGCGGTACATCTGTCAAAGATGATCAAGGAAGAAAACGGGCACTTGCACATATCTTATCTGCAAAAGAGAAAGGCTATAAATCGGTTGTTGTCGTATCGGCAATGGGACGAAAAGGCGATCCTTATGCGACAGATACGCTGCTTGGACTGCTTTATGGCAGCGCCCAGCATATGACGAATCGAGAAAAAGATTTACTCGTTTCTTGCGGCGAAAATATTTCAGCTGTTGTGTTTTCAAGTATGCTGAATGAAAACGGGCTAAAGGCTGTTGCGATGACTGGATCACAGGCAGGCTTTGTGACGGATAAAGAACATACAAATGCGAAAATTATTGACATGAAGTGTGAACGCCTTGAGGCGGCACTTTCTGAGAATGATGTGGTTGTTGTCGCTGGGTTCCAGGGAGCTGCGAAAAATGGAGACGTGACAACGATTGGACGAGGTGGCAGTGATACGTCAGCTGCTGCGTTAGGCGCTGCATTGCAAGCAGATTTTATCGATATTTTTACAGATGTAGAAGGGGTGATGACAGCAGATCCCCGCATTGTAAAAAATGCAAAACCGCTGAGAGTCGTGACATATACTGAAATTTGCAACCTCGCATACCAAGGGGCGAAAGTCATTCACCCAAGGGCTGTTGAAATTGCCATGCAAGCAAAAGTACCAATGAGGGTCCGCTCAACATACTCTGATGATGAGGGCACACTTGTGACGTCACACTACTCAGATAAAATGAGTCATGATGTGTATGACCGCCTCATTACGGGTATTGCACATGTCAATGATGTGACGCAAATCAAAGTCCCGGCAAAAGAAGGGCAATACAGCGTGCAAACAGAGGTTTTCAAAGCAATGGCAAACGCACAAATCAGTGTTGATTTCTTCAACATTACACCGAGTGAAATTGTGTATACAGTGACAGGTGCAATGACTGAAAAGGCAACGTCGATATTAAAAGACCTCGGCTATACACCGATTGTGACAACCAATTGCGCGAAGGTATCAGCTGTTGGAGCAGGCATCATGGGTGTACCAGGAGTCACATCTAAAATTGTATCGGCTCTATCAGAGCAAAACATTCCGATTTTACAATCAGCTGACAGTCATACGACCATTTGGGTGCTAGTGCACGAAGAAAACATGAGAGCGGCTGTCAATGCCCTGCATGAAGTGTTTGAACTTTCAAGATAAATGTGATTGAATCATGATGAGGTGAAAAAAATGAATTTCGGAAATATCGCAACAGCTATGATTACACCTTTTGATAAAAAGGGCAACATTGATTTCCAAAAGCTATCAATTCTCATTGATTACTTGTTAAAAAACGGCAGTGACTCTTTAGTCGTTGCAGGTACAACAGGCGAATCGCCAACTTTATCGACTGAAGAAAAGGTCGCTCTTTTTCAGCAATCGGTGAAATTAGCAAATGGTCGTTGTAAAATCATTGCAGGAACAGGCAGTAATAATACAAATGCGTCTATCAAACTAACGAAAAAAGCAGAAGAAGCGGGCGTTGATGCAGTGATGCTTGTCGTACCTTACTACAACAAGCCATCACAGGAAGGCATGTATGCACACTTTAAAGCAATTGCCGAGTCTACATCTCTTCCTGTCATGCTTTACAATGTACCAGGAAGAACGGCTGCTTCATTAGCACCAGAAACAACGATTAAGCTTGCGCAAATACCAAACATTGTCGCGATCAAAGAAGCAAGCGGCGATCTAGATGCCATGACAAAAATCATTGCAGAGACGCCAGAAGATTTCGACGTATATTCAGGTGACGACAGCTTAACACTTCCTGCTGTAGCTGTTGGTGCAAAGGGAGTCGTCTCTGTGGCGTCTCATATCGTAGGACTTGATATGCAGCAAATGCTGAAAAGCTATGCTTCAGGTCAAACAGCCAATGCAGCATTGATCCATCAAAAGCTTCTTCCAATCATGAAACAGCTTTTCACAGCGCCAAATCCAACGCCTGTCAAAACAGCCCTTCAACTGAAAGGTCTAGATGTCGGATCTGTTCGTCTCCCTCTTTTGCCTTTGTCAGAAGAAGAGAGACTGGATTTGAGCAGCGTATTAAATAGCTGATCAAAACAAAAAATTTCGTAAGCGGTCATTCTCAGATGTCCCTGAGTATGACCGTTTTTTATACATAAACACTTTCTTAAAATGTGACTGCATCTTGTTTTCTAAAATTAGATTCAGTTATAATAGCATTAAGCGATGATGGACGGGCTTGAGACTAGGAGGATAAGAATTTTGAAAAAGAAAAATACAGAGAACGTAAGAATTATTGCACTGGGAGGTGTTGGAGAAATCGGGAAAAACTTATATGTCATTGAAATTGATTCAGACATATATGTTGTAGATGCAGGTTTAATGCATCCAGAAAACGAAATGCTGGGCATTGACGTGGTTATTCCTGATATCTCTTATTTAACTGAACGAGCTGATCGGGTGAAAGCAATTTTTCTTACCCACGGACATGATGAGGCAATCGGAGGCGTATTCCATTGCTTGAGTAAATTGTCTGTACCAGTCTACGGAACGAAGCTGACCCTTGCGTTACTTCGGGAGAAATTAAAGCAATATGGCTTCAACCAAAAAGCTGATTTGCGCGAAGTACATGCGAAATCGGTTATTACATTTGAAACAACAAAAGTATCATTCTTTAGAACGAATCATAGTATTCCTGATTCAGTCGGGATCAGCTTCAAAACCTCTCTTGGTTCAATTGTATGCACAGGTGATTTTAAATTTGATCAAACCCCAGCGCTTAACCAAGCCTGTGACATCGGAGAGATTGCGAAAATCGGAAACAATGGCGTTTTAGCCCTTCTTTCAGATAGTGTGAATGCTGAAAAACCAGGCTATACACCATCTGAGGCAATCGTCCAAGACGAAATCTCAAATGCGATGTACAATGCTGAGAATCGTGTGATAGTCGCTGTATCTTCATCAAATATTAACCGTGTACAGCAGATCATTAATGCAACCATTCAAAATGGCCGTAAGCTTGCAGTAGCAGGAAAGAATATGATGACAACTCTTCAGTTGGCAATCAAGCTCGGTTACGTCACAGCAGACGAAGAATTATTTGTGCCAGTACAAGAAGTGAAGAAAATGGCGAAAAACGATGTGGTCATCCTGACTGCTGGAAGCCATGGTGAGCCTCTTGCTGCTTTAACAAAAATGGCCAAACAAAATCACAAACAGCTTCATATTGAAAAAGGTGACACTGTTGTGATTGCGTCTACACCTCTTCCAGGACAAGAACTGACGTATTCAAAAACAGTTGATTTCCTCACAAGAAGCGGAGCACAGGTCATTTTTGCTCAAAAGCGCGTACATGTATCTGGACATGGCTGTCAAGAAGAGTTAAAACTGATGCTGAACTTACTAAAGCCGACGTATTTAATTCCGGTGAATGGTGAATATCGTATGCAAAAAGCACATTCTCGTATTGCTGAAGAAGTGGGAATGAAACGTAGCGACATTTTCTTGATTGATAAAGGGGATGTTGTTGAATTCAGAGGACAGAACGTAAAGATCGGTGAAAAAGTTCACCAAGGTAACATTTTGATTGATGGTCTTGGCGTTGGAGATATCGGTAACATTGTTTTACGCGATAGACGCCTATTGTCTCAAGATGGAATCTTAATTGTGGTCATTACGCTCGACAAACAAAAGAAACAATTAATTTCTGGACCTGAAATCATCACAAGAGGATTTGTTTATGTAAGAGAATCCGAAGAGCTGATTGTGAAAGCAACAGAGATGGTAAAAGGAATTGTCAAAGAGCAAACGGAAAATTCTATTGTTGAATGGTCAACATTGAAACAATCCATGCGCGATGTATTAAATCAGTTCCTATATGAAAAAACAAAACGTAAGCCGATGATCATACCAATTATTATGGAAGTGTGATGAGAAAGCCCAAGGAGCATAAGCTCTTTGGGCTTTTTTGATGTGGCGCTAGGAAAGCGGATGGAATACGACCCTCTTGTCCATAATAGGAGGAGAGTTTTTAGGAAAGGATGGAGACAAATGGACGAAAAGAATGAACAGCAGTCTGAGCGAAAGCCAGAAGAAAAAGATAGCATTATGAGCAAAATACAACAGCTTGGTGAAACAGCAGTGCCACAGTTGCCACAGGATACAAATATACATTGCCTCACCATTATTGGACAAATTGAAGGTCACATGCAGCTTCCGCCACAAAATAAAACAACCAAATACGAACATGTCATTCCGCAAATTGTAGCAGTTGAACAAAACCCAAAAATCGAAGGGCTTTTAATTATCTTAAACACAGTGGGCGGCGATGTAGAAGCAGGTCTAGCCATTGCGGAAATGCTGGCGTCATTATCGAAACCGACTGTATCGATTGTGCTCGGCGGCGGCCACTCAATTGGTGTCCCAATCGCTGTATCGTGTGACTATTCGTATATTGCAGAAACAGCCACTATGACCATTCATCCTGTGCGTTTAACCGGTCTTGTGATTGGTGTCCCGCAAACCTTTGAATACTTAGATAAAATGCAGGAAAGGGTCATTAACTTTGTCACGAGTCATTCAGACATTACAGAAGAAAAGTTTAAAGAGCTGATGTTCTCAAAAGGCAATTTGACAAGAGACATTGGAACAAATGTCGTTGGTCATGAGGCAGCAGAATACGGACTTATGAATGAAGTAGGCGGCGTAGGACAAGCGATTAAAAAGTTGAACGAGCTCATTGGAGACAGGGCATCTCAAAATGAGGGGCTGATCCAATGATTTTATATACACCTATGCCCTATGAAGCCATTTACGCTGAGGACCAAGGAGACCGCAAACTGCAGCAGGTAAACATTCAAGGCGTGCCAGTGATGGTTGAAATGAAAGAAGATGAAGCAGAAATTGTCCAAGTGATGAGCACCAATCCAATGGACTTTTTGAATCAAGAGCTTGCACCAGGCAAGCGATTGAAGTTACATTTAGGTACCAATCAAACCGACTCATATGAATGATTCTATGCTATAATAAAGGGAAAACTTACAACAAGATGCAGCCAAAACCAGGCTGCTTTCTTTCTGATCTTTCGGTAGGTTATATTTTCTTTCGTAGTAAGGTGATGAGTATGGCTAAAAAGAGGAAACGTAAAACGAGAAAAAAACAAAATAAACAGCTAAAACTGAAATATGAATTAAATGGGTTAGTCTGTATTGCCATAGCGATCATTGCCATTTTACAGCTAGGTGTTGTTGGACAAACCTTTGTACATCTATTCCGATTCTTTGCAGGTGAATGGTTTATTCTCTGCCTTATCGGATTATTTCTTTTTGGTGTGACGATCTTTTGGAAAAAACAAATCCCAGATATGTTGACAAGAAGAAAAGCAGGTCTATACTGCATCATTGCGAGTATCTTGCTGTTGTCACATGTGAAGCTTTTTCAGCACCTGTCATCTGCAGGCGTCATAGGCTCTCAAAGTGTGATCAGAAATACGTTTGAGCTTTTCTTAATGGACATGAAAGGCGAGACTGGGTCGCCTGATTTAGGAGGCGGCATGATCGGTGCCGTATTATTTGCTGCTTCGTATTTCTTATTTGCACAAGCAGGCTCTCAAATCATGGCGATTGTTCTCATGCTGATTGGAATTGTTCTGATCACAAATCGATCACTGCAAGAAATGGTCAAAAAAGTGACACTCCCTGTATCACAATTTATGGTGAGGCAGTGGAAGGCGTTTGTTCAAGATATGAAGGGGATCAGGCAGGCGAAAAAGAGCGCACCCTCTCAGAAAACAGGTGAAAAGAAAAAACGTTCACGCATTCAAGAAGATGACGAAGGTGATCATATCTTGATCGAGGAGGAAACACCGGCTTCTGACAATAGTCAGCCCATTATCTCAAGCTTTGCAGACAGGGATGACATTCTCACCCCGCCGGTTCAAAAAGAGCAGGTAATAAAAGAATCAGAACCGCTTCAAAAGCCCGTGCAAAGTGCATCATCTCAAGATATGGCTGATGAACCAAAAGAAGTGCCGCCTATGACATTTACCGAACTTGAAAACAAAGATTACGAATTGCCGTCTCTTGATATTTTGGCAGAGCCGCAGCATTCAGGTCAGCAAACAGATAAGAAAAATATATACGAAAATGCAAGGAAGCTTGAAAAAACGTTTCAAAGCTTTGGTGTAAAGGCGAAAGTCACTCAGGTTCATTTAGGGCCGGCCGTGACCAAATATGAAGTATACCCAGATGTCGGCGTCAAGGTAAGTAAGATTGTCAACTTAAGTGATGATTTAGCTCTTGCCTTAGCAGCAAAAGACATTCGGATTGAAGCGCCGATTCCTGGGAAATCAGCCATCGGGATTGAAGTTCCTAATGCAGAAATTGCTATGGTTTCTTTAAAAGAGGTCTTAGAATCGAAGCAAAATGACCGTCCAAATGCAAAACTGCTCATTGGACTTGGCCGAAATATTTCCGGTGAAGCCGTGCTCGCTGAAATGAATAAAATGCCCCATTTGCTTGTTGCAGGATCAACCGGAAGTGGAAAAAGTGTATGTATCAATGGCATTATCACAAGTATTCTCATGAGAGCGAAACCTCATGAAGTGAAGATGATGATGATTGACCCGAAAATGGTAGAGCTAAATGTCTATAACGGCATCCCGCATCTTTTAGCTCCAGTTGTAACGGATCCAAAGAAAGCCTCACAGGCACTCAAAAAAGTAGTCAGTGAAATGGAGCGCCGCTATGAATTGTTTTCTCATACAGGGACAAGAAATATTGAAGGATACAATGATTACATTAAACGAATGAATCAATCAGAAGAGGCAAAGCAGCCAGAACTTCCTTATATTGTCGTCATTGTAGACGAGCTTGCAGATTTAATGATGGTTGCTTCTTCTGATGTGGAAGATTCCATTACAAGACTTTCCCAAATGGCTCGTGCTGCAGGTATTCATTTAATTATCGCAACACAAAGACCTTCTGTCGATGTCATTACAGGTGTCATTAAAGCCAACATCCCATCCCGTATCGCCTTTAGTGTCTCCTCCCAAACAGATTCTAGGACGATCCTAGATATGGGAGGCGCAGAGAAACTGCTCGGCAGAGGGGATATGCTATTTTTACCTGTTGGAGCAAATAAGCCGGTCCGTGTGCAAGGCGCATTTTTATCCGATGAAGAAGTGGAACATGTCGTTGATCATGTCATCACACAGCAAAAAGCGCAATATCAAGAAGAAATGATACCAAGTGAAGAACCTCAGGATCAGCTTGCGTCTGTGGATGACGATTTATATGATGAAGCAGTTGAACTGATCATCGGCATGCAGACAGCTTCTGTCTCTATGCTTCAAAGAAGATTCCGCATCGGTTATACACGAGCGGCACGTCTGATTGACGCAATGGAAGAGCGAGGGGTTGTAGGCCCATATGAAGGAAGTAAACCGAGAGAAGTTCTGCTCTCAAAAGAACAATATGACGAGCTCTCTTCATAAATCGAAGAGAGCTTTCCTAAAATAAAGTGAACGATATAATGATTATGTTAACTGGATGTCAGACTATTTATTTATTTACAAAAACGTGATATAGTTATGTTCATCTTATCTCGGAATAGAGATTTCTCATCTTATCATTTGCATTGATTAGACGGAGGGAAAACATGTCGACCAAAACAGACAATCGCCATTTATATTTGAAAGTGATTGACCGTATTAAAGAAGATATTCAAACAGGCGTATATGCCGAAAAAGAAAAACTGCCTTCAGAGTTTGAGCTCTCAAAGCTTTTAGGTGTGAGCAGAGCGACACTGCGTGAGGCCCTTCGTATATTAGAAGAAGAGAAGTATTTAATTAGAAGGCATGGTGTGGGAACTTTCGTCAACTCAAGACCTCTTTTTTCAACAGGTATTGAACAGCTGACAAGTGTCACGAAAATGATTGAGCAGGTCAATATGACGCCAGGTACCATTTTTTTATCTTCGCAAGAAGGGGAGCCAACAGAGAATGATGTCATTCGTTTTCAGTGTGATGAATCTGATGAGATTTTTTCAATGGAACGGGTTCGAACGGCAGATGGACAGCCAGTCGTCTATTGTTTAGATAAGATTCCGGTCAAGCATCTTCCTGCTTCTTTTACTCATGAAGAAGAGTCACTTTTTGAGCTATTTGGAAGAGAACCACACAGCGGGATTAAATATGCAGTTGCTGACATCGAACCGATTGGCTATCACGATCAGATCTCACCGATACTAGAATGTGATCCTGAAACGGCGTTACTATTACTGAAACAAATACACTATGATCAGGATGATCAGCCGGTCTTATACTCACTCAATTACTTTCGAGCGGATAAATTCAGCTTTCATGTCATACGTAAACGATTTTAACAGAGCAGTCGCTACCACAGGCGGTTGCTTTTTGTTTGTCCATACATAAATCCCGTAAAACTTGCCACACTAATACGTAACAGTATATAGAATTGGGTGAATGATGTTGGGCGAGAATACAGTCAGTAAAAAGAATATTATTGCATTATCATCAGTGCCTCTAATCATGACACTTGGGAACTCGATGTTAATACCAGTATTGCCTGAGATAGAAAAGAAACTCTCGATCACTTCCTTTCAAGTCTCACTCATTATTACGGTATACTCCGTTGTAGCGATCTTGTGTATACCAATTGCTGGTTATTTATCTGACCGGATTGGGCGGAAAAAGGTTCTCCTGCCGTGCCTCTTAATTGCAGGACTTGGGGGAGCTGTGGCAGCTGTTGCCTCAACCATCATGAAAGAACCCTACATGTGGATTCTGTTTGGCAGAGTCCTTCAAGGTGTTGGCTCAGCTGGAGCGGCACCTGTTGTCATGCCGTTTATAGGAGATTTGTTTCATGATGATGAAGAGGTAAGTGCGGGCCTCGGCGCCATAGAAACCTCAAATACAGCTGGAAAGGTACTAAGTCCTATTATTGGGGCACTTCTTGCTTCATGGTTTTGGTTTGTGCCATTTTGGTTCATTCCGTTCTTTTCGATCATAAGCTTTCTCATGGTGCTGTTTATGGTTGAGTCTGCGAAAAAAGAGGAGGAACCGCCTACATTTAAAGAATTTTTAAAATCAACAAAGACCATTTTTAAGCATGAGGGACGCTGGCTTTATGCCATTTTTGCTATTGGCGGTTTTATTATGTTTCTTCTTTTTGGTGTGCTCTTTTACTTATCTGATAACCTAGAGGTGGCGTATCAAATAAAGGGGGTCAAAAAAGGGCTGCTGCTTAGTATCCCGCTCCTTTTTTTATCGATAAGTTCCTACATTGCTGGGAAGACGATCGGAAAAGAAAAGGGGAAAATGAGAATCTTTCTAATCGTAGGTATGGCCCTTTTATCAATTTCCTATATTTTTTTATGGTGGAATCACAGTTTTTATGTCTTATTTATCTGTTTAAGCATTGGTGGAGTGGGGATTGGGATGGTTCTTCCTGCGCTTGATGCTCTAATTACAGAAGGAATTGAAAAAGAGCAGTGCGGAACCATTACGTCATTTTATAGCAGTATGCGGTTTATCGGTGTCGCTTTAGGTCCTCCGATTTACGCCTATCTCATGGATAAAGGAGACTCAATCGTTTTTATTCTCTCGACCATATGCAGTCTCATTTCATTATTTTTAGTGCTCTTTTTCATCCAGCCGGATGAAAAGGATGAAAGTGAACAATTGAAAACGGTTTAAACATAGAAAAAGATGGTATTTTTCCATCTTTTTTCTTTTTTATAAATTGACATGTAAAATTTTGATAGTTAAACTAATGTATAGTAATATCTTTTAAATTATCCCAAATAGGAGGTGTGAAAAATATTCATTTTCTGTCTTTCTTTAGGCAGAAATTGAGCTCGTGGCTGATGATGGATATGTGTTTCTTCAACACGAACGGACAATTGAATAGGTCATCCTGCCATTAGCACGTTGAAGGAGACGATGCCAGCACTTCAGACACGCTCAAATACAGCAAATTGATTGATGAACTAGAAGGAGCTTGAAGCAGCTATGTTGCAAATTATTAAAGCAAGATGGATTGTATTAGTGGTGTGGATGATAACAGCTGTTATTCTGTTTATTACTGCGCCCGATTTAGAGGAATTAACAAGAGAAAAAGGTCAATTAAAGGTTCCGGAGGGGACACCAACAGCTGAAGCACTTCACTTATTGGATAAGCTATCAGATCATAACGGGAAAAAAGATACTGGTGTGATTGTATTCTCCGAACAACATCTGTTCCCTGCGAAAGAGCAGGAATTAAAAAAGGCTTTAGCTGCACTCATGACACATGCCCCAGAACTCCACATTGACGGAATTACTTCGTATTTCCATGTAGAAAAGGACATTCAAAAACAACTTTTATCAAAGGATAAAAGTACACTTCTTGTTCCATTCAAATTCGACCACTACGAAACAAAAGCTGTGAAGATTAAAGAACAAATTGAGAAAGTCTTAAAGCCCTACGACGTCTCATATGAAATGACGGGTCAAAAATTTGTGGATGCAGATGTCATTAAAAGCTCTCAACAAGGTTTGAAGAAAACTGAACTTATTACGATGATTTTTATTTTCTTTATTTTAATAATTGTATTCAGATCAATATTGGCACCTGTTGTTCCGCTCATTACGATTGGCTTTTCTTACGCCGTCAGTCGGTGTATTGTGGCTTTTCTTGTAGAATATACGCAATTTCCTCTATCTAATTTTACTCAGATTTTTATGGTAGCCATTATGTTCGGTATAGGAACGGATTATTGTATATTGCTTTTAAGTCGTTTTAAAGAGGAAATTGGTCAAGGACGTGATGTCAAAGAGTCGATTATCATCACGTATCAATGTGCAGGGAAAACGGTATTTTTCAGCGGCTTAGCCGTATTAGTCGGCTTCTCAAGTATTGGTTTTGCTAAATTCCAATTGTATCAGTCAGCCGTCAGTGTGGCCGTAGGGGTTGGCATCCTGCTAATTGCCCTTGTCACAATTGTTCCTTTTTTTATGACCGTCTTTGGAAAATCCCTTTTCTGGCCATCTAAACGAGAAAACATTCGACATCCACAAAGTAAGATGTGGGAATGGGCTGGGCGTTTTTCATTTAAAAGGCCGCTAATTAGCTTAGGTTTAGTCGCACTTATCACTGTACCGCCTATCCTGATGTATGACGGCACCCTTTCTTATAACAGTTTAAATGAGATTGGGACAAAGTATGAGTCAGTGTCTGCATTTAATAAGATATCAGAGCAATTTGGCTTTGGTGAAGCGTTGCCGCTGAATGTGCTCGTCGAAAGTGACAATGAACTAGATAATCAAGAAAAGATTGTCACGATTGAAAAACTGACCCGTAAATTAAATGACATTGAGGAAGTAAAAGCGGTTCGCAGTGTCACTCGTCCTGTTGGAGACGGGTTAAGTCAGCTTTACGTCACCTCTCAAGCGAAAGAGCTGGGAGGAGAGCTAGGCAAAGGTCATGAAGGAATCGGGAAAATTTCTGATGGCTTGACCGAAACAAACCTAGCCCTTCTCAAACAAAAACCAAAAATTGAAGAATCTGCTAAAGGTATTGACCAGCTGATTGATGGTACAAAAGCTATCAAAAGCGGTATCGGAGAAGTAAGGAAATCCCTGATTTCTTTAGAAGATGGGGTCAGACGCAGTAAAGATGGAGTAGGCACCATTCGTAGTGAAATCAAAGAAGCGAAAAAAGAATTAGAACAACAATATCGCAGCAGTGAAGCCATGATTCAAGAGCTTGAACAAGTTGTGAGTACGCTGGAACGTCACGCGAAATCGAATCAACAGCTGATGACAACTATTAAAAAAGTAAAACAATCCTATGAGAATTTATCATTTGAAGCACTTGAAAATCGGCTTCCAGAAGTAAAAGATATGGATGAATATAAGGAAATCAAAAAAGTATTCAAAGACACGAAAGGAATGCTTGATCAAGCTGGAGATCAAATGAGTTTATATGAAGATGAAGCATCTGCCTTTAAACAAAAGATCAAGAAAGCAGATCAAGTCATTGAAACCTTATCAAGCAAGCAAAAAGAAGTAAAGCGTCAAGTACAAGCGCTTATGACAGGTCTGGATCAAATTTATAATGGTCTGGATGAAACAAATGAAGGGCAAAAACAATTAATCAAAGAAATGCCTAAAATCGAAGATGGCGCAGATCAGCTGACAGATGGCCAAAAAGCCATCAAAAAAGGATTTAACCAGCTATCATCAAAAATGACATTATTAACAGATGGTTTAGATGAAAGTATTTCAGGGCTTGAGCAAGTCAAAAGTGGCTTCACTGAGGCTGACAGCTACTTAAAGCAGCTTCAGCAAGCGCCAGATGAAGAAATAACGGGCTGGTTTATCCCAAAAGAAGTATTAAAACGCCAAGAGTTTAAGAGAATATTTGATACGTATATGTCTCCAGATCGTAAATTAACAACCTTTGAAGTCATTTTAAACGTGAATCCATACAGCAATGAAGCGATGAAAGGTGTAGCGAAAATCGAGGACACCCTTGATCAATATTTACCTGTAAGTGGACTGAAAAATGCCAATTACGGTGTATCTGGTATCTCAAGCTTAAATGTTGACTTAAAAGAAACGTCTGACGGTGATTTTATCAGAACAGTGATTTTTATGTTAATTGGCATCTTCTTTATTTTAATTTTATTATTACGGTCAATCGTCATGCCGATATACTTAACATTATCACTTATTTTAACGTATTTTACATCCATCGGCTTAACAGAATGGATATTTAAAACATTCTTTGGCTACGACGGTGTCAGCTGGGCTGTCCCATTTTTCAGCTTTGTCATTCTTGTCACACTCGGCATTGATTATTCGATCTTCCTTATGGACCGTTTTAATGAATGGAAGGGAGAGCATGTTCAAGCATCAATGATATCAGCGATGAGAAATATGGGCTCAGTCATTATTTCAGCAGTTGCCATTTTAGCAGGGACCTTTGCCGCTATGCTGCCATCGGGTGTGTTATCACTTGTTGAAATTGCAACGGTCGTACTCATTGGATTATTATTATATGCTTTTGTTGTTCTTCCGCTCTTTATCCCGGTCATGGTTCGTATTTTCGGTAAATGGAATTGGTGGCCTTTTAGAATGAAATAACGACAGGCGTCTCTGCTTATAGCAGAGGCGTTTTTATTTCCTATCCTTTCCTCTGATTGATATAATGACTATTAAATGGCTGTTTCACGTATATATCAGCTATGTTCTAATACATAATAAATAGGATGAACAAAGGAGGTTTCTCATGACGTACTTACAAGAGAAGACATTGGACACACCTGGTCTTCATACTCATATTGTCAAAACAGAAAAATTTAAAACAGTGACAATCCTTTTTAAAATGCTTGCGCCTCTATCAAAAGATGACGTCACCATGCGATCCCTTTTCCCCCATGTGCTGTTAAGAGGGACAGAAAAAATGCCGAAAACAGGAGAGTTGCGTGCTTATTTTGATGAGCTCTATGGAGCAACAGTTTCGGCTGACATGGCGAAAAAAGGAGAGAATCACATCATTACATTCCGCCTTGAAATGGCGAATGAAAAATATTTAAAGGATCAAACACCTTTACTAGAAAAAGGGATTGCCTTGCTATCTGACCTATTATTTCATCCGCACGTTGAAGATGGGGTGTTTAGTCATTTATATGTAGAGCAAGAGAAACGTACATTAAAACAGCGAATTCAAGCAGTGTATGATGACAAAATGCGTTATTCGAACTTAAGGCTTGTGCAGGAAATGTGTAAAGGTGAACCATATGCACTCCACGTCAATGGTGAAATGGAAGACCTCGAGAATATTACAGCAAACACGCTCTTTGAAGCTTACGAGCATGCACTTCAATCAAATCAGCTTGACCTCTATGTTGTGGGGGATGTTGACGAACAAGACATCAACCGAATGGTCTCGCAATACTTCAAAACAACTGAAAGAGAGCCGATCAAACAAAACACCGAATCATCAAGGTCACAAAAAGAACCAAAAGAAGTCATTGATGAAGAAGACGTAAAACAAGGAAAGCTGAATATTGGCTTTCGCACGCATACAACGATTGCAGATGAAGATTATCCAGCGCTGCATTTGTTTAATGGCATTTTCGGCGGCTTCTCGCATTCAAAGCTATTCATTAATGTTCGGGAAAAAGAAAGTCTTGCGTACTACGCTGTGTCTAGACTTGAGAGCTTTAAAGGCTTGATGATGGTCATGTCAGGTATTGAAGTCGGTAACTACCAGCAGGCAGTAGACATCATTAAAGAACAATTTGATGCGATGCAAAAAGGCGATTTTTCAGAAGAAGCGATTGATCAAACAAAGGCAGTCGTCAAAAATCAGCTGCTGGAAACGATTGATACGTCTTATGGGACTGCGGAATATTTGTATCAGCATGCAGTCGTGCCAACGGACGAGACCCTTGATTCCTTTTTAGAAGCGTTAGACCGAGTGACAAAAGAAGACATCATCAAAGTAGGTCAAAAAATCGAATGGGATACGACCTATTTTCTTAAAGGAACGGAGGGTGCTTCATGACAGTAAAAACAATTCAATTCGATCAGCTGCAAGAGACGGTGTATCATGAAAAAATGGAAAGCGGACTAGACGTCTATGTGCTGCCGAAGCAAGGGTTTAATAAAACATACGCGACCTTCACAACAAAGTATGGCTCTGTCGATAACGAATTTGTGCCGCTTGGCAAAGAAGACATGATCAGGGTGCCTGACGGAATTGCCCATTTCTTAGAGCATAAGTTGTTTGAAAAAGAAGATGGTGATGTGTTTCATACATTTAGTAAACAAGGGGCAGCCGCAAACGCTTTTACCACGTTTACGAGAACGGCCTACTTATTTTCAAGCACCGCAAATGTCGAACAAAACCTTGAGACACTCATTGATTTTGTGCAAGAACCTTATTTTACTGAAAAAACGGTCGAAAAAGAAAAGGGCATCATTGGTCAAGAAATTAATATGTATGATGACAATCCGGACTGGCGTTTATTCTTTGGTTTGATTGAAAATCTTTATCAAGAGCATCCGGTGAGAATTGATATTGCTGGAACAGTAGAGAGTATTGCTCCAATTACAAAAGACCATTTGTATGAATGCTATGAAACGTTTTATCACCCGAGCAATATGCTCCTTTTTGTTGTCGGTCCTGTTGACCCGAAGCAAATATTAGATCAAGTAAGAGCGAATCAAGCGAAAAAACCGTTTACAGACCAGCCTGAGATCAAGAGAAAAGAAATCAATGAGCCTGAAAGCGTGTACCGAAAAGAATACGAACTGAAAATGAACGTACAAGGCTCTAAATGTATGTTCGGTTTGAAAACAAAAAACCCGCATAAAAAAGGAAAGCAGCTTCTCAAGCATGAGCTTGGGATGAACCTGATTTTAGAGACGCTGTTTGGAAAAAGTTCCTTACAATATGAGCGGATGTATGAAAAAGGCTTGACTGATGAGACATTCAGTTACGATTATACGGAAGAGGGCGGCTTTGGTTTTACTTCAGTTGGTGGGGATACGAACGATCCTGATCAACTGGCAAAGGAATTAAAAGAAACCCTCCTTCAAGCAAAGAGCCTGATCACAGAAGAAAAAATTGAGCTCGCGCGCAAGAAAAAAATTGGCAGCTTTTTGAAAGCCATGAACTCTCCAGAATACATTGCCAATCAATTCACTAGATATGCGTTCTTAGAAATGAGCTTATTTGATGTCGTGCCAGTGCTTGAGCAAATTCAATTAACAGATATTCAGCAGATATTAGAGGAAGAAATTGATGAAGAGCGGATGTCTGTTTTCAAAGTCGTCCCGAAAACAAAATAAATGAAAAAAGACAAACTCAGGTCAAATGAGTTTGTCTTTTTTATGTTCAATTGAAGGAAGCGCATGCTTTGTGAAGATAATGATTGACAATTGTTTTGCTTATTAGTTAAACTCTTTAATAGTTAAACACTTAAACTAAAAAGGAGCAGCGTATGGAACAAAAAAAAATTGCACAGCTCATTCAGAGGTATGCAGACGTCTATCTCATGTTGGAGAAAAAAGTATCGAGTATGATCACAGAAAAGCTTGATAAAGAGCTTACCCTTGATCAGTATTACTCGCTTCGATACATCAATTTACATCCAGGGTGTACATCAACAGACCTAGCTAATGTATGTAATGTGAATAAAAGTGCTGTGACATCAATGACAAACCGTCTATTCACAAAGAACTATATTGTTCGTGAGCACGATCAAGCCGATAGAAGAAATGTGCATCTGTACGTAACTCCAGAGGGCAAAGATGTGGTCAGCCGAATGGAAAAACAGCTTCAAGGTCTTGTTCGATCTTATTTTGAAAAGCTGGAAGAAAAGGAAATGGAATCATTTATTCAAACTTATGAAAAGATTTATCAGATTATCATCGAAGAGGAGGCACAAAGTACTAATGAGAGCAATCATAAAGGGTAGATGGCTTATCACGATCCTTTGGGTCGCATTAGCGGCAGTGTTACTTATCACCGCTCCTAATATGGCGCAATTAACAAAAGAAAAAGGGCAAATTTCTGTTCCAGATGGTTATCCGTCCTCATATGCCGATCAGCTATTAAAGAAAATGTCTGAAAACGGAGATACAGAAAAATCAATCGTCATTGTCTTTCAAGAAAAGAACATTGTCAAAGAAAGAGAAACATCTTTAAAAAAGGCAATGGAGATTTTAGAAAAGGATAAAGATCTTCACGTAGAAGACATCACTTCTTATTTTGAAGCGAACAAAGATATCAAAAAACAAATGCTCTCTAAAGATCAAACGACACTCCTTGTTCCAGTTACATACGACTCGAACAAAATCAAAGCATCCGATTTTAAAGAAAGAGTCAATGAAAAGCTTAAGAGCCTGAACCTGAAATTTGAAATGACAGGGCAGCCGTTAATCGATGATGATGTGATCACAAGCTCGCAAGAAGGCCTGAAGAAAACGGAGTTCATTACAATTGGGTTTATCCTAGTTGTCCTTGTGCTTGTCTTTAGATCAGCGGTGGCACCGTTCGTGCCTTTAGTCTCAGTGGCCCTTTCTTACTTGGTCAGTCAATCCATCGTAGCTTACTTAGTCAAATATCTCGACTTTCCGCTCTCGACCTTTACCCAGATCTTTATGGTCGCGATCATGTTTGGAATTGGAACAGATTACTGTATTCTACTTCTCAGCCGCTTTAAAGAAGAGCTTGCGCACGGAAAAGACAAAATTGAAGCCATTCTTATTACGTATAAAACAGCAGGAAAGACGGTCTTATTCAGCGGAATCGCTGTCCTTATCGGCTTTACATGTATTGGTCTAGCGCAATTCCAGCTTTATAAATCAGCGGTTGCCGTCGCAGTTGGAGTCGCTGTGCTCATCGTGGCACTGCTCACCGTAGTCCCATTCTTTATGGCAGTTTTAGGAAAAGTGTTATTTTGGCCGATTAAAGGCGATATTGCCCACCCGCAGTCAAAAATGTGGGAAACGGCAGGTCGTTTCTCTTTTAAGAAACCACTTTTCAGTTTATTAATCGTAGCGATTATTACGCTCCCGTCAATTTTTATGTATAAAGGAACCCTTTCTTATAACAGCTTAGATGAAATCGGTAATAAATATGAATCCGTCAATGCGTTCAATACGATTTCTGACAAATTTGGACCAGGGGAAGCACTCCCGGCAACGGTTGTGGTGAAATCATCTGATCTCCTTGACAATAACGAAGGGCTTATTGCCGTAGAAAAACTAAGTCGCGCGATTGAACAAACAGATGGTGTGAGTAAAGTTAGAAGTGCAACACGTCCTGTCGGTAAAGGGCTGAGTGATCTGTACGTGAAGTCACAAGCCAAAGAGCTGAATAATGGACTTGATAAAAGTAATGAAGGCTTGAAAAAAATTCAAGATGGGCTTACGACAATGAGTAAATCCATTGAGGATCAAACACCACAAATCAAATCATCTGGAAAAGGCATTAACAAATTGATTTCTGGTACCGAATCCGTGCAAACAGGCATTCAAAACGTGGAGAATACGTTAAGAAAACTGAAAGACGGAATCGACCAAAACAAACAAGGTGTGGCAGCCATTAAAGAGGAAATAAAGGGTGCGAAAAAAGAATTAACGGATCAAGTCGCACAAGTGAATCAGCAAGTTGCGCTATATAAAAGCATTTCCAAAGAATTAAAGGCAGCTTTAGCACAAGTCGATACGACATCATCTGCTGCAGCGGATGTTAAAGCTTTGATCACTCAAGCGAATCAGCAATTCAGTACACTTGAAGAGCAAATTCCACAGGTGAAAGAAAATCAATCGTATCAAGCCATCAAAGCTTCTTACAATGAACTTTCTACTACCTTACAAGAAAGTGCCAAACAGGCAGACAGCTACGCAAAACAAGCAAAAGAAGCAAAAAAACAGCTTGAAGCAGCTGACGCTTTTATCGCAAAAGCTTCAGAGCAGCAAAAAGTGTTTACAAATAAAATTGATCAGCTCATTGCAGGCTTAGAAGAAATTGAAAATGGATTGGCTCAAACGTCAAAAGGGCAAGGACAGTTAGCTGATGGTATGCCAAAGCTTGCAAATGGAGCAGGCGACATCATTAACGGTCAAAAGCAAATGAAAGAAAAGATTGGTGGCTTTGGTGATGACCTCACCAAGCTGACAGATGGTCTGAACAAGAGTGTAGATGGACTTGAGAAAATTTCAAGTGGCTTAATGGGTGCAGGAGACTACTTAGACGAACTGAAAAATGCACCAGATCAAGACATGGCTGGCTGGTTTATTCCAAAAGACGTCCTAAAAAATAAAGCATTCAAGCAAGTATTTGATTCATACATGTCGGATGACCGCAAAATGACAAAGATTGATGTCATTTTAGAAAAAAATCCATATGGCAATGAAGCTTTGTCGACGATTAAGCAAGTGGAAGCTTCTGTCGAGCGGGCACTTCCTGAAACAAACCTAAAAGATGTATCATTTGGCGTTTCGGGCGTATCAAGTATGAACGCTGATTTAAAACAGCTGTCAGACCAAGATTTCAATAAGACGGTTCTTTACATGATGATCGGTATTTTCCTCATATTGGTGATTCTGTTCCGGTCGCTTGTCATGCCGCTTTACTTGGTTGGTTCACTCATTTTGACTTACTTTACAGCAATAGGTGTAACAGAATTTATTTTCACCCATTTCTTCGGATATCCGGGCATCAACTGGGCTGTTCCATTCTTTGGCTTTGTCATATTAATGGCGCTGGGAGTAGATTATTCGATTTTCTTAATGGAGCGGTTCAATGAATACAAAACAAAAGACATTCAGTTTGCAATGACCGAATCAATGAAGAATATGGGATCTGTCATCATGTCTGCTGCCGTTATTTTGGCAGGAACATTTGCAGCGATGCTGCCTTCAGGTGTGCTGTCTCTTTTACAGATTGCAACACTTGTCCTCACAGGACTTTTACTGTATGCACTCGTTGTGCTACCATTATTCGTACCTGTTATGGTCAAATTGTTCGGATCAGCAAACTGGTTCCCATTTAAACGAAAAGAATAGGCATTTCATAAAGAAAGTAGGAACAAAGTATGAGTCGTTGGGCGCTTATTACTGGTGCCAGTGGCGGGATTGGGCAGGCGGCAGCCAAAAAGCTTGCCCAAGAAGGCTGCCACTTGATGCTCCATTATCACCAAAATGAACAGGCAGCCATGCGTCTCTCCGCTCATCTGGAAGAGACATATGAAATAGAGACGCACGTCGTTCAAGCAGATTTAGCTAAAAAGGGCGGAGTGGATGAGCTTGTCAGTCGTCTGCCATTATGTCCAGATATCCTTGTTTTAAATAGTGGAAAGAGCCATGTCGGTTTAGTGACAGATACAGAAAAAGAAGTTCTAGCCAGTATGGTGCAGCTTCATGTCACAAGTCCATATGAGCTCACCCAATCCCTTTTGCCTGCAATGATTCAGAAAAAAGCAGGTCATATCATTGCGGTTAGCTCCATATGGGGAGAAACGGGCGCATCGTGTGAAGTGCTGTACAGCATGGTCAAGGGAGCGCAAAATGCATTTATTAAAGGACTTGCAAAAGAGCTTGCACCAAGCGGAATTAGAGCAAATGCCGTCTCTCCTGGTGCTGTTCAGACGGACATGATGCAAAGCTTCACGCAAGAAGACGTTGCGATGCTGGAAGAAGAGATTCCGCTCGGCCGGCTTGCAGCGCCTGAGGAGATTGCAGATGTCATTTGGTTTCTCGCCTCAAACCAGTCAAGTTATATCACGGGTCAAATTTTATCTGTGAATGGCGGATGGTACTGTTAAAAAACGTGTATAATTCGTCTCTCCATGACAAAAGCTATGGCTGTAATTCATCTTTTCGAATGGAGGAATCGACATGTCTGTACTTGAGAGCTGGGACCATTGGAAAAACTTTTTAGGTGACCGTTTAAATCATGCGCAGGATAAAGGTTTATCAGATGATACAATCAACAACCTTGCGTATGAAATTGGCGGATATCTAGCGAACGAAGTGGATGCAAAGAACGAGCAGGAAAGAGTGCTTGCTGACCTTTGGAGCGTTGCATCAGAAGATGAGCAGCGTGCCATTGCAAATATGATGGTCAAGCTAGTTGAAAATAATAGCTCGCACTAAAGAAAAAGAGGGGTCGTTTGTGCCTCTCTTTTTATTTTAACCGTTTAGCAACATTGTGCTTTCTAAAAATGTGAAAATGCTTTATGATAAAGGAAGGTAAAAATTTGCCACAATGAAGGGGGTAATATCATTTGGCAAAGCTCGAATGGTATTTTGAATATGAGATACAGGTAAACCGTCCCGGACTGTTAGGAGACATTTCTTCTCTAATGGGGATGCTTTCAATTAATATTGTGACAATTAATGGTGTTGATGTATCAAGACGCGGAATGCTTTTGCGCTGTGACCACACAGATCAAGTGAAGCGCCTTGAATCAATTTTAAATACAATGGAAACGATAAAAGTAACAAAATTAAGACAGCCAAAACTTCGTGACCGCTTAGCTGTTCGTCATGGACGATACATCCAGCGGGATGCTGATGATAAAAAGACGTTCCGTTTCGAAAGGGACGAGCTCGGTCTTCTTGTTGATTTTATGGCTGAATTGTTTAAAAAAGAAGGACATAAATTGATTGGGATTCGCGGAATGCCGCGTGTTGGAAAAACAGAATCAATTGTTGCTTCAAGTGTATGTGCAAGCAAGAGATGGCTGTTTGTATCGTCTACTCTTTTGAAACAGACCATCCGCAGTCAGCTGATTGCTGATGAATACAGCCCAGATAATGTCTTTATCATTGATGGAATTGTGTCAACAAGAAGAGGTTCTGAGAAACACTTGCAGCTTTTAAGAGAAATTATGAGACTGCCTGCAACAAAAGTGGTCGAGCATCCAGACATCTTTATTCAAAATTCAGAATATACAATGGACGATTTCGACTATATCATTGAACTGCGCAATAGTGCAGACGAAGAAATTACATACGAGCACGCTGAAGAACCACAAGTATTTGATCATTCTGGTTTTTCTGGCTTCGATTTTTAATATGGTAATGGTAGGTGTTTGTTTTGACTGAATTGGGAAAACGGCTCATTGAGGCCAGAGAGGAAAAAGGGATGTCGCTGGAGGATCTTCAGGCGGCGACCAAAATCCAAAAGCGCTATTTGCTAGCAATCGAACAAGGAAACTATGATATTATTCCAGGTAAATTTTACGTCAGAGCTTTTATTAAACAATATGCCGAAGCCGTTGGACTAAATCCTGAACAATTGTTCGAAGAATTTCGTAAAGATGTACCAAGCACGTATAACGATGAAGTCTCTGATAAATTATCAAATATTAAACCGCAAAGAGAGCTGCCAAAGCCTGCCTCTAAGGTGCTGGAGCTATTGCCAACGATTTTAATCATTGGAGGCATACTTGTGGTGATCGCCATCATTTATGTGATCGTGCAAGCGGTCAATCATGATAGCGGTCAGAAGAATAATCAGACAACTCCTCAGAAATCAGAATCAAAATACGAAGTGTCTGAGGATTCATCACTCGCAAAGGATCAAAAGAAAAAAGAAAAGGCTTCGTCAGATAATAAAGAAAATACATCTAAAAAAGACGATTCATCAAAGGATGATTCATCAAAAGACGATGAAGCTGTTTCTTTGAAGGCGACGAATACAGAAGGGTCCACGACAACATATGAAGTGTCGGGTGCAGATGATATGGAGTTAACCATTTCTGCAACACAAGCTTCATGGCTGCGCGTGAGAGACGAATCTGGAAAAGTGCTGAAGATGGGTGAACTGAAAGATGGCGAATCGTTTAAAACAGACCTGTCAGACCTTTCTCAGATCGATATCCGCCTCGGGAATGCGACTGGAATTGACATCAAGGTCAATGACGAGAAACTTAAATACGAATTAGACCCTAAAGACACCATGACACAAAACATTGTGATTGTGAATAAAGGAAAGGAAAAGTCATCTTAAGCAAGTAGATGACTTTTCTTTTGTTCCTACTATTATATACATAAAAAAATTGCTTTATTGGAGGATTGGATTTCATGTTTAACTTACCGAATAAAATTACTCTTTCTAGGATCGCTTTGATCCCTGTTTTTATGATCATTATGCTAGCACCTTTTGACTGGGGTGTTGCACGCTTTGGTGATGTGAGTATCGAAGTGACTCACCTTGTCGGGGCGATCTTGTTTATTGTGGCTTCGACAACCGATTGGATTGATGGTTACTACGCACGTAAGTTTAATTTAGTGACGAATTTTGGTAAATTTTTAGATCCGCTTGCAGATAAATTGCTTGTGTCAGCTGCTTTAATTATACTTGTTCAATATGACCTCACACCGGCATGGATGGCGATTGTCATCATTAGCCGTGAATTTGCTGTAACAGGTCTAAGGCTCGTATTAGCCGGAGGCGGTGAAGTGGTAGCGGCCAATATGCTTGGAAAAGTGAAAACATGGGCGCAAATCATTGCGATTTCAGCACTTCTATTGCATAATCTGCCGTTTGAACTTGTATCATTCCCGTTCGGTGATCTTGCGATGTGGGTAGCGGTGTTCTTCACTGTTGTCTCGGGCTGGGATTACTTTGCGAAAAACTGGGAAGCTTTAAAGAATGCTAACTAAAAAGGACGTGTACGCTTTGAAGTCAGAGAGAAAAGCAGAAATTATTGCAGTCGGTTCCGAACTTTTGCTAGGGCAAATTACGAATACGAATGCACAATTCATCAGCAAACAGCTAGCTGAAATTGGTGTGAATGTTTATTACCACACAGCAGTTGGTGACAATCCAGAGCGTTTAAAACAAGCCATTCAAGTGGCGCAGGAAAGATCTAATTTTATGATCTTCTCAGGCGGTCTTGGACCAACAAAAGATGATTTAACAAAAGAAACCATTGCAAATACGCTCGGAAAAGAGCTTGTGCTAAATGAAGAAGCATTTGAATCGATTCAAGACTACTTTCGAAAGACCGGACGTGACATGTCACCGAACAACCGTAAGCAGGCACTCGTTCTAGAAGGGTCTGATGTGCTGGTGAATCGGTTCGGGATGGCACCAGGTATGTTTATTCAAGAAGAAGATACGTTTTATGTTCTACTTCCTGGACCACCAAGTGAACTGCACCCGATGTTTGAAAACGAGGCGAAGCCGCTGATTTCTGAGAAACTTGGCTTAAAGGAAAAAATCGTGTCTGTCGTGTTGCGTTTCTTCGGAATCGGTGAATCACAGCTTGAAACAGATCTTGAAGATTTAATCGATGCTCAGACCAATCCGACGATTGCACCGCTTGCAGCTGACGGTGAAGTGACACTAAGACTCACAGCCAAGCACGAGGATGAAAAAGAAACGGAGCGTCTGTTAAAAGAAACAGAAGCACAAATTTTAGAGCGGGTAGGCGAGTACTTCTACGGATATGGAGATACATCTCTTGTCCGTGAAGCATCCAAGGCCTTGCACGAACACGGGAAAACAGTAGCAGCAGTTGAAAGCCTGACTGGCGGCATGTTCTCCGAATGGCTGACAGATCTCGAAGGGGCATCATCGATTTTTAACGGAAGTGTGGTTTGTTATACAAATCAAGTGAAGCAGCAGGTGCTTGGCTGCCGGGAGGAAACGTTGTCTTCTCATGGCGCTGTCAGCAAAGAGTGCGCTTTAGAACTGGCTGAGGGCGTTAGAAAGCTGACAGGAAGCGATATCGGTATTAGCTTTACTGGTGTGGCAGGACCTGCTAGCCATGAAGGACAGCCTGTCGGAAAAGTGTTCATTGGGCTATCCACTAAAGATCAGAAAGACGTGTTTGAATGGATGTTTACAGGCAGTCGATCAGGCATTCGGAAACGCGCTGTGAAATATGGTCTGCATCATTTGCTCAAATTATTAAAAGAGAGTTAATTTTGTTTTTTGTTAGGTTTACTCCTTTATAAAAGAGTGTTTTTTCTAATAGAAACAGCTCTTTTCTTAAAAGATTTGCCAAGAAAAAATCGAATATGTGTTCGTTTTTTTCTTGGCAAATGACGTAAAACAAGGTATAGTATAGATAGTGGAATTGATAAAGGAGGAAACAATAGAATGAGTGATCGTCAAGCAGCCTTAGATATGGCTCTTAAACAAATAGAAAAACAGTTTGGTAAAGGCTCTATTATGAAACTAGGAGAGCGCACAGATACACGTATTTCAACAGTACCTAGTGGTTCGTTAGCACTTGATACTGCGCTTGGAATAGGTGGATATCCTCGCGGCCGTATTATTGAAGTGTATGGTCCAGAGAGTTCTGGTAAAACGACAGTGGCACTTCATGCAATTGCTGAGGTTCAGCAGCAGGGAGGACAAGCTGCATTTATCGATGCAGAGCATGCGCTAGATCCAGTTTACGCTCAAAAACTAGGTGTCAATATCGATGAGTTGTTACTTTCTCAACCGGATACAGGAGAACAAGCACTTGAAATTGCAGAAGCTCTTGTCCGCAGTGGTGCAGTTGATATTGTTGTCATTGACTCAGTAGCTGCTCTTGTACCAAAAGCAGAGATTGAAGGAGACATGGGTGATTCACACGTTGGTCTTCAAGCACGTTTGATGTCTCAAGCACTTCGTAAACTATCAGGTGCTATCAACAAATCGAAAACAATTGCCATCTTTATTAACCAAATTCGTGAAAAAGTAGGGGTCATGTTCGGTAACCCTGAAACAACGCCTGGTGGACGTGCACTGAAGTTCTATTCGTCTGTTCGTTTAGAAGTGCGCCGTGCTGAACAGCTGAAACAAGGCAATGACATTATGGGGAATAAAACAAGAATTAAAGTGGTGAAAAACAAGGTTGCACCGCCATTCCGTATTGCGGAAGTAGACATCATGTACGGTGAAGGGATCTCAAAAGAGGGAGAAATCATCGACCTTGGAAGTGAACTAGATATCGTACAAAAGAGCGGAGCTTGGTATTCTTACCAGGAGGAACGTCTTGGACAAGGCCGCGAAAACGCGAAACAATTCCTTAAAGAAAACAAGGATATCCTTCTCATGATTCAAGAACAAATCAGAGAACACTACGGTTTGGATACAAACGGAGTGAAAGCAACCGAAGAAGAAGGACAAGAAGAATTGGAATTTAAAGACTAAAAAGACGCTGAAAAGCGTCTTAGATTGTTGACAAAGGGCTAAAATGATCTTTATTTTAGCCCTTTGTCTTCTTTTCAGCGTGATTGAAAACCTTTGAAGTCTAGGAAGGACGAGCACTGGAGCGGAGCGAATTTGACATTCGTGAGCACCGGCGCGCAGGACTGACACCGAATGCGAGGGTTGTCTACACGCTGAGACGCTGAAAAGCGTCTTTTTTTTACAATTACATGACAAGTAGCGGGTCAAAAGTTCTGTCTTCGCTTGAAATAACGACTTACGCCTCAGTCTGACTAGCTTGACAAGTATTTCCGACACAATTACAATGGGAATGTATCACTTGTTTTTCTTAACATGATTGATAACTAATTTAAACTTGACAAGGGCAGTGAGGATCTCATTCCCTGTGAAGGCCCTGTATGTTGAGGCACAAAACAATGTACATGCCGACACTTTATTTGTAAAACCAAGTTCATAGCAAGAGGAGGTGAAAATATGTCGCCTACGATGTTTACGATCATCTCCATTTTGCTGAGCCTAATCTGTTTAGTTGTTGGCTACTTTGTTCGTAAAACCATTGCAGAAGCAAAAATATCCGGCGCAAGAAACATGGCCGAACAAATTGTTGAGGATGCAAAGCGTGATGCGGAAGCATTGAAGAAAGAAGCACTCTTGGAAGCGAAAGATGAAATTCATTCGTTTCGTGTAGAGGCGGAGCAAGAAGTTCGTGAAAGACGTAATGAGCTTCAAAGACAAGAAAACCGTTTACTTCAAAAAGAGGAAAATCTTGATCGCAAAGATGAATCTTTAGATAAACGGGAGTCCCTGTTGGAGAAGAGAGATCATTCTCTGAATGAACGACAACAACATATTGAAGAGATGGAAAGCAAAGTGGATGATATGATTCGTTTGCAGAAAGCCGAGTTGGAACGCATTTCTAGTCTAACTCGAGATGAAGCGAAACAAATCATTCTGGATCAAGTTGAAAATGAGCTTTCCCACGACATTGCAGTCATGACGAAAGAATCAGAAAACCGGGCGAAAGAAGAGGCTGATAAAAAGGCGAAAAACATTCTTTCACTTGCGTTACAGCGCTGTGCAGCTGATCATGTAGCTGAAACAACGGTATCTGTAGTCAATCTTCCAAATGATGAGATGAAAGGTCGTATTATCGGACGTGAAGGACGAAATATCCGTACGTTAGAAACGCTAACAGGTATTGACCTGATCATAGATGATACACCTGAAGCTGTCATATTATCGGGCTTTGATCCGATTAGACGTGAAACAGCGAGGATAGCTCTGGACAAGCTAGTCCAGGATGGCCGAATTCATCCTGCACGAATTGAAGAAATGGTGGAAAAATCACGCCGTGAAGTCGATGATTATATCCGCGAGATGGGTGAGCAAACGACATTTGAAGTCGGTGTTCACGGTCTGCATCCGGATCTCATCAAAATTCTCGGTCGCTTAAAATTCCGTACAAGTTATGGACAAAATGTCCTGAAGCATTCGATTGAGGTTGCACATCTTGCAGGTCTCATGGCTTCAGAGCTTGGAGAAGATGCAAAGCTTGCAAAACGAGCAGGTCTTCTGCATGACATTGGAAAAGCCATTGATCATGAAGTAGAAGGAAGCCACGTAGAAATTGGCGTTGAGCTTGCGACGAAATATAAAGAGCATCCTGTTGTCATCAACAGTATTGCCTCTCACCACGGTGACCAAGAACCGACATCTATTATCGCTGTTCTTGTTGCGGCAGCTGATGCATTATCTGCAGCACGCCCTGGTGCAAGAAGTGAGACGCTTGAAAATTACATTCGGAGACTTGAGAAATTAGAAGATATCTCTGAATCTTATGAAGGTGTTGAAAAATCGTTTGCGATACAGGCTGGACGTGAAGTACGTATTATGGTGAAGCCAGATTCAATTAATGATCTTGAAGCTCACCGTCTAGCAAGGGATATTCGTAAGCGAATTGAGGACGAGCTCGATTACCCTGGTCACATTAAAGTGACGGTCATTCGAGAAACTCGCGCAGTAGAGTATGCAAAATAGAGCGGTGCGCTTAGCGCCGCTTTATTTTTTTGTGTAAATATGCAACACTGATAGGAAGATCAATTTATAAGAGAAAGGGTTCAAAACGCATGAAAATATTATTTGTTGGAGATATCGTCGGTTCACCTGGCAGAGATACACTGAAAGAATACTTGCCAAAGCTTAAGAAAAAATATCAGCCGCACTTTACAATTGTCAATGGAGAAAATGCGGCTCATGGGAAAGGCCTCACTGAGAAAATCTATCACGAGCTGCTGCAAACAGGAGCTGACGTGCTCACGATGGGGAACCATACATGGGATAAAAGAGACATTTTCGATTTCATCGATGATGCAGCCAATATTGTTCGTCCAGCCAACTTCCCGCAAGGTACGCCTGGGAAAGGCCTCACCTTCATTAAAAAGCAAGGAAAAGAATTGGCTGTCATCAACTTACAAGGACGTACTTTTTTACCCCCAATTGACTGTCCATTTCAAAAAGTCGATGAATTAATTGCAGAAGCATCCAAACGTACACCATTTATTTTTATTGATTTTCATGGTGAAGCCACAAGTGAAAAGCTAGCAATGGGCTGGTATACAGATGGTCGTGCATCATGTGTTGTTGGTACACATACACATGTTCAAACAGCAGATAACCGCGTATTGCCAAAAGGAACTGCGTATATTTCAGATGTTGGAATGACAGGTCCATATGATGGAATTTTAGGGGTAGACCGGGAAACCATCATTAAACGATTCAAAACGAGCCTTCCTGTCCGTTTTGACATTGCAGAAGGACGCACTACATTAAGTGCTGTGATCGTAGAAATTGACGAACAGTCGAAAAAAGCTGTCAAAATTGATCGAATTTTGATAAATGATGACCATATTTTCTTTGAATAATTGTTCACATATTTATTTCAGAAAAATATTAATCAGAAAGAAGGAATATGCGCCCTCTATCGTGAATATAGTAAAAATGGTAGGTAGCCTGCTATTTTTGAAAAACATTTTGGGGATGGATTTTCAAAAAAATAGCATCATCTAACAAAGATTGTTCTAATGAACACTCACTTATCCATTGTAAATTTAAGGGGGAGCAGAAATGGAAATTTTAAAAGTTTCAGCAAAGTCAAATCCGAATTCAGTAGCAGGAGCATTAGCTGGCGTTTTACGTGAACGCGGTGCAGCAGAAATACAAGCAATCGGTGCTGGAGCGCTGAATCAGGCGGTCAAGGCTGTCGCCATTGCAAGGGGATTTGTGGCGCCTAGCGGAGTGGATTTGATATGCATTCCAGCCTTTACTGACATTCTTATCGATGGAGAAGAAAGAACAGCAATCAAACTGATTGTTGAGCCACGATAATTCTAATTTTATTATTTTCAACCTGCTTACATCATGTAAGCAGGTTGTTTTTGTTTACCACTATACATTTCTTATATAACATATTCAGTTCGTGAAATAGATAAAAACTACATATTAGAGCTTGCATTTTTTCACCATGATGATAAATTAAGATTAAGTTGAAAATACTTCATCAAAAATAAATATTTAAGTAGGTGAAATAATGATTGAAGCTTTTTTGAAAAGAGGAAAGCTTGTTTTTATTTTATTTTTTATCGTTCTTATTGCCGGAGGCTATCTCTTTACGCAGCTTCCTAAACGAGAACTGCCAGAACTCCAAGCGAATATCGTGACTATCTCCACTGTTTTTCCTGGTGCTGATGCAAAACAGGTAGAAAGTGATGTAACCAATAAGCTGGAATCAGCCATTTCTGATATCAATGGTGTAGAGAAAACAAGCTCTGTTTCTGCCGTCGGTTTTTCAAATATTGTGCTTGAAATTGATGATCAAGCCGATTTTCAAAAGGTGGCAGGTCAAATTAAAAATGAAACCACGAGTGCAGCATCTTCCTTTCCTGACGGTGTGATGGAGCCAGATGTAAAGGATGAGTTTGGCAACGTGCCGGTTGGTTCATACATGATTGTGTCGAGTAAGTCATCTGACTTAACAAAAAGTCAGGAATCGCTGCGTGCGTTGAAGGAAAAAGTAGAGGACATCAAAGGTGTTGACGGTGTCGTCATCAAAGGCTTCAATGACAAACAAGCGGTATTGAACTTAGATTCAAGTAAGCTTGAGGATGAGGGATTAAATGTGACCGATGTCACAAATGCCATCAAGCAGGAATTTGACACTTCTCCACTAGGTGACATTCAGGCAGACGGAGAAAAGGTCAAGCTGTCCATTGATGCCTATGACCGCTTAGATCAAGTCAAAAAGATTGAGCTTTTCTCAAAAACGAATCGAGAGCCAGTCACAATTAGTCAGCTTGGCAGCTTAAAAGAAGTAGAAAAAGAGAAAAGTGATATTGTTTCATATAATGGAAAGCCCGCCTATTCGTTTACAGTCAATATAAAACCAGGGCTTGATATTCCTAAAATGTATGACAAAGTCAGTGATGTCGTTGAAAAAGAGAAACAGCTGCCAAATGGTGTGGAATGGGTAGACTACTACTCGCAAAAAAGTGAAGTAGATGCCATTTTTAACGATTTAATCAAAGAAGCCATCGTTGCAGTCATTGCTGTCATTATCGTCACCACACTTGGTCTCACCATTGGCGGTGCCTTTATCGTTTCACTAGCGATCCCGTTATCGATCACGATTGGAACCATTCCGCTGCCATTTTTACAAGTGGACCTTAATCAAATTTCAATTATTGGCTTTATCATTGCCTTAGGGGTACTTGTGGATGATGCCATTGTCGTTAACGATAATATTTTGAGGCAGATGAAAAAATACGAAAGTCCGCTCAAAGGAACCATTGCAGGGGTGAAAGAGGTCGCAGGGTCCATTTTGACATCAACACTTGCGGTTGTGTTTGCCTTCTTGCCACTTGTTTTCCTATCTGGTGCGAACGGTTCATTTATTCGAGCATTACCGTCTGTTCTAGTGACAACTGTGCTTGCGTCTATGGTCATTTCTTTGACACTTGTCCCAGTCTATCAATATACAGCGAACCGGAAAAGAAAGAACAAGAAGATTCAAAAGGAGCCGGGATTCTTAGGCACTCCATTAAAGAAATTAGCAGATTTTTATGCAGACCGCGTGCTGACAAAAATCGTGAGGCGTCCACTTCTCAT
The DNA here is from genome assembly GCF_000715205.1 of Bacillus zhangzhouensis. GTDB lineage: Bacteria > Bacillota > Bacilli > Bacillales > Bacillaceae > Bacillus > Bacillus zhangzhouensis. Next base: position 20,619 of record NZ_JOTP01000002.1, on the reverse strand, counting down.
TGGATTAAGTGGTTTGCTTGTTGCAACACTTGCCTTTTTACTTATCTTCGTCACACCATTTGAATTTTTCCCTGCGGCGAATAAGAAAGAGGTTGTTGTCACTGTCACACTTCCAAGTGAAACGACATTAGACAAAACAAATGAAACACTAGAGAAAATAGAACAAGAGATCAAACAGCAAAAAGGCATTGAAGAGACGGCCATTTTTGCAGGCGGTGGTTTGCCGAACTTGTTTAATGAAAGCATCTCAAATGCAAGTGACCATACGGGTCAGATTGTCGTGAGAGTAGACAATGATCAGATGACAAGTAAGGCATTGATTGACCGTATGACAGAGCCTTTGCGAGAGAAATTTAAAGATGCTGATATCTTTATGAAAACCATTGTTCAAGGGCCGCCAACCGGAGCGCCTGTGACTGTAACCATTGCGGGTGACTCTTTTTCAAAACTAATTGATGTCAAAAGAACGCTTACAAAAGAAATGAAAGAAAATGGGGCAAGCTTGATCACGGACGATGTCAATCAGCCAGTAAAAACCATCTCATTTGAATTAAACCGTGACCGTATGGCAGAGGACGGACTCAGCGCTCAGTTTGTCAGCAGACAGCTTGGTCTTGTGACAGAAGGAATTCCATTAGGTACCTTTAAACAAGGAACAAATGACATTGATTTAGTGGTCAAACAGGATATGGATGCACATCAAAATGGCCTGAAGCTAAAGGAAATCAAAGTGCCTGTGAATACAAATGAGGGTGGTATGCCTTCGCTGGAGCCACTTAGCCGATATGTGAAAGAAAAAGAAACAGAGCAATACGAGAGCATTCCACATGAAAATGGTATTCCAACCATCACGTTAAAGGCGTACCCTGGAACGTCAGATACATTTAAAGACGATATGAAAGAAGTCGTCAATCAAGTCGAAAAAAGTGATACAGCGAAGGATTTGACCATTTCTCAAGGTGGAGAAAATGAAGATCAGACCCAATTCTTTATTGAAATTAGTCTTTTATTTGGGGTTGTCTTGCTGCTCATTTATGTGACGATCGCCTTCCAGTTCAATTCATTGATGCTTCCGCTTTTAGTGCTAGGAACCGTTTACTTAGCGATATCAGGAGCTATTATCGGGCTGTTTGTCACGCAAACGCCGTTCAGCTTTATGGCGACAATGGGGATTGTATCATTAGCTGGCATCGTGGTTCGAAATGCGGTTGTCTTGTTCGAATTTATTGAACAGCGGCGAAAACTAGGCTTTGATCAACGGACAGCAGTGATTGAAGCGGGAAGAGCAAGGATTAGACCCATTTTATTAACGGCATTTACAGCACTAGTTGCCCTTATGCCTGTTGCGTTAAGTAATGATCCACTCTTTAAGCCGCTTGCAATCTGCATTGTGTCAGGTGTCTTTTTCTCAACAATTCTGACACTATTAATTGTGCCGGCCCTATATGTTGCCGTTTCAAAAAAACGCTGACAGCTAAAGCAAATCTCCTTCTATTCGGAGATTTGCTTTTTTCTATTAAAAAAATATCCTAAAAAATATGTGGAGTGTTCATTTGTCTCTATCTAGTGGACAGTGGTGTTTACGACTAAAATAAGACGTGTTAAAATCTGATTGGGAGAAGTTTTTTAACAAAGGGGTTGTACGTCATGTGTGGAACGATGAAAGCGATTGTTAAAAAAGAAAGCGCTTACGGAGCGGTGTTGATAGACATGCCGATTCCAGAAATCAATGATCATGAAGTATTGATCCAGGTGAAAGCCACATCGATATGCGGAACAGATGTGCATATTTATAATTGGGATGATTGGGCAAAGGGAAGAGTCAAAGCACCTTACATTTTCGGACACGAATTTACTGGGGAAGTTGTCAAAGTGGGCAAGCAAGTCTCACGCGCAAAAATAGGGGACTTTGTATCGGCAGAGACGCATGTTGTATGTAATCAATGCTATATGTGTTTAACAGGCCAGCAGCATTTGTGCAGTGAAACAAAGATTTTAGGGGTAGACATTGATGGCTGCTTTGCTGAATATGTGAAGGTGCCTGAACAAAATGTGTGGCATAATCCAGCCCAAATGCCTGTAGAGCTTGCGTCCATTCAAGAGCCGCTTGGAAATGCAGTTCATACGGTTTTGCACACATCTGTTTCAGGTAAATCAGTGGCGATTTTTGGCTGCGGACCAATTGGTTTAATGGCGATCGCAGTCGCAAAAGCCTCCGGGGCTGTCCAAGTGTTTGCCGTTGATAAAAACGAATACAGGCTTGAGCTTGCAAGGAAAATGGGCGCAGACCATATCGTGGATATCGGAAAAGATGATCCTGTTGCGATGATTAAGCAGCTCACGCGAATGGAAGGGGCAGACGTGATGTGTGAGATGTCAGGACACCCAGTTGCGATTAATCAAGCACTCGAAGCTTGTGCAAATGGAGGGAAAGTCAATATACTGAGTTTGCCAGAACGGCCAGTGACAATTGATATTACGAATCAAATTGTTTTTAGGGGATTAACTGTTCAAGGGATCACGGGGAGAAAAATGTTTGAAACGTGGCGTCAAGTATCAGAGCTTTTAAGAACGAATACAATTGATGTACAGCCGGTTGTCACCCATACGCTACCATTTGAAGATTTCGAAAAGGGGTTTGAACTCATGAGAAATGGTACATGCGGAAAGGTCGTACTTATGATGCCATCATATCAAAGGGGGAAGAAATGATGAAAGAATTCACGTATTTACAAGATGAATTAGAAGCAATGAAGCAGCAAGGCACCCACCAAACGCTTAAAGAGATCGACTCAAAACAATCATCCACGGTCACATTAAATGACCAATCCGTCATACAACTCTCCTCAAATAACTACTTAGGCCTCACCTCACATCCAAGACTGATGAAAGCAGCGAAAGAGGCGATTGATGAGTTTGGTGCTGGGACAGGATCTGTACGAACCATTGCCGGTACAATGACGATGCATGAACGTCTTGAAAAAAAGCTCGCTGCATTTAAAAAGACAGAGGCAGCCCTTGTGTTTCAATCAGGTTTTACGACCAACCAAGGGGTTTTATCAAGTATTTTAACAAAAGATGATATTGTGATTTCAGATGAGCTCAATCATGCCTCGATCATCGATGGCATTCGATTAACAAAGGCAGATAAAAAAGTATACGCTCATTCCAATATGGAAGAGCTTGAGAAAATTTTAAAGAAATCTATGAATTACCGCGTCCGGCTTATCGTAACAGATAGTGTATTCTCGATGGATGGAGATATTGCACCGCTTCCTGAGATTGTGAGACTCGCAGAAGCATATGACGCATTTGTAATGGTTGACGATGCACATGCGTCAGGAGTGCTTGGTGAAAACGGACGCGGGACAGTCAACCATTTTAAACTCGACGGCAGAGTGCATATTCAGGTTGGGACACTTAGTAAGGCTGTCGGTGTGCTTGGCGGCTACGTGGCTGGTTCTGCAGTTTTAATCGACTACTTAAAGCATAAAGCAAGACCGTTTTTATTCAGTACCTCACATCCACCAGCTGTGACAAGAGCGTGTGAAGAAGCGATTGAAGTACTCTTAGACGAACCAGAGCGAATTGATACGCTTTGGGAAAACGCTGCCTATTTTAAAGAAAAGGTTATCAGTCTGGGATTTCAGGTTGCACCAACAGAGACACCGATTATTCCGATAATGATTGGAGACGAGGCACTTACTTTCCGTTTTTCAAAGGCATTAATAGAGCGAGGCGTCTTTGCTCAGGGCATAGCCTTCCCAACTGTGGCGAAAGGAAAAGCAAGAATTAGAGCCATCATCACAGCAGAGCACACAAAAGAAGAACTTGATCGTGCACTGACAATCATTGAAGAAGAAGCGAAAAAACTGAACATACTTGATTGAGAGAGCGCGGGCTCTCTTTTTCTTTTTATAAAGAGAATGGTTATGACTGTCCTGCTAAATAGGCATTTTTCATAGAAAAACCGTATATGAATTTATTTTCAATTCATAACAAAATAGTCTATACTGTAGGGTGGAGCTTGGTTTGAAAGGAGTACAAATTCATGAATGAAGAACAGAGAAAAGCGAGCGGACAAGTAAGTTCATCGGACAAAAAATCCGAGAAGGACTACAGCCAATATTTTGAAGCTGTTTACATTCCGCCTTCCTTAAAAGATGCAAAAAAACGGGGTAAAGAAGAAGTTGAATACAATCAATTTCAAATTGATGAGCGGTTTCAAGGGTTAGGGAACGGCCGCAAGTTTTATATTCGCACTTATGGCTGTCAAATGAATGAGCATGACACAGAAGTGATGGCTGGTATTTTTATGGCGCTAGGCTATGAACCGACAAACTCTACTCAAGATGCGAATGTCATCCTATTAAACACTTGCGCCATTCGTGAGAATGCTGAAAACAAAGTGTTTGGAGAGCTTGGTCATCTAAAAGCTTTAAAACGCGAAAAGCCAGATTTGATCTTAGGTGTCTGCGGATGTATGTCACAAGAAGAATCTGTCGTCAACCGTATTTTGAAAAAACACCCATTTGTTGACTTGATTTTCGGAACGCACAACATTCACCGCTTGCCGGAGCTTTTATCTGAATGTTATCTTTCAAAAGAAATGGTCATTGAGGTTTGGTCGAAGGAAGGGGATGTCATTGAAAACCTTCCAAGAGCCCGCCAAGGTAAAATCAAAGGCTGGGTGAACATTATGTACGGCTGTGATAAGTTCTGTACATACTGTATCGTACCTTACACACGCGGTAAGGAAAGAAGCCGCCGGCCAGATGAAATTATTCAAGAGGTAAGACGTTTAGCGGCAGAAGGATATAAGGAAATCACCCTTCTTGGTCAAAACGTGAATGCGTATGGAAAAGATTTTGAAGACATGGAATATGGTCTTGGCCATCTCATGGATGAGCTACGTAAAATCGATATTCCGCGTATCCGTTTTACAACAAGTCATCCGCGTGACTTTGATGACCATTTAATTGAGGTGCTTGCAAAGGGCGGCAACTTGCTCGATCATATTCACTTACCAGTTCAATCAGGAAGTTCTTCTGTGCTGAAACTAATGGCGAGAAAATATGACCGTGAACGTTACCTTGATCTTGTGCGCAAAATCAAAGAAGCGATGCCAAATGCTTCCCTGACAACAGACATTATTGTTGGGTTCCCAAATGAAACAGATGAGCAGTTTGAAGAAACCCTTACCCTCTATCGTGAGGTTGAGTTTGATGCAGCTTATACGTTCATTTACTCTCCAAGAGAAGGAACACCAGCAGCCAAAATGAAAGACAATGTGCCAATGCGTGTGAAAAAAGAACGCCTTCAGCGCCTGAATGCACTCGTGAATGAAATTTCCGCGAAAAAAATGAAGGAATATGAAGGGCAGACTGTCGAAGTATTAGTAGAGGGTGAAAGTAAAAATAACCCTGAGGTCCTAGCCGGTTATACAAGTAAAAGCAAGCTTGTGAATTTTAAAGCACCAAAAGAAGCGATTGGCAACATCGTCAAAGTGAAAATCACACAAGCGAAAACTTGGTCTCTTGACGGAGAAATGGTTGAAGAAGCTATCGAGGTGAATTAAAATGACACTTTATTCAAAGAAAGAGATTGTCGAGCGCGCAAGAGAGCTCGCTAAAATGATTTCTGAAACAGAAGAAGTTGATTTCTTCAAAAAAGCAGAAGCACAAATCAATGAAAATACAAAAATTTCGACGATCATTAATCAAATTAAGGCGCTTCAAAAACAAGCTGTGAATTTAAAGCATTACGGCAAACACGAAGCCTTAAAGCAAGTCGAAGAAAAAATCGATGCCCTGCAAGAAGAGCTGGATGACATCCCAGTGATTCAAGAATTCAAAGAATCACAAATTGAGGTCAATTCCCTGCTTCAGCTTGTAGCGCACACGATTTCTAATCAAGTAACGGATGAAATCATTCTTTCAACCGGCGGTGACCTATTATTAGGAGAAACTGGTTCAAAAGTGAAAAACTCATCACCAAGTTGCTCCATTAAATGAGAAAACCCCGCATCTGCGGGGTTTTTTGTTACCTTACGATATTTAATTTCTGAAACAATTTAAAATTTGAATTCCCCGCTCTACATCAAAGCTCCATCAACCCCCAATCTTTCACTCTCCAACTTTTCCAATTTTCAAGGCAAGTTTATGGGCGACCATGCATACACTGAAACAGAAATGAATTTAATTGAACATGAAGCTCAAAATCGTGACACACTAGACGAATGCCCAGCATAAGATAAAACGATCAAGAACAAGGAGGCATGCCGGAATGTCTGAATACAGAGAGATTATTACAAAAGCGGTGGTTGCAAAAGGGAGGAAATTCACCCAAAGCACACACACCATTTCTCCATCGCAAAAACCAACCAGCATCCTAGGTGGTTGGATCATTAATCATAAGTATGATGCTGAAAAGGTCGGTAAAACTGTTGAAATTGAAGGAACATTTGATATTAACGTGTGGTATTCATATGCTGACAACACAAAAACAGAAGTGGTCACAGAACGTGTGAAATATGTAGACATCATCAAACTGAGATATAAAGATAAGAATTTCCTTGATGATGAACACGAAGTGATTGCGAAAGTGTTGCAGCAGCCCAACTGCTTAGAGGTGACCATTTCTCCAAATGGCAATAAAATTATCGTTCAGGCAGAGCGTGAATTCATTGCTGAAGTGGTAGGAGAAACAAAAATTGTTGTAGAGGTCAATTCAAGCTGGAAAGAAAAAGATGATCACGAGTGGGAAGAAGAAGTGGATGAGGAGTTAGAGGATATTCATCCAGAATTCCTAGCAGGTGATCCAGAAGAGTAATTGATGACTAGGGCGCATATCCCCCTAGTTTTTTTGTGCCTCGATCTAGGGGAAAAAAGGTACTTTTTTATGCTATAATGTAAGATGGTATGAATTCGAAAGTGATATAGTGAGGGATTAGAAATATGGCAAGTTATACGCCCATGATACAGCAATATTTAAAGATCAAGGCAGATTATCAAGATGCCTTTTTATTTTTTCGCTTAGGCGATTTTTATGAGATGTTTTTTGATGACGCAAAAGAAGCGGCACAAGAACTAGAAATTACGTTAACAAGCAGAGACGGCGGGACGATCCCAATGTGCGGCGTCCCTTATCATTCTGCTTCTGCATACATAGAACAGTTGATTTCAAAGGGCTACAAAGTCGCTATTTGTGAACAGGTGGAAGATCCTAAAACGGCAAAAGGTGTGGTCAAAAGAGAAGTTGTTCAACTGATTACACCAGGTACGGTCATGGATGGCAAAGGGCTTAGTGAAAATGAGAACAACTTTATTGCGTCTGTTTCCAGCTTTCAAAATGGATACGGCCTTGCACTTTCCGATTTATCAACAGGGGAAAACATGGCTGCTTTCATCGATCGATTAGATGAGGTAGTGTCTGAAATTTATTCTGTCGGTGCAAAGGAAATTGTGGTTTCAAAGCAGCTGGATGAGGAAACAGTGAAGACCCTTAAAGAACGCTGTCATGCAACGATTTCATACGAAGACAGCGGCGAATTAATGGATGAGGCTGAACCGCTTGTTTCCCATCTTGACGAAAATCTGAGATCAGCATTTTTAACGCTATATGCCTACTTAAGAAGAACGCAAAAAAGAAGTCTTGATCATCTTCAGCAAGTTCAAGTGTTTGAGCTTGAACAAACGATGAAAATTGATCTTTACTCAAAGCGAAATCTTGAATTAACAGAGACGATCCGTTCAAAAAGCAAAAAGGGCTCTTTATTATGGCTGCTAGATGAAACAAAAACAGCGATGGGCGGAAGACTGCTTAAGCAATGGATCGATCGGCCGCTCATTCGCCTTTCGCAAATTAAGGAACGCCAAGAAATGGTGCAAATTCTCATGGATCATTTCTTTGAACGAGAGGATCTGCGTGAACGATTAAAGCAAGTATATGATCTTGAGCGTCTAGCGGGCCGTGTGGCATTTGGAAATGTGAATGCCCGTGATCTCATTCAGCTGAAGGAATCCTTAAAACAAGTACCGGCCATTAAAGAACTCGTCCATTCACTGCCAGAGGAAATGGCGAAATCAAGAGCGAATGATATTGACCCTTGTGGTGACTTGCTTGATTTATTAGAAGATGCTCTTTATGAGAATCCGCCGATGACGTTAAAAGAAGGCAATTTGATTAAAGATGGCTACAATGCAAAATTAGATGAATATCGTGATGCCAGCCGAAACGGTAAGGACTGGATTGCACGGCTTGAACAGCAAGAAAGAGAATATACGGGCATTCGTTCCTTAAAAGTCGGATTTAATAAAGTATTTGGTTATTATATCGAAGTAACCCGGGCGAATACGCATCTGCTGGAAGAGGGCCGTTATGAAAGAAAACAAACTCTTACCAATGCAGAGCGGTATATTACGCCTGACTTGAAAGAAAAAGAAGCCCTTATTCTTGAGGCAGAATCCAATATTAGCGAGTTGGAATATGAACTATTTTCAGCTCTTAGGGAACAAGTGAAAACATATATTCCTAGATTACAGCTGCTCGCAAAACAAATGAGTGAGCTGGATGCGCTGCAATGCTTTGCGACTGTTAGTGAAAAGCGCCGTTATGTCCGTCCGGAATTCTCAGAGGATGAGGTGGATGTCATTGATGGCCGTCACCCTGTCGTTGAAAAAGTGTTGGATCACCAGGAGTATGTGCCGAATGACTGCTATATGGGAAGAGGCAGACAAACCTTACTCATTACTGGCCCGAATATGTCAGGGAAAAGCACGTATATGAGACAAATGGCGCTCATCTCAATTCTTGCGCAAATTGGCTGCTTTGTGCCGGCATCAAAGGCGACCCTTCCGATATTCGATCAAATTTTTACACGTATTGGTGCGGCAGATGATTTGATTTCTGGCCAAAGTACTTTTATGGTAGAGATGCTCGAAGCAAAAAATGCGATGGTGCATGCAACGAAAAACAGTTTGATTTTATTTGATGAGATTGGACGCGGGACAAGCACCTATGATGGAATGGCTCTTGCACAGGCGATCATTGAATTTGTTCATGATCATATTGGTGCCAAAACCCTCTTCTCCACACATTACCATGAGCTGACGGTACTTGAATCCCAATTAACTGAGCTGAAGAATGTCCATGTACGAGCTGAAGAGCATGAAGGAACGGTCGTTTTCTTACATCAAATCAAAGAAGGTGCAGCTGACAAAAGCTACGGCATTCATGTAGCGCAGCTTGCTGAATTGCCTGATGCCATCATTGATAGAGCCCAGACGATCTTAACAGAACTTGAGAGCGGATCACATGAAGTGATTCCGCATGTGGCTGCATCTCCAAAAATAGAAAAATCCGAGGAGAAACAACAGCTCTCTTTCTTTGAAGTGGAAGAAAAACCACAAGCCAAGGCTGTTCTTAAACACAAAGATCAAGCGGTGATCGACGAATTAAAGTCATTTAACTTAATGGATATGACACCACTGGAAGCCATGACAAAGCTATATGAATTGCAAAAGAAATTATAATGTAAGGTGAGGTGAGCAGAAATGGCAAAGATTATTCAGTTATCCGATGACCTATCAAATAAAATTGCTGCTGGTGAAGTGGTCGAACGGCCGGCTTCTGTCGTAAAGGAGCTTGTGGAAAATGCGATCGATGCAAGTAGTACAGTCATTGAAATCGATGTAGAAGAAGCAGGTCTTTCTTCTATTAGAATCATTGATAATGGTGTTGGAATCGATGCTGAAGATTGTAAGCTCGCCTTCCAGCGCCATGCAACGAGTAAAATCAAAGATGAAAATGATTTGTTCCGTGTCAGAACACTAGGTTTTAGGGGAGAGGCGCTGCCAAGTATCGCGTCCGTCTCTCACTTAGAAATGAAAACAAGTACCGGTGAAGGAGCTGGAACGCACTTAGCTCTCCAAGGCGGGAAGATCATTTCAGAGCAAAAAACCTCTGGCCGGCGCGGCACCGAAATTGTGGTCACCAACTTATTTTATAATACACCAGCCCGCTTAAAATACATGAAAACCGTTCATACAGAGCTTGGTAATATATCGGATGTCGTCAACCGAATTGCACTTGCTCATCCAGAAGTATCGATTCGTTTGCGTCATCAAGGGAAAGTCTTACTTCAGACAAATGGAAACGGAGATGTGAGGCATGTGCTTGCGGCCATTTATGGAACGGCTGTGGCGAAAAAAATGCTGCCACTTCACGTACAATCACTTGATTTTGAAGTGAAAGGGTATATTTCCTTACCAGAAGTGACGAGAGCCTCGCGGAATTATATGTCTTCTGTTGTAAACGGCAGATATGTCAAGCATTTCCCGCTTGTGAAAGCCATCCATGAAGGGTATCACACGTTGCTGCCGATCGGTCGCCATCCAATTACATTTATTGAGATGAAGATGGACCCCATTCTAGTGGATGTGAACGTGCACCCGTCAAAACTTGAAGTGAGACTTAGTAAAGAACAGGAACTTCATGAGCTACTCAAACAAGGAATTAAGGAAGTGTTTCAAAAGCAGCAGCTCATACCAAGTGCTTCGGTGCCGAAAAAAGCACCAATACCAGCCGTGAAAAATGAGCAGCAATCCTTAACCTTCGAATCAAAACAAGCAAATACAGGCCGAATGGAAACACCTATATCCTATCAGCCGGTCCCGATCGAATCGGTTGTATATGAGACAAATCAAAATGAAACATACGGGATGCCTGTACTGGAAAGTACGGATGAAGAAAAGCCAGCTGCGAGTGTTCATGTAGAGGAACCGGCGGCTTCTCTTGAATATGATGAGGCAGTGCTAAAAGAAGATGTAGGCGAAAACATTTCAGAAAACGAGCGAGTCCCAGTGATGTATCCGATTGGGCAAATGCACGGCACGTATATTTTGGCTCAAAATGAACAAGGGCTCTATATCGTAGATCAGCATGCGGCTCAAGAAAGAATCAAATACGAGTATTATCGTGAGAAGGTAGGAGAGATCGAACAGGAAGTACAAGAAATGCTCGTTCCATTAACATTTCACTACTCTAAAAACGACATGCTGATTATTGAAGAGCATAAAGATATTTTAGCAAAAGTGGGCGTCTTCTTAGAACCCTTCGGATCAGGAAGCTACATCGTTCGATCGCATCCGCAGTGGTTTCCAAAAGGAGAAGAAGCTGAACTGATCGAAGAGATCATTCAACAAGTGCTGGATGAGAAGCGTGTAGATATAAAAAAACTGAGAGAAGAAGCGGCGATCATGATGAGCTGTAAAGGCTCTATTAAAGCAAATCGCCATTTGCGTCATGATGAAATCAAAGCCTTATTAGATGAACTCCGGCAAACGAAAGACCCATTCACATGTCCGCACGGCCGGCCGATCATCATTCATCACTCCACATATGAAATGGAGAAAATGTTTAAACGGGTGATGTAGCAGTATTTTAGATGGTGGGTGAATAGGTTTGCCCACCATTTGCCCACCGATTAATTTTCAAGATACTTTTCAAAACGCAAAACGCTTTCTGTTTCGTGTTTTTTTGTAACGTGAAGATAAACATCCGCTGTCATGTTGATGGTAGCATGCCCGAGGCGGTCACTCACTGTTTTTATATCGACTCCACTTTCAAGAAGCATAATTGCATGAGTGTGTCTTAGCCCATGAGGAGTAAGATGATGTAAATTTGTTTTCGATAGGATCGAGTCAATAGCTTTATTAATACCAAACGTTCCTATATCTTTTCCATTGGGTGAGGCTATCAAAAATTTAGGTTCTTGATATGCAACCCCATATTTAATTTTGTTTTTCTTTTGCCATGTACGATACTTTTTTAGTTCAGTTATTAATGTGTCATCAATTGCGATTGTACGAATACTAGACTTTGTTTTAGGTATCTTTACCCCATATTCATTTCTTGATTTATTAATCCGTATCGTCTTTTGGTTAAAATCAATGTCACCCCATTGAAGAGCGATCAACTCTCCTTTTCTTATCCCAGTTCTTAATAAAATTAATGCAATGATGTAATGATGGAAACGGGACTTTTTTGCAGCATTAATAAATATATTCACCTCATCTTTTGTAAGGTAATTTATCTTGTCATCATTTACATTACTATCTTTTTTTATAGAAATATTTGAATACTTATTATGCGTTAACATTTCAAGTTCTACTGCTTTATTTATTGCTGAACAAAATATTGAATGTATGGTTTGAACTGTAGATTTAGCATACTTGTTTAATAGATTGTTGATATATCTTTGGTAATCAACTCTTTTTAATTGACCTAATTTGTTCTGTCCGAGATGGGGGATGATATTCTTTTCAATATACAACTTACGGTTCTTTAAGGTGCTAGGCTGACATTGAGAACCGTAAACATCAAGCCATTCATATAACCAGTCTTTTAATAATACCTCTTTACTTTGGATTATTTCATGTTGACCTAAATAAATCTGTTTTTCAATTTCTGCTGCTTCAATTTGTGCCTCTTTCTTTGTTCTAAATCCTCCTTTGCTTTTTTCTTTTCGTTTTCCTTTAGAGTCAGTAAAGATAATACGGTATTCCCAACTCTTACCCCGTTGTCTAAAGCTAGCCAAGATAGTTCACTCCCTGCTTTTATTTTTAGATCTATTCAGGAACATTTGTTCGATTTTTTGTTTAAAAAAATACTACGGTAATTCTGTACAAGTTGTTTCGGAATGCCATAATCATTGAATTCACAATAAGTGATACTCCTTTGAACGGAAGAAAACAATAAATGCATTGCGAAAAAGTTTGCTTCCAGTTCAATTTTTTCAGTTGAAAAGAAAGTGTTTCTTTTCAAGAATGGAGTATTAGAGTTACTATGAAGCAAAGCGTGTCCTAGCTCGTGAGCGCAAACGAAGAAACTAGATTTTTCACTCACCTTTTCATTAATGTGAATGAATTTAGTACGGAAATGTTTGCTATAGTATCCCAGGGTATTCCCTAAATCTTCATGAATTACAATAATATCTAGTTTATTAGCAATGAAAAAAGGATCAGATGACTTAAATTTATTTTGTAATGTTGAAACAGTTTCAGTAATATCGCCCATGATTTAAAATATCATTCCTTATCTATATTTTTTAGGAGTGTATTTTTGTTTTGCTATTTTTTTTGCTATTCTCAAAGTGTTCTCAAGACTTGCGATTAAAAGCTCTTTATCTTCTTCTTCCATGTCATCAATGGTTTGACCGTCAAAAGCAGCATAACTATTTCCTTCAAGTCCGTTTATAATGTTTTGCAATTCCTTTTGTATGTCTTTCTCATCTTTTTCCGTTAATTCAATACTTCTTTTAATTTCGGTGCGTCCTAATAGGTAATCAGTTGATACGTCAAAATAGTCTGCAATTTTTTGGAGTTTATCAGCCCCAGGAATTTGAGTTTTTAATCTGTATAGTGTGTTCTTTGAATATCCTAAAGAATTTTCTAACTCATTGATTGAAATTTTCCTTTCGTTACATAACTCTTTCACTTTGTCAAAAACCGTCATATCAACCATCCTTATGAGCTAGTCAAACAAAATTAAATTTTAAGCATAAAAAAACACTTGATTAAATTATGCTTATAGTTTAATATTGGTGACATAAGCTAATTAGTTAGCTAAAAGACAATAAAAAATACGACCTACGAATAATACATTTTAGACGCTGGGGAGCAATGAAATGTACAATTACAGGCTTTTTAAAGTCTTATTTAGCTATGGGTATATATTAAACTATACGCATAAAAAGGTCAATGGAATTTAGCTAATTAATTAGCTTTTTATATTTTTTGGAAGGAGGCAAGACTTTAAATGCAATTTCTCACAGCCGCTAGAGTTAAGTCAGAAATGTATGTGCAAGGTATGACGCAAAAGCAGTTAGCAGAAATGTTGGGTGTGTCTGCCCCTTATATCAGCGACATCATCAACGGTAAAAAAACGGGAAGAAAAGCACAAGAACACGCTAAACACATTTGCAAAATATTAGGGATATCCGAGAGGGGTGGATGGGATTAATGATCACTTTTGAAATTGATCAAAACCTCTTAGAAGAACAGGTTTCAAAAGAGCTTTCAAAACGACTTGAAGCGATTGAACACAGGGTTACATTTTGGGACACAAAAGAATTGTGTAAGCAAACAAATATGAGTCTCAACTTCATAAAAGAAACATTTTTTTATGATCCGAGATTTCCAAAATATCGAGTCGGCACAAAATGGCTTTTTCCTGCAAAAGAATGTGAACAGTTTTTAATAACTTGGTTGAAAGAACAATCCAGGGGATAGAGTTTGGAGTGTTCCCCAAAAACGGGGAAAGTCGCAAATTAAAGAGTTTTCAAATTCGCTGCAACTCGTTTTGTTGATTGGTCACTCTTTCTTATGTACGGGTAAGTTTTGAATCAAATGAATTAAGACATTATTTCAATAGGAGGAACAACATGAATAACAATTTACAAGTAATTGAGCAGAATGGACAATATCTAGTCGATAGTCGGGAAGTAGCTGAAATGACTGGAAAGCGTCACTCGGATTTAATTAGAACAATTAAAGGTTATATTGACACGATTTTAACCGACGCAAAATTGCGTTCGTTAGATTTCTTCGTTTCTTCAACTTATGAGGATAACAAAGGCGAAGTAAGACCTCATTACCTTCTAACTAAACAAGGTTGTGAAATGGTCGCCAACAAAATGACTGGCGAGAAGGGTGTATTGTTCACCGCTGCTTACGTTACCCAATTCAATCAGATGGAACAGAACCTACAAAACTTTTCCAATCTTAGTCCTCAGCTTCAACAAATGATTTGTCTTGAGCAAAAACAGAACGAAGCAGATCAACGGATCGGCAAGCTAGAAAACAATCTAGGTATCAATGCGTATCAACAAACGGTCATTCAAAAGCGAATTAACAAACGTGTGTATGAGCTTGTAGAGCGATATGGAGAAGATGCAGAAGGCAAACGTCGTATGTTTTCGAGCATTCACCGCAATTTTAGGGACGCTTTTGCAGTACCGACATACAAGGATTTAAGAAAGCTAGACTTCGAGGAAGCTATTTCATGGATTGGCACGTGGAGACCGTTGATTTAATCGCATTACTCAAAATTGAGCTTTGTGCATTTTCGCCCCGCTCAAATTTGAGCCCGGCTCAAGTACCAAAATGGTACTCGTATTACTCTCATTTCAAATGAGTGTATTCATTTACCGCAGATGACGGACTATGTTGAACATAGGGAGTAGTTTTAACCGACACCCTCAAAGGTCGCATTTTCCGACTTTTGAAGTACCATTTGTGACACCCTCACAGCGCAATTTTGCGCCGTCAAATGTTGATTAAATCTCACAGCTCAAATTTGAGCCGTCAAATTATGAAGAAGCTATGAGCTGATGTCATCTCAAATGACACACCGTAGTTTTAAACGATGCAAGACTCACTCCTCAAAGTTGTGAAGTCAAAACAAACGGAAAGAAGGTAAATCAAATGGAATTGTTGATAGAAAACATTTGTCCCGATCCAGTAGACCGTGAGAGCTTTATCCGAAACATTCAATCTGTTATTAGATTAAAAGGTTTCGTCCTATGCTATAAATCGGAAAGCAACAACAACGGTACTATCTTTGAAGTTGTGGAACAGGTTCATCATGAGCGTGGCGCCGCTATTAGTAGCTTCAATGTGAACGGCGTTCCCTGTGTCTTGCGGTTGAGAGAAGCGTCAGTAGAAGAAATACTAGACGTCAAGGCAAAATTGAAAGCTCAAGGCGAAGGGGCGTATATTCCGATAGAACCAGCAATTTCATTGGGAAATATCGAAACACAGGAGGTAACGGCATGAGCGATAAGCATAATAAAACAACCCCTGCGGCAACAGAGGTTGAAAATCAGAATGATTTATTAAAAAAAGAAATTTTATGGCAGTCGAAAAAAATCATCAAACTCGAACAAAAAATAACCGAAATGTCAGTTGCTATTGAACACTTAAAATATCTAATTAAGAATTCGAATCAGAAATCGTCTTAAAGACTGTAGGCAGATTTTCATATCTCTCTTTTACTTCTTCAAAATAAATTGAGATGTAATGATCGCCATGATCAGTTGCAACAGAATCTAAAACTTCATCGTTAAAAATGTCAAATTGAGCATAGAAACTTTCAAACTCTTGCGATTCACCATCTTCAAAGTTTTGTTTATATACACTATAAGCATTTTGAATTAGGGCGCTTGATTGATTTAGGTAAGCAACAGCTATTGTGTGTTTCTCTTCTTCAATCAATTCATAGCACCGTTCAATCTTGTGCCACCCCGATACAACGAAATAGCTTATCGTTTTAAGTTTTTGTGTATCAACCATTTAATTCACCCCCTATCTAAACAGATAGGAACATTATACCAGTGTAAGAGATTAGCAAAAAGATAGAATTGAAATATTTTCTAATCAAACCAACCCAATTTTGGGGCGGTTAAAACAGGAGGAAAAAACAAATGACAACTATCACGACATGGAATAAGAGACTAAAGAAAGTTTACACAGAGGTAAAGGAAATTGAACCGCTCTTAACCGCTGCTATCAAACAGTATGAAAGCATGTATTCGCACGGTGTGAAAAAGATCATGCAGGCTAACTTGAAAGAGATTATGGCAGGAGTGCCAAAGGAAGAAGCCGTTGAATTATTGGGTCCAAAGTTACTAGATGTGTTTGAGTGGGATGATATTCTTCCAGTGGAGAAATACAGCAAATTCAATGCTTTGATTTGGGCTAAACGTATTCAAAGAGAACTGGATCAGCAGGATGCAGTCATTAGGTATTATCGAAATCGTTTATGGAAAATTCATTCTTTGCTTGAAAAATTAGAGGAAGCGTATAGAAAGAATAACGAAAAGAAAAAAGTTAGAAAAGTCTTTGAGTTGATGCACCAAGTGACATACCTCATTTTCTTGAGACCTCAACGGGTTTCGGACATTGCTTATCTTATAGAAATGTGCTTCTTCACAATGACTAAAAACGACTTCTTGTCATTGCTGTCAATTGATCACAGTAAAGAAAGAGCGGAAGAAGTGAAAAGTCACATTGATTCTATTCCGGCAAAAGTCGATTTTAATACGTTTTGTCACTTTGTTCATGATTGGGTGTTAGAAGATGAAAACAATGACGTGTTTTTTACAATCCTTTCACACACTAATGTTGAGGCAGCGGTTCAAAGATATGACAAATATAAGTTAGATCAAGTTAAGTCGAGTAGAACAAATTAAAAAGCTGATTCTGATCTAGAGATAGGTCAAAGTTATCAGAATCAGCCCATTTTCTTACTTGTCATCATTATAGGGTCATGCAAGTAAGGAAGGGTATCGGGAAGCTCCTACACTTCCCGATATTGAATCGACTTTAACATGATTAACAAAAAAATACAATAATCAAATTTGAGATAAAAAGGGGATTTTTAAAATGAAATTAATGGGGACACCTTCAAAAGTTTTTAAAGCAAGAGCGAAGCTAGAGCATATCGGTCGTCAAGATGAAAAAGAGGCTCATATGTATGATGCGGGCATGGTATCAGTCTTAAAATTTGTTGCTGCCAAAATCCTTTATGGTCCTCAAGGGGCGCTTACAACAGAAATCGAGTGGTCTGACTCGTCTTTAGAAACACAACATACCGTAAACGAATTATACGAGAAGCTAGAAGGGTTTTTATCTAATTCAAATGATCTTGCGAAGCTATTGCAAGACCTTGATTCAGCACACGCAGCGAAGGCAAATTTTGAGATTGAAGATGCTTTTGTAACTGGATTTGTAGCAGGTTTCCGCTACTTGATGGATGAAGCGGCATACAGCAAGAACGTAAATTTTCTAAAGTAAGGTGATTGTGATGATTGGTTGGATTAAGCTTCATCGGAGCATACAAGATCATTGGATATACCAAGAAAAAAGGAAGTTTTCTAAATATGAAGCTTGGCTCGATTTACTTATGAAAGCCAGTCATAAAGATTATAAATTCGTGTCAGGTAATGACTTGCACGAATTGAAAAAGGGCGAGCTAGTTACTTCTATTCGCAAACTTGGTATTCATTGGTCTTGGTCAAATACAAAGGTTTCGCAGTTTCTCGACCTGTTAAAAAGCGACGGGATGATCGAATATAAAAAAGACACAAAAAAGACGCTTATAACCATTGTCAATTATGGGGTTTATCATGATTCGGAAAATGAAAAAAAGACACAAATCGAACACGAAAAAGACACGAACCGAACACAAAAACATACAAACAAGAATGTAAAGAATGTAAAGAATGAAAAGAAGTTAAATAATTCTCGTCACAAGTACGAACCTTGTGACATGGAGAATGCCAATTTGCTTTATCAAAAAATACTTGAAAATAATCCGCAAGCTAAAAAACCGAACCTGGAAAAATGGGCGAGTGATTTTAGATTGATTAGGCAGATCGATAAGCGGACGGATGCACAGGTGAAGTATTTGATTAATTGGACGCAAAAAGATAGCTTTTGGAAATCAAATATATTGAGTCCTGCAAGCCTTAGAAAACAATTCGATAAATTGACCGTAAAAATTAAAAGCGATAGAGAAGCAGCAAAGAGAAAATCGGCTGTGAATGAAAAGGAGTTTGATTTGACTGATGACTAAAGCAGAGACATTGGAGCTACTTAAATTGATCAAGACATACTTTGAACATTTTGAGTTTGATCAAACAAAGCTAGACGCATGGGCAAGAATCTTAAAGCCTGAAAATTACGAGAAGATCGAGGCGAATTTAATCGTTTATGTGAAATACAATCAGTTTCCGCCAAAAGTTGCTGATCTAATCAAAGCGAAAGAAACAAGAACAGATCGGTCCGCAGCTATACCCAATGTAGAGGAAACTCATAGTTACCTTTCTGAAATGGACAAGGCTGAACCGACCGAGGAAGAACAAGAACAGATCGAGCGGCATAAAGCGGAGATACGAAAGGTGCTTGGGATAGGTGATCCATCATGACAGGAAATATTTTTTATTACAACGACGAAGCAGAACAGCAATATCTAGGCGCTATCTTACAAGATCCTGATTTAATTAAATATACCCAACTCAAGCCGCAGCATTTCTATCGACAACAAAATCAATCCATCTTCAAAACCCTTCAAGAGCTTGATAAGAACGGCGAACCTATTGACCTAGTCGCTATCATTGAACATGTTGGACGTGAAAATATAAAAAGTATCGGCGGCAGAGAATATTTATCCGGGCTGATGAACACCGCAGCCACTACTTCAAGACAATCCTTCTTTGAAAATGTGATCATTGAATATTGGCAAAAACGAGAGATCGCAAAAATAGCCGCTGACCTTAAAGAATCATCCAAAAGTGAGGACACAAGTCAAGTTATTCAAGAAGGCATTAGCTCTCTCATGAGTTTAGAGGATGCGACAGGCACGGACGATGACGGGTCTATCAATAATGATCTTGTTGAAATCTATCAAGAGTTAGAAACGCCAAAAGGTGATATTACTGGAATGCCAAGCGGCTTCACTGAATTGGATCGAATGACGTCAGGTTTTCAGCGTCAAGAATTAATTATTATTGCTGCTCGTCCGTCTGTAGGGAAAACCGCTTTTTGTTTGAATGTTGCCAAAAACTTTATGGAAAGCCCAATCAATTTAAATAAGAGTGGAGCGGTTGGCATCTTTTCGCTTGAAATGGGTCGCAAGTCTTTACTTAAACGAATGCAGTCTAGCATAGGTAACATTAACGCTCAATCCATTAGAGCTAGTAATTTAAACGTTGATGAGTGGGGCAGTCTTAGCAAAGTGAACGGTGTCTTAGATAGTGCCGCTTTACGAATATTTGATCAACCCGGAATGACTGTCAATGACATTTGGGCGAAGGCACGCAAGATGAAAAGGGAATTTGAAGGCAAGGATATGATGATCATTATTGACTATCTGCAATTGATCGTTGGCAATCCAGTCCACAGAGGAAATAGAACAGCAGAAATCGGAGAAATAAGCCGTATGCTCAAGCAAATGGCAAGAGAATTGGATATTGCTGTCATAGCATTGAGTCAACTTTCAAGAGGTGTCGAGCAACGTCAGGAAAAACGCCCTATGATGTCAGATATCAGAGAGTCGGGGCAGATCGAGCAAGACGCTGATGTTATCGGGTTCCTCTATCGTGATGATTATTACGACAAAGAGTCAGAGAACAAAAACATAATTGAAGTTATCATAGCAAAGCAGCGGAATGGTCCCGTCGGTACTGTGTCACTGGCTTTCATCAAGGAATTTGGGAAATTTGTCAACTTGGATCATGGTCCTTCATGACGGTGAAAGATTGGTACGCAGAGGCGATAAAGTTCAATCAATACGCCTTGATATTGCTGATCGAATTTCTTGTATACGAAAAGGCAGTGTTAAAAATGACGGATCAAGAAGAGAAGTTACTCTTTTACTTACAACCGAAATTCCATTCAAGGATGAATGAGCATTTGAAGATTTATCATACAAAAATTCAATTGGAGGAATCGGGCATATGAATCAAAAGAAGGTGCATCAATGACAAAGCGACTACTAATCTTTTATATTGTGTTCGGATCGCTGTCCGCTTTAGCGATCATGTATATAAATTAAGGA
>NZ_JOTP01000001.1 GCF_000715205.1 Bacillus zhangzhouensis | reverse complement strand
TCTTGTTTAGTTTTCAAAGATCATGTTTGTTATCGCTCAGAGGCGACTTTATTAATATAACATTCTATCAAGATAAAGTCAACAACTTTTTTCTTCATGTTATTTATCAACCGCGCTGTTTTCAGCGGCGAATACAAATATAACACCTTTTGAAAGAAGAAACAAGTATTTTTCCTAAATAATTTATTTTTCCTTATCTCTTCCTATATATTGCTACAAAAAGTGCTTGTCGCAGTAATTCTCTATTGTTGATCCTGAAGGTCTCTAGTATATTTATAATAGATTGAAACTAAATAACCGCAGGGGGAGCTTTGTGCTGAGAGTGAACGATTCGTTGTTCTGACCCTTTGAACCTGTCAGTTAATACTGAAGTAGGAATGTGGAATCACTTGATTACATGTGGTGTATTCAAACCGATATGTTTTTCTATGAATAACATACTCATCCTTACACGGTCTCTCCTTGCTCAATTCATGAAAAAGGAGATTTTTTTATGCAGCAATCAAATCAATTAGTACGCCTTATGGAAATCGCGATTATGACTTCGCTTGCTCTTGTATTAGATTACTTATCAGGTCTCTTTTTAAGGATGCCGAACGGCGGGTCTATCGCGCTGATCATGATTCCCGTCATTCTCATGTCTATTAGATGGGGGTTGTCTACTGGGTTTATTATCGGTGTGTTGATTGCCGGCCTGCAGCTGATGAATAGCCCTATTATTGCTACACCTGTACAAGGATTTCTTGATTATTTCGTGGCATCTGTTGTCATTTGTCTAAGCGGGCTATTTTCAGGATTGATCAAAAAAGCAATTCAAGATAAAAAAAGAAAGAAACAATTCTTCTATATTATCCTATCCGTATTTATCGCCAGTTTCTTTAGACTGCTAACGTTCTTTATTTCTGGCGTTGTATTCTTTTCGCAATATGCACCGAAAGGAACACCAGGATGGGTCTACTCTTTAATTTATAACAGCACGTATATGGTTCCATCTTTTATTATTTGTAGTATCGTTCTTTGTTTATTAATACCGAGTGCATCTCGTTTGGTTTTTCCTCATCAAAAATAACCTGCTGATTTCAGCTGGTTATTTTTTTATGCATAATTTGCTGCTCTATGGAATCTATTAATAGTAGAAGATTTCAGGCTGGAGGTACGTTAATGAATCCTTACTCCATTATGCTGTGCTGCTATATTCTCAGTCTTACTTACTTTTTGGCAGGTTTCTATGAAGCATTAAAAATAGCAGGCGTGAAAGGGAAAGTAGAAGCTACTCCTTTTATTTCTTATATTTTGCTTGCGACACTCTTCACCTTTTTCTCTCATTATTATTGGAAGCTGGCAATTTAATTCGTTGTACATGTTCATTTAATACAGGCAGCTCCCATCCATATCCTATTTCATCATGGTTCTCGCCAGCCAGCTCGAACTGGCTGGTGACGACAAAACTAGGCTGAAGCTTTTGATAAAATTGCTTCGCCGAATTCTGTTCAAATACCCATAGCATCATATTCTTATAACCCTTCTCTATTAAATAGTCCACTCCTTTTGCAATCAAAGCGATACCCGCTCCTGACTTTTGCTTCTGCTGTAATAAATAAATGGCATAAAGCTCACCATCATATGTTGAATAGCGCTCGTCACGTTGTTTTCCGAAGGAAGCAAAACCAAATACCCCATCAGCATCTTCTACGACAAACGTGCCTTCAAGCGATCTGGTTCTCCAGCTCTGTTCCCGCTCCTCTACATTTAAACCATCCAGATACTCTTTTGAGATAATGCCGTGATAAGTCGTTTGCCAGCTCTTCACATGAATCTCGGCGATTTTAGGAATATCTTTATGTACAGCATGTCTTACCTTCATCTGTGCCACCCC
Organism: Bacillus zhangzhouensis; assembly: GCF_000715205.1. GTDB lineage: Bacteria > Bacillota > Bacilli > Bacillales > Bacillaceae > Bacillus > Bacillus zhangzhouensis. The sequence continues at coordinate 369,042 of NZ_JOTP01000001.1, read as the reverse complement.
TTTTAGCGATTTCTCACCCTATCTTCATTATGATAAATTTCTATTTCTTAAAATTCAATCGAAAAGGATATCCGTTGACATTTTGTCAACACACCTTTATATTGAGGACGACTTCTTCTATAGAAAAGTTGATACATATTGAAAAGGATGGGGTAGAAGATGGATCTTAAGACAAATGATCTTGGACAGCTCTTAAAAGAACAACTACAACTACGTTCTCTCTCATTAAGAGAACTCAGCACCCACATAGAAATTGATAAAGCGACACTGTCTAGAATAATGAACGGAAAAAGAAAACCGACTTTGAATCATTTACAGCGACTTTCAAATTATCTAAACATCTCTTTAGATCACCTATTATCCGCTGCTGGGTTTCCAGTCAAAAATGAAAGAGTTCACAGTAATACGTTCATTCAAGCGGTGGAAGAAATTGAAAAAACACTAAAAGTTCACGACATCTATGACGGTACATTTAATGAAGAGAAATTGAAACAGAAGTTAAGTGAATACGAGACCTACAGCCAAACAGACGAGGGAAAAGAAACAATCTCGGCAAAGTTTGATAAAAAGATGGACACGATACGCGGCGTCGGACCATTTCTTCATCATTTGAAGAACATGTACAACTTATTCATAGCAGGCCGGGGTACTCCTCGTGAGTTGGTGCTGATGGGGGGCGCACTACTTTATTTCATTGTGCCTGTTGATTTGATACCAGATTATATTTTTCCGATTGGCTATATTGATGACGCTACAGCGGTACAAGTCGTATTAAACCAGCTGATCAATAGGTCATAGCAGGGCACGAAGCTATGAGAAAACAGTACAGCATTGACTTCGCACTTTTACTCACTATCATTTGTTTATTTGTGATCAGCCTGCTAGCTGTATATAGCGGATCGGGACAGTATGAAACGCAAGATATGTTTTATTTCGTCAAAAGACAAATTTTCTGGTATATCGTCGGTTTTGGTCTCATGGCAGCAGTTGCTTACTTTGATTATGAGTTGCTTGAGCGTTTATCCTTTCGGTTATTTGCAGGTGGTATTTTCCTCATTATTCTCGTGCATTTTTTTGGAACGAATCAAAATGGCTCTCAAAGATGGATCAGCTTCGGTTCAATCAAAGTTCAGCCATCAGAGTTCATGAAAATTTTTGTGATTCTCCTGCTAGCGGCTATCTTGAACCAATACAAACATCAGCGATTTACGTTTAAAGAAAGCATCCTTCCTACAAGTAAAGTCATATGCTGGACCGTTGTCCCTTTTTTCCTCATCTTAATTCAGCCAGATTTAGGGACTGCGCTCGTGATATTGTCTATCGCCTTTACACTGATGCTTGTGTCGGGGATTTCAAGCAAGATGATCGCCGCATTACTGGCTTCTTGTCTCGCTCTTCTTGCCTTTTTAACCTACTTGCACAATGAACATTTTGAGCACTTTACAAAAATCATTAAGCCTCATCAGCTTGATCGTATTTATGGCTGGCTCTCTCCTGATGAATTTGATTCAACATATGGATATCAGCTGAAACAAGCAATGCTTGGCATTGGGTCAGGTCAATTGTCAGGAAGCGGTTATACACAGGGGAGTCAAGTACAAGGGGGAAATATCCCTGAAGCCCATACAGATTTTATATTTGCAGTCATTGGTGAGGAGTTTGGTTTTATCGGCGCCTCTCTATTGATATGTTTGTACTTAATGATGGTCTACCGAATTATTCATGTGGCCATGCATGCCAATACACTTTATGGATTGTACATATGTGCGGGAGTTGTTGGGCTGATCGTCTTTCAGGTCTTCCAAAACGTAGGGATGACAGTAGGTTTAATGCCTGTGACTGGCCTTGCACTTCCATTTATCAGCTATGGGGGAAGTGCGCTTTTGACCAACATGATCGCCATTGGACTTGTGTTTAGTGTCAACCTTAGATCCTCATCCTACATGTTTGGGCGCAACTGGAATTGAAGGTGATGCCATTGATTATTTCCCACCTCAAAAAAATCGACCACATTCTTGCTGGCACGTTTGTGTGCCTTTCTTTATTTGGTTTACTCATGGTTTACAGCGCGAGTTACCCTTTAGGAGAAATGAAGTATGAGCAAGGTCATTATTTCTTGATAAAACAATGGAAATGGCTCTTCATTGGATTAATCTTTTTCTTCGTTGCCGCTCTTTTTCCTTATCAGGCTTATCGTAAATGGATTCGGTGGCTTGTCATGCTGTCATTTTTATTACTGATCCTAGTCCTACTTCCGGGGATCGGTGCTGTTAAAAACAATTCACAGAGGTGGATTCATATTGGCTCTTTCATGATTCAACCCTCTGAAGCTGTGAAACTAGTGATGGTCATCTATTTTGCCTATGTCTATGCAAAAAAACAAGCTTACATCACATCCTTTAAAAAAGGAGTGCTACCTCCGCTCGTTCTTTTAGGTCTTGCTTTTTTATTGATCTTAAAGCAGCCTGATTTAGGCACGGCTGTCTCTATCTTATTGAGCTGCGGCATCATCTTATTATGCGCTGGACTTAAAACGCGTCATCTCATTTTGCTAGGGTCGACTGCCGCATCAGGTATCACTTTTTTTGCTGTGACAGCTCCTTATCGTTTGAAGCGGCTGACCTCATTTCGTGATCCTTTTCAGTATGAAGATGGAGATGGCTATCAGCTGATTCATTCATACCTCGCGATAGATTCAGGTGGACTGACTGGAAATGGCTTAGGCGGGAGCATTCAGAAGCTAGGTTTTCTTCCTGAAGCCCATACAGATTTTATCATGGCCGTCATTAGCGAAGAACTGGGACTATTGGGGATATCGTTTGTGATTGGTGCATATCTTCTCATCATGTATCGCGCCTTGCGAATCGTTCGGGCTTTACAGGATCCGTTTGGAAAGCTGTTAACGATCGGTCTCACTTTTCAAATCATGATTCAAGCGGTCTTTAATCTAGGGGCTGTCTTTGGACTTCTCCCGATTACAGGCATTCCCCTTCCTTTCATTAGCTACGGCGGGTCCTCCTTAGTGTTCATGATGATATCAGCAGGCATCCTTGTACATCTGTCTTCATATGTAAAGAGAAATCAATATCAGTTTCATGCCAAATAGACACCTTCTGCCGGAAGGTGTCTTAGCGTGAAGACAAACCCTCGCATTCGGTGTCAGTTCTGCGTGCTGGTGCTCACGAATGTTTGTCAACAATCTGAGACACCTTCTGCTGGAAGGTGTCTATTGATTTTATTCTTCTATTTGACGATCAGCTATTTCTTTTTTTCTAGGCTGTTTGATTTCATTCGTTAGTTCTTGAATGCTTTGCTTCACATTCCCTTTGCCCGAAAAGTTCTCAATAATTTCTTTGACATCAATTCCAGAGGATGCTTTCAGGCTTTCTTGAAGGCTGGACATCAGGTTTGTGGCATAGCCTGTGATTTTATTAGCACCGCTGCCTTCCCCGTTACCGCCTGTATCAACAACTGTAATTTTATCAATGTTTGAAAGTGGTGCAGATACTTGCTTCGCATATTCAGGAAGCATTTTCACGATCATATCAAGGATCGCTGCCTGACCATACTGTTCGAATGCTTCAGCAATTTTTTCTTTCGCTTCTGCTTCAGCAAGTCCTTTCAGTCTAATGACTTCTGCTTCTGTTTCCCCTTTCGCACGATCAGCTTCCGCTTTTGCCAGCCCGTCAATTCGGACTTTCTCAGCTTCTGCTTTCGCCATTGCTTCGATGCTGTATTTCTTCGCATCTGCTTCAGCGAGACGCTTCGCTTTTTCCGCCGCAGCCGATTGCTCAACAGCATAACGGTCCGCATCTGCTTTCTTTTTCACTTCAGAATCGTATTGACGTTCACGACGCTGAATCTCTTTTTCTTCTAATTCAATTTGTTTCTGGCGTTCGATGATTTTGACTTGCATTTCTTGTTCAGTCACGTGCTGACGGTTGCGAGCTGTCTCTAGATCATACGCTTGGTCAGCGCTTGCTTTCGCTGTATCCTGTTCACGTCTAAATTCTGCTCTTTTCAGCTCATTGATTTTTTCTGCTTCAGCGATTTCGGTGGCACGCTCAAGCTCAGATTTCTTCGCATCTTTATCTGCCTCGGCACGTTTGATACGTGTTTCTTTATCCGCTTCAGCTGTTGCAATATCTGCATCACGTTTCACTTGGGCAATTCTTGGCTTACCTAGAGATTCTAAATAGCCATTTTTATCACGTACATCTTTGATCGTAAACGATACAATGACTAGACCCATTTTCGCTAAATCTTGAGAAGCGACACGTTGAACTTCTTGAGAAAATTTCTCTCTGTTTTTATAAATCTCTTCAACTGTCATTGATCCTAAGATCGAACGAAGGTGACCTTCTAGTACTTCTCTTGCTTCGTTTTCGCGGTCTTCTTTTGTTTTACCTAAAAACTGTTCTGCCGCAGTGGCGATTTCTTCAATCGATCCGCCAATTTTAATGATGGCCGTTCCATCCGCCATGACAGGTACACCTTGCTCGGTATAAACCTCTGGCGTTGAGACATCTAGCTTGCTAGATAGTAAGCTGAGCGGTTCTGCTTGTTGAAAGACAGGGAGTACGAAGGTACCTCCGCCTCTGACAATCTTAATCTTGTTTCCACCTTCATCCACGTGGACATTTTTACTTCCTAGATAACTTCCTGTGACAATTAACGCTTCATCTGGACCTGCTGTCCGGTATTTTGAAACAAATACGCCAATAAGTGCAATAAGTATCACAAGGACAATTCCAATGATAATCAAAATCGTTGTTCCTGGCATAGCATTCCCTCCTAGATTTCTTCATTTGGTATGACAGATAAAACACCTTTGTTCACTTCGACAACAAGCACGCGGGTTCCATATGGAATCTCCTCTTGGTCGAAACTGACGGCTGGCTTTGAGATTTTCCCGCTATTACTAATTAACAGCACTTCTCCAAACCCGTCTTTTGGAACAGATACAATGATCTCCCCAGTTCTTCCTTTTAAATCGGCCTCCGTATATGAGAGAGATTCTTCAGCAGAGGAAAGCGGGACTAAGATAAATACATTCAAACAGGTCACAAGAACCACTGCGAGAATAGCAGATAATACTGCTCCAAGCCCACTTCCTACGATTGCAGTTTTTTCAGAGATAAACCCTCCAGCCGAGAAAAAGGTAAGAAATGCGAGGATCAATGTCGGTTGAAGAAATGGAACAGGAATCGCTTCAAACAATCCCTCAAATACATCGCCGAAAAAGACGAAAACAAGTGTTAGGATTCCTGATATCATCAATATGTATAAATACAGCGTCTGAAGAGGCAGCCCGAACACATCCATCTTCCTCACCCTTTCTTCATGAAATGAACAGCCTTTGTTTCATTTAGACCATACTCACCTCCAATGTATTCCTTCTAACAGGTAATACGAACCACTTTTGTAAAGGTTTCATATTTCATCACAATTCTTCAAAGGAATTCTCCGATAGCTCAAGAATGATTGTCATGTACTAGTATGATAAAATTTGATCTTGAGGTGATGAAAATGAGTTTATTACATGATGCAAGACAAGAATTGTGGCAGGAGCTGCAAGGGTTGAACGAAGAACAATTAAACAAAAAATTATCTGATGATACTTGGAGTATTCAAGAAGTTGCAGATCATTTAAAGAAAATGGATTTAGTTGCAGCAAAACATCTAGCTGCCGAGGGAAAAAAAGCACCGATCAAAGAATATGAGCCAAAACCAGTCGAAATGGCAGAGGATCGTTCAAAAAAAGCCACTGCGCCGAGTATTGTCGCACCTGAGCGTAAGCATGTGACGCCTACACATTTAAAAGATGAGCTTGATACAGCACGTGAGCAGCTCAATCAAATTTTATCAACGTTTACTGAGGATGATTTTAAACGTGTGATTGCACATCCTGTGTTTGAAGAGTTATCACTGAAGCAATATCTTGATTTTATCGGCGCGCACGAAAAACGCCATATTCATCAAATAAACGAGATTAAAGAACAATTATAAGACATAAAAAAGACTCCCTTTTGGGAGCCTTTTTTAATTGTTACACCGTTTTAGGTGTTAAATCAAAGCAACGAGCATAAATCCAGTTGTATGCTTTTTCGTTTAGATCTCTTGGATTTCCAACTGTTTGCGGATCTTTCATCGCTTCTTTAGATAAACGGTCAATCATATCTTTTGATACACCTTGTTCTTCTAATGAAGGAACTTCTAGGTCTTCTACTAAATCATACATCCAGTTCACAGCTGCTTTTGCTGCTTCCTCTGTTGACATTCTGCTTGTATCGATACCGAACGCTTGCGCAATTCGAGCGAATTTTTCTGGATATCCTTTCCAGTTATACTCCATCACTGGTCCCATCATCGCTGCTACACACTGACCATGAGCTACAGGGATAATGCCTCCGAGTGTTTGACTCATCGCATGTGCTGCACCAGCTGATTCGCTTCCATAGGAAAGTCCTGCAAGCATCGCGGATTGTGCCATGCCATATCTTGCTTCTAAGTCCTCGCCATCAGCAAAGGCACGGCGAATATAATGAGCAGCATATTCAATTGCCATGAGCGCCACCGCATCCGTAATGGGCTGAGCAAATTTCATCGTATAGCATTCGATGGCGTGCGCAAGTGCATCAATTCCTGTCATTGCCGTCACATGAGGCGGCATAGATACATGAAGCTCTGGGTCAATCACTGTTAGGTGAGCTGCAATAAGTGGTCCACCTGTGTTGAATTTGAACTCCCTTTTTTCATCTGTAATAACTGCCCACTGCGTGACCTCTGAACCTGTACCAGCCGTTGTCGGAATGGTCGTTAACGGAGGGATTCTATTTTCGAGCGGTTTTTTCCCCTCTGCCGCTTCGTAATCAAGAACTGAGCCTTCATGAGTGGCCTCTACTCCGATGGCCTTCGCTGTATCCATTGAGCTTCCGCCGCCTACTGCAACTAATCCATTACAGCCTTCTTTTTCATATAATGCTGACCCTTCATTCACTAGACGCACTGGCGGATTTGGCTCTACTTTTTTAAAGAGGACAACATCAATTTGCGCTTCTTTTAATGAAGCAATCACTGGATCTACAACGCCCGCTTGATAAATACCAGGGTCTGTTACGAGCAATACCTTCGAGACGCCGTATGCTTTCACTTCTTCCCCAACATGTTTCACTGCCCCAATGCCATGCTTGATGACAGTCGGAATTTCAAACGTATGGAATTTTTGCATGCTTTCAATTTTCATATTTAAAGTCATATAGAATCTCCTCCAGATAAGTGATATTTATTTAAACCAATGAACCGCTTCTGGTTTTGTATTTCGATATAAATGTTTTAGTTCCGTATATTCTTCAAGGCCCGTACGTCCTAATTCACGTCCAAGGCCTGATTGCTTATACCCGCCCCATGGTGCTTGAGCAAAATAAGGATGGAAGTCATTGATCCAAACAGTGCCTAATCTTAGCTGACGAGCGACTCTTTCAGCTTTTGCGATATCTGAAGACCATACCGCTCCTGCTAAACCATAAATCGTATCATTTGCCAGCTCGATAACTTCTTCCTCTGAACGGAAGGATTCGACAGTGAGTACTGGTCCAAAGACTTCCTCCTGCACAATTCGCATATCAGATGTACAGCCAGAGAAAATCGTTGGCAAGTAGAAGAACCCATGTTGAAGCTCCTCTGCTTCAGGACGTTTTCCGCCTGTTTCTAATTTTGCGCCTTCTTCTAGACCGATGCTGACGTATTTTTCTACTTTTTCTCGATGCTCAGCTGAGATAAGCGGACCGCTCTGCGTTCCTTCATCAAAGCCGTTGCCTAGCTTGATTTTTTTCGTACGCTTCACCAGTTCTTCTAAAAATTCATCATGAATGGACTCTTCCACTAACAAGCGTGAACCTGCGGAACACACTTGCCCTGCATGGAAAAATACAGCATTCATTGCCTGGTCAACCGCTACGTCTAAATCAGCATCTTGAAACACAATATTCGGATTTTTCCCGCCGAGCTCAAGGGCAATTTTCTTCACATTCCCACTGGCTCCCTGCATGATTTTCTTGCCTGTTTCAATACCGCCTGTAAACGAAATTAAATCGACTTGATCATTGACAGCAAGTTCATCTCCAACAGTTGCACCAGGTCCAAGCACTAGGTTTGCAACACCAGCTGGTACGCCAGCTTCTTCCATGACCTTGAATACTTTAATCGTGGTTAATGGTGTAATTTCACTTGGCTTTAAGACGATCGTATTCCCCGCCGCAAGCGCAGGAGCGATTTTCCAGCTTGCTTGAAGCAATGGATAGTTCCAAGGCGTGATTTGTCCGCATACACCGACAGGCTCTCTGACTAGTTCACTTTTTGAGTTCGGAATTGGCGATGCGATGATTTCCCCGCCATCTTTATCAGCCAGTCCTGCGTAATATTGGAACACATTCGCAATATCATCCATATCCGCCTTGCTTTCTTCTAATGTTTTACCAGTATCAAGTGATTCTAATTTGGCTAATTCATCAAGGTCTCGTCTAATCAATTCAGCAATCTTAAATACAATATTTCCTCTTTCAAGTCCAGGCAGGTTTGCCCAATCCCCTTGATCGAAGGCTTTTCTCGCTGCTTTGATGGCTAGCTGCGTGTCATTTCTTGATCCTTCACTGACTGTCGCGATCACTTCTTGATTAAATGGATTGATGATATCTCTTGTGTCGCCACTCTTAGCGCCAACCCATTGTCCATCTATAAATAGTGTTTGACTCATAGAAGGAACCTCCTCTAATTCTCTTTGGTAAGTTTGTTAAATAAAAATTTAACGTTTTGAACATAATTAACTTAACATGTTCAAATTTTTCTGTCAAAGGGAGATAGGCTCTATTTATTTTGACATTTTGCATTCTTTCGTTAACATATAGTCCATAAAGATTTTTTTGAACGTATTGAATTCTCTTAATAGAAAGCAGGGACAAGATGAAAAAGCAGGAACAGACACAAGCAGAAGAGCGCATTTTAGCTGCTAAAGATCTAGTCATTGATTCCATCGCTGAAACAATGGATCTCTATGGCATTACAAGAAGTGCGGGTATCCTATATGGGACCATGTATCTAAATGAGGAAATGACGCTTGATGAAATGCGTGAAGAGCTGCAAATGAGCAAGCCGAGTATGAGTACAGGTGTGAAAAAACTTCAAGACATGAATATTGTTAAAAAGACCTTTCACCGCGGCCGAAGAAAACACAGCTTTGTTGCTGAGAAAGATTTTTTAAAGTTTTTCATGAACTTTTTCCCACAAAAATGGGAACGAGAGGTCGAGGTCAATTTAGCGGCGATTGAAGAAGCGCAAGAGCGTCTTCAAGATGTGGCTCGTGATGATCAGGTGGATGAACATGTGAGAGGTGAGGCGCAGCAGCTGCTTGAACAGCTTGAAAGCTCAAAAGCCTATTATGACTGGCTCAGACGATTAGCCCACTCTGTTCATTCCGGGGAAATCTTTGACTATATACCGATTGATCAGAAAGAAAAATAGACGACGTGTTTTCGTTTTACAGCTTGAATTTCACAGGAGGATTGATTATAATAAGTTATGTCGTCATACTTCGGGGCATTAGCTCAGCTGGGAGAGCGCTACGCTGGCAGCGTAGAGGTCAGCGGTTCGATCCCGCTATGCTCCATACATGATAAGCATTGATACAGAGCCATTCTTGAGATTATCGAGAGTGGTTTTTGTATTTGTATTTCCAAAAACAAAAAAGTAACATTCCCTCATAAAAAATAGACAGGGCAACATCTCCCTGTCTGATTTAAGCTTTGTCACCATTAATATATTTCACTAACATAGCTGCTGCGTACATAAAAAAAGCAGCGATTAAACCATTCACGATACTCCCAAAAACAATAAGCAACATCTGTCTCAAATAATCTGCCCATGTCTTATCTGGAAATACAGAAATGTTCCAGATACTAACGAGCATATAAAACCCAGTCACAATGATAAACGTCCAAACAACTAACTTTGATTTAAGCATATATTGACAATCCCCCGACATTCAATGACCCAAAAATGAAATACTCTTTGCTGTCGTTATAGAAAGTTTCCCTACTCTCAGCACTCTTTTCATGGCGTCTTAACAGATGTCCAAACCAGCGTCATGCATTGCGAGAAAATCACTCAAAGCCAATTGAATATTCTAATCTAGCGCTCTAGCGGATATTAAAAGATACTAAACTATATATCGGCCCTCGCAGCGTAAAAGTCAGCATTCAATCCGGCTATGCTCCATACTAATAACCATTCTTGAAAGGTCAAGGATGTTTTTTATGTATATAATTGTTAAGATTCCGTTCGTTCTTTATTGTTTCTTAGTCTCAATATCTTCATGATGCGGTATGTGATCACAGATAGATAAGCAACAATAAGAATGATCGTATATGACACTGGAAAATCACTCGTCATTCCGTGATAAATGAAATAAGTTAAGAGTATTGACAAAAATATCACTTGAAATAGTTCTTTTTTCATTTTTCCTCTCCTCATCATGGTTTCTATAATTTTTTACATTCTATCATAAATGTTGTCATTTTTTGTTAGCTATCAACAAGTAAAAAATTTCTCCACTTGTCGATAGCTTATTATTGATTATCATTTTTTCTGCAATAGTTCCATTTTGTTCTTCGTCTTTGGTCCATAAACCCCATCTGCAACTAAGCCATTCATGAGTTGGAATCGCTTGACCGAATCTGCTGTTTTTGGTCCATAATAACCGTCAATTCCGTTGTTTTTTGCTCCTTTGTCTGGATAAAAATACAGGGATGATAATACTTTTTGCACCGCTGTCACTTGAGGTCCTTTTGTTAAGGGGGTGGTTACTTTTAAAATACCAGATGGTAAGTTGTATGACTTTTTAGATGTACTTGTTTTGGATTTTATCGTACCCTTTGCTAATAATTTATGAACTGGCTTTGTCTTAATTGGCTTTGCAGAAACTTTATTTGATAAAAATGACACCAAGACAGGACGCTTACCCGCTTGAAGCTGCAATAAAGTCAAACTGCCCATCATTTCAAGGTGTGGGTAATCTTTAAAGCTCTTCCAGTCTCCCCCCCATGAAAACCCTAGTGCTTTCCCTATCTGGGCTACCCTACGCCATTTTTCGTTAACTGTCCAAAGCGCTTTTTTCCCATCCGCACTTAATAGAACGTAATCAATCGCTAAACCATAGTTGTGATTTGATTGACCGCCCTTGGCGTTTGTAACAATATTCCCCGAAGAAGTACGCCCTTTAGCATAAAGCTTGTTTTGTTCTGCAAACGAACGATAACCAGATGTGATCTGAACAAAGATGCCTTCTTTGTATGCCTGTTTGATCATCTCAATTGCACTTTCTTTAACAACACTGTTAATGTCAGAACCCATATTTCTAATGGAACGGTCTATAAGAGTTTGCAATTCAATTTGTTCTGCCATCTCCATCCTCCTTTTAAGTTTATTGAGCATAAAAAAGTCCCTGTTAAGGGACCTAGAAATTTGCACTTTTTTCTTCCGATTTTGGTGTAAATAATGATGTTAGTTTTTTAATAGTATTGAACGGAGATGTGATGAACCAACTGACTGCCGCAAAAAAATTTGAGCCTAAAATGCTAACAATTACAAATGTAAATGCGAAATACAAAATAAGTTGAGTATCTCCGCTCCATTCATTCATAAATTCAGTTCTCCTTATTAAGAACACAAAAACAGGATGAAACAAGAAAATTCCTAGTGAATAATCACCCCACTTTGTCAGAATGCTCTTCTTGCTATTTACTGAGATAAGGATCAGTAAACATATCCAAGCTGACAAGAGGTAATGAAGAAGTATTTTAAGCATATAGCTTTCATCATTTGCTAAAAATCTCTTTATTCCGAAGCTACCACGGAAAAGCCATTCTAAGTTTGGTGTGTATTCAATAAAAAGTATCGTTAGCGTCCCAGTGACAATTAATAAAACCTTTGCTAGTGAAGGTTTTATTAATTTATAAACAGCATGCAAGTTTTCTTTTGTCATAAAAAACCCAGCAAAGAAGAATGGTGCAAATGAAATTGTTCTTTGATAACTAAGAGTGTAAGAAGTGAAATTTGGATAAAAATCTTTAACTATATCTGCAACCACACCCGTGTACTGTCGTGAAATAAAACTGACAATGAATATAATAAAAAAGATACTTAATTTCCCTATTAAACTTAATCTTAGTTTCGATAAACCCCAAGCTAGTAAATACCAAAAAATCATACTCACGATGTACCACAAGTGAAATTGTGGCTTGCCGTAATGGAATGATAAGGTTTTATACTCTCCTATAAAATAGAGAAACCAATCAAAAAACGTCTGAAATATAATGTACAAAAGAAAAAGGTTTATTATTTTACTTAATTTAAATCTTTTAGCTAGGTAGCCACTGATGAAAATAAAAAGCGGCATATGAAAAGCGTAAATAAACACAAAAAGCTGATAATAATTCTGTTTATTGAGTTCTATTAAGTGTCCAAAAACTACTAAAAAAATCAACAAACCCTTTATATTACTTAACTTTAAATCCTTTTCTAACAACTGACTTCCCTCCAACTCCAATTTTAGGATATATGAAGAAGGAAGCCAGCGCAACTATACTTTTATTTTGTTAATCCTCTTTGTTTCAAGGCATCTTTTTGAAGGTGCCCTTTGTAAGTCACATAATTATTTTTAAACCAAGCCATTACGGCAGTGACCATAGTGAAAATCGTGGAGCCTGCCACATACAGTGCCTCTCCTACGCTTTGCACTTGTTCCTCACTAATCGGCAGCACTGTTTGTCCAAACATGACGAGCGTTTGATTGATGAGTGCAATAAAAAGAAGCACTGTGCGAATCACAGTGCCTTTGTCGAATGATTTCATGTGTTTTCCCCCTATTTTAAATTCCGTTCAATTTTATCGAGTTTGTCGATGACGACGTCATACTTCTCACTAAACTTTGCTAACACTTCATTTTGCGCCTCGATTTGCTCATTGAGCTTATTTTCTCGTTCCTTTGTTGTATTGAGAACATAAAACAAAATCCAGCAAAAGAGAACGGCAAATGGACCTTGTGTCATTAAGTTTTGAACGACATCCACTTCCATTGGAATCACCTTCTTTCCCAGATAGATAGCCACATTTCTCAGTTGATCTATTTAATGTCTGTATTTTAACTTATTTATTACCATCTCAATTGAGATAAGGTAACATAAGCTGTTCCAATAGTAATTGTTCTGCCAGTACTTTTGGGTGTAATATAAAATGTTAACTTATCTCCTGCTTTAAATTTTTGTTGAAGGAACATCACATAGACACTTGATGAAATAACTGGATTCCAATTTCCAAAGCGTTGATATTCTGATCCATTCACGTAGCATGAGATAATACTATCTGATCCAACCGGAATATTCGTACTAGTTAAATAAAGTCTTATTAAATACAACCCGCTATTTTTCAAAGTGATTTCAGACCGAGCACGATCATATTCTCCTAAATCATCTGACCTTGTATCACCAAAAAGCAGTTTTGTTGGAATATTTTCCAAGGCTACAACTGAAGAATTATTCTGATCATATGAATCAACAAAAGAAGTATTTGACATATCCTCCACAGTTAATATACGTTTCCATCCCCTGAAAACCCCATCTGTATGAGTAGTTCCGTACCAATGGCTATTATCGTAGCTTCGACTCACATGAAATGTTTTTCGGTTATTTCCTGTTTCTATAATATCCACATTAAACCACGAAGCATCGGTCGTTGATGGCATATTAACTGCATTCGTTCCAGAGACATAATAAAAACCAGAGGGCAAAGTGAGTACATCTGTACCAGTAGGAATAAGCATTCTATTTCCATTCGCTTTCAATAATGGGTGCTCGTTTAACCTCTTCCATCCGCTCCATTCTTGCTGAGTACCGGTAACATCTGTCGTTGATCGATTGATGTACACATCGCCTGTATTATTTACCCCCATTATCCATCCATATGTGTTTTCACTAAACACTGATAAGGCCCTCATAGAACTTCTTGTCGGCAGGTCAGGGTGTGCTTCATGAATATACCAAGAGTGCACGCCCGGTAATTTAATGAGTTTATCTAAAATACTAGGATCGTTTGCATTAATTCTTTCGTAAGCTTTTCCATCATCAGCAGTAATTTTAGATAGTTGTCCTGCGTCCCATTTGTTTTTTTCGTTTTGAGTAGGCATTTGCAGCCAATTGATCGCAATGTCATTCACATGATAGTAAAAACAAAATGCATTACCTGATGTGTCAATTGCGATTCCTACGCCGATATTATTTTGACCTACTAGCTGAAAGCCCCTTAATGCTGCATTGCCTATAGCAGGAGAATCGACTACTCCAGAACCTCCCGGGGCATAGAACGAGCAGGCACCTAAAGATTTAATCACTTGATAAATACTGCCGCCAACTGGGATATTGACCAACTGGGACCCGTTATCATTTGTCATTTTATATAACTGAGATTGATTCCATTTCTGCTTTTCTTTTTCAGATGCATGAGATGTTGTATCATTTTTGTGTTGATTGATTTGATCTAATAGTCCAACATCATTCTCAAGAATAACCTTAATCATGTCATTAAACAGATCTGCGTGGGCTTTGTCACTGACTTTAAAAGAACGAGGTGTCTTTATCTCCATGATCATTCTCCTTTTATATTTCAGTTCTAAATATTAGTTTTATTAGCTTCACCTTGCGCTGAACTTAAAACCGAATGTAATAAACTCAGTGGGATTGGCGTTATTTGAAGATGATTGTACACATACATTTCCCTCTTTATCTATTAACGTACGGTGGAATTGAGGAACACCTGAAGTTCCTATACTTGAAGCGACTCCTACAAAATAGATCGCCTGCTTCGGACAATATTCTTTAGGCAAAATAAACACGGGCTTATTTCCTAAAATCCCACCTTTTACAGCACCTACTATCTCGACTTCCCCTAAGAGATTCTTGCGATATTTTACTGGCATATTAATAGGGTCATATTCCATCCAATCGTTTTTAATCTCTTTAGGTATTTCCCAAGAGCCATCTAATAGATCTGATAGCGTGATTTGCTTCTCCCATGGTGTCCATGATTCTGCATTGTGTTTAAGAACTCTAAAGTATGTGTTCTTCCCATAAACAGATTCGTAGGCTATTTGTATTAATGTACTGCCATAACTCATGACCAATAAAAACACTCGATTAAAGGATGATGGACCATTTATCCCAGAGTTATATATGAGATACATTCCTGTCTGAGTAAGGGTATTATAGTCTGTCTCGCTAGCAAATCCATGATAAAAGGGCTTTCCATTATCTTGTGTGATTTTTGCTAATTGACCGTTATCCCACCTGTTCCTATCGCTTTCTGTAGGCAGCATTGTCCATGTAATCGATGTGTGTCCGGCATGATAGTAGAAAAAATATGCACTACCTGAACTATCAATCGCAAAACCGGACCCACTATTCTCCTCCCCTACCGTCTGCATACCTCTTATTGAGACTTTCGGTGGGGCAGGAGCATCCTCCACACCCGCAGCTGCATAAAATGTACACGTTCCTTTATCTTTTATCGCATCAAATATTCTTCCGCCGGCTGGCACATTGATGAGCTGGCTTCCACTATCAGCTGTGATCTTATAACTCTGGGAATCATTCCATTTCTTCTTTTCTGTTTCAGATGCATGTGCTCTCGCATCATTTGTATGTTTTAAGAGCTGTTCTAATAATCCAGTATCATTTTCAAGTAGTACTTTGACCATGTCATTGAACAAATCGGCATGCGCTTTATCATTCACCTCAAAAGGTATTGGTTCTTTTATTTCCATTATTGTTTTCACTCCCTTGCTTTGATGCTTGGTTCAATTTCTTGCAGCTGCTCTAAAGTGAGCATCCTTTGCTCATATCCTTCATTTAGATCTTCCATTGAACAATCACCTAGTTCAACTGCTTGTTTGACCAATCCAGGTGTCACCCATTGAAAATATAATGCTATTACCCAATAATTCATGTTTCACTCTCTCCTTTAAATAAAAGGATCTCATTTTTTAGCGCCTCTAGTTCGTTTGTTAAAAGGTCACATTGCTGTTCAAGCTGTTTTCTCATCAGCTTTTCTTTGGCTACTTCTTGTGCTAGATAATCTAGTGGAAGGGGTGGTTGATACCTTGGGTTGATTTGAGATTTTTCCCACCATTGTTTCAATTCTTCTGCCGTTGGCTTTGGCACATCTAGATGCCACTCGTCTATATACGAACCAGCACCGTCATTTCTTAATTCAAAATCCTTTTGCGGGTCCGCATCGGGGTATTTATATTTAATGGCTTCATATAAAATCATTAGAATCCTCCTACACTCTCGGAAAGTTTCGTCCGCCTAATTCCGTAATATCGAAATAGTTGTACCAGCCTGAATTATCAGATATATAACGATCGGAATTTCCCGCATAGCCTATATACATGTAAATTTCAACGTAATCTCCTTTATTCGCTGGCACATTCGCAGCCCCATATAAACCTATATCAAGTTTTGCAGTTTCAGAGGGTGTGGCAGGGAGATGTCTATAATGAGATATATTTTTATAATTTTTACCATTTAAAAAGATAGACAGCTCAAAATTTGCATACATTTGAACCGTCTCAATATAGACTCCAGCGTTTACTAGGTACATTCCGTTTTCCGGACAAATAAAACGACTATTTTTTATATCAAAATTATTGTGACTATCTTTTATTTTTCGATTAAAAAGGATTTTTTGTCGCTCAGCATTATTAAGCAACTGCTTACCAGTTGTACCAATGTTCGTATGAAGAAAGCCAGAGATTTTTTGCCATTCGGTCCAGCCAGACCCGGTCCACCAATGCCGGCACCAAGTGCCTGTGCTATCAAAATAACTGCCGGCTTCGTTTCCAGTCCCATAGTAGTATTGAACAAATCGAAAGTTACTATATTTTTCATTTTTCACAAATCCGTATCTCGTCGGATATCCCGTGTCATTGGCTTGGCCAATATCCATAAACGTAATGCCTATTGGATATTCCTCGCCGCTGACTGATGCATCTTGAATGGCTTGATCTCCTGTTAACTTGAATAAGCTTTCATTCGTAATTCCTGCTATTTGTCTACTAAGCGCATTGTCATTCTCAACAAGTGTGTCGACCATCCGATTAAACAAATTAGCATGAGCTTTATCAGATGTGACAAATGGTGAAGGTGCTTTGATGTCCACTTCTTTTCCCTCCATTAATAAATATCATCAATCTCAAAAACGAATTCGATGTCGCCGTCTTTTTGTTTGTCTGTCATGGTGCGGATGGCGGTGAATTTGCCGGCTTCGTCGACAAGAGCTAATTCATTGATGACTTCTCCTGCAAGTTCTCCTTCGGCGATCGTGCAGGTGTAGCGGATTTTTGCTGGTTCCATGAAGGCAAACGAATCAATATTTTTTTGGACTAGTTCTTTTTTGAGTTTTTGTTCAGTGCCGTCAAGAGAGATCGGTTTTCCATCCTTAGTTCCCCCATTTCCAAATGCCATTTTAACGACTTTTGTGAGTTTTGTTCCTTCTGCTCTTGCCTTTGCCATTTGTTGACGTGCATATAATGTGGTTACGGTTAATTGATCAGCCATTGTGATCCTCCTTATAGCTCTATTTTTTTAGAAGTTGCTGCTAGCATTTTTGATCCATCAAGCGGAACGGATCCATCGAGAATCCAGTAATGATCCTTGATCAGTAAGCTTGCGCCCTGTTCATTTTGAACATGAACTGGCAGGCGGAACGTCATTTTCTTCTTGGAGTGATGCGGCAGCTGGTTCTTTGTGCGTAAAATTAGTGCCGCTGCTTGCTTCGTTTCATGTGCTGCTCCAGTCATGACATAATTCAAACGATATGTTGTTTCTGACTTATGTTGAAGCGGCAATCTCATCTGCAACGAATGCCGAAAACGAGCAGGCACATCCGTTGCACCTCGTGTTCCGCTGAGATAGAACGTACCATTTAATACAAATTCACCATTGAGTAAAATCGGAATATGATCGAAAAAACCCACTCTGCTTCGCAGTGTGAGCCGCTGGTAATGATCATTTTTTTCATGTACATCAGTATGATGAAAAGCCGTGAACGTATAAGCCAAGTGAGCAGGCTTTAACGTTTCAAGAATTTCTACAATATATCTCGTGTTTTGCAGGTCATCTAGGTTCACACGTAAGGCGAAATGATAACGATTGGCTGTGAGACGGATGATAGCACTTGGGTTCTTGAGAAATCGATTCACTGATTTCTCTAATGAAAGATACGTGATCGGCGGAATATTTGACATCATATTGAGTAAGCGTGCCCTGCGCAGTTCAATTGAATCATCTGATTCCCGCTGCACCTTCAGCATTCTTTCCCATCTATTCAATCCCCATGTCGCTGTTAAAGGAAAGAACTGATCCGTTAAGTCGAAAATGGATTCGTCCAATTGCTCAAATTCAGGTGCTTCTGTCTTGAGTAAATGATCCACTTCATAAATGTCTGTAAAATATGGCGGCAAGTAATTTTTCATTTCATCCTGTTTGCTCAATAACCTTCACCTGCCTAAGACGCGGAATCTCAATGTCCTGTAATACTAAGTTTTTCGATTCACCGTTCAGTAAGACGTTTGCATAATCTGACACGCTTTCTGAATGGTACAAAATATCGTTTAATGCAGACATTCGAATCGTACTCTTTTCAAATGCGATGGATTTTAATAGCGCTTTGACCTTTTCTTCTATTTCTTTTTGCGCTCCTTCAAGAGTCCAGTCCATTTGAAGTTCAACAGCCACTTCTATGTCAATATCCAGCCACTTAGCGCTTTCAACGGTTGCTTTGGAACCTATAGGCGCCTGTCCTTCCCCTTCGCCTGGCACAGGATCGATATATTCCTGTACCCTTTTGACAAGAAGGTCTGATGCTACATCTAGATTGCCGTCTGTGATAACAATTTTGACCGTTCCTTCTCCGTTCCAAAGCGGGAACACTTTCGCTCTGCCAACACCGGTCACTTCCTCAGCCCACTTTTTATAATGCGCTCTGTTGGCACTGACAGCCTCTCGTCTTGCGCGTATTAAGTATCGCTCATATAAAGAAGCGTCATCTTCTTCCTCTTGCCCTGGTATCACCAGTTCTTTCATGGTCATCGATTCAAGTCCTGGGATCGTATCAAGGGATAGCAGCGGCTGACCTGTTAATTGGCCATTTCCGTCTGTACCAGGTGTCTCACATTCCAGCGTGCCATCCTTTGAATATTGGAAATAAACGTCTTCAATAAAAAAACGTGAGCCATCTGGGATGTTGATGTTCTCCGGCTGAATGGATGCTGACCAAACCGCTCTGGTGGCTGGCTTTCTTTCAATACCGACTTCAGCAGCCCGTCGATCTAAAAATTCCCCCTGTGCTGTATCTGCAAAAACAAGCTCGAATACTTGATCAAGCCAAATATAGGACTGTGCCAGTTCAGCGGCAGCAGGTGCCAAGGCATTCCAAATGACGCTGTTTTCTCTTTTATCTATGTCATCTGGCAGCCTGTCCAGCATTCTTTCCATCAATGCTTCATACGTTTGCTCCTCAAACATCACCCTCCATCACCTCCTCTATTTCTAATGTGCCTTCATCTGTGACAATGGCTAGATTGACTTGAAACGAGTCATTTTGCTTCGTGACCTCTATCTCTTCAATATGATCAATCCGCTCATCAACGATCAGTGCTTCTTCTAGCAACCTTGGAATCTCCATTTCTTTGTATTCATCCGTTGCTTCTGTGTCCGTTAAAAGCTCCTGGATTTCAGTGCCAATGTCGTGACTGTAGATAGGATGTGCATAACGCTCTGTCCGCAATGTCATATAAATGAATTGCCGGATCGCGTCTATGCCTGAAATGGTTTCGTTTGTCAGCCTGCCATGTTCAAAATCTATGCGATACGTCGTTGAGGGTTCCACCTCTTCGTCTTCTTCTGTTTCCTCGATTTCTTCCTCTGGTGAAAGTGCCACGTTCATCACCTCC
Organism: Bacillus zhangzhouensis; assembly: GCF_000715205.1. GTDB lineage: Bacteria > Bacillota > Bacilli > Bacillales > Bacillaceae > Bacillus > Bacillus zhangzhouensis. Next base: position 348,983 of record NZ_JOTP01000001.1, on the reverse strand, counting down.
CTTATAATTTGTCGATGATGTAGAAGGACTGTCCCCCTGCCATTGCGAGCACCATAATACTGTCTCCCGCCTTTAGTTCATCATCCTCACCCTTATTTAAGCGTTTCGGCCAAATAAGTAGTTCTTGGGGAATGATCAGCTTACTATTTTCATTTAATCGGATATTGAGTGGGGAAACCGCCGTGACTTCTCCAATGACAAGATCAATTGGAGAGGCTGCGTCTACTGCATTAACAGCCAATTGTTTAATCGCTTCACTTAATCTCACGCTTGATCACCCTTTGGCATGGAATTTTTCTCGACGACGTCAATGGTCATGGTGTGTTTCACTCCATTGAATTCATGTTTGTCTTGATCGATCCAGTAGGTTTTTTTTACGTTGATTTCAGGGATTTTCAAATAGATTGGGAGACCGCTTTGCAGTTCGGGAATTCCTAGCGCTTGTATGCTTTTCACTTCTTGTTTGACACCTTTTTTCTCTGCTAGCCGTACTTTGGCTCTTTTTTGAAGCTGCGGCTGGTTGATTTGACCTGTTACCGTCTCAACATGCTGTAAAATGCCGTATTTACTCTGACCTGCTTTATCCTGTTCGATCACCACAAGATCTGATTTGCTGCCTTTTTTCTTATTCTTCCCCTGTTCATCTACAGACGTGCGCATCTTCACACGTGTTGCTGTCTCTTCAATGGAGGTGCTGTACTGATAACCGATGAGATTGACGCCTGATTCAATGACCCATACGTCCTCTGGATCTGGCCAAGCTCTCAGCCCCATCTTGCCTTTAGCAGAATAAATTTGATAGTTTCTGCCGGTTTGCCGCTTTGTTTCTTTTAATGCTTTCAGAATGATGTCATACAAACTCGTATCATTTTTAAAAACAAGAGACTTCACGACATGTCCTGTATTTGCGATGGAGGTCATTGGAATTTGAAAGTCAGTCCCAATCCGCCTCAAGATTTGATCTGCTCTTTGATTAGAAAAAACATAAACATCTTGGTTTTTCACCAAATATTGAAGCATATCGTATGCGGTAAGGGTCAACTTCCCTTCAACCGGCGTCCGGGAAAAAACGATGCCTCTGAACAGCTCTTTTCCTTTCCATTTAAAAAGAACCGTGTCTCCTTCTGAGACACGGTAATACGTTTGACTGCCTTGCTTTGTGATAATATTTGCCTGAATAGAGCGAGGGGCTTGATACCTTTGCCCCTGAAGTGTCACACTCTCTGTGACAAGCTCATACATGGTGCCGCTTCTGATGGCAAAAAGCTCAATCAATGCCAGCCCCCCTATTGTGGTATTTTTAATTTTTGCCCAGGGAAAATCCAATACCCCGGCTGCTTAATATTGCGTTTACTTCGTTTAATCATCGCTGCTTTATTGGCATTCCAAATACGCCGCCATTTCGTACTGTCACCATAAAATCGGCCTGAAATGGCCCACAAAGTATCACCTTTTTTGACGGTGTACAATTTTGGTGGTGTTTTTGATGGCCTTTTCTTTTTGGTTTGTTTTGCTTTTTTCTTTCGTTTGATTTTCCTAGGCGACGCAGTTTTATATTCCTTTAACTCGATCGTAAATTCACGATCTCCAATATCATATGACCCTTCCTTGTGGGTGAAGCTTTCAATGCTGCACGTCATATTGATCTTTGTTCCTGTAACAATCAATCGCACAGACTTTTTCGAACGCATCATTCGTTCAATTTTCGCTATCGCATTCTCTGGTGATGGAATGCTTTTATATTCAGCAATCGGCGAATATTTCTTAGGAAATAATGATGTGAATGATACTTGTTTAGCCGATGGTACATCAATAAAGGTCAGTTCTCCAAAAGAGGTGACCTTCACCGTTTCATTTTGTACGTTATTAGTGATTTCAAGTTCAGATGGAAGGACAGGGAATCGCAACTTGTCCTTCCCTTGGGAAACCCATAATTGATACACTGATTTACCCATCGATCACGACTCCCTTCGTTCCTGTATGAAGCTCTACTTCCAGTTCGTCTACGAGCATTTGTCTCATTTTTTCGACAAGCGATTGTTGGTCTTGTCCATTATGGAAATGCTGATCTCCATTGAATTGAATCATGATTTGTTTAGTACCTGACGATGTTGGATGACCAGCTGACTGAGCTGAGGTCACTTGCTGCATCTGTGATTCTGGTAAAGGAGCAGATGCATTTGATGGATCATATACTTGCATCCCAAGTGCCTTGGCTGCCTGCGTCAATAAATACCTGCCGCGAATGCCTCTTTCTTCAGGAATAATCCATTCGCGTTTGTTTCCTTCACCGACTCTAGCTACCTGCTCCTGAGTAATCAGTCCGCCATTTGCGTAGCCTTTATAAGGACCGCCTCTTCTCATACTCCGTAATCCCGGCGTGTTGAAGACTGTTCCATATCTGCCCTTAATGTAGTTAATGGCGGCTACGGCATTATGAATCGGGTTCCAAATATCATTCATGCCCTTGCCTTTATTGGAGTTAAACGTCGGTCCAATGGTTTGCATTAAGCCTTTAGAAGGCGTTCCCTTTTTAGCGTTGGAATCCCATAAGTTGATTGCTCTCGGATTTCCATTCGATTCATGCTGTGCGATGGTCATAAGACCTGGAAGCCAGTTCATAGATGTGCCAGTTGCCATTAGAGCTGCCATGAGCCATTGCTGAACACTAAGACCTGAAGCCCCCATACCGCTGAAGGCTCCGATTAATGAACCAGCCTGATTTTCAGCAAATTTTTTGACATCAACTGAGTCGAGTCCTTTGACGACACCGATCGATGCAAATTTCCCCAAGCTCATCATGACGCGTGAAGGAGAATGAATGTCTAATTCTTCTCTAAACGCCTGCTCTACTTTCTTCGCCATTTCTTTGGCGGCTTGTGTGACTTCACTTGCTTTTGAACGCATGCCGCTGTTAAAGGCGTCGATCATTCCTGAGCCCCAGCCTGCTGATTCTTGTTTGGCTTGCAGGAAAGGTTGTTTGATATGTTGATCTACGTATTGGTTTGTGCCAGTTGATGTAGCATTTTGACCTGTTGCAAAACCACTAACCGTTCCAGTACCCCAAGTTGGTGATGCTATCATCACTTGTTGGTATGGTGCTGTTACACGACTTTGCAAAAAGCTGTCTGTTCCTGTTGGTGTCATTTGCTGGCCAGTCGCAAATGCAGAAACCGTTTGTTGTCCGTACTTTCCTGAATCTGATGTCAATTGATTAAATGGCTGCTGAATATTTTTTTGCTTCCATTGATCAAGAGAGACCACTTTTTGATTTAACCCTTGTTCAAAATCGTTATTAAATTGCTCGCCTATGCCGGAGGCTTGAATGTTCCCATCCATTGAGACCGATCCGCCTATTGAACCGACAGAAGATGATGAAGCTACAGCTGTAGGAGCTGGAGAGCTTGACACTTGATTTCCTGCCACTCCGCTTGGCACAACAGACATTCCAAGTTGAGAAGCAGCTTGTGCAAGCAGCATCTTTCCTCGTCCTCGGTTATTTTGAGTTGGAATGACAAATTCTTTCCCCGCTTCTCCTATCCATGAAAGTGTTGGCTTTGTGATATAACCACCGGTGGCGTTATTTGCTGCTTTTTCTTTCTTCTTAAGTCCTGTTTTTTCTTCGCCTTTTTTAATAAAGATATTAAGAAAATTCCCACCAATTTTTTTAGCTGTATCAAATACATTTCCTACAACGCCAAAGATACCTTCCCATGTTTCTCTTAAAGTTTTAGCATGATCTTTCAAAGGATTAAATACTTTCTCTTCGAACCATGCACTCACTTTTTTCCAGATACCCTTGATCGTTTCCCATGCTTCTTTAAATTTTTCCCACACGAATTCAATTGCTGGCTTGGCATATTTTTGATAGGGTTGCCATACATTTTCATCAAACCAAGTTGAAACTTTCTCCCAGGTAGTTTTAATCCAGTTCCATGTATTTTGAAACAAATTCCACACAAATGTAATGGCTGGCAGGGCATATGTCTTAAACGGCGTCCAAACGTATTCATTAAACCACTCAGAGAATGCCCCCCATTTTTCTTGAATCCAGTTCCATGTATTTTGAAACAGATTCCATATAAACATAATTGCAGGTATTGCATATGTTTTAAAAGGCGTCCAAACGTATTCATTAAACCATTCAGAGAATACACTCCATGTCTCCTGAATCCAGTTCCACGTTTCAACAAGTTTATTCCATACCCACCCAATTGCTTCTATCGCATATTGACCGAATGGGTCCCAAACATTTGTTAAAAACCATTCAGAGAATACACCCCATGTTTCCTGAATCCAATTCCATGTGTCAACAAGTTTATTCCATACCCAACCAATTGCTTCTACCGCATATTGGCCAAATGGTTCCCAAACATAATCCATGAACCATTTAGATGCTACTGCCCAAATATTTTTGATAATTGTCCAAGCAACATCAAATACACCAACTACAAAATTGATAATCGGGACTGAAAAATTATAAATAGGCAGCCAAACTTTTTCCATGAACCAAGAAGAAAGCTGTCCCCATTTTTCAGTGATCCAATTCCATGTCTCACCGAAGAACGATGTAATAGGAATTAAAACATTATTATTGATCCAGCTCGAAACTTTGTTCCAGATATCTTTAATCCACTTAACTGCATTTTCAGCACCTTTGACAATGTCATCCCATTTTTTCTTCATGGTTCCATCATCAAACATTTTACCGATCCATTTTCCTAAGCTTTCACCTAAAATACTACCTAAGATTCCGCCGATTGCTGTTCCAATACCTGGTGCAATCATTGTTCCTATCGCGGCACCACCCATACCACCAGCAACGCCCCCGCCGAATCCTCCTACTTTTTCGCCTACATTTTCTTTTGTTGTTCCAATTAATTCTGTAGCACTAAGCAAGGGCCCAAGTATGGGTACTTTTTTTAATAATTTACCTGCTCCTTTACCTAAATTTTCAAATGTATCTCCTAAGCCTTTTAGCTTATCGGTATCTTTGAATATCCCAGCGAGTCCGGCGATAGCCATAACACCTGGAATTTTTTTGGTTAGACCACCTAATTTAGTTGGAGGCTTTCTATTCTTTTCCACCCTCGAAGTTCCTGTTGGATTATTCGGTTGGTTTTTGGGTCCATTTCTATTTTCTGTTCGGGCAGTTCCCGTTGGATTTAAACCTTTTGCACAGCAAGAACAGCAGCTTACTCTAAATAAACCTTTTTCATTTTGCGTTTGGTCTAAGTTTTGGTTACCCGGCTGCCCTGATGAAGCATTATTATTAGATCCCCCCGAGTCATTTGTTTGATTTTTCGGACCAAGGATCCAATCTAATCCTTTGTTCACCCATTTATCTAGATACTCCTCAGGGTTGATTTTAATCTTCTCACTAATTCGTCCGATTACTTCTTGCTTGTATTCGTCGATTTTTGTTTCAATCCAAGGTAGCGCCTTATTGTCCCAAAAGTTTCTAGGACTTAATTTTTCCTTCAATTTATCTGAAACATCACCTGCATATTTTTCAATCTCTTTTAATGCCTTGTTTCCCAAATTCCCCAGCCAGCTCTGCTTGTTTTCATTCTTTTTCGTAGCAGCTGTTGCATTAGGTTTCTTTTTTATTTTCTTTTCTTTCACAACCGACTCTGCTTGATCTCGTTTTTTCAACTTACTTTTTGCATTGTCTTGAACAGATACTCTGATTTCGTGTTTAGACATCGTCAAGCTTTTGAGTGTCTTTTTGATTCGTTGAATTGCAGCGGTGGCTTGGTCAACCATGTTTAATCTCATATAGTAGGTTCTGTTCATGAGCTGAAGGATTGTTTTTTTGATTGATGACATTTTCCCTGACAATTGATCGTTTAGTTTAAACGTCAGCATAATGGGACTTGTCCCCACTTGTTTCAAACGATCTATGCTGGATTTAATGACATCCAGCCCCTTGGCTTGAATGGATATGACCAGATGATTTGGGAGCATATTTAACTGATTGTTTAATGCTTTTAGATCACGATAGATTCCTTGATCCAGTCTCATGGAAATCACTGACATTTTCCGAAGCGATAAACTGAAGTTTCTTAATTTCTTGTCATCTATATCCAGGTTTATTTTCACAGGTTTTCTAAATGGTTTGAGCTGCTTCTCAAACGTTTGAAATCGTTTTTGAATGCGCATAAGTTTCTTCGATACTTTGTCTTCTAATTCAAACCGTGCTGTGAGTTTCGCCAATTATTTCCCTCCTTTCTTTGCTTCTTTTTCTAGCATGTCTAGCTTGTAGCTGATGAGTCCGAATAGGAACGCTTTGAATTGTCTTGGTGCTTCGTATAAATCAAGAAGTTCAGATGGGGAATAGTGAAGCTCGTGCATGGCGTAATATAAAAATACGGCTTCTTTATCCCCATCTTTTATTAGTTTTTTGCTGCGTCTTCTAAATCTTCAATTTCGTCTTCAAACCCGTTGATTTCAATGGCTTTGTTTAACCAGTTTGCGTATTCACCGCCGACAGATAAAACACGTTTTGCGACTTCAACTGGATCTTGTGTGCTGTAGGCTTCTCTTAATTCCTTTGAGCGGAAATCTGGGTAAATCGTCGATTCAATCGCAATACGTGCGTAGAAGCGCTGACTGTCTAAGTCCTTCACACGTCCTCTGCCTTTGACATTTTTGAAGGTTGTGTTTTCTTTTTCAAGTTCATCAATCCGTTCAGTTGTAATGGCTTTAAAGACAAAAGGAATGACATTCCCTTTTTTATCAACAAAACGCTTGGAAATCGGTACTTTGACTTCTTCTGCTTCTACTGTTTGTCCTGGCATAAAAAATGAAAGATCAAATGTTTGTTTTTCGCTCATGTTTAAAAACTCCCTTTGGTTTGTTTTTTTGAATGCAAAAAAGCACATCCATTTTTTGAATGTACTTTCCAATTTTTTCATGTATAATCTAAATTGTACAATTGAACGGCTTGCTCAAGGGCGTCTGGCTCATCCCCGATAGGAAGGGGGTGATGCTCATGTCAACATTTCAAGCACTGATGTTAAAGCTTGCATTCGGGTCATTTATCATTGCCCTGTTGACGTATATAGACAAAAAATAGACTCCCCCCTTGAGCTTTGGTAGGTAAAAGGGAAAGTCTATCCTGAACATCCTATTCGATTAGTCAGCCCCTTGAAGGGCCTCATTGTACATTGCCGGGATGCGCCAACATCCTGGCTTCTTTTTATTATATGCAAATCACTCTGCATGTAAACATCATCTTCTGTTTTTGGAATGCTTTGAGCATTCTAACTGCATTATAACACATTCCTTTTTCAATCTGCCAATGTTACTTAGCGAATTCACATAACCTATTAGAAAGAATTCTTTAGCTTTTCAGGCAGGTCAAAGTCCTCGAATGTGAAAGGAACTTCTTCTTCAAGTGCCTCTGAATCGACATCCAGTCCAGCAATTTTAGCTGAGTCAAAGTTGACATCAAATAATGTCACACGCTCTGTGCCTCGGCCAGATGATTTATCTTCAAGCACAGCTTGAAGAGTGAAATAAGGATCTTCCCCTTTTTTCACATAGTTGAGCATTAGTTGAACGAAACGTGAAGTGACTTTATAGAACGTCGCAGTTCCTGTTCCGTTTGCACCGGTTGTTTTATGACCAGTCATTCGGCGGCCCATGACGTTGACTTCCGATTTGTTTTTCTCCACGTTTGCTTCGAAGGTTTTGATAAATGCTAGCTCTTCACCTTCTAAGAAAAGACGACCTTCTTTACCTGAAATTGTATTTTGCGCTTTAAAAGCCATCTTACTTCACCTCCACATTGAAATAGAATTTTTCTGCTGCATCTACTGGTTGAACCGCTAAATCAATCATAAATCCATCACGATCTTCATTGAGACCAATCACGATATCTGTTTCTGAGTTAAAGCCTGTAATGCCGCTGCCATCTTGAAGCTGTGTGAGATACTGCGTAATGAGTGTTTTCACAAGCTGCACACCATCATCTGATGCTGGAATGTCGTTGCCATTGGCTTTACGTAATTTAATCAAATTTTTCAATTCAAACGTTAAATCATTGTTGATCGCATCAAGCACACGAATGATTTTGTTTTTCGCCATTTGCTGGTTCTTTTCAACTGTAAAACTTGTCAAAGAGTTAATATCTTTTTCAACACTCACAGTACGATCTCTCGCATCAAAGGTGAAAAGGAACTCCCCTTGTGATAATCGGTATTCGACTTGATCATTGTCAAGACGTTCTAATGTATCGACTGCTCCTTCGTATTCAACAAAGGTCAGTGACTGATTAAAGTTCGCTCCTGCACTTGCACCTGCGACCCATGCTGTTGTTTGAGCAGGCGTCAGTTCTGTTCCGTCTTCTAGAACAACACCGCTTGTGACATTGATGATCCCCTCTTGGTCAGCTGCATAATTGGCGACAACCCCTTGCACTTTACGTCCTTGCTTATCACGTAACCGCTCAATAAATGAGGAGAAGGTTGCTTTTAATTGCTCGCTATTATCGACAGGAAGAGCAATGACATCAAAGTATTCTGTTTCGGCTGCTTCTAGGAAAGCTGTGTAATCTGCGACACTTGCCACACCATTTTTCCCACCGCTTAGTGCCACACCAGCTGTGATGACCGCTTCACCTTCACCAGAAAATTGAACATATTTGTTTTTCACAAGATCTTTGACATCAGTGACAATCTGCTTATCGACAATATCTGTTCCAAGATAGGTGATAACGTCGCGCTTTGTGCTATCAAGTACATTTTCTGCGACTTGTACAGTGATCTCGTTTCCTTTTTGGCCACCATAGTTCGCTGTGACGACAAAGTTTTCTGCGATTTCGGCTTTGGCTGGTTCTCCTTCATTTAAGCGGTAAAGCAAGACCGTTTGTGCTTTTTTCTTTGCTTCACGGAAAAGAAGGAGTGACTTATCATCAATGTTAAGTCCAACCTTTTTATTTAAATCTTCCATATTGGAAATGGAAATAAAGGTTTTTGGTTCTCCCCAGCTCATCACAAGAGGAAGTGCCACCGTACCTCGATCGCCTAAAGTAATTCGCTGCTCTGCTGTTGTTTTAAAATTAAAGTAAATACCAGGACGCTTTTTCTCTGTACCTGGTGTAAAAGTGCCTCCGTTCATCCTTTAAACCTCCTTGGACAAAAAAGCATCAATATGCTTCTTTGCTTCTGTTTTTGTAATTGGTTGATGTTTGATATAAAAAAGAGCACCTTCAAGGATTTCTGGTTTTACCCCAAAAAGATCCTTACTGTGCTCTTTTAAGGCTTCAAATGAAAAGCCAAATTCTTTTTCTTCGCCAGCTGTTTGATCGAGCTGTGCTTTTTTAGTCTTGCTCACGTTTGATCACCCCATCTGAAAAGTTGATATTTTCAAGGCTTGGCTGTTTGTCTCGGTTGTACCAATAGCTGCTATCCCACGTCAGGACAATCGCTGCTACGCCTTGATCTATGATTCTTGTTTCCACTCTTTTTATGCGGACATAATCATCAAGCACCTCTCCATCTTCGCTCATCATCTGAATGATTTGACGATCAGCAAGCAATGCATCGACGACTGTTTCTGCCGCATCATGCGCTTTTTCTGTATCGATATGAAACACTTTCACTTGCAGCGAATAAGATTTCATAAAGGTAGAGACCGTATCTGGACCGCTGATGACTGTCACTGGCGGCACGTACACAGACGGAACTTGAAAGCGCTCTGGCAGAAGGCGATCATACATTGTGACAGGAAAGTGTGTGTAGATATAATGCATGATTGCCCCGACTTCTTGATTCATTCAATCACCTCCCAAAATGTCGATCGATCCAGCTTTGAAGCTTCCGATCTAGCGAATGTTCAAACATTTGCTCATAGAGCATGACAGCATGGTCCCAGTAGCCATTTCCGTCAATCCATTGAGATGCAAGCATCATCCCTGTACTTGCATTCGGATCATATTCAAAGCGGCCACCAGCCCATCTGCCAGGCACCCATCTTCGCTCTCCATTTGAAGAAGTGGCATGTCCGTCATTGACGTATGAGGCATAATCAAGCTGCGTCCCCACTTCAAGCGTGAGACCGCCTCGTGAGATGAGAAAATGATTCTCCTTATCACCTTGCCTAAAGGAGCTTAGAAGCCGGCCTGTATCGACCGCATTCTCCTTGATTAATTCATCCTGAATGATGTCTAAAAGCTGCAAGCCCATCTCCTGCAACCAATCTTGATATTCTGCCTTTAAGCCGCCATCACATGCCGTATGTAGCTGTGAAAGCAGCCGATCAAGTCCATCAATTTTCATAGATTTTCCTTCCTGACTGCCATCACTTCAATGTGATGATTTTTCACTATTTTGGGCTGCTGTAATTTAAGCGAGACCCCATTCCACACCATCTTGTCATGCAAGCGAATATCACTTGCTAAAGGAAAATGGACAAGATAGGATTGATAAATCACTGTCTTCGGTTCTTCTTGCACGAGTGACTGACTTTTTTCTATGACATAGCAAGAGACATCTCTCAAACTCGGAGTATCAGAATAGGAAAGTGTTATTTGCAAATCCCCAGCTGGAATCCCAAATTTACCCCGGGCCGCCTCCTCGCGTTCAAGGTGATAAAGATCACAGCGATCCGTTAATAGAGATTGATAACTCATAATGATCTCACCTTTAATTTTGCACTGCCGCCAGTGAGCGATGGTTCAATGTAATCGACAAGCAAGGCATATACATGAGGTCTGCCTTTGACTTGATCAGCTGCCTTCGCATATGAATAATCGCCCATTTTTTCTGACGTAAAGCCTTTCACCATAGATTCATCATCATTCAGCATGGCAAAATACTGGGCCATTTTTAATAATGCGATTCTTGCTTTTTCAGGGAGGGGCTGATATTTTTCACTTGTGAAATCGTGACCTACGATCTGAAATACTGCAGCTTCTGCTTCGATGATATCTGCTGTCAGTCTCTCTACAGATCGATTTTTCACACGATCAAATACAGAATAGGCTTGTACTTCTTCAGCAGAAATAATCATGGCCTGCCGTCACCTACTCTTTCACTTTCATCACTTTTGCTACAGCATCCTCTTCCTCAAATTTACTGTCTAGCTTCGCTGTCAGGACAATAATAAACTTACGGCTGCGAATATCTTTTTCTACTTCAATACGAATATTGCGAGAAAAACCTACGATAATGTTTTTAGGGTGTGTCAGTAAAATATCTGATACGTCTGTTCCCTCTTCGTCATATGGCTGCATATTGGCAAGACCTTTGACAGGAACACCAAATGCGGAGGAAAGTCCGCCTTGAATTGCTGCATCTCCCAAGCCTGTCTGACGGTTTGCTACTTGATCCTTCCACTCGACCTCTAAACTTGGAGATGTATAGAAACGAAAATCCTGAGGAACACGTAAATATTTTGATGGCATCGCTTTATAGGCTTGTTTGAACATTTGACGGCTAATTTCTACTCCATTTGCATCCACAATATGAGATACTGCCTGTTTTCTTACGCCATCCATTTGAGCTAAAAACGGATCTGATGATGTTGTATCACCATTGACGATGAGCTCTTCAATATCTACCGCCGCTCGTTCCGCCAGCATTTGCATAATCGTCTGCTGAATCCCGTCTTTTTCAATATTGTTTTCAATGCTGTCGTAGGTCATGTGAATCTCTGCAATGACCTCTTTTGCATTGAGCTGGACAGTGCTTGTCGCTGGGACAACACGGTCTTTTGCATCAAGCGCTTTTCCTTCTTCTGCTGGACGCAAAATACGCTGGCCAAAGCCGATTTTTTCGATTTTTTGTGAATCACTTTCCATCGGAATGATGCGTGCATCATTTAAAACGGTTGGTGTGTTTTGCATCATTCTAATGAATGTATTGGATTGGGTTGCGTTCATGAGACCGCCGGTTTTTAAGCTAGCAAGTGTCATTTCGGCCTTTCGAATCAACTCTTGATTTCTCACACTGTTTCCTCCTTATTTTGGCTTATAGTAAGCCATCCCAAATGGGCTTTGTACTGTCGTTTTGTGTATCGTGGATTGTTTGTTTTGAAATGCCCCGCGCTTTTTCAAGCATGTGAATCCGCTCTGAAATAGGCAAAAGCTGCTGCTGAAGCACTTGCTGCATCGCTAACTTTTCTCTGCTGGCTGATTTCTCTAATGAAGAAAGCTGATGACGAATCGGTGCAACCACTTGCTCGAGCACTTTTTGGACAGGTTCTTCCCCTGCTTGATCTGTATCCTGATGTTCAGCCTGCTGTAAGACGTTCTCAATTGCCATTTTTGCTTTTTCGAGCTCTCGTACTTGGTCCGTCGTCAAAGCGGCATCTTGCTTTTGAACGGATGCTGGTCTTTCGCCAACCGTTTGAAGCACATCATCTGTCTTCAAAACGTCCTGCACAATTGGAATCAATTGTTCAAGCGCAGCTCTTACGCTAGACTCATCACCATCACTCGACTGTAAGGTTTCCAGCAGATGGTCTAAAGCGCTCCAAAATTGTTGTGACATGTTTGCACCTTCCTCTTTCAAAAAGAAATTTTTCAGCAAAGAAAAAAGCCCCCTCTCATTCGTGCCCTGGGACAGGAGCTGATCTTGTTCTTCTATTGCCACGATGTCCGCCGTCCCAGCCATTGAGTAGCCTGTAATGTGGCCTTGCTGAATTTGATCCCAAATATCTTGTGAAGCTTTTGTCACAAGCACCCAAGACCCTTTTCGAATCAATTCCCCGCCTACTTCAAAATCCGCCGGGGCAATGTATGATTCAACGACTTCGCCAACACCATCTTGAAAATCATGCTGTTTGTCAATGTGACGGGCATCCTTCATAAATCCATGAGCCGCTCGTTCAATTTCCTTTGCTGACATAAAGTCTTGGTGTGCATCTGGTGTATTCGGTTCATACACGACCCCATACACTAGGCGATGAGCATCTTCTGCCTTCGTGAGCACACTGACTTCCTTTTGAAAGTCAGGCTGCCTCTTCTTTGCTTTCATTAAAAAGAATTTCTTTTGGTTTGCTGCCCTGTCCACATAGGAAACATGCGTAATTTTTGCGTTTTTTAATTCTCTTGGCATATGTTCACCCCCTTTCAAAAAAGCTCACGTCCTTCTGTTTATTTCTCCAGCTGGTTCGGCTCTGATTGAGGCTGTTCTTCAGTTGTTTTTATGCGGCTTTCTAAGGGCCGGTGATAGAGCTCCTCTGGCCATTCCTCTAACGTTTTCCCAAGAATGCGTCCCGCCAGATCTCGCAAATCATTTGGTGACACTGCCCCAGCCTGAATAAATGGCGTCAGAACCTTGGCGATCTCTAATGGATCTCTAAAATCAGGTCCATTTAATAGAAAGCGGACATGCCATATATCAAGGTCCGGCAGGAAAAGGGTATTGAGTTTCCCTGTAATGAGATGCCGCTCAGGCTGAAATACCTGCTCCTCTGTTGTTTTACGCGCAGTATCTGCTGTGGCTTTGTTATAGTCTTGAGACTCACCTGTGTAAATAGGCGGCAGGCGAAAAGCGGAGCGGATTTTATTCCTAGTTTTTTCATCGTATTCTAAAAAGAGCGCATCTTCTTGCAATATCTCTGCCAGGGATTTAAAGTTCACTTTGACATTTGATACATCTTCTTCACCTGTTAACCCTTTTTCCGTTGGAAGACCTTCTACTTCAAGCAATAAAAATTTATGCGCATGATCAGATCCTTCAATATCGTCCATATAATCTTGAAGCTGCTGATAGGACGACTCTGACAGCATTCCATTTTCAACAATAATGGCACCAGGTACATGCCGTCCTTGCTTAAAATAAAGATAGTTCAGTTCTTCTGCTTTGCGCGCTCCGTACATATTCACGATATTGCCAATCCATCGGGGAATCCCATACGTTCCACTGCCGATTTTAAAATGGATCACTTCTGTTGCTTGAAGCGGCTCTGGCGTGGTGTCATCGTATTTGCCTGTTTCATAATTTAATATGCGCGGATCACCATACTCCTTGAAAAAGACTTTCTTTTCATTGATCACCTGTACATATTTACGAAATCGTTTCTTTCGATTCATCGTCTTCAATTCGCCGTTTTCTGTGTATCGGAATTCGACATCGACTGGCTCACTCAGCTTGCAAATGCGGATATGGAGTGTATCTAAATACTCGATTCCTGCCGGCTTCCCTTGTCCATCTCGAAGCACCTCTAAAAAACCATTGCCCGTTTTCTCTCGGTCTTCGAGGACATAGCCAAGAATCACATCGGCCGACTCATCATAGTTCAAGTATTTCGTAAACTCTTCAAGTCTTGTCCATTCCTTCTCTGCGGTCTTCTTTTTTGCCGGTTTCACACCTTCTGCATTAAAGTCAAAGGCATATTCCACCCCAAAACCAAAGCCTAAAATGTTTGTTTTATAAGCATCAATACATTGCTGAAGAATGGTCGAGTATTCTGCCATGCTTTTTAATTCATTGATATTGTAGGGCGGGGGTACAATGTCATCTTTTTCGTAGGAAAATTCATCTGCATACATTTGTTTTGTGTGATCAGACATGTTTGCCTTCATAATCGTGGCTTTCAATTGTTTCATTGTATGGACCTCCTCTCTCTGTTTGGACGGACACGCTCCAAAGCGGTCTGTTTCAAATCCGTCACTTCATAATCATCCAGCGCATACCAGATGGCTGATAATGTGTGCGGGTCGATTTGAAATTCATCTTCTTCTAGGCGTCCGTCCTTATCTGCCTTGTAGGTCAGTGATTGAAGTTCATAGATTGTATACGGGCAAGCATCGGAACAAATGATTTTCTTAAACCGTTTGATCTTTTTTGTATATTGCAAGCGTGAGCCTTGAAACTTATGTGCAGCCACCATTTGAAATCCACGCTGCCGAAAATAGTGAATGGTTTTAGGCTCTGCTGCGTCTGCTTTAATAAGTTCCTTTGATTCTACAAACTCTCTCAGATCAACGGCTGTTTCATCATCTGTTTTTCCGCGGTCGTAATATTCCCAATAAATATATAAGTACTTTTTTTCATGATCGACGGCTAATCGAATGAGCGCATTGTACGATTCAACAAAACCAAAATCCATGCCTGCTCGTTTCAGCGGTCTTTCAATCTGCTGAATCGCTTCTACTACGTCAGAATGGCTTCTGACCTCAAATTGAGGAAAAACCTTTGTACCATTGATCCCAAAAAACCCCTTCCTCGCAATTCGATAAAGGTCCGGGTCGTATTCTTTCAGCTCATCCAGCTGCTTCACATAGCTTTTAGGCAAAAATAGGTTATCTTCTGCCGTCGAGTGATGATAGTACGTATCCTTGATGACAACGGTTCGCTTTTTGTATAATGTCTCGTCATCAAGAACAAATCGCTTCAGCTGTTCATCTCGAAAGAAATGTCTGTACGTCCAATTATCCTGACCAACAGGATTGGTCGATAACATCATATAAAGAGGTAATACTGGATGCCTCAGCCTTCCCAGCAGCTCTTTGAAGCCTTCATAAGAGACCTCTGAACACTCCTCAATCCAAATGATCGAGATATTGTTGATCGACTTCAATTTCTCAGGCTTGTCGAGCCCTTTAAATAAGATGCTGCTGCCGTTTCGAAATGTCAGTGCAAGTGGCGAACTGCGGCACTTCACCACATGATCAATGCCAAGGTCGCTGACGATCTCTTGTAATAGAGAAAATGTCGACTCCCTGTGCGTATCATACACCTCTCGGATGACAAGGGCTGTCCGCTTTTCCTCAAGTAGCTTTAAGATCAGTTTTAAAGCAATGTGGTAGCTTTTGGAGGAGCCATAGCCGCCTACTAAAAATTGAAACTTTTGATTCCAATCGAATAGAAAATGTTCAAAGTGAGGATTGACTTCTTTTTCAATCAATGACGTCATGAGTTATCCTCTTTTCGCTTGATCATGATGTGAAGATCTTCCTCTTTTTCTTCACGCACGGCTTTTTTTGTTTTTTCGATCGTCAGTTCAATTTGCTTCAGCCTCAATCTTCTTTCATCCTTCGCGTGAGCGAGCTCTTCGAACTGTTTAATGAGACGTCTGAGTTCACCCATTGCACGAGATTGGGCATTTAAAAACGTGGCCTGTCGATCCCATGAAAATTGAAATGAGAATTCTTCAGCCGTGATATCTCGTTCTGGCTGAATACCTTCTATCGTTTCTTCCTCTAATGAAGAAGGCATGTATGCCGCCTTTTTCAGCTCTTTGATCATGTCAGCTTGATCTTCAACATACATGATTCGCTGCGCGCGAATAATGGCTGCGTATTGAATTTGAATTTGGTCCCAGATGATATCAAGTGATGTGCGCCCACCCATTTTCTCCATGATTTCAATCGTTTCATCCGAAAGAAATTGATTGAAGATCGAGTGCGCCTGCTTTGACGAACCTTTTTGCCTTTGCCATCCGTATCGTCTTTTCCATGATTTCACGGTATGGATCGAGACATTGTAATGATCAGCAATTTGCTGGTACGTCATCCCTTTCATATAATCTTGCTTGGCTTCTATCCGTTTATCTTTCATTTACATTCACCTGCCGCCTCCTTTTAATTCGAACGATTTCCTGCGAAGGAATCATTTGTGTAGGGCTAGCAAACATCCGTTTGGTCTTTCTAACTATAGGTGGCAACTGTAAGACAAGTGTTGCTCCATTTATTTTGTAAAAGAAAAAACGCCTATTCAGCTGCTTCGAATAGGCGTTCTTGTACTTTCTTGGACATCTTTGTCCGAGCTCTCTCCATATGTTTTTGGACAGTTCCTTTTTTCACATCTAGCATGATCGCAATCTCGCTAAATGATAATCCTTGTGTGGTGTGCATAAAGAAGACGTCCTTCTCTCGATCTGTTAAAACGGCTAAAGCTTCATCAATTCGTTTCTTATCCCTCTCACTGACTTCTCTTTCTTTTTCTTGAATGAGGGTATATTCATGTGATAAAGCCTCTAGTACTTCTGGATTGGCAAGAATGGTGCGCTGATAAACAGAACGTCTGTCTAATCCTCTGCGCGCGCCTGGCTCTCTTCCGATTTGAAGCCATTCCACCACGTATTCTAGATCGCTGACCATACTGGCAATCATTTTTTTATCATGCTTGTCTTGAACTGACAGCTGTTTGTCTTCTTTTTCTCTATATGGTTCATATCTTTTTCTAGCATCCTTTAACGCTCGTTTGTATTCGATCAGTAAATCTTGCATATTTGCTCTCTCCCTTTTTTTTATGAAAATAAAAAACGGACACCAATCAGTCCCCTTTTAGCAGGGTCGTGATCAGTGTCCGCAGGCTTTCCGTCTTGGACGTATTATGTTTTTTGATTTGTTTAATAAGCTAGCTGATTTTAAAACCAATTTCGTGATCTACTCTTGCAAAATGCCCTTTTGCCGTTTGAATAATGGTTTTTCCATGCTCAGGTACATCCATCATATAGGCCGTTCCTACATTTCCATCTAACACAATGACTTGAATCTTTCCTTTCTCCATTTCACCAACAAATGTCTGATTTTCTTGAATCAATAGTTGTTTTGGTTCGTTCATATGCTTGTCTCCTTTTTAGTGATGACCTCATGCCGTCATCTACAGTATTTAAAATGATTTCAACTCTTGGGCGCATACTATAAAACTGAGAAACTCTTAAATCCACAATCTGTAGAGGGACTTCGTCGGCAATGGAGCGAAGTGCTTCTTGAATATGTTGTAGACTTGGCTGAAAGATGCTGACGTGCACCGGGCGTATTAAACCTTTTTCTGCGTATGAACGATTGGTTTGGCAATCAGCTATGTCAAGCGGCATGTGGTGAAATAAACGTATCTCCAGTGAAAGTGCGCCTTTTATTTTTTGCGGGCATTGTGCTTTTGCCGCAGCTCGGATTCTTTTCATGAACGTCTCTTTTGTTAACAAGTGCTCTGTCTCAATGATAAAATGAATGACCATGTTACGCTCTTCCGTCATCCTTCGCCCACTGGCGGATGTCTTGTTCATTTTTACTCGCTTTGAGCAAGCATTTCATGAATGTCATGATTTGCTTCAATCGATTCATGTCGCTCTGACCCCCTCCTTATTTGCATCAGTGGCTTTGTCTGCCATAAGGGTCATGTATGTCTGCTTCTCTTCTGCCGTGGAGAAAACAAAGATTGGTTCCTTATGATGAAAGGTGATCCAGCCGCCAGCTTGTACTAAACAAAGCTGCGCTTCTTTGCGGGCATCAAACGTCAACTGATGTCTGATCATCGTCATGTCCCTCCTGACTTTCTTCTCCCTCTGCTTGATAGCCACATCGTTTCATCTCATATGACCAGTAACTTTTTGGGTATCCAAAGTCATTCATCTGAGTCACCATCGGATGCTCAATATTCATTCTGTTCGTCTCCCCTTTTCTAAACACGATCTCTCTAGAAAGTTACTCTTTTTGTGTAACTTTTGAGCAAAAAAAAGCTCTTGGACACCGATATTTAACAGATCTGCAATATGCTTTGCCATTTCTAAGCTAGGCTTCGTTCGGCCCATTTCTATATTCGCATAGCCACTCGTGTACTTATATCCAAGTTTTTTCGCCATATAAGTTTGTGTTTTTCCTTGTAATATTCGTTCTTCTCGTAATTTTTCAAGTTTCATCTTTCCACCTCTTACTCATTATGTGTAAGTTATATTCATTATGATAATATACACGAAACGAGTAAGTCAATCATATTTTTATTCTTTTTGTGTATTTTTTTATCTTTTCCGTGTAATTCATGATAAAATTTACACATAATATGAAAAAAGGTGTTTCCAATGGATAATTTGACTGGAAAGATTTTAACTGAATTAAGAGAGAAGCATGGATGGAGTAAGTCAACCGTTGCTAAAAAGCTCGGATTGAAGGCGATGTCTACCTATGCAAACTGGGAATATGGATTGAGAAAACCCGACGGTGAAATGATTGTGAAAATCGCCGAGCTATACGGAGTCTCAACGGATTATCTCCTCACAGGTAAAGACAAAAGCGGAACTGATGACGACCTTGCAGACGATCCTGATTTGCAAATTGCGTTTAAAGCTGCCTCCGATTTTTCCGAAGAAGCACGAAGACAAACCATCGATTTTATTAACTACATTAGAGAAAAAGAGAAGCTAAAAGGCCGTCAGCCAAAACAGCGAGACGACGATTGATGATCTCTTTTCATAAAGCTTTACGTTGCTGGGTATGCGCCCAGCTTTTTTTATGCCTCTTTTTCCCCTAAAAAAGAAAATGACATATGAATAAAACATCATGCATTTTTTTGTTTCCTTGTCTTTCTTCACATAATATGTGACAATTTTCACCATAAATACTCTTTTTTCCACATATTTTAATTGACATATATTTCTATTATTATTAATATATGTATATACCAAAAAAAGGAGTGTTACCGATGAAAAAATTAATGAAAGCTTGTACATTATCTTTAGCTACTTTAGGTGCTCTTACGTTCTTCCAAACTGAAGGTGCTCATGCAGCTGCACAGCCAAAAGAACCAGTCATAGCAAAAGCTCCTATTATGAATAAAGTGATTACTGTGAACCGTACGCTTACTGTAGGTTCTTCGATTGCTGTCTCTCTTCCAGCAAGCCAAATTTCTGTGTCAGGCGCAACGTATGCGATTCAATTAGATCAAACTGCTCCGAATTTCACTTGGATTCGTGCCGTACAACGCGGTTCTGTGACAGTTTCCTACTATAATTCCCAAGGTGAGCTTGTGATTAACTATATTACTGTTCGATAAGCAATTTATCTTTACATACCAAAAGGCGATGACTTCCTGTACATCGCCTTTTGGTGTTTTTGAATGTAGATTCTCTTATGTCATTTATCCACAGCTTGCCAATGCCTATTCAATATGTTAACTTTTAATAAAAATAAGTTTACATATTGAGAGGGGCTTATGATGGGAAAACAAACGTCTTTGTCTTGGGAAGCAATAGCGGAGCAGGCGATGAAAAATGAACCGATCACCATGCAAGAGGGTCTAAACATACTTGAAGCAGATGATGGAGAATTGTTATCTATTATGCATGCAGCCTATCAAGTGCGATTTCATTTTTTTCAAAAAAAGGTGAAGTTGAATATGATTTTTAATGCAAAAAGCGGATATTGTCCTGAAAACTGTGGTTATTGTTCACAGTCGATCATTTCAACAGCACCGGTTGAAAGATATACAATGCTTGATCAGAAAACGATTGTGGCTGGCGCGCGTGAGGCGCTCAAGAGAAAAGCGGGGACTTATTGTATTGTGGCAAGCGGGAGAGCACCTTCTCACCGGGAATTAGATGAGGTGACTGCAGCAGTAAAGGAGATCACTGAGACCATGCCTTTGAAGGTGTGTGCCTGTCTTGGATTATTAAATGAAGACAAAGCGAAGCGGCTGAAGGAAGCGGGTGTTCATCGGTATAATCACAATATCAATACACATCATGATCATCACACTCGAATTACGACGACTCATACATATGATGACCGCGTGTCGACCATTGAGCAGGTCAAACAGTCAGGTATGTCACCTTGTTCAGGTGTCATTATTGGAATGGGCGAAACCAATCAGCAAATTGTTGAAATGGCTTTTGCGCTCAGAGCACTTGATGCAGATTCAATCCCCGTCAACTTTCTTCATGCCATCAAGGGAACGCCACTTGAACATCAAGAACGGACACACCCGATCAAAGCGTTGAAGGTTTTGGCACTGATGAGATTCATCAATCCAACAAAGGAAATTCGAGTATCTGGAGGCAGGGAGTTTAATTTGCGGACGCTCCAGCCGCTCGCACTTTATGCGGCGAATTCCATTTTTGTAGGCGATTATTTAACAACAAAAGGCCAGCAAGTCCAAACCGATCATCACATCATTGAGGATTTAGGTTTTGAGATAGAAGAATGTGCATTATAAAAAAAGTCTGCCGATGGATCGGCAGACTTTTGACGATGAGATTAGAATCTTTTATGGAAATTGACAGTACCGCTCCCTTCTTCACGGTCAAAGCTGCCAACAAAGGTCCAGTTAATATAGCCGCCGTCACCATTGTTGACGAACGTGCCATCTTCAAATACCCAAATACCAAACGTAATACCGTCATATTCAACACTATCATAGTAGACAACATTATTCAGTCCGCTAAAGTCATGGTCTTGGCTTAAGTTTTGAACAACCACATTATAGTTTTGACCTGCTTCATAGAATGCACTGTAAGCTGCATTTTTTACAAACCCATCACGATTTTGCGATGATTTTACTGCTTGTTCAATTTTATCAGCAATGGCTACTGGATCAATAGAGACACTTCCATCAACACCTGTTGTCGCAGCTGCTTCAGCTTTTTGACCAAAAGTCGTAAGAGATAGAGGGACAGCAACCATTGAAGTGGCAATCACAGAACTGACAAAAAATTTGCTTGTTTTTTTCATTATTTCTAACTCCTCCTTTAATTGGTATGTTTATGTACTACCCCTTCATTTGTCTATTAAACACTAATTTAAGAAAAAACTTCATTTTCTACCAATTAAGAGGGGGTTTTTACTGTTTAAAAGGGGTGGAATAACAAAAAACTACTCTTTTAAAAGAGTAGTTTACATCATTACATAAACAGGATAAATAAAATCAGACCTAGGATAATTCGGTATATCGCAAAAGGCACCAGTTTGATTTTATTGATCAGTTTTAGGAAGAATCGAACAACAAAGAGAGCCACAATAAACGCACTCACAAAGCCGACGATAAAGAATGGAAGCATATCTGTTGTTAAATATTCCGCGTTCTTCACAAGTGTTAATAAACTTGCCCCCGCCATAATCGGCATCGCCATGATAAACGTAAAGTCAGCCGCAGCTCGGTGATTCAAGCCAAGAATAACACCACCTGCGATGGTAGAACCTGAACGCGAGAAGCCAGGCCATAATGCTAAACATTGAAACAGCCCGATATAAAGTGCCTGTCTGTACGTCATGTTATCCACAGAGCTTGTTTCTGTTTTACGTTTATTGATCCAGTCAGCGACAAGCATCAGCACTGCCCCTAAAATCAAACCGACAGCGACCGTTCTGACGTCAAACAAGTATTTATCAATATAATCTTCAAATAAGAATCCTAAAATGACGGCTGGGACGAGTCCAACAGCAATTTGAGCAATGGTCAGCTTATGTCCGCTGCGCTTTTGTTCTTCTGTGATATTTTTCTTTAAGCCTAACAAGTTCAAAATACGATCTTTGAACACGATCATTACAGCTAAAATAGAGCCTAACTGAATCACGACTTTAAATGTGTTTGCCGCCTCTGGCGTAATGATGTCCTTTGACTTTAACCAAAGATCATCGACAATGATCATGTGTCCTGTCGAAGAGACAGGTGCATACTCTGTTAATCCTTCGACAATTCCTAAAACCAGTGCCACGAATAAATCCCATACATTCATGATTTTCTTTCCTTTCAATTCTGATCTTTTGAACAGGCCAAACATCTATGTCCACATAAAGACAAGCTTTCTATTTCGAAAGCTCGTCTTTATGATACTATATTTTTTTCAAAAAAGATTATGACATCAAACCTTTTCTTCTTTATACAGATTGGATCGCATTTTGAACCAATCAAATAAGTGGGTCGTGATAACTTTCAGAACGGCGTACGTCGGAATAGCGACAATGATGCCGATCACGCTGAACAGTTTACCGGCTGTTAAAAGAACAAAAATGATGGTAACCGGATGGATATGAAGGTTTTTCCCCATAACCTGCGGAGAAATGAATTTCCCTTCAATCAGCTGGACAACCGTCCAAACAATGATCAATTTCAACAGCATAATTGGTGACGTGACAAGGGCAATCACAATCGCTGGTGTAATGGCAATCGTTGGGCCCAAATAAGGAACGACACTTGTACATGAGGCAATGAGGGCCAGCAGTAAGGCATAGTCTAACCCGATGATCATGTATCCAATTAAGAGAAGAATACCGATACAGAAGCTGACAATGATCTGTCCGAGAATATATGAGCTAAGGCGATGATTCATTTCATGCAGCACGATATGTGTATGCTCTCTTAGATTATTCGGAATAAATTTAAGGAAATAATCAGGCAATTTTTTGCCGTCTTTTAATAGGTAAAATAGAATGAATGGGACTGTGACAATCGAGATGATGATTTCAGTCAGCGCACCTAAAAATGTCCCTACACCAGTGAAGGTGCTTTCCAAAAGACTTGTCGCTTGGCTTGACGCTTTACTGGCTAATTCAGACACATTAAAGTTCATCGTCTTTTGCACTTGATTAATGAAGTTACTGCCTGTTAATTGTCTAATTTGATCTTCTACCGTATCGACGTATTTCGGAAGGTTATGAAACAGACTCATGGTTTGTGCTTGTAAAAAAGGAATAATGGACACAATGGTCACTGTAATCACGCCAATAATGACAAGATATAAAAGCAAAATCGAATAGATCCGCTTGACTTTAAACCTTTCTAACAAGTTGACAACCGGATTTAATAAATAATACACAACCCCCGTTAAAATAATCGGTAAGGCAATGGTTTTGACGAGTACAATGAGCGGTGTGAAAATAAAAGATGTTTTCATGAAAACAAGGATATTTAATCCTATTAATAGCAGGATGAGTAAAAAGAGAACAAACTTGTTATCAAGAAAAAATTTTCTAAATCGACTGCTCCACATTTGCATAGAATTCATATTGTTCCTCCAAACACGGGCTATTTATTAGTAAATTGTACACTACTTGATCATGATATGGTCATCATTATTTTAGCTTTTTTTCCAATTTCGCAATGGACATAGCCCATAAAATCAGAATCGGTTGTCCAATGAGCCTCATCCATAGCACGGCTCGTTCTGTGCTCTCTTGACCTGGAAATGGAATCCCCTCTCGCGCCGCAAAGAGGTTTGCTGGGAAAATAAGCACCAGATAGACAGCGATCCCTTTTGCTGCTGCGATCCTGACACTTGGCAGAAGCAGTAGAACTGCCAGCAGCCATTCCAAGCATGCAGTAGCATAGACCATCACATAAGGAAATGGCCAGCCAGTCATCATGCGAGCAAAGCCGCCCGGCTCTATCACATGAAAAACACCAGCTGCTATGAATAAAAGCGCAAAGACGTATGTACTTCCTATATGCAGGATGCGCTTCATGTTCGTTTCCTCCTCTCCCTTCTTTCTGAGTATTACCCGAATGAAGGAAGAAACTACCCACTTTTCGTACATTTATATCCTTTATGTAAGACGCATTAGCCTAGATAAAGGTTTCATCCGCTTTTCAATAAAAAGAATATTCTTTCATACAAACGCTTTCAAAGCATGTATAATCAGAGAAAAGCAGGAGGAGGGAATGACATGATTCGATTTGCTGTCATCGGAACGAACTGGATTACAGATCGGTTCTTACAGGCCGGTGAAGGAATTGCGGATTTTACATGCACGGCCGTCTATTCACGGTCCGCTGAAAAAGGACAGGCATTTGCCGAAAAATACGGTATTGATACGGTCTTTACCAACTTACAGCAGATGGCGGCAAGTGATACATTTGATGCTGTATATATTGCAAGCCCAAACGCCCTTCACAAAGAGCAAGCCATGTTGATGATGGAGCATCAAAAGCATGTTTTATGCGAAAAGCCATTAGCCTCCCATCGAAAAGAAGCTGAACAGATGATTGCCATAGCGAAAAAACATCAAGTTTGTTTAATGGAAGCAATGAAAACAACATTTCTACCAAACTTTCTTCAAATCAAACAACACCTTAATCAACTAGGTCCTATTCGGCAAGTGATCGCCCATTACTGCAAATATTCCTCAAGATACGACGCCTACCGAGACGGTGAGATTCCAAACGCCTTTAAGCCGGAATTATCTAATGGCTCTTTAATGGATATCGGTGTGTATCTCGTCTTTCCAGCCATTTATTTATTTGGCCTGCCCAATCAAATCACAGCGAGAGGTTATAAGCTTTCTTCTGGCGTGGATGGGAGCGGCTCATTACTTTTACAGTATGACGGGCATCAAGCACTTCTTTTTCATTCGAAAATCTCAACGTCCCATTTATCTGCTGAAATTCAAGGAGAAGATGCCACGATGGTCATTGATCAATTCCACCGTCCTTCTCGTATCACGATCCATGATCGTCATGGACATCAAACCGACATCTCTCTCAAAGATGGTCAGCCAGCCATGTATTATGAAATTAATCATTTTATTGAGTGTATTCAGCAAGAAAAGGGACAGTCTCCGGTCAATACATTTGCCTTATCTGTTCAAACCATGTCAGTCATGGACGAGGCGAGAAGGCAAATGGGCATTACGTATCCTGCCGACAGGCACACTTAATGGGGCATGAGATGATGAACAAAGGGCGAAAATGAAAATCATTTTCGCCCTTTGTCTTCTTTTCAGTGTGAATCAAATGATTTTGCTGCTAATACATCCGCAAATGCTTTCACATATGGCGGAAGGTCCGGTGGACGTCTGCTTGAAACGAGATGACCATCTGTGACAACTGCTTCATCAAACCAATTCGCTCCAGCATTCGTCATATCATCTTTAATACCAGGTGTGCTCGTTACTTTTTTGCCTTGCAGGATGCCTGCTGAAATGAGCACCCAGCCGGCATGACAAATTTGTCCGATTGGTTTACCTTTTGCATCAAACGTACGGACGATGTCTAATACTTCTGGATATCGGCGCAGTTTATCAGGCGCCCATCCACCTGGGACGAGCACAGCATCATAATCGTCAGCTTGAATGGAATAAAAATCTGCATCGGATACGGCAGGCACACCATACTTGCCGATGTACTCATGATCTGCTTTTTCTCCTACGAGATGGACAGTTGCGCCCTCCTCTCTTAAACGTAGAACCGGATACCATAGCTCTAAATCTTCAAAATCATCACTGACAAACGCAATGACCTTCTTATCTGATAAACGCATAACATCTCTCCTTTTCTTTCGACTTCCTCTATTGTACGAGATCGTCTCTTAAAAAGAAAAGCGGTTCCCCTTGAGGAGAACCACTTTCAATTATTCATTGATCTTGAATTTTTTAATTAAATCACGCAGTTCTTCCGCCATTTGGGAAAGAGTCGTAGAAGAAGAACTAATCTCTTCCATAGAAGCAAGCTGCTCTTCAGCAGATGCCGCGATATCTTGGATGCTTGCTGAACTCTCTCTCGATACATCTGCAATGTCATTGACTGCTCGAGAAATTTGCTCAGATCCTTTTGAAAGTTCGCGTACCGTTGTATTCATTTCATTAATTCTTGTTGCGATTTCCGCTGTTTGCTGGTTAATTTGTGAGAAGCTTTCTTTTGTTTGATCTGTAATAGAAAGACCATTTTTCACTTCTTCATTCACCGATTTGAACATATTTTGAGATGTTTGAATTTCAGATACAATTTCTTTCACGAGCTTTTCAATCTCTTTTGCTGAATCTGATGATTGAACCGCTAGTTTACGTACTTCTTCTGCCACAACAGAGAAGCCTCTGCCTGACTCGCCTGCACGTGCTGCTTCAATAGCTGCATTAAGTGCGAGTAAATTCGTTTGATCTGCAATGCCGTTAATCACACCTAGGATATTTGTGATATCTTTTGATTTATGCTCTAGGCCGTTGATCACACCTTCAGCCTCTTTCACTGAATGATCGATTGTTTTCATTTGACCAACTGTTTGCTCAACTAGCTGTCCGCCTGTTTCTGCTACTGTCTTTGATTGGACAGATGAGGCTGTGATCACATCAGAGGTTTGAGCAACCTCATTTAGACCTTCGTTCATTTGTTTCAAATGGTTTGCACTTTGCTCGACCATTTCACTTTGATTTTCGTTACCGTTCGAGAATGTTTCAATCGAAGATGTAATATGCTCTGTTGCTTTGGTTGTTTGACCTGCACTTGCCGTCAGTTCCTCAGAAGATGATGCCACGTTTTCAACAGATGTTTGTACGGCTTGAATGACATCTCTTAGTGACTCACTCATTTCATTAAAGCTTGTGCCAAGCTGTCCAATTTCATCTTGTGACCTGACTTCAATTTTTTCTGTCAAATCTCCCTCGCTGATCTTCTTCGAAGATGAGACTAGCGTGGAAAGTGGTTTTGTAATTGAACGGATGATAAAGAAGATGAGAATACCGCCAATGATGAGGGCTCCCGCTAAAATAATAGTGGCCATGTTAAAGACTGGCTGCGCAGCTTCTTTTACTTCACTTACAAACATTGTACCGACAATCTTCCAGCCTGTCGCTTTGTTTGTGGTAAACTCCATTTGCTTTTCTTTTCCTTCAAACATATAACTCATAGATCCTTTATCTTGTGAATAGAGTTTTTCTAACCACTCACCAGATAATTTTGACCCAGCTTTTTTCGTTGGATGGGCAACAAAGGTACGATCAGGGCTTCCGATAAAGGCATAGCCTTGTTTACCAATGTTAATACTATTGGACTCTTTCACTAGATTCGCAATGTCTAGGTTCATCGCGATGACACCTGATCCGTCATCTAGTTTTTTAGAAATAGTCACAACAAAAGTACCGGTTGATGCGGTTGGGTACGGAGCTGAAACAGACAACTCACCATTTTTCGCCCAGCCATCTTTATACCAATCTCGCTCAGTTGCGACATAGTCAGCAGGCATTTTTTTATTAGGATATCTTGAAAACACTTTGCCATCACTTGAAGCGACAAGAATACCTTCTGTGTCATCATTCATGCTCATGAACTGCTCAAAGCGTTCTTGAATATCAATTGTTCCTTTTTGCTTGAGTTTTTTCTCTGTGATCCATTGACTAAAGAAATCGGCTGCGTCTGTTTTCACTTTCACAACCTTCGTAATATTTTTATCTAGCTGCTCTACATTTTCCTTTGAGCTTTGCAAGATTTGATCATTTAAGGAGGTGCTTGCAGTATGATATGAAGAGTATGCCAATACAATGATTGGGCATAAGAGAATAAATAAGAAAGAGAATACGAGCTTTTTTGATATAGATGGCTTTCTGAAATACTGTATGAATTTCATAAAAAAGAAAACTCCTTTTAGTAAGATAGTATATATATCGGAAGTACTACTAGGTTATTTACTTTTTTAACTTATTAAAGTCTAAATAAGTCCAAAATAACCAAATTATGTGCAAGGAATAGAAAAACACCTGACGCCAAAACGTCAGGTGTTTCACTATATCTCTTACATTTTAAATTGTTTAATGAGCTCTCTTAGTTCTTCTGCCATCTGTGATAAAGTGGCGGAGGATGAGCTGATTTCTTCCATTGATGCTAGCTGTTCTTCTGCAGAAGCCGCAATATCTTGGAAGCCTGCGGAGCTTTCTCTTGAAAGCTCTTTGATTTGATTGACCGCATGTGAAATATCGTTCGAGCCATGCGAAAGCTCTTTGGCTGATCCGTTCATTTGTTTCATTTGTTCGGTCATTTCAGATGTTTTATGGGTAATTTTCTCAAAACTCACTTTCGTTTCATCTGTAATGTTTAATCCAGATTGAACTTCTCCCGCTACTTGTTTAAACATTTTCTGTGATTTTTCAATTTCCTCTACAATCTCGTTCGTCAGGCTTTCAATTTCTTTTGAAGAGCTTCCTGATTGCTCTGCCAGCTTGCGAACTTCTTCTGCGACAACAGAGAAGCCTCTTCCTGCCTCACCTGCTCGTGCAGCTTCTATCGCTGCATTTAAGGCAAGAAGGTTCGTCTGGTCTGCGATGCCGTTGATGACACCTAGAATGTTTGTAATGTCCTTTGATTTCTGCTCTAAGCCTGCAATGACAAGCTCTGCTTCTTTCACTGCCTGCTCAATCGTCTGCATTTGACTTGCTGTTTTTTGAACAAGTGCTCCACCAGCCTGAGCGGTTTTGCTCGATTCAATCGACGAATCCATCATATGAGAGGTGGTGTCGACCATATGCGATAAGCTGCGATCCATTTCGTTGAGCTGGACTGAACTTTTTTCGATCATATCATTTTGATGTTCAGTGCTGTTTGAGAATTGTTCAATAGATGATGTAATATGCTCAGTCGCTTGAGCTGTCTGTCCCGCACTGGCCGTCAATTCTTCAGATGAGGCAGCCACATTTTCAATTGAATTCTGGACGGCTTGAATGACTTGTTTCAGCTTTGCTGACATATCATTAAAGCTCTGCGCAAGCTTGCCGATTTCATCGTGAGTACGCACCTCAATATGCTGGGTAAGATCTCCTTGACTGATTTTCTCAGCCGATTCAGAGAGCTCTATTAGTGGTTTTCGAATCGATTTAATAATAAAATAAATCGCGATTCCGCCTACGACAATTGCAGCTGCAAGTATGATCATTGTTAAGTCGAGCACTGGCTGTGCGGCTTCCTTCACTTCGTTGACATACATCGTCCCGGCAACCTTCCAGCCTGTCGCTTCATTTGTGTCAAAAAACATTTGCTTCGGCTGTCCGTTGTATTCATATTCAAAACTGCCTTCTTTTTTGTCATACAACTTTACGGTGAAATCACCTGTCAATTTTGTCCCAGCCTTGTCCGTTTTATGGGCAATATAACGCTTATCTGACGTGGAGACAAAGGCATAGCCTTCTTGGCCAATTTTGATGCTGTTTGTATCTTTCACGATAGTGTTCAATCGCATATTGACCCCGATCACACCAGAACCATCTGCCAATTGCTCTGATATTGTGATGAGCAGGTCATCTGATGACTTATCGACAAAAGGATCTGAAATGATGAGTTTCTCATCTTCCATCGATTGTTGAAACCATGGTTCATTTTTTGCGCTCTTTGCACTGCCTCTATGGATCTCGGAATACTCCGTTAGTTTACCATTTTGATCTGCAATAAATACTTCCACCACATCTTCATCGGTTTCCGATAGTTGCTCTAATTTCACCTTGAGTAAATCTTTGTTTTTAGAGGCCAATTCATTCTTTTTCACCGATTTGGATAAGTATGACACAATGTCCATTTTAGGCTGTACATCTTTATTAATGAGTTCGTTTAATTGTTTGACACCATTTGCAGCACTAGACATAATCTCATCATTGAGAGAATCGGATGCCACTTCATAAGAAAATGCCGCCAATACGAGAATTGGCACTAGGAGAATCGCTAAGAATGCAGTAATTAATTTCTTCGACATCGTCAAGTGCTTAAAAAAGTTGATTTTTTTCATTACTCTACTCCTTTTGGTTTATGATTTGTGGTCTTTCTCCTCTATTCTTAGGTAATATGAATTATTTTTCAAGGTTTAATGTTCAATTTTCAACCAAAATAAGCATAATTACCTATTTCTTTTGATTTATTCGATTAAAAAAAGAGCCTCCTAGCTGGAGGCTCTCAGATTGTTGACAAAGGACTGAAATGATCTTAATTTTAGCCCTTTGTCTTCTTTTCAGCGTGTCTATTCAACCTTAAATTTGCTAATCAAATCACGCAATTCTTCTGCCATAGAAGAGAGTGTAGCAGAGGACGAGCTGATTTCTTCCATTGATGCCAGTTGCTCTTCTGCTGAGGCGGCAATGTCTTGAATATTTGCGGAGCTTTCACGTGATACGTCTGCGATCTCACGGACAGCCTCTGAAACATGTGATGAGCCTTTTGAAAGCTGAACAACGGTCTGATTCATCGTTTGGAGCTTGTCTGAAATTTCTTTTGTCATTTCGAAAATATTGTGGAAGCTTACTTTCGTTTGTTCAGTGAAGCTTAAGCCCGATTGAACTTCTCGATTCACCGCAGTGAATACTTCCTGTGATACATCGATGTCTTGAACGATTTCATTGATCAAATACTCTATTTCTTTCGCTGAATTGGCAGATTGAACAGCAAGTTTCCTTACTTCTTCTGCTACTACGGAGAAGCCCCTGCCGGATTCCCCAGCTCTTGCTGCCTCGATCGCTGCATTTAGTGCAAGTAAATTTGTTTGATCGGCGATACCATTGATGACACCGAGAATTTGTGTAATGTCTTTTGATTTACTTTCAAGTGCGCCAATCACATTCTCTGCTTTTTTCACTGACTGATCAATGACATTCATTTGAGAAGCGGTTTTTTCAACAAGCTGTCCGCCTTCCCCTGCGATATCTGTTGATTTGATCGATGACGCGGTAATCGATTCAGCAGATTCATTCATGTGCTGGAGGCCTCGGTTCATTTCCTCTAACTCGCCTGAGCTCAATTCCACTTTATCATTTTGACTTTCATTTCCGCTGGAGAATTGTTCAATGGCTAATGTAATATGCTCTGTTGCTTTACTTGTTTGTCCTGCGCTGGCGGTCAGTTCTTCTGATGAAGAAGCGACATTTTCGACTGAGGTTTGAACGGCACCAATGAGGGATCTTAATGAGTCAATCATCGTATTAAAGCCTTTACCAACTTGCCCAATTTCATCATCTGATTGGATCTGAAGCTTATCACGCAAATCTCCATTGCTGACTTTTTTCGAGAAGCGGACAAGGTTGGATAATCTCTTTGATATAGAGCGGACGATAAAGAAGATGAGGGTTCCTGCTACGATAAGTGTCACACTGAACACGATAATGGCTGTTTGGAAAACTGGCTTTGCCGCATCTTCTACTTCTGATACAAGCATTGTTCCACCGATTTTCCAGCCGGTTAATTCATTGGTCACATACGCCACCTTTTTATCTGTTCCTTTGAGTGTGTAGCTGCCGCTTCCTTCTTTGTTTTTAAAAATAATATTCGCTAGGTTTTCATTGACTTGGCTTCCTGGCTTTTGGGTTGGATCTGCTAGGACAGTTTTATCCTTTTCCATGATGAAGGCATAGCCTTTTTGCCCAATTTTGATTTCTTTTAATTTTTGAAGCAGGCTATCAATTTCCATGTCAACCCCGATGACACCTGAACCATCTTTCGTTTTTTGAGCAATGGTGATGACCATTTTGCCTGTGGATGCTGCAACGTATGGTTTTGTAATGACTTGTTTGCCGCTTTCTGCATTGAGCGCCTCTTGATACCATGGACGCTCTCTTGGATCGTAGCCATCAGGCATCTTTTGAACTGGGTATTGCATGAACAACCCTTTTTCAGAGCCTACATAAATAGCAGCAACATCTTTTTCATTAATTTTTCCATATTGCTGCAATTCTTTAATGGTCGCATTTCTATTTTTTTCTTGAAGATTAGAAGCTTTGAGAGAGTCTGTAAACAGTGTCACAGCATCTGCTTTGTTTCCAATATTCTCATTGATTAAGGTATCAAATGCGTTGACCTGACTCATGGCACTGCCCATAATCTGTTTGTCTAACTCTGTCTTTGATGTGAAAAACGCACTAATTGTCAGTGCCACGGTTGGTAAGATCAGGACTACCAAAAAGGCAATGATTAATTTTTTTGAAATGGATGGTTTTTTGAACCATTGGATCATTTTTCCCATTTTATCTTTCCCCCTTTACTTCTCTAAAGTTATTATCGGATAAAAGGTATATTTTTAGAGACTGGAAATGACGTTTAAAAATAAAAAAAATACCCAGATAATTCTGGATATTTTTTCTTCGTTCTTTAATTAATTTTAAATTGGCTTGTTAGCTCTTTTAGTTCCTCTGCCATATTGGCAAGTGTCACAGAAGAAGATGTGATTTCTTCCATAGATGCCAGTTGTTCTTCAGCTGAAGCAGCAATGTCTTGAATGTTCGCTGCGCTTTCTCTTGAGACTTGACGCATTTCCTGCATGGCTTGTGAAACAAGCTTTGAACCACTTGATAGGTCAATTGCCGTATCGTTTAATTGGGTAAGCTTTCTCGACATTCCTTCTGCCGCCTCATAAATGTTCTGGAAGCTTTCTTTTGCCTCTTCTGTCATGCCGAGTCCTGCATTTACTTCTCGATTGACCGCTTTGAACATATCTTGAGATTTAGCAATTTCTAACACAATTTCTTGGATCAGCTTCTCAATTTCTTTCGCTGAATCTGCGGATTGGACAGCTAGTTTTCTCACTTCCTCTGCAACGACGGAGAAGCCGCGCCCTGATTCACCTGCTCTTGCTGCTTCGATTGCTGCATTAAGGGCAAGTAAATTCGTTTGATCCGCAATGCCGTTAATCACATTTAATATACTCGTAATATCTTTAGACTTGTATTCTAATTCTTTCATGACTTGTTCTGCTTCTTGCACAGACGTATCAATATGTTTCATTTGTTTGGCTGTGCTTTCAACAATGCGGCCGCCTTGACCAGCAGCCTCCGTCGATTGAAGTGAGACAGTCGCCACTTCTGATGAAGTATGTGACATGCCTTGTAATCCTTCATTCATCGCCACAAGCTGATTCGTACTAGATTCGACTTTCTCGTTTTGTGCTTCATTTCCATTTGAAAATTGTTCAATCGACATCGTAATATGCTCTGTTGCTTGACTCGTTTGGCTGGCACTTGCGGTCAGCTCCTCTGAAGCCGAAGCCACATTGTCGACAGATTGTTGTACAGCTCGAATGACTTCACGAAGGGATTCACTCATCTTGCTAAAGCTTCTTGTCAGATCCCCTATTTCATCCTTCGATTTGGTTTCAAGGGTTTCGGTTAAATCGCCTTCACTCACTTTGTTTGAGAAATCAACAAGCTTTCTAAGCCCCATTGTGATGGAGCGAACGATGAAGAAGATTGCGATGCCGCCAAGGATAAATGAAGATATTAAAAGAATAATGGCAGAATTCCAAACTGGCTGAGCTGCTTCTTCTGTTTCTGATACAAACATCGTTCCAGCAATTTTCCAACCTGTTAAATCATTCGTGACAAAAACGAGACGCTTTTGCTCTCCTTTATTCTCATAAGTTGCATTTCCTTCTTTGCCGCTGTAAAGGATAGATGAAATATTTTCTGTGACATTAGAGCCTGATTTTTCTTCTGGATGCGCCACAATTTGTTTATTTTTATTTGCAATAATTGGATAACCTTCTCGTCCAATTTTAATTCCCTTTATTTTATCAACAATGTCCTGAACATCGATATCGATCCCAATGGCTCCCGATCCGTCCTTCAGGCGCTGGGCGATCGTGACAACCATGCGATTTGTTGTAGCAGAGATGTATGGATTGGTGACAACAGGGTCACCTTTTTCATCCTGCATTGCTTGTTGGTACCAATCGCGTTTCGTTGGATCATAGCCTTTTGGCATGTCTACTTTAGGAAACTGAATGAAATCACTCTTTTTACTTGCTGCATAAAAACCAACTACATCATCTTCATTGATTTTGCTGTATATCTCAAAATGCTCATAAAGTTCATGCTGGTTTTTCTTTTTAAAATCGTCTGCATTGGACGTTTCGGTAAAGAGTTTCACCGCGTTTTCTTTGTTCAAAAGCTTTTGCTCGATCATGTCATTCAACTCATTGACTCTTGCATTCGCTCCGTACATGATTTCATGATCTAATTCTTGTTTGGCAATCTGATATGAAATCGCACTTAGTGTAATGATTGGTAAGACGAGAACAAGTGTGAATGAAATGATCAGTCTCTTTGAAATCGATGGTTTTTTCAACCATTTTATTGCACTTTTCATGTTTTTCCTCCTTTTAAAGGTTATGTTTTATATCGGACATCTTTATATTATTTTCATGTTTTTCAAATAAAAAGGATGCATTTTTGTTTATTTTCACAAATTGATTCCTTGCCCAAGCATCGCGCATACGCTAATACAAAAGGGGGCGCTTTTCATATGATTATCCTTTCAGGACAGCCAGTGACAAATGAGCAGCTGGCATCATTCCAGCTAGAGGGACAAAAACGAATCATTTTGATGCAGTTACAAGCATCAAATGATACGTTCCGCTATAGGCAAGCATCTGATTTGTTATTTGAGGTGACCTTAAGATCGAACATTATGAATGCCGCAAGAGATTTGAATAAAAGTGGTGCCTCATTTGCCATCTTTCAAAGGTCTCGTGCAAATGACGCATTTTGGCGTGTATCAGAGGCAGGAGCACTAGAATTACGCTATCAAGTTGAACCATCTAAAGGGATCAAAGACATTTTTGAAAATGGCTCAAAATATGCATTCGAATGTGCAACGGCAATTGTCATTGTGTTTTATATGGGGGTCCTGCAAACGGTAGGAGACGAGAAGTTCAATCGAAGGCTTCGAAGTTTAACGCTGTATGACTGGCATTATGATACATTGTCGATTTATACAGAGCGCGGAAATGATTTTATTTACGGAGATTGTTTATATTTCGAGAATCCGGAGTTTAGCTATCAGCAGTCACAATGGCGTGGAGAAAATGTCATTTACTTAGGAGAAGATCAATATTACGGTCATGGGCTTGGGATTTTAACAGCAGCAGAAATTATTGACAAATTAAATAACAGAAGGCGGCCAGGTGCTGTTCAATCCGCTTATTTATTGCCGCAGACCACCCGGATGGATGTCATTTATCTCAGGCAAATGTTCGGCAGCTAAAAAAGGCCTCTTGTCTATTGGTTATGACAAGGGGCCTTTGTATGCCTTGCGTTTGCGATAATCTTGGAGCGTGCCAAGCATTTTGTTCGCAAGGATCTCCATTTCTTCTAGATCGTTTCTAGTGACCGGGGGATCGTGCCGGCTCCATTTCACGTAACGAACAAAATAGTAATGACGAATGGGGGTAAGGACGGCAGAAGAGTGCGGAAAAGCATCAAACACGAATTCGATTTGTCCTTTTTTTCGGTATGAATGGGTTAAGATGTCCATCCTGTCATACCCCCTCATGAATTGATGTCTGCGTGAGTTCGTTCATGATGTCTTCGACGGTTAAAATGGATTGAATGCGGCCAACGCCCTGTCCTGCCCAAAGAGCCATTTGTTCAGAATTTCCCTCAGCAGCTGCCGTTTTTCGCATAGGTGTTGTCCATACATGCTGTACTGGATAGGGAAGAACCTTATCTTCATGCGGCTTTTCTTCCTCCATCCACTGATTCACAATGCCTCTTGCTCTTTTCCCAGAAAAAAGCCTTGTGACCTTTGTGTCACTGCCTTCTGCCTGTAAAATGGCGTTTTTGTACACTTCCGCTGCAGCGCTTTCTTGACTGGCTAAAAATCGTGTACCGATTTGGACAGCATCCGCTCCAAGCTCCATGGCTGCTTTCACACCTGCTCGATCCATGATGCCCCCTGCGGCGATCAAAGGCACATGACATGTCTGTTTGACGTCAGACATTAAACTGATCAATCCCTGCAAGGCATCTCCTTTTGAAGGTAAAAAGGTGCCGCGGTGTCCCCCTGCTTCACTTCCCTGTAGGACAATGGCATCCATTCCTTTTTCCTCTAAAAGCAATGCTTCCTCTTTTGTTGTGGCTGTTCCTATTAAAAAGATCCTCTTTTGTTTTAAGCGATGAATCGTTTGCTCATTCGGACAGGCGAATGTAAATGAAACGATAGGCACATCTTCTTCTTGAAGAATGTTGATTTTCTGTTCAAAATCATCCCATAATTCCTCTTCGCTAGGCATCATATGTGCTTTTGGTAATACAGGCAGCCGTTTTTCCCAAAATGCCACATCCTCTTTTTTTACATCTGGAATTGGCTCTGGTACAAAGACATTGACCTGAAATGGACGAGATGTGAGCTCTTTGACCTGCCTGATCTGCTTTCTCATGTTTTCAGGCTGCACATAACCACTTGCTAAGCTACCAAGTCCCCCATACTGCGAAACAGCTGCTGCGAGCTGCGGCGTCACGGCTCCCCCTGCCATTGGGGCTTGGATGATCCCATGTTTGATTTGTAGTAGCGTTGTGAATTCACCCATCTTTCTCTCACACCTCACTTGTTTGATGACACCTGAACATAAAAATGACGATGTCTTGGCCCGTCAAACTCACAGAAATATATTCCCTGCCATGTTCCAAGCACAAGATCACCGTGATCGATGGGAACATGCTGAGATGCGCCCGTATAACTAGCCTTCATGTGTGCTGCTGTATTTCCTTCCATGTGCCGGTCCTTTGGATGTTCCCACGGAAAGACTTCGTCAAGCCGGCGCAGCATATCTCGTTTGACATCTGGGTCCGCATTTTCATTAATGGTGATCCCTGCTGTCGTATGTGGACAATAGACAATGACGGTTCCGTTTTGGATACCTGTTTCCCTGACATATTGATGGACTTCGTGCGTGACGTCTATCATCTCATCGCGTCTGTCTGTTTGTACATTGATTTTTTTCATATGAGCTGCTCCTTTTTGTTATTTCTATAAAACCATACCCTTTTTATGTGAAACAAATCACTGACAATTGGCAGAAATCAATCTTCCCACCTAAAGTTTACCAAGCAAAAAAACCTCGTCAAGAGCTCCGAGGTTTTTTAAGAAAAGTGAATCTTTTTTATTTCAATGGTACGAATATGATGGTCTTCTGCATCTAAGATTTTAAATTCACAGCCTTCTGCTTCAATCGTATCTCCAATATCAATATCGAATTTATGCGTCATCATCCAGCCAGCAATTGTATCGACATCATCATTCTCAATAGCTAAATCCAATAAATCGTTTACTTCATCAATCAAGGCTTTCCCGTCCATCACATAGTGGAAGTCCCCTTTTTTCACAATATGTGGGGTCTCATCCTGATCATATTCGTCCCGAATCTCTCCCACAATTTCCTCTAGTATGTCTTCTACTGTAACAAGCCCGGCTGTTCCGCCGTATTCGTCTACAAGCACCGACATATGAATCCGTTCCTTTTGCATCAAAATAAGCAATTCCTGAACAGGGGTGCTTTCAATCACCCGAATCACCGGACGCATTAAGTCTTCAATGGAAACCTCTTGGTTCAGGAAGCTTGCTTTAAAGACATCTTTGCTATTGATGACACCAATCACGTGATCTTTGTCTTCTTTGATGACAGGATAGCGTGTGTACCTTTCATTCAGCATATAATGCGTGACGTCCTCAAGCGTCTGTTCAATCTCAATGGCTGATATTTCTGTACGAGGGATCATGATCTCTCTCGCCACTCGGTTATCAAATTCAAATATTTTATTCACATATTTGTATTCAGATTGGTTGATTTCTCCCTTCTGGTAGCTTTCAGACAAAATGAGACGCAATTCTTCTTCACTGATCGCCACCTCATGTTCTTTGACAGAATGAAAACCAAATAATTTCACAATGCCTCGCGCAGCACCATTTAACGCCTTAATAAACGGGTACATGACTTTATAGAAAAAAATCAGTGGTTTTGCCGTCACAAGACTGACAGCCTCTGCCTTCTGAATGGCAATTGTTTTC
Organism: Bacillus zhangzhouensis; assembly: GCF_000715205.1. Taxonomy (GTDB): domain Bacteria; phylum Bacillota; class Bacilli; order Bacillales; family Bacillaceae; genus Bacillus; species Bacillus zhangzhouensis. Next base: position 310,800 of record NZ_JOTP01000001.1, on the reverse strand, counting down.
GGCGCCAGTTCTCCAACGACGACATGTAAAAACGTAATGATCACAAATGCAATGATAAACGATAAGATGTCTGTCAATGCTGAATGAAGCCCCATTTTATCAAAAAGCGGATGCAGAAAATGCTCCACCGTCGGCTCACCTAACCACCCTAAACCTAAAGCAGTGATGGTGATACCAAGTTGACAGGCGGATAAATATTCATCGAGATTGGATGTCAGCTTTTGAACATGGATGGCTCTTTTATCACCACTTTCAATCAGCTGGTTGATTTTGGAGTCTCTAATTTTCACAATCGCAAATTCAGTGACAACAAAGAATGCTGTCGCAGCAATGAGTAATATGACTAAAAATACGTTTAAAATATACAAAAAAACCCTTACCTAACATTGGTAAGGGCTCACCTCCTCTGGCGTCAATTAATCATTACGGCCATTTAGGAAGATCATTACAAAACGAAGCAATTCAAACAGGGAGACAAGTGCCGCTGCTACATACGTAAGTGCTGCAGCATTTAACACCTTGTTCACGCCTCTTTCTTCACTGCTTCTAATGATTCCTTCTGAAACAATGATATCTTTTGCACGAGAACTTGCATTAAACTCGACAGGCAATGTCACAAGCTGAAAAAATACAGCAGCTGAGAACAAAATGATCCCAAGCCCGATTAAGTTAAGGCTGCCAAGCAATAATCCTCCAAGGAAAAGAAGCGGGGCAACACCAGATGCAAAGTTCACGACAGGGAAGATCTTATGTCTCAAAACAAGCGCACCATAGGATTCCTGATGCTGCAAGGCATGTCCAACCTCGTGCGATGCGACTGAAATGGCCGAAATAGAATGGCCATAATACACTGGTTCAGATAAACGAACCACACGCTGCGTCGGGTCGTAATGATCAGTCAAAGTTCCTCTTACCGGTTCAACAGGTACGTCGTATAACCCGTTGCGATCTAAAATATATCGAGCGGTTTCAGCACCTGTTTTCATACTAGCTGCTTCGACCTTTGAATACTTTTCAAAATTATTCTTCACTTTAAATTGTGCCCAAAATGACAATCCCAATGCGGCAAATGTTAAAAAATAAAAAAACAGCATGCTCATCAGCTTCCTTTTATTTTATATATTTATTTGCAATTTTAAATACTTTTATGTAATGTGTACAGCAAAAAGCACTAGGTCTTTTTAAGGGGGATGACTGCTCCAATGAAAAAGAAAAACATTCCTAAGCATGCTGTATAAAAGGTCACTGTCCCATATAGGTCTTGAAAAAAGAGCAGCCACGAGAAATCACTCGTGAAATGATTCATAGCGTTTAAATCAAACACTAATAAGATCACAGCAGATGACAAAAAGTGTGCGCCAATAAAAAGAAGTACGGTCTTTTGAACGAACGACATTCGAATTCCCTCCTTCTCCTCTCTTATTTTACGATATGGGATCTGTTTCAATACATGCCGAAGATGAAAAAATGTTTCCTCAATCGGGCATACTGACATTAGCAGTCTCCTGAAAGGAAGAGTCCAATGAAATCAAACCGTTTATTTATCGCTTGGCTAAGGTGGCCTCTTTATTTTCGCATTGCCATCATTATTTGTTTCATACTTCTTTTTTTTGGTCAATTAATTGTCTTCCTTGAACCAAAGCAGTACCATACGATCTTTGATGGGATCTGGTGGGCACTCATTACAATCTCTACTGTTGGATACGGTGATTTTGTGCCACAAACCATGCCTGGACAAGTGGCTGGTATGGCTCTGATTTTTATCGGCGCAAGCTTTATCACTGCTTACTTCGCCACGCTCGCCGCAGCTGTGTTTAGCAAGCAGCACCATTATGTAGAGGGGAAAGTTGCTTTTAAAGGGAAAGGACACCTGATTATCGTCGGCTGGAATGAGAAAACGAGCAAACTGCTTCAATCCTTCCAAACGATTGATCCGGCCATGCCCATTGTGCTCATTGATGACTCCTTGAAGGAAGGACCTCTTTTAGAAAATGTTCATTTTATTAAAGGGCATGGAACGGAAGATGTCACACTTCGCAAAGCCAATATTACAGGCGCTGATACACTCATGATTACCGCGGATCAGCATGAAAATGAAGTGACAGCCGATATGCAGAGTGTCTTAACCTTGCTCGCCGCAAAAGGATTAAATCCTTCGTTATACTGCTTAATTGAGATCTTAACAGATCGTTACGTAAAAAATGCCGAGCGTGCTGGAGCCAATCAAGTCATCCATACATCTGATGCTGTCAATCATTTAATGGTCGAACATTTTCTTTTAAAGGAACAGCTCATGACATTAAAGAAAAAACGACATATGACACTGCATAAACATGTCACCATCATTCCCGTACCAGCTTCATTAGCGGGAGAAACGTTCTTAACGGCGCTCCATCACTTTCTAGAGCATCATGTGATCATTGTAGGTGTACAAAAAAAAGAAGGACCCATGATGAATCCTCCTTTTGGATATGAGCTTCATCCAGAGGATGAGCTAATCAGCCTTTAAAGCAGTGCATCTTCTAATTCCTTGACGAGTGAAAAGCCAACTTCGGTATAAGCTTTAGACACATCTCCATCTTTCTCTTTTGGTTCTTGGAATTGGTTAAAGGATGCTCCCGCATTTCCAACCATCGCATGATCATCTAATTTGTCTTGATACACATGCTTTAAGAGAAATGGATGTCCCATTTTCACTACAACGCCTGGCTGATCCAGTTGACCTTTCTCGGCTGTAAAAGGAACTCTGAGAAAGGTATAGCCATCACGGTTATCAATTTTATAATCAAAATACCCGTGATCATAATCCCAATTGCCATTAATGACATAGCCTAGCGGCTTCATGGTTTCTTCCAAATGATAAAGAGAAAAGCTTTCATCTGTCAGCCTGGATGGTACATGAATCATACGAAACCCTCCTTTTTGTTTAGGGTTCGTTAAAGAGAGGAATTCATGCATCCTCCTCTCGTCATTTGCACATTATTTGTAAAAGTGGCATCAAACAAGCTTTGGCTGGATGATGTACTAGTCTCATTCGCACTGCCAGCACCTGATGTGTCCTTCACAGCACTCATCGAACAGATTCGTCCGACATTGCCAAAGTTGACAATCGCCTGCCCGGAAATGTCGTGAATATAAATATGATTGGTTCTCATCGCTTCTTCACCCTCCTCTATTGATTATTCTATGTACGAAGCATAGGGAGGCTTGCACTGAAACCATGAGAAAACAAAAAAAGGCACACCTTATCCAAAGGTGTGCTCAGCGTGTAGACAAACCCTCGCATTCGGTGTCAGTCCTGCGCGCCGGTGCTCACGAATGTCAAATTCGCTCCGCTCCAGTGCTCGTCCTTCCTAGACTTCAAAGGTTTTCAATCACGCTGAAAAGAAGACAAAGGGCACACCTTATCCAAAGGTGTGCTTTTTTGCTCTTATGATTGTTTTAAACGGCTTTCAAGCTCTGCCTTTTTCTCTTCGAAGCCCGGTTTTCCTAATAAAGCAAACATATTCACTTTATACGCTTCTACTCCAGGCTGATCAAATGGATTGACGCCTAGTAAATAACCAGACATCGCACATGCTTTCTCGAAGAAGTAAACAAGATATCCGAATGTATAAGCATCCATCTCAGGAATGGTGACGATTAGATTCGGTACTTTTCCATCTGTATGGGCAAGCATCGTCCCTTCAAATGCTTTTTTATTCACGAAATCAACCGTTTTTCCTGCTAGATAATTCAAGCCATCAAGGTCTTGTTCTTCAGCTTCAATGACAAGCTCATGTCGCGGCTTGTCTACATTCACGATCGTTTCAAACAAGTCTCTTCTTCCCTCTTGAACATATTGACCAAGTGAATGAAGATCCGTTGAGAAGTTAGCTGATGAAGGATAGATTCCTTTTTCATCTTTCCCTTCACTTTCACCGAATAATTGTTTCCACCATTCTGCGAAATATTGAAGGCCTGGCTCATAGTTAATCAGCATTTCAATCGTTCTGCCTTTATTGTAAAGGACATTACGGACTACAGCATATTGATAAGCCGCATTCTCTGAAAGCTCAGATGAAGCGAAGTCTTCGCTTGCTTTTGCAGCACCTTCCATCATCTGATCAATGTCTGCACCGCTCACAGCGATTGGCAATAGACCGACTGCCGTTAAAACGGAATAACGTCCACCTACATCATCAGGGATGATAAATGATTCATAGCCTTCTTCGTTTGCTAATGTTTTGAGTGCACCGCGCGCCTTGTCAGTTGTCGCATAAATACGTTTTTTTGCTTCTTCAGCACCATATTTCTCAATGAGGAGCTTTTTAAAGATGCGGAACGCAATGGCTGGCTCTGTTGTTGTTCCAGATTTTGAAATCACGTTAATAGAGAAATCTGCATCTTCCAGCAGGTCCATCACATCTGTTAAATAAGAAGAACTGATATTGTTTCCAATGAAAATGATTTGCGGTGTCTTACGTTTGCCTTTTGGCAAAGTGTTATAGAAAGAGTGGTTCAAAAATTCAATCGCTGCACGTGCGCCAAGATAAGAGCCGCCGATTCCTACAACGAGTAAAACATCAGAATCAGACTTAATCTTTTCTGCACTTTTTTTAATGCGGGCAAATTCTTCGCGATCGTACTGCTTAGGCAAGTCAACCCAGCCTAAATAATCACTGCCTGCACCCGTTTGCTCATGAATATTATGATGGGCCACCTTCACAAAATCTTTTAAATATGTAAGCTCATGTTCTTGAAAGAAAGGTAACGCTTTCGAGTAGTCAAATTGAATATGTGTCATCGCTTGTAAGCCCTCCATTACGTTAGTTCTATCCCTTCCACTTTAGCGGAACTAGCTATTGAAATCAAGTGATCGTCACTGGCGCAGCAAAAAGCCGCTTCTCTTCATGAGAAGCGGCATTCCGATTTATAAAGAGGCTTTCAAAATAGATAGAATGTCATCACGGTTTAGTTTCATAAAGTTTCCAAAACCACCGTATTCCATTTCTTTCGCCGCAATGTCGGCAATTTTGTCTAGTTGATCTTCACCAATATCATAATCTGCTAAACGGCTTGGTGCACCGAGGCTTGTCCAGAAGGCTGACAGCTTATCGATTCCTTCTAATGCGATGTCACGATCTGTTTTTCCTTCTGTTTCGATGTCAAACATGCTCAGCATGAGATGTTTGAAACGTTCCACATTATGATCAAGTGTATGGCGCATCCAATTCGGGAAGAGGATTGCAAGTCCACCTGCATGCGGAATGTCATAGACAGCCGATACAGCATGCTCAATCGTATGAGACGCCCAGTCTCCAAAGTAGCCCATTTGCAGCGTCCCATTTAACGCAATGGTTCCTGCATAAAGAATCGTTTCACGATGCTCATAGCTTTGTAAGTCTTCAAGCAGTTTTGGTGCTGTTTCGATCACCGTTTGAAGAACAGCAAAACACATCCGATCCTGTAAAGGCGTGTTTTTTACATTATGGAAGTATTGCTCGAAGACATGGCTCATCATATCGACCATTCCATAAACAGTCTGGTTTTCTGGCACAGAATACGTATGCTCAGGGTCTAGAATAGAAAAGGCAGGGTGAGTTACTGAACTGCCCCACACATATTTTTCATTCGTTTCCCAGTTTGTAATCACAGAGTCTGGGTTCATTTCTGAACCTGTCGCCGCAAGCGTCAGCACGGTGCCAAACGGCAATGCTTTTTGAGCGGTTGTTTTCTTTGAGATAATATCCCAAACATCACCTTCATACTCTGCTCCAGCTGCAATCGCTTTTGTACAGTCGATGACACTTCCGCCGCCAACTGCTAATAAGAAATCGATTTTTTCCTTTTGGCAGATGTCTACTCCCTTTTTCACCGTTGTGAGGCGAGGGTTCGGTTCAACGCCAGACAGCTCAAATATTTCAGCTTCTGCTTCATTTAACGCGCTAATGACATTGTCATAAAGACCATTTTTCTTAATACTTCCTCCACCATATACAAGTAACACTCGTTTCCCATAACGAGCGAGTTCGCTTTTGAGTCCTTCTAGTTGTCCTTTTCCAAACATTAATTTCGTTGGATTATAGTAAATAAAGTTCTCCATCTGTTGAAACATCTCCTTACAACGAATATATCCAAAAACATGAAAGACTACTGTAACATAAGTACGCGTTGAACTCAAAAAAAAAAGATAACTGCTCGAAAGCAGCTATCTTTTGTTGTTCGATTATAAAGAAGCGTTCAAAATGGCTAGGACATCTTCTTTGTTTAGCTTTTTAAATTGACCAAATTCACCGCGTGCCATTGCACGGTCTGCAATTAAATCCATTTTCTCATCGTTGATATCATAATCAGCTAAACGACTTGGTGCACCTAGGCTTGTCCAGAAAGCAGACAGTTTTTCGATCCCTTCTAAGCCTACTTCTTCGTCTGTTTTGCCCGCAGGGTCTACATCGAATACACGCACCGCTAATTGTTTAAAGCGGGCTGGGTTTTCTTGAATGACATGCTTCATCCAGTTCGGGAACAAGATCGCAAGTCCGCCTGCATGAGGAATATCATAGACAGCAGATACCGCATGCTCAATATTATGAGATGCCCAGTCACCACGTGCGCCCATTGAAAGCATTCCATTGAGTGCAATTGTACCAGTGAATAAGATGGTTTCACGCAGCTCATAGTTCTCTAGATCGTTGATCAGCTTCGGTGCCGTTTCAATGACGGTACGTAGAAGTCCTTCACACATACGATCTTGATAAGGTGTATTTTCCGTGTGATGGAAATATTGTTCAAACACGTGTGACATCATGTCGACCATTCCATAAATCGTATGATTTTTCGGTACAGTGAATGTGTTTACTGGATCAAGAATAGAGAATTTAGGGAAGACTGCTGGACTCCCCCAGCCATACTTCTCATTTGTTTCCCAGTTTGTGATGACGGATCCAGAGTTCATTTCAGAGCCTGTTGCGGCAAGTGTTAATACAGTACCGAACGGGATCGCTTCCATTGGGACATGCTTACGTGTAACGATATCCCAAGCATCTCCATCATATTTTGCACCAGCTGCGATTGCTTTCGTTGCATCAATGACACTACCGCCACCGACTGCCAAAATAAAATCAACTTGGTTCTCTTTGCAAAGCTCAACCCCTTTTCTTACCGTTGTTAAGCGCGGGTTCGGCTCAACACCAGCAAGTTCAGTGATTGCAGCTCCTGATTCTTTTAAGATGCTGACAACTTGATCATAAAGGCCGTTTCGTTTAATACTGCCTCCACCATATACGAGCAATACGTTTTTTCCGTAGTGTTTGAGTTCATCTGAAAGGGCTGATACTTCTCCCTTTCCAAAAATTAATTTCGTTGGGTTCCAATAAGTAAATCGATCCATGTGATCTCCTCCTCGCGCTACATTATGCGCCTCATTCATTCCAAAAGTAAAGTAATTTGCTTTAATCCATTTTCTTACGCATAGTTTGGCTGAAAATCTGCAAAATATAAATGTATTGATGCTGTAGCGAAAGGAGGAATCACGATGAGTGCTATTCAACGTATTGCCCTCGTGCTCACGATTATTGGTGCTATTAACTGGGGACTAATCGGCTTTTTTCAATTTGACTTAGTAGCAGCGATCTTTGGCGGACAAGGCTCTGCATTATCACGTATTATTTATGGTCTTGTTGGAATTGCAGGTCTTGTTAATCTTGGTCTATTGTTCAAGCCAAGCGAAGAAGCTGTTCGCCGCGACGAGCCGAATCCAGAGGTTCGCTAAAAAGACATAAAAAAGGCCGCCTACACGAGGCAGCCTAAGGCACCGTTTGAAGCGGTGCTTTTTTTATTTCTTGATTAAGTCTTTACGATTAGACTGCTCAATCCACTCTTCAAGTTTATCTTTAAGCGTATTGAAACCTTGTGGTGTAGCAGCTTCTTCTTTCACTTGCTGTGGTCTTTGTTTCTTTGGTTTGCTTTCTTTTCTTTCAGGTGCTTCTTGTGTAGCACGGATAGAAAGGCTGATTTTACCAGCTTTTTCATCAACAGAAAGAACTTTCACTTGAACTTCGTCACCAATTGAAAGATGCTCGTTGATGTCTTTTACGAAACCATGTGTTACTTCAGAAATATGCACAAGTCCTTGAGTTTCTTCATCTAATGCAACAAACGCACCATACGCTTGTAATCCTGTTACTTTACCAGTGTAAACACTGCCTACTTCAAACTTTGTCGCCATGATAACAACTCCTAAATAAATGTTTTAATATTCGTTTATACGCAATTAAAAACTATATCATAGAACGGTCAGTTACGCAAAATTTTTTTTAAAAGGGTTTAGATCATATCAAAAGGGGGAATACCTGAAAACAAGAATGCTTTCTAGTATTCCCCCCTAATTTGTGAGGCATGAGTCCATATGGATTGATGCCTTTTTTTATTTTAAGATGGCCGGTGCTTCTTTTTTCACTTGTCTATCCTGCAAGAAGCGCTGGATTCTTGACAGTGATTCCTGAAGATGATCGAGTGACGAAGCATATGAACAGCGAATATGACCTTCACCGCTTGGACCGAATACACTTCCCGGAACAACGGCTACTTTCTCGCTTAGCAGCAGCTCCTCAGCAAATTGTTCTGAAGACATGCCGGTGCCTTTGATGGATGGGAAGGCGTAAAAGGCTCCATTTGGCTGGTGACATGTCAGTCCAAGTTCATTGAGAGAGCCGACAAACAAATTGCGGCGTCTTCTGTAGCTTTTCTTCATTTTCTCTACATCTTCAAGTCCATTTTTCAGTGCTTCTTCTGCCGCATATTGTGCCATAGACGGAGCACACATCATAGAATATTGGTGTATTTTCAGCATGGCCTCGCGCAGTATAGGTGGTGCTGCCACATATCCTAAGCGCCAGCCTGTCATGGCAAACCCTTTTGAAAAGCCTGAAATCAAGATCGTTCTTTCCTTCATATCTTGAATCGCCGCAACGCTTGTAAAAGCTTCATCGTACGTCAGCTCTGCATAAATTTCATCGGTGATGATTAAAAGGTCATGCTCTTTTGCAAATTGGGCAATATCTTCGAGCTCTTCCTTTGAGTAAACAGATCCTGTTGGATTTGATGGAGAGCACAGTAAGATGGCTTTTGTCTTAGGCGTCAGCTTCGTGCGAAGATCCGCAGAATCAGCTTTGAAATCTTTTTCAGCCGATGTACTTAAATAGACAGGTACTCCGCCTGCAAGTGTCGTCAGTGCCCCATACGCTACAAAACAAGGCTCTGGAATGATCACTTCATCGCCACCGTTTAAAATTGCGCGAAAGGCTAAATCAAGGGCCTGACTTCCGCCTACCGTAATAATGAGTTCTTCTTCAGGACTGTAATCGATGTGAAATCGCTTATATAAATAGTGGCTCAGTTCTTTTCGCAAAGACAACAGACCTGCATTCGCCGTATAAGAGGTAAGTCCTTGTTCTAATGACATAATGCTTGCTTCTCTGACATTCCAAGCTGTCACGAAATCTGGTTCGCCGACACCAAGGGAAATGACCCCTTCCATTGTGGCTGCGAGATCAAAAAATTTCCGAATACCTGACGGCTGAATGCTTTGTACCGTTTCAGATAAATAAGACTTTTTCATTTAAGGAGACACCACGATTCTTTTGTCATCGTCTCCTGTTTCAAACACTTTCCCATCATGTTTATATCTTTTCAAAATGAAGTGGGTAGTTGTTGAAACAACGGAATCAAGTGTCGATAATTTTTCAGATACAAAGCGGGCAATATCAGACATGGATCTTCCGCGGATCACAACAGAAAGATCGTATACACCTGACATTAAATATACGGACTCAACTTCTTGAAACCTGTAAATGCGTTCAGCAATTTCATCAAATCCGACGCCTCTTTTCGGTGTCACTTTCACATCAATCATGGCTGTGACGCCTTCGTGACCATCCACTTTACGCCAGTCAATCATGGTCGAATAATCAATAATGACTTTTTGATCTTCAAGTTTTTGAATAATGGCTTCGGCTTCTTCTGTTGTCACACCTGCCATTTTCGCAATTGTATTTAAATCGGCGCGGCTGTTTTCATCTAAAATCTCTAATATTTCAGTTTCTTTTTCTGTTAGTTTCATTTGAATTCACACCTCTGCATGTAAAAGCTAGTTTTAAAAAATCTTCTGAACATTATAGCACGTTTTTCCCATTATGCTAAGCAGGGAAAAGATTCTAATCGTAGCTTAAAACCCACTTTTTAGGGTACAATACAGTCACCTAACAGAGAGTGAGTATCGGAGTGATGAGTGTGGACATTGTTCAGCCAGCTTATATGAAAAGTAAATTCGGTTTAGATATCTATTACGAGCACTATCCAAATGTGGGAAAGAAGACATTGATCTTGATTCACGGTCTCTTCTCTTCTACTTTCAGCTATCGTAAGCTCATCCCGCTTCTGAAACAAGACTTCAATTTAATTGCGATCGATCTGCCTCCATTTGGGCAGTCTGAGAAGTCGAATACCTTTATTTACAGCTATCGCAATATGGGCAAGATCATTATTGAACTAGCCGGTTACTTGCAGATTCAGCATGCAATTCTAGTGGGTCATTCAATGGGCGGACAAATTGCCTTATACGCTGCTTCCGAACGCCCAGACCTATTTGAAAAGGCGGTTCTTTTATGCAGCTCAGGGTATTTGAATAAGTCCAGAAGATCGCTTGTTTATAGCACGTATATTCCTTATTTTTATCTATTTCTAAAAAGAAAACTTTTAAAGCAAGGCATTATGAATAATTTAACCGCTGTTGTGCATGATCATTCGATTATTGATCAAGAGATGGTGGACGGATATTTAAAGCCTTTTTCTGATGATAAAATCTTTAGAGGTCTTTTACGTTTGGTGCGGCACCGAGAAGGTGATTTGACGTCAGATGTCCTAAAGAAAATGGAGACACCCGTGCTGCTCATTTGGGGCAAGGAAGATCGGATCGTTCCCATTCAAGTAGGCGAAAGACTGCACAAAGATCTGCCGCATTCGACCTTACATGCATTAAAAAAAACCGGGCACCTCATTCCTGAGGAAAATCCGGTCTTTGTGTCTGATCAAATCGGCAATTTCAGCCTGTCTTAGCGTGAGCAGGAGCTGCTGTCTCTTATGACAAAAAGCTGATTCGCTATATCTTGACAGTTCTCTATCGGAAGAAGCTGCTCAAATGAGTGATGGTAAATGGCTTGAATCTCTTTTGCTAAAGATAACGGGTCCTCTGCGTCGTATAACGCACTGATGACGTCAGCAGGCTCCGTTTCATAAAAGTCCTCTCCATAATGAAAAGGGTCCCATGCCTTAATGAATTGAATCATCTCTTCTACAGCTTGACTATCTTTCATGGGTATCACCGCTTATAATAAATTTTGTGATGTTTATTTTAGCACAACCAACAATGGTTGAAAAACGGCTAGAGGTGGGTTTCATGAATTTCGACGAACAGATCATACGTAAAGGTTCAAAATCAGTGAAATGGGATCAAGCAGAGTCTTTGTTCCTCACAACAGATGCACTGCCGATGTGGGTGGCAGATATGGATTTTAAAGCGCCCCAAGTCGTCCTTGATGCATTAAAAGAACGATTAGATCACGGCGTATTTGGCTATGCATTTCAGGATCAGGATACGCAGCAGGCAGTGGCTGACTGGCTCAAAAGAAGACATGGATGGACGATTCAGACAGATGCTGTCACCTTCACACCAGGTATCGTGACGGCACTTAGTTTTGCTGTCCAAGCCTTTACAGCACCGAATGATGAAGTGATCATTCAGTCACCAGTGTATACGCCTTTTTATCAAATGATTGAAAGGAATGGGCGTACGGTCTCAACCAATCCTTTAAAAATAGAAAACAACCGGTACATGATGGATTTTGATGATTTAGAGGAAAAACTGAGCAGACCACAAGCGAAGCTGATGTTCCTTTGTCATCCGCATAATCCTTCTGGGAGAGCGTGGTCAAAAGACGAATTAAAACGAGTAGGAGACTTATGTGTGCAGCATGGTGTAACAGTCGTTTCAGATGAGATTCATTCTGATCTGATGCTTTCCGGGAAGCGGCATGTGCCTTTTGCTAGTCTTTCTGACGACATAGAACATATCACAGTGACCTGTATTGCGCCGAGTAAAACATTTAATTTAGCTGGGCTCCAGGCATCTGCCATTATCATTTCCGATGAAGAAAAAAGAACCCTTTTCACTCATGAATTGCAAAGAAACGGGCTGTCCAAACTGAATGCATTTGCCATTCCTGCGATGGAAGCGGCCTATCGCCTGGGGGATGAGTGGCTCGATTCACTTGTTCTTTATCTCGAAAACAATATGAAGATTGCCATGGACTATATTGACGAACATCTTCCGAATATGCGTTATATGAAACCAGATGCTTCTTATTTATTGTGGCTGGACATTCGTGATTATCGATTGACTCAAGCGGAATTGAAACGGAATTTGCTCAAAAAGGGGAAAGTCATTCTAGAGCTTGGACACGTGTATGGGCTTGAAGGAGACGGCTTTATTCGGATGAATCTCGGCTGTCCTCTTTCAACGGTGAAAGAAGGTCTGAAACGCCTTCATCAAGCGTTCACTCTATGAACGAAATAAGACCAATTATACAAAAGAACATCCTAGCGGGTGTTCTTTTTAAAGAAAAAAACCCTCCTTTTATCATATCTACTTTGTACATGAAATGATATAATGAGAGGAATTACTATTATTTACGAGGAGAGCATTTAAATGGAAATGTTCAAGGATTTTCTGCTCCATGTATCTTTTATTCTATTTCCAATCTTTTTATATCATGCGCTATGGCTAAGCCGGACCCCTGCTCATTTCCCAAAAAGGAATAAACTGCTCATCACAATATTTGCATCCATCTCTTCAGCTCTATGTATTATATATCCAGTTGGTTCGATTTTAGATTTGCAGACGGGGCTTCAATCCATTCCCCTTGTACTTGCCATTTTATACGGAGGGTACACTGCTGGAATCGTCGCTATCTTGTTTAGCTCCATTGTCAAATTCGTGATGTATGGCTCTTTTTTATGGGTTGGACTCATCGTTGTACCGATTTACTTTTTCATCCCTTTCCTGTTCTACCGGAAATGGCGTCAATATCCGAAGCTGAAAAAGCTGATTTCCGGAGTACTCATTGGTTTATCCAAAGGAATGTTTATTTACATTGGATTGTTTGCGGTCAGCTTAATGGAATATAGCCCAGCCTTTATTATGCAGCAAAAGTTCCTTGAGTTATTTTTCTCAACCCTTTACTACATATTCTTTCTTGTACTAAGTATCTATTCCATTGAATTCGTCAAAGAAAATGCGCAAATGAGAACACAGCTCGTCCAGTCAGAAAAGCTGACCATTGTGAGTGAGCTCGCTGCAAGTGTCGCCCATGAAGTACGCAATCCGCTTACAGTTGTGAGAGGGTTTATTCAATTACTCTTTTCTAGTGACAATGCAAAGGAGCCGTCGACCAATAAGGATTATAAAAATCTCGTCCTGTCCGAGTTAGACCGCGCGCAGGACATTATCACAAGTTATCTTGATATTGCAAAACAAAACTATTATCAAATTGAATCTCTCAATCTGTCTAAATTACTTGAGGAATGTGCATCGCTGATGACATCCTATGCGAATTTCAAATCGGTCACGATTCATCAATCCATTGAACCAGACTTATACATTCAAGGTGATGAAACGAAGATCAAGCAAGTCATGATTAATCTAATCAAAAATGCGATTGAAGCCGCCCCCGATCACGAAGGGAAAGTTGAACTTTTTGCTTCAAAAGAAAATCATAAAATATGCCTTTATTTCATTGATAACGGTGTAGGCATGACAGAAAGCCAAATGAAAAAGCTTGGCGAACCATATTACACCTTGAAAAATAAAGGGACTGGACTTGGGCTGACAGTGACTTTTTCTATCATAGAAAATCACCATGGAACCATTCGTTTCAAAAGCTCGCTACAGTCTGGTACAACAGTCACCGTGAAGTTTCCTGAAGACACAAGAAGAAAATGATCAATCCATTTTTTTTGTCCTTTTTTCATCTATCTGCTCCTGCTTCTTAGACGCACGAACGATTAGACGAAAGCAAATAAATGCAGCAATAAAGAAAAGCACGGTGGTGATTGCCGCTGGGATGTACTCCCTTTTATCTTCAGGAAAATACAGTAGAAAAAGTGCGATGAACGACATCATTCGCCATTCCCCCTTTTGCTCGTTTACTTCACTATATTGGCTAAAAGAAATGAAATACCTTCCCGCGAGAAGGAAATGGAGGAATTTCACATGACAGACATTCAAATTGGACAAGTTGTGAAAGGTTTTTACAAAACAGGTGTTTACGTTGGGGAAGTGACCGCAGTTAAGCCATCGACCTATCTCGTTCAAGTAAAAGCGGTTCTGACACATCCCACTCAAGGCGACCTGCATCATCCTAAAGAAGCAGACGTGCCCTTTTTTCAGGAGAGGCGAGCTTTGGCCTATAGAGAACAGACGAATATCCCTCATCATATGGTGAAGCCTTACGATGGCGACATACCTGATTATCAATTGTCACTGAAAGAAGCCGTAGACAAATTGAAAAAAACGCTTAGTGCGGATGATTCCAAATGGGCTGAAAAATCAAGAGCATGCCTATCTTCTCTTGAAAAAGATTATTTTCCAGAAGACGCCCGCTAATCAGTCGAATCAAAAAAGTGAGAGAAGTCGATGAGTTCACCAATTTTGGTTGTTTGCGGATTTTCCACATAGGCTCTGTCTTTTTCAAAAAGGGTTAACAGCTGATAAGTGGTCATGGCATCATCGAGTGCTTTATGATGCTTACCAGCTCCTTCACTGCCGTACTCCTTTGCCGCTTTTCGCAGCCCTGTAAGTGTTCTATCACCAAAAAACGTTTTATATTCAAAAGCCAGGTCCCGCATCTTTCCTTTAAAAGGAAAGGTAATGTGATTGAGCATACAGTTTTGCTTCAGTACCTTCATGTCCATATTTCCCCATGTGATAATTTCACAGTCTTCGCCCCCATCAAGTGACACGAGCTTCTCAATAAACACCTCAAATGAAATCCCGCTCTCTACATCCTGCTGCGTAATTCCGAGAAAGGTTTTACAGCGCTTTGTCAGCTTCGGAAACTTTTTCGGTTTGACGTAGCTTGAGAACGTGTCTATGATCGTTTCATTTGTTGCTTTCACTACCCCAGCCTCAATAATTTCAGGGTAAAAATTTTGTGGATGATATTTTCCATCAGGCATCGTAAATTCAAAATCGACCACAAGCAGCGTCTTCTGTTCCACCAGTCTCACCCCACTTTCTCGTCTGTTTTTCATCCTGATATCATTATATTAAGACGGACCTTGAAATCACTTCATTTTCTTGAAAATAATGCAGATTCACTATGCCCAACCTATTCATCAGATGAAAGATCGCTTATTTTCCT
Organism: Bacillus zhangzhouensis; assembly: GCF_000715205.1. Taxonomy (GTDB): domain Bacteria; phylum Bacillota; class Bacilli; order Bacillales; family Bacillaceae; genus Bacillus; species Bacillus zhangzhouensis. Next base: position 295,342 of record NZ_JOTP01000001.1, on the reverse strand, counting down.
TTATAATTATTAAGGAACACGAAATAAATAAAGAAGGTGGTCTCTATCACAAACAGGAAAAAAAACTTGTACATCATGTGGTTTGTGAACTTTTTTGTCTCTGCCAGCATTACAATGATCGTCCCTTTTTTATCACTTTACATAGAATCTCTTGATAGCAGCTATTCGAATGAATTTGTCCAAAGATGGAGCGGCTATGTCTTTGGGGTCACGTTTTTAACGGCCTTTCTGATTTCTCCAATTTGGGGACGAATTGGTGACAGGCACGGTTATAAAAAGATTTTGCTGATTAACGGCATTGGGATTGCAACAAGTATTCTGTTAATGGGGCTTGTTCAAACCGTTTATCAGCTATTCGCACTACGGCTCTTCATGGGGCTTGTAACAGGATTTATCTCTACTTCAATGGCGCTGATCTCTGCTCAGACTGAAAAGGCAACGGCCGGTAAAACACTAGGAACCATGCAAATGAGTAATGTCGCCGGAGGATTGTTCGGTCCTTTAATGGGCGGCTTCATGGCAGACAGCGTTGGCTTCATTTATACGTTTTTCTTAACAGCCGCTGTCATTTATGTGTCGGCTATTGTCATTATCTTCGGTGTGAAGGAACATCCGATCCGCTCAAAAGAAGCAAAGCGCGTCACTTACTCACGAAAAGATGTCCTCGTTCATATTTTCAAACAGCCTTTGCTTGTCGTCACGATGCTTTTAACGTTCATTACACAAGTAGGGAACTTTAGCATTCAGCCACTTTTAGCTTTATACATTCATGATTTGCATGGCCCGGTCAATCTCGCCTTTTATGCGGGACTGGCGTTTTCTGCAACAGGACTTGGAAATTTGCTATTTACGAGAAAATGGGGAGATCTTGGAGATCGAATCGGACATGATAAGGTGCTGCTTGCCCTGCTCATCCTCTCTTCTATTTTATTCATCCCGCAAGCAATGGCAGATTCCTACGTGATGTTAGTCATTTTCCGTTTTCTGTACGGAATGGCACTAGGCGGGATTATTCCGTGTACGACGGCATATATTCGAATTAAAGCACCTGCCTCCATGCAAGGGGAAGTGCTCGGATACAATGTCAGCTTCCGTTTTCTCGGGAATGTCGTCGGTCCAGTCATTGGCGGCATTGTAGCAAGTCATTACGGGATTCCAGCTGTCTTTTATGTGACCGCCGGCATTTTTCTTTTTGGCGCGTTATTTTTATGGGCGGTTCGCTCACAATCAAAGACAAAAGAAAGGAGTGTCTGATCCAGCATCAGATACTCTTTTTTCCTGTCTAGATGCCTTCTCCACTAGACTTCACGCCCATTCTTTTCTAAAAATAACCTTCTCGTATTCGCAAAAGAATGGTACGATATGGCTAGAAATCTGAAGAAAGTGAGTGACCTCATGTTTCGTGCAATCATTGGTTGGTTATTACTTGCTGCCCTCATCCCATTATTTGTTCTGACTTTTTATCTATCAAAGGAAGAAGCTGCAAGTGTAAAGCCTGTTAACGAAGTGCTTGATCAAAAAATCAAGCTGGAAAAGATAGATTTTTCCCAAAACAGTTATATGTATGATCGGGATGGTTCTCTTATCTCCGAGATCGTATCGAACGATGAGAACAGAGTTTTCGTGAAATACGATAAAATTCCTGATCCTGTGAAGGAGCTGTTCCTTCGCTCAGAGGACCGCAACTTCTATGACCATAAAGGCATTGACTTTATGGGTGTTGTCCGTGCCCTTGCTGCAAATGTCAAAAACCATGGCATTAGCCAAGGAGCCAGTACCATCACACAGCAGTTATCCCGTAACTTATATTTAAGCCATGAACGTTCGTTCAGCCGAAAGTTTACAGAGCTGCTCTATTCCTATGAACTAGAGCGGAAATTCACGAAAGATGAAATTCTCGAAAGCTATTTAAATACGATTTATTTCAGTAACGGTGTTTATGGTGTTGGTTCTGCGGCTAATTACTATTTTGATAAGCCGCTTAGTTCTTTGACGCTTGCACAGATGGCCTTTATCTCTGCTATTCCAAACAACCCGACGCTGTATGACCCATTGAAACAATTCAAACACACCAAGAAACGCCAAGAACGGCTGCTTGGTATTTTGAAGAAAGACGGCGTCATCACCAAGAAACAATACAAAAAAGCCGTCAAAGAAAAAATCATCCTGTCTTTAAGCGAAAAGAAAAATCTTTACCCTGACTATGTGACATATGCCAATGAGGAATTTACCGATCTTGTGTCTGATCAGGAAGGCTTTACAAAACGATTGAAGAAAGCAAAAACTGCAGGAGCGAAAACAGCCATTCAAAAGGAATTATCTGAAAAGGTCAGTGCCCTGCTCCAAGATGGCGTGAAGATTTATACAGCACTTGATCCTTCCTTACAGCAAAGAGCGGTTTATCAACTCAATGCTCAATTGCCCTATCAAGGTGTGGAAGGCGGATCAGCAGTCATTAACCATGAAACCCATCAAATTGTCGCACTTGCTGGCGGGAAAAACTATAAAAAGTTTGATTTCAACTACGCCTATCAAGCGCAAAGACAGCCTGGTTCCGCGATTAAGCCGCTTTTAGACTATGGTCCTTATATTGATCAAACCGGTGCAACGGCTTCAAGCACCATCAGTGCCGGCAAGTTTTGCAGCAGCGGTTACTGTCCGCAGAACTATAATGATAAAACGTATGGAACAGTCACACTTGAAACAGCCTTTAAGAATTCTTATAACACCCCTGCGATCCGAATGCTGGATACAGTCGGTGTCAAAAAAGGCTTCAGCTATTTAGAGAAGTTCTCATTCGAACATATTGTAGCGGATGATTATCGCCTTCCTTCTGCACTTGGAGGATTTACGAAAGGCTTCTCACCGCTAGAAATAACAGATGCGTATACCGTCTTTGGTAATCAAGGTTCCTACACGCAAAGTCATTCAATCACAAAGGTGACAGACTTAAACGGCAAAACCCTTTACAAATGGAAAGAATCGCCGAAGCAAGTGTACTCTCAGCGTACAAATGAAACGATGCGCAAGCTGCTTGCCTCCGTTGTGAAAAGTGGAACAGGGAAAAAAGCGAATTTCAATTCCCCTTACATTGGTGGTAAAACGGGGACATCCAATGACTACAAAGACATTTGGTTTGTTGGACTGACAGATCAATACACAATGGGTGTATGGGTCGGAAGAGATAGAGGGACGGTTGAATCTATTTATAACTCAAGCCCGCACTTACGTATTTGGAAAAATACGATGCAATACGCCAGATAAACAGGAGGTTTGATTGCGATGCATTCAACACATCCACCCCATTTAATTTTATTTGACGGTGTCTGCAACGTGTGCAGCGGTGCTGTTCAGTTTGTGATTAAGCGCGATCCGAATGAGCGGATGATGTTTGCTTCTTTACAATCAGATACAGGGCAGCGAATTTTACAAGAACATGGTTTGCCTTTAGATGAGTTCAATTCATTTATTTATATTGAAGAAGGCACCCTTTATATGAAGTCGACAGGCATTTTAAAAGCTGCACGGCATTTAAAAGGCATATACAGATGGAGCTATTTGCTCCTCGCCATACCGCGTCCAATCCGTGATTGGTTTTATCAGCTGATCGCGAAAAATCGCTACAAATGGTTTGGTCAAAAAACATCCTGTATGATGCCTACACCCAATATCAAAAAACGGTTTCTACCATAAAAAAAAAGCATCCTCCATCATCGGAGGATGCTTTCTTTCGTCTGTTTAAGCAGGCAGACTCGCCATCACACTGTTATAAAGCTTAATAAATAAGTACAAAATGCCGATCAAAAACGTGGCCCAAAATAGCAAAATAAACATCATAAATCCAATTAAATTCAGCATAGAAAGCGATTGATAAATGCGGACGACAACCCAGATAAAATAGACAAGACTTGCTAAAACAAAAAGTCCCACAAGCAAAATAAGCTGCTGTGTCAACAGAAATGCAAGTAAGCTGGCAAACAAATAAACAACGGATGCAATCCGAATTTTCTTTAAGTTCTCCCCTTCAGGGTCCTTTGCGAAAAAGAGTAAAGCCAACTCTAAAACCGTATCTGCAATCAGTTTTAAAGCAGATAAGATCATAAAATAAACAAGTGCACATGCGGCAAAGAGAGCAAGACGAATGCCCTGTTCTGAAAAGAACTCAAGCATTCCTTTTAAAATACCTGCCTGAGTCAAGAAATCAGTGATGATGCCTACTGTGAAAATCGAAAAAGCAGAGCTGAATAGTAAAATAGAAATCAGCGGAAAATATCCAGTCAAATATGTATTTTTCATAAATAGTTCCTTTCTCATAAGCTCACATTTATTATGGCTCACTTAAAACGGATTGACAAGATGCTTTCAACGTAAACTGGGAACAAAATCAAATTTGTGATTTTGCACGTACATTCCTTCACAAACTTACATTTTCCCGTTAAAGTATTACTATTACGAAAAAATCGTGCGTTAGGGGTATACTCGTGAAAAAAACTTTAAGACTGCAAACACGGCTGACGATCTTTGTCTGTATCGTTGTCCTGATCTCCCTTTGTATCACATTCTTTACGATATGGTCGGAAACAGCCAAGAACATTCATCAGCAGGAACGTGACATTGCCCTCTCCACTGCCAAAATGGTCGCAGAGGCACCGATCACGGCGAAATCATTAGAAAAGCATTCATACTCAGCACTGCGTAAATATACAACAAGTGTTCAGCAAATCACCAAAACTGAATTTGTTGTCGTCATGGATATGAACGGCATCCGCAAAACACATCCGAATCCGCAGAAGATCGGAAAGCCGTTTGCTGGCGGTGATGAAAAAGCAGCATTACAGGGAAAAGAACATATTAGTACAGCTTCTGGAACACTAGGCAGGTCCATGCGTGCTTTTGTTCCTGTTTATGATCAAGATGGAAAGCAGCTCGGGGCTGTGGCAGTAGGGATTACGTTAAAGGAAATTGACTTGATTATTCACCAAAGCCTACTCCCACTCTACTTCGTCACATCGCTTAGCCTTCTATCTGGCATTATCGGTGCACTCATTGTTGCACGAAAAGTGAAGAAGATTATGTTTGGACTGGAGCCAGATGAAATCGCCACATTATTAAAAGAACGAAGCGCCATGCTAGACTCAACAAAAGAAGGCATTCTTGCCGTTGATCAGCACGGTAAGATTAAGCTCGCCAATCTAGAAGCCAAACGTCTTTTTCATAATATGGGCATTCAAGTTGATCCTAGAGAACAAGATGTTCAGACTCTCCTCCCTTCAAGCGGCTTAAAGCAAGTGATTGAAACACGCAAGCCTCTGCTTGATCGTGACGTGAGAATGAATGGACTGGAACTTGTCTTTAACGAGGTGCCGATTACGGTAAAAGGTGAGATTGTTGGAGCGATTGCTACCTTCCGTGACAAAACAGAAGTCAAACACCTCGCTGAGCAGCTAAGCGGCGTCAAGATGTATGCCAATGCCCTTCGTGCCCAGTCACACGAATTCATGAACAAGCTTCATGTGATTTTAGGATTGGTCCAGCTCAAAAATTACGATGACCTTGGCACCTATATCAAAGACATTGCGATTTATCAGCAAACAGAAACAAATGAAATCATCAACCATGTGAAAAACTCTGTCTTAGCAGGATTTTTACTTGGAAAACAAAGCTACATCAGGGAACAAGGCGCTACCTTAGAAGTTATTTGCAGCACACAAGTCCCAAACGCAGAGGACCCAGCAGTGACGCATGATCTCATTACCGTTATTGGCAACTTGTTAAATAACGCACTCGATGCTGTTTCTCATACAGATATCAAAAACATCTCGATCTCATTCCGATACGTCCAGGAGCAGCTTCATATTGAAATTACGGACACAGGTGTCGGTCTGACAAAAGAAGAACAGAACATCATGTTTGATCAAGGCTTTTCAACAAAAGGAGAAGACAGAGGGTTCGGGCTCTACTTCGTTGACCAAAGCATCAAAAAATTGAACGGACATATGATTGTTACGAGTGAAAAAGGAGAAGGAACGACCTTTAGTCTCCGCATTCCGTATAAACAAAAGGAGGATTCACATGATTAATGTGTTAATAGTAGAAGATGACCCAATGGTTGGGGAGCTAAACAAACGCTACCTGACCCAGATAAATGGCTTTGAGTTAAAGGGGATCGCCACCTCCTTTCAGAAGGCACTAGACTTATTAAAAACAGAAGTCATTCATCTTGTACTGCTCGATATTTATATGCCTGGACAAAATGGACTGGCACTATTATCAGAAATTCGTCAGCAAAATCATTCCGTTGATGTCATTGTCATTTCTGCTGCCAATGAAGTCGACGTTGTGCAGCAAACGATGCGAAACGGAGCCGTTGATTATTTAATCAAGCCCTTTGAGTTCGAACGATTCCAATCGGCTTTGGCAGAGTATAAAAGAAAACACGCCTTGTACCAATCGATGAACAGCATCTCGCAAAATGATTTAGATGCCAAGCTCTTTCATAAAAAAGCAGAGGCGGAAAAAGTCCTTCTGCCAAAAGGCCTGACCAAAAGCACCCTAAAACTCATTTGGACAAGCATTCAATCATTTGATCAGCAAGCTTTCACGACCGAAGACCTAGCTAATCATACAGAAATCTCCCAAGTCTCAATTAGAAAATACTTGAAATTTCTTGAGGACATCGAAGTAGTTGATGTGGAAATGGCGTATGGGACAATTGGACGTCCTGTTTTCCAATATAAACTCAATACAAGCAATATGAATTTGATTCAGCAATATCTATAATTTGACACATCTGACCTTCACAAAGGCCAGATGTTTTTTTTATGGCATACGATGTAACAAACCCCTTGATATCAGTGGTTCCACTGTAATAGAGCACATTGCAAAAGCGGCATTATATCATATTTCAGCCTATAAAAAGACATCGAATTTAACCTTTTAACATTTTTTTAAAAATAAAACAAATTTCTATTTATTTATTCTTTGGGAAATGATAAATTATGATTGATTAGTTCAACGAGATATAAGTCTGATGTCTCACATCTTCTCTCCTGCACTCCATAAGTTTCATGAGAAAGCAGGATAAAATACCCTTTTCACAAGGAAGAGAAGAAAGAGATCGGTCATTTTTCGAGAGACTTTTCTGAAACTTTTAAATTTTATAGGGGGTTATGTTTTGAAGAAGCGCAAAATTGGACTAGCATTGTCCTTAGTCGTAGCAGCAGGAACCATCCTTGGAGCATGCGGCAACTCTGGCTCAAACAGCGGTGAAAACAAAAAAGAGAAAGATCAATTCACTGTTGCAATGGTAACTGACGTCGGTGGTGTCGATGACAAATCGTTTAACCAATCAGCTTGGGAAGGTCTACAAGCATTTGGGAAAGACAACAATTTAACAAAAGGTAAAAATGGCTTTGATTACTTACAATCTAAATCAGACGCTGACTATACAACAAACTTAAACACACTTGCTCGTGAGAAATTCGACCTGATTTATGGAATTGGTTTCTTAATGCAAGATTCTATTAGTGAAATCGCAGATCAACGCAAAAAAAATCACTTTGGTATCGTTGATGCAGTAGTGAAAAAAGACAACGTAGCAAGCATTATGTTTAACGAAAACGAAGGATCATTCCTTGTTGGTGTTGCAGCTGCTCTTTCTACAAAGTCGAACAAAATCGGTTTTGTTGGCGGCGTTGACTCTGAATTAATCAGAAAATTCGAAGTTGGATTCCGAGCAGGCGTTGAAGCAGCTAACCCGAAAGCAAAAGTTGAAGTGAAATATGCTGGTGCATTTGATAAAGCAGACATCGGTAAAGCAACAGCTGAAAGCATGTACAAATCTGGCGTCGACATCATTTATCATGCAGCTGGCGGCACTGGAACTGGTGTCTTCACAGAAGCGAAAAACCTGAAAAAAGCTGATCCTAACCGTAAAGTTTGGGTCATCGGTGTAGATAAAGACCAGTATGACGAAGGAAAAGTACCTGGAACAAAGCAAAGTGTCACCCTTACTTCTATGATTAAGAAAGTAGACACAGCGGTACAAGACTTAACGACGAAAGCAAAAGAAGGTAAATTCCCTGGCGGCGAAGTGATCACATACGGTCTGAAAGAAGGCGGCGTTGACATCTCTCCATCTCAGGACAACCTTGACAAAGATGTATTGAAGAAAGTAGAAGAATGGAAACAAAAGATCATCAAGGGAGAAGTCAAAATCCCTGCAACACGTGATGAACTAAAAGATTTTAAAGCTTAATTTGAGCATCGGGATAAGCACGCCTTATCCCCTTGCCTCTCCTTTACCTCCTCTTTATTCGTAAAAGGTGGTAAAAGAAAAGCTGCAGCCTTGTTTTGCAGCTTTTCTTTTGCTAGTTTTTATCTTCATCAGCACCCTAAAAAAGGAGCGGTTAAACCTGTGGATTATGTCATTGAAATGTTGAATATACGCAAAGAATTCCCTGGCATTGTAGCAAACGACAACATTACGCTACAGCTAAAAAAGGGCGAAATTCATGCGCTGCTTGGTGAAAACGGCGCTGGAAAATCAACGCTCATGAACGTACTTTTCGGACTATATCAGCCTGAAAAAGGTGAAATCAAGGTACACGGAAAACCTGTTACCATCTCTAGTCCAAATGATGCTAGTGATTTAGGCATCGGAATGGTGCATCAGCACTTTATGCTTGTCGATACATTCACTGTTGCTGAAAACATCATTTTAGGGAAAGAACCAAAGAAGTTTGGAAAGATTGATAAAGAACAAGCCATACAGCAAGTGCAAGAGCTTTCTGACCGCTATGGTTTGAAAATAGATCCTGCCGCAAAAGTATCTGACATCTCTGTTGGCATGCAGCAGCGTGCAGAAATCTTAAAGACACTTTACCGCGGCGCTGACATTTTGATTTTCGACGAACCAACAGCCGTCTTAACACCTCAAGAAATAAAAGAACTCATACAAATTATGAAAAACTTAATCAATGAAGGCAAATCCATTATTTTAATTACCCATAAGCTAAAAGAAATTATGGATGCCTGTCATCGTGTGACCATTATTCGAAAAGGCCAAGGCATTTGTACACTTGATGTGGAAAGCACCAATAAAGACGAGCTTGCAAGCTTAATGGTCGGCCGGGAGGTTTCTTTTAAAACAGACAAAAAAGCAGCCTCTCCTGCTGAAGAGGTCCTGCAAATTCAAGATCTCACTGTCAAAGATGCGCGAGGAATTGAAGCCGTGAAACAACTCAATTTATCAGTGAAGGCTGGCGAAATTGTCGGAATTGCTGGGGTAGATGGCAATGGTCAATCTGAATTAATTGAAGCCATTACAGGTCTGAAAAAATCAGAATCCGGCACGATCATGCTAAACGGGAAAGCCATTCATAATCTTCCGCCTCGTAAGGTCACCGAATCTGGTATTGGACATATTCCTCAAGACCGTCATAAGCACGGACTTGTGCTCGATTTTTCAATTGGAGAAAATATTTCCTTACAAACGTATTATCAGCGCCCTTATTCAAAGTTTGGTTTGATGAATATGAAAAACATTTATCAAAAAGCAAAACAAATCATTGCTGAATACGACGTACGGACCCCTAGTGAATATACAGAAGCACGCGCCCTGTCAGGCGGTAACCAGCAAAAAGCCATTATCGGCCGTGAAGTTGACCGAAATCCTGATTTATTAATTGCCGCTCAGCCGACAAGAGGACTTGATGTTGGTGCGATTGAATTTGTTCATAAACGTCTCATTGAACAAAGAGACACAGGCAAAGCCGTTTTGCTCATCTCCTTTGAGCTTGATGAAATTATCAATGTTAGTGATAAGATTGCTGTGATTTTCGAAGGCAGCATTATTGCCATTGTTGATCCAAAAGAAACAACAGAGCAAGAGCTTGGTCTATTAATGGCTGGAAGTACGCAACAGGAAGTGGGGAAAGAAGCAAATGTCTAATCGCTTAACAAATCTGCTGATTCCGCTTATAGCCATTGTACTTGGTCTTTTCGTTGGGGCCATTATTATGCTTGCAAGCGGCTATAGTGTCATCGAAGGCTATGGCGCCCTATGGAATGGCGTCTTCGGTGAAACCTATTATATGGGAGAAACCATCAGACAAGTCACGCCTTATATTTTATCAGGACTTGCTGTTGCCTTTGCATTTCGGACAGGCCTCTTTAATATCGGGGTAGAAGGTCAAATGCTCATTGGCTGGGTAGCTGCTGTATGGATCGGAACAACCGTCCATGCACCTATGTATATCCATCTGCCGCTTGCACTCATCACCGCAGCAGCTGCTGGTGCATTATGGGGCTTTATTCCTGGATTTTTAAAAGCACGTTTTTATGTGCATGAAGTCATTGTCACCATCATGATGAACTACATTGCCCTTCATGTCACAAACTATTTGATCTCAAATGTCTTAACAAATAATAAAGATAAAACAGAAAAAATTGATGCCACTGCATCACTTCGCTCTGGATTTTTTGAGCAAATAACCGATTTCTCACGTATGCATAACGGGATTTTTGTTGCCATTATTGCGGCAGTTGTGATGTGGGTCATTATCCAAAAAACCTCTAAAGGATTTGAATTGCGAGCTGTTGGGATGAACCAACAGGCATCGCATTATGCCGGCATGAACGTTCGCCGCAATATCATTTATGCAATGCTCATTTCAGGTGCCTTTGCAGGACTTGCAGGCGCTATGGAAGGGCTTGGCACGTTTGAATATGCCTCCATTAAAGGCTCGTTTACTGGCGTAGGTTTTGATGGAATCGCCGTCGCTTTATTAGGCGGAAATACAGCCGTTGGTGTCGTACTTGCTGCACTATTACTTGGTGGTTTGAAGGTCGGTGCTTTAAACATGCCGCTTGAATCTGGCGTTCCGACTGAGGTCGTTGATATTGTCATTGCGATCATTATTCTTTTCGTCGCCTCAAGCTATATTATCCGTCTTGTCATTCAACAAATGAAGAAAAAGGGGGGAAAATAAGTGGGATTTCTGCAAATTCTTGAAATCATCGTCCCAGCTACACTTGTTTATGCTGCACCACTTATTTTAACCGCTCTTGGAGGCGTCTTTTCAGAAAGATCAGGTGTTGTCAATATCGGTCTTGAAGGTTTGATGGTCGTCGGAGCATTTTCAAGTATTATCTTTAACTTATTTTTTGCTGATACGTTTGGGGCCTTGACCCCGTGGCTTGGGCTTCTCGTCGGAATGGCCATTGGCGGAGTGTTCTCACTTATTCACGCTGTAGCGACCATTACATTTCGAGCAGATCAAACGGTTAGTGGTGTTGCCATTAACATGCTTGCGCTTGGCGCTACACTGTTTGTCGTGAAACTCATTTACGGGAAAGCACAAACTGATAAAATTACAGAGCCTTTCTATAAAGGAGATATTCCCCTTTTAAGTGATATTCCAATCATTGGTGATATTTTCTTTAAAGATGTCTATTATACATCCATACTCGCATTAGTTCTTGCGGTTGTTGCTTGGTTCGTTTTATTTAAAATGCCGTTTGGTCTTCGTCTCCGTGCAGTTGGAGAGCATCCAATGGCTGCTGATACAATGGGGATTAAAGTGTACAGGATGCGCTATATTGGCGTCTTCATTAGTGGACTGTTTGGCGGTCTTGGCGGAGCGGTTTATGCTTCGACCATCGCACTTGATTTCTCACATGCAACCATTACAGGTCAAGGCTTCATCGCTTTAGCTGCGCTTGTATTCGGTAAATGGCATCCATTTGGCGCAATGGGCGCTGCTTTATTCTTTGGATTTGCACAAAGTTTAAGCATCATTGGCTCTCTCTTACCACTGTTTCAAGATATACCGAACGTGTACATGCTCATTGCCCCATATGTGCTTACGATCCTAGCACTTACTGGCTTCATCGGACGTGCAGATGCACCGAAAGCACTTGGCACACCCTATTTAAAAGGAAAACGATAAATACGATGTATGATCACTCCCCTGAAGGACAAGCTATCTTCAGGGGATTTTTGTATGATAAAAACGATAAAACCCCCTGTTTATTTTACTTTTATTACACTTAATTTAGTTTAATAAATAGAAGAGTGTCATTGAATCTTCTACAATTGAGACAAATAGCATTTGGGGGTGTTTACGTGGCTAATGCACAACAATTGAAATCGATTACAAATGATTCTGACAATAATAAAAGCGTTTTCCGAAAGATCATGTCTTGGAAAATTGGTGTTATTGATCTTCCTGTGTATTTAGTACTTGCAGCGATTATTTTAACTGCCGCTTATTTTAATAAAATTCCAGCAAATATGCTTGGTGGTTTCGCTGTTATTATGATTTTGGGGATTTTCCTTGGAGATGTAGGACAACGTATTCCAATCTTAAAAGATATTGGTGGACCGGCGATTCTTTCTTTATTCGTACCATCGTTCCTGGTCTTTTTTAATGTTCTGAATCCGAACTCATTGGAAGCGGTTACGTCTCTTATGAAAACGTCTAACTTCCTTTACTTCTATATTTCTGCTCTTGTAGTAGGTAGTATTCTCGGGATGCAGCGAACGGTTTTAGTACAAGGCCTTATTCGTATGTTTGTTCCTCTTGTTGCAGGTACAATCGCAGCTGTGAGTGCCGGAATTCTTGTTGGTCTTTTAGTTGGTTACACACCGCATCATTCGTTCTTCTTTATCATTGTACCGATTATTGCCGGTGGTGTTGGAGAAGGAATTCTGCCATTATCTATTGCTTATTCACAAATTCTTGGTGTATCAGCAGAGTCATTAATTTCTCAATTAATTCCTGCTGCTGTTATTGGGAACGTCATTGCCATTATCTGTGCTGGCGCAATGAAGAAGCTTGGTGAAAAACGTCCTGAATTGAACGGGAATGGCCGTCTTGTGAAATCGAAAGAAGCAAACGAAATTTTCGAGCAGCCAGATATGGATGCAAAAGTTGATTTCGGTTTAATGGGTGCAGGTGTACTCGTTGCTTGTACAACCTTCATCTTTGGTGGTTTGTTAGAAAGCTTTGTTCATATTCCAGGTCCAATCTTAATGATTGTTCTTGCCGCTTTAATCAAATACTTAAACGTGATGCCTCAGCATCTGCAAAATGGCTCACAGCAGTTCTACAAGTTTGTTTCAAGAAGCTTCACATGGCCTCTTATGGTTGGTCTTGGCATTCTGTACATTCCGCTTGATGATGTAGCAACTGTGATCTCTATTCCATTTGTATGCGTATGTATTTCTGTTGTACTAGCAATGGTTGGTTCTGGTTACTTCGTTGGGAAATTAATGAACATGTATCCAGTTGAATCTGCGATTGTGACTGGCTGCCACAGCGGACTAGGCGGTACTGGTGACGTTGCGATCCTTTCAGCTTCTGGAAGAATGGGTCTCATGCCTTTCGCACAAGTATCTACACGTCTTGGCGGGGCAGCAACTGTTATTTGCGCAACAATCTTACTTAGAATGTTTACTTAAAAAATACAACTTAAAAAGCATGGGCTCTCAAAGAGCACATGCTTTTTTTATATTTCTTTTCTCCTATATGATCTCAGTCATCAGCTAATACAATTCGTACATATTCTCGAGGCTGAAAAGGATACTGTTTGGCTTCTTGATAGGTCATGTGGAGAAGATGTTCTGTAAATAATGGCCATTCACTCCCTGCTTGCCACCTTTTTTGATCATTTCGGTCAATCAAGAATGCTCCTCCTAAAATCGTGCAGAATATGCTTAAGCTGATGGCGATCTTTCGTTTCATTTGATCAGCTCCTTTAAGAAAAGCATGTACGAAATACAAAACAATATACAACGAGTTTCATTTTTGATAAAATATTTTTTGTGGTCAAAAGAACTCAAAATAAATGCAGTTTGCAGTAAATCAGTTCAAACCAATGCACTATGGCTGTATTTACGCTATAATTTTAATTACCAGTTCTTTAGAACGTGAATTTATATTGATCAAAGGAGGTTCATTTTCTTGCAGCTTATTCACTTCGCCATCCTATCACCTTTTTTACTTGCCTTTGTTGTACCTTTCCTTTTTAAATATGTAAGGCGTATACATACGGGATGGTTTGTTCTCATCTTGCCCATTCTATTATTTACCTATTTCATCCAAATGCTCCATATCACCTCGAATGGACGAACGCTTTTCTCACAAGCTGAATGGATTCCTTCTCTAGGGATGAATTTCACTGTGTATGTAGATGGCCTTAGCCTGTTATTTGCTTTATTAATTACAGGTATTGGCGTACTCGTGGTGTTGTACAGTATTTTCTACTTATCAAAGGAAAAGGAACAGCTTGGCTCTTTCTATACGTATTTGTTAATGTTTATGACCGCAATGCTAGGTGTCGTTCTCTCTGACAACATGGTGGTTCTTTACTTGTTTTGGGAGCTAACGAGTATCTCTTCCTTCCTCTTAATTGGGTATTGGTATAAGCGTGAACGCTCTCGTTACGGAGCAACCAAGTCACTGCTTATTACTGTTTTTGGCGGATTAGCTATGCTTGGCGGCTTTATCCTCATCTACCTGATCACTGATTCATTCAGTATTCGTGAAGCAGTCAATCAGCTTCAGCTCATTATGGCATCACCTTACTTTATTCCTGCCATGATCCTGATCTTACTAGGTGCCTTTACGAAATCAGCGCAGTTCCCATTCTATATCTGGCTGCCTGATGCAATGGAAGCACCAACCCCTGTGAGCAGTTATCTGCACTCTGCTACTATGGTGAAAGCCGGAATTTATCTTGTTGCCCGCTTCAGTCCAATCTTTGCTATATCAGAAGTATGGTTCTGGACCATTTCTATCGTCGGACTTATCACATTATTCTGGGGATCATTCCACGCCGTCCGGCAAAACGATTTGAAAGCCATTCTGGCCTATTCGACGGTTAGTCAGCTCGGCATGATTATGCTCATGCTTGGAGTAGGCGCAGCTGCGATTCATGAAAACAATCCTGCCTTTTTTGGCGCAGCCGTTCTTGCTGCTATTTTTCATCTCATTAACCATGCTACCTTTAAGGGCAGTCTCTTTATGGCAGCTGGTATTATCGATCACGAAACGGGTACTCGTGACATTCGGAAGTTAGGCGGATTAATGACCATCATGCCTATTACCTTTACGATTACGTTAATCGGTACATTCTCAATGGCCGGACTTCCGCCATTTAATGGCTTCTTAACTAAAGAGCTATTTTTCACAAGTATGATACGGATCTCTGACATCAGCTTTACTGACGTTTCAACATGGGGTGCTATTTTCCCAGCAGTCGCTTGGCTCGCTAGTGTGTTTACGTTCATATATAGTATGATGCTCGTCTTTAAAACATTTAGAGGTCGTCTGAATGTAGATCAATTGGAGAAAAAACCGCATGAAGCACCGATTGGCATGCTCATTCCGCCAATAATTCTAGCTGCACTTGTGGTCACTTTCTTCTTTTTCCCTAATATTCTTGCCTATTCTGTCATCGAACCTGCGATTGCGGCGATTATTCCTGAAGCCATTGAAACAGGAAGTCGTTTTGCTGTGAAAATTGAAGCGTGGCATGGCTTCCAGCCAGAGCTTTATATGACAATAGGTGTTGTTGCGCTCGGCACGATCGGCTATTTGACGCTATCAAAATGGCGTCCAATGTACAACATATTTAAAGAAAAATGGTCATTTAACGCTTTATATGATCGTTCGCTGACAGGCTTAGAAAAAGGCTCATATCGTCTGACAAACAGTTATATGACTGGTTTTCTGCGTGACTATCTTGTCTATGTGTTTGGGTTCATGATTATCGTCATTGGCGGCTTGATGTTTTATCAGCAAGCCTTCTCATTCAAAACGGAGCAGGCTGCACCAATCGGCACGTATGAAGCCATCCTTTCACTTGTGATGGTGGCGGCAACTGTCACCACAGTATTCGCTCGTTCACGCTTAACAGCCATTATTGCTTTAGGTGTCATGGGATACACGCTGTCATTATTCTTCGTGATTTTCAGAGCACCTGACCTTGCGCTGACGCAGTTGATTATTGAGACGATTTCTGTTGCGCTGTTTCTACTTTGCTTCTATCATTTGCCAAAGTTGAGCTTGAAGCAAAAAACGAGAAGGTTCAAATTGACCAATTTGATCATTTCAATAGGCGTTGGAGTTGTTGTCACCTGTCTAGCTTTCGCTTCCACAAGCCAGCAGTCACTTGACACAATCTCAACTTACTTTATTGAAAACAGCTACAAGCTTGCAGGCGGTGACAACATTGTCAATGTCATTCTTGTAGATTTCAGGGGTTTTGATACACTCTTTGAAATTACCGTGCTCGCCATTGCGGCTCTCGGTATTTATGGGTTATTAAAAGCTCAAGGAAAACGAAAGAGAGGAGTGCGTCGATGAGAAAGATTGATACGAATGATATGCTCTTACAAGTCACAACAAAAATCACAGCATTCATCATCTTGCTTTTCTCACTTCACCTATTTCTTGCGGGACACAACAATCCTGGCGGGGGGTTCATTGGCGGCTTGATGAGTGCTGGGGCTGTCGTCCTTCTGCTCTTAGCCTACGACCTGAAAACAGTGAGACGCATTCTCCCGTTTAATTTTATTTATGTTGCAGCGACTGGGCTGCTCGTTGCGATCCTGACAGGAATGGGATCATTTCTATTCGGTGCACCTTTTCTATCCCATGCCTTTGATTATTTCCAACTACCGTTTCTAGGGAAAACAGAGCTGGCGACTGCCGTACTGTTTGATATCGGTGTGTATTTAGTTGTTGTTGGTGTCACCATGACCATTATTCAAACGATTGGAGAGAAGGAATAATGGAATTTCTAATGTCTATTATCGTCGGAATTATTTTTATGGCGGCGACCTATTTAATGCTTTCAAAAAGCCTTCTAAGGGTCATCGTCGGTACTGCCGTTTTGAGTCACGGCGTCCATTTGCTTCTATTAACAATGGGCGGCTTGAAAAAAGGAGCACCTCCTATTTTAAAAGAGGGGCTCACATCCTATGTAGATCCATTGCCACAAGCATTAATTTTAACAGCCATTGTCATTGCTTTTGGTGTGACATCCTTTTTGCTCGTCATGGCCTTCCGTGCCTTCCAAGAGCTGCGAACAGATGACATGGATCAAATGAGAGGAAATGATCAGCATGAATAATTTTGTGATCCTGCCTATTTTGATTCCATTACTATCCGCGACACTATTGATTTTTATGAATAAGAACATCCTGCTGTCGAGAGGCTTTAGTGTCTTTGCGTCTCTTTCAGCCATTATATGTAATTTATATTTGGTCCAAACGATTTTCACAGGTGGTATACAAACACTTTATTTGGGCGGCTGGAAAGCACCATTTGGGATTGCGCTTGTGGCCGATCAGTTCGCGGCACTACTCGTGCTAACCGCTTCAATTGTTGGACTTGTCACAATTCTCTTCTCCTTTCAAACGATTGGAAAAGAAAGAGAGCGACTGTTCTATTATTCCGGCGTACAGTTCTTGTTAGCTGGCGTCAGCGGTGCCTTTTTAACGGGAGATATTTTCAACCTGTTTGTATTCTTTGAATTGCTGCTGATGGCGTCTTACATGCTCATTGTGCTAGGCGGATCAAAGCCTCAGCTTCGTGAATCATTGAAATATATAGTGTTTAATATCATCTCATCGGCATTATTTATTGTCGGTGTGGCTTGTTTATATGCAGTCACCGGCACACTGAATATGGCTGATTTAAGTGTGAAAATAGCTGAATCCGGGCAAACAGGGTTGATCACAGTCATTTCGATCCTATTCCTCATTGTATTCGGCTTAAAAGCTGGGGTCTTCCCGCTTTATTTCTGGCTGCCAGGATCGTATCATGCACCGCCCTCAGCGATTTCGGCTCTATTTGGCGCACTGCTGACAAAGGTAGGCTTATATGCGATTGCCAGAGTCTTTACGTTAATTTTTATACATGATACAGGATTCACACACACGCTCATGGCTTGGCTTGCCGCACTAACGGTGATATTCGGTGTGATTGGGTCTATCGCCTATTCTGATGTGCAAAAAATCGTGATTTATAACATTGTCACAGCTGTTGGGGTCATTTTGTTTGGAATTGCAGCCAATACACCTGCATCGCTCCAAGGCGCCATTTATTATCTCATTCACGATATGGTGATCAAAGGCGCATTATTTATGCTGGCAGGTGCACTGTTTGTGTACGCTGGCACAAACAATCTTAAAAAAATGGGCGGGCTGATTCAATCCCAGCCTCTGCTCGGCTGGATGTTCTTCATATCAGCTTTATCTCTTGCAGGAATTCCTCCGCTGAGTGGGTTCGTTGGAAAGCTAAAAATTGTTGAAGGTGGATTCTCTGCTGGACACATGACGTTTTCTATCCTTGTTTTAATGTCCAGTCTTCTTGTCCTCTATTCTGTTATGAGGATATTCATGCTCGCATTTTGGGGCGAGGAACAGGATATGCGTAGAAGAAAGCCATCAATTAGAGGCATGGTGTACCCTGGCGTACTGCTTGTTGTCTTATCGCTTGCGATTGGATTAGGGACAGAGTTCATTGCCCCTTATATCAATCAAGCTGCGGAAATGCTTTCAACACCAGAAAAATATATTCAAGCTGTGCTGAAGGAGTAGATAAACATGGCCTTTCAAATATTATTAAATGCTCTCCTCGCCTTTACATGGATGTTTATGAATGATACATACAGAGCCGCGGACTTTGTATCAGGCTTTGTACTAGGAATGGTTGCCATTTTTATGCTGCGGCGATTCTTCCCGCAGCGTTTTTACGGCTATGCCCTTTACGCTATTTTCAAGCTCGTGTTGATTTTTATTCGAGAGCTGCTTCTTGCCAATTTGAGTGTATTAAAGACGGTATTATCTCCAAAGCTTAAGATCAAGCCTGGTATTTTCGCCTTTCGTACGGACTTAAAAACGGATTGGGAAATCACCATACTAGCTAATATGATTACATTGACACCAGGTACACTGGTCATTGATATTTCGGACGATCGCTCGATTTTATACATTCATGCCATGGATATTGAAGATGCTGAAAAAGCGATTCACGATATTCGGGTTTCATTTGAAAAAGCGATTCAGGAGGTGAGCGGTAAGTAATGGAACTCATTTTGCAAATTGCACTTGGTATTCTCGCACTATCTACCCTGCTTTTTGTCATACGGGTCATTAAAGGGCCCTCTATTCCTGATCGCGTGAGTGCGCTTGATGCGATAGGAATCAATTTAATTGGGATGACAGCCATCGTTTCAATTTTACTGAAAACCACAACATTCTTTGAAATTATTTTACTGCTCGGCATCCTTGCGTTTATCGGTACTGTCGCTTTTTCCAAATTCCTTGAGAAAGGGGAAGTGATTGAAAATGATCGTCATCGCTAAAGCTATTGTCATTTTCTTTATCATGCTGGGCGCCATCCTTTGTCTGATTTCGGCCATTGGCGTACTCCGTCTGCCGGATGTTTACACACGTATGCATGCTGCATCAAAAGCATCGACACTTGGCGTTGTCCTTATTTTAGTAGGTGTATTCTTTCATGAATGGTTTCTTGCAGGCATCATCTCTGCGAAAATCCTACTTGGGATCGTTTTTATCTTCCTGACAGCTCCAGTCGGCGCTCATTTGATCGGAAGAGCCGCCTACAATACTGGAGTCAAGATGGACAAACGCAGTGTTCAAGATGATTATGGCGGTTTTCGTAACTTTGTGATTAAGCGGAAAGAAGATTCTTATTTATAAAAGCCGCTGTACTTCCTTTTATGGATAAACGAATAAATGAAGGACCTAACATGTCAGGTCCTTCATTTATTTCTACCGAAGAAAAGATTCAAATATCAATTTTATCGCTCAACAAACCCTAAAAAAAAGCTTCCGCTGCACCGGGAGCTTTTTTTATATGCGATCAATGACAGCAAGTGTGCATCTTGAGGTACAGATGTGCCGGTCTCGATCATCTTTTATATCGATTTGAAATACCATTGTACGACGCCCTACATGTACAGGAACAGCTGTCGCTGTCACCACTCCATCACGTACAGATTTTAAATGATTGGCATTGATTTCAATACCTGAGCAAACCTGCTGAGTTAAGTCTAAATGAGCGGCAGCCCCCAAGCTCGCCACCGTTTCTGCTAGAGCAGCAGATGCTCCTCCGTGCAGTAAGCCAAATGGCTGTTTCGTTCGGTGATCAACCGGCATTGTCGCAATGCATCGTGACTCATTGCACTCTACAATCTCAATACCCAGTGCCTCAAGCAGTGTATTTGATCCACTCACATCCATCAAGGCCCTCTCCCTTCACTCGTTTACAGCACACTTTCAGATTTTGCAATTAACACCGCTTCTGTTCGAGATCCGACATTCAGCTTATTAAAGATGGAGGTCAAGCTGTATTCAATCGAGCGTTTGCTCAAATGAAGCACATCGGCAATCTCTTGGTTCGTGTAGCCTTTTTCCACTTCTCTGAGGATTAGACACTCTCGCTCTGTTAACAGCTCGTGATCGGTCTGCTGCACCTGTTCTGGCTTTTCTTGCTGCTGTGAAATTAATTTCTTTAAATAGGATAGCTGAATGACAACTTCTCCTTGCAATGTACGGTGTATGTATTCAATAATTTTGTCTTTTGTCTCTGTTTTACTAATTGCACCATGCAATCCAGCCCGAATGGCCTCTTCAAAATAATCATCCACTTCATACCCGGTATAAATGATAATTTTCACTTGTTGGTTTGTTTCTAGAATTTGTTTCGCAATGTCCATTCCATTGATATCCCCGAGATTTAAGTCCATCAAAATCACATCATAGATGGAAAAGTCATGCGTCTTTAAAAAGGCGGCTTCTGCATCAGGACTTAAACAATCAACTGATAACTGCTGATCTGATTCTAATATGCTTTTTGTCCCTTCCATGACAGCCGGATGATCATCAATGACCAATATCTTCTTCATGTCTTCCTCCCTTTAAATCACTCACTTCCATTTTATATAAAAGACTTGGCAGATGCCAAGTCTTAATCCTTAATAAATCGTTACAATTCCATTTCAATTTTCACCTTGAGCCCTTTTTCGGGGGCTGTGTGAATTTGAAGCTTACCATTTAACGCCTTGACTCTTTCCCTTATGCCTGAAAGGCCCATGCTTCTCGTATGCTGATCAAGCTGGCTTACATCGAAACCTACTCCGTCGTCCTCGTAATGCAGGACAACCTGATCTTTTATACATATGAGCATGACTAAGACTTGGTTGGCTTGAGAGTGTTTCAAGGCATTGGATAACAACTCCTGAACAATCCGGTAAATATTGAGCTGGGAGTCAATATCAATGTCCAACTCTTTATCAAAGCGTGTCGTATTCAGTCTAATATGAAACGGTGCTTCCTCTTGAATTTGAGAAATCAGCTTCGATATCGCCTTCACTAAACCTAAATCATAAAGCAACTGCGGCCGAAGTTCATGACATGTTTCTCTCGTGGTTTGAATCACTTTAGACATTTGCTCATTCCATGAGATAAGCGATTGTTCAATAGAAGTCGGGCATTGGTCATTTTGGAAATTCGTTAAAAACATCTCTGACTGCCTTTTCAGTGATATCAAATCTTGCAGCACAGAATCATGAAGATCTCTTGCTAAATCTGATCGCTGCTTTTCTTCCATCGCAAACATGACTTTTTTCAGCCAAGCAGGGTTCGCTTCACGCTGCTTCAAATCTTCAAGATGCTCCATCAATTCTTCAATCTTGACGACATTTTCTAAACTGACACTTGTATAAAATGCCAATGTTTTCAGCCATGAAATTTCATCGCGGGTCAGCTTAGGTGTCCGTAAATTAGATAAACAGCAAATCACAAACGAGTGACCGCCCCGCTCACCAATTTTCATCATGAATCCTTTATCCAACCCGATGATTTTACCAACTTCACCCAAAATATCTTGAAATTGATCCACATAATCTTTCCATAACTGGCTTTCTTCTATTGATTCATCAATTTCAACAATTTGTCCATCTGCCTTCACTTCAAGCACAAAGGCTTTGTTCACAACAAGTACTTCTAAGATGGTGTATTTTAAATGATACAATACTTGATGAAGTGATGACGCCTCACGAATAAGCTGTGTAAATTTAAATACACTATCCTGATAATTATGCTTCTCTGAAAAACGCTTCAATCGAAAACGGAAATCGATAATTTCCTTAAAGTAGAAGACGGTGAGCATAAGAATGTACGTGATAATCGTAAATTTCACTGTATAGAAATTTGCATTTGGCTTTTGAATAAAATCAAAAATAACAACCACTAGTATTGTTGGTGTAATCGCTAAAAAACCGTAGTATTTAATCCTCCCCATAAAGAAATCAACATTATACAGCTTATTTGACATAAATTGATAGACTAAGAAAAAAGGAATTAAAAGAACAAACGATGCAACAACATAAGGTGAAATAAAATATATACCAAAAAAATAAGGAATGATAAAAAATAGCATGAATGGACTGAATGCTGAGATTAAAATGAGTGCAAATGCTCGAAGTACATTGCTGACTTCATTGTCTTTCAATTTTTTAGCAGCCCTTATAGTGATAATAATCGAAAGGAAAGCCAGAACAAAAAATGAAAGTAAATTGACATATGCTAATAGATCTACTGGTCCTGCTTTATTTTTATAGAATAAAACTAATAAAACGTTAGTAACTGGAACTAGATACAAATAAAAAAGAACTCGACGACGAATAATTTCTGTTCCTAATTCTTTTAAATATTGATACATAAAGTGCATATATAGTGGAGGTACACTATTCATTGTAACGATTACAAGAATACGACTGATAGCCTCTCCTTTTCCAGAACCACCAGAACTTACATAACCTATAGACACCGCCAAAAGAAATAAAGCTAAAATATAAGCTGACTCTTTTTGGTTTGCTTTATTCATTTTTAAAATCATAAATGTACAAAATAGACAGATGGAATAAAGAATGACTGGTATTAGATAAACAAACAGATTCGCTTGACTCAATAACCTTACATTCTCTAAATCAATTTTATCACCATGTCTATCAACGACTAAACTTTTAACATTAGCTAAAAAACCTCTTTTAACTTCTTCAACTGGTTTTTTATTCCCATTCACTTCAAGTATGATATCGCCTTTCCTAACTCCAGCTAGATAGCTATCTGTAAAATTATCGACATCCACTACCTCAAGTTGACCGTGACTATTTTCCTTAACAGCTGCTCCAACAAAAATATTAAATACGTTGATATAAGAGATGTAAATCACATAGATGAAGCTAAGGATAACTAATATAACTGTTAACTTAGAGTAAAACTTTCTCATAATATTTATCTACTCAAGCAGTTGCCCATATGATTGCTTTAATAACGTCTTCTTTCTGGAATCCGTCAACAATAATACTTGCAGTTTCTTGATCAACGTGAAGCAATGATGCGTTCCCATTAACGATTTGATTTAATGTTGAAGGATTCTCCACTAAATAACTAACCAATTCCTGAATTTTCATCTTCTCCATCTCCAATTAAAAAAAGTATCAGTTTTTTCTTTTTTGAAGCCTCTAAATGTAGTTTCTTGAATGCTTCTTTAAACTTATTTCTGAGAAGGTTTCTCATAATAAATACATATTGTTGAGCACCAGATTTTTTTAATTTATCCTTTAATTCTTCAGAACCGAAGCTTTTATCCATTGATTGAAAATAACTGAGCAAGTCTGAACTGGATGGATTAAATTCATTTTTTAAATATACTAGCGGTAATGTTTGCATTCTTTTAAAATCAGTATTATCTTTATTAAAAAGACCTAAATAGTCATTTTCAAGCTGTTCTGCCATTCCTAGATAATAAGCATACTCTTCTACTTTCTTCTCAAAAGAACCTGTCGCCAAAATAACCCCCAGTACACAGGGTAATACAAACAGTGATCCTGCCTTTAACTTCATGATATTTAAACAATCCTGCTCATTCTCCGGCTCCAGTGTCATATCCATATGCTGCCCTTGCATTGACTGAATGGAATAGGAATATACACTGTTTAACAGCTCTGTTGCATGGTCAAGCTTTGAAAAGGCCTCAAAACTCAATGTAAAAAGAACATTCGCCGCATTAATCGCAATTCCGCTCTTACGCTTCATCCAAGGATATGAATCATTGTCCTGATCTTCAATATCATCTAATATATCGGCTGATAATATGAGAAGTTCAATCCCTGCTGCCAATTGTATAATCGCCTGCTTGTTTTGTCCGCCAAATGCCTCATAATGCTGATAAGCCAATTGCCCAAAAGGAAATTCATTCTTTATATCTGTAAATTCGAGAAGCAGCTTTTGTAAATCATTCTGCCTGACTGCACGTTGAATAAAATCAGACATATTCTGCTTGATTTTTGTATTATCTAGATAGTTTAGCATACTCGGTCTTGTACCTCACCCTCTCGCCTCTTATTTTACTAAAAAGAAATAAGTAAATGTCCACTGACATCACTATTTAACAATTATATAATAATATATCCTTTTTTTGTATGTATTTGGATAAAAAAAAGACTTGATGGTTATCAAGTCTTTAAGAAATTTTCACATATTCATATTTGTCGTATTGATCAATGCTTTTGTTAATGTTATGAAGAGAAGCCGTTGTTTCTCTAATTTCGTTTTCAAGTTTCCATAATAATTGTTTAAGTTCTTCGATTTCATACTTTTCCATCGATTCCACTCTCCTTTTTTGGAAGATCAATGTATTTGTGTATGGTGATTGGGTCATAAGTATTTGATCTGTTACTAACAGTGTAAATGCTATTGAGTATTTTTTCACCGAAAAGTATGCACAAAATGTGTGCGTGATACCGCAAAATTCAATAGGTCTTTTTTCATCATTTTCTGACTTTTCAAATCATACTTTTATCTCAATTTCAAAGGAATTGCGTCATTTTCGCGACAAGAATAGGCATCATTCGTCACACTTCTCTCACAATAGAACATACGATCCCTTCTGTATCCTCGGTTTTACGTGGCATAGGTCAGACGACAGACTCTACTGTGGACACCGCAATTTTTTGGCGACATTCACCGAAATTGACCGCAAAAATACCTATTTTTATGATGAATTTCCAAAGATAGAAAGATCATTTTGATTCTTTATTCTGATTTTCTACATACATTTAGAACAGATATCCGTCCAATTTCACTTCAATGAGAGAAGAGGTGACCATGTGTTTTACTATGTTCCTTATCCTACTTTGCAGGTTCCCGCAATGAACAGTGCATACCCGCGCACGCCTATGACTTTTCCTCCAGTAGATGCCCACTCGTTTCAACGAGCCGCAAAGGAATCAGCCCGTCTTGTTGCTGATGCTTCACTCATTACACAGCAGATTTCCAGCTCGCTTTCATTTGCGCAACGAATTATGGAGGCTGCTGAACGCTCTGATACGACAAGTGTCATCCGAATGCTGAAGCAAATCGGTGTGAAAAGCAATATTGATATCCGCTTTAGTCCAGAAGGCATTCGCATCTACTTGTCTCTAACTTCGAGCAGGCTTTTTCTGCTTTTACAGTGGGGATAACAAAGAAGCCGCTCTGACGTGAGCGGCTTCTTTGTTAGCGTGATTTGAAAACCCTTGAAGTCTAAGAACACCGGAGCGCAGTCCTGCAGTCGAATACGAGGGTTTATCTACACGCTTAAGATTCAAACATTTTATGACACCATTCAATGGCTTCTATATAACAGCCATAGGCTTCATGCTTCGGGAGATTCCCATCTAACATCTCATCATCCCATTCATTTCGTTCAATACGTTTGGCAACGTCTAACACAAAAGAATAATCATTTTCATAGCCAAGAAGTGCCTCGCCAACTTCATCAGAAAGCGGCAGCTCTTTCACAAGTTCTGTAATGTCTGCCCTGACAAGCGTATCAATGAGTGAAAACATGCCTGTCAGCATATAAGAGGCTGGATGCTCTCGTTCAGTATGATTGGCAATGAGTTCACACGTTTTCGCACGAATGAATGACATTTTGATAATTTCTTTTTGGCTTGAGTTGGCTTGGACATTCAGTTCTTTAAATGAAAGGATAAAGATCCAGCGCCGAATTTCATTAAACCCAAGCAGGATAATCGCCTGCCGGATACTCTTAATTTGATAAAGACGTTTCATGCCGCCTGAATTCAGCATTTTTAATAATTGGTATGATAGCGAAAGGTCACTCTCAATAAAATGTGTCACTGTCTGGATATTCGGTTGTTCCTTGCTTAGCTCATTTAAAAGCTGATGGTACGCATGGAAGCTAGTCGATAATGCTCGTCCTGATATCACGTGCGGCTCACTAAAGAAATACCCTTGAAACAGATGGAAGCCGGCTTCTAGCGCTTCTTCGTATTCTTTTCGCGTTTCTACCTTTTCTGCAAGGAATCGAAGTCGATACTTTTTATATATATTCAGAATATCTCTTCGCTCTTTCGATGTTGTCTTCAGAAAATCAATTTTTAAAATATCAATGCAATAGAGGAGTTCGTCAAGCAACTTGTCACTAAAATGCGTTCCGTTAAGAAAGAAATCATCGAGTGCAATCGTATATCCCCATTTTTTTAATTGCTTACATCTCATAATAAGTGCTGGGGTAATCGGTACATTTTCTAATATCTCGACCACAAGCTGATGCGGATCAAAATAGGTGAGCAGATCAGACGAAAGCAAGCTTTCGGTGAAATTAATGTAGCATCGTTTTCCTTCTGTGAGTGTTTCGATGCCAATGTTTAAAAAACTGTTAATAATGAGGTCCGTTGTCGCTTGATCACCATCTTCAGCGCTATATGTATTGGTTTCACTATCTCTATAAAGCAGCTCATATGATACGACTTGTTCTTTTCTGTTAAAAATAGGCTGTCTCGCAACAAACACCCTCAACTGCCCCAATCCTCCTTTATGCAATGACAAACAAGATGTGCTTTCAGTATACCAAATGATTGCCCAAATGGTTCATTTTGAACCGGTCAAAAGAAAAAAAAGAGACCATCCGGCTTGATGATCTCCTTTTCTTCCACACTTAGCTTTCATAAAGCTCTTTTTTGATTTTATTTTTCACATCATGGATAAATTGCATCTTATTATCCCAGCATTTTTGACTCAAATCGACTGGATATTCTTCTGGTTTACTGATTCGTTTGTACTCCTCCCAGAAGAGTCCGAGACTGTCCTGCACATAGGCTTGAATCGTTTGAATATCCGGATTATCATACACAAGTTTTCCTTGTTCGAAGATTGGGACGTGAAGATCCTTTGCCACAAAGTTTGTCACAAATTTGCTGATAAATGTATGCACAGGATGAAACATTTTCAGCTTATCTTCGCTTTGAACATCTTCCTCTTCAAGAGCAATGTAGTCGCCCTCCGAGTGATGATTCAATTGATTGATAATGCGGTACACACGTTTACGGCCTGGTGTTGTGACTTTCTCTGGGTTGGATGAAATTTTGATGGTGTCATTCATCTTGCCGTTCTCTTCAATCGACACAAGCTTATACACAGCACCGAGGGCTGGCTGATCAAATGCTGTGATCAGCTTTGTCCCAACACCCCACACATCAATTTTTGCGCCCTGTGCTTTTAAATTCATAATCGTGTGTTCATCCAGATCGCTTGATGCAATGATTTTTGCGTCATGGAACCCTGCTTCATCCAGCATCGTTCTCGCTTTTTTAGACAAGTATGCAAGGTCTCCGCTATCAAGTCTGACACCAATGAAGTTGATTTTGTCTCCGAATTCTTTCGCAACTTTAATCGCATTCGGAATGCCTGATCTGACGGTATCATACGTATCGACTAAAAAGACACAGTCTGTATGTGTTTCTGCGTATTTTTTAAATGCGGTATACTCGTCGCGATAGGCCTGTACAAGCGCGTGGGCATGTGTTCCTGATACTGGGATATTGAAGCGTTTCCCTGCACGAACATTACTTGTAGCCTGGAATCCACCGATCAGTGCCGCTCTTGCTCCCCACATGGCTGCATCCATTTCATGCGCACGTCTTGTTCCGAATTCTAATGCTGTCTCATCTTCAATGATTCCCTTGATCCGAGCCGCCTTTGTTGCGATCAGTGTCTGGAAATTCACAATATTGAGCAGTGCCGTTTCGATGAGCTGCGCTTCAACTAGTGTTGCTTCGATGCGCATAATTGGCTCATTCGCAAAGACAATTTCGCCTTCTCGCATTGAATGAAGTGTACCTGTAAAGGACAACCCGCTTAAGTATTCAATGAAATCGCTTTTATAACCGAGTTCATCTTTTAAATACGCAAGATCGCTTTCGGTGAAAGAGAAGTCCGATAAATATTCAACCGCTTTCTCTAAACCAGCAAATACAGCGAAGCCATTGTCAAATGGAAGCTTTCTAAAGAAGAGTTCAAAGACTGCCTTCTTTTCATGAATGCCGTCTCTCCAATACGTTTCTGCCATGTTAATTTGATAAAGATCTGTATGTAGTGATAAACTGTCGTCAATAAACCGATGCTCCAACTTCCATTCTCCTTCCCTTACTTAACCACTTTCGCACCAAGCGTCTGCTCAAAGTGAGAAAGTGCCCACTCGTGCCCCGCTTCATTAAAACTTGCCACGGCATTCTGGTGGATCACAAGCTCAAAGCCTTTATTGTACGCATCAACAGCTGTATGAAGTACACAAATATCGGTACACACTCCGGCTAAATGAAGTTCAGTGATGCCACGCTCGCGCAGTTTCATTTCTAATTGTGTGCCTGCAAAAGCAGAGTATCTTGTTTTTTCCATATAGTAGACATGTTTTAAATGTTTTGACGTGTGAAATAGTGAACTTAGTTTTCCATAAAGTTCAATTCCCTCTGTCCCGCGAATATTATGGGGCGGAAATAACTTTGTCTCTGGATGATAAGGGTCCTCTTCTTCATGATGATCGACCGCAAAGACGACAAAGTGTCCTTCATCAATAAACGAAGAAGTGATCTCTGTGATCTTAGGTTCAATCGCCTGCCCAGGCTTTCCGCATGTCAGTTTTCCATCGTCTGCAACAAAATCAACTGTATAATCAATACAAATCAATGCTTTGCCCATCCGCATCTCTCCCATATGCTCTTTTGAATCATTATAGCCTATTCATTTCACTAGGGAAACCTATTCAACAGATTCACGAGAAAAAGCGTTTTGAAACAGCTCATCTTCTATATAGATGTGCTCTTGATTGATCGCACTTGGCGCCTCTATGACAAGACCAAAAGGCGAGTGTGCTTCGTGATGATTCACCACTTTAAAAGAGCATCCATTGACATTTGCCATTTTGACATATTGAGAATAAGAAGCATAAGACAATTCACCATTTAAAAGAACAGTGGCTTGCCGATTGGCCTTTAATACTTGTTCTACCTCTTGATACGGTTTATTTCTTGATACCTGTCCCTTTGTCAGGACGAGAAGCGCTCGTTCCCTTAATGAACCGAGAAACATTCTTCGTTCATCGGGCTTTGTTTCAGCATGTCCAAATATCCCTTGCTGCAAATAAAAGTCTACGGATTCTTCTTTCATCGCTGTGTTCACTCCTGGTTTCTGAATTTACATTTCTGTGACCCAGTGCACAATCTTTAGTGCGAGCTCACGGGCTTCGTCTGTTTCTACTCTTTCCATTAAGGATTGTTCAAGTGATTGTTCAAGCTGCGCTTTTTCGTCCTCATACGCAATGGAAATACTCCATTCAATATCAGGTACGGCGACAAGCGTTTTATATTCTTTTTTATTTTCATGTAAATATACATTGTAGGTCTTTGGTGGCCCGCTTGTGATGTGCGCTTTTCTTATTTTCATTTGACTCTTTTCACACCTCTTTTTCTTCTTACATCCATATCCATTGTACCATAAAAAAAGACAACTTCTGAAAAGGGATCCCTTTCAAAGCTGTCTACGCATTAAAGCTCTTTTGCTGGCTGATGAGGTTTGAATCCCAAACAAATGTGACGTTTGGACTGTTGAAAAATTGGACAAAATCTCCTGCATTATAAGTGCCTGAACCACCGGCGGAGTGATCGACACTTTTTGGAGAAATTGCAAAAACATCACCGAAATGTGCAGAACCGTTTCCAATGACACGGTCAATATGAATAGGTCCAACAATCGCTGGCATCTTTCCACCACCTTTACTTACCCTCATCATATGCCCAGCGCATAAATACGTGTATATCCAACATAAAAAAAGACAGCTGATACGTCTTATCATCAGCTGTCTTCTATGCATTAAATGATTGAGGCTGGCCGAACAGTGTGAAGTCCCACAGCATGGTGGCATTTGGATCACTTGTGAGGGACATATAATCGCCTGAGTTAAAGGCTCCCGCCCCGCCAGTAGAGTGGTCTACGGCCAAAGGGGCAATGGCCAGAACATCACCGAAAGTAGCCGCACCGTTTCCTCCTAATGACTCGATATGAATAGGTCCAACGATTGCAGGCATCAGAATCCCCCCTATCTGCTTATGTAAATCATCTTATGCAAAAAGGGGAAATTTGTGCATCTGTCCTATACGTTTAAATGCTGTTCTTTTCGAGAACGCTGGCGCAGCTGAACCAATCTCACAATATTCAGTGTGATCGCTTTGAGCAGCGCATAGACAGGGACCGCAAAGATCATGCCTAGTATTCCGCCAAAGCTTCCTGCCCCAATTAATAGCAGGATAATGGTCAATGGATGTGTGTTAAGACGTTTCCCAATGATCAATGGAGAAATGACGTTTCCATCGACTTGCTGGACGACAAGAATAACAATTACTGTTACAACCGCTTTTCCAGGCGAATCAAGAAAGGCAATGAGCACAGCTGGTGCCGCGCCAAGATATGGCCCAAGGTAGGGAATCACGTTTGTGACCGCAATGATAATGCCGAGAATGAGCGCATATTTCACACCAATTAATAAGTAACCGATAAAACAAGCAACTCCGACAAATAAACAAACAACAATTTGCCCCTGTATGTAAGCAGCAAGCGTGTCGTTTAATTCTTTGAAGATTTTCAGCCCTTCCTTGCGATAAGGCATTGGCAAAAATTGAACGAGCTTGTCCGGAAACTTATGTCCGTCTTTCAGCATGTAAAATAAAATAAATGGAACCGTGATCACGGCAAGGGCGATATTTGCAATCACGCCAAACACCGCAGACATGCTTGAAGCAATATTTTCCGGTAAATCTTTTAATGTCGAAACGATCGTCTGTTCAAACTTTGAGACAGACACATAATCTTGGTTCATCATCCAAGTAAATGTTTTAGAGTGTGAGAAGTCGTTGATAAATTTCTGCATATCCGTCACATATCCAGGGAAGCTTTTGACAAGTCCGCCTAACTGCGTGACAATGACAGGTCCGGCAGCATTGACGATGAATGTGATGAGTCCGATGAACAGGAGATAAATGATCAGGATGGCGAGTGACCTAGGAATCTTCTTGGACAAGAATCGCACAATTGGATTAAAAATGAAAAAGAGAATACCTGCCAGCAAGATAGGGACAAACAGTGTTGACGCAAATAAAATAATCGGCTGAAATAAAAACGAAACCTTTGTTGATACATACACAATGAGTAAAACAAGTAGTATTTGGAATGTCCAAAAATGAACTTTAGATTTTAACAAAGATGCTCCTCCTGTTACATATTGATCTTATTAAAAAACTACTATTCAACCCACCTTCTGTCAACTGCTTCTTGTTTTAGAACCACATTTCATGAAAAAAAAAGAACAATTGGTATATCATGCACTATTTGCAGATATACATTCTGTAAGCATGAAAAAAGCAGACACCTATGCATCTGCTTGTTACACTCTTTCACTGTGATCAGGCATCACCGACACGATTTGCTGGATTCGCACATAAAAAACTGATTTTGCCCCCGCCTCAATCACAATATGATCCGGCATGACTTCCTTCAATTTTCCACGCACAGTATCTTTTACTGTTTGAACAATCAATCTCATACCGACCACTTTCTGCAATGTTTGATAAACATATGGATCAACTAATGAAACAAGCTGTGGACTTCCTTGTTGTGCCATCCTACCTGCCCCTTTACTTGTGTATTTACCTACAGCGTATGCAATGACCCATATGAGTGTCACTCAGCAAAACTACAACATTAATACCATATTTTTACAAATTATATTTTTTTACATTTTTTAGAAGTATAATAGATTGGTGCTGCCAACAATTTCAATCATTTGAAGAGGTGAATTATTTTGAAAAAATTAATCTGTATCGTTGCTGTCATGCTCTTTCTATCCTCTGCAAGTTATGCGTATGCAGGCACAATTGGAGATGACCCTGGTACACCAGGAAAGTGGTTTAAAGGAGAAGAGCCAGTTCAAAAAGAAGAGTCAAAACCCCCTCTTGTCTTTGTTCATGGTATTAATAGCTCTTCCTCCACTTGGTTCGATCGAAACGATATGGCAAAACAGGCTGTTCTGAACGGATACGAGAGCGCATTCATAGATTTGCATCCAGATCAGGACATGAAAAAGAATGGCAAACTATTAGCAGAAAAGCTAAAAGAAATCTATGATTTTTTCGGAAGAAAACTCATTGTGATCGGTCATAGTAAAGGCGGAATAGATACACAGTCAGCACTTGTGTATTACAATGCCCATCCATATGTTGATAAGGTCATCACACTCGGGTCCCCTCATTACGGGACGCCGCTTGCCGATTTAGCGTATAGCAAGGGCGGGAGCTGGCTTGCGCAAATACTTGGACAAAAAAGCGACGCGCTCTATTCTCTGCAAACGGGTCTTATGGCGGCTTTTCGAAGTGAAACTGACCGATTAGAGACGTTTCCCAATAAATATGTCACCTATTCTGGTTCGGAATGGGGAACATTTGGCAGTGTGCTTTATTTAGGCGGCATGTATTTAAAAAGCTTTGGTGCAAACGATGGCGCTGTCACGGTAAGCAGCACAAGGCTATCATACGCAAACAATATCCTAACGGGAAAATGGGATCACTATTCGATCAAAAACGGCACAAGCATGTTCCCAGTGTTCCAACATCAGCTGCTGGCAAGCACCGCAAGCGCTGAAAATGATGATAACCCGAAACAAGAGTCAATCTCTGCTGAGCTGAATACAGATGTTTACGTAAAAGGTGGCGAAAGTGAAAAGGATAAAACAGAAGCATTCTATGTAGAGGAAGGAACGAATGGCTTATCGATTCAGTGGTTAAATGAAAGAGAGGAAGCACAGCCGGAAATCGTCGCCCCAAATGGAGACGTCTTAACAAACCTTAAGACATCGGAAGCATCTTTCCCATATGAAGGCGCATATTCACACCATGTGCAGATCAATAAACCCGTTCCTGGAGAATGGACGATTCGATCGAATTCAGGAAAAAAGACTCCTTATTTGCTGCTTGTATCCTTTGATTCACCATTAAATGACGAAATCAAAATTGTTGCAGCGAAATCAGGGGATGCATCAACACATTCGAGCCGTCTGATCAAACGGTTAAGCAAAACAGTAGAGACCGTTTACTTTAAGGATGCACAAAAGGATCATCCACTTAAAACGAGCTCTTCATCAGCCGTTCAATTGAAAAAAGAAGGTGCTTATTCCGTCACGGTACATTACACGGGACTCACGACTTCAGGAACATCTGCGTTTAACCGTACCGTTATTCGCACATTGTATGTGGATCAGCATGGAAATATTCATGGAGACATCCCATACTAAACAGAGCGTTTCATGGGCTGAAGTGCCTGCTGCACCTTCTGATCCAAATCAGCCATTTTTTTAAGTGCAAGTGATTCATCTATTTGGCGGTAGTGATGCTGTCCACCAGGCTCTTCATCCATTTCATCTGCTTTCTTCACAATTTGCTGGAGTGTGTCCTTATGCAGGTCGCCCTCTGGCAAATAAGAATCCGTGTGAAGCAGAATCGCCAGCGCAATATCTTTGGCTGCTTTTGGTTCCTCTCCGAGCCGTATGAGCAGTTTGTGAGCCCGTTCTGCTCCTTTAATGGCATGAATATCATTGCGTCTATATGTCTCGTAATCCCATTCTCCGCCGGCAGTATACCATTCATAGTGACCGATGTCATGCAAGAGCGCTGCTTTCACAGCAAGATCTGGGTTAATTCCTGCCTGCATCGCCAGCTTGAATGCGTGATAAGCACAGGCAATTGCATGGGCTTTTCCTGAACGATTTAAATACTTTTGAGCGACTGGATGGGTATAAACATCCATTAATGTAACCTTTCTCATGGAGACCCCTCCTTATCTATATTTTTAGCATCCTAACATATTCTGAAAAGAAACTCAAATGTTCTGTCATATTTCCTGTGAGTCTCAAGATTAGCTTATGCCAAATCAGCCATTCTTGCTTGTACCATAAGAAAAAAGCAGTCGTTATGACTGCTTCAAAATTGTTGACAAAGGGCTAAAATGAACTTTATTTTAGCTCTTTGTCTTCGAGTATAATAATAAAATATTAATCACAATCACGAAGAACGGACACTGAATGCGAGGGTTTGTCTTCACGCTGAGCAGTCGTTATGACTGCTTTTTCACATATTCACGTGCATCGTATACACATCCGCCAACTGGATCATCCGCTAAAAGGTCGAGCAAAATACTTGCGACTTCATCTGGACTCTTCAGTGTGCCTGTTTCATATAATTGCTGAAAACGTTCAATTTGTTCGAAGTCCTGTTTTGATGACTTCCGAATCTCTCCCTGCATATCTGTATCAATCGTCCCAGGTGAAAAGGAAAACGTGTTAATAGGATGCGCCTCGTTTTGCTGTTCCTCATGTAAAGTCCTCATAAACATATCGAGTCCCGCCTTTGAGCTGCAATACGCACTCCATCCTTTGTATGGGCTTTTAGCCGCTCCAGAAGAAAGATGAACGATTGTTTTCTTCCCTTTGAATGATTGAGTCTGTTCAGCAAATACATGACTAAGCAAAACAGGAATGACAAGGTTCAACGTATAATGCTGATGAAGCGTTTCCTGTCCGCCTTGCCCAACGCGTTTGATAGGGGTCACCATTCCAGCATTATTGACGAATAAGATGTCATCAGCGTCTGCGAGTGTTTGCGGGGACAGAATATCTTGAAGCCATGCGGCAGCTGCTACTTCATCTGTCAGGTCAACCTGTGTATGTGTGAGCTTTGGATCGGATATTGGTGCTGCACTTCTTGCCGCAGTATACACATGATCCCCACGTGAAAGCAGCCGGTTCACAAGTGCTAGGCCAAATCCTTTTGATCCTCCTGTAACGATTGAAATTCGAATGACAATCTCCTCCCTTGATAACACTATTTTACGTAGTGAATCGGCTTGACATCAAGTAATCTGCATATAGAAAAGCCTGCCCCTTTTAAAAGAGACAGGCTATTTTTTTTCAGCTTTTACATTCACCTTTGGAATCAGGATGATCATCACGACGATGCCAGAGGCAATCAAGAAACCAAAAATGATAGGAAGCAGCGTCGATGTCTGCTTCTCATGATCGTCGACAGAAGGTGCTGATACAGCCGAATCGCTAAAAGAGATGTTCATCTCTTTCATCATACGAGCTGGTGTTTTAGGCGGGTTCTCTTTCAGATCACTGAATAGCTGTGGAGAAAGATGCCCACCCGAAGTTTTAGGCGGTTCAGCAAAATGAATGTCTGTTTTGACTTTTGTCGTTGTTTTACTTTGTTCGTATTTCGTTTGATCCCTCAATATACTCGAGTTAATATTGAGTTCCTTTTCATGATATTCATTCGGCTTGACGTTTGTATCCGTATCTTCACCAGCAGCGAAAGCAGCAGGAATGAGGAAAAAAAGGGATATGACACAAAGTGCCATCCCTTTCATGATCAGATTAAGCCTCATGTGTCACATCACGTTCCTCTGTCTTATCTTTCCATAGCTTTGTCACAAGTGGTATAACCATTAAGAGGACCGTTAAAATCACTAACCCTGTGATACCCATTCCAAAATTGTCCCCATTCCCGTATTGGATCGACATATACACGTCTGTCACCGGATTTGTAAAGTGGAAATTCGGCATCACCAAATCAATTAACGGAGCGACAAAGAAGAAAATAAGCGCCGTTGCTGCCATCCATCCGGCAATAGATCCGAAAAGGAAAGCCGTGCGAATAAAGGCTGAACAAGTCACCAACAGCAAAATCGTGAAAATCGACCATTGAATGGCTTGATCATCTGCGAGTTTGTAGATGTTAAGTCCAAACAAGCTGATCATGAGCCCAACTAAAAGATTCAAAATGCCAAACAGTGCACCTTTGACCAGCATCGGGGCCGCCGCATAATACGAGCTAAAAAAGCCAATCAATAAACTGCTCATCATCACAATGATCAAAATGACCACTGGTGGTACAGTCTGCGTTTTTTCTTCCGGCACATCCCCGCTAATTTTCAGCGGGTTGGCTAAGTGGTTATACACATAGTTGCTATTGCCTTGATCGCTTAATGTGTTTCCTAAAATACCATTTAAATCATGCTGAACAAGTTTCGTTGAATCTACATTCTTGCTCCAGTTTTCATTCAGCGTATCTGCTTTTTCTTGAACCGTTGTCACACTCTCTTCAATGTTATTCGTATAATCCGCCACCCCTTTTTGGCGGTCGGTTAACGAACTCATATTTTCAGAAAGACGAAGCACTTCCTGACCGATTGAATCCTGCGCACTAACGACAATGGAACTGCCTGCAAGGTCTGCCGTATACACCGCATCTCCTTGATCAGCCATTTGCTCAGCCACATTGTCCGCACTTTCAGAAATCGTATTTAATTCCTGTTCCATACTTGCCTGCTGCGTCGAAATATATTCTGCATAGCCATCTGAAAATTTCTGCATCTCATCAATAAAAGTAGACACATCATCGTTTGACGTCAGCATTTGATTTTTGAGCGTGTCCCAGTTTTCTGTTTCTTCTTTTTTGATGGAGAGGATGGACTTGATTTCATCTCCTTTTGTGTCTAGTAAAGAAGAGTTATTAGATGGTTGATAGACATTAACCATCATCATCTCTAACTGGGCGAGTTGATTGGAATACTCCATTAATTTTTTAGTTTTTGTTGAATTTGTTTCAAACTTTTTCTCAAAAAGGTTATCCTTAAAGGCTTCACCAATCGGAGAGTTTCTGCGCTTCAGCTCTTTTACTTTGCTTAAAATAGAGGATTCCTGATTTTTGATTTCATTTGGAATCACATTATATCGATCTTGTAACCATAGGAACATCTTTTCAAGCTTTTCTACTTTTTTCGTAAGGCTCTCAAGCTCTTTACTCATCTGACTCACTTTGTCCTTCAATTGGTCATTATGAGCGGTAGCTTTTTCTTGAATCTTCTTTTTCACTTCTTCTAAACGAGTCGAGAGCGCTTTAAGGTCATCCTGAGATGAATTCGTGCTGCCGGTATCTGGCTGAGCAGGATTTTCATCGCCTTCACCTTCTTTGTCATCTTCAGTAGAAGGCGGCGTCTCCTGTTCTCCTAATTGATCTGCAAGATCGTCCATTTCTGTTGAAATTTGCGAGAGCTCATTTGTTTCTTCATCTAGGTTAATCCCAATCTCTTCTGGGTTTTCATTATCTTGATCTGATTGCCCGTCATCATCAGAGTCAACTGGAGGCTCAGGCTCATCCATCAACTCTTGCCGTTTTGCCAATAGCTTCGTCTGTAAGGCTGATATCTTATTTCGATAGTCTTCTAAGTAACGATCTTCATAGTTTTTAATCAGTTCCTTCTGAGACGCCATCACAAGATCCGTTAATCCCGTTGCTTGCTTAGGAATGGCGTCCTCTCTTGACTTTTGAACAGATTGAATGGCGCTGTCAGTTGTTTTCAGCTGGCTTTGTACCCCATTCATGTCTGTTTTTAGTCCGCCCATTTGATCATTAAAGCTGCGGGCATTTTGGTTTTGAATGTCAGCGAGCTGCTTAAGCCCCTGCTGGATTTGTTTTTTGCTTGCGGATTGCGCTTTGATCAAGAGATCCTTTTGTTTGTCTTGATACTGCTGATATTGGTCCACTACTTTCACAAAGTCCTTTAGCTGGCTCTTCGCTTCTTCTGTTGTACTCAAACCGTCTTTATACTGTTTTTGTGAATCGGTCATCGCATTTTTTAATTCTTCTATTTGTTTCTTCTGCTGCTGGACGGCATCAGATAGTTTGTTCGAGTTTGGCTTATAGAAGTTATACATCGTGTTTTGGAATTCGACTTCTTTCCCGACAATATGCTCAAACTCTTCTCTGACATTGCCGATTTCCTGTGATACAAAACTCCAGTATAACGTCGACATCTGTTCATTCATTTTCTTTTGCGCATTTTCCAGCTCTCTTTGCACTTTTTCTTTATTGACTGCATTGAGCTGATCTTGAATCGAAAATTGAATGGATGCCTTTTCAGGATGGTCTTTATCATAGCTCAGCACATTTTTGGAGAAATCAGACGGAATATAGAGGACAGCGTCGTACTTCCTGTTTTTCAGTCCATTTTCCGCCGCACTCCGATTGACTACGGTCCATGTATAATCGGGACGCTCTGATAATGCTGCAACCACATCCTGCCCGAAACGAGCGGTGTTTTCACTTTCGCTCGCTCCCATATCCTCATTGACCACAGCAATATTACGTGTGGCATTCTTCTTCTGTTTTGCCGGATCATCCCCAATGAGATGGAAAAATAAAACCGGCAAAACAAGAATCAATATCATAGTGGATACGATTTTGATGGAGCTTTTTTGCTGCTCTGTCATTGAACACTCTTCCTTTCTACCGCACATAAAGGAACCTGGATTTTCTTCTCTTTCCCGTTTTCAACCAAATACCCGAAGCCTGGCTGAATGTCTGGTTCTTGTCTTGCATACGGAAGCGGTATGATGTTTTGCTCTGATTTTTTCATGAGTAACATGGCATGACGAACTTGTTTGATTTCATTAGTCAATGCATCATAGCCCTTACTGAATTCGGTATGATTCCCTGATGCAATCAGGCTAAAGCCTAGGTGTGCATATGACTTCATGAAATCAGCCAATTGATCTTGCAAGCGCGGATCGATCGTCTGCTGAAAACGTGTGATGCCATCGATCACAAGTACAACTTGAGGAAATGACAACTGATCGGTCTCTCCTTGTCGTACAGCTTCAACGTATATCTCTTCCCGCACCTTGAATAAGCGGTCCATTTCCTCTGCCCATTCGGTGATATCATCCTTTGTTTCTAGGTAATTGATGTTCTCTTCTTTTGCATAATGGGAAAGACCCCGATCGATTGAATCAAAGACGGCCAGCTTTTCAGGCTTTGCCTCTAAAAGCTGCTCAAGCATCAGTTTTGTCACATTTGTTTTCCCTCGCTGCGTTTGACCGATAATGAGGCAGTGTTTATTCTTTTTCAAATCAAAGTAAACAGGTGCCACGGATTCTTCATCTAATCCTACTGGAATGTCGTAAGGCTGTTTTTGCTCTTCTAAATGACTCTCAAGCTCCCAAACTGTCAGCTTATCAGGCAGCATTGGCACAGGCTTTGGTTTTTCAGCCTCTTGAAAGCGCTCATGAAGAAGCTGAATCTCTTGTTTCAGATGCTCAAACAATTCGAGATCGTTCTCTCCTTCAACTGGTAAGAACATTTGCGCAAAATAAAGCTCTTCCTTGTTGATAATGACTCGTCCCGGAATCGGCTCTAAGCTGAATTTCGGTCTGCCAATAATCGAATACGCCTCCCCTTGATCCATCAAGTAATGAACAATCTTTGTTTTCAGGTTGTTCATGAGTGATTGGCGCACAGCGTTTACCCGAGTCGCTGTGATCAAGAAGTAAATGCCCAAAGACTGTCCATCACGGCTCAGCTGGATAAATTCAGATTCGAGATCATGCATTTCGTCTTTGACAACGTCAAAGTTGTCGATCACGATAAAAATGAACGGAAGCTTTTTCTCATTCAAAGCATTGTACATTTTAATATGACTCATTTCTTGCTGTCTGAATAACCGCTTGCGGTATTCAACCTCTTCACGCAGACGCTTCATCGACTTTTGAATTTTCCTCATTTGATCCATTAAGAAATAATCAGCCGTGTGCGGCAGTTTGGCGAGCGGAAGCAAGGTCCCGTTTCCGAAGTCATAAATATACGCAT
The DNA here is from genome assembly GCF_000715205.1 of Bacillus zhangzhouensis. Lineage (GTDB taxonomy): Bacteria > Bacillota > Bacilli > Bacillales > Bacillaceae > Bacillus > Bacillus zhangzhouensis. The sequence goes on along the minus strand of NZ_JOTP01000001.1, from coordinate 255,205 downwards.
GCCATTCTTCAGGTGAATATCTCTCCGCAAAGCTCATGAGCAGTGTCGTGGCAGCAAGCGATTTGCCGTAGCCAGAGGAGCCGAAGATTCCAATATTCCCGTCTTCCATCATTTGATAAGAAAGCGGATGCTGGCTTTGCTGATCTGGCTCATCGACAAGCGCAAAATGGAAGACATGCTCTTCACTCGATGCATAACGTGTTTTTGGAATACGCTCTTCAAGCGGTGGAAGCCATGGACTCGGGAGCTTCTCAATCCCAAGCTCCTGCTGCATACGTTCAATTTCATCCACAACAGCAGAAATTTCCGTCACTGTTTCTTTTTTCACTGCCGGCTCTGTGCTTACCCCTGATAACGGGATGAGTCCAGTATCTGTCACAATGGCAATGTCATCTTCTGATCCGTAGCCATCTTCCATATATGGTGCACCGCTCCAAGCCGATTGGAACAATTCATAGATTTCATTGTTCCCTACTTGTAAATATCCCCGGCCAGTGACGGTAATCGACGCGGCATCACTATTTTTCAAAATTTCCTTACTGTCTGACGCATCTTGCACTTTTAGTGCGACCTTAAAGCGGGAGTTACTCCAAATTTGATCGTCAATGACCCCGCCTGGCTTTTGTGTGGCCAAAATGAGATGGACACCAAGGCTTCGGCCAATACGTGCGGCACTTACAAGCTCTCTGATAAAATCCGGCTCTTCACTTTTTAATTCAGCAAACTCATCAGAGATTAAGAACAAATGAGGCATCGCCTGTTCAGCCTTTTTCTCCTTATAGAGCTTCGTATAATCATTGATGTGATTCACATGATACTGATCAAACAACCGCTGTCTTTTCTTTAATTCACTTTTAATCGAGGCAAGCGCTCTTTCACTAAAGTTCTTACTGCCTTCAATATTTGTGATGGTGCCAAGTAAATGCGGAATATTTCTGAACGGCTGCGCCATGCCGCCTCCTTTGTAATCAATCAGCAGGAAGGCAACCTCATGCGGGTGAAAGTGTACAGCCAAGGATAAAATATACGTCTGTAAAAATTCACTTTTCCCTGATCCCGTTGTTCCAGCTAACAAGCCGTGCGGGCCATGTGCTTTTTCATGCAGGTTAAGGTCGACAATATCGTTTTTTCCTTTATAACCGATTGGCACAGATAATGATTTTGCTGTTTCAGATGTCAGCCACTTTTCACGAATGCCAATGTCATCTACCTGTTTGGCATGAAACAAATCAAGGAATGAGACCGTTTCTGGGATCGAGTTGGTCATTCCGACTTGATGATCTAACGTTCTCAGTGTTCTGGCAAACAGCTCATTGTCCGAGCGCTTATGTGCATCAAGCCGGAATGGAATCCGTACTGCCTTTTTGTGCTGAATGAGAATATCTCCTTCTTCCTCGTTAATATAACGGACAAGCGTTGAAATATTTTCAGCTAAGCTTTCCTTTGTTTCTGCGGCAAAGATAATGGAGATGCCGAGGTCTGTCCGGCTGCCTTCTAAATATTCTAAAATAACATGTTCAGCAATGAGTTCATGATTTGTCACAATGAACACAAAATGAGGCGTAAAGATTTTTTTCTCTTTTTCTTCTTCTAAATCACGCTCACGTAAAATTTCATAAATTGAGGACAAAAGCTGGTCGCGTGTTTGTTCATTGTAAATAAACCCTTTACCGTATGTATGAGGCAGCTGGAAGTGCGGAAGCCATTTCATCCATTCCCAATTCTCATACTCATGTTCATTAAAGATAAAAACAAATCTCAAATCGTGATAGCTGTGCGAGAAAGCAAGCTGGCCAACAAGCTGATGAAGCTCATTTTTCACAATCGCAGGCTTTCCAATTAATCCTGTTGGACCGTCAGCAAGACCGAATGTTATCGGTACACCCTTCACCTCACGATAGACTTTTTGCATGTGCTGCGTTTGTTCCATTAAGTCATCAATGTCACGATTGGCCATATCGCCGCCGCTCGCCGATAATTCATAGCTTGATGGAACTGCGCCCGTTCCAAGACGCAGCTGCAAGAAGTCGTCACTGACAAGCGTCTTTTCCCAAATCCGTCCGCTAATTTCTGACGTTAAGTACTTCATTTGTTCAAAGGACGGATAATGATACGTCAGAATATATTGCTGGCGGTCATACAGCTCCTGCAGCTCTTTCCGCTTGTTTTCTAAGTAAAGAGAGTATACTCGCTGCCGTTTCTCTTCCCGTCTTTTGCGCTGTGATTTCTCTTTAAAGTATTGAACGGACGATGTAATTAACGTCATGATAAACATAGCCATCGATACAACAATAAAGATCCCGCGCGGCTGGACAAGAGCAACAACCCCCATGACAATGAGCATCACAAGCGGCGGAAGGACAACAAGCCAAAGCCCTCTGCCGTTATTTTCACTCTCCTGTGAAGGAAAACTAAATGACACCCGATCATCAGGCAGATCATAAATTAAACGCGGTGTTCGTCTGTATAAAGGGTATTTTTGTTTTGTTTCTGTGCTTGGTGGTCTTGTTTTTTCTAAACGTGTTTGAAATGGTTCATATCCTGTCACTTGCAATAAATCATCCTCTTTAAGTGTAACCGTCAGAAAGTTCCAGAATAGCTCATCTCCTGCATGAATCTTTTCTGGTCTGTGGATTTGCTTTCCGTTCACATAAATCGTCTCTTCCTGAGGTAGGATATACCAAGTTCCTTCAATTTGTTCTAAAGTGAATTGCTTAGCATCTCGAAACATAGCATGAGCTTGTTCTTTCCACACATCGATCTCATCTTTCTCCTCATTTGAAAAAGACACCTCTACTCTATTTCCTAGGTAATAAATGTGTTGATCATGATGTGCATCCAGTAAAATGAGTGTGAGTGATCCAATTTCACATGGCTCATGTGGAAGTAATTTGCCTTTCTTCTTTTCTCCCTGGTAAATGAAAAAACCATCATTCGATTCATCAGGTGATAAACGAATCGCTCCTTCATCAAATGAAAGTGAAGAGATTGTCACGGTATGCTCTATTTCAGGTCCAATCACAGCTTCTCGATTGAACTGCTCATCTAAACGGACGGTTTGATAATCCTCCTCATAAAAAACCAAAAGAAGACTCAAACGCTCCACCTCCTCATAGGACAGCACCAACTGTCAGTTGTATCGAAAGAATTATTTTTTCTCATCTTTTTTTGTCTGAGAGGATTTCTTTTTCGAATCAGATTCTTTCTCTTTTTTCTCCTGATCGGCTTTTGATTGCTCTTTTTGTTCAGTTGTTTCATCTGTTTGGCTTGCGCCTGAAGAGTCATTGGTGCTTGTCTCCGTTGTTTCTTTTTCTTCATATTTCGCCATTTCCTTAATGATTGGATCTAGCTGTTTTTGTTTTTCTTCAGCAGAGAGACGATCATCATTTTGGATTTCATTTCGATAGGCAACGAGTGCAGTGAAAATGTATCGATCGTCCCCAAGTACCCGTGCAATATCAAGTGCTTCCTTGCTATTGCCTTGTCCAATGTGAATCCAGAAAAGGAAGTATTGTGGATCTGTCTGCAATGTGTACGTATCCGTGATTTCTTTTTTGTGCTGATCAAGTAACAGGCTGCCTTGGTTCGTTTGCACATACGAAATGGCCAGTTCATATTGAAGAGAGACTGGCATTTGATTAGCTGGATATCTTTCTAACGTATCCACCACTTGGCTATACTGTTTGTTGAGATAATATTTGTTTGCCTCGACATACGCTTCTTGTTTCGGCATCGCGAAAAAGAAGGTGTAAATGGTATATACCAATGCCGGAATCAAAAGGACAAGTAGCCCCAATCCAATGTATCGTTCGATCTTCCATTTCTTTTTAGGAATGGTTAATAGCGTTTTTTCTTTCGTTTCAAGTGCTTCGATCTTTTGCTGAATAAGGGTGGACAATTCTTCTAGCGACTGCGTTTCACTGATTTCCTTTGCCACCTCAGATAATTTCAACGTATCATGATAAGCCAAATATTCCTGAAACTGATACTCATGGTCAACCACTCGAAGAATGACGGCTTTGACCTCTTTTAACAGGCGATGCTCATCGGTTTCATATGGCGGGATGCTTTCTTTGACACCGTAATGCAAAAATGCAGGAGCTAAGCCTTGATGAAAAACAATGTTTTCAGGAGAAACAATAGGATGCAGCCGCTTCACGTCGTGTTTGCAAACTGCATCGACAAGCTGGTATGAAAAAATCCATTTGCTTTTTTCATCCTTTGCATGGATGAAACGAAATTCCTGATAGGCAGGAGGCGGTTCAATTGAGATCATGACCTCACCTTCGGTTAATTGAATGTCTTTTTTAAATGAAGGGTTGATGTCTTTGATCGGTGCCGCTTCTAAACCGTCTAAGAGTTTAATTGTCTCTCTTTGAAAAATGAAGGTGTAGGTGCCTTCCTCTTTTTTCATGACTGCTTCTAATTGTTCTTCTAAATAGGAACTCTTTTTATCTGCCATTTACAAAAGTCCTTTCATAGTATTTCCAGCCTGTCCCCTGTGGTGACCCCACAGTCTGACAGCTTATATTCGCCTGAAAACACAGCTTTCTTATTGACTACACGTACCCATCCACCTTCTCGCTTAGGAAGTGAGATTTGTTTTGCCTGCCAGGCGATATGGATGACTTGCTTAATATGTAAATAATTTGATAGTCTCAAATCAAACACACTGCCATCGTAATTTTTTAAGTCGATGGTAATATCGATATACACAAATTTCCACCTCACAAAATAGAAAGAGCGCCGGCATCAATTGACAGACTCGGCGCTTTTTCTGCTTTTCACACTTAGAAAGGAAATCACTTTGATTAGCCGCGGATTTGGCTTGCGATGTCTTGGTCAGTGCTTTCAAGTGTATTTGCAGTTTGATCAAGCTGATTGCTGACATCTGTTAATAGATCAGACATTTTGATGAATGAAGGCTTTAGCTGTTCGTATTGATCAGCAAATGCTTCACTAGAAGCACCTTCCCACATTCCTTTTAAATCAGAGATCATTCTATTTAGACGATCCACTTGGTTTAACACTTCTTGACTTTCAACACCATATTGCTTAGCGGTCGCTCTTAGTTCTTCTGGGGTTACGCGAATAATTCCTGACATATTCCTCATTACCTCCCGTGCATAGCCGCCATATAATGGGCTAATCCACTTATTTTTTGACGTTATTATTATAAAAACAGAAATGATACACAGTCAAACAAATCTGTTTTTATTTTACAAAATGAGTCTATGGAATTACTGTTTTTTCGCTTTTTATCTAGTATTTAACATTTTTTTGGTCATATATTCTTAATAAGTACGCACGCGCCCCAATGAATCTTTTCACCTATTGATTTTTCACTACATTATTATTGTACTATTTCTTTTTAGTATCCATTTATGACCAAATCACTCAGATCTATCGCTTTCTGTTTTTTTAAGTTTATGGCATTTTTTTATTGATTTACGTACCTCATTCTCTTCATAATGTAAGTACGTGAAATATTCGAAAAAGCAGGGGTTTTTATGACAAAAAAGACAGATCCGTTTAAGTATAGTCTTGATCGTTTAGAGGATGTGGCAGACCAAATTAGTGATGTGCTCAATTGCCCTATTACTATAGAAGATACTCATCATCGATTATTGGCATATAGCACACACAATGATTTCACTGATCCCGCCAGAACTTCAACCATTATCTCCCGCCGTGTACCGGAAAAAGTCATTAATCGGCTTTGGAAGGACGGCATCATTCCTACACTCCTTAAAACAGATGAACCGCTTCGTGTACCTCAAATTGCAGAAGTGGGTTTATCTAGCAGGGTCGCTATTTCGATATGGAAAGACAAAGAGGTGCTCGGATTTATCTGGGCCATTGAATCCACGCAGCCTTTTTCAGAAGAAGAAATGGACCTTCTCAAAATGGCAGCAAACGCCGTTAAAAACAAATTACTCAATTTACAAATTCGAAAAACGAAAACAGAAGTACGCAATCAGGAGCTTTTTTGGAAGATGCTCACAGGCCATATTCATGAAAAGGATGAGATGCTTGACCTATTTTTGAGACTTGGCATGAGATGTCCAGACACGTACGCCATTATCATCTTTCGCCTTCGTGACGAACTCACAGAGGAGACGGAAAAAAAGCTGTCCTATCTGCTTGAAACCACGCAGCAAGTGCAGGTACTATTAACGACTGTTGATTTTCACGAATTCATTATTCTTGTCTCGCCAAAAACAGAGCATCCGCTGCAAGATATTAAACAATTCACAAGCGGCATGCTAAAGCAGCTGTCTGACCGCTATCATATCCATCACGTTCAGGCGGCCATTGGCGGAATTTACGATCATATCTCTCAGATTCAGCCATCCTATAAAGAAGCACTGGCTGTATTAAAAACAAAAGAACGCTTTCCTGTTGAAACGGAACGTTTAAACAGTTTTTCTGAACTCGGCATCTATCAATATTTAGATGTGCTTGCTGAAAAGCGAAAGGGCTCGTCTTACTCCAGTTACTCTTTATCGAAGCTAGAGGATTACGACCTAAGGCATCATTCCAACCTAGTCGAAACCCTTGAACGGTTTATTGATTGTGACAGCAATGCCAATATCGCCGCAAAGCAATTAAACATTCATATCAACACATTGAATTACAGACTAAAGCGGATTACAGACATTGCAGAAATTGATTTAAAAAACATGAATGAGAAAATGACCATTTATCTTGATATGAAGCTAAAAAACGTCCGTTTGTGAAATTTCACAAAGAGGCGTTTTTTTATTTTTTATTTCAACCGAAGAATTTTCTAAACTTTCAGGATACACTAGACATACAATATCAATAGATAAGCATAGGAGGAATAAACATGATCATCGGCATTCCGAAAGAAATTAAGAACAATGAAAACCGAGTGGCATTAACACCAGGAGCAGCTTCTCAATTGCTTTCAGCTGGACACCAGATTTTAATTGAAACAAACGCTGGTTCTGGAAGCGGATTCACTGATGACGATTATGTATCTGTTGGTGCAGAGATTCTTGATCAAGCGAAAGATGTGTGGGCATCTTCTGATATGATTATGAAGGTAAAAGAACCATTACCTGAGGAATATCCATATTTCAGAGAAGGACTCATCTTATTTACGTACCTGCATCTTGCCGCAGAGCCCTCCTTGGCTGAAGCATTGAAACAAAAAGGTGTGACAGCCATTGCTTATGAAACGGTAACGGACGGAAAATCACTTCCCCTGTTAACCCCTATGTCTGAAGTGGCAGGTAGAATGGCCGCTCAAATCGGTGCACAATTTTTAGAAAAGCCAAAAGGCGGGAAAGGTATTTTGCTCGCAGGCGTGCCAGGGGTATCAAGAGGGAAGGTCACCATTATAGGCGGTGGTGTTGTTGGAACAAATGCAGCAAAAATGGCCATCGGACTTGGTGCAGATGTGACACTCATTGATGTAAACGCGGAACGATTACGTCAGCTGGACGATCAGTTTGGTCATCAAATGAAAACGTTAATGTCCAATCCTGTCAACATTGCAGATTCAGTCAGTGAGGCAGACCTTCTCATTTGTGCCGTTCTGATCCCAGGTGCCAAAGCACCGACGCTTGTGACAGAAGAAATGGTGAAGCAAATGAAGCCTGGTTCCGTCATAGTAGACGTAGCGATTGACCAAGGCGGCATTGTCGAAACAATAGATCATATCACAACACATGATCAGCCTACTTATGAAAAACACGGTATTTTACATTATGCAGTCGCCAATATGCCTGGAGCAGTTCCACGGACATCGACTGTGGCTTTAACGAATGTCACCGTTCCATATGCACTGCAAATTGCTAATAAAGGCGCTGCAAAAGCCATTCAAGAAAACAGTGCCATTGCAGAAGGTGTCAATGTGATGAACGGACATATCACGTATGAAGCTGTCGCTCGTGATCTCGGCTATGATTACGTGCCTGTTCATCAAGCGATCGATGCCTCTTCTATGACAGAAGCTTAATACAGACCCGCCCTTTTGATGGGCGGGTTTTATTGTTAACCAGAAACGAAAACAGGTTGACAAATACTCCTCTTCCCCTTAATCTATTTGTACAGATATGACAGGGGGAAACATCATGCAAAAGAAAACAAGAACCGCTGATTTTGTGCTAGTCGGAATGTTTGCTGCACTGATGGCTATTGGAGCCAATATCACATCCATTGTGCCGTTTTTGCAGGTCGGCGGAATTCCACTCACAATGCAGCCATTTTTTTGTATACTTGCTGGTCTTTTGCTCGGCAGACGGCTTGGCGCATTGGCTATGATTGTCTATACCTTGGTCGGAATTGCTGGTGCACCTGTATTCGCACAGTTCTCAGCGGGCTTTGGGGTCATTTTAGGCAAAAGCAGTGGTTTTGTATTATCGTATATTCCTGCTGCCTGGCTAGCTGGATTCATTTTAGAGAAAAGAAAACACCCTGGCTTTGGCCATTTTTTGCTTGCAGCCATTGCTGGAACGACCGTGATATATGTGATCGGGACGACTTATACGTACCTCGCGTTAAATGTGTGGCTGAATGCACCGATTTCCTATCAAACCACGTGGTTCTTTATGATCTGGTTTATGGTGAAAGATTACGCTTTTACCATTTTACTTGCGATGCTGGCACCTAAAATTTATCGCTCTGTTTCAAAAGCCACATCCTTTCGAAAACAACAAGCTGCGTCATAAATATGAAAAAAGATTCCTCATTATCGAGGAACGTACGATTGTAGAAAGCTGAATTTGTTTCTTATATTTATTTAATCAAAGAAAAAGAGCCTGTCTTGGTTTGAAGTGACCCCCTAAACTTAGACACGGGTTTTTTATGAGACAGCTTTCGAGGCATGGGTTCGATATTGTATCGGACTCATGCCTTTTAGTTTTACTTTTGTCCTATTTTTTATTGACATTCGAACAGCGGAAAATCAGATTGCTTCACAGACATCTGATAAATAGAGAGAAACAGCACAAAACAAAAAAGCTTATAGAAAAAAACATCGTTTTCTCTACAAGCTTTTCATCTTACAGGATAATCGCCGCAAGCCAGCCGAACAGAACAAGCGGGATATTATAATAGATAAAAGTCGGGACACATGTACCCCAAATGTGGTGATGCTGTCCATCCATATTTAAACCAGATGTCGGTCCAAGCGTACTGTCACTTGCTGGAGAACCTGCATCCCCAACAGCCGCAGCTGAACCAATAATTGCAATGGTCGCCATTGGACTAAACCCTAGGTGTAAACAAAGTGGAACAAAGATGGTCGTAATAATCGGAATCGTTGCAAATGATGATCCGATCCCCATTGTCACAAGCAGACCCACAAGCAGCATTAAAATGGCCGCAAGGCTCTGGCTGTTGCCGATAAATTGTGAAGATGCTTTAACAAGCGTTTCAATGTCTCCTGTTTTGGTTAAAACGTTGGCAAATCCAGCCGCAACAAGCATGACAAAACCGATAAATGCCATCATGTTCATTCCAGATGTAATCAGTTGATCTGCTTCATCGCGTTTCATCATTCCGGTCACAAACAAGACAAGCAGTCCTGCAAGTGCACCGAAGATCATACCTTCCACGCCAAGGCTTTGAGACAGATAAAGCTGGACAATCAATGACACGAGGATGGCAAGACCAGCAAAGAATAGACTTTTTTTCGTATACGCTGATTTCTCTACATCTGTAATATCGCGATCCACATATATTTTTGGCTTACGATACACGAAAAGAGAGACGATCAATCCTAGCACCATACCCCCAACAGGGATCAGCATTGCATATGGAATATCTGCTAAATTCACAGCTAGACCTGCATCCTTCATATTGTCACGGAGCATTCCATGGAAAATCTGTCCAAAACCGACTGGAAGTAAAATATATGGTGCAGTGAGTCCGAAGGTCATGACACATGCTAGCAGTCTGCGGTCAATTTGAAGCTCGTTAAACACCTTTAATAATGGCGGGATTAAGACCGGAATAAAGGCAATGTGAACAGGAACGACGTTTTGTGAAAAACAGGATACGATCAAAATGACAAGAATGATGAGCACTTTTGATAATGTTTTTCTTCTTGAGTCTCCTTCTTTTCCTAGAAGCTTCACTGCTCCTTCAACCATGGCATCTGGAAGACCCGTTTTCGTCAGCGCCGCAGCAAAGGCCCCTAAAAGCGCATAACTAATCGCAACTGTCGCATTTCCACCGAGCCCGTCAGTAAAGGCTTCAACTGTTCCTCCAAGACCTAATCCACCTGCAAGCCCACCCGCTAAAGCGCCAAGTGCCAGCGCAATAACCACATTGACTCGCAGTAAGCTTAATATCAACATTAAAACAACCGCTAAAACAACTGCATTCATGGTGAAACCCCCGAAATCCTTTAGTTTACTAATGTAGTAGATAATTAAAGTACCAACGTATGTTACCACAGAAAAAATACTTCGTCAAATGGCGTATGTATTACATAAAAAAAGCCCCGCCAGCTGGCAGAGCCCTAACCTTTATTTCTTTGCTTCGAATCGTTCCACAAATGTCGCCAATGATCTCACCATCACGCCTGTTGCCCCTGTTGGTCCAAAGCATGAAGGTTTTTCTGTTGTCGCTGTACCTGCAATATCTAAGTGAACCCAAGGGGTGTCCTCAGCGAATTCACCAATGAAAGCACCTGCCATGATCGCATGACCATCTCGACCTGGAGAGTTATTGAGATCAGCCATTTTGCTGTTTCGTACTCGTTTTTTATCTTTTTCAGTGATCGGCAGCTGCCAAATCATTTCACCGCATTCTTCTGATGCTTCTTTAAACTGGGCGTACAGTTCATCGTTATTGGTCATGACACCTGTTGTCTCATTTCCAAGCGCCACAATGACCCCGCCTGTTAATGTTGCAACGTCTACAAGAACAGAGGCACCGTGCTGCTTCGCATATGTCACACCGTCTGCTAAAACAAGACGTCCTTCTGCATCCGTATTGAGCACTTCGATTGTTTTACCGCTCAGTGATACAATCACATCATCCGGCTTCATTGCGTCTGCCGAGATCATATTATCTGTTGAGGCAATGACAGCAATCACATTTTGCTCTGGGCGAAGCTCGCCGATGATTTCCATCGCGCCTAAAACAGAGGCTGAGCCGCCCATATCTGTTTTCATCCCCACCATACTTGCTCTTGGCTTTAATGAATATCCACCTGTATCATACGTGATGCCTTTACCGACAAGGCCGATGACATCTGTCCATTCTTCCTTGCCTTGATATTTCAACACAATGAGCTTTGGTGGTTCTGTTGAGCCTCTATTGACGGCTAAAATACCGCCCATCCCGAGCTCTTCCATTTGTTCTTTATCTAAGATTTCAATCTCAAATTCGTACTTGTAAGCAAGCTCTGCCGCATAGGAAGCAAGGTCAGAGGACGTGAGCATGTTCGGCGGCATATTCACAAGTGTACGAGCCGAATTGACCGATTGTCCGTAGACTTCGCCCACTTTCAGACTAGCCTGAATTTCAACGGTGTCATGATCCGTCGTTGCATAAACAAATTCGATAAATCGATCCGGTTCATTCGTTTTATGTTTAAAATCTTGTAATTCATATGTAGCTAAGAGGCAGCTTTCAGAAAGGGCATGGGCTGCATCATGAGCAGACAGATCCTTTCCTATAAACGTATCCAGCAAGATCGAAACCGCTTGCTTTTTATCTTGATGAAGCTTTTTAAATAAATGCGCAAAGGCTTCTTTTGCCTCTTCAAACGTGTAATCTGATTCCTTCCCAAGCCCGACAAAATAAATGCGTTTGATGCCTGTTTCAGGGGATGGGAAAAATTTCGAAAGCTGATTCCTTTTTGATGAAATATCACCTTCTTTTAATAATTCGGTGATTCTTCCTTCAAGTAATTCATCCATTTCTTTTGCTTTTCCTGATAATTGGCTCTTTTGAAAAAGTCCGATGGCCAGTGTATCTTTATGTTGCAATTCATTTGTCGAGAAAAACATATTTATCACACGCTCCTTCAATGAACTCCATTTTTACATTTGAACTTCTATTATATCAAAATTTGCGTGCCTATACGATCATTGCCAGTCTGTCTTCATTTCATGAACATTTATATTTTCACACGCGGAAGGGCATCATGAAAAAGTGGTGCCCTTCCTAGCAGCCCTGTCCATGTTCTCCTCGTTCCACATCTACTTTCTTTAATGTTATAATGAACATGGACTTGGCAACATTTATTACTGCTATTATTTTTTCATCTTACTAGGGTAAACAGTCAATCATTTCGCACGATATTTTTTCTTACAGAGAGGATGTTTCTTGTTCATGAGCGTACTGACGAATTTCCCGCTGCTTGCCAGCCTTGCAGCCATCTTATTTGCACAATTTGTAAAAGTACCCATTCAATTTATTTTTTCTAGACGACTTGATTGGTCGCTCATTACAAGCACAGGCGGAATGCCAAGTTCACACTCCGCAGCCGTAACAGCTCTCTCAACAGCAGTGGCTTTAGAGCACGGGTTAGGAACATCTATTTTTGCCATTTCCGCCATCTTTGCCATTATTACGATGTTTGATGCGACAGGTGTTCGCAGACAGGCAGGAGAACAGGCCACTGTTCTCAACAAACTGGTGACAGATTTTAACCATTTTGTTGCCGAAGCAAAGAATTTCCCAAGTGCGGAAGAAAAAGAGAAACAAAAGAAATTGAAAGAGCTTCTTGGGCATAAGCCGATTGAAGTCTTCTTCGGTGGCTTAACAGGAATCTTGCTGACACTCCTCTTAGATTATTACTTCATGTAAAAACGAAAAAGCTTTGGACCTCAAATGGCCCAAAGCTTTTTCATTCTTTATTGGCTTGAAACTGCTGACGGAAAACTTGCATCGATTCCGCTTCATTCAGCTGATTTAACTCTTTTTCCGTTAAAGTCCCTTCGCCCTTTTTGATAATATAGACATCCAGCACTTTTTTACCCCATTCTCTATACACATCGTCAACGGTTTCATAGTATAAATCAAGCTTATGACCTTTAATGGCTTTACCGGTATCTGCGACTACACCATAGCCATAGTTTGGGATAAACAGCACGGTTCCAATTGGAAAGACAGCTGGGTCTGCTGCCACTGTTGAATATAAATCACGTTTCACTTTGACGCCTGAATATGTAATGCCATATGCATGATGTTCCTTTGTTTTACCTGTTGATTCCACACCTGCTGTATAGCCTGTGGCAACGACCTTTTGCTTCGGATATTCATTCCAATTAAACGCTTCTTCGAGAGAAGCAGCTCGCAAGTCATCGCTTTTGACCACCATCGTTTGTCTTTTTTGTTGTTGAAAAAAAGAAGATACTTGCTTGCCGGCATCGGTCTCTTTCACCCATGCAGCGAGATCACTTGGTTCTACTCCAGATATGCCCGTAAAGCTTGTCATCAATGCAAGCACGAAAAGGGCTGCCATGAACAAGCGTTTCATCCATGTTTTCATCTCTATTTGTCACTCCTCTACCCATCTATTTGTTTCCAAACGAAATGGAAACTATGCAAAGGAGAAACAAAAAAACCCACTTGCGTGTAAACAAGTGAGTTAAAACATTTGATATCCTCTTTTTCGAAGTGCATTGATGACAAAACCTGATGCAATCGCACCAATTAAGCCGCTTAATAAAATGATGATATCTGCCACAGCAAGTGAGACGATGCGGTCTCCTATCCCTGAAAAAGCGATACCTGGCTCTCTTACATATGTCACCATCTTTTGATTATTGATAATAAAAAGGCATACAATTGGATATAAAATTGCCATAATCCATGACATTCTTAGCAGCATATTCAGCAAAAAGCCAATGCCAAAAAATAACACGAAAAATAAAATAACTGAAATGATAACGACTGGTAAACTGATCACTTCATCTCCACCCCCAAATATCCCATCATTAGTTTAACTTGGAAATAGAGATGAAGTCAATCAATGGAAAAGGCAGATAGATTAATGCTGCTTTCCTGTCCCTTTACATTCCTCACATGTTTCAGAGCCGCCGAGCAGTAGCTGAAAATATCCTTTTCCTGAACAATATTGACAGGCTGACGTCTTTTCTTTTGTTTGTGCCTTCATATGGCTCACTCCTTAGTCTAAATTTTCTGATAATTCATCATAACACATTTTTCTGTCCAGTACCAAGTGAGAAAATATTCCGTATTTCATAAAAAAACGTGTATCACGAGGATACACGTTTTCGTCTATTACGGTTTAGAAGAACTTGAATTTTCCTTTTTTCAGAACAAGTCCTGGTCCACCAACCATGAATAAAGAACGGTTGTCGATGATTTTCTTCATTGCAGAAGCTTTTGTCCCTTGAAGTTTTTTACCAAACGCAACACCTACAGCGTCGTGTTCACCAAGAGAAGCAACTGTTCCTTTGATGTCTGGCTTAAAGCTTTCAAGAGATCCACCTTTTACTAGTGCTGCAAGGTTTTTCGCTACTGTTTCACCTTGCTGCATTGCAATTTGTGCTGTTGGTGGGTATGGACGGTTGATTTCTTCGTTGATGATCAATGAACAGTCACCAATGATGAATACATCATCATTTTCTGGTACACGAAGATCTGGAGAAACTTTTACGCGACCACGCATGTTTTCAAATCCAGCTGCTTCAACGATTGGGTTACCGCGTACACCTGCAGCCCAAACAACAGTTTCAGCTTTGATTTCTTCCGTATCATCGTCTTTTCCAACAATGATGCCTTCAGACGTACATTCTTTGATCGCTGTACCGATTTTGAACTCAACACCTTTACCTTGAAGGTAGTTCATCGCATAGTCGATCAATTCAGGATCGAATCCTGGAAGAGCTGTTGGCGCAGCTTCTACACAGATAATACGCACGTCTTTTTGATCAATATCATACTCTTTGCACAGCTCAGGCACACGGTTTCCAAGCTCACCAAGGAACTCAATACCTGTGAAGCCTGCACCGCCGACAACGATTGTCAAACGCTCTGGGCGTTTTTCAGCTTCAGTATTATACGTCGCAAATTGAAGCTCAATGTGCTCACGAAGCTGACGAGCAGAGTTGATGTTAGAGATGGAGAATGCATATTCTTTCAGTCCTGCGATGCCAAATGTTTCAGGAACAGCACCAAGTGCGACAACAAGGTAGTCATAAGAAAGTTCGCCATCTGATGTCACAACTTTCTTCGCTTCCTTATCAATGCTTTCAACTGTTGCTTGTACAAAGTTGACACGGGAACTGTTAATCACATCTTTGATTTGATAACGACAGCGATCATGATGAAGTGTACCTGCACTTGCTTCATGTAGCCATGTTGTTTCGTAATGATAATTATGCTTGTTCACAAGAGTAATGTCCGCATCATTTGTGCCAAGCTGTTTTGTTAATCTTGTTACAGTCATTAATCCGCCATAACCTGCACCTAATACAACGATTTTCGGTTTATTCACTGGAATCACATCCACCTTTTTTAAATTTGCTGTAAAACGGATAAAGAATTACATATCGTTATTCTCAACCGCTTTGCCGCATTTTATGAAATTTAAACAAAAAATAAGTATGTGAAAATCTGAACTTTCACCTACAAAAAACGAAAGCATTTGACCGTATCCGACAAAAATTCATAAAAAATTAATATTTAGTTCCCTTAACAATAATAGCGAGTTCTGCTCCTTTTTTCAAGGCTTTATACTGAAAATCCTTATGATAAACGGTCTTTCTCACTTTTTCCTCTTATTCAGAGCAACGGTATCAAAAAACGACAAGTTTTTCAAAACAAGTCAAACGGTCATATGTGGTATGATATGATATAGTGATAACAATTTTCATTTGGGAGGATTAAAGGAATGCAAGAAGATTCTAAGGTATATGACATTACCGTTATCGGGGGCGGCCCAGTTGGATTGTTTACTGCGTTTTACGGAGGCATGAGACAGGCAAGTGTGAAAATCATTGAAAGCCTTCCTCAGCTCGGCGGTCAACTATCCGCTCTTTACCCTGAAAAATATATTTATGATGTGGCTGGTTTCCCAAAAATCCGCGCACAAGAATTAGTTGATAATTTAAAGGAACAAATGGATAAATTTGAGCAAACCATTTGCTTAGAACAAGCAGTTGAAACTGTTGAAAAGCAGGCAGATGGTATTTTTAAACTTGTCACAAATCAAGAGGTTCATTATTCTAAAACGATCATCATTACAGCTGGTAACGGTGCATTCCAACCGAGAAAGCTTGAACTAAGTGCAGCAGAATCATTTGAAGGAAGCAACCTGCATTACTTCATTAATGACTTGAACCAATTTGCTGGCAGACGTGTCGCTGTGCTTGGCGGCGGAGACTCTGCGGTGGACTGGGCACTGATGCTTGAACCAATCGCAAAAGAAGTATCCATTATTCACCGCCGTGATAAATTCCGCGCACATGAGCACAGTGTAGAGAATCTGCACAACTCGAAAGTCAATGTACTGACACCATTTGTGCCTACTGAGCTCATTGGTGAAGACCGCATTGAACAGATCGTACTCGAAGAAGTCAAAGGAGACAAAAAACAAGTGCTTGATGTGGACGATGTGATCGTCAACTTCGGTTTTGTTTCTTCCCTTGGACCAATCAAACAATGGGGCCTTGAAATCGAAAAGAACTCCATCGTGGTCAAATCCACAATGGAAACGAACATTGAAGGCTTCTATGCAGCAGGAGACATCTGTACGTATGAAGGAAAAGTCAAATTGATTGCAAGCGGATTTGGTGAAGCACCAACGGCTGTCAACAATGCGAAAGCCTACATGGACCCGAAAGCCCGTGTACAGCCTCTCCATTCCACAAGCTTATTTGAAAACAAATAAGGACGGATCAAAAAAAGGAGTTCCACTCGCGGAACTCCTTTTTCGTTTATTTAAAAATCCCAATATAGGCATTTGCCATCCCAAGTACCATTGCAGCAAGCAGCACTACAACAATCCCTGCCACAACCAAAATCACCCGATCCTTCACACGTTCCTTTTTCGGAAGTGGCTTATCTATACCGCAAGATGGACACGTTTTTGAACGATACGGAATCAGTTCATGACAGTTCCTGCAATTGATTTGTTCACTCAAACCTCAGCAACCTCTTTTCTGACTACAGTTTATGTTTGGTTTTCATGATACTCTTTTCGTGGGGAAATAGCCAGTTGTTCGGGCAAGCTGTAACAAAATTGAGCGATTTATCATCTTGATACGATGCCCCAATGAAGGTTTCATTTGCTGAATTCGCAGCAGGGTTGAATATTGACTTTGATAATTTAGAGACTTTTTTAAAACATGTTTCCACTTCGATTGTAGATTCTGGTTTGAGTGATCAACAAATCAAACACATACATACCGAAGTTAAGAAAATGAAAAAAGACAATGAAACGAAAGAAATCGGTACATTTGAAGTGATGTATCGCGGAGAACCAGTAAAGATTCGAGTTGAGGCTGAAGTCCATGTGGAAGATGTCAATAAAGAAGTGGTGATCTATTTGTCTAGTACACAAGAGTTGGTTTATATCCTTGATAAAGAACTTTTAAAAACAGAAGAAGAATGATGGAGAAAGTGGCGCTGGATGAGCGTTTTTTTTTCTTTACCCCGTCTTTCTCAATCAGACAAAAAAAGCCTTCTCGATCGTTTTGTTTAACAAAAAAACGAAAAAGAAGGCTTATCTTTTTATTCAAGATCACATGATTAACACTCTTCCGGCGAACCGGTATTCGTGGCTGTTCTGAAAGAAGAACCACATCCACATGACGCAATGGCGTTCGGATTGTCGATGGTGAAACCGCCGCCCATTAGTGATTGTTTGAAATCAATGATGGTGCCGTTCATGATATCAAGGCTTTCGGAGTCGACAAGGACCTTTATGCCGTGCTGTTCAAATTGCGTGTCTTTCTCTGAGACTTCATGGTCAAAGCCCATTCCGTATGAAAGACCGCTGCAGCCGCCGCCTTTTACGCCCACTCGCAGGAACGCATTTTCTTCTTCGTGTTCTTTCATCATATCTTTAATCTGCAGTGCAGCAGCTTCTGTAATGGTTACTGGTGTACTCATGATCATCCCTCCTTTTGACTGGATGTTTCTTTTCAATTATAAACGTGATGATGCCTTTTCTCAAATAAATGGTTTAGAGATAAAATGTGCCGTCACAAATCGTTTCAGCAGGTCCTGTCATCAGTACATGGTCATTGTCTTTCCAGCGAATATTCAGGTCTCCGCCAGCTAGATGAACGGTCATGTCCGTTTCTTTTTTCGCATGTCCATTCACAATCGTTGATACAGCCGCAGCACATGCTCCTGTTCCGCACGCTTGCGTTATCCCTGATCCTCTTTCCCACACGCGAAAATGCAGTTCCGTTTCACTGACGCGTTCCACAAATTCTACATTGACGCCTTCTGGGAACATTTCATGCTTTTCAATGATTGGTCCAAGTGTATCGAGCGGAGCTTTCTCAATGTCCTCTAAATAGAAAACGATGTGCGGGTTACCCATTGAAACAGCCGTTCCATTTAAAGTCGCCGTGCCAAAATCAAGTGCCTCATTGATGGTTGTGCTGGCCGGTTCACCAAGCATCGGCATCGCTTCTTTTTCAAAACGTGGTTTTCCCATATCTACTGTGACTAACTGAACGTGATCATCTTTGATATGGACAGTAGCTTCAACGAGTCCTGACAAAGTTTCAATCTGGAACGTTGTGTCTGTCACAATTTGATGCTCATACACATATTTTGCGACGCAGCGCAGCCCGTTCCCACAGTTTTTCCCCTCTGATCCATCATTATTGAAAATGCGCATTTTCACAGGTGCAACATCTGATGGACAAATGAGAATCATCCCGTCTGAACCGATTCCTGTATAAACAGAAGACACGCGGATCGCTATCTCTGATAGCTGCTCATCTGGAAGCTGTTCCTTCATCTGATTGACGTAAATATAATTATTTCCTAGTCCGTGCATTTTCGTGAATTGAAATGATGTCATGAGCGACCTCCAAAAATGTTGTTTCTTTATAGTATAAAAGGAGTCGATTCAGGAGACAATCTTATCATCCCCCGTTTTTCATACATAGAAGCTCTTTGCTGCCATGGCAAAGGGCTTTTATTATGCATATGCCTCTTTTTCTCTCGTGTGATGCTTCATTTTGATGATATTTTATTAGCATAACATATTGAATGCGCTTTCTATTCATTCTCCTTAAAAATGGAAGCGGGAAGTGTGAAAAAAATGCACCTCATGACCCATGCGGTGCATTTAAAACATGTCATTTTCCTCTATAAAAGCATAAATACGCTCAACTAGCTGCTCTGCATTTTCTCCTGAAACAAATTCTCCATTTACAAGCGCAAATGGGGAGTCCATACATTTGCCGCAGTAGCTTAAACAGCCGTATTCCATCACGTCTAGGTTTGGGTCTTTTTCAAGCTTCTCTTTTGCTTCTTGAGACCCTTGTGCAAGATTACTTACACAAAATTCGATTAATGGAAACACTGTGCTTCACCTCACATCGCCTTTACATCCTACCGAAATTCCTTCTATTAGTCAAAACATGAGCTTCTTCTACAACGTTACGCCTATTCCTCGTAAAATGTTTTACTATTTAGGACTAACTGATGAATATGTAGGTTATTTTGAAACAATTATTGTGGTTTCACAGTAAATTCGATATAATTTTATTTGGTATTTTAACTTAAAGTTTTTTAGTATAAGTGTTTTTCAATGTCTAGGGGGAAAAGGAGAATCGTCATGAAAAATTTAGTCTTGATCGGCGGAGGTTACGGGAATATGCGGGTTCTCCACCGCTTATTGCCAAATCAATTACCTGATGATGTTACTATCACATTAATTGATCGAAATCCTTACCACTGTTTAAAAACAGAATATTATGCACTTGCTGCTGGAACGATCTCTGATCATCACATTCGAGTATCTTTTCCAGAGCATCCGAAGCTGGATATTCAATACGGGGAAGTAGAAAAAATTGATATTGAAAACAAACAGATCTTATTCAGCGACCGTGAACCTATTCCATATGATGACACGGTCATTGGACTTGGCTGTGAGGACAAGTACCATAATGTCCCTGGTGCAAAAGAACATACATACAGCATTCAAACCATTGATCAATCAAGGCATACGTATAACAAATTAAACAATTTGAGTGCAGGCGCAACGGTTGGCATTGTCGGGGCTGGACTTAGCGGGGTAGAGCTAGCCAGTGAACTGCGAGAAAGCCGCACCGATTTAAACATTATTCTTTTTGACCGTGGAGAACTGATTCTATCAAGCTTCCCAAAAAGATTAAGTTTATATGTGCAGAAATGGTTTGAAGAAAATGATGTACAGATCATTAACTGCGCCAATATAACGAAGGTTGAAGAAGGCGTTGTTTACAACCATGACGACGCGATTGAAGCAGAAGTTATTGTGTGGACAGCAGGCATTCAGCCAAGCAAAGTGATAAGAGACATGGATGTTGAAAAAGACGCACAAGGCCGCGTCGTATTAACTCCTCATCACAATCTCCCTGGAGATGAGCATGTATATGTCGTGGGTGATTGCGCAAGTCTACCGCATGCCCCAAGTGCACAGCTTGCCGAGGCGCAGGCAGAACAAATTGTCCAATCTCTACAAAAACGCTGGAAAAACGAGCCGCTTCCTGAAGCTTATCCTCAGTTTAAGCTAAAAGGGGTACTAGGCTCTTTAGGGAAAAAAGCCGGCTTTGGCTTAGTTGCGGATCGTCCACTTGTTGGCCGTGTGCCAAGACTCCTAAAATCTGGACTTCTTTGGATGTACAAGCATCACAATGGCTAAACTCATGTGAATTTTTTCTCAAAGCTCCTTCCTGACGAAGGAGCTTTTTTCTATGAAACGGCATGTGCCGATGGATTGGTCAATTTGATCGGAGCAAGGGCAAGGATGCAGTCTTTACGAAAAGTTCTCATTGTCTTCTTCGATAAACAATACGCTTGGATGAGCTGTTCCGATTGACGGTGTACAATAATTTTTCTCTTTGTGCACTCTCCGTTTTTCTTCATATAAATCATATCAATCGGTATTTGCTGATGAAGAGATTGTTTCAGTAAATAATTCATGATGCTCACGCTCCTTTTATTCCATTATATACGAACAAATGTTCTTTCTCAACACAAAAAGGAACGCTTGTTCTATTTATTTTCTCAAAAAAAGAACAGCTTATTCACTGCTCTCTTTGTACCCGTATTTCTCCATTTCTTGATAAATGTCTTTTAATTTTGGATTGCCCTCTCCAACAATTTGATCCTCCACTAGGACAAGTGGATAAAAGAATTCATCATCAAGAATTCGTTCAGACAATTCCTTTTGGCGTTCGTTTTCTGGCGGGTGCTCAATATCAATATATGTGATGCGAAACGGCTGATTCGGATATTTTCGTTTTAACGCTGCATCTAACCACTCAAATGTATCTTTTGAAGAAGGCAGATTCACGCAGCTAGCGCACAGTACATCTCTTCCATATACATAAAGATCAACGGTTTGGTTCATTTGACAAGCCCCCTATTCTTCCTTTATTTTAGCTGAACTTTCTGTATGAAAAAAGTCAAAATCACTTTTTGTTTCAAGATGAGATTGTGCTATAATGAGAAGGAAACTTTGAAACCAATCAATAGATTTTTATCGTCCAGATGAATATAATGGTGATATGTTGTGAAAGGAGCGATTGTATCTAATGACTGAAGTCGAAATGAAAGACCAAGTACAGGAAGTACTAGACAAACTTCGTCCATTTCTATTACGTGATGGTGGAGACTGTGAGCTTGTAGACATTGAAGATGGTATTGTCAAATTACGTCTTCTTGGTGCATGCGGCAGCTGCCCAAGTTCAACCATTACATTGAAAGCCGGTATTGAGCGCGCATTATTAGAAGAAGTGCCTGGCGTTGTAGAAGTTGAACAGGTTTTCTAATTCATATATGACATGAAAACGACCCGATTTGGATCGTTTTAACTCAAATTCGCTCCGCTCCAGTGCTCGTCCTTCCTAGACTTCAAAGGTTTTCACAGCGTGATATGAAAACCCTTGAAGTCTAGGAAGGCCGAGTACTGGCGCGGAGCGAATTTGATATTCGTGAGCACCAGCACGCAGGACTGACACCGAATGCGAGGGTTTGTCTTCACGCTGAACGACCCGATTTGGGTCGTTTTTTTCATTAGGATAACTTTTCTCTAAACCATTCTTGAATAAAGGTCAGTCTTTGAATACGCTGCCCCGGATGACCGCTTCTGGATAAATCATGAGATGCCTTCGGGAATTTGACCAGCCTTGTGTCTTTTCCAAGCTCCTTCAATGCCACAAAAAGCTGCTCTGCTTGATCGACTGGGCAGCGATAATCTTCATCGCTATGCAAGATGAGAAGCGGCGTGTTCACCTGTTTCACATACTTGAGCGGCGAACGATCCCATAGCTTATCAACCGAATCATAAATATCCCCATCAATCTGCCACCTTGTAAAGAAATAGCCAATATCACTGATGCCATAAAAACTAATCCAGTTCGAGATGGACCGCTGTGTGATGGCTGCACGAAAGCGGTCTGACTGTCCGACAATCCAGTTGGTCATAAAACCACCATAGCTCCCGCCTGTCACTCCAAGCCTCATTTCATCAATGAAATCATAGGCTTCCAGCACATGATCAACAGCCAGCATGACATCCTCATAATCAACGTCACCATAGCTTCCTCTCACACGATCGGTAAACATCTGTCCGTACCCATGACTGCCATGAGGATTGACGTACACAATCGCATAGCCTTCAGAGGCGAGCATTTGAAATTCATGAAAATACGTATGACCATACATCGCATGCGGTCCGCCATGAATCTCTAGAATGAGCGGATATTTCTTCCCATCTTCCATCTGAGAAGGCTTCATGAACCACCCATGTACATCGTCGCCCTCTTTCGACTGAAACGAAAATGGCTCCGGTACTGATAGGACATGCTCCTTAAGAAAGGCGTCATGCTCGAACGTGATTTGCTTTAGTGATGATTCCCCTAATGTCAGCTCATACAGCTCACTTGGTGAGATGGGTGACAGCCGGCTAAGCAGCAATTTTGATTCATCGGGATGAAGGCTGAAGTTCGTGATATGTTCTGCCTCTAGTCGAACAGGATAGGCTAAACCTTCAATGGAGAAATAATAAATCCCTGTACTTCCTTGATCAGAGACAAGCGCATAAAACCCCTGACTATCTTTTGTCCATTGGGGAAGCTGATTGGCTTCACCCATGACACTATCCCCTGCCATACAGTTGCCCACATACATATCGAGCATTTCTGATAGCTGAACGGTCTTTTCTTCCTTCAGATCATACAGCCATAATGACGGGAACGTTGCATTTTGAAATTCGCGCTCATGTCCAATGTATAACAGGCTTTCTCCGTTTGGAGAAAATGATACGGTGGAATAAGCGCCTGTTGATTGTGTGATTTTCTTGGACGTACCATCCTCTAATGAGAGAAGACATACATCACTTATGTAAAACGTCTGAGGATTTGATTGAATATAGGCAAGCCACTTCCCGCACGGAGATACTACATGATTCACATGATGATGCTGCTCACTCGTGACAGTCTCTACCTCTCCTGAACGGACATCGACTTGTACAATTTGTGTCAAACGTCCATCTAAAAAGCCTCTTCCATCTGCTTTATAGGTCAAATCATCATATACCGCCGGAGCAAGCTCATCTCGCTCCTCCTTTTTTTCATCATGAACAGATTCTGATTGTTTTAATGACACAGCCGCATAAATGAAAGATCCATCTGGAGAAAATACAGGATGAGATACCCCATATGGAATATTCGTTAAGGTACGCACGCCTCCTCCTTGACTCTGGATGAGAGCGAGCTGAGGGACTTCCTTTGGCTTTTGCAAAATAAAGGCAAGCTGCTTACCGTCTTTTGACCAAGCTGGCTGATGATGCTTACCATCCTCAAATGTCCATTGAAACAGCTCCTCTGTTTCTTCTTCTCGAACCCATAAATGGATATTGTAATCATCCTTTTTCTCATTCACAGTGACTTTTGTAAAGACCGCCCTTTTTCCATCTGGCGAATAGACCGGATGAGAAACAGAAACAATCTTCGTTAAATCTTCAGCAGTTATCAATTTCTTCATGAATGTATCTCCCCCTTATGTATAAAAAATAGTTCGATCCTCTAAATAATAATCCCTGCTTCTGCCCTTAAAAACAAGTATAAAAAAAGAACGTGCGTATTCACCGCACGTTCCAGATTGTTGACAAAGGGCTAAAATGATCTTTATTTTAGCCCTTTGTCTTCTTTTCAGCGTGATAGAAAACCCTTGAAGTCTAGGAAGGACGAGTACTGGCGCGGAGCGAATTTGACATTCGTGAGCACCGGCGCGCAGGACTGACACCGAATGCGAGGGTTTGTCTACACGCTGGAACGTGCGTATTTACCGCACGTTCTACACTTGATTAACAGAATGATGTTCGACAACGACGCCTTCTACTGGCACCGTCAGCACGTCTACTTCACAATGCGGGAAGTTTTGGGCAAGCTGCTCTTTCAGTGCGTCTCCCTTCCCTTTTTCAACGATGGTAAGGATCGTCGGCCCGGCACCGCTTAATGCAGTTCCATACGCTCCTTTTAGTGAAGCGACATGCTCCACCTTCGACAGCTCTGGGACAAGCATGGTGCGATAAGGCTGATGAAACAAATCTTTATTCATCATTTCCCCTACAAGTGGCCAGTTCTGCGTCATTAAGGCGGCGACAAGCACGTTACTCACAGCACTCGCACTGACGGCATGCTTATAGGAAAGATCCTCTGGCAGGACATCACGCGCATCCTTTGTCAACACTTCATAAAAAGGAATAACGACGACTACATCTATATCCACATGCTGCACTTTGACGGCATGTGTCTTCTCTTCTTCATGAAGGCCGATGAGTAAGCCACCAAATAGCGAAGCACCAGCATTATCTGGATGACCTTCTACTTCACTTGCAAAAAAGAGCTTCTGATCATCTGACATATTCAATTCAAGCAGCTGATTGGCAAGCTCAATGGCGGCCACGATAGCGGCAGCACTGCTGCCTAGCCCCCTAGCCAATGGAATATCACTCCACACTTTGACATGAACAGGCGGGAGTGTTTTTCCAAAGTCATCTGCGACCTTTTTGGCTGTTTGATAAATGAGGTTGTCGGTGCCTGATGGAATACCAGACACGACATCTGTTTCTGCTTCAAACAGCCAGCTATCATGGTCATAGACCGATAGCTTTAAATAGCGGCTGAGCGCCATTCCGACTGAATCAAAGCCTGGTCCTAAGTTGGCAGTGCTTCCCGGTACTGTGATTGAAAAAAGCATGGAGGCTTCACTCATACGCGTGCGGCCTTTTCTAAATGTTCGAGAATTAGATCTTCATCTGCATCGAGTGTGACCGGTTTGATGTGTGAAATATCAATGGCCGTATTCGGATCTTTCAGCCCGTTGCCTGTTAATACAGCGACGACTTTACTGCCTGGCTTGATTTCTCCAGATTTCACCTGCTTGAGTACGCCCGCAATGGATGCACATGAGCCTGGCTCTGCAAACACCCCTTCTTCACGTGCAATCAATTGATACGCATGAAGAATTTCCTCGTCTGTCACTTCATCAATTTTTCCATTTGATTCATCGGCAGCTGCAACAGCTTGCTTCCAGCTCGCTGGATTTCCGATACGAATGGCTGTTGCTACTGTTTCTGGTTGCTCAATTACTTCATTTCGAACGATCGCTGCTGCACCTTCTGCTTCAAAACCGCGCATAACAGGCAGACCAGTTCCTTTTTGCTGATGATATTCCTTGAAGCCTTTCCAGTAGGCTGTGATATTCCCTGCATTTCCAACAGGAATCGCCAATACATCTGGCGCAGAGCCTAGCTGCTCACAGATTTCAAATGCCGCTGTCTTTTGTCCTTCAATTCGGTAAGGATTGACGGAGTTTACGAGTGCAATCGGCGCTTTTTCACAGATGCTGCGAACAATTTTAAGCGCATCATCAAAGTTGCCGTCAATGGCAATGATCTCTGCTCCGTACATCACAGCCTGTGCGAGCTTACCGAAGGCAATTTTCCCATCTGGAATGATGACAATACATTTCATATCAGCGCGAGCTGCATAAGCCGCAGCCGCTGCTGAAGTATTTCCTGTCGAAGCACACATGATCGTATCATTGCCTTCTTCTTTTGCCTTTGCGACGGCCATGACCATTCCTCGATCTTTAAAAGAGCCCGTTGGATTGACACCCTCTGTTTTCACATACAGCTCAATTCCCAGCTTTTCAGAAAGCTTGGCGAGGTGGATCAGCGGTGTATTCCCCTCATTTAATGTTAGTTTGGGTGTATGTTCGTTTACTGGTAAGAATTCTTGGAATTCTTCAATGAGTCCATTCCACTTCATCAGCTTAAACCGTTCCCTTCTACTCGGTACGTGCTCTTCACTTGAACCACCACGTCGAGATCGTTTAATTTTTGCAGGATATTAGAGAAATCTTCTTCTGAAGTCTGATGTGTAATAATCACAATTTCAGCCAGCTCATCTTGACCTTTCACAGGAAGCTGAAGGATTTTTTCAAAGCTGATGCCTCTTTCAGAAAAAATAGATGTAATCCGGGAGAATGCCCCGACTTGATCTCTGACATGAATTCTTAAGAATTGCTGAGCAAAGACTTCCGATGATGATTTGATTTTCTTCTCAAATTGCGCTGCGATAAATCGGCTTCCATTCACGCCAAGACGCATGTTTTTCATCACTGCGACTAAGTCAGAAACCACAGCTGTTGCCGTTGGCAGACTTCCTGCTCCAGGTCCGTAAAACATCGTTTCTCCCACAGCACTTCCGTAGACATACACAGCATTGAATTCATTGTTGACGGATGATAGCGGATGATGATCAGGGAGTAAGGTTGGCTGTACACTGACCTCCACTTTCTCTCCGTCTCTTTGGGCAATACCGATCAGCTTCATTGTATAGCCAAATCGTTTGCTAAAATTAATGTCCTCATCAGAGATGTCAGAGATGCCTTTGACCTTCACATCTTCTAAATCAACATTCATCGAAAAGCCGAGTCTTGCAAGAATGGCCATTTTTCTTGCCGCATCCAGTCCTTCTACATCAGCTGTTGGATCTGCTTCTGCAAAGCCGAGATCTTGCGCTTCTTTTAATACATCTTCATATGCACTTTTATTGACATTCATTTTCGTTAAAATAAAATTCGTTGTGCCGTTCACGATGCCCATCATCTTTGTGATTCGGTCAGAGGCTAATCCTTCCTCCAGTGTACGCAGAATCGGAATCCCTCCAGCGACACTTGCTTCATAATAAAGATCACAGCCATTTTCTTTCGCAACATGTAAAAGCTCCGTTCCATAAAGCGCCATTAAATCTTTATTGGCTGTAATGACATGTTTCTTCTCGTTTAACGCATCTATTAAATATTGTTTTGTATCTTCAATGCCGCCCATCACTTCAATAATGACGTCGACCTCTGGATCTTTAATCACATCGTACACTTCAGTTGTGAAGACTTCTCTTGCTACATCCACATCTCTTTTTTTATCGGGATTGCTCACAAGCACTTTTTGTATTAATACCGGACAGCCGATTTGGTGCATTAATTTATCCTGATGATCTTGGATAATCTTAACGACACCGCTCCCCACTGTTCCTAATCCTAGTAGTCCAACTCGAATTGCCTTCACCTGAAATTCCACCTTTCTCCGTAAATGTCCTCTCTAAAAAGACATTTGTTAACCTAACACAGACATTCAATGTACACACATTATAAAGGGGTATCCTCATTTTGACAAGGTAATAAAATATAAGAATGTAAGAATGAAACCGCTTAACAGCTATTAATATCAAGATTCTATATTTTCAAAATATTTTTGTAAGAAAAGCTCCCGAAAGTCGGGAAGCCTTACATTATGGATGAACCGGCGTTTTGGCCTGCTGACCTTGTAAGACAAGCGCAATATTTTCAGCACATAAACGCATCATCGTTTTTCTCGTTTCAACACTTGCACTTCCGATATGAGGGAGAACCGTCACGTTAGGTAATGTCGTTAACGGATGAGCCGGGCTGACAGGCTCTTGTCTAAATACATCGAGGCCTGCTCCTGCAATTTTCCCTGTAGTAACAGCCTCATATAAAGCATCCTCATCTACAGTCTGTCCTCTTGATACGTTAATAAAATAAGCAGAGTTTTTCATCAGATCAAATGCTTTTTCATTAAACATATCTTTCGTTTCCGGAGTTAAAGGGGTTAGACAGACGATGAAATCAGACTGCGTGAGCAGTTCATCAAAGGTGGCATAGGTCACACCTAGTTGAGCCTCTGCCTTCGGCTTTCTTGAACGGTTATGGTAAAGCACCTTCATATCAAAGCCCGCTGCCCGCTTGGCAAGCGCTGTTCCAATGCTGCCCATTCCGACAATCCCAAGGGTTTTGTGATGAACATCGGCACCGGCAAGAAGAAGCGGTCCCCAGCCTGTCCATTTTCCTTCTTTAATCCAGTCACTCGCCTCAACAATCCGTCTAGCTGATGCCATCAGCAGGGCGAAGGCTAGATCAGCTGTGGATTCTGTTAATACGTCTGGTGTATTACACACTGTGATACCATGCTTTTTAGCTGCCCCAAGATCAATATTGTCATAACCAACAGCAAGGTTCGCGACCACTTTTACATTCGGGGCATTTGATAAAAGTGCCTCGTCCACTTGATCTGACAGCATTGTGAGAAGCCCATCAGCCTTAGCAGATTGTTTTTCTAACTCTTCTCGTGGACATGGCTCATCTTCGCTCGGCCACATCTCAATATGAGCGACTTCTTTTAATGGTGTAAGTGATGCTTCATCTAGCTTTCTTGTGATATAGACATATGGTTTCGTCAAGAAGAACACTCCTTTGGTTCATTTCTTTAAGCATAACGAAAAACGCCTCTAGAGAAAAGAGACGTTTCGTTTGTTCACTGAAACTTCAAATCAGCGGATTGATGAATCCATGCAACGGGGGGAATGAGATTCCCTCCGCTACGCATGGCACTCATTTCTTGAAAAACCTTGAGAAAATATTCATAGCGGTTGGCATCATTTAAGACGTAATCTAACCGCTCTTCATAATATGATTTTTCATTTTCTCCCGACATGTAGTAGCCTTCTACAATTTCAAAGTAATGAAGCGGGAACAAAAGGCGGCTGTATAACAATCGCTTTGAAAAGGATGAAAGGGGTGTAACCTGCTCATATTGCTGCAGAAAGGAAAATCCTTCTTCAATTAAATCTTCCTTATGCTGGACAAAGGTTTCTCTTAAATATTCGGCAATATCCCGGGTTGGATGATCAAAGACCCAATCAACAGGTAAACGAAGCGGCTGCTCATGCGGCCATGTCATACGTGAAAAACGCTGATGACAGACAGTGCCTGAGTCACATTCTTTCGGTTCATCATCCAGCTCTGTATCAACTAAATATTGAATGGCATTTTCCGTTAACCCAAGATAATACGGAAAGGATTCAATGAATTTTTTTTCAAACCGTTCAAGCGGTTTTTGATGCATTTGCTGCATCCAAAAGCCTTCCAGTTGATCTAACCGTTTTGCCCATAATTCCTTCCAGGCCCCCACCCGTTTTGTTTCAGATACCTCATACGGAAATCCTCTTCCCCTTACATGAAAAGCCGCCAGCTCTGACGCAGGCTGAAACGATCGGCTTGTGATCGGCGGTGCTGCCTTTAATAAAGTGTACAGCTCCTTCCCATGAGTAAAGGTCGGTTTCTCTTCATTCGTTAATTCAAATACAGCGACGTATGGGTCACCGTTATTCAGTAAATACTGACTGATATGATAAAGCTCTGTGAGTTCTTCTTCTCGCAAATGAGAGACTGGAACAATGAGGAAGAGAGCCTTCGCCGTTTGAAAGCTCTGATAGCTCCCATATGGCATAAATTGACGAACATCAATACCAAATGTGTGATAAATGGTTTCTTTCATGTTTTCACCTGCGTTCATATGATCAGTCTCTTATCATATCGTAGTCGCAGGTTGAGGGATTTATGAATACTATTTACTATCCGAAACTTTTCACAACGTTGTGGACAAATTACGAGGATTGGGTGAGGAATACATGCCGCATCATCATGAGATGAACGAAGTAGAAAAAACAGCAAGACGCCGTTTACAAGAGCGAGGCGTAACCATTCAAGATATAGCAGACCTTGTCTACTTTTTACAGGAAAAGTATCATCCTGGCTTAGACATGACAGAGTGCATCCACAATGTGGAGCGTGTCATCGCAAAACGTGAAGTCCAAAATGCTATTTTAACAGGTGTTGAACTAGATGTTCTAGCGGAGCAAAAGAAGCTGACCGAGCCGCTGCAATCAATTCTTGAAACAGACGAAAGCTTGTATGGCGTCGATGAAATTTTGTCCTTCGCCATCGTCAATATTTATGGATCGATCGGCTTTACAAATTACGGATATATCGATAAAGAAAAACCAGGAATTCTCGGAAAACTCAACGATAAATCCACAGGCGAGTGTCACACCTTTTTAGATGACATTGTCGGTGCCATTGCTGCAGCAGCATCAAGCAGATTGGCACATAGTGCGAGAAATGCGGAATAAACCAAAAAAAGAGGACGCGCGTCTAACGCTTGTCCCCTTTTTTGATTATGATAATCGCTCGATCCACTCGGATAAAGAATCTATGACATAGGTTGGCTGCTTGTCATACTGCTGAAGCAGCTCTTTTGTGGTCACGCCTGTATGAACGAGCAATGTATCCATTCCTGCATTCATCCCTGCCATAATATCGGTATCATAGTTATCACCGACCATGAGCGTCTCAGATACATCTGTCCCGAGCACCCGCATGGCTTGTTCCATGATGATCGATTCTGGCTTTCCAATAAACGTTGGCTGCACCGTTGTAGTGACTGTCAGGACAGATGTTAACGAGCCGTTCCCTGGCAACAGCCCTCTTTCCGTTGGAATGGCGATATCGCCATTTGTCGAAACGAATTGTGCTCCTTGACGGATGGCAATTGCACCTACTGCTAATTTTTCATATGTAATGCCTCGATCAATTCCAACAACAACGAAATCAGCATCTTCCTGACCAAACGTCAGCCCTTTTTCTTCAATGGCCTGCTTGATCCCTTCTTCGCCGATGACGTAAACAGACGCATCTTTCTTTTGTTCCGCAATATAGTTTGCCGTCGCCATACTTGTTGTAAAGACTTGTTCTTCCGTTGCTGGAATATTGAAAGAAACAAGTTTTTCCGCTACCTGCTTCGGGGTGCGTGAAGAGTTATTCGTGACAAACAAATAAGGGATGTTCAACTCATTTAACTTGTGAACAAATTGTCCAGCCTCTTCAATCTTTTCTGTTCCTTTATACATCGTCCCGTCTAAATCAATTAAATAGCCTTTGTATTTCATGATGCTCACAACTCCAATGGTTTATTTAAATGCTGATACTGGTCCAAGCTCCTGTTCCAAATAGGTGCGGATTCTGTTCGGAAATACTTGAAGCGCCTGTTCTACCTCGCTGATTACCTGCAATAAGTCGTGATGATCCACTTCCTGATATTGCTGAACAAGCGTTTTGCGGCACGAGACAAGCTTTTTCAGCTGGCTGCCTTCCTCTTTTGGTACGACCTTTTCGTCGACAAGAATATCCATGATGTCATCATAGCTTCCTGGATCACGCATAATAAAGCCATCAATCATGTCATTCCCCGTATCAAGAATACATTCGACGAGCAGGTGAACGATTCGTTCCAGCGCTTTTTTCTCTAGAGGACTTGTCCATGTTTGATGACTGCGCATCAAATCATATTGCTCTTCGAAAAAACGTAATGTCTCTTCAATCTTCTTTCTGTCTACGAAATACATCATGACGCTCCCCTTTGCGTTATTTTCTAATTCGTTTTAAGACAAAATAGGCACAGCCAAAGTTACAGTATTCATAAATGTATTCATCGAGTGTGCTGATTTTTGTATCAAATGTGGCCTTTTGGTTTTGGTCATCAAAGAACCCTTTCAGCCTAAGCTGATTGTAGCCCCAATCACCCACAATATAATCATACTTATTTAAAATATCTGAGTACCTTGCTTTAAACGCTTCCTCATCAAAGCCGTCTTTGATATCTCTCACAAGATCAAAGGTAGCATTCTGAATAACGATCATCTTCTCACCTCTTTTTAAACGATCCATCTTTAATGATAATTCATTGGAAGAACTCCATCAATTGCTAAAGCATGTTTTTTCCGTTTTAGTCGAAGCTAAAGAAAAAAGGAGGTCACATTTATGATGAAACAACTGACAGCCACTATTCTCCTCTGCATGCTTTTAGGCGGGTGCGGCTTTCAATCAGGTATGAACAAGCAGATGGATGAAGATTCTTCAAGTAAAACCATCCGGTTGTCTGATCGCCATGAAGGAAATAATTCTAACATGCCAGAAGCAGACACAAATAGAGCAGGATATGTTCGTTATCAGCGGCAGCAAGTAACGGATCAGAAAGAAAAAACACCTGCTTTAAATCGCGAGCACCTTGCCCACGTCATTACAAGTTTAGCTGTACAGCTGCCAAACATCAAAGATGCAGCGACACTTGTCACAGATGAGGATGCACTCATTGTGTATCGTACAGGAAACAAAAACAGAGATGAATCTGCCGATCAAGTGAAGAAAACGGCGGTTTCCGTTCTCCCTCGTTATTATCATGTATACGTCTCTGATAACCCAGAGCACTTTCAATCCATTGCCAATTTTTCACGTCTTCAAACCAATTCACGTGATTTTGATCAAATTTTAACAAAAACGATTCAACAAATGAAATATTCCCCTCAAGGTGGGGATATTTCAAATCAAGAAGATGCAAATGGCATGACGAATTCCGACCGCACCATGAGAAGAAACGCCCCTTACGGCCAAAATTAATACGAGAAAAAACGCCAGAGAGCTCTGGCGTTTTCTTTGTTATGCTTGCGCCTGACGCTTTTTAGACGCTTCGTTTACTTGTTCGTCTGCATGGTAGGAAGAGCGGACAAGCGGCCCAGCTTCACAATGGCTAAAGCCTTTTGACATTGCAATTTCCTTCAGCTCTGCAAACTCATCTGGATGGTAGTATTTTTGAACTTTCAAATGCTTTTTCGAAGGCTGTAAATACTGACCAATCGCCATGATGTCGACGTTATTAGCAAGAAGATCATCCATGACTTCAATGATTTCTTCCTTTGTTTCACCGAGTCCAATCATAATGCTTGATTTCGTTGGAATGTCAGGCTGCATTTCTTTTGCACGACGCAAGAATTCTAATGAACGATCATATGTAGCACGTGCACGAACCCTTGGTGTTAACCTGCGTACTGTTTCAATATTGTGATTTAAAATGTCAGGACGTGTATCCATCAACGTTTTCAAGTTATCATAATTGCCACCCATATCTGAAGGGAGAACTTCAATTGTGGTGAATGGACTTTTTCTTCTAATGGCACGCACTGTTTCAGCAAATACGCCTGCTCCGCCATCTTTTTGGTCATCCCTTGCAACCGCTGTTATAACGGCGTGCTTTAAATTCATCAAAGCCACTGAATCTGCAACGCGTTCTGGCTCTTGCAGGTCAAGCTCAGTTGGAAGTCCAGTTTTCACCGCACAGAAACGGCATGCGCGCGTACAAACAGAACCAAGGATCATAAATGTAGCGGTTCTTCTCACTGCCCAGCATTCATGAATATTCGGACATTTCGCTTCCTCACAAACAGTATTCAGGTTGTTTTCCCGCATCATTTTTTTCAAACCGGTATAGTTTTCATTCGTATTCAACTTAATTTTAAGCCAGTCCGGTTTTCTTACGTGCTCTTCCTTCTTTGCCAATTCCATCATCTCCATATGAATTCGTTAAAGGTGCATATACAAAAATCTTCCTGCTATATACGATGGATGCAGCCAGCAGCTACAAAAAATTGAATCTTCGGCCTAAAGCCTTTTCTTTAGACACTTTAACATAGTACAGATTGAACAACAAGAGAATGAGCTGCAAAAATACCCAAAAGCCTCCTAAAAAATCAGAAGAAAATTACTAACATTTTCTTCTTATGAAATATAGCGATCTAACCACACTAAACGGTAGAAGATGATGCTCGAAGAAAGGAGATGGACGTTTGTGAAAGTGGTTTTAGCCATCATCATCGCTCTTTCAATGATACCTTTACCTGTTCATGCACAAGGGGCGAGCAAGCAGCCAGATGAGTTGAAGCAGCGAATGGCACTATACGAAAAAGTCGCCATCACGACACAGGTCCCATGGTATGTACTTGCTGCTGTTGATCAGTATGAACACAATATTCGAAAAAGCAGAAGAGATTTACCGAAACAAAAAGGCGTCATTGGCATCTACATTCCCCGGGAAATGTGGATTGGACCAGAAAACCCGAATAAGCAGGATACCTCTCCCTTAAGCATTAAAGTGTTCGACGGCATTGGGCTTGATGGCAACGGGGATGGAAAAGCTGAAATCGATAACGATGAAGATGTACTGTTTACGTTTGCTCAATACTTGCTTCACTATGGCAGCAGCATCGACCAATTAAAAATTGCCTTATGGGACTATTATGGACGTGATCAAACCGTTGGAATCATTTCATCCTTTATGAAGCTATATAAGCATTACGGCCATCTTGACCTCGGAAAGCATGCATTTCCTCTTCCAGTCGGAGCTGATTACAGCTACCGGAGTACATGGGGAGATGCAAGAGGTTTTGGAGGCAGAAGAATCCATGAGGGCACTGATTTATTTGCTCATTATGGTCTTCCTGTTCGTGCGACATCATATGGCGTTATTGAAATGAAAGGCTGGAACCGCTTTGGCGGCTGGCGGATTGGCATACGAGATATTCATAATCATTATCATTATTTCGCTCATTTAAATGGCTTTGCAAAAGGACTGAAGACAGGCCTAATTGTGGAACCTGGACAGGTCATTGGGTCTGTCGGAAGCTCCGGTTACGGCCCTCCCGGCACAGCAGGAAAGTTTCCTCCACACCTTCACTATGGCATGTATAAGGACAACGGACGAACCGAATGGTCATTTGATCCATATCCTCATCTGCGCGCGTGGGAAAGAGCTGAGCGGAAACGATAATCATAAAAAAACAGCCCAATGACTTCTTGGGCTGTTACTCTTCTTTCTTCTTTTTCTCTGGCAGAACAATCGATGGAGCACCGGAATTTGTCCCGCTGCCATTATAATAATCTGGGACATCTCCTTGAACGGCTTGGATGGAGACAGGCACGGAATTTTTGACGACGATCGTTTCAGATGCAAACGGAATGATGACTCTCACCTTCACCTCAATCAGAACACTAATATCAATCAAGGCATTGTTAATGCCATAAGGCTTGATGTTTTTTTCAACATCCGTATGCGGGTCACCAATGACACTAAATCGTACAGGCACTTTTGGTCCTAGGTTTGCGATCAGTGCATTTCCAGACGCTTGCCCAAGTGGAATATTGTATATAATGCCGTCATGGCCATCTGTTTGATCTTTTAATGCCTCTTTCGCTTCCTTTTGAAAATTCCCCTTTTCAATGTCCTCTAAATTTTTTTGAAGGTGACGTGATAGGTCAGCCATTGCTTTCGATGTTGCTTGCGCATTGAAATCGATCGTCGTCACTTTTCCGTTCTCGCTTGTATTCATCACCACCATATCCTTCATATTCTCCTGATCGTCTGCAAAATCTTGAACAGAATATTGAATCAGATGATTGGCGATTCGCTCTGTTTCTAGTTCAGCAATGTGAATCAGAGTTGGTTTAATAGAACGGTTAATGAAGAATAGACTAATGACCGTTGAGAGCACAAAAAATAATATGGCAAGTAGCATGACGTAACGAAACGGCAAAGGGCCCTTTTTGTAGGGGCGATAACGGCGGTTCATTCTCAATAAAAAATCCCCCCTTCTCCATTACAAGTGTATGCAGACAGGCGGGGGGATAGGAATCATCTCTCCATTTTATTTCACCATTTTTAATAATGCGTCTCTGCCGATTGTTCCAGCTGGAATGCCTAGCGCTTCTGCGGCGTATGTCACAGATTCTAAAGGTGCATCAAGCAATTGCTCGATGGTTCTCACACCGACCGCTCTTCCTGCGATGATTCCTCTATCTGCAAGCTTTTCATTTAAGAGCCCGACATCAAGTGCACCGCACATAATATAACCATGCTCGTTTGTCACTGCCATAAAATTGGTCTTCGGCAGTTTGACGGTGACGGCTGTAAAGGAATGGCCATCAATTGTAATCGGTGTTAAATTCACCAAATCCCTTCACTCCCTTCATCACAATCTATGTGAAGGGAGGGCGAGTGTTGTTAGGCTGAAGCGGATTTCATCTTGCTTCCTTCAAGCGCCAGCTCAGCACATCACGTAAAAATTCCGGCATGAAATATTCAATATGTTCATGGTCACGTATATGAGGAAACAGGGAGCCGAGTGTATACATATCTACTGTGCCAATCGTATATGAATCATCCTCTTTGATTAATTGACCATGGACAAAGACTTCTTTCACCCGTCTGGCTTCGCCTTCTTCTAATGTATAGGTGAGTCCGCTGTATAGCATTTTCCCCATCAACTCACCTCTAAAGCCGAAGCCTTTGATGCGCAGCTGTTCCATTTTTTCTTCACATGCCCGTCGAACGGTTTCTAGCAGCTGTTTACCGGTAAGCGTCACCCGAATTGGATTAATTGGATGCGGACATATTCGGTGGATCTCTTCTCTTGTCACAACACCAGCCTCTAATGAATCAAGCAACATGCCTGCATTCATCATGCCGATATCTGCCCCGCACCATTCTTTAATGGCATCTGTTAACAGCTGAGGAAGCGGAGATTCATCGAACCACTTTGTTTCAAGCTTCGTCTCGATCGATGTCACTTTTTCCTGCATGAGTGATTTTGCTCTTCTTTCAGCTTGCTGTAAGGTTGTGATGGCTTCATCCGATTCACTAATGAGCTGATCCACTGATTGCACTGTCGCTTTTTTCTCTATAAGCTCGTTGCGCGTTGTGTCAATGGTCAGCTCTACACAGCCAATGTAATGCCCATACTTTTCAGCACATGCAAGAAGTACACCATTGTCCATCTCACCATGTTCTAACAGGTGATGCGTGTGTGAGCCTAGGATGATGTCGATTTCGGGAAAATCATGAGCTACCTCCCGATCATGGATGATACCAAGATGGGAAAGGAGCACAATCACATCAGCCTGTCCTTGTACTTCTTGCAGCATGTCCCGTATGCTGTCAAACGGGTCTGTAATGTCCCAGCCAAGCTTTTCATATACAGGTGTATAAGCAATCGTTACCCCTAAGAGGCATATCTTCAGGCCATTTTTCATTGTGATCATATGATAAGGCTTTGCCCACGATGGTCTTTTCCCTTTCTCAAATAAATTAGACAGAATCACTGGAAATTGAGCCTCTTTGTATAATTGATCCAGTTGATCATGAGGCAGCGTAATGCCTTCATTATTCCCAATTGTGACCCCATCATAGCTAAGCTGATTGAGGAGCTTGACGTTTACCTTTCCATAATCAGCTTCTGACACTAGGTTCACTCGGTCCATATGGTCGCCAATATCAAACAAAAGCATCTGATCGTGAACTTGACGCTTTTCTTCAATATAAGCTGCGATTTTTGGCCAGTTCTCAAAGTGGCTGTGCAAGTCGTTTGTATGATATAACCATAGCTTCTGCAGCATGTTGATCTCTCCCTCAAGTTGTCACTGAACCGTTTCATTCAGCTTGAAAGCCGCAGCTCTCATTTAACTAAATAAATCTAACTGCTTCGGAGATAAGCTTGAATAGGTAATATCCAGCAAATCAATCATTTGCTGGCCATTCGCCGCTGCATCTCCGCCGGAGTTATTATTAAACACGACATATACATCTTTCGATTGCTGATGCAGGATGTCGAGATTCTTTTTCCATTCCTTTAATTCAACTTCATTATATAAATATAAGTAACGTACTTCTCGCCAGTTCTCATGGTCTGCCGGGTGAAGCCAGCCCTGTTTATTTCTTCCGTGAAAACGGACTAATGTTTTATCACGGTGTGTGGCATGTATGACTGGCGGAATGGATCCTTCTCCGACTTGTGGTTCATCACAGACGGAATGAATCCACCCTTCATTCTCCATAAAGGACAAGGTTTGCTTATAAAATTCGTTTGAAAACCATGTCCGGTTTCGGAATTCGAGGGCACACGGAATGTCACCCATCTTTTCCTTACACCATCTTAAATATTGGACATGCTCTTTTTTGCAATCAAACCATGGTGGAAATTGAAACAGGACCATGGCCAGCTTCCCTTCTCGAATGAGCGGAGTCATTGAGAGGATAAAAGCGTCAAACATTTCTTCCTTCGAAGCAAAAGGAATCTCGCCTCTTTGATGTCCGGTCATTCCTTGGTATGCTTTCACGACAAATTGAAAGGTGTCCGGTGTATCCTTTATCCATTTTTCATGATTGCGCTCAGGCTGAACAGCATAAAAGCTTGCATCCAGTTCCACAATAGGGAACGTTGACGCGTAGTGAAACAGCTTTTGAGCGCTTCCTATTTTTGGCGGGTAAAGACTGTCATGATCCCCCCAGCCAGTTAATCCGATATAAATCATGTATCTCACCTCTTGCCACTTACGGGTATAGGCGGCTTTCTCACATCAAAGCCTTTGTCTCTTGGGATACCCATATTTCTGAAAGAAATTCTTCTGTCTACAACATATCACATTTGCCCGTAATTCTGAATGAAGATGACTGATGGCATGCGATTGTGTCCAGCCCACCCTGTTTGCTTGT
Source organism: Bacillus zhangzhouensis (assembly GCF_000715205.1). Lineage (GTDB taxonomy): Bacteria > Bacillota > Bacilli > Bacillales > Bacillaceae > Bacillus > Bacillus zhangzhouensis. The sequence continues at coordinate 216,270 of NZ_JOTP01000001.1, read as the reverse complement.
GATATTAGTTGACAACTTTCTATGTAAAATGATTTTAGCTGATAACATAATGCATATCAGAGATGTTGACAGCGTTTGTCCATTTTTTTATTCATCTTCACCAACAGCTTTGGCTCTCAATAAAGGAGATTGAGTGGATATGAACATGGCCGATAATCATGTTGAAGCATTTAAAAAAATGACCCAAAGTATTCACAAACCTGCCTATTTGCTGAATCGTCATGGACGCATTCTCTACACCACACACACAATGATGACAAGTCCAGAGTTGATCCAAGTCCTTCACTTTTTTCAGAGCACGACAAGCCATTATTTTTCTATGGTACATGCTAAGCAAACCTTTTCCGTCTTTCCCATTTATATCACCGAACAAACATGTGATTATTTAGTGATTCCTTCCTTCATTCCACCACAGGAAAAAGAACTGCATGTGATGATTGAACAAGCAGTAAATGAATTGTCTATTGCACGAATGAAGCAACACGCCATCGAACAAACGGCCAAGCGAGCCCGAAATGAAGGGTTTCGCAGATGGATAGAAGGTTCGATGTCTTCCGAGCAAGACGTTGTCCGCCTTGCACAGTCGTTTGGATTAAGCACAGGAAGCACCTATTTATGTATGGTCTGTCAGTTTGATCAGAGTAGTGATTCCACGTGTGTCATTGAGCAGCAAATCGTTTTAGATCAAGTGGTTGATTTGCTTGAAAGCGCACTTCCAAGCTGTCCATTTCCCGCCTTTCTGTTTGTCAAAGGTGATATGGGTATTCTATTGATGGAAGAGACAGGCAGCTGGTCTGAGGTAAGCGGCATGCTCATCTCTTTTTTAAAACAATTGCAGCTGCTCGTGAAAAAATATGTGAATGGTACCATTTCCTTTGGTGTGAGCCTGACGGGACATCTCATCACTCATCTGCATGAGGGCTATAGGGAGGCATTGGATGCTTTTCAAGCAGGCCAGCTCTCATCGCAGACTGAATATATTCAGTTCTATCAGGCAAAGGACGTGCCAGATTTATTGAAGCTGATTCCAAGAAAGGATTTAGTCACGTTCCACCAACTGCACCTTCACCCATTATATGAACCATCACTAGTCGACCAAAGTATTCTCCACACCTTATCTGTATATTTAGAAACACATTGCCACATTTCAGAAACAGCCAAGCGTTTATATGTTCATCGCAACACTGTGATTTATCGACTGGAAAAGTGCGAGGAATTGCTTCGAATCAACCTAAAAGACCCTGACGCAACATTGCGGCTTCGCTTAGCTTTACGCATTCAAATGTATCTCTCCTCCCATTCTTATTGAATCTTTTTTTCCGGAGCTTCATATAGTTTGGAGGAGAAAAAGTGAGACACGAGGAGTGGTGACAAATGGATGAGGAGCTTCGTCACATCCCGCAGCCGATTCGAGAAGATGGCGCCGGTGCAACCGATTTAGGACCGCGAGACGTCCTTCGAGATATGGAGAATCCAGATATGCTGGTTCCTCCTAAAACCGATGCCGGGACGATCCCTAACTTAAAATTTTCATATTCAGATACGCATATGCACTTGAATCATGGCGGCTGGTCGAGGGAAATCACGGAGCGAGAGCTGCCTGTTTCAACAACTGTTGCTGGTGTAAACATGCGGCTTACACGCGGAGGCGTTCGTGAGCTTCATTGGCATAAGCAGGCGGAATGGGCGTATATGATTTTAGGCAAAGCCCGGATCACATCTGTGGATGCAGAAGGACGAAATATGATCGCTGATGTAGAAGAAGGAGATTTGTGGTATTTTCCGCCTGGCATTCCGCACTCCATTCAAGGTCTTGAGGGTGGCTGTGAGTTTCTTCTAGTTTTTGATGATGGCACTTTTTCTGAATTTGATACGTTCACCATCACAGACTGGTTTGCCCATACACCGAAAGACATTCTTTCCGCCAATTTTGGCGTTTCAGAGAAACAGTTCGACCACATTCCGAATAAGCAGCGCTATATGTTTCAAGGCTCTCCGCCGGCATCATTGGAAAGTCAGAAAGTACCTGATCCATATGGCAGTATAGAACCGCCCTTTACGTACCGGCTTCTTCGTCAAAAGCCAATCACGACGTCTGGCGGAACAGTACGAATCGTCGATTCACGCAATTTCCCGGTTTCTAAAACCATTGCGGCTGCGCTTGTTGAAGTGAAACCTGGAGGCATGAGAGAAATGCACTGGCACCCTAATAATGACGAGTGGCAATACTATTTAACCGGTACAGCCAAAATGACGGTCTTTGGAGCGGGCGGGACTGCTCGCACCTTTAATTACAGAGCAGGTGATGTCGGCTATGTTCCTTTTGGTATGGGGCACTACATACAAAATATCGGCCAAACGAGCCTTTGGTTTCTAGAAATTTTTAAAAGTGATCGGTTCGCAGATATCTCTTTGAATCAGTGGCTGGCCTTAACCCCTCCTCAACTAGTGAAAGAGCATTTACATGTAGATGATGCTTTGATTCGTGCGCTTCATAAGGAAAAATCCCCTGTCGTTAAATATGAGAGATGATGCTAGCTTGTTTTAAAAAAACCGATCGTTTTTATATGATCGGTTCAGGGTGTAGACAAACCCTCGCATTCGGTGTCAGTCCTGCGTGTCGGTGCTCACGAATCTCAAATTCGCTCCGGTACTCGTCCTTCCTAGACTGCAAAGGTTTTCTATCACGCTGAAAAAAAGCAGACAAAGGGCTAAAATAATGATCATTTTAGCCCTTTGTCAACAATCTGCGTTTTCTATCATTGTTTTAGGACGTTAAAGTTATCGGTACCAAGCTTTTGCTAAATTGTTTTTAAAGTTACTGTCTTTGAACGGTACGTTTGCACTTCCAAAGTTTGTTGTATTCAATGCGTGTCTTGCAGCAGGCGTCAAATCATCCCAGCCAATTAAAGGCTGCATTCCTTTTCCGCTCACATTGCCGCTTACGTTTAACTCGTGATTCAATGGCCAGTTGCTATCATAGCCTACCAATGGATTTGTCCCTAAAATACTTGCCGCACTTGGTGCTACTTTTTTATACTGCCCATGACCAGAATAGGCAATGGAATATACACGCGGGTTGGCAACAGCTGGGTTATCAATCCAAACAACAATGGATTCCCAATCATGACGATGACCAAAGCCTGGAGAAGGATTATCTTTTGGGAAATACCAAGCATACATCATCGCCCAGTTGCCATTGTACCAATCTGAACGTGAATATACTTGACCAATATTGCTGCTGCAGCCTCCATTATGTGAACCGCTTATGTTTAATCCTCTGCTTGTGTTTCCAGCAGCATCTACAGCTGGAAATGGCACACACCCATGCCATACTTTCAGATAAGGCTGAAACTTTTTCGCAGCTTTTTGGGTAACCGTTGTTGGGCTGACTTCCCTAAAACCAACCACTTTGTCATGATCAATCTCTGCCGCATGAACTGCTGGTGGCACCGCTGCACTAAATAGGGTGCCGACAAATAAGATCATGGCAAAAATAAACTTCTTCATTCTCTCAATCCCCTTTTGTCTTGATTTTTCAGTTGCCTCATGCTGTCGAGATTGATGTTACCATTGCAGAAAATCCCTATCAATCATTTTTTGCACAAAATGTATAATTCAGTATTCTATTAACAAACGTTTATAGATTACTCTTATTACCTAGATCAAATATATACTAGTTCTCATTGGAATTTTTCTAAATAGACTGTATTCAATAAAAAAGACTGTAGATCAACTACAATCTTCTTGGCATCGCATGAGTATGTTCTACTTTTTTCGCCCATACGATAGATGCAATAAAACTGGCGCAAAGCACAAGTGTCCCAAACATAAAAGGAAGCTCAATATTCACATCAAATAAAATGCCCGCAAGACTCGGTCCGACGATATTGGCAAGACTCATAAAGGATGTATTGAGACCGCCTGCTACCCCTTGCTGATTCCCCGCCATCTTAGACAGTAATGTATTGAGGGCTGGACGAACAAAAGAGGTAGCCGACAAAAATAAAATCGAACCTGTAAAGATCAACCAAAAAGACGGCGCAAAACGGCAGGCAATCAGCATGATAGCCGCACCTAGCAGCGCATAACGCACGACACGCATCTCGCCAAATCGTTTCACACAGGTATTCACTAACGCACCTTGGACAAGTACTCCTGCAAGTCCGGCCACCGTAATCACAAACGCTATATCTTTCGGTGTAAATCCGTGTTTTTGGTCTACATATAGACCGAAAATCGATTCAAAATGAATGATGCCAAAATTGAGGACAAAGGCCAATATAAACAAAAAGCCATAGGATGTCTTTAAAGCATGAGTCATCTGTACAAAAGGATTGAAATGAATGTCTTTGTTCAACCGCGCTTCTTCCTGCTTTTCCTTTGTTAGTGTTTCAGGTAAAAACAGGATGGATAACAAGGTAGAAAGTGCTGCAAAAGAACCTGCGATAAGAAAAGGAAAAGCGATTCCGAACTCAACCAAATATCCGCCTACGCCTGGTCCAATGACAAAACCTAGTGTCATCGCTGCACTAAATAGGCCCATCCCTTTCCCCCGGTCCTTTTCACTTGTGATATCGGCGATGTATGCAAACATAGCCGGCATCAGCAACGCCCCTGCAGCTCCGCCTAAAAACCGAGACACAAACAGCATCCAAAGCTGATCGGCAAACGCAAAAATAAATTGGGCAATGGTGAAGCCAGCAATCCCAGCAATAATCAATTTTCTCCGTCCAAATCGATCGGTCAGTACACCGGCGATCGGTGATAAAGCAAATTGTGTAAGACCCGTTGCAGCAACGAGAAAACCAAGTGTTTTTCCTGTTGCGCCAAAGGCTTCAATGTAACTTGGCATGACAGGAACAATGAGGCCAAAGCCAAGCATGGCAATAAAAATATTGAGCATCAAAATGTATAATCTGCCCTTCTTTTTCATATCAAAAAACCTCTTTCTGCAAAATAAATGAAAATGCTGACAAAAATGATAAGAACTTCTCCAGTATAGCGATATCGTCGTCTATTAGTCTAGTTTTTCAAAAATTAGGGTTCTTTTCCAAATAAAAAAATACCCGCAGATGCGAGTATGGGAAATCACTTTATTCAGCTTGTTCATAGATAGAAAGAGCCGCCTGTAGCCCTGCTCCGCATGTAATGGCCGCGCCGTATTTGATCAACATCGCTTCAAGTCCTGCTAAAACAAACAGAACGTTTTCCTTTCGGCAGCTATAGCCCATTGTGCCGATTCTCCATATACGCCCCGCAAGCGGTCCAAATGAACTCGCAATTTCAATTCCAAAATGATGGAGCAGATCGGCACGTACCGCTTCGCCATCAATACCACTTGGGATCAAAACACATGTCACAACCGGCATTTTACAACCCGGATCACCAAATAATTCAAGCCCCATCGCTTCAAGACCTTTCATTAAAGCTTTTTCATGAAACAAGTGACGCTGAAAACGTTCATCTAGCCCTTCTTCCAGCACAAGTCGAACCCCTTCTCTAAGTGCATAAAGCATGGTTGTCGCTTCCGTATGATGATTTAATCGCCTTGGGCTCCAATAATCTTGCAGCTGGCTTAGATCAAAGTAATTGCTTTTGATTGGAGAAATATCCATCTGTTCTTGCAGTTCGTCCTGTGTCGCAATCCCCTTTTCTACTTTCTTTCTCGATTCAACGACAGCCGCCACCCGGTCATTATATGTGATAGGAGACATGCCTGATGGAACAGACAAGCATTTCTGTGTACCGCCAACCGCCGCATCAATCTTCCATTCGTCCACCTTGACCTCGACCCCGCCAATTGTTGCCACGGCGTCTACAATGAAAAGAGCATCAAGCGCTCGGCACGCTTCACCAATTTGCTGCAATGGCTGCAATCTCCCCGTGGATGTTTCACCATGGACCATCGCGACGATTTTAGGCTTGACTCGTTTCATTTCATGGATGATGTCGCCAGGTTCAAAAACGGTTCCCCATTCACATTCCATTGTATGTACCTCAGCACCATAGCGCTGCCCTATTTCAATGAGCAAATGACCGAAGCGTCCAAAGATAGGAACAAGCATTAGATCTCCAGGCTCGATCACACTGGCAAGTACAGCTTCAAGCCCTGAACGTGACGTACCATCAATCGGATAAGCCCATTCATTTTCTGTTTGAAAAAGTGACCGCAATAAGGTCATGGTTTCATTCATAATCTGTGTAAATGCAGGATCAAATTGACCGAGAATCGGTGTACTCATCACACGCAGCACTCTCGGGTCTACTTCAACAGGTCCTGGTGTCATAATGGTTCTCGAAGGTGTTTGCAGTTCTTTCACGTTATCCATCCTCTCCCTTGCTGTCCATGCTTATATGCCCACTTATACAGCAATACTTCTAAAATAGCAATCTCTTTTCTCACGAATTGATTACATAAAATTTACGATAAATCCATTTATTTCTTCATGACAATATGATAGAAATAAAGAGAATACATTCTCTATCAAGGAGGAAATAGAATGAAAAGAACATTGTTTGGAACTGTGGCCGCCGGGATCATGATTTTCGGGACGTTAGCCACCCCGCTGCCTCCAGCTGCGAATGCTCAAGGATTCTCTCTAAATGAACCGAGCCAAACGATCACCTTTTCCCCGTTACAGCTTCAAACCGAAACATCTGCTCAACAAGCGCAAACAACCGCCACAAATCAAATCGATTCCTATTACCAATCTGCTACTGGCAAATCAGGACCCGCTCTTAAGAAAGCTTTACACGATATTATCGATGATCATACGCAGCTATCCTACAATGAGGTATGGAATGCATTAAAGAATACAGACGAAGATCCAAATCATCCAGACAATGTTCTTTTGCTCTATAGCGGAGTCTCCCGCTCAAAGCAAGCGAGTGGTGGAAATGTCGGCCAGTGGAATAGAGAGCATGTGTGGGCAAAGTCTCATGGCAATTTTGGGACAAGCCAAGGACCTGGGACAGATCTCCATCACCTTCGTGCGACAGATGTGCAAACGAATAGCACACGCGGAAATTTAGATTTCGACATAGGTGGAAATGAATACAAAGGAGCGCCTGGCAACTTCTACGATAGCGACTCCTTCGAACCTCACAGCCGGGTCAAAGGGGATGTGGCGAGAATGCTCTTTTATATGGCGGTTCGATATGAAGGTGATGACCGCTTTCCAGATTTAGAGTTGAACAACAAAGTGAATAATGGAAGCGCCCCTCTTCACGGCAAAATGTCCGTGCTTCTGAAATGGCACAAGCAAGATCCAGTCGATCAAATCGAACGGAATCGCAACGAGATCATTTATCAAACATATCAGCACAACCGCAACCCTTTCATCGATCACCCTGAATGGGCAAGCGCGATTTGGGAATAAAACAAAAAGGCACTGCTATGAACAAGCAGTGCCTTTCTTTTTTTCAAGCGGACAGACGAGACAATAATCAAGACTCTCCGATTTTTTCTCCAGCTTATAATACATACAACAAGTCTTTCGATTAGATGTTTCCAGTAAACTGTCGTCTAAGTTTAAACTGTGTTGAAAAGGATTTTGCTGAGCTCCAAATACATCCCCAGCCGCTTGCTTCAGAAAAAGATAATCCTCCTGAACGCGCTGTTTCACCGCAGGCTCTTCAGTTTCCCGTATCATGCTGCGGTAAAGAGAGTTGATACGAACCGCTACATTCTCCCACAAAATAGAATATGGAAGTCTTGATGTGCGGTTCAGCACGTCTAGAAGAGGTGTGACACACTGCGTAAACAGCTTGCGTACAACCTGCTCTCTCCACTCATGATGATCTCCATCCAGCTGCACAAATGAACACGCCGTCTCATCAATTTCGATTTTACGATCCTCTCTAAATGCACAGGCCGCCGGTGAAAACTGATAGACACCGTCATACATCGTCATCAGGTACAAAGTGGAACTAACAGCTAAGTATGCATAGCGCTTTGAAAACATAGAGGCCGCCACTGCTAGATTTGGTGCGTGCATGGCTGATTTTTCAGCTTCCAATAAACGCGTGACGGATTCTTCTGAAAAAAGCGCAGCAAGTGTGCGATCAGATGTCATTGGTCCCTTTGTGATGTGTACCCCGAAATCAAGTAATTCTCTCTCAACCCACTCTGGCCTCATATCAAAACCCCCATCTTTCGTTTATCGATTTCGCTGTTGATATAACAAATAAATAAAGAACGGTGCACCAATTGCCGCCGTAAATACACCTGCTGGTATATCTAACGGTAGAAACGCGGTTCTAGCAACAAGATCTGCCAGCATCACTAGAATACTCCCAACAAGCGCAGAGGCTGGGACAAGCGCAATGAAAGAACGGCCGATGATCATCCTTGCGACATGCGGTGCCATGAGTCCGACAAATTCAATGCCGCCTGCAAATGCCACCGCAATACCAGCTAATGTCACACTCATCAGCAGAAAGAATAACCGCTTTGCCTGTACTTTTACCCCAAGACCTGTTGCAAGGTCATCTCCAAGCTCCTTCACATTCATCGTTCTTGCTAACACCATGACGATCGGTAAAATGATCATCACCCAAGGAAGCATCGCGGTGACGTCCTTCATCGTAGAACCATATAAACTGCCCGTCAGCCATATGTATGACTTTGTCGTTGTCATCGTATCACTGAGAACAAGCGTAAACGTCACACACGCCTTCATAATGGCGGAAATACCGATTCCCATCAGGACAAGCGTGATAGGTTTGACCCCTTTTTTCCATGAAAGCAAATAGATCAAACACGATACCACAAAAGCACCTGCAATTGCCCATAATGACTGATAAGCAATTGGCACGGTGCCCATCCAAAAGACGATGAACATAATCGCACCAAACGAAGCACCACTCGTAATTCCAATAATATCAGGCGATGCAAGCGGGTTTCGAATTAACCCTTGTAATATAAGCCCTGATACAGCAAGCGCGGCCCCAACTAAGACAGCAAGCAGCGTTCTTGGGATTCGCAGTGTATTTAATACAAAATGATTTCCCTCTCCTTGACCGATTAAATGAAGCAGCACATCCATCGGCTGAATGAACCTGCTGCCCATACAGAGACTGAGAATAAATAAACCAAAGGCAATGGCCGTCAATAAAAGTAAAATGAAAAAAGTCCGCTTTGAAAATTGAAATGAAATGCGTCCACCCTTTGATCGCACTGTATATGTTTTAGCCACCTGTCTTCAACCCCCTGCGCACGAGATAAACAAATAGAGGCGCTCCTGCTACCGCCGTCATGACACCAATCGGCACTTCCTGCGGCATAATCAGAAAACGAGCCGCAAGATCTGCGACAAGTAAAAGCGACGCCCCCACGACGGCACAATACGGCAGTACCCAGCGGTGGTCAGGTCCGACAAGCTTTTTCACAATATGCGGAACAAGAAAACCAACAAATCCAATCGAGCCTGCAACAGCGACGGAACCTCCTGCTAAAAACACGACAAGTACCCCCATCGTGATTTTCAGTAGCAGCGTACGCTGACCAAGCCCTTTGGCAATATCATCTCCTGATAAAAGGACATTAATCGAGCGCCCAAGAAGCAGCGCGACAACAGTTGCCCCTACTATATAAGGCAAAACAGGAAGCAACATATCAATACTTCTTCCTGACACGGAACCAGCCATCCAAAACAGGATACTTTGAATCGACTGTTCATTCACGATTAAAAGTCCTTGAGTAAAGGATGCAAACAGTGCGGATATGGCAGCACCTGCGAGCACGATTTTGACCGGCGTCAGTCCATCTCTTCCAATGGAGCCCAAGAGAAACACGAGCATTCCTGCAATCGCAGCACCTAAAAAGGCTGTCCACATATAGCCTGTTAACGACTCTGTTGAAAAGAAGACAATCGAAATAACGATAAAAAATAGTCCCCCTGCATTAATTCCTAATAAATCAGGCGCAGCAAGCGGATTTCTCGTCAAAGCCTGCATCAGTGCACCTGAAATGGCTAGACTTGATCCAACGACTGTTGCGATTAAAGCTCTTGATAATCTGGATGTCATGACAATGACACTGTTTGGATCTGATTCATCAAAATGAAGAAAAGCATGGATGGTGGCTTTGAGGGAAATCGAGGTTTGCCCAAGGGAAATACTGAGCATAAAAAAGACCAACATCAACACAATGAATCCAGCAAATAGCAGTGCCTTACTCGAATCCTTTTTTAATAAACTTCTCATCTGATTCCCGCTTTCAATCTGTTATGGAAAAAAGGAGAAAATGGTGTTTTCACATTTTCTCCTCTGGTATGTCTTATTTATCAATTCCTAGACGATCGTAAATATCATCAAGCATCATATTTGCAGCAATGATACCGCCTGCCATGTTCCAAGTGATTTCATCGACTTTATGCACTTGTTTCGCTTTGACTGCGTCAAGCTGCTTCCATAAAGGATGACTTGTCCACTCTTTATATGCTTTTTCAACTGCCTTATCCTGATCATCCATGAAGTAATAGATCACATCTGCATTCATCTGTGGAATGCTCTCTTTGTCTGTTAGTGTCACGATATCTTGTTTTTTATCTTTGATATTCTTAGGACCTTCAAAGCCAAGCTCTGTTAAAATCGACCCTGCGAAACCAGTTTGATAGATTCTTGCATGATCTGCACGGAAGTTGACAACTGCCACATTCATTGGCCAGTTTTTGATGTCTTTTTTCGCCTTTTCTTTGAAGTCAGCGACGCGATCATCCCACTTCGTTAGCAATTCTTTCGATTTGTCTTGCTGATCTAACGCTTCACCCATTAGTTTCACTGTATCTTTAAATGTGAACACTGTTTCTGTTGCAACAGTTGGAGCGATTTCTTTGAGCTGATCAAAAATTTGTTCATGACGAACTTTTGATGCAATGATCAAATCTGGCTTAAGCTTTTCAATTTCCTCTAAGTTTGGCTGTGTTTCCTGCCCAACAATTTTAACATCCTTTAAATCATCTCTTAAATATTTATAAGTAGGTGTTTCAAGCCATGATTCTACAACACCAACTGGTTTAATACCCATAGCGACTGCTGCATCTGTAGCTCCTTGGTACAGCGTCACCACACGTTTAGGCGATCCTTTTATTTCAGTTGAACCGATAGCGCTTTCAACGGTTCTCGTTTTCTCTTTACTATCTGACTTGCCTTCACTGCTATTGCTGCCGCAAGCTGCAAGTAAAACGATGGAGAGCACAACTAACAACGACCAAAAAGATTTTCTGAACATGTACCTCACCTATCCATTCTATATGTAGTTATATCGTTTGATAACGATTCTCATTATCACAATTTGATTTTATCATAGAAAAAGATGGTGTCAATGTAAAATATGAAAATAACTGATGGTGATCTCCTAAAAACACAATTACAAATTATGGGAAAATACAATACTTTTGTCTCTTTTTTATCGTATTCTATTTTCCTATAATGAAGTTGTAAGAAAATACAGATTTTGGAAAGGGAATGATCGTAATGAAATGGAAAAAAACAATGACTGGTGTCGCTCTTTCTTTTGGGTTACTTCTTTCTTCGTATGTTCCAACAGCTAGCGCTACTTCAACAACAGACAGTACAACAGATGGCGTTGCACGTACAAGTGCTTTTATCACTTCCTGCCCTGATGAAATTTTAAGGAAATTCCGAAAATCAAACAAGCCTTATTTATGTATGTACTCGGACACAGCTATCTTTGCGAACTCTTTCACAGATAGCAATGGCGTAAAATGGTATTTCCACGGAAGCTCTGGACTCTACGCTTACTACGAGGGCTAAAATATCATCCATAAAGTAAAAAACACCGATAAGGGCATGTTGTGATCTTTAGCAACGTTTCTTTTATCGGTGTTTCTTTTAGATAAGAATTAGATAAGTGATTCACAATGAATCTTATTAAGTAATCTCCCGCAAAGGGAAAGTCTTGCTTTGAATAATGGCAACAATTTGTTTTAACGCTTTTTTTGCTTCGGGTATAGGGAAGACGTAATTTATTTCATAGCCATGCTTTTGGGGACAGTGTAATGACAATATTTCTAGAAAGAAATTTTATTTTTCAGCATCAATTTCTAATTCCGCATTCAACGATAATTCTTCATGAACAAATCCATTGATGATGACATACTTTTTTCCAGTTAATGATGTTCATTTTACTCGGCGGTCACAACAATAAGCCATAGGCTGATGAATTTCAGAACAACAATCATTTTTTATGATGATCTGTATGTATTGAATCTAATTGTTTACTAAATATACATTTTCTATTTTTGTTATAGACTTAGATTGCAAACTTTGACTATCCATTTCTACGTGAAGGGAAAAATCATTGTTTTCAACAAAAATTATATCGTTTCCATTATTAAGTTTTATTTTTAATGCATTGCCTTCTTTTTGAGTATTACGAAAGGTATTCTCAATCATATTGTAGTCTAATTCAGTCCACTTGCCATTGATTATCATTTTGGTCATCCCCATTATCTTATGACTGATACTATTGGGAGTCATTTTCTTTTGAAATTTTTCAGAAATATCTTCGTTATCTAATTGCTGAAATCCAATTTGAAAGGCCTCTTTTTCAAAATAAGGTAAGTACATGTTTCTCCATAGTGATGAAATTTTAAGTAGTCCAAATAACTTATATTCGATTCTTTCTGGCGTTTGTACATCAAATGCTTTGTCTAAAAGCGATTGATGTAAAGAATCAATATCTGATACATCAATCATTAAGCATATGGCTCCTCTTGTGCCTCGATGATACAACTCTGTCCAATCTTTTTTCCAGCCACCGCCATCCTTCTGTGTGATATTCACTAATTCAAGATACTCCTTTCCAATCCAAAGATTGCTTATTTTAAAGCCCTTTGTTCTTTTACCTTTTTTAGGTGCATACGGAAAACCATTTTGTTGTATCATATCTATCATTTTTTTGTCTTTTTGATATTTATCATCAACATTGATAACAATATGATCGATTTTATTCATCGGTTAACTCCCCCGTCTTCATTAAATGAATAGCTTCATAAAGATACTTCATTTTCATTTCTTCCATTTCATAAATGTAATCAAACGTTAGTCTTGTTAAAGGAGATAGATTCATTTGTTTCTCTTTTTCTTCTTCACCCTTTTTTATTTCTGCTAAATGTCTTTTTTGCGCTTCAATTTGAATATTTAATGATTTAACAGCTTCTTGTTTTTCGATTTCGTCAGCAAACATTAGTCCAGCAAAAAGTTGAGTTGGATAAGTATTTTGAGATTCCACAAGACATTTCATCACACATTCTTTCTTGCGTTTTTTTCCAATTTCTGTAATCTGGTAAATTTTAGTACTCTTTTTCCCTACCGTCCTAGTTTCACAAACTTTTATATAGTTTCCTTTTTCTAGTTTGTTTAGCGCATAATAGATTGAGCCAACTAGAATTCCTCCCCATCTATCGACCATTGTATTTTTTAAATTCTGCTCAACATCATACCCTGACATCGGTTTCATCGATATTAATCCTAATATATATAAGTCCGTCATCAGATTCCTCCTAAGCAATATCTATTTACACGATACTCAACATTGAGTATTATTTCAAGATTAGATTAAAACTTTCTTTCATGCTAAACACTTTTTCAGAGCTCTCAAAAAATCCTGTAAGCAAGCATTAGCGCGATGTTCATAAATGAAGAGGTGTGCAATACGATGAGTGATCCACCTCGATCAAACTAAAAAAGACGAACGGTAACCATTCGTCTTCTTTCATCACTTCACTTCCTCATGCTCTTGAGCAGAATGTCTTTTATTGGCGATAAAGAGTGCACAGGTCATAGCAAGAATGGCCAGCGCCCACCAGAACGTCGATACAGCCTGTTCATGATCGATGATAATCAAACGGATGACAGCTGTGATGCCAATATAAATGAAATAGCGAAGCGGGAAATGAAAGTTTGATTTAAAGTATTTAATAATTAAGGCAATAAACTCAAAATACATAAAGAAGATCAGCAGTTCTCCCAGCATGCCATAATAGCTTTCTCCTTTGTTAAACAATGTCTTGTAGACAAATTGTACAATGTACCATGTTTCACTGATTAAGAGGACGCTTAAAGCAAGGGCTAGAAAGAATAGACAGATATTCAGAAGACCTTGCAAGAGATCGGGTACCTTTTGGAAGTTGTTGAATCGTTTCATTGGATAGTCTCTCCATTCCAGTATATTGATTTGTCGTCTACATTTTGATGTTCCAAAAACGCAGCACGATGTAGTAAGTAGCGTTTCTTTCTTTACTTTCAAACTGTCCCTGCATGCGAGACATCATTCGCGCAATACTTCGTTCACCAAGTCCATTGCTTTCCGGCGTGACATTCATCTCTTTTATCGCATTGCTCACATGGATCTCAAAGATTTCTTGATCGGATAAAAACGTCATATTGATGTCCTTTTTTGGATCTGCGTATTTACGTAAGTTTGACATCACATTATCAAACACTCGGCCAAGCTCCTCGATATTCACGTTGATATAGCTGTCCGGCATTTCCCCTAAAATATGGACCGTGAAATTCTCCTGATGCAGCAAACCGACCTGATCTGATAGAAGATCATAAATCACTTCTTTGACTGCAACGGTCTCAAGCTCAGATTCATGCTCTTTATCAAGCAGAAAATAGGCAAACAGATTGTCCGACAAGTTTTTTAATTGCAGTGCTTTTCCATAGGCATTGGCTATATATTGATCTTTGCGGGTATCCGCTCCAGCCTCCGCTTTTTTTGCAAACTCCAGGTTCATCATCAGCGATGTCAGCGGTGTTCTCATATCGTGTGACATTTCGGTCACCAAGCTGCGGCTCTCTCCCTGCAGCTCGTCAATGGCTTGAAGCTTGTCCAGAAAAGCTTTACGAAGATCCTCAATACTTTTGGCAATCATGGCTAATTCATCATGCCCTTTTACCGTCATCTCATAGTCCAGCTCGCCACCTTCAAGAATATGGATTTCTTGGTGAATCGTTTGCAGGTAGCGTAAACTTTTGCGAATGCCAAGAAGAACAATGATGAGAAAAATAAGCGTCGCCCCGAGCAGTTCGAGTGTAAAGGCAAGATCGTGATATCGAGATGAATAAAAGCCATCTACCATAACACGGCCTTCACCGTCGCTGAACTGAACCGGATACGAATGATGCTGAGCGTACTGGGTCACCTTTTCTTTTCCGTACGCCGATTCATCGGCAGCGGAATAAATGGAATCATATTGTAGCACTTGATCCTTGAAGATGGTGAGATTAATGTAATTTTCTTTTTTCACCCACTCACCAAACGCTATTAGATCAGTTGAAGACAGCTCATTCTCTGACACGTAGCGGCTGAATTTTTGAATGTACTTGGCTGACTCTTCCTGATAATACTCATCCGAACTCAAATATCCTTCGATCAGGTGATCGGTCATCTTTTGCAGCGTCAAAAAGACAGTTCCACTCACAACGGCAGCCACCAAAATGAGCAGTGCCAGCTTTTTGGTCAGCATATATTTACGATGTGCCAAATCGATAGCCTCTTCCCCATTCCGTTTTGATATACACGGGACGAGCCGGATCCTCTTCAATTTTGGCACGCAGCTTTCGAATATGCACCATCACCGTATTGTTGGAACAATAGAAATATGGCTGTCCCCACACGCTCTCATAAATATTTTGCGCAGAAAATATTTTGTTTCGCCTGCTCATGAGCAGCTTCAACATACGATATTCTAAATCAGACAGCTTGATTTGCTGATTTTCTTTCCATACTTCGTTAAATTCTTCACTCACTCTTAGCTTGCCCCCAACAAGAAAAGTCTCATCCTGTTCCTTCTTTTCCTGATAGACGGTATACCTGCGTAATTGTGCAATGACTCTAGCATGAAGCTCCTCTTCTGAAAAAGGTTTTGTCATATAATCATCCCCGCCGGCAAGTAAGCCTTCGGTTTTATCGAATGTACTTGATTTGGCTGTCAGAAATAGAATGGGGACGTTAGAGGAGGCTCTCATCTGCTGGCACGTCTCGATGCCTGAGATGCCTGGCATCATCACATCCAACATCACCAAATCGAGCGAATCGTTCACAAGTTGCAATGCTCGCTCGCCATTCATCGCTCTTAGCACCTCATATCCTGCACGTGTCAGGGATTCCTGCAAAAGGTCTCCAATATCCTGATCATCCTCTACTACTAATATTCGATGGGTCATGTCTCTCTCACCTCATGATACGTGTCTTTTATGTCTTTACTATATATCATCTAGCTACGTGAAAAGAATACGGTATAAATCTTAACAGGATATGAAAGTGAAGGTCTGCCATCAATTTGTCACATTTATTTCCCAAAAATTGCTTCTTCATAAATGGTTAAGAATTGGTCTTTATATTGATTCATTGTAAGGATCAATGATCAGATCCGAATCACATCTATCATAACAAGAAAAGGAGCATGGATATGAATGCAAACAAAGTAGAACACGCGATGAGTTTGAAGGATCGGGTTCATTTCTTAGACATCGTACGGGGATTCGCCTTAATGGGAATTATTCTGGTCAATTACTTTTTGATCGTGGATTCGGCAAAGGGGTTCGATATGGAAGCAAATGATGTCTTTCACAACTTGGTGAATTGGTTCGCCTCAGGGAAATTCATTACGTTGTTCTCCTTCCTATTCGGGGTTGGTTTTATGATTTTTATGGACCGCGCTGCTCAGAAGGTGGACAGTCCGAACAAGCTGTTTGCCCGCAGATTAACCATTCTCTTAGGGTTTGGCCTTCTGCATGTCACCTTTGTTTGGATTGGTGATATTTTGGCCTATTATGCAGTCGCTGGCTTTTTATTGCTTTTCTTTTACAAACGCACAGCCAAAACCATCCTGTACTGGCTGATCACTCTCTTTGTGATTCAATTGCTCACGCCTTTATTCACAATGCTGCTCAATACCATCAGTACGAGATCATCAGGCAAGCCGGATTTTGCTGATTTCGAGCTGTCTAGCCACAACAGCCTGACTTATCTAGCATCCATTGGTGATCGATGGGCCGATATGGTGACGATGGCTTCCAGCTCATTTTTCACCGTCTATTCCATGTTCTTCATGTTTTTACTTGGTGTGTATTTTGTAAAAATGGAGTTTTTCAAACACATGGAGGCGAAAAAAGCGATTTGGAATCGCATTTGGATCATTTGTACAATCGCTTTTCTCATCACACAAGGCAGTACGATCATTACGGCGGTCAATCCTTTTGAAAATACGCTCTGGATGGACACTATCTCTGCCCTTGAACAAAACGGCGGATTAACTGGCAGTATGTTCTATATGAGTTCACTTGCGATGCTATTTCTGCACGTTCCTCAGCTGCGAGGTGCTTTAATGGTCTTTACAAAAGTCGGACGGATGTCCCTGACCTGTTATTTGCTTCACTCGATCATTGGAACCATGCTATTTCTAAAGTATGGAGCGGGGCTTGTCGATCATCTTCAGCCGGCTGGTACGTTCTTCATTGGAATTGGAGTATATGCCTTCCTTGTGCTTTTCAGTACGTTTTGGTTAAAGCGGTTTAAGTATGGGCCGATGGAGTTTATTTGGCGTCAGCTGACGTATGGGAAGGTACATGATCAACCGAAAACCAATACAGTCACTGCGGTGAAATAACTGACATGGCAGATAAAAAGCGTAAGAAAAAGGCGAACTGTAGTGGTTCGCCTTTTATGAAAAAACACAACGCCATGAAGGCATTTGATTAACAAGTGGTATCATAACGGATCACTCGAAATCAAATGACTTCAAAAAGCGTTGTGCTTCAATGTTCTTTATTAACCAATAGAACCTTCCATCTCGAACTTGATTAACTTTGCTCGAAATGGCACGAATTGATTTGCAAAAAAACTCCTCAAACCTTTGATACAAAGCCATTTCTTCAAATGGTTTAAAATGAATTATAATATCAAGTTGGCACGGACTTAGCACGATTTTGGCTCGAAGTTGGCATAAGAGTTTTCAACTTATAAAAAAATCTAGGTAGATGTTATAGCTTTAGAACCCACCATCAAAACGTGGGTTCTATACTAACTATACTGCTTTGTACCATACTTAAAGAAAGGGCTCTTATAATTTTGCTTTACCTTTTCGTTTATGTTTGCGGCTCAATCTTCTGTTCATTAATTTTTTCCATATTATCCGAAACGATAAAATAGTTTCTTCTTCTATCCCTAAATGGTCACGTAAAACTAATTGATCTATCTCATCCAAGATAGGCTCTATATCTTTCTTAGCTCTAATCGTTCGGTCAATTTTTACAATTAAATCTTCAACAATCTCCGAATTTAAGGATTGAAGGTTCGGAAGCATTACCTTTTCAACTTCCCCTGGCAATATTTCTAACACTCCTCCACCATAACTTCTGCCCTCAATTTCAGTGAATGCAAACGTTATACTATTATAATAAGATAACAATACTTTTTCTCTATTAATTCCCTCATTAAACTTTACTCTATGCATTGTATCAGTGCTAACAGCATTGATATCGTTTAGAACAAACTTAGGAAAAGTGTTATTTCTACGAAGAAAGAATGCGTCAGGTACCCATATAGATGGAACACGATACCATCTCTCTCTGATACTACATTTATACCCTGTATGTGCTTCTTCTTCTTCTCCACGTCGAATATATGCTTTATGTCCTTCTAGATATTCTTCATAAGGAATATTCGGAAAATCTATAAGATGAGCTGCTGTTCCTTTATTGACATTACCCAACCAATCTTGTTCTGTAAAATATAAGCCACTAGCATGGGAACTTCTCCCAATAAGGGGGCGTACAACATTTTGCAGCTCATATTCCTCAACAACATTTTTATTTACTGAGAAATATTCATTATTTCCTGTTGTAATTCCGATATCAACATCTGCAATATCAGAAAATGCAACAAAACGCTCATCTTGTTGAATCTGATAAATCAGATTAGCTTCTTCTGGCTCTAAGAAATATTTTGTCCATTTATCCTTGTCTTGCATTGCTCTCTGATAATTTATAGGTGTACGAAAAACCTCTTCTTCATTAAGGAAATCTGTATTTTGCCATTCAATAACCCTTATAGTACTTTTAGAAGTTGAGAGCTTGTCCTTATCTTTCTCTCCAAGAAGAATAACAACTTCCTGCTGTACATCAGGAAAGACAAGTTCCTTAAAAGTTATAACAGTAGTTCGGGATAAATTATTGACTAAAAATAATCTAAGATCCTCAGCATAGGCTACTTGTAATAATTCTGCTGGGATAACTAATCCTATTTTACCGTTATCATTTAACAACTCCACACACGCCACTACAAATGAAACCCATGAATTAATAAGTTTATTCGATTTCATCCCATTTGAAACTAATATATCTGATTGAGTTTCTCTCTGTGCTGCGGTTAAATACTGATACCTAATATAAGGTGGATTTCCCACAATGGCGTCAAAGCGCTGTTGTGTTCCAAAAAGGGAATCTTTTTTTTCTTCATAGACATTGTAGAAGTCTGCATTAATAACATCTAAATTAGGGCAATTTTCAACTCTCACTTTCGCCTTTTTAGCCTCTTCTTCATCAAGTTCAACAGCTAGACATTTTAATTGAGAAATCCGAGGATGTACAGAGAGTGACTCGAGAAATGCTCCATCCCCACAACTTGGCTCAAAGACAGTAGTTGTTTGTTCATTATGGAGTGCCCATTTTACTATAAAGTCTGTTAATTCTTTTGGCGTGTAGTAGCCCCCACGTAATTTTTGCGCTGAATTTTGAGCCTTTAATTTCATTTACATCACCTTTGTTTCCTTCATTAAAACATGCATTAATTCTTCTATACCGTATAATTTAGTTACATTATCAGTTATTTCTCTAATCAAACCACTTCTTTCACGAAGTAATGCAGTTCTTTCTTTATTACTTAATTTTCTAGCAAGTTTATCATTAATTTGATAAATCTTCCTTGCTGCTTCAACAATATCATTATAAAAGCTAACTTGCACCTTGTTTTCAAAATCTATAGTTCGAACAGGCATATCATAAAGAACAGCAGTACCTGTTGCGTTAAATCCACCTTCAAAGTCACTACCTATTATAGATGATAAGATTTGATACGCAGGGTGGCTTAGTACTGCCTGAATGTACTCAAGTTCATATGGACTACCATCTTTTTGAGCAATTGCAACATAACCAGCAGTTCCTCCCGAAGCAATAAGCATATCATTTTTGTCCATTCTATACAATGGAACTTCGTTTTTCATGACCTTTACAATTAACTTATCTTTATTATTAAAGCTAGTAAGATGTTGACTTCGACCATAATGATACCAAGTGTCTGATGTAGCATGTTTTACGTCCCTTCCTTTTTTAGAGGGACTTAACTGCTTTGGTAACAACCGATCATAATTATCTTTTAAGTACTCCCACGTTCCGGGAAATTCAGATTCCAATGTTTCTTTATCAATAATTTCCCCATCCATGTCATAAGGGAATATTAAATACATTCTTGGGATCTCATAATCATATGTCCCCTTACCTTTTTCTTTTCCTACGGGTTTAAAGTAATCACGAACAATTCCTTTTTCTATTTGATATGTCTTTCCGTTTTTTTTGATTTCATAATTAGTTTTTGTTTCACCAATAATTTCTTTTAAACCAAAAGGGTACACATCTTCTGCGCTAGTTTGAATACCATTTAAAACTTCTGTAATATCCTTTAATTTAACAGAATTTTCATATAAATTTTCTAGAAGAAGTTTTTCATTTGGATTAGTAACTAAAATCCAAGGTGCATCACTAATCACATGACTAGCGTATTTTACCCGTTTAAGTTTACTAAGATCTTGTTGGTTTACCCACCATTCTTGTAAATCAGTAACCTCTTCAAAGACGAACTCTTCTTGTTGTTCTTTCTTAGCTGTTAGAATAGAGCTATATGTTAATATTTTTTTGTGTGCAAACAATTGTGTTGACCCAAAATCAATAAATTCCGAAACATAGCTATTCTTAGTTAAAATTTTACGCAAACAAACACCGGAAGGAATTTTTGAAAACTTAGATGGAACGATATAACAAAGAACTCCACCTTCTTTGAGCATTTCCAAAGCTCGTTCAATAAATATAAAATATTTATCAAATTGCTTATAAGATGAATCATATTTATTTTTGTATATTGCAACTTCTTGTTTAGGCAATATGTTTATCATATCGTCTGTTGTTACATATGGAGGATTTCCAATAATAACATCAAAATCTTGAACTCCATTTGCAAATTCCCAATCAAATGGGAAAATATTGTTTCTATCTTCATCAGTTATTTTCATCTTTCCTAAATAATCAGTTTGAATAAGTGAATTTCCAGCTTGTATGTTTTCATCCAACATTGGGAGAATTTCATTGTATCCCTCTAGGGTTGGAGTAGTTTCATTATCTAATAAACTTATCAAAAGACTAAACTTTGCTGCTTCCACTGCGTTGGCGTCTATATCAATACCATAAATACAAGAAGTTAGTATCTCTTTTTTATCTTCAAAAGGTATATGTCCTACTCCATCTTCACCAGGAATTAAATGTTCCGGTTCATGGTCTTGATACCAATTAGTACAATATTGAATTAAATAATCAAGTACCTCTAAAAGAAATACACCTGAACCACATGCAATATCAGCAATTTTTATTTTTAGTATTTCTTGTGGAGCTTTCCCTTCAATTGTTGGTGCTAAAGTTTTATTCACCATATATCTGACAATTTCTGTTGGTGTTGATACAACATCTCGATTTACATTCTCCGCTTTTTTTGTTAGACCAATTGTTCCATCTTCTTTTATATATAATTTTTCGGTTAAAAAGTATTCGTATATTTCGCCTAACAAATTCGCTTCTATCACCGCAAATTCATATGGACTATGAGGTCGATACAATTTGTTTACAATATCCATTATTATCTGATTATTTAGATCAATGATAATATGGTCTCCATCAAACAAACCTGAATTGTACTTTTTATCAGCTTCTTCAAACATTTTTAGCATCTTTTCTTGGACTTCATTTGGATCTTCAATGGTTTTTTGTAGGTTATGATATATTGGTAAATTCCTGTCTTCACATAAGCGTAAAAATATCATTTGATTAATAAATTTTTGTATTAAGTCACTTATTATAGCAAGCGAATATTCGGGGTGACTTTTATACAGTTCATTTGCTAATAGTAATCTCCACTGCCTAATTTGTTGTAGGAATAGCTCGTCAATTGGCATATGTACTCCTTGGTTCACCAAATCTTCGAGATTATTCTCAAAACTCCCACTATAGACAGTTTCTTTTGAAAGCAGTTTTTCAATTTCGTCAAAATTTTCTTCATACTTACTATAATGTATAGGTTGCATTAATAGAGCAGTATAAGGATTATCTGTTTCCTTCGGCTCTACGGTTGCGTCGTATATAAGAAGGTACTCAAAGTTTGTAAGGACCGTAATTAAGTGTTTTGCATTATATCCGTAACGTCTAGCTTGTAAGATTGATTCCATATCGGAAAGAATTCTAACTGCCGGTTTTTTTGCTTCGGTAAAAAATTTCTTTACTCCCGATAGTGTAAATGCATAGTCTGGTCTGGATGTTGAAGTCAAATAGTTTTCACGCATTACTTCTCTTAAATTAGGTCTTACATTACTTCTGTTATGAATATCCCAACCCAATATTTCAAAAAAAGGATCAATAAATTCATTTCTAGTATCAGTTTCGTTATATCTGCTTTTAGCTTCGGTATAATACTTTTCATTACTTTTAAATTTTTCAACGAGTTTTTTTAATTCTTCTTTTTTATCCATCGTTTTCCCCCGATTTCAATATATCTCCATAGAATGATTTTAACATCAATTTTTTTTGAAAAAAATACATTCTCTACTTATAGTACGAAAAATTTAGCAAACAAATTTTTACATAATTTGATATTATTAAAATAGTTCAGTGCATTGGGTAGGAGGTAGAAGATGAATACTTTAACAGAAGATAACTTGGAAACATCCACGGATATTGTAAATATCAATAAGGAAATTGAACGTATAAGAAGTCTGTTAGAAAAGAAAACAGATAAAAAATTGGAGGTTGTTCGCTTGTATCTACTTATGCATCATGAGGTCTCTATTTCAATTGCTAGTGTAGTTGTATTAGCCAATTTCCTTCGAACAAGAAAAGTAAATACTGACTTATTAAGCTGATAATTATGTTGATGTAACCGAAAAAATAGAAGAAGACGAACTTAAAAAGTTCGCCTCCTACCTAAAAGATAATTTCAACTTGGCACGACACCAAGTTGGCGCGGGATGCAACCCCTCAAACCTTTGATATATAAAGGTTATCCAATCGAACCTTCCATCTCGAACTTAATCAAGCGGTTCATTTCAACGGCGTATTCCATTGGTAGTTCTTTTGTGAATGGCTCGATGAAGCCCATGACGATCATTTCTGTTGCTTCTTCTTCAGAAATTCCGCGGCTCATCAAGTAGAATAGCTGCTCTTCTGATACTTTTGATACCTTTGCTTCGTGCTCTAATGAAATGTTGTCGTTTAAGATTTCATTGTAAGGGATTGTATCAGATGTTGATTTGTTATCCATGATGAGTGTGTCACACTCGATGTTTGAGCGTGCACCCTCTGCTTTGCGTCCGAAGTGAACGATTCCGCGGTATGTGACTTTCCCGCCTTGTTTGGAAATCGATTTCGATACGATCGTTGAAGATGTGTTTGGTGCAAGGTGAATCATTTTTGCACCTGCATCTTGGTGCTGACCTTTACCTGCTAGGGCAATACTTAATGTCATACCACGAGCGCCTTCACCTTTTAGGATAACCGCTGGGTATTTCATTGTCAGCTTAGAACCGATGTTACCATCAATCCATTCCATTGTCGCATTCTCTTCACATACCGTACGTTTTGTCACAAGGTTGAAGACGTTGTTTGCCCAGTTTTGAATCGTTGTATAACGGCAGTAGCCGCCTTTTTTCACGATGATTTCAACTACCGCACTGTGAAGTGAGTTTGTTGTGTAAACTGGTGCTGTACAGCCTTCTACATAATGCACATGTGCGCCTTCGTCTACGATGATCAGTGTACGCTCGAACTGACCCATGTTTTCAGAGTTAATACGGAAGTATGCTTGAAGTGGCGTATCTACTTTAATTCCTTTTGGTACGTAGATAAAGGAACCACCAGACCATACAGCCGAGTTAAGCGCAGCAAATTTGTTGTCAGTCGGAGGAATGACTTTTGCCCAGTGCTCACGGAAAAGATCTTCGTTCTCTTTTAATGCACTGTCTGTATCTTTAAACACAATGCCTAGATCTTCAAGGTCTTGCTTCATATTGTGATACACAACTTCAGATTCATACTGAGCAGATACACCTGCTAAATACTTTTGTTCTGCTTCTGGGATCCCAAGCTTATCAAAGGTTTGTTTGATTTCTTCTGGTACTTCATCCCAAGAACGCTCAGAACGCTCAGATGGCTTTACGTAGTACGTAATTTCATCAAAGTTTAATGCATTTAAATCTCCGCCCCATTGTGGCATCGGCATGTTGTAAAAGTGCTCAAGAGATTTCAAACGGAAGTCGAGCATCCACTGAGGCTCATCTTTCATACGAGAAATTTCTTCAACGATCTCTTTTGTCAGTCCGCGCTCTGAACGGAAAATGGAAACGTCTTTATCAGAAAAGCCGTATTTATATTCACCAACATCTGGCATTTTTTTAGCCATCCATTTTCACTCCAATCTTATGATTTGCCGTTATCTTCGGCAGATGCGCCTTTTTCAAGCGCCTTCCAGGATAATGTTGCACATTTGATGCGTGCTGGGAATTTTGCCACTCCCTGCAGCGCCTCAATGTCACCAAGATCAATGGAATCGTCGTATTCTTTTCCTAGCATCATATCGGAGAAAATCTGAGACATTTTCAAAGCTGTTTCAATATCTTTCCCTTTAATCGCCTGCGTCATCATAGAGGCAGATGCCATCGAAATAGAGCATCCTTCTCCTTCAAATTTCGCATCAGTGACTTTTTCGTCCTCGATTTTCATCGTAAGACGAATGCGGTCACCACACGTTGGGTTGTTCATATCGACGACAATGCTGTCGTTTAACACACCTTTGTTTCTCGGATTTTTATAATGATCCATAATCACTTGTCTATACAGTGTGTCTAAGTTTACATTAAAAGACATTCGTAAAATACTCCTTTGTCTTACGGAGCGCTGCAATGAGTTTGTCAATCTCTTCTTCTGTATTGTACAAATAGAAGCTTGCCCTTGCAGTCGCTGATACACCAAGCCATTTCATGAGCGGCTGTGCACAGTGATGTCCAGCACGAATGGCGACACCTTCTGTATCCAGAACAGTTGACGCATCATGCGGATGGACGTCGTCTAAGTTAAACGTCACAAGTCCAGCCCGGTGCTGCGGTCCATAAACAGTCGCACCTTCAAGCTCCTTAAAGCGCTCAAGCGCGTAAGTGGCAAGCTGATGCTCGTAACGGCTGACTTCCTCCATACCGATTTCATTTAAGAAATCAATCGCTTTTCCTAGTCCAACTGCTCCTGCAATAATCGGTGTTCCCGCTTCAAATTTCCACGGCAGCTCTTTCCAAGTGGAATCATACAGATCCACAAAGTCGATCATTTCACCGCCAAACTCAGCAGGCTCCATATTATTCAAAAGGTCCTTCTTCCCGTAAAGCACACCGATACCAGTCGGTCCACACATTTTATGCCCAGAGAATGCGAAAAAGTCACAATCTAGATCCTGAACATCAATTTGCATGTGTGGGGTACTTTGCGCACCATCGACAACAATAATGGCACCATGATCGTGCGCAATTTTGGCGATCTCTTTAATCGGGTTGATGGTTCCTAGTACGTTTGAGACATGTGTGACAGCGACAATTTTCGTTTGATGTGTGATCGTTTGCTTCACATCTTCAAGCGATAGCGTGCCGTCTTCCTGTAAGGGAATATATTTTAATGTGGCGCCAGTTGCTTTTGCTGCTTGCTGCCAAGGGATGATATTCGCATGATGCTCCATGTGCGTAATGACAATCTCATCGCCTTCTTTGAGGTTTGCTCTTGCATAGCTGATCGCCACTGTGTTCAGTGCTGTTGTTGTACCTCTAGTAAAAATAATCTCCTGGACAGATGAAGCACGGATGAATGCACGAACTTTCTCTCTGGCACCCTCGTATGCGTCCGTTGCTTTTGTGCCAAGGGTATGAACACCCCGGTGGACGTTCGAGTTATAAGACCGGTAATACTCATTCATTGCATCAATGACCACTCTTGGTTTTTGAGAAGTCGCCGCACTGTCCAAATACACCAAATCATGTCCGTTCACTTGCTGATGAAGGATTGGAAACTGCTCACGAACGTCTTTGATATTCATTATTTTACTTTCCTTTCAATCACAGAAACGAGCTGCTTTTTAACTCCTTCAATCGGCAGTTCTTTGACAACTGGATTTAAGAAGCCATAAATGACAAGTCTTTCTGCATCTTCTTTGGAAACCCCGCGGCTCATGAGGTAATACAATTGAATTGGATCTACACGTCCAACAGAAGCAGCGTGCCCTGCTGTTACATCATCTTCATCGATTAAAAGAATTGGGTTTGCGTCACCGCGTGCTTTCTCACTCAGCATGAGGACACGTGATTCCTGTTCTGCATTTGACTTCGTTGCACCATGCTCGATTTTACCAATTCCGTTAAAGATAGAGGATGCTTGATCCTTCATCACACCATGCTTCAAGATATACCCTTCAGAGTTTTTACCGAAGTGGATGATGCTTGTTGTAAAGTTTTCCGTTTGATTCCCGCGGCCAACAACAACTGATTTCGTATCACCGAATGTGCCATCGCCTATGAGCTTTGTAATGTTTTCAGACACTACGTCTCCATCATTCATAAGGCCAAGCGCCCATTCGATTTTACTGTCACGGCCATTTGCCATACCGCGTCTGTTCACATACACTGTGACACCTTCTGCAAGGTTATCTACTGCACCGTATGTGACGCGAGCATTTGCTCCTGTAAATACTTCAGAAACGATGTTGAAGATCGCTTCTTCCGGCTTTGCAGTACTAATGTAGTTTTCTACATATGTGACAGCACTATGATCGTCCGCTACGACAATGACATGGTTGAACAAAGTGGTTTCGTCATTTTCATGAAGGTAGACTGCTTGAATTGGTGCTTCAAGCTCTACATTTTTCGGTACATAGAGGAAAGCTCCACCATTAACTAAAGCAGCGTGTAAAGCTGTTAGTTTATGCTCATCCACTTTCACCGCGTCTGTCATGAAATATTTTTCCACTAAATCTGAATGTTCGCGGATCGCTGTATGAATATCAGTGAAGATCACGCCTTTGTCTTTTGCTTCAGCTGAAAGAGACAAGTATGCTGGCGTTTGATCACGCTGAATGTAGACCGTCTTATCCGTGTCCTCTAGATCAATCAGCGATTTCACTTCTTCTGGAAGCTCTTCTAATGATGCAAATGGCGCACTTTCGACTGTATGCTGTTTGAAATTGGTTAAATTCCATTTTGAAATGTTCGTTTTGTCAGGCTTTGGCATTGGGAGATCTTCTGCTTTTTCAAGAGCTTGTAAGCGAAGGGAACTCATCCATGCCGGTTCCTGATGCTTCTTGGAGAAGCTTTTGACATAATCTTGATCTACTGATAATTTCGTTTCTAATGTCATCAATAATCCTCCTAACGCTTACGCTTCTTGACCAACAGTTTCGTCTTCAATTCCTAACTCTTTTTTAATCCAGTCATAGCCTTCTGCTTCTAAACGCTGTGCAAGCTCTGGTCCGCCAGATTTCACGATACGTCCTTGCATCATCACATGGACATGATCTGGTGTGATGTAGTTCAGTAGACGCTGATAGTGAGTGATCATTAAGCAGCCGAAGCTTTCGCCGCGCATTTGATTAATTCCTTTAGAAACAACTTTCAAGGCATCGATATCAAGACCAGAATCGATTTCGTCAAGGATGGCGATCTTTGGTTCAATCATCATTAATTGAAGAATTTCGTTGCGTTTTTTCTCCCCGCCTGAGAATCCTTCGTTTAGGTAGCGCTGTGCCATATCTGGGTCCATTTCAAGGAACTCCATGTTTTCGTCCATTTTGCGGATGAATTTCATAAGAGAGATTTCATCGCCTTCTTCTCTGCGTGCGTTAATAGCAGAACGAAGGAAGTCAGCATTTGTCACACCGCTGATTTCAGATGGGTATTGCATCGCAAGAAAAAGACCTGCTTGAGCGCGCTCATCTACTTCCATTTCAAGTACATCTTCGCCATCAAGCAAGATGCTACCTTTTGTGACTTCATATTTCGGGTGACCCATAATGGCAGCAGATAAAGTTGATTTACCTGTACCGTTTGGTCCCATTACTGCGTGGAATTCTCCACCTTTTATCTCGAGGTTTACACCCTTTAAGATTTCTTTCCCTTCAATCTCAACGTGCAAGTCCTTAATTGTTAATGTCGAAGCAGTCATATATCGATACCTCCAAAATAATCATTATTCTCAATTTATTCTCATTCTAATTTTATAACAAATTAAAACTGAATACAACACATTCACGATATGCGTGAGAGGATGCTCTCAAAATTCTAACAAAAAATGCAGGTAGATAAAAGGATTTATGTCGAAAAGACTGTTTCCATAAAGAAAGGACGGGAAACTGTTCTCCCCGCCCCTTAGCTATCAATAGCCTCGTATATTCATTTTTGCGAGCTGCCTTTTCTCATCTCGATAGGACTGCTCTCGTTTATATTCCACTTTCATCCGTAAGTCATGGTCTCTTTCGTACTCTGCATAGCTCATGCCATGAGATTTATGCATGGCCTTTTCCATCTCGGCGGTATAATCCAATCCCAGTGTACTCTGGTCCGAACAAATAATAAACCATTCCCTTCTTTTAGTGTAGCTTTATTATATCAAAGGAATGCTGCTTCACTCAAAAGGGATATAACGCGTTATGCTGGCATATTTTCTCACACACTCGGATGAGAAGCACTCAACTCTCCGAGATGGAAAGATACCATGTTTTCCTTCTATTAATGCGTCTGTCCTCCAAATTCATCAATACATTGCTGAACGACAGTGATTCCTTGGCTAAGGGCTGCCCCGCCTCCGAACGCTGCCGCCACACTAACGACCTCTAGTAAATTCTCTTCTGTCGCCCCTTGATCGAGCGCTCCCTTTGTATGATAAATCATGCAGTATTCATCCTGTGCATGAATACTGATGCCAAGGGCAATCATTTGTTTTTCCTTTTGCGTTAATGAATCGCTCTGAAAGCACTGCTCCGTGAATTCATTGAATTTCTTCCCAAACACCGGCATTTTCTTCTGAAATTCACCCATTGCCGTTTTATAATCAGTCAGTGATTGCTGCATGGATCCGCTCATATGCTGTTCATTCATCTTCATTCCATCCCTTCAGGTCATTTGTACGTTTTTATTATGAGCGAGATTTGAAAAAATACACAAAAAAACCTCGCTTTGATGTAAGCGAGGTTTTGTAGCGTGTCAGCTAGATACATTATTCAGATACAGGCAGAACGGCACCGTCATATTTTTTGTCGATGAATTCTTTGATTTTATCAGAGTGAAGAACTTCCATTAATGTCTTGATCTTATCTGATTTTTCTTCACCTTTGCGAACCGCCACGATGTTTGCATACGGGTTGTTCTTTGTTTGCTCAAGTTCAATTGAATCTTTTTTCGGATTCAATTTATTTTGAATCGCATAGTTGACGTTAATAAACACGGCATCGCCTTCACTGTTTTCATAAGCTTTCGCTGTTAGTTCAGGAGCGATTTTTTTGAACTTTAGGTTCTTCGGGTTTTCTTTAATGTTCTTTACTGTTGCGTTGATTGTATCAACTTTAGGATCAATCTTAATGACACCAGCATTTTGCAATAGTGCAAGCATACGGCCTTGTTCAGCTACGTTGTTTGTCATGATGATCGTTCCGCCGTTTGGAATCTCTTTGACTGATTTGTATTTCTTAGAGTAGATACCAAAAGGCTCAAGGTGAACAGCACCAGCACTTACTAGGTTATAATCTTTGTTTGATTTATTTTCTTCATTTAAGTAAGGGATATGTTGGAAAAAGTTTGCATCCACTTCTTTTTCAGCTAACGCTTTGTTGTACATTTTATAATCACTAAGTACTTTCACTTTTAGATCGTAGCCTTTTTCTTTTAGAAGTGGTTTTGCTTCTTCAAGAATTTCGGCATGTGGTGTTTTTGAAGCGGCAACCGTAATGGTTTTGCTATCACTTGCGTTATTAGATGAACCGCATGCAGCTAAAATGCCTGCAAATGCTAGAAATAGTGCACTTAAAATCAATTTCTTCATGAATAAATCCTCCCTTAACGTTTATCAATTTTATTTGTAATCAAATCACCGATTATTTGAATAATAAAGACGATGATGAGAATAAACACAGTAGCTACAAGTGTGACATCTGTATTACCAGATTGGTATCCTTCCACATAAGCAAGGTCACCAAGTCCGCCTGCTCCAATTGCACCTGCAATCGCAGTTGAGCCAATTAAAGCAATCGCTGTTACGGTAATACCTGAAATGAGGGCTGGCAATGATTCTGGCAGCAATACTTTGAAAATGATGGTCGACGTTTTCGCTCCCATTGACCGTGCTGCTTCAATGACTCCTTTGTCTACCTCACGCAGTGCAATTTCAACAAGACGTGCATAGAATGGAGCTGACCCAATGACAAGGGCAGGGAGTGCTGCATTTGGACCTAGAATTGTATGCATTAAGAATTTCGTAAACCCTAATAATAGAATGATTAAAATGATAAAAGGAATCGATCTGAAAATGTTGACGACTGCACCGATGACAGCATTGATCGGTTTATTTTCCCAAAGACCGCCTTTTCCTGTAAGGAAGAGCAGGAGTCCTAGGATAATCCCGATTGCAAAAGCAAATGCCAATGAAATGAGTGTCATATACACTGTTTCACCTGTTGCACTCCAGATGACGTCTAGGTCAACGTTCGGAAACCATTTCTCAAACATGTGTCATCACCTCAATTTCAACCTGTTTGCTTTGGATATAGGCGATGGCTTTTTCTACCTCGGTCTCTTCTCCATTTATATGGATAAAGAGTGTTCCAAACGCGCCTTCCTGCGTTTGAGAAATCTTTCCTTGAAGGATGTTTACATCGACCTTGAAGGATCGAATGATTTCAGTGATGAGCGGTTGCTCGGCAGAATCGCCAATAAAGGACAACCGTACGACCTGACCTTCTTTTACACGCTCTAAGACGTGCTCGATTGTTTCTTTCGCTTCCTCTGGTTCAGCAAGCTGTTTTACAAATCGCTTCGTCATTTCTTCCTTCGGCTGTCTGAAGACGCGTAATACTTCACCTTCTTCGACAATGCGTCCATTCTCCATCACTGCCACACGATGACAGATTTTGCGAATGACGTGCATTTCGTGTGTGATGAGCACAATTGTCAGCCCTAATCGTTTATTGATATCAGCTAAAAGATCAAGGATGGAATCTGTTGTTTGTGGATCAAGTGCAGATGTTGCTTCGTCACATAGAAGAACCTTTGGATCATTCGCTAATGCTCTCGCAATACCCACACGCTGCTTTTGTCCACCACTTAGCTGA
Organism: Bacillus zhangzhouensis; assembly: GCF_000715205.1. Lineage (GTDB taxonomy): Bacteria > Bacillota > Bacilli > Bacillales > Bacillaceae > Bacillus > Bacillus zhangzhouensis. Next base: position 184,571 of record NZ_JOTP01000001.1, on the reverse strand, counting down.
GAAGGATAAGCATTTTCTTTTCCTTCTAAACCGACCAATTTAATAAGTTCATTTGCACGGGCTCTCCGTTTTGACGTCGGAACACCTGCAATTTCGAGCGGGAACATAATATTTTGTCGCACTGTTCTTGACCAGAGTAGGTTAAAGTGCTGGAAAATCATGCTGATTTCCTGTCTTGCTTTCCGAAGTTTCGCATTCGATACTTCATTGATCCGGTTGCCTGCCACTTCAACAATTCCTGCTGTTGGCAGCTCCAGACCGTTTAATAGGCGAATAAGCGAGCTTTTTCCGGCACCACTATACCCGATAATTCCGAATATTTCACCTTTACCAATATCCAAGTTGACGTCTTTCACGGCATCAACATTTCCGCTTTTTGAGTGGTACGTTTTTGATACATTCTGTAAATGGATCACAGTCTGTTCACCTGCTTTCTTGCTGAATCTATAGGTTGCCATCACATACGTTCATTTATTCTTCGTGCTGTCATGACTCTAGCCTGTTGCCAGGTCAGTAAAAAAGACCTAACTGCAACGCAAGCAGAAAGGCCTTTTATTTCAAATACGCCTTTCTCTCATCTTTCAAAGCGTTGCGGCTTTGAGTGAATTGGCACCAATTTCAGCTATGCTGACGGTTGCCGGGTTTCATAGGGCACGTCCCTCCACCTCTCTTAATAAGAGAAAATATGTTGTTTTATGTGATGTTGATGTTTTTACTAACGTAGAATATCATGCTACCCGAGATATGTCAACGCTGTAAATCGCTAATTTCCAAGTAAACGACTAAGTTATCATTTTTCGAAAAAAACCGTTCGTCAGCCAAAGTACCGCCTCTAGTCTTAGGAGCGCACGGAATGACCCTTTTACTTTCACTTGTCCCCTGCCAATGAGCTGCTGCAAGGACATATCTCCATCTAATAATTGAAGAATTTCTTTCCTCTCACCATAAAAAATGAGATCCGATAACTCAATTGCAGGTAGTTTCTTCACTTCACCACGTTCATCCACAATCAATGTACAAGAGTCAGTTTCCGCCTCAAATGTAATCTTCAAGGATGAGGAGGAGAGTAGCGGCTTTAGCAATAATCGCTGCCCTGCGTTTCCATGGGCTTTCACTTTTTCCACATGTATAACCTCCCTGTCATTTGGTTATACATAACATTTCTCTACAAACATCGGCTTGTCCTTTATAAATAGCTCGACAAATTTTCAAATGAATTGCTTGAAATATGACAAAAAACCGCTTTATTTAGCGGTTTCGATCATTTCATGAAGATATGGAACTGAGTGAAAGGCATAGCCTTTTTGTATAATTTCACCTTTTTTAAACAGTAGAAAGCAAGGTACACTTTCGATTTCAAATGCTTTCGCAAAGCCTGGTGAGTAGTTTAAATTGTTCTCATAAAATGGAACATCCGGCTGCATGGCATCTACCACTGTGAGCATTTTCTTTGCCAGCTGGCATGTTCCGCAAAACGGTGTATATAAGTACAAAAGAAATAATTCGTCCTCTATCTCCTTGAATTCATGTTCTTCAATCTCTTTCATCTACGTCCACCCTCATAAATATTTCGAATGAACATCAATGTTTGCAGCTAATAGGATAGATGCAATGTGGGCTGACGGTGAAGCGGCCACTTCACGGTACGTTCTGTCGACAAACAGATGAAGTGCTTCAGGGAATTCTTTTCGAAATTGCTTCCTCAGTTTGTCGCCAGCATCGTCACTGTCTGCTAATATGTAAACGTCTTTTCCCAATAAATCGTCCACGAGCTGATCCAGCTTCGATGTACTGATCGTGCCATTGGTGCAAATGATGGTAACAGGTTCACTAATGACTTCTTTTAGCTTTTGTTTGTCTGATTTACCTTCTACAATGATGACCTTCTCTATCTCGACGTTCATCACGATCACCCGGCCCTTTTGACGTTGATTCACTTCTTCCTTAGATTACAATCTTTCATTCAGCTTGTAAAGATCGGGCACTTGGTCGACAAAAAGACTGCAGCACTCACTCACTGCAGCCTTAACTGTGATTAGCACCAGCCATTTTCATCGTCACAGTCTACATATTGTTCTGTCCCGTGGGTCAATGTATCTGACAGACGATAAAAACGATTTTGATCATAGGAATAACCCGATTTCAACTCATATTGATTTTCACTAATCATCGTGCCAATCTCTTCATTTTGATGATAAAGCACCATGCCGCTTTCTTTGAATCGCCCAGTGACATGTTCTGTTATATCCACCTGTTCTTTTTGAAAAGACAAATTGGACACCCCCCATAAAGGTAGAGTGTCCAATTTCACATAAATTAGTCTTCTTTTGTCATTTCTTCGTATTGTTCCGCTGTCATTAAGTTCTCGATTTCAGATGCATCAGCTGGTTCTACAACAATCATCCATGCTTTTTCGTATGGAGAGTCATTCACGAATTCCGGGCTGTCATCCAGCTCATCGTTCACTTCAACGATTGTGCCGTTGATCGGTGCATAAAGTTCAGAAACAGTTTTGACTGATTCTACACTTCCGAAAGGCTCGTCCGCTGTGATTTTGTCTCCTACTTCAGGAAGCTCAACGAACACGATATCGCCTAACTCAGATTGAGCAAAATGCGTAATACCGATACGCACCTTATCTCCTTCTACTTTGACCCATTCATGTTCTTCTGAATAACGTAAATCTTTTGGTGTGCTCATTCAATACCCCTCCAGTCTTTTCTTTCCGTCTATATTGAAGATACCACAATCTGAATGAAAGTTACATCATTTCCAGACGCTTTTAAATGTATCTTCATTAAATCCAACCGTGACTCTTTTACCGTCTGTTGTAATCGGACGCTTGATTAGCATTCCGTTAGACGCGAGTAATTCTAGCTGCTCGTCCTCTGACATTGCAGGAAGTTGATCTTTCAGTTGTAGCTCCCGGTATTTCTGTCCGCTTGTATTAAAGAATTTCTTCAGCTCTAAACCACTTTTTTCGTAAAGGGCTTTTAGGGTTTCTTTATCAGGCGTCTCTTCGACGATATGTATGCTGTTGATGTCTTTATTGTGTTCTTCCAGCCATTTTTTTGCTTTTCGGCATGTACCGCAAGATGGGTATTCGTAAAAATCTAAAGCCACCATTTTCACCTCCTGCAAATTGTGACAACATTTTATCACAAAATATTTTAAAAACCTAAATGTATGCTTACAAAAAGGTGCGGAGTGATATCCGCACCTTTTAGCCGTCTTATACGATATATTTCTCTGCTTCAAAGATTCGTTTCGCCACTTCGCGCTTTTTGGCGATGACATTAATCGGGGTGAATCTTGTCAGTTTGCGAAGGGCTGACAGACTCATGCGGAGTGCATCTCCTTCTTCCATTGCGATCAAGGATTCTTTTGCATGAGCTTCAATTTTTAAGAAGGCCTCCTGCGTGAAAATTTGTGTGTAAGCAAGCTTTTGAGTATTCTTATCTAGCCCTGATGCAGCGATTGCCTTTTCAGTACGCAGAATCGCCGATTCAGCCGCAAAAATTTCATTGACGATATCCGCTATGTTCACAAGAATCTCTTGCTCTTTGTCTAACGCTTTTCCATACTTCATTGCCGCCATTCCAGATACCATTAAAGCGATCTTTTTCGCATGGGCAAGCAAATATTTTTCTTGATCGAGCGGCTGATCACCCGGCTCTTCCGGCATCATCATCATAAGCTCTTCCTGTAAGGTTTGCGCCTTTTGAAGAAGCGGAAGCTCTCCCTTCATCGCTTTCTTCAGGAATGTGCCTGGAACTAGCAGACGGTTGATTTCGTTTGTCCCTTCAAAAATACGGTTAATCCGTGAGTCACGATAGGCTCTTTCGACCTCGTATTCTTGCATGAATCCATATCCGCCGTGAATCTGCACACCCTCGTCCGCAATATAGTCTAAAGTTTCAGAGCCAAGCACTTTACAAAGAGAGCATTCAATTGCATATTCTGCAATGGACTGGGCAATTTGTTTGCCGTCCTTTTGGTCTTCTTCACTTAATAGACCCATGCGCTGTTCAAATAATCCGACTGTGCGGTAAACAGCACTTTCCATCGCATAGAGCTTTGCCGACATGTTGGCTACTTTTTCACCAATTAAGCTAAATCGAGAAATGGGCGTTTGGAATTGCTTACGCTGGTTTGCGTATTCTGCCGATAATTGAATGACACGTTTTGAAGCGCCAACTGTCCCGACAGCAAGCTTATAGCGACCGATATTTAAAATGTTAAAGGCAATGACATGACCTCTGCCAGCCTCACCTAGTAAATTCTCTTTTGGCACTTGAGCATCCTCAAGGATTAACGTTCTCGTTGAGGACCCTTTAATGCCCATCTTTTTCTCTTCAGGTCCCGTTTTGACACCAGGGAAATCCTTTTCTACGATAAAAGCAGAGAAGTGTTCACCATCAATCTTCGCATATACGACAAAGACGTCGGCAAATGCGGAGTTTGTGATCCACTGTTTTTCCCCATTCAACACATAATGGGTTCCGGCTTCATTTAACACCGCAGTTGTCTTTGCTCCAAGAGCGTCAGAGCCTGATCCTGGTTCAGTTAGGGCGTACGCCGCAATTGTTTCTCCAGAAGCGAGTCCTGGCAGATATGTTTCCTTTTGCGCTTGATTTCCGAACAGTACGATTGGCAGAGATCCAATGCCGACATGGGCGCCATAGGAAAGCGAGAAGCTCCCTGCTCTGGAGAATTTCTCGGTAATAATGGCTGAACTGATTTTATCTAATCCAAGCCCGCCAAATTCTTCAGGCACGTCAGCTCCTAGCAGCCCAAGCTCTCCAGCCTTTTTAAGAAGCCTGACGGAATGCTCAAATTCATGCTTTTCAATTTGATCTATATATGGAACAACGTCTTGTAAAATATAATCCTCTGTTGTCTTTCCAATCATTTGATGCTCATCAGAGAAATCCTCTGGTGTAAAGATATGCTCATAATTCGTTTCATCAATTAAGAAGCTTCCACCCTTTTTTACCTCTTCCATTGCTTTCATTCTGTTTTCCCCCTTTAGATCAATTCAAAAATTCCTGCTGCTCCCATGCCCCCGCCGATACACATTGTGACGATGCCAAATTGCTCGTTTCGCCGTTTCATTTCATGAATGAGTGACAATGTCAATTTCGTTCCTGTACAGCCCAGCGGATGTCCTAGCGCGATTGCCCCGCCATTGACATTCACTTTCTCTTCATCAATTCCTAAATGACGAATGACTTGAATGGCCTGAGAGGCAAACGCTTCGTTTAATTCAAACAGTCCGATATCTTTCAGCTCAAGTCCAGCGATTTTCAGCGCACGTGGAATGGCTTCAATTGGACCGATTCCCATCACTTCAGGCGGTACACCGCCAACAGCAAACGCTCTGAACTTGGCGAGCGGCTGAATGGAAAGTGAGGATGCTTTCTCTCGATCCATCATCATCACACACGCAGCGCCGTCACTTGTTTGTGAAGAGTTTCCTGCGGTCACCGTGCCTTTTGTTGAGAAAGCAGGTCGTAAGGTTGAGAGAATTTCCTCTGTTGTGCCAGCTCTCACGCCTTCATCCTGTGAGAACGTAAATGGATGTTCTTCTAATTGATATTGCTCTCCTACCCGTCTTTCCGTTACATCAACGGGCACAATTTCATCTGAAAATTTTCCTTCCTGCAATGCCTTTGCTGCCTTTTGATGACTTCTCACCGCAAAGGCGTCTTGATCTTGACGTGTGACCTGATACTTTTGCGCCACTTGCTCCGCCGTGTGACCCATGCTCATGTAGTATTCAGGCGCTTGCTCTGCCAACAGAGCATTCGGACGAATGGAATGACCCATCATAGGGACTTGCGACATCGATTCGACTCCTCCGGCTAAAATCGTTTCTGCCTGACCAAGCATGATTCGTTCACCCGCATAAGCGATAGACTGAAGACCAGACGAACAGTAGCGGTTAATGGTGATGGCAGGTACCGTATAAGGCAGCCCAGCTAATGCCCCAATATTCCGGGCCACATTTAACCCTTGCTCTGCTTCTGGCGTCGCGCATCCGATAATCAAATCATCGATCTGCCCGTCGTAATCACCCGCGCGCTTTAGTGTTTCTTTGACACACAATGCGCCCATATCATCAGGCCTGACATGTTTTAACGATCCTTTTTTGGCCTTCCCTACTGGTGTTCTTGCGCCAGCCACAATGACTGCTTCTCTCATTTTGACTCCCCCCTAGTTACGTAAAGGTTTTCCTTTGACGAGCATGTGCTGCATGCGTGCCTGTGATTTCACTTCTCCTACAAGACTTAAAAAGGCTTCTCTTTCAAGCTCTAATAAGTATTGTTCATCCACCTCTGTACCAAATGGCAACTTACCGCCAGAAATGACATGAGCTAACTTTTTCGCAATGGTCATGTCGTGCTCTGAAATGTATCCAGACAATCTCATATTTTCAGCAGCCAATATCATCGCTGCATAGCCTGTTTCTCCCATGACGGGCACCTTTTGCTTGAGCGGCGCACGATAACCCGCTTCATCAAGAGAGAGCACAAGTTGTTTCGCATCATAGATCAAGTGATCTCCGTTCATACTGATTCGGTCACTCGCACGAAGCATGTTCATATCCCGCGCTTCCTCTGCCGAAGTGGATACTTTCGCCATTGCAATTGTTTCAAATGTTTTCATCGTGGCGTCTTGTATAGAGGTCTGCGATGGCTTCGCTGATCCTTGCAGATGGCGAAGGTATAATTCTTTGTTTCCACCGCCGCCTGGAATCAGTCCAACTCCCGCTTCGACAAGACCCATGTATGCTTCACTCGACGCCTGAATAGCTGCTGCCGGCAGACACACCTCTGTTCCGCCTCCGAGTGTCATACCGAACGGTGCAGCAACGACTGGACGCTCGCTATATTTCACCTTCATCATCACCTGCTGGAACCTGCGAATGACAAAGTCAATTTCAAAGAAATTATCGTCCTGCGCTTCCATTAAAATCAGAGCAAGATTTGCGCCAACACAGAAGTTCTTCCCTTGGTTTCCGATGACAAGCCCTTTATAATTCTTTTCCGTTTCATCTACAGCGCGATTGATCATATCAATGACATCAAGCCCAATGGCATTGCTTTTAGAGTGGAATTCAAGCAAGGCGACATCATCACCGATATCCATTAAGCTTGCACCTGTATTTTTGAAAATGACACCTTGTTTCTTTTTCAATCTAGCTAAAGAAATATTCTTTTCGTTTCCTTTCTCCTGTTCATAAGCGCCATTTTGATAAAAAGCACGCTCTCCTTCGGCATTCTCTTGATAGAATGTTTCATGTCCTTCTGACAGCATATCTTGCACCCATGCTGGGATGCTGTGACCTTCTGCTTCCATTCGACTGGCAGCTTTTTTGACACCAATCGCATCCCATAGCTCGAATGGGCCATGCTGCCAGCCAAATCCCCATTTCATGGCGTTATCGATGGACTGGATATCATCCGCAATCTCGCCTTTGAGTTGGGCTGAATAAAGAAGTACTGGTGCCGTCATGTTCCAGAGCAATTGCCCTGCACGCCCATCTTGATAAATAAGCGCTTTCAATTTTGCTTTTGTTCCCTTTTGCTGCTTCGCCATCTCAATGCCTGGGTCCTTCAGCTTCGTCCGTTCTCCATATGTGAGTGTCACAGGATCAAGCTCTAAAATGGTCTTCCCATTTTTTTGATAAAATCCTTGCCCTGCCTTGCTGCCAATCCACCCTTTTTCGAGCATTCTTTCAATGAACTCAGGCAGCTGGAAAATATCCTTCTCCTTTCCTTCTACCTGTTCATATACGTTGCGGGCAACATGAGAAAACGTGTCGAGTCCGACCACATCAAGTGTACGGAAGGTCGCACTTTTCGGTCTGCCAATGAGAGGACCTGTGACAGAATCCACTTCTCCGATTGTGTATTTGTTCTCAAGCATTTCACGCACTGTGACAAGTAGTCCATAAGTACCAATACGGTTGGCAATAAAGTTCGGCGTATCTTTCGCTTCAACAACGCCCTTTCCGAGAACATCCTCACCAAACGTTTTCATAAATGTAAGTACTTCTGGATCTGTTTCTTGAATAGGAATGATTTCTAAAAGCTTTAAATAACGAGCTGGGTTAAAAAAATGGGTGCCTAAGAAGTGGCGTTTAAAATCCTCTGATCGGCCTTCTGCCATTTTTTCAACCGAAATTCCGGATGTATTACTTGATACGATACTGCCTTCTTTGCGGTGTTCGTCGATGAGAGAGAATACGTGCTTTTTGATGCTGAGCTTTTCAGTAACGACTTCAATAATCCAGTCAGCGTCATGTAATAAGGAAAGGTGGTCTGTGAGATTTCCGGGTGTGATGTATGATAGGTTTTTTGCTGAAGTAAGAGGTGCTGGCTTTTGCTTTAACAACTTTTTCATCGCTTCTTGACTTAATCTATTCCGAACACTAGGGTGATCAAGCGTGCGCTTTTTTGCCGTTTCTTCCTTTGTCAGTTCATTTGGCACAATATCTAGCAATGTTACTGGTATCCCGATATTGGCTAGATGCGCAGCAATGCCTGAGCCCATGACACCTGAACCAATGACAGCCGCCTTGCGAATATGTTTGCCCATAAATATCCCCCTAAACATTTTGAATGAACAGTCATTCATTTTTTGTCCAAAAAAAACAATACCTCTTCCTTTATCTTAAAAGATTTTCCGAAACAGTTCAATAGCAGATTTCAAAAATTTTCACATCCTCTTGTGCTTGACATTACAGCGTATGAATTAAAGACGAGGGGGAAATGTAAGAATGGAGGTGATGTCCACATGTCTCGATTGAAGAAAAATCCATCGAAAGCAGGCGTAAGTGCTGCAAGTGTAAAAGGAAACGCAGGTCCATCACAGGAAGCAGACCTAGGCGGGAAAAAGACCAGTCAAAATCAGCAATATAAAAAGAATCAGTAAGGAAACAAAATCGTAAGGAGGAACACAACTTGAACAATCAGCAAATGAATATGCCCCCGCAAGTCATTTCAGTGAAGGATTCCTTGTACTTAGAGGATATGTTGAACTGGAATTTGATTGCCATGAAAAAGGCTCACTTTATGGCCGAGCATTGCCAGGACCAAACATTGAAACAAGAATTAAATCAAGTGGGCCAAATGCACCATCAGCATTACACACAAATTCTTCAGCATTTAGGCAGCTCAGGGCAAGGCCAGTCTACTGGCTTTATGCAATAGGAGGAAAAAACATGGAACAGCAAAACCAACAAAAAATCGGGAATCAACAAACCCCGGTTCCCGCGACAACAAACATGAATGATCGTGATTTTATCACAGATCTCTTGTCGACTGAGAAATATATGACAAGTGGATATAACACAGCGCTCAATGAATTCAGTCATGAATCTCTTTACCAAGATATTCAGCGAATTGCGCTTGAAACACAGAAAACACAAAGACATTTATATGATGTCATGTTCAGATATGGCTGGTATTCTGTTGAAGCGGCTGACCAGCAAAAACTCCAGCAAGCACACCAGAAATTCCAGCAAACACTGACAGATCAATCTCCATACGGATCATCACAGATGTCATAAAGAAAAAACCTGCTAGTATGATGCTGGCAGGTTTTTATCGGTCTTTTTTAGCTCGATGTGCTTCATTCAGTTGCTTGATCCGCTGAATGGTTTCTTTGATCTCCTCTTTTGCCTCTGGATACGTTTCGTTAAAATGCTTTGCTAAAGGCGGCATGCTTTTTGCAATATGTGAGTAGATCACCCACTGTTTCACATCTTTTTTCAGTGCTTCGGTCGTTTCACCAAGCAGCAGCTCTGTATATTTATCAAGCAAGCCTTCAAGCTTTTCGTCTAATTCAATTCCCATTCATTTTCCGCCCCCTTTTTAAGAAAAAAGCCTGACTCTGTGCGTAACAGATATCAGGCTTTTGACATACGATTATCTTGCAGCAAGAAATGTCTCGGCTTGCGCTTGTTGTACAATACAGCGTCCTCTGCCGTGCGGAATACATAATGGTGTTCCGAATAAAGGATCTGTCGTCACTTGGCAATTCATATCAAAGACATTTTTGACGAGATCACAGTTAATAACGGTTTCTGGTCTACCTTCTGCATAAATCGACTTGTCTTTAATGGCAACAAGGTGATGCGCATATCTGCATGCGAGATTGAGGTCATGAAGAACCATCACAATCGTGCGCTGCTCCTTTTCATTTAAGTCAAAAAGAAGGTCAAGGATTTCAATTTGATGCGTCATGTCTAAATACGTCGTCGGCTCATCTAACAAGATAATATCTGTCTCCTGCGCTAACGTCATCGCAATCCATGCACGCTGTCTTTGTCCACCTGATAATGAATCAACCGTTCGATCAGCGAGGTCTTCCATCTTTGTTGACTTCAGTGCACGATTCACCGCTTCTTCGTCTTGCTTCGACCACTGCTTCAGCCAATTTTGATAAGGATATCTGCCTTGCTTCACTAGCTGATGCACGGTTAATCCTTCTGGCGCTTCTGGTCCTTGCGGAAGAATAGCGAGCTGTTTCGCTACTTCCTTTGTTGGTAATTTGGCAATGGAATGACCTTCAAGCAGGACAGACCCACCCATTGGCTTCATGAGACGGGCCAAAGAGCGAAGTAGCGTGGATTTACCGCATCCATTGCTGCCAATAAATACTGTGATTTCACCCTTAGGGATCGATACATTTAGTTCATCTATGATCATTGTTTCTCCGTAGCCTAAGCTTAAACCTTCAGTAGAAATGGCACTCATTCCGCTCAAACGCTCCTTTTCTCATCCAAATTTTTATATTGAATATCGTCTATGTATAGACGTAAAAGATCACTTATCTCAATTTAGTGTATCAGATTTAAGTGATCTTGAAAATCATTTTCAATTAAAAATTGAGAAAGTCTCGTTTACTTCTTTTTTTGGAATGTACGTTTTGTCCCATCTTCGAGCTTTATATCGACCTGAATCCGCTGATAATCGTCATCTAAATTAAAAGCAGCTAACAGTTCATTTACATACGTCTCATTCAGCTTTGCACTAGGAATAGACATATCATTTAACTTCATTTTCAACTCTCGCAAAGCTTCTTCTCCCTCATAGCGGACACCATTCATATGATCGCGAATGAGCGCTTCTTCTTTGCCGCTCGCCTGACGGTAGGTAGCTTCGTATAGCTCGTTTTTTTGTCCATATTGTACTTGGAAGTGCAGATGCTGAAATGGCAGTTCCTTCATTTGAACAGCTGACAGACTCTCTGCTTCTGCTTCATTTGTATGTTGTAACGGTTCGATTGATTGACAGCCGGACAGCATAAAGAGCAGCACTCCTATTAGTCCCGCCTTCTTCCAACACATCATGTGTATCCTCCTATTTCACATCATCGTTTTTTATTCTTCTCCAAGCTTCTTTTCGTTATTCAACTAAACACTGTGTTATGGTAAATGAAAACAAAACATATACGCCAAAAGGAGAACCAGATGATGAAAAAAACAGCCATTGTGACTGGTGCCAATAGCGGCTTTGGAAAACTCATCACGATGCGCCTCGCCAAGCAAGGTTATACAGTGATTGCTGGTGTCAGGCAGGAAGCCAATGCCAAAAAGCTCGCCGAAGAAATGAAGCAAGCCTCTTTATTCGAATCTATACATATTGAAGCATTAGATGTGACGGACACGCAGTCGATTCAAGCATTTAAGAAAAAGCTAGATGCCTATGCACCCATCACCTTGCTTGTGAACAATGCAGGGACAGCCTATGCTGGTTTTGCTGAAGAGGTTCCTATTGACACGTACCGCGAGCAGTTCGAGGTGAATGTCTTTGGTGTAATGGCAATGACACAAGCGGTTCTTCCGTTCATGACAAGTGGTGCAAAGATATTCAATATGAGCAGCATCAGCGGGTTAATGGGAATGCCCGCGCTCTCTCCGTATGTATCGTCCAAGTTTGCTTTAGAGGGCTATACTGAGAGCTTGCGGATTGAACTGGCTTCGTTTGGGATACAGGCGGCCTTGATCGAGCCAGGCTCTTTCCAAACAAATATTTGGAACACCTCCATGAACGAACAGATGATTCAGCCAGCAAAAGATTCTAAATACACAAGCATTTATCAAAAGATGATGGGCTATATCGATGCCCAGAAATCTAACTACGGAGATCCTCGTGAAGTCGCGGAGCTCGTTGTCACACTTGCAGAGAAGAAACAGCTAAAAAAGCTAAGATATCTTGTTGGGAAAGGCGTTCGACTTTCATTCATAGCAAAGCAGCTCTTGCCTTGGAACTTGTGGGAAAAAATCATCTTACGTACACTCTCATCAAAAAAATAAGCACAAAAAAACAGGTGGACCTTTCATCCACCTGTTTTCATTTATTCATTATCAGACTGTCCAAGGGTAATATCTAGGTTTTTGTTCTTCCCATCACGGATAACGGTCATTGTGGCTTTATCGCCAATCTTTGTTTCTTTGTAAAGAATTTCTTTCAGCTGAGAGCTGTTCGCCACGTCTTTCCCTTTAAACTTGATGATCACATCTCCAGATTTCAAGCCTGCCTTTTGTGCAGGGGATCCTTTTGATACATCTTTTACGTAAATGCCTTTGCCGATTTGTTTATCAAATAATCCGAGCGTATTTTCCTGATACGTTTCAGGCACTTGCTCTAGGTCAATCATTTGTACGCCAAGATAAGGACGTTCGACTTTTCCATTTTTTAATAACTCATCTACAATCGGTTTCACATCGTTACTTGGAATCGCGAATCCGAGTGATTCCACACCGCTTTCGCTGATTTTCAAGCTGTTGATACCAATCACTTGACCATTCGTATTGATCAGTGGACCTCCACTGTTCCCTGGGTTGATCGCTGCATCTGTTTGCAGCACATTCATCTCAACAGTACCAGATGACGTATTCGCTTCAACGGTACGGTCAACACCACTAATAATCCCTTCTGTCACAGTACCTGAGAACTGCGCACCGAGCGGATTTCCAATGGCGATTACTTTGTCTCCAGCACGAAGCTTAGAAGAATCACCAAAGCTTGCCACTTTATCAATACCGTCAGCGTTAATCTCGACAACGGCTAAATCTGTCATGACGTCACTGCCAACTAGCTTCGCTTCTTTTGTTTTCCCATCATAAAGCGTGACCTTTAATTTATTGGCACCCTCGACTACGTGGTTATTTGTAATAATGTACGCCTTCTTGCCATCCTTTTTGAAGATGACACCTGAACCCGTTCCAGCTTCAGCTTCTGTTGAATCACCGCTAAGACCGAACGAATTTTGTGTAGATTGATAGTTTGAGACCCCTACAATAGTCGGCTCTAAATCTTCTACCATATCAGCTACATTCGTAGCATTGGTGATTTGTTTTGTTGAGAAATTATCCGAGGTTGCTGGTTCACTTGACGCTGTTTGGGTTTGAGTGTTTGCAGCTGTATCCTGTGACTGCGGCAAAAGCGGCGTAATGCCAAGCACAAGACCTCCGCCAATAATCCCTCCAAGAATCGGGCTCAGCCATGCTGCCTTCCGTTTTTTCTCTTTTTTAGAAGCACGGTCATCCATCATTTGAGGAGATTTGTTTGTCACACTCTCCTGAGATGCAGATGTTTCGTTTTCATGATGGTGAAAAACGAGTTCTTTCTCTTTTTGTGGTTCGTCTATTTGTTGTTCATTCTCTTGATGTGTTTCTTCTTGATGTGCGTCTTCTTGATGATTCATCTTTTTCTCTTCATCTTCTCTTCGGAAATCCATCGCTTGCACTCCTTTGCATCATTTTCATGACATGCTTCATTCATATGTGTAGATAGGACTCATGTCCTCTTAATGGCAAAATCATTGAAAATACTTTATGGCAATATGTCAAATTATATAATACTTATTCATAGAAAAAAAGCAAGGTGCGCACATTGGTGAAAAGCACCTATTTATCAGCTTTTTGTCTATGCCCTTTTTTCCCTTGAGCTTATCATAATCAAACATTATGGGATAATGATGAGAAGAATATGTGAAATTGTGAAAAAAGCGTGTGATTGTTGACATGCCGCCTTTGTATCCCGTTATAATGACGTTGAGAGGATGTGGAAGACTTTGTCGTACACCATATATTTAGTTGAAGATGAACAAAACTTAAATGAACTATTAACCAAATATTTAGAAAGTGAAAATTGGAATGTCTCCTCTTTTTTAACCGGAGAAGCGGCACGTAAGGCAATGAACAATCCGCCGCATCTATGGATCTTAGATATCATGCTGCCTGATACAGACGGCTACACACTCATTAAAGAAATCAAAGCCGCGTCACCTGACGTACCGGTCATTTTCATTTCAGCACGTGATGCAGATATTGATCGTGTCCTCGGCTTAGAGCTAGGGAGCAGTGATTACATTGCGAAACCATTTCTTCCGCGTGAACTGATTATCCGGGTGCAAAAACTGCTGGAGCTTGTGTATAAAAACAGCGGTACCCCGCAGCAGCAAAGCATCACACCCGTTTCCTCCTATGTCATTCATGAGGATGTAAGAGAGGTGTATGAAGGGGATCAGCTCATAAACTTAACTTCTAAGGAATTTGACTTACTGCTCTTATTTACACATCATCAAGGACATGCTTTTTCACGAGAAGATATACTCGTCAGGATTTGGGGACACGATTACTTCGGGACAGATCGTGTTGTCGATGACCTTGTCAGACGGCTGCGCAAAAAAATGCCTGACTTAAAAGTCGAGACCATCTATGGATTTGGCTATAGGATGCTAAAGGGATGAAGAACAAACCACTCGCTTTTCAAATTTGGGTCGTGATTTCCGGCATTTTGCTGACGATTTCGATTGTCCTGATCATTTTATTTTCAAACACATTACGTAATTTCTTCACGAATGAAATTTATAAAAACATCGAGAACGAGCAGCAAGTGCTAACAGAATACCCGTTGAACCGAGACGGCTCGCCAAAGTCGACTCCAGAAAATCGCTCGGTTCAGCACATTCTGATCCCGTCTGATGAATTAAATCAGATGGCGCAGTTTTTCCCGCATGCGTTTATTGAGAAGGTCCAATCCTTTGTAAAAAAGCAAAAAAGCGCAACAAAACGCTATTCTGAAGAGGTCAATGGCCAGCATATCTTTTTTGTGATCAAAAAGGTATCAACAGGCAATACACAATATATTCTCCTGTCTTATGCACCAGATTCTTATCGAGACGACTTGTCCTTTACGCTGTTTAAACAGCTGATATTTATCTTAGGCACCGTTATTTTACTGAGCTGGATTCCATCTATTTGGCTTGCACGCTACTTATCGCGTCCGATCGTTGCCTTTGAAAAGCACGTGAAGCGGATTGCACAAGAGGACTGGGACGACCCTGTGATCGTTGACCGGCAAGATGAGATCGGCAAGCTCGGTCACACCATTGAAGAAATGAGACAAAAACTCATTCAAAAGGATGAAACGGAACGAACACTTTTGCAAAATATATCACATGACTTAAAGACACCTGTCATGGTCATCCGCGGCTATACGCAGTCCATTAAAGATGGTATTTTCCCCAAAGGAGATCTTGAACAAACGGTAGAAGTCATCGAAGGTGAAGCGGAAAAGCTTGAGAAGAAAATCAAGGATTTGCTGTACTTAACAAAGCTTGATTATTTATCAAAACAACACCCCGCACATTCTTCCTTCCTCGTGAGTAATACGATGCTGGAAGTGGTCGACCGAATACGCTGGTCGAAAAATGAATTGCAGTGGAACGTGGACTTAGATGATGAGGCTACACTTGAAGGCGATCCAGAACAATGGAGCAAATTATTTGAAAATGTACTAGAAAATCAACTTCGCTACGCGAAAAGTAAAATTGATATTCATATGAAGCAGGAAGAGGAACAAGTCCGCATTGTCATTCGGAATGACGGTCCTCCAATTGAAGAACATATGCTATCCAACCTATACGAACCTTTTAGTAAGGGAAAAAAGGGCGAATTCGGTATTGGATTAAGCATTGTCAAAAGAATCCTTTCAATGCATCAAGCGTCCATATCTATTGAAAATGATGATCTAGGTGTACGTTATACGATCACTGTTCCAAAGAAGAGACTGTAGGTTTTTGACCGCAGTCTTTTTTTAGATGAATGAATACCCATTGAAATCACGGTATGTGGCTTTGATCTTCTTGCCAGCTTGATACATCCATTTCTTTTCAATTGTGGTTTCTTTCGGCATTTTGACTTTTTCTACTTGAATCCCTTTTGTTCGCAAGCGTCTAATCATATCATCGATTTCTCTCATAGAACATCATCCTTTCACATATTTTGACCAGTTGGTCACCTTACTTTATAATATAAAGAATTACACTGTAAAAAACAAGTTACAATCTGATTAATTTTTGAAAACTTTCGTCGTTTATGACCGATAAGTCACATCTCTTTGCGTACGTTCCCTAAGACATTTGTCTCTCGGTAAGAAAGGATGACATCCATATTGAAAAAGAAAGAAAAAATGATTATTGAGGCCGGCATGAAATTATTTGCCAGTAAAGGCTACAATACAACGTCTGTTCAGGAAATTGCGGATGATTGCCATATATCAAAGGGTGCTTTTTACCTTTATTTTAAATCAAAGGAAGCACTGCTCATTTCGATCTTGCATTACTATTACGATAAGGTATTTACCCGCATTCACGAGGTTCAAACAGAGGGCGGCACACCAAAAGAAGCCTATCGTAAACAGCTCACTGTCTATTACGATAATATTTTGCAGCAAAAAGATTTTATTAAAATGCAGCTGAGCGATAGAGCGCTTCCATTGAATGAAGAAACGCAGCAGCTCGCGAAACAAATTAGGCTTGCGACCATCCAGCTTCACATTGATAACATTAAACAGGTGTATGGAGACGTTGCTATTCCTTATATGGCTGATCTTTGTTTGACGATAGAGGGCATGAGTCACGTTTATTTTGAGCTTGCGATTTTATATGATTTTCAGCTAGAGGCTGAGGAGCTTGCCACAACCATGATTCACCGTATTGATGATTTGATGGGCGGCATGATGAAGAGAAACGATGTTCCGCTCATTTCCGTAGATCAAGCGAGTGATTGGTTTGGTCCTATTTATGAACGGTCATTCGACCCGCTGACCGAATCTCTGTTAAAAGAATTAAGAGAGCTTGCAGAAGAACACTATGAAGTGAAAGACGAGCCTGATTTATTTGAAGCGCTTGGCATTTTAGAAAATGAGTTCAACAAACAAAAGCCAAGACAAGTCATCGTCAAAGGCATGCTGTATCAACTGAAATTGCACGTGCCGCTTCAAGCCATCTCTGAATCACTTTTGCGCATTTTGAAAGAGGATCACTTGTAAAACCCAGGGCAGCCCCTGGGTTTATTGTTGTGATAAATAATTAAAATCCTTTTCTGTCAGTGCAGGAAGTTTGTTGGCTTGAACTCTTTTTAGTAGGTTATCTACATATCTTTGAATGGCAAGCATGTCACAAGGAAAATCAAATTCAAATTCTTCTTCCACTGATATTGTGTCCATACAATACGAACAATTCGGCTTAGAGCCAAGCATATCATTATTGAAACTTAAAACATCTTCATATGTTTCTTCTGACAGGTCAAAATGAGAGATCAAAAATACATCAATATGATTACCATCCTGCGACCGCCTTTGATCAAGATATAACAAAAAGGCCGACTCTTTAGAGTCGTGCGAGATCACTTGAAAAAATTCTACATCACGTGTACGTAACCATCTGATAAATCTTGTTTTTAACGTTCTCAACAAACATTCACCTCTATATTTTTGTTCAAATAAAAACCAGGGGCAGCCGCCCCTGGTTCCTTATTTTGCTTTCGGTGTCACCATTTCTTCTGGTTTGACAAACTGTTCAAACTGCTCTTCTGTTAAGAGCTCTAATTGAAGTGCTGCTTCTTTTAATGTTAATCCTTCTTTGTGCGCAAGTTTGGCAATTTTCGCTGCATTTTCATACCCGATGTGCGGGTTAAGTGCCGTCACAAGCATCAATGAATTATTCAAGTTTTTCTCGATTGTTTCTAGGTTTGGTTCGATTCCAATTGCACATTTGTCATGGAATGAGTTCATACCGTCAGCAAGTAACTCAACTGATTGCAGGAAGTTATAGATGATGACCGGCTTAAATACATTAAGCTCAAAGTTTCCTTGGCTTGCTGCAAAACCGATTGTTGCATCATTTCCCATGATTTGCGCTGCAACCATTGTTAAAGCTTCACTTTGGGTTGGGTTGACTTTTCCTGGCATAATAGAGCTTCCTGGCTCATTTTCAGGAATGATTAATTCGCCAATTCCGCAGCGAGGACCACTTGCAAGCCATCTCACATCATTAGCAATTTTCATTAAATCAGCCGCAAGTGCTTTTAAGGCACCGTGTGCATACGTAATTTCATCATGGCTTGTTAGCGCATGGAATTTATTTGGTGAAGAATTGAATGTTTGACCTGTCAGCTGGCTGATTTCTTCAGCGACATATTGACCAAACTCAGGATGTGCGTTAATCCCTGTACCAACAGCGGTTCCGCCAATCGCAAGCTCTCTCATTTTCTCAGTTGATTCTAGAATCATTTCTTTCGAACGATCCAGCATGTAAACCCAGCCGCTAATTTCTTGACCAACTGTAAGTGGTGTTGCATCTTGCAGGTGCGTACGACCGATTTTGACGATCTCTTGATACGCCTTTGCTTTCTCATCAAGAGTTGCTCTTAACTGATCAATCGCAGGTACTAATTTTTTGTACACAGCTAAAACAGCTGCTACGTGCATAGCAGTTGGGAATGTATCATTTGAGCTTTGGCTGCGGTTTACGTCATCATTCGGATGAATGCTGAATTCACTATTTTTATCCTTCAAGTAAGCAGTTGCTCTATTTGCAACGACTTCGTTCATGTTCATGTTACTTTGCGTTCCACTACCTGTCTGCCAAACAACAAGCGGGAAATGCTCGTCATACTTTCCGCTGATGATGTCATCACATACAGCAGCAATCGCTTCTGCTTTTTCACTTTCAAGGTTGCCAAGACGTTCGTTGGCAATCGCTGTGCTACGTTTCAAAATTGCAAACGCATTCACAACTTCCTTTGGCATTTTCTCAGAACCGATTTTGAAATTTTCTTTGCTTCGTTGTGTTTGTGCACCCCAGAACTTGTCCTTTGGCACCTTGATTTCGCCCATTGTGTCTTTTTCGATTCTAAATTCCGTCATTATGTATCCCTCCATAGCTTCATCACTCAACTCTATTCTATACAAAAAACGAAAATCCTTTAAGCGTTTTCAATTAAAATTTTATCTTTATTTTAATTTTAGTTCAATATAAACGCGAACATCCTTCGAATATTTGTATTTTGGGTTCGTTTTTCCGTAATCCTTTGACGTATACGTCACCTCGTAATGCTTGTCAAACGACTGTAGAATACGGTCAATCTCCTCTTTTGTTCCTGCTAAACGAATTTGTGCCATCTTGTTTCCTCCAAAACCCTCATTCTTTCTTTTACCACAAAATAATGTAACACAGAATATTGTTTTTTCAAGCAGGTAATGCTAAGAAAAAGATGTTAAGGCGGGTGATCCTTTTGAATCAAACTCCATTGAAAGAGCACTTATACGATAATCTCTCCGTCATTCTCCCGCAGTTAAAGGATATGGACGATTTGATCCATGAGAAAAAAACGTTACCTCACGGACAGGTTGTTTATTATTTATACATTAAAGAAATGAACGAAACCATGCACATTCAAACCTTCTTAAAGCTGCTGCTGCAAGATCATACCTCTCTGACAAAAGAGAAGCTGGAATCCAATTTATCGATGATGACAACCCGTACGGTGAAGACATTTGAAGAAATAATTGATGCGATTTTTCAAGGACACTGTGTGGTTTTGATTAACGGATTTCAACAAGCTTATATTTTAGAGACGAAGGGAACGAAGAAACGCAGTTTAGGGGATTCTACATCTGAAACAGTCGTAAGAGGGCCAAAAGTTGGCTTCATTGAAGATTTAAACACGAACTTGGCTCTCGTGAGACAGCGCTTGAAAAACCCTGACCTTAAAACAGTGGACATGAAGATCGGGGAAAAGAAATACACCCAAGTGACCATCATGTACATTGACGGTATCGTTGAAACCTCTGTTTTAAAAGAGGTAAAAAAACGACTCAAACAAGTCACCATTGATGATATACAAGACTCTGGTGTTCTTGAGGAGCTCATTGAAGACAATGTGTATTCTCCTTTTCCGCAAATTCAAAACACAGAACGACCTGATAAAGTCGCCTCTGCTTTGAACAATGGGCGAGTCGCCATTTTTGTCGATCATTCGCCTTTTATATTAATTGTGCCTGCTTCCCTTGCGACGATTATGCAATCACCTGATGATTATTATGAAAGATGGATCGCCGCCTCTCTTATTCGTTTGCTGCGATTTACCTCGATCTTTCTCACGCTGTTTTTATCAGCAATTTATATTGCTCTCGTATCCTTCCATCAAGGGCTTTTACCAACCACTTTGGCCATTTCGATCTCAAGCACAAGGGAGAATGTCCCCTTTCCACCTATTGTGGAGGCACTCATTATGGAGATGACCATTGAGCTATTACGGGAAGCTGGCTTAAGGCTGCCAAATCCACTTGGTCAAACGATCGGACTTGTGGGCGGAGTGGTCATTGGACAGGCTGCCGTACAAGCTCATATTGTGAGCTCGATCATGGTGATTATCGTGAGTGTTATTGCACTTGCATCCTTTACCGTTCCTCAATACGGGATGGGCATGTCATTCCGCGTGCTTCGCTTTGTATCCATGTTTACGGCGGCTGCATTTGGCTTATACGGGCTTGTGCTGTTCATGCTCGTACTACTTACACATTTGACTCGCCAAAAAAGCTTTGGCACACCGTACTTCTCGCCGGATTTTGTGTTCAGTTATAAAAACGAAGACAATTCCATCATTCGATTGCCTTTGAAAAATCAAAAGAAAGGAGAACGACATGGTCAATCATAAAGAGTCGATTACAAGCTATCAGGCAAGTGCCATTATTGCCAATACCACACTAGGCGCAAGTATGGTGATCATGCCAAGAGCGATGGCTCAGGCTGCATCTACACCTGACGGCTGGATTGCACTCTTACTGATGAGTTCCGTTTACATTGTGTTTATTTTTGTGAACGTGCTCATGATGAAAAAGGTTCCTTTCTCCTCTTACTATGATTATACGAAGGAAGGGCTTGGGAAATGGATTGGCTCTTTTGCCAACCTGTTGATCATTATTTATTTTCTTGGCGTCGCCAGTTATGAAGTACGGGCCATGTCGGAAATGGTGAAGTTCTTCCTGCTTCAAAACACGCCAACAACTGTCACAATACTTAGCTTTATTTTGGTCGGCTTTTATCTTGTGATTGGTGGGATTGGTGATTTTGCCAGGCTGTGTCCTTTTTTTCTCATCGTCACACTCATCATCTTATTTGTCGCCTATGGTTTCAGTCTACAAGAGTTTAAGCTAGATAATCTCCGGCCCGTATTAGGAGAAGGCTTCTCCCCTGTCATGAAATCACTCAATGCGTCGGCAATATCTTTTGTAGGGATCGAGATGATGCTGTTTATGCCCGCATATATGAAAACTCAAAAACACACCTTTGCATACAGTACAGTCGGCTTTTTGATACCTTCGATCATTTATATCTTCACCTATGTGCTTGTCGTTGGTGCGCTCACTGTAAAAGAAACGGCGACGTTGACTTGGCCAACCATTGCTTTGTTTCAATCCTTTGATATCCAAGGTATTTTTATTGAACGATTTGAATCATTTTTACTGATCGTATGGCTTGTCCAGCTTTATACAAGCTTTGTTGGTTATACATTCTTTGCAGCAATCGGTGTCTCAAAACTAACCAAGCTTCCTAAAATAATGGTGCTTGCGCTGATGACAATTGTGATCTATTTTGCGGCCATTTTCCCAAAGGATGTCGATACAGTGCGAAATTATTTAATATATGTGAACAATCTATTTTTCCTTTTGTTCGGAATACTCCCCTTTCTCTTATTCGTTATTGTGGTTCTGAAAAGGAGGAGAAAATCAACATGAAAAAGAGAGCGGTCCTCACCCTCTTGCCCCTTATCTTGTTATGCGGCTGCTGGGACAGTACAAATATTGAAGAACTGAACATGGCCATCGGCTATGCACTTGACAAAGGTGATCATGATCATAAATTAAAGCTATCCTTGCAAGTACTCGTGCCTCAAAAAATTGACCAGCAAGCTAGTGTGAAAGACCCGACCAAAATCATTGAAACAAACGGTAATTCTGTACACCAAATCTTTCGATCCACTACGCTCAAAAGTCACCGCATTTTCGCACAGCAGCTGAGAATTTATCTGTTTTCTCAAGAGCTCATTAATGAAAACGATTTTGATTTGGTGATTAACCAATTTATTCGGGATAATGAAACTCGCAGAGGCAGCCTAGTATTCATGACCTCTGAAAAACCTGGTGAACTGCTTAAAATCAATGATGATGGGCAACCAGCATCATCGACCCTATATGATATTGCTCAGAACACAAAGTCATCTATTCAATTATTTCCCCCTGTATCTCTCGGGGATATTTCATCAGCCATGCAAAACAATGTATCATTTGCTATCCCAAGGGTCTCTCAAGACAAAGGAAAATTAATGATTGACGGAGCTTCTATTATTAAAAACAAACGCTTTTTAACGAATCTCTCTCTTCTCGATGTACAGGCCTATAATCTATTAACCGGTAAAGCAAAGGGTGGAGTAATTGAATTCAAAGACGATAAAAATAATATCTATTCATATGAGTTGTTTAAACTAAAGCAAAAGGTTCGAACAACTAAATCAGCCAGCGGAAGATATCAATTTGATGTGACGGTTGAGATAGAGGGAAGGTTGTCAGAGGATTGGAATAAGCGTGAAAATGCCTTTGATGAAAAATACCTGAGAAAGGTAGAGAAAATTGTTCAACAGAAGATAGAGAACAACGTGAAGAATTTCACCGAAGTATTACAGCACGAGTTCAAAGCAGATATTTGTGGATTTTATCAAAAAGCGAGTATTGCATACCCGAAGGACTTTCGAAAAGAAGCAAAGCATTGGGATGAGATTTTTAGTGAATCGGATATTCATTACAAGGCAAATGTGAAAATCCGTGACTTCGGGACTAAGGGCGCAACACAATCCTTATAGAGTATGTTAAAATGGTAAGAAAAAAAGGGTGTCAATCATGAAACGAGCTTTACTTTCGGCCGGCATTCTATTTTTGATTTTAGGAATACTTCTGTTAATCGTTGTATTCATGCAGTCAAAAGAAGATTTCTTCATTGAAGCCGACAGCTTTTCGAGCACATTATTGATCGTGATTTATTATGGACAAACCCCTGCGCTCCTTCTAATTGGAGGCGGATTATTCGTCGGACTATCACAGATCATTGATTTGCAGGAGAAAAAAGCAGCAGTGGCAAAGGAGAGCGTAAAGCTATTATCCGAAATGAAGAAAACCCTGGAAGACAAATCGGCCGTGGAGCAGGAGGCTTTTCCAGTTCCTGAACTCCATCAACTATCCGAACGTCCGATCACAGGACAGAAGGACTAATTTTACGCATGTTCTAGCAGCTTTCATTTGAAAGCTGTTTTTTTATTGAATCAGCTTATGGCGATGTGCATACACAGCCGCTTGTGTGCGATCTTCTACATCGAGTTTTGAAAGAATGTTGGTAATATGCGTCTTCACCGTTTTAATTGTAATAAATAATTCCTCGGCAATGACCTTATTCGATTTCCCATCCGCAATCAGCTTCAATATTTCCATTTCTCTTGCTGTTAATGAATCGTGCAGGATTGACCCATTTGATGAATGACGGAGTTTATTCATGACTTTTCCAGCCACTTTTGATTCAAGTCTTGGTTCGCCGATACTCGCAGACCTAATAGCATCAGCAATTTCTCCTGCCTTGGATGTCTTTAATAAGTAGCTCAAAGCACCAGCTTCAATGACTGGATAGACTTTATCATCATCAATAAAGCTCGTCAGAACGATGATTTTGGCATCTTCGATTTTCTGACAAATTCTTTTCGTTGCTTCGATACCATCCATCCCTTCCATCACAAGATCCATTAAAATCACATCTGGCTTTAGTTCAACCGCTAGCTCTACACCTTTTTGTCCATCTGACGCTTCACCGATGACTTCAATATCAGCCTGTGCCTCTAAAAAGGCGGCAAGCCCCATTCTCACCATTTCGTGATCGTCGATTAAAAGCACTCGAATCATCGAACGTTCTCTCCTTTTCCTTCATCAAAAATGGGAACCTTCACATCAATTTGTGTTCCTTTTCCCTCAAATGACATAATCTCTGCGACACCGCCCACTTCACTTGTTCTTTCTCGAATCGATTCAAGTCCGTAGGAGGCCGTCGTCTTCACATGATCCGTTTGAAAACCAATACCGTTGTCGATAATCTTCAGCTGCACTTGCCGATTTCTAATGAGCAGACGCACGGTTACCTTTGTCGCCTTTGCATGCCTAAACACATTTGAAAGGGCTTCTTGCACAATTCGGAATAGGTGATCTTCCACCCCTTTAGATAACGGGACATCATCTTCGATTTCCCAATCAATATCAATCGGCTGCTTTGCCTGGAATTCATTTAGCAGCTCAATCAAGCCTTTTTTCAAGTCTTTTCCTTCAAGCGTGATCGGCCTTAGATGCAGAAGTAGTGCGCGCATCTCATTTTGTGCATCGCCAGCCATTCGTTCGACAAGACGCATTTGCTTTAAAACCTTTTCGTCCTGTTCCTTCATTCCTTCAAGAATGGCAGAGGTCATCATGGAAATCGCAAATAACTGCTGGCTGACCGCATCATGTAGTTCACGTGCTAGACGCTGACGCTCTCCTGAAACAACCGATTTCTTCATTTGAACCTGCCATTCAGCCCGCTCATTTGAGAGCTTTTGTAAGGAGGCTACTTGCCCCTCAATCCGTTTCGCCATCTCATTTAATTGATCGGCCGCTAAGCCAATTTCATCATCACCTAGAGACGGCAGCCTATACGCGAAATTCCCATTTTCAAACTTCAAAATCGACTCCACAAGCTGATCCAGACGCTTCTTATGCTGGTAGCCAAACACATGGCCCGCTGAAACGCCAATGGCGAGACTAATGATGAGTAAAATACAAAAAAACGGGATGCCGAACCACCGCGTAGACAGCAGGATCATGGGGTCAAGCTGATAATATAAAAACATTGGCAGCGTCGTCATGATGACAACACCGAGCGAGATCCCTACTGCGAGACGAACAGATTGCCACTGGATGCCTAAGTGCAGTTTTTTCATAAGTACCTCACATCCACATCCCCAATCAGTAGAGAAATGGAGATTTTCACTTTTCGCTTACTCTCATCGTAATCATTGGTCATCACATAAACCTTACTGCCGAACCCGCTTCTTTTTTCATCAATGATTTTCATATCACCAATCGCGACTGAAGCACTCACACATACTTCAATATCCTGCGGTACGTAAATATCTACATCTCCGATGAGTCCACTAATCACGATCGTGCTTTCTTCTTCCGCGATGATGGCCTTTGATAAGTCGATTTTGACATCACCAATAAAGCCTGAAATCGTCAAATCACTTAATTGAAACGGTTTTTTCATCAGCCTGACTTCACCGATAAAAAAGTCATGCTCTTTGTTTGGCTTTGTCTGGCTTTTTGTTTTCTTTTGGTCGCTCTTTTTTTCAAGATTGACTTTCAGTGAAGGTTTTTCCTTCTTTGATGATTCCTTTTTATCGACATCAAAAACGGGTTTGTTCTTCAATAATCGATAACCAGCATAGATCAAAAAGGCAGCAAATAAATATCCTGTTAAACTAAAAGTGATATTGAGCAGAAACTTCAAGAAGAGAAAGCCGGCAAAAATATAGGAAACTGAACCGAGCCAACGTTTGGATCGTGAGTGCAGCCAATAGCCAGCTAGAGCAAAAAACACAGGCCAAAACAAATCTGCTCCGATCCCAATAATTTTGAGAAATAGATTAATACCAAAAATCACAACAATGATGCCTAAGATTTGATTTCTTGAAAAACGCAGTTGACTCGCCTCCTTCCTCTCTCACGTTCATTACCGTAGTTTTAAGTTGCCACTTGTCATTTCAATATCGACTAAGTGCGTTCCTTTTCCTCTCGTGCCCATAAAGCCTCGTCCTTCATTATCGACCTGATCAAAGTTGTAAGAATGATCGATACTTCCAGTCGTTTTCCTTGTTTGAACCTTGAAGTCCCCTTCATCTGGTAAGTTCAACTTCGCACTGCCAGATGTCATTTGAAAGGAGACAGGTGCATCAATTGTATCAAAGCTGGCAGTCAACCTACCGCTTGTCATACCCAATTGCAGCTGCCCTTTGACATTTTTAATATCCGCACGACCTGATGTTGTACTGATATCACTATCCTCGGCATCGATATGAGATACCGCCAATCTGCCGGATGTGGTATTGATTTCAACACGCTTTGCTGAGAAGTTCTCAGCTGTCAGGCGTCCGCTCGTTGATTTGAGCGTCACATCTTGAAGAGACAGCTTCCCTTCGCCATCTACCTCACTCACACCACTTCCACCCGTAATCTTCACATTTTTATGATAATCTGTTGGAATCTTCACTAAGAGTTCTCCCTTTTCAAAGCCAGAGAAAAACAAGAATCCTTTATTTTCAGCACGGATTTTAAATGTACCGCCTGTTTGCTCCGCATACATCTTTCCTTTTCCATTGACAACAGACACGGAAATATCAGAACGATTCTCAGGCACCACCTTCACGCGAAATAGAGAAAGAGAGATATCCAATTGATCAACCTCATCTTTTTTCGCTGAAGCTGTTGTCACCGCTTTTTCACGGGAGAAACTCAAATGAAAGAGATCTCCATTTTTGAAAAGCATCCCAATCATTAAAAGAACTCCTACAAGTATACAAATTAGACCGATTAACCGCTTCATTCATATCATCCCTTTATCTTTTGACCTTTTTATTATAAGGAAAAGCGAACCAGAAAGAAATTAAATATCGGAAGAAAAAACCTACTTTTCTTCCGACTTGACACATATTCCTTATTTTGCTTGCTGCTGTTCAGGCTTCTTCTCCAACTTGAGCTTCTGCCATTCTTTTTCAACCTCATCGGCATAATCTAGATGAGCATATGCACCTTGCTCTGTAAATTGTGCATAGCTGCCTGCTTTTGTCTCCATTTCTTCTATACGATTCTCCATTCGAAGAAATTCCTTATATGCACTTTCACTGTCTACTTTATTAATGGATTCGTTCATATGCTGCTTTGCTTGTGCGGCATTGGCTCTTGCAATGAGTGCTTGCTTCTTGTCTTTAATATCACGCAGCTTCGTTTCTAAATGCTGCAATTGTTCTTTCAGCTCTTTCAATTGTTTCACAGATTGCTGGTAGGCATCCTGATACTCCTTATGCTTATCTTCAAAATACTTCATTTCAGTGAGCGCTTTTCGTGCAAGCTCTTCCTCTCCCGCATGAAATGCCAGCTCAGCCTGCTTCTTTCGCTTATCAGCAAATGCTTCTGTCTCACTTGCTTGACGCAGGAAGCCTTGCTGAATTGTTTGTTGTTTGATGATCGCATGTTTCGCTTTGGCAATATCGTCCTCCATATCACGAACGTATTGATTCAGCATCACACGTGGATTCTCCAATTTATCTAAGCCTTCATTGACGGTTGCAACAAACATATCTCTTACTCTTCTTAATACCATTTGATATTCCTCCCTTTATTTTTTCTTTAAAAAATCTTCCCATTCTTGATCAAATGACGTGTTGATGGGTTCTTCCATGTGCGGTGCCGTGTTTGGCTCCCTATATGATCTGCCTGATGATTCTTTAGCAGATTCACCATTTAGCATTGTCCAGCCAAAATAGAGAAGTGCTCCAGCAAATGCGATTCCGAGTAAAAATGGCAAAGATTGCACGACGAGCAGCACACCGATGACAGCTAAAATGACACCTGTGGTTTTACTGCCTTTATCATATTTTTTTACACCTACATAGATGAGCCACGCCCCAATTAGAGTTGGGATCAGCCCTCCTAGTGAACCACCAAAGAAGATGGATAAACCAACAAACATAAGAATTGAACCGATGATTGTTTTACCTGTTATTTTCATCTTCATGCCTCCTTTCTTACTCCTTGCTTTTACTATAGTCAAAAAAGAAAGCCAGCAAAACGTGTCGCAGATTGATCTTTGATTGCGACCAGAGTCGTAACTATGTTCAGACTTGCCTTTGAATCTAATTAAAAAGCACTCAGCTTGTAGAGAAGTTTTTTTTACAAGCTGAAAGTAGTTAACGACCTTAGATAGATTCATTTTACGTTCACTGTAAGCCCTGGAAACAAGGAACTTAAAGATGCCCCATCGATTCTGTTGAAATGACTCTTCTCAAAGGGATCTAGGCTATGTTCTATAGCATATTTATGAAGATTTTGATGTTTGAATCATATTTTTCACTATCCCATTTTATTGATTGATCATAAGCGTCGTCTTTCACTATTTCTATCTCTTGAGGGTGCTAATCGTATGATAAAATACAGAGGGGAATTACTATATAAAAAATACGTAAAGAGGAAGCAGGTGCAGTACATTGACAGATGGAGATAAATTAGCCACCCTATTTGCTAGTGGTTCTTTTGACATACAAGATGTTTATCGTTTAGTCATCCAGCCTAATAGTACATTACGTGAGTTTAAGGCGGAAAATCATGGCTTTCTTTTTACCATTCGTGGGGAAGCTAGAATGAGTGTCAATGGAATGGCCTACGAGTTGCAACCAGGTTCAGTATTACATGTAACGCCAGAGAGTCAGCTTGCCTTGCAAGTCATCGGACAATCAGAGTACGAGTACCATTCACTTTTCTATAGCTTGGACCGTGATAAGGCATCTGAATGTAATAAACCTTTTAAGCTAGAACCGGGAGCAAATCCGAGAGTCATAGAATTGCTGACCATGCTCCATCAGAATGTTCATACACCTGGCGGAATGGGAAAGCTTCGTGTCAAAGAGTTATCTCTACGCATCATGTATCAAGTTCTGATGGGCTGTAAGCAGCGAGATAGAGATAGCTCTCCAAACAAAAGGGTCATTGAGGAAGCCGTTGCTTACATTAGAGGGCAATATATGAATCCATTGACACTCCATGATCTAGCTGAATTGTATGATATGACTCCAAAAAGCTTCTCATACTTTTTTCACAAATATACCGGACTTCACCCAATTGACTATGTGATCCAGTATCGTATGGAAAGAGCGCGTGAAATACTTAAGGCAGGCAACATTCCAATCCGCGATGTTGCTGTGACTGTCGGCTACCCCAACCCGCTATATTTTAGCAGAGTATTTAAAAAGAAATTTGGTGTGTCTCCCAGCGCATACATCTCAAAATTAGATCATCATCTGTAGGAGCCTTATATTTCACCTCAAAACGTTGTTTTCTACAATCAATGCAGCCTAACTCATTCGTTCAACCTTGATTGGAATCATCCCCTTCTGCGACGGTTAACCAAAGGACTTGATTGGAGCCCCATCCTTCTACGGAGCGAACAGCATGAATGCCTCAGCCATTGAAGTCCATCAGGTTCACCATTATTCAGTCAGACCAGATTAGATAATAATGCATGTTATATTCGTCATTTGTGTATTCGCATTTCATGAGGTCCTTGCTATACTATCTATTGATAATGATTATCATTTTCAATTGTTGCAGAGTGATATACACAGTGCTCTGCAACAGCAAGGAGGTGAAGACTTGACTGAAAAAAGACAGCTTTGCATCGGGTTGTCCCTGTCAACAACCTGGTTGAAAGGGACAGGTTGGCAGCAGCCTGACAGCATGGTAGAACACTTATACTCGAGCAACTTTTACGTCATGCTAGCGAAGAGAGCGGAAAAGGCTAAACTTGACTTTCTTTTTAAGCCTGATGCGTTGCTTCTCAACACAGAGGTATTGGATCAATCGCCTGGCTTTGGGGGCCTTGATCCAATCGTTTTGCTTGCCTCGATTGCTAGTGAGACGGATCGAATCGGACTCGTGACAACTGCCTCGACTACGTTCAATCCGCCCTATGTGGTGGCTAGACAGCTTCAGTCTTTGCATTGGATCAGTAACGGACGTGCTGGCTGGAATATTGTCACTTCTATCGACGGTGCCGATAATTTCAGTAATGCACCCATGCCGTCGTCAGAAGAGCGGTATGCGAAAGCGATGGAATTTACGGATGTTGTACGCAAGCTTTGGGAGAGTTATCCGTATGAGGCATTGCTCATCAACCGAACAACGGGACAATTTGCCGACAAGGAGAAGATTTCCCCCATTCATCATGACGGTGATTTCTTCAATATTAAGGGACCGCTCAATTTGCCGACCCATAAGTCGGGATCGATCCCCTTGTTTCAGGCTGGTGCTTCGGGAACGGGACGAAATTTTGCCGCTTCGACTGCGGATGCTATTTTTGCAGCGACCCCTGATATCACCTCAGGCATCGAATTACGGCAAGACCTAAGAATGCGAGCAAGAAGGCATGGCCGCCAGCCAGATGCGGTTCGTGTTCTGCCCGGTTTGTATTTCTTCTTAGGAAAGACGCGTGACGAGGCGCGTGAATTATATCGGAAGGCGCATACCCATCTGAGCACTGCACATCGCTATGCATCGATTCAATCGATTCTCGGTCTCGATATTAGTCACCTGCCCTTGGATCAACCCGTTACTGCCGATTTGCTGCAAGGGATCAATCATCCGGTACGTAGTCAGACACATGCTGATTTGCTGCGCAGTCTGATTGTACAACAGCAGCCTACTGTAAAAGAGCTGCTATTCAGGCCGGAGGTCATCGGATCGGCGCATTGGGTGGTCGTGGGAACGGTTGAAGATGCACAAAGAGAAATTACTACGTGGTTTGAAGCGGGTGCAATGGACGGATTCATTGCTCTTCCGGGCTCGGTACAATCACTGGAATTATTTTTTGACGAGTTGGTACCTATGCTCACCCAACATGGCTTGTATAGGAGCGAATATACAGGCAATACCTTGCGTGAGCATATGGGGATTAAATAACGACAATATACGATTTGAGAGGAGTACTGGAAAGATGAATAAAAAGTTAATACTCATGGTCTTGATTACATTATTCATGCTTGTTATGGCTGCATGCGGAGGAGGAGACAAATCGAAGCAATCAAACACAGCCTCGGGAAGCAACACGGAAGAAAATTCAGACACAAGAACAGTAGAATACCTTGGAGAAAAGTATACCGTCCCGAAAAAGGTAGAAAAGATTGTCATTACTGGGGCGATGGAAGCCATGGAAGATGCGGTTGTCCTTGATGTTCATCCTACAGGAGCAATATCTGTAGGAGGGAAGTTTCCAGAAATATTTGCTTCAATAACAAACAATTCGGAATCAATCGGTGAGAAACAGCAGCCGAATTTTGAGAAAATAATGAAATTGAAGCCTGACGTTATTTTAGGCTCCTCCAAGTTTCAACAAGTGGTGCAGGATAAATTAGAGAAAATTGCTCCGACAATTTTGATATCCCATATTGCGACCAATTGGGAGGCCAATTTAGAGCTAATGGGAGAATTAACAGGGAAACAGGCTGAAGCAGATAAAATCCTCGCACAATACAAAACAGATATCAAAGCTGTAAAGGCATCGTTAAAAGAGAAACTCCAAGGGGAAAAAATAGCCGCAATTCGAATTCGGGGAGCACAAGCCTTCGTATACCCGGAGGATGTTTACTTTAATCCGATCTTGTATAACGAGTTGGGTCTGGAGGTCCCTCAACAGATTAGCCTGGCAAAAACGCAAGAAGCAATCTCTGTCGAGCAGTTGGGGGAAATGAATCCGGATTATTTATTTGTACAATTTTCTACGAATGAAAATCAAGAGGCACAAAATGCATTTGATGACCTGAAAAGGAATCCCGTTATCCAAAATATAACGGCCTTTAAAAAGGAACAGGTCTATGTCAACGTAGTTGATCCGCTTTTGGAGGGTGGACCTGCTTACAGCCGAATCAAGTTTTTGAAAAGCTTGCAGCAGCACCTAGATAAGTAATGGATGAGAGCGGAAATGCTTCAGTTGTTGAGCAAGAGATGGATTCAAATCTTTTGGCTTGGCCTTCTTTTTAGTAAGAACATCCTCATATCGGTTTTTTATGGCTTGAAATCAATCAGCGATGGAGCTGTGTAGCAGTCACTTGTTCAATTCGATTCGGGGAAAAAAATCATTTCATTATTCATTGATATTAGATGGAAATGATCAGGAAGACGATTTTCTTCTCCAGCTACACGGCTTATCTGCAATTTTTAAAAAAGAAAATAAATGAAGTCAAAAGAAGTGAGGCGAAATGTACGATGAATGACAAAGAAATATATGATGTAACGATTGTTGGCGGTGGCCCTGCTGGATTGTTTTCCGCCTTTTATAGCGGCTTGCGTGAAATGAAAACAAAACTGATTGAATTCCAGCCATTCCTTGGCGGGAAGGTCCATGTTTATCCGGAAAAGATGATCTGGGATATAGGAGGCTTGACGCCTGTTCCAGGCTCGCAACTGATCGAACAAATTGTCGCCCAAGGAATGACATTCCACCCGAAGGTTGTTCTTGGAGAAAAGGTCACCTCCATTTCTAAAGATGAAGCAGGCAACTATGTTCTACATACGGCCACCAACCAAACACATTGCTCCAAGACCGTCATTTTGGCTGTTGGAGGAGGAATTCTCAAGCCGATTAAATTGGACATCGAGGGAGCAGAACGATTCGAAGTCAGAAATTTGCATTATACGGTCAAATCGCTTGCACGCTTTAAAGAGAAGACTGTGTTGATCTCAGGTGGCGGTAATTCAGCCATTGACTGGGCGAATGAGCTGGAGCCGATTGCCAAGCAGGTATATTTGACCTATCGGAAGGATGCCCTGAAAGGACATGAAGCCGAAATATCGCGCCTTAGAAACAGCTCTGTCCAATGCCTGCTTCATACATCGATTGAAAAGCTAGTCGCGGCGGCAGATCATGAGCGGATCGAAACGGTCGTGCTGAAAAATAATAAGGACGAGGCCTTATTTGAGCTGGCCGTAGATGAGGTCATTATCAATCATGGCTACGAGCGAGACAAAGAATTGCTGGCGAACAGTGCGATTCAGCTGGAACAGAAGGATTACTGGATCGCCGGAACTCCGAGGAGTGAAACGTCGATTCAGGGCATTTATGCAGCAGGTGATATTTTGCATCATGAAGGAAAATTACATTTGATTGCAGGAGCATTTCAAGATGCCGCGAATGCGGTGAACCAAGCAAAACAATATGTGATGCCTGATGCCAGCGCGCATGGGATGGTTTCCTCACACAATGACTTGTTTATTCAAAAAAACAGGGAGCTAATGAAGCATTTGTATACGAAATAAATGGCAGTGCGAATTTGAGCAAGGGTTAGACAATGAATAGCAAACTCGATCGCTTCTGAGCATACAGAGAGGGAAAGGGATGTCTGAAAAGTTATTTCTCGATTTCAAATTCTCTACTACGTTTCATATGAGACAGTACTTACTTATATCGCCATAATCTTATATGTGACGCTCATCAAGTCCATGGAATACACACTCAAACATTCATATTTCCTTGATTTTTATTTAGGTCATCGTATCAAGGAAAAATCACGATATAATGAATAAAGCTGTCGAGATTTTCTCGACAGCCTCTGTACGCAACTACGATAGTGTCTACACACTGCGAAACACGTCTGCACTTCGTTCATATTCAACATCAGCTTCATCGAGCCGATGATTGACAATACGTGCTGCTGCAAACAAATAGTCAGAAAGCCGGTTCACATATGTGAGCGTAACTGCTGGAATCTCCTCTTGTTTCGCCAGCGTCACAATATGCCGTTCTGCTCTTCTGACGACTGTCCGCGCCACATGTAAGAAAGCAGCGCCTTCCTGGCCACCCGGTAAAATAAACTTGGTGAGCGGTGAGGCTTCCTCTACATATACATCCATTCTTTGCTCAAGGATTGCCACCGATTCTTCTGTTAATTTGCCTTCTTTACATGGTTTCACCGCTGCTAAATCACCGCCGCAGTCAAACAGCTCATGCTGAATGACGATCAGCTCTGACAAAATATCTTGAAACAATTCGCCATGCTGTCGTAAGTTTGCATGCGCAAGTCCAATGAAGCTATTCGCCTCATCTAACGTACCGTACGCTTCTACTCTTATGTCATCTTTATCGGCTCTCCCGCCAATCAAGCCTGTTTGGCCTTGATCCCCGGTTTTTGTATAAAGTTTCATCGGTTTCCCCCTTGTTCATTACTTTGTCCTCTTAGTATACCCTTGAAGTGAATAGGATGTATTGGTTTTACTATGAAACACTGTGATTTTCATGCTCTGTCGATTAGAATACGAAACGATGACTGAAACGCAAAAAAGTGAACGAGTCAGTTCACTTTTTAATTGCAGCCAATGTATGAAGAAGCCGGTGCACTTTCTTTCGTAATCTTTCGTGTAAAATCACATCAGGTTCCTTCTCTTTCGCATTGACAGAAGCGATACAAAGATGATGGATGGGGATGCTCGTCTTTTGTTGAATGATCTGCATAAGCTGGCCCATCAGCTGAATAGACGCTCCATCTGATAAAGACCCTTTCAGCACAAGCCAAACAGTCAGCTCTTCTTGCTGACGCATCCCGTAAAGAACCATATCCTCTTCATTGTCTTCTGCGGCGTATTGCTTTGGTCCGTCAGATTGGCCGAGAAACAAGCTATCCTCACAACCATCTAGCATTTCATGAAGGGTCTCATTTCCCGTTACGAGTGATCTTTTCCAAAAGAAGCCTCCGCTTTTCTCATGTGAAGAAAGTATACGAAGCGGCTGTTTGATGGAAAACGTCATTCCTTTTGAGCCATGTGCTCTCCAGCCATCCGCTAACTTCACACTTGATGCTTTAGAAGTGGCAGCAGGTTCAATCATCAGCTGTGGGTTTGCTCGCAGTGGATGCTGAAGCGGTGTAACACTTGTTTCATACACACGGTTGATCCGCTCTGTCGTCAAGACGTGATGCGGTTGTCCTAACATTTCAGCCTTTCCTTCATGGAGCAATAGTAGCCGATCGCAATAAAGACTGGCGATGTTTACATCATGAAACACACCGACCACCGTTAATCTAGAGGAAGTGGTCTCTTCTTTAATTAAATCAAGCAATTCTTTTTGATAGGCTAAATCAAGAAAACTTGTTGGTTCATCCAGTAATAAATATTCAGGCTGCTGAGCTAACGCCTGAGCCAAATACACACGCTGCTGTTCTCCCCCACTTAACTCATGGATGGATTGATTCTTAAATTGAGCAACATCCGTTTGTTCCATCACTCTGCTTACGACCTGCACATCTTCTTTCGTGACAGATTGCAGCCATCCTTTTTGATAAGGATAACGCCCAAATTGAACAGTTTCTTCGACTGTAAACGAGAAGGCCTGCTCGGTTTTCTGCGGTAAAACAGCTAGTTTTTGCGCAAGCACCTTTGAGCGGTAGGATTGAATTGGCTGATCGCTCAGACATACTTGACCGCTCTCTGGTGCTAAAATACCTGCTATCATTTTGAGCAAGGTCGTCTTGCCGCTCCCATTTGGTCCAAGTATACCGAGAAATTCTCCTTGCTTCACATTAAAACTGATGCCACGAATGACCTCTTTCTCACCATATCCACCTCTGACATCCTTCACTTGAATCATAGATGCGTTCCTCCTCTATATCTGCGAATGAGGATGATGCCAAATACAGGTGCACCAATTAACGCAGTAATGATGCCAATAGGCAATTCAGTCGGCTCAATGATGGTACGGGATAACACATCTGCTAAAACGAGAAAGGAAGCGCCATTCAGCATAGACAAAGGCAGCAGATGCCGATGATCCGTGATCGCTAAAAGACGGATAAAATGCGGGATCACAAGCCCCACAAATCCGATCGTTCCTGATACTGCTACCGCACTTCCAGTCAAAATTGAACCAGCAAGCAGAACCACATATTTGCTCCGTTTCACATGAACCCCTAATAGCTTTGCCTTTTCTTCGCCATATGTCATGACATTCAAATCTCGCCCCATCAACATGAGCGCAAAGGTACCAACGAGAAAGAAAGGGAGGAAAAGGGCGATATAACGCCAACCCCTCATGGACACACTGCCAAGAAGCCAATGAATAATCTCTTTTAGATCATCACCCGTTAAAGCGATCATTAATGAAATAAGCGCTCCCAAAAAAGAGCTAAAAATCACTCCTGTCAAGATTAAAGAGGAGATGCTCATCCCCCGATGAACAAGACGTGCAAAAAAGAGGACGAGACATAGTGTTACAAGCGCTGTTGTCATACTGAAAAAAGGCAGTGTAAAACTGCCCAACAAGGGGAGCTGCCAGCTAAAAAATAAAGTCGCAACGGCTCCAACAGATGCCCCTTGAGAAACCCCTAGCGTATAAGGATCAGCGAGAGGATTTTTTAATAAACCTTGAAAGGCTGCACCAGATAACGCCAGCGCTGCCCCGACTAATGCCGCTAATATCACTCTCGGCAGTCGGATGTTCATCATAATATTGCGATCAATGGTATCAATGGTTCCGACCTGGACACCAAATAGTTCATGAACAAATATACGAAGAATAGAAGGAATGGGAATCCCTAAACTGCCAAATGAGATTCCCATTCCAATGCTTACCACAAGAAGTAAAGCACTTAGTGTGTATGCGATGATATATTTATTTGAACGTGTCAGGATAAATGCTTTTCGCAAGAGCCTCGACTCCTTCAATCAATCGCGGTCCCGGTCTTGATGCGAGATCCGTATTCAATTGAAAGACTTGTTTTTCTTTGACTGCTTTGATCGTATTCCAGCCGTCTCTTTTTTTCAGATCAGTTAAGCTGGAACCATCAATTGTGACAATGACATCAGGATTTCGTTTGATAATCGATTCTTCCGTCATTTGCACCCAGCCAGTTTGGTCGGCCGCGGCATTTTTTGCATGAATGACAGAAAGCATTTCGTCCATAAATGTATGTTGACCTGTTGTATAGATTTCAGGAGCACCTGACACTTCAACAAAGACTGTTTTTTGTTTGTCTTTAGAGATCGCATCTGCTTGTTTCTTGATGTTATTCAATTTTGCTTTCATCTCGTCTACAAGCTTTGTTGATGCTTCTTTTGCACCTGTTGATTCACCGATCATATTGATCGATTTGTACACATCCTTAAAGGAAGTGGCATCATTTACAGTCAGCACTTGAATACCTGCATCTTCAAGCTGTTTAAATCCATCTTTTGATCCCATCTGTGATGCATGTGCTAATACAAGATCAGGTTTTAATGAAATGACCTTCTCTACATTGAATTCAAGACCACCAATCTTCTCTACCTTTTCGACTTCCTTTGGATAATTATCAAAATCTGATCGTCCGACCATTTTGTCTCCAAGACCAAGTGCATAGGCAACCTCTGTATTACTTGGAATTAAAGAAACAATCCGCTTAGGCTGTTCTTTGATTTCGACTGTTTTGCCAGCTGCATCTTTAATTGATACAGGAAATGCCGCAGCTGCTGTTTCTTTATTTTGTGAACCCGTTGATTTGTGATCTGTTTCAGCACCTGCACATCCTGCTAAAACACCCATCACTAGCAATAAAGATAGCCAAATGGCTGTTAACTTTTTCATGAATGAACCCCCTGCTTTATGTACTGCTTGACGAAATCTCTTTCGTCAATTCTTTTCTAATTTCGGGAATATTATACTACAGTGCAGATAGGTTGTATATGTGATTTCTAAAAGCGTCTTTTCTGACGTTATAAAAGAAAAACAGCCTCTAAAAAGACTGTTTTTCACTCTTCTAACGGTTGATTTGTTCCCCATTGATGACGACTTTCTGAAAAGAAGGAGAGACTGCATGCTCTAAAGAAAGTGGATACGTCACATCATCTATCACACAATCTTTCATTTTGAAATGTGTGACTGGGGAATGTGAGTATGCGGCTATTTTCACACCATATCGTCCGCCAATGCTTTTTAGTCCTTCTACTTCAATATGACGTACAACAGGACGGTGAGGACCAGCATCTCCTTCCTCATACATCATGTCGATACAGACAACTTCATGCTTTAAGCTTTTGACTGTATTGTTTTTAAAATAAATGTGTTCAATGGTACCGCCTCGGACAGAGTTGGTTTTAATGCGCAGTGCCCGGTCAAGGTTTGGACTATCCATTAAATTATCCTCTGCGTATACATACCTGACCCCGCCAGAGATTTCACTCCCGATCGTCACTCCGCCGTGTCCATCACGCATTTCATTTCTACGAATGACAATATTTTCAGATGGGACCCCGATTCTCCGTCCGTCCTCGTTTCTGCCTGATTTAATGGCAATACAATCATCTCCATTATCAAAATAACAATCTTCAATGAGCACATTCCGACAAGACTCTGGATTCACACCGTCTGTGTTTGGTCCATGCCCGATGATATTAACCCCGCGGACGGTGACATTTTCACTTAACACCGGATGAATTTGCCACATTGGTGAATCCTTTACTGTTACTCCTTCAATGAGAACTTGTTGACATTGGTATGGCTGTATAAAGCTCGATCTTAAATAATGACCTTCTCCAAAAACTCTCTCCTCCACCGGTATTCTCTTTTCAGCCATTTCAAACAGAAGCTGACGATCTCGATCCTGAGAGGGTTGACCATTTGTTCCATACTTCCAAGGCCACCAATGATGCTCATCACCTCTCCCGTCAAGCGTTCCAGCTCCTGTAATGGCGATGTTTTCTGCATGGTGAGCATAAACGAGCGGAGAATAATTATAAAGCTCTATTCCTTCATATCTTGTCAGTACGAGTGGAAGGTAATCGCGTGGATCTTGGCTGAATGTCACATAGGCGTTCTCATGGAGATGAAGCTCTACATTGCTTTTCAATTCAAGAGCTCCTGTCAAAAACGTCCCTTCAGGAATCAGCACACGCCCCCCTTTCAAACGATGTGCATCGTCGATTGCAGACTGAATAGCACTTGTAGAAAGCTCAATCCCTTTTTCGTCTGCACCATAATGAATCACATTGAATTCACGATCGGGGAACATTGGCGCTTTTATCTGCTTTAACACATGACCCATACCGTTTACTTCTTTGTCTTTCTTCCCTTGCTTTGCTAAACGTGCGAGTCCGATTCCTGTTAGTACCGTTCCTGCTGTGATATACATCAAATCCCGTTTTTTAGACATTTTCTCATCCCCCAATCGCCTTAAAGTGTGACACCTGTTTTAAAAATAGCCAGCTCTCTAAAATTGTTTTTTTCATGATTTAATAGCTTTCCACTCGCCACATCAATAACCGTTGAAATGAATTTTTCTAACACAACATCTTCTGGTACATCCTCAAGCAATTCACCAGCATTAAAGTCAATCCAGTGTTTTTTTGTTTCATATAAGGCTGTATTGGTTGATACCTTCATCGTTGGGACAAATGTGCCAAACGGTGTCCCTCTGCCTGTTGTAAAGAGCACCATCTGACAGCCAGATGCTGCAAGAGCGGATGAAGCAACCAAATCATTACCAGGCGCACTTAATAAATTCAGTCCTTTTCGTTTCAGCAGCTCTCCGTATTTCAATACATCTTTGATATCAGAAGTACCTGCTTTTTGTGTACAGCCGAGAGATTTATCTTCTAATGTCGAAATTCCACCTGCTTTATTTCCCGGGGAAGGATTTTCATATACTGGCTGTCGATGATCCAGAAAGTATTGTTTAAAATCATTGATCATTTGCACAATATTGTCGAAAGTCTCTTCTGATTCCGCTCGCTCCAT
Source organism: Bacillus zhangzhouensis (assembly GCF_000715205.1). Classification (GTDB taxonomy): domain Bacteria; phylum Bacillota; class Bacilli; order Bacillales; family Bacillaceae; genus Bacillus; species Bacillus zhangzhouensis. Next base: position 144,614 of record NZ_JOTP01000001.1, on the reverse strand, counting down.
TAAGATTGTCTCAGCACCAAACATTTCGGGCACTTCTGTTAACACCGTCGTTCCGCCTTGGGCCACAATAAAATCGGACAGCCTGCCCAAAAGCGGATTTGCAGTAATACCAGAGAACCCATCTGATCCTCCGCACTTCAAGCCGATTTTTAGCTCAGATAACGGGATCTCTTCACGCTGATCTTCTTTCACCGCGTCATAAATTTCCTTCAGTAATGCAACTCCCGTCTCAATTTCATCCCCTACTTCTTGGCTTCTTAAAAATTTCACCCTCGCACGGTCATACTCACCCAATGTCGATTGAAAATCTTCAATATCATTGTTTTCACAACCAAGCCCTAGAACGAGTACCCCTCCTGCATTTGGATGCTTCACGGCATTTTGTAAAATGGTTTTTGTATTTTCATGGTCGTCCCCAAGCTGTGAGCACCCATAATTGTGCTTTAATACAAGAGCTGTTTCAAAAGGGTGAATGTTTCCGCCCATTTCAGCAGTGAATATTTGGATGATTTGATCGGCAATACCATTAACGCAGCCGACGGTTGGGACGATCCAAAGCTCATTGCGTATGCCACTTTCGCCATTTTTTCGTTTATAGCCTTTAAATGTAAAATTCGTTTTTCCATAGGGATTTTCTGTTAAAGAAGGCCGATATTCGTAATCGAGCTTGCCGGATAGATTGGTTTTAATGTTATGCGTATGCACCCATTCTCCGGCAGAAATCGCATTCGTTGCATGACCAATCGGATAACCATATTTGATGATATTCTCTCGTTGTTTAATATCAGCCAAAGCAAATTTATGACCTTTTGCGACGGTCTCTTTTAAGACAACGGGATGTCCTTGATGCTGTAGCTCCTCGCCTTGCTCAAGCACTTTTAAAGCGATCCCTACATTATCTGAAGGGTGAATCACAATAAAGTCTTTCATGCCTTCTCCCCCTGACTTTCATATTGATGATGGAGCATTCGGTGAACAGCTGCTCTCATCCCATGCTCCTGTATGAAGGTAAGCTGATCAGCTACCGCGTGGCTCAATCCTTCTATATCGGTTAAATCCCTTCCCCATAATTGCTCGTTTGAAAGAATGTGGACTGCAATCGTGTCATTGGAATGGTTCTCCTCTTCCCAGGCTTCCTTCATCAATGTCATCACAGTCTCATCATCCTTTACCTTATCTGCGCTTGCTCTGTAAAAATAAATGAGACTGCTCAGTGAAAAGACGAGCTTCATTGGTAACTGTTTCTTTAGCACGACATAATCAAGCAAGGACGGGAGAATACGCGTTTGAAATTTAGATACACCATTCAAAGCAATATCCAGTAATTGATGCTTCACAAATGGATTGCAAAAGCGGTCCCAAACAGATTGTGTATAAAGAACCAGCTCATCTTCTGGAAGCTTCAGCCCTGGCAGTACTTCCTCCTCCAGCATATGTCGGATGAACGGACCAACATGCTCATCTTCCACAGCCTCTTTTACGGTCTCTAAACCACAAGAATACGCAATCGGCACCATCGCTGTATGTGCTCCATTTAGAATGCGGACCTTGCTCATTCTGTAAGGCGCAATATCCTCTACAAAAAGCACATTTAATCCTGCTTCTTGAAAAGGAAGCTCTTTTTCCACAAAGGCAGGGGCTTCAATGACAAACAGGTGATAATATTCTGCCGTGACAAGCAATTCGTCCATATACCCTTCTTCCTTTTGTACGGCTTCAGCCGCTTCCTGAGAAAATCCAGGTACAATCCGATCCACAAGCGTATTACAGAACGTGTTGGCTTCCTTTATCCAAGTTATAAAGGCTGGCGGAAGATCCCACTCATCTGCCATGCCGATCACATATTCTTCTAATCGATCACCATTGTGCTCGACCAATTCACAAGGCAGGATAATCAGCCCCTTTTGCTCATCTCCAGAAAACGCTTTAAACCTTTGATACAAAAAGGCCGTTAGCTTTCCTGGAAAACTGGCCTGCGGCCGATCCTCCAAGCGATCCTCTTTTCTGAGCACAAGCCCTGCCTCTGTCGTGTTGGAGAAGACAAAGCGCAAATCCGGGTTTTCAGCTACATGTAAAAAGCCTTCGTAATCGGTATACGTACTGATTCCTCTGCTAATCGATTGGATGACCATGCGTTCATTCATTTCTTTCTGGTCATGATAGCCCTGAATACATAAGGTGTACAAACCATCTTGTTCATTTAAAGCTGTAACTGACCCTTTTCGAGGAGGAACAACAACGGCTCTTCCTTTAAAATCTGTGCAGTCGTTCAGCTTTTGGATGTGCCAATTGATAAATCCACGCATAAAATTCCCTTCACCGATTTGCAAAATCGTTTCCGGATACTCAGCCGCCGGGTATATAGCTTTAGATAGTCGTTTCAAATGGTTTCCCCTCCCTGTATGTTTATGCACACGTGAACATTTCTTCCTAAAAAGGTACTGATTACTGCACCTTTTTAACTGAATCTCTGATCATTAGTTCTGTGTGTACATACACTTTTTCCATATGATCTTCTTCTTGCTCTTCACCGTTTATGACTGAAAGGATGGCTTCTGCTCCAAGTGCACACATTTTTTCAATCGGCTTTTTCACTGTTGTGAGTGCAGGCGTGGTATAGGATGAAAATGCAATATCATCAAAACCGATAATAGAGATATCGCCTGGACACGTTTTGCCTTTTGCATATAAAGCATTCATTGCACCAATGGCCATGTCATCGTTTGAGCAAAAAAGCGCTGTTGGCGGATCATCAAGAGAGAGCAATGTTTCCATTGATTCATAGCCGCTTTTCATGTGATAGTCGCCTGTGATCATGTATTCTTTCTTCATGGGCACATGATGATCAATTAACGCTTGCAAAAAACCAGCTTTTCTTTCCTGAGTCGATTTAAAGCCTTCTTTCCCCTCAATGATAGCGATTTGTTCATGACCGTGCTGAATGAAATAGTCCGCTGCTTGGTATGCCCCTTGACTATCATCAGCTAATATATTCATTACTTCATTACTTTCCACACGGCGATTTAGCACAATGATGGGAATGCCCTGTTTTTTCACATGATGGATAAACGCTTCATCGTGCTCGCTTTGACTCATGAGCAAAATGCCATCATAGCGTTGTTTATGAATGGTCGTGTAATCGTGAAAGTCGTCAATTCCTCGTACAAACAGATTATAGTGCTCTGTCATGACACTGTTGACGCCTTTTAACGCATCCACAAAGAAACTTGAGGATGTGCCTTCTGTTAAACTCGTAAAGAATAGACCGATTGTAAATGATTTTTGTGATACAAGGCCTCTGGCATGGACATTCGGTGAATAATTCAGCTGTTTTGCAATCGACAAAATCTTTTGTTTTGTCTTCTCTTTAATAAAAGGACTGTTATTCAAAGCCCTTGATACCGTGGTATGAGAGACATTTGCCAATTTTGCTATGTCTTTGATTGTGACTGTCATGCTATTCCGCCTTTTATGATTTTTTACCATCTTATCATAAAACCGCTTTCATTTTCTCTCATTTTTCTTCATGTAATCTTGCTTTGATGCTGGAGCTGCTTTGCCCGGTCAAATTGAAAATACTGCTTGGCATTTTCATAGCTGATTCCTTTCACGATTCCTCCAAGCAGCTCGAGATCATGTGGTGCTTCTCCTTTTTCTACCCAATCTCCGATAATGTCACATAGCAGTCTGCGGAAATATTCATGTCTTGTATATGACAGAAAGCTTCGTGAATCTGTCAGCATACCAATGAAACGGCTGATCAGTCCAATACTGGAAAGAGCCATCATCTGCTCTGTCATTCCTTGCTTCGTATCATTAAACCACCAGGCTGTGCCGTGCTGCATCTTCCCAGGTGTCTTCCCATCTTGAAAGCTTCCAGCCAATGTTGAAATCACCACATTATCCCTAGGATTCAAGGAGTAGAGGATGGTTTTTGGTAGTGCGTGTTCTTGTTCTAAGCGATCTAATATGCGGCAAAGCGGCTTGGCAATGTCCTCATCATTCATCGCATCATATCCCGTATCAGGTCCAAGCCGCTCAAACATTTTCGTATTGTTGTTTCTAAGCGCATTGATATGAAGCTGCATCGCCCAGTCCCGCTCACAGTATGCCTGACCTAGCACAATGAATGTCTGCGTTTTAAATTTGATCTTCTCTTCTTCCGTCAATGGATGCCCAGACAGCCTTTTGTGAAAGATGATTTCGACTTCTTCCTCTGTCGTTTCTTCATACGTCATTTCATTGATGGCATGATCTGAGATCAAACAACCCTGTTCATGGAAGAAATCAATTCTCACACGTAGCGCTTTTAAAAAGTCTTGATAGGATTGTATGGTGATAGCGGAAACCTCTGCCAGCTGTTGAACATACTCGACAAACAGATCATTCGTTATATCGAGTGCCTTATCAGGCCTAAACCCTGGCAGCACTTGCACAGAGAATCCTTCTTCCCGCAGTTTCTGATGATAGTGAAGCGTATCGACCGGATCATCTGTTGTCACAACCGTTTCAACATTCGATTTCACAATGAAGTCTCTCGCACCAAAACCCTCTCCCTGCAGCTTTTCATTTACTTTTTTCCAGATGATGTCTGCGTTCTCCTCATTCAAAAGTTCCTCAACATCAAAATATCGCCTGAGTTCTAAATGGGTCCAGTGATAGAGCGGATTTCCTATAGTCATTGGAACGGTCTTTGCCCACGCTAAAAATTTCTCATGGTCTGAAGCATTCCCTGTTACGTGCGTTTCGGGTATGCCATTTGCTCTCATGGCACGCCATTTGTAATGATCTCCATAAAGCCATGCTTCGGTTATGTTTTGGAATGTTTTATTTTCATAGATTTCTTTTGGACTTAAATGACAATGGTAATCTATAATCGGAAGGTCTTTTGCAAACTCATGGTATAGCTTTTCCGCCGTTTGACTGTTTAGTAAAAACTGCTCATCTAAAAAGGCTTTCATGAAACTCCCCCATCTCTCTTATAGAATCAAACATAATTTGTTCACGTTAACAATTTTATTGTAATCGTTTACAAAGTTGATTTCAATCCTAAAACAGGAAAAAACGATCTCCTTTTGAAAGGAAAATCGTTTTTTGGCTATTTTACAGGTGATGATTTTTTTAGGACAATCACAATAGTTGTTCCTTCACCTAGTTCACTTTCAACTTGAATATCACCGTCATGCAGCAAGACGAGCTCTTTTGCAATCGCCAGCCCGAGTCCTGTTCCATTCGTTGGATCGTTCGTATTTGTTCCTCTGTAGTAGCGGTTAAATAAATGGTCAACCGTTTCTTGTTCCATTCCGCATCCGTTGTCTTTCATTTCGATCCGAACTTCCTTATTTGTTTCAGATAAGGTAGCTGTAATATGAGTTCCTTTTTGGTTATGCTTGACTGCATTCGCTAGCAGGTTCTCAATCACTCGTCTGAACCAGGCTTTGTCGATCTCAAACATGACACCATCAGTTTGATCTTCGAAGGAGGATGGGAAATCTTCTGAAAATGAGCTCCTTGAAAACTCGTCTATAATGGATGCTAAGAATTCACCGAGCACGACAGGTTTTCGATTAATAGGCAATGCGCCATTTTTTAGTCGATACGTGAGGTTTAAATCCTCAATCAAGGTCGACATGTACTCTGATTTTTCACGGATGACCTGTCCCATTTCCATGACTTCTTCCTTGGACCATTGATATTGATTGGATTCAAGCATCAGTCCATAGCCGTAAATCGTACTAAGGGGCGTTTTCAAATCATGAGACAATCCTGCAATCCATTCTTCTCTTGTGGTTTGAATTTTTCTGCGGTTTGCTTCATTCTCTTTTAAGGTATTCGTGAGCTGATCCATTGTTTTGAGGATATCCTCAAACAATCGGTATTCCCGCTTAATACGGCCCTTTTTATTTTTACTAACTGGAATCCCTTTTCTGTTTGTTGGTTCCTGCAATTTATTTCTTGATAAAAAAATCAGCCAGCGAATAATGTGATAGATCGGCAGCCCATAGCGATACGAGTACCATGATGTCATGACGATAATAATAGTGAGTGCAAGACCTGCAATCAAGATGGTTCTATATTGATTTAAAGCATCTGTCTCTTTATCATACAATTCGTCTGGGCTATATACTTTGTTTGGTACCGAAACGATCAAATATAGATTTTTATTCACTCTGATATAAGATAGGTCACTTCTAAACTCCCAAGGCTTCGATTGGTACTTAAGCAATTCAACATCTGTTACGTTATGTTTCAAATCGTTTTTGGCTCGAATGCCTTTTAAGTATTTTCCTTCTTCATTGAACAGGTGCACCGATCCATTCATTCTTTTCAAGAATTCTTTCGTTTCAAGCGAATATTGAGAAAGTGCAGCCAGATTTTTCTCATGCTGCTTAAGATAATTGGCTACCTTTGTGCTGTTCGTTTTGAACCCATATAACACGATAAAGCTTTCTTGATCAATCTCAATTGGCCAGAAGTACATCTTGTAATCTTTAAATTGTCTTTTTTCAAAGATCTTGATCATTTCATCCTTTTGATAGGATGTTGGAATATTTTTAGGAAGGTGATAGCTATATACGTTATGTTTTTTTGAATCAATCACTTGCAGCCAGCCGTCACGTTTTTTCACTGCTTGCTTGAGTTGATCTTCGGCTTCCATTTTGCCATCCTCGTTAAAATAGAGCCAGCTCATGAGTGTGTCCCCATCAGCCTTTGTTAAACCAGTTTCGGTCATATTCTCATAGTGTTTTTTATAATATAGATTCTCAGTAAACGTATTCCCGATCAGCAGAATCGCAATGACGATAAACATCTGTCCGACAAAGTGAAAGAAAAGTTTTGTTCGTAAATTCATGAATTAATTAAGAACCTTCACAGGGTGCGGAATAAATTTATATCCCATACCACGGATGGTCACAATATATTCAGGCTGACTTGGATCTAATTCAATCTTTTCTCTCAGCTTTCGAATATGAACCATGACGGTGTTGTTATCACCATACGACGGGACGCCCCATACTTTCTCATAGATTTGATCTTTTGAAAGAACCACATTCGGATGATCACAAAAGTACTTCAGCAAGGATAGAAGCTGAGCTGAGCATGCCGTCATCTCTCCTCTCACTTTCAGTTCGGCTGCATGAGGATGATAGGAGAAATGGGCATATTCATATTGGTTTTGAGCCTCTTCTTGCTCTTCCTGTAAGGAGATATATGTTCGGTTTAAGTGGGCCTTAATTCTAGCCACTAGCTCTAACGGGTTAAATGGCTTTGTGATGTAATCGTCTGCGCCTTGCGCAAAGCCGGTCAGTTTATCTACATCAGACGTTCTTGCAGTTAAATAGAAAATGGGTGCTTTCGTATATTTTCTCATTTCAGGAAGCACGTCAAAGCCAGATTTACCGGGCATCATCACATCTAGAAGTAAGAGGTGGATATCCTCGTTTTTGACTACATCTAATGCTTCATCTGCATGGTAGGCTTTATAAATATGTTGAAATCCTTCTTTTTTTAATACGCGTTCAACCATTTTTACAATTGCTTCTTCGTCATCTGCAATCAATATTTTTGCTGTTTCCACGCATCTCTTTCCTTTCCAGCTATGATCTCTAACCGTATATTACCATTGTCTAAAGTAAAAAAGTACCTCTTTTCTGCATAAAAGCGAAAAAATATCAACTGGAGAAAATGGAAGCACTAGGTATTTTCGGGGAACACAAAAAAACCCGGTAGCCACACCGAGTTCCTTGTCCATCTATTATCCATTCACAGCTTCTAGCTTTCTTTCATGATTCATTAAGTCATATGTTAAACAGATCGGCTTATTTGTTCTAGGATCAAGAACAATTTCTGCATCAATGTGGAACACCTGACCGAGTACCTCTTTGGTCATGACCTCATGAGGTGTACCATCTTTTATGACTTTTCCTTGATTGAGAGCGATCATGTAATGTGAAAAGCGCGCTGCATGATTCAAATCATGAATGACCATCAGCACAGTTCGGCCCTGCTCTCTGTTTAAGCGTTCTAATAGCTGAAGAATCTCAAGCTGATGCGCAAGATCTAAATATGTCGTAGGTTCATCTAATAGGAGCAGCTCTGTTTCCTGAGCAAGTGCCATCGCAATCCATACACGCTGACGCTGTCCACCGGAGAGTGCTTCAATTGGCCGGTCATGAAAAGCGATCATCCCAGTTTCCTCAAGCGCCCATCTGATGATTCGTTTATCTTCATTTGATAAACGTCCAAATCCATTTTGATGTGGGAAACGTCCATATGACACTAGCTCATAGACTGTCAGCCCGCTTGGAGCTTCGGGAGTCTGCGGTAAGATCGCCATTTGTTTTGAAATTTCTTTTGTTGGCGTTTGATGGATGGCCTGGCCATTTAAGTAAACAGCTCCTTGATTGGACTTCATGATACGGGACATTGTTTTTAAAATCGTTGATTTCCCGCACCCATTCGGTCCAATCAATGTCGTCACCTTGCCTTTTGGGATACTGATATTTAAATCGTCTACAATCAAACGGTCATTATAGCCAATACAAAGTTTTTCTGTTTCGAGCGATTTCATATGTTGTACTCTCCTTCCTTATTAGTTCGTTTTCATCAATAAGTAAATGAAGTAAGGTGCGCCTAACGCCGAAACGACAAGACCAACTGGCACCTCTGATGGTGCAAGTATGACGCGGCCAAGTGTATCTGCCAGTAATAATAGTAGCGCGCCAATCAGAGCTGAGGCTGGGATCATTGCTTGATGCTTCGGTCCAACAAGCTTTCTCGCCAAGTGTGGCGCAGCTAATCCTAAGAAAGAAATACTTCCTGCAACAGCGACACTAGCACCTGCTAATGCAACAGCAACCAGCATAAAAAAGCTTCTTTCTTTATGAACTGAAATCCCTAAGCCGTAGGAAAGCTGGTCACCCAAATTCATGATATTTAAGTAGCGTGCTCTTACAATCGCTAATACAAGGAAAATCAGCATCCATGGCAGGACAGCCAGGACATACGTCCAGCTTGAGCCCCAAATGCTTCCAGATAACCACACAATGGCTTGGTTAAAATCATTTGGGCTCATTTTTAATTGAATCACCACAATCGCTGCTGAAAATGCAGCATTGACGCCAATACCAGTTAAGATCAAACGAACAGGTGTGATGCCCTTTTTCCACGCTAACACATAGATGAGAAATGCAGCAAAGCCTGCACCTACAAAAGCGAAGAGCGGCAGTACAAAGATCGTTAAATCACCTAAGTTTGACATAGAGCCTTGGAAAGCAAAAATAAACAAAACCACTGCAAAGCCTGCGCCCGCATTGACACCAAGAATGCCGGGATCGGCTAAACCGTTTTGAGAAACACCTTGCCAAATCGCTCCTGATACAGCGATAGATGCGCCAACAAGTAAAGCGATGACCATTCTTGGAAGTCTGAACTCGAATAATACAAGCTCATCCATTTCACTTCCGAATCCAAAAAATGTTTTCAATGTATCCATCGGAGAAATGCGAATTTCTCCGGTATTTAAACTAATAAGGAACACAGCCACGATCGCCAAAAAGATCATGAGCATCGTTCGTTTGTATTTCTTTTTCTTTGCCTGCTGCACCATTTCCATCTAAATCCCGCTCCTTTCACGTCTAGCTAAATATAAGAAGAAAGGAACGCCTATAATTGCAGTAATGGCACCGACTGGCGTTTCAAATGGGGCATTGACCAGCCTTGCAGCAATGTCTGCATAAATTAACAGAACCGCCCCTAAAATAGCTGAGCATGGGATAATCCATCGATAGTCAACTCCGACCAAGAAACGAGTGACATGAGGAATCACAAGCCCGATAAAGCCAATAGAACCGGCCACTGACACGGCAGCACCTGTTAGTAGAATGACGACCAATATTCCAAGTACCTTGACAGTTTTCGTGTACTGTCCAAGCCCTTTTGCCAATTCATCCCCTAAGCTGAGAACAGTGATCGAGCGGGCAAGAATCATTGCGATGATCAGTCCTGCAATCGCAACCGGAATAATGATGTGAATATTGCTCCAATTCACACCTGCCACACCGCCAGCATACCAAAAGCTCATATCTTGAGCGACGTCAAACCGGATGGCAATTGCTGAGGAGATGGAGCTTAAAAGTGCCCCAACAGCCGTACCAGCTAGTGCGAGCTTCACTGGGGTCAATCCACCCTTTGAAAGAGTACCGACACCAAACACAATAGAGGCAGCGAGTGCTGCACCAACAAATGACCAAAGAATTAATGTAAAAGAAGATTGTCCTGGGAAAAAAGCAAACGCAATGGCAATCGCAAATGCAGAGCCATTTGTCACACCCATAATTTCAGGAGACGCAAGCGCATTTCTTGTCATGCCTTGCATAATAGCCCCCGATACGGCTAAAAAGGCACCGACGAGTGCTGCTCCAATTGTACGAGGCAACCTTAATTCTCGGATGATTTGATGTGAAGTTTGTTGTGGATCAAAATGAAAGACGGCATCCCACACAGTGTGCAAATGAATGTTCGCCGCTCCTAATGATACCGATAAAAAAACACCAAATGCTAAAGCGATGATTCCTATGATGACAACAACTGCTGTTCCAAAGGGCTTCGTGACAATTTCGATCACATCGTCTTTGGCTGGCAGCTGTTTATTCGATTGTGAGCCCAAAACCAGTCTCTTCCTTTCCGTTCATATCTATTCCTTATCAGTGATAATGATTATCAATCTCGAAGTCTAGTATATCACTTTCTTTTCTTTTTGAAATCATTGTTCTGATAATTTTCTTTATTTTCATTGAAAAAATAGGAGAATTTCTTCATTTTGATATAGGTCCTAAATAGCCGATGTATTTTTGCTTCCAACGTGTTACGATATAATTGAAATTGAGAATCATTATCAAAAATGATTGAATAGGAGAGATCTTTTGTGAAAAAACGAACTGGATTTCTTTTGATTTCCTTAACCATCCTCATGCTTTTTACAGCTGCTTGCGGCAGCACTTCAAATAAAAAATCTACAGCCAAAAAAAATGACACGATTACTTATCAGGATGCAAAGGGCGAGGTCAAACTCCCTCAAGATCCGAAACGAATTGTGCTACTTGCAGATAGCTACTATGGGGACCTTATCACACTTGGTAAGACGCCAATTGCTGCAACTGCGTCCATCTTTAAAAATCCTTTCTATCAAGGAAAAACGGATGGGGTCAAAAATCTTGGAAAGACTCCCTCTGTTGAAAAAGTAGCAGCTTTGAAGCCCGATCTGATTATTGCTTGGGGAGAAGATGAAAAATTTGATCAATATAAAAAAATTGCCTCAACAGTTGCGATTAAATACAATCAATATTCTTTTAAAGATCAACTAAAAGAATTCGGAAAAATGACAGGCACACCGAAAAAAGCAGCAGATTGGATCACAAAATGGAATGCCAAAATTGCTGAAGTGAAACCAAAAGTAACAAAAGCTGTAGGAAACAAAACCGTTTCGATCGTATCACCATATGATAAAGGCATTTTCATTTTCGGAAACACCTTTGCACGCGGCGGTGAAATTATTTATGACGAGCTGAAATTAAAAGCACCGAAAGCCGTCCAAAAAGAAGCCATCGACAGTGGTGTCGGCTATGCAAATATTTCTCTTGAGAAGCTACCAGAGTTTGCAGGCGATTATATTTTCACCAGCCCATGGAGCGGCTCAAAAAGTAATGGTGATCAAGTGTATAAAAGCAGCATCTGGACATCACTTCCTGCTGTTCAAAATAAACATGTATTTGAAATAGACCCGGTCGGTTACTTCTTTAATGACCCAGTATCACTAGAAGGACAGCTCGAGTTTATTGTGGACCGATTAACATCCACATCATAAAAAAACGTTTCTCCACTTTTGGAGAAACGTCCAGATTGTTGACAAAGGACTAAAATGATCTTTATTTTAGCCCTTTTTCTTCTTTTCAGCGTGATTGAAAACCTTTGAAGTCTAGGAAGGACGAGTACCGGAGCGAATTTGAGATTCGTGAGCACCGGCACGCAGGACTGACACCGAATGCGAGGGTTTGTCTACACGCTGAACGTTTCTCCATTTTTGGAGAAACGTCTTCCTTAATCCGTTCCTTTGGCAAATCCTTTTGACATGAATGGATAAAGCAGAATACCAACTAAGAACAGGCCTATTCCGAGACCAAATGTTTTCAAATCAGCTGTTCCTGAAATAATGACCCAAGCAGAATACCCCATAGCAACAAGCGCGATAATCCCGTCTCTTGTTCGATTACCTTTTTGAAGCTCATACGTGTCACCTTGCATAATAACCTTAAAGCTGTAGATCGAAGACACGATATACGGAATGAGATACGCAAGTGTCGCTGATGTTGTTAAAAAGGTAAAGGCTTCATTAATCGTGCGTGACATGACTGAGAAAATAAACAGCTGTGACATGATATTTGTGACAGTCAAAGCGAAGACAGGACTGCCTTTTTTGTTTGTTTTTGCAAACACTGCTGGGAAGTCGCCAGCCTTTGCTGCTTGATAAGGTACCTCTGAACCGAGTAAGATCCAGCCAAGCATTGAACCAAATAAACAAATGATCGCAAGCAGTGCCATGACAATCCCGCCAGCCGGCCCAATAATGAGCTGAAGCACATCCACGAATGGTTTGTCTGAGCCTTGCAATTGATCGTGCGGCAGAACGCCCATTGTAATCAGGGTAATAATCATGTAGATCGAAAGTGCGATTAAAAGACCCGTAATCGTTGCACGTTTCACATCACGCTGTGAAGACGCTCTCCCTGATAAAATAACCGCAGATTCGATTCCGATAAATGCCCATAGGGTGGAAATGGCCGCATGATGAATTTGGCCTCCAAGTCCGAGCACTCCTTCGCCCCCTGATGCAACCGGGAAGTAATAATGCTCAAATAATGCCGTTTGGAATGCAAATAAGCCCGCTACAATAAAAAGGACGAATCCGAGCACCTTTGAAAAGGTCGTAATAAAGTTTAATTTACTTGCAGCACTTAAGCTTGTGATTAAAATGGTATGTGTTCCCCATAGAAGGATGGTACATACGATAAAGGTCATGAGCTGACCAAGTGTGATCGCTTCTTTCCCAAAGGTAAAGATCACGGTCTTGACGGTTAAAATCGGGAAAAAGGTTGTTAAATAGCCGGCAAGGCTCGTAATAATCGCGACGTTACTAATCCAGCTTGCCACCCAATATCCCCATACCATTGTAAAACCGGCTGCTTTTCCTTTTTTCGGATCTTTAAAAAGCGCCCTTGCATAGCTTTGTGGTCCAGCCGTCAGCTGCGGCTTATGAATAGACAAATGCCCAAATACAAGTGCAATCATCAGCACACCACCACCTGTGACAAGCCATGCCATCGTCACACCTAAAGGACTTGCATGCTGGGCAAGCGTACTTGGCAGCATAAAGATGCCTGAACCTACCATATTTCCGACGACAAAAGCCGTCAATAACCAAAAACCCCATTTTTTTGTCTGTTCCATTTCCGTACCTCCGTTTTATTCACTTTGGACCAGACCCGGCAGTATCTTCATTGATATATTTGTGAAGCAATGACTTGCATTCTTTATGTTCATTATGGGTCACTTTCTTAACAGCATCCCCTTATCTTTATCACTCAGAACATAAAAAAAAGCCTGAACAAAAGTCCATGCTTTTCAAAACATACACCTTGATCTCCGGATAGCCCTCCACGCTTTTTAGACGTGGCAGTCCTGCATTTATTCAATGCAGACCCAGCATAAAGAAAGTTGGAGCTCTCTCTACACTTCGGCGCTGATGCCTTTTTTCTCATGATCAACGATTCCATCTCTCCCATGAGTGACTCATCATCCGCGCAACCTCTACCTCACTGAGACATAGCGTGAGGATTTCTATTCATTTTTACTACACGAAGGTTATCAAACATTCTCACATCTGTCAAAGGGAAAAACATAGAAAAAAGACAGAGGAGTGATTCTCTGCCTTTTACCTGCTTATTGATGATTGTTTTTCTTCTTCTGTACAGCTTCCTGAAGCGGATCGCCTGCTAGTTCTTTACTTGCTTCTTCTAACAGCTGATCTACCTGCTGATGGTCTTTTTCACTTTTTGCCTTTTTATCCTTTTGGAAAAATGACATCGCTGCTTCCCCCCTTTTCATAAAATGCGTATGCCTGTTTAATTTGTGCTACAGCGCTCAGCATTATACAAGGAGAAGTGGCTCATTCATCATGAAAGGTCTGTCTCATTTTTTGCAAATAAGCCAAAAAGGTCTTCAAGTCTTCCTCTGTGAAGTCTGACATCATATGCTGAATCACCTTTCCAAAAAGGCGTGTATGCTTTTCGTAAATAGCCAGCCCTTTTTCCGTGGCTTCTAACCGGACAAGTGAATGATCTTCCTTGTCCCGTTCTCTCTGAATATAGCCCTGCTCACATAATTTATTGAGTGCAATCGAGGCGGCACCTGGGTTTAAAGAAAGTCTTTGCTTTAGCTCTTCGGCATGTGACACTTTGCCTTGTATCAAAATAGAAAGAGCATATATCTGCGGAGGCGTGATGTCTTTTTCTAACTCAAGTAACTTGCGGTTTAATTTACGGCTGACTTCATAATGTACAAGAACAATTTCTTTTAAAATGTCTGCATTACTCATCCGAATCGCATCCTTATCGTTAGTATCAACATGACTTCCCTCTTATTATAGAATGTTTTTCCAATCAGCCAACCATTTTGTCCTTTTTTCTTTAAAAATAAGCCTTGATGAATGAATTCACCCTTGATATAGTGAGTACTTGAACTAAAGATAGAACAGGAGTACGCATCATGACAGGAAAAACACATATCATGGGCGGAATTGCCGCCTCCACAGCCGTCGCCTACTACTACGGACTCGACCCAGTCATTATGGCTGCTGCTGGATCTGTAGGTGCCCTTATCCCAGATATTTGTCATACAAAAAGTAAAATCGGCAGGAAATTCCCCCTGCTCTCGACACTAATTAGTCATGTTTTCGGTCATCGCACCTTTACACACAGTTTATTATTTCTGCTGATTATTTATTTTATTGCGACCACATACATTCCAAATGACAGCCTTAGTATCGGTTTACTAGTTGGGATGGCAAGCCACCTCATCCTTGATGCAGGAACAGTGAACGGCATTAAATTTTTGTTCCCAGCTACCATGAAAGTACGCCTCCCCTTCTATGTCAAAACAGGCAGCACAGGTGAACAAGTCGTACTAGCTGCTCTCACAATTGTCACCTGCTATTACATCGCCGTCATTTGCGGTATACCCGTCCCATTCCAGTCCTAAGAGAATGAAAAAAGAGTTTTGCAAAAAAGACAGGATATGAATTGATCATTCCTCATTTTTTTAGTAGTTTTAAGATAAGTGTTTTTGCCTTGCAGCTGAATACAGAATGGTGAGGAGCTACATAAATGAAAGCGTTTTTCAAAGATCACTGGTTTTTAGTGTACTCCATCCTCTTTATGTGGATGAAAACATACATCATTTATCAATTCGGATTTCATATACGAACGGCCAATCTGTTTCACGAATGGCTGCTTTTGATCAATCCACTTAGCTTTTTGCTCCCTTTGTTTGGGATAGCTCTTTTTTTAAATGAAACCAAACAAAAGGTTTTTTTATTGACCACAAATTTTATACTGACGGCGATTCTCATATCAAATACAATCTTTTACGGATTTTATATTGATTTCATTACGATACCCGTGTTATTTCAAGCCAAGAACATGGGAGATATGGGCAGTAGTATGACTGAATTGTTCCACCCGCTGTTTGTGCTGATGCTCATTGATTTCGTGGTACTGGCGTGGCTGTTAAAACGTAAACCATTGGCTCCAAAAGCGTCATTCAAAACGATCAAAACGTATTATGCGGTATGCTGCAGCTTTCTATTATTTCATGTCAGCTCAGCCATGATGGATCATCCTCGATTTCTGACAAGCTCTTATGATCGAGAAGTCATCGTACGAAACCTTGGGCTTTTCCAATTCCACCTGTATGACGGCGCTGCCCAAACGGCGCGTATTGGACAAAAAGCCTTTGCAGACGAAGATACACTTTCAACAGTTGCAAACTACACAAAGGCTGATTACAGTGCACCAAACGAAGACTACTTTGGACTTGCTAAAGGCAGGAACGTCGTGTTCATTTCACTTGAATCTACGCAGCAATTTGTCGTTGACCAAAAGGTGAATGGACAATACATCACACCCTTTTTAAATCAACTGGCCAAAAAGAGTTTTTATTTTGATGAATTTTATCAGCAGACAGAGCAAGGGAAGACATCGGATTCAGAATTTATTGTCGCAAATTCCCTCTATCCATCTAGCAGCGGCGCTGTCTTTTTCACAGCGAGTGACAACGAATATGACACGTTATACAAGCAATTGAAAAAAGAGAACTATCAATCCGTTCAATTTCATGCGAATAATAAAACGTTTTGGAATCGTGATGTAATGTATGAATCGCTTGGGATTGATCGCTTTTATGATGTCGATTCGTTTGATGTCAATGAACAGAATTCGACTGGCTGGGGCTTAAAGGATATCGACTTTTTTGATCAATCCATTGATTATTTAAAGAAGTTGAAGACTCCTTATTACAGCACGTTCATTACATTGACTAACCACTTTCCATTTGAAATCGACCCAAAGGATCAATTTATTGATGAATATGATTCGTCTAGCTCCATTTTAAACCGCTACGTGACGACCGTTCGCTATCAAGACGAAGCCATTAAGACATTTTTTAACCGCATGAAAGAAGAAGGACTGTATGAAAATACGATGTTCGTCCTCATGGGTGATCATTATGGCATCTCAGAGGCACATCATGAGGCAATGGCGGATCTCCTCAAAAAGGATGAAATCACACCATTTGATGCTGTCAAACTACAGCGGGTACCATTTTTAATTTACATTCCTGGTGTCACGGATCAAGCACCGCAAACAATTTCTGAAACAGCCGGCCAAATGGACGTGAAGCCAACACTCCTTCACTTGCTCGGTATAGAATCCAAGGATGCCATTCAATTTGGAAATGACTTATTTTCAAACGAACGGACGCCTTTCGCTGTTCTGAGAAATGGAAACTTCATTACAGATGATTATCTCTATACAAAGAACACCTGCTATGACCAAAAAACAAAAGAGCCTGTTGAACAAGATGATGTGTGTCAGCCGTATATAGAAAAAGCCAATAAAGAGCTGTCCTTATCAGACAAAGTCATCAATGGGAATTTACTTCGTTTTTATCAGCATTAAAAGCCGCCAGATGGCGGCTTTTAGATTGTTGACAAAGGGCTAAAATGATCTTTATTTTAGCCCTTTGTCTTCTTTTCAGCGTGATAGAAAACCTTTGCAGTCTAGGAAAGACGAGTACCGGAGCGCAGCGAATTTGGGATTCGTGAGCACCGGCACACAGGACTGACACAGAATGCAAGCGCTTGCCTACACGCTGAAATTCTATGAATGGTCAGTTAAGTTTGATTATAATAAGAGATACACGATATTGAATGATGAGAGGTGTGAACATGAAGTATACATTCTTAGCCTTCATCACCCTATGTTTGCTCCTGACCGGATGTCAAACAGAGATGAAGTCATCAGATAAGAGCAAAAAGACGGAGCTTGTAATTTCAGCAGCTGCAAGCCTTCAAGATGCACTAAAGGAAATTGAATCCGCCTTTAACGATCAGCATCCGAACGTGACATTAACGAATAATTTCGGGTCATCAGGCGCACTGAAGCAGCAAATCGCTCAAGGAGCAAAAGCGGATCTCTTTTTCTCTGCGGCTGAGGAGCCCTTCGATGAACTTGTCCAATCTGGAGACATCGATCAGGATCATATAAAGGATGCCATACAAAATGAGCTTGTCCTCATTGTGCCAAAAGAGAGCTCTTCCTCTATCAAAAGCTTTCAAGACGTCCAGCACTTAAAAGGAAAGATTGCTCTTGGTACACCTGAATCTGTTCCTGCTGGTACATACGGAAAAGAGATTTTCACAAAGCTGAACATATGGGATCAAGTGAAAAAGAACGCTGTGTACGGCAAAGATGTGCGTCAAGTTCTAAGCTACGTGGAAACAGGGAATGTGGAAGCAGGTGTTGTGTATAAGACAGACGCCCTCGTTTCCAAAAAAGTAAAGATTGTGGATGAGGCAAAACCGGACATGCATTCCCCCATCATTTATCCTGTAGGGATTGTAAAAGGGACAGAACATTTAGAGGAAGCCAAGGTATTTTTTCAATATCTCCAATCAGATACAGCCGCATCAATTTTTAAAAAGTACGGCTTTCAAGTGAAATAATGCCTATGCTGACTGAAGACTTTTTATCTCCTATTTGGCTATCGATTCAAGTTGCCATCGTCAGCGGACTATTGGCTACTGTTTTTGGCACAACGATTGGCTTTTGGATGGCACGAACATCTTTTAAGGGGAAAATGATCGTTGAAACGCTCCTCATGATGCCGCTTGTTCTCCCACCAACGGTCGTAGGGTTTTTATTGCTTGTCATGTTTGGAAAGCATAGTGTGATTGGAAGCGCCATTGAATGGATCTTCCATCAGCCTGTTATCTTCACATGGTGGGCGGCAGTTATTGCATCAACGGTTGTGGCTTTCCCGCTCATGTATCAATCAGCAAAAGCGGGGTTTTCTACAATTGAGTCAGACATTGAAGGTGCTGCAAAAGTAGACGGTGCTCATTCATTCCAAGTCTTTGCCTATATCACCGTACCACTTGCCCTGCCTTCCCTGCTGTCAGGTAGCGTTCTTAGTTTTGCGCGGGCTCTTGGAGAATTTGGGGCGACTTTAATGTTTGCCGGCAACATCCCAGGAAAAACTCAAACACTCCCAACCGCTATCTATGTGGCCATCGATTCTGGACGAATGGAACTTGCTTGGACTTGGACGATTTGTATTGTGATCTTGTCTTTTATCATGCTGCTGGCTGTGCGCCGAAGCAGCACGTAAAAAATCCCCTTTCTCAAAAGAGAAAGAGGATTTTTTCATTTATTCAAACCCAACCGTCATCGTCTCTGGATTCGAGCCGACGCGCTCATTATTATTTAATGCATCGATTTTTTCCATGTCTTCTTGAGAAAGCTCGAAGTCAAAAATGTCTGCGTTTTGTTTAATGCGTTCTTCATTAATCGATTTTGGAATCGTCACGACGCCGCTTTGCAGATCCCAGCGCAAGATGACTTGAGCAACAGATTTGTTGTAGCGTGCAGCAATATCCTTCAATACGTCATGATCTAGCAGCTTCCCTTGCATAAGCGGAGACCACGCTTCAATTTGAATGCCTTTTTCTTTTGCGTATTGACGTAACTCGACAAGTGTCAGTTTCGGATGAAACTCAACTTGGTTCACAGCTGGAACAACCTCAGCTTCTTTTAACAGCTCTTCTAAATGCTGAACGTAGAAGTTGCTGACGCCAATGGCTCTGACTTTACCATCTTTATAAAGCTTTTCAAGCGCACGCCATGTGTCTTTAAATGTATCTGCATTTGGTCCAGGCCAATGAATCAAATAGAGATCTAAGTAATCAAGACCTAAACGATTTAAACTTGCATCAAATGCAGCTAGCGCCTTGTCATAGCCTTGATCTGTGTTCCATACTTTAGACGTAATGAATAAATCTTCTCGTTTCACGCCAGATTCTTTAATGGCTTTCCCTACGCCTGTCTCATTTTTATAAACGGCAGCCGTATCAATGCTGCGATATCCGTTTCGTATGGCTGCTTTTACGGCATCTACCACTTGATTGCCGTCCTCCACTTTGAATACACCTAAACCAAACCAAGGCATTTCCACTCCGTTATTCAGTGTTACGGTATCATTCAAGCTTTTGACCATGTTAACAACCACCTTTTCATAGATTCCATCTATTTCATTATCTCATGTTGCGCTTCAAAACTCTATTATCAGACGTTTCTCTTCGCTTCGATGGCTAAAAGCAAAGCGCCTGTCATGCCAGCCTTGTCCTCAAGTCCAGGAGAGACAATGTATGTATCAAGCGGCGGCATGTCTACATAATCATTTACATATGCAGCAAGCTTCTCTCGAATCAGCGGAAATAGCTGCTTTTGCTTCATCACGCCTCCGCCCATAATGATGCGTTCTGGGCTTAAAATGAGCGTGTATTGCATCAAAGCCTGTGCCAAATAATCCGCTTCAAGTGCCCAAACCGATTCTTCCTGAGCAAGCTCTTTGGCCGGTTTTCCCCACCTTTTCTCAATCGCTGGTCCAGCTGCCAGCCCTTCTAAGCAAGAACCATGGGCTGGGCAGACACCTGCAAATTGGTCTGATTCATGCTGCCTTATCAGGATATGTCCCATTTCTGGATGTGAATGACCATGAAGAAGCTCATTTTTCACAACAGCCCCGGCACCAATCCCCGTGCCGACCGTGATATACATACAACTGTTCAGCCCTTTGGCTGCTCCTTTTGTCAATTCACCTAATGCCGCCGCATTTACATCTGTTGTAAAAGAGACAGGTACTCCTAATTGTTTCTCTAGCTCTGGGATGAACGGGTAATGCTTCCATTCGGCTTTCGGCGTGTTCATGATATAACCGTAAAAAGGATCGTCCTTTTGGACACAGATCGGACCAAAAGAGCCGACCCCTAACGCTTCAATTGCATGTTTTCGAAAAAATGGAATGAGTGTTTGTAATGTTTTTTCCGGGTGCTCTGTGGGAATGATCCATTCCTCTACAATTTCCCCATGCTCGTTGCCAATTGCACAACAAAACTTTGTACCTCCAGCTTCAATTGCTCCATAATACGCCATCATTGATCTCCCCCTGCGCGTTCTCTTTCTTCATCATAAAACATAGGGGAGAAGATGACAACATCACGTATTGGTTAGCAAGACTGCTTCCATGTCATTGATATACTCCCTTAAATGATGGGCAATATCACGATTGATTTCACCATCTTCATATAAGGTTTGAATTTCATTACGAATTGTCTGTACAGCTTGGAAGTTGAGCTCCTTTTTCTTCCGGTCAAAGGCACGATCTTTTTGCTGAAAGAAAGATGGACCGTGTTCACAGCGGAAAATCACTTGATTGTAAAAACCAATGACTTGATGACATGTTTGTTTATTTTCATCTGTCATATGCTGTTTGATCGAATCTACTGCAGCTTCAGCGGTTTTCTTACGGATTTGTTTGTACGATCCCTCGTTTTCTAAAATACCGCTTGAAACGCGCTCATCCGGCCGCCATAATTGGAGCCATTGAAGCAACCGCAGAAACTTCACTTTTGAAAAACGAATTTTAAAGGAGTTGGAATACAGCATTTCCAGCTCATGAAATCTCTCCTGTAGCTCATAGGCTTCTTCTTTATCTAATTTTTCTTCATCAATTAATTGCTGAAGCTTCATTTGCTCTGCTTTAATGCCATGCAATCTGATTTTTCGTTCCTGTTTTCTCATCCCAAATTGGTACGGCTCACGCTGAATATTTCTCAGCTTCATCCGGTAATCATTGATGAGTGTAAGTGACACTTCCCTATTGTCCTCATTCATTCCCTCTCTTAAGGTTTTAATGGCACTTCTAAGTAACTTCCGTTTCACGTGTTGAATCTTTGTATCTAAGTCCACATCGATTTGCTTGTCTTTTTTCTCAGATAAAAGAGGCAATAATACACTAGCTAAAATGAGTGTACATAAAATCACGCCTGCTGCGAGGAAAATAATCAAATGCCGCTCGGGGAACGGTGATCCGTCCGCAAGCGTAAATGGTATTGAGAAGGCACCGGCTAAAGTGACAGCACCACGAACACCAGAGAATGTCATCAGCATCGAAGCCCGCAGCTTCGGTTTTTTCACATTCTGCTTTTTCGTTACACTCCAGTTACCTGCCCAGAACAGCCATACCCATAAAAATCTTAGAACCATGAGACAGAGTGTAATGATTAAAATGTAACTGATGACCTGCATATTATTAAATGCTTCATCTTGGAAAATAACTGTGGATACATCAGGAATCTGTAATCCTAGTAAAACGAAAACAAGGCCGTTTAATATAAATAAAATAATATTCCATGTGTTTGAAGAAGCAATTTGCAGTTTTGCTAAATTTCCTTCCATTCGATCTTGCTCAATTGCATGCGTCACACCACCAGCAACAACCGCTAAAATGCCGGATACGCCGATTTCTTCAGCAGCTAGATAAATCACAAATGGCGTGAGGATTTGCAGGATGATGTGCATTGTGACATCGTCCATTCCTAAACGGCGGAGGAAATAGCGGAAACGAATGATAAAAAAGGATAGAATAAATCCAGTCAATAATCCACCAGCGGCAATAAGGACAAAACTAAAGGATGCCTCAGCAATTGAAAAAGCCCCAGTAACCGTTGCAGCAATGGCAAATTTAAAGGCAACAAGTCCTGATGCATCGTTCATCAGCCCTTCGCCTTCCAGCAGCCTCATGATGCCTTTTGGCATATTCACACGGCTGGATAAGGCACTTACTGCGACCACATCTGTTGGTGAAAGAATCGCTGCAAGCGCAAATGCGGCTGGAAGCGGAATGCTTGGAATCATCCAATGAATGGTATATCCTGCTACAATCACTGTCGCAAACACTAAACCAAGTGCTAAGAGAAGAATAGGCGCTCTTAATTTCCATAGCTCGTCCCTTGGCGTACGCTTCCCATCATTAAATAACAGCGGCGCAATGAATAAAACGAAGAATAGTTCAGGATTTAAAGAAATATGTAAACCTGAAGGAAAAGCGGCAATTAAAATTCCGAGTCCAATCTGAATTAACGGAACTGGGATAAATGGTACGAATCGATTGATAATATTAGATGATGCAATGAGTGCTAGTAATACAAGCACTGCTAAAAAAATCTCCACTAGTACATGTCCCTCCTATTTCATTTTTTCGTCATGTTTTGCTTACATGCAAAGATGTGTTCATTTTCATTTTGATCCATCCGTCCCATCATGAGTGCTTCTTTAGTATTCCGCAAAAAGTGAAACCAACACATAACAATCCATCTAGGCAAAAAAAGACTGAATTCAAATATTCAGCCGACTGACAAAATTTTTATCACATGTATTGTTCCAAAGATGAACAAAGACCCTGCTTCTATTTTACACGAAAACTCCATCATCTGCTGACATCCAGCTTGCATAAAACACAATGAACAAAAAAAAGAGCGACATCGCTCTTTCTTGTTTCACCCTTTATTTAAAAAATAAGACCTAGCGGGAAGCCGCCATTTGAATAAGTAGGAACAAACCCGGCATGTGACGAGGATGAGAAACAGCAAATACAGTGCGAGCTCTCCTTGGGCTAAACCAAGTCCTACAAATAAGCCGCCAAGTGCTGCCCATACTGCGTAAATCTCCGCTTTTAAAACAAGCGGCTTGCGCCCTGCCAGGAGATCACGCACAATCCCGCCGCCGCTTCCAGTCAAAATGGCTGCCACAATGACCGCACTGAGCGGAAGCTCTCTTTGCACAGCAAATAATGCGCCTTGAATCGCAAACGCTGCTAACCCGATCGCATCCGAGAAATTCCCCCATGTGCTCCAGTGCTTGAGCAAAAGCTTTGGAAATAGAAACACAATCGTAATGGATACAAGGGCAATCGTAAACATCTTGCCCTGTGACCATAAAGCCGACACCGGAAGACCGATTAATAGATTCCGAATCGCTCCACCGCCAAATGCTGTCACAACCCCTAAAATGTACACACCAAGAATATCGTACTCTTCCTCCATTGCCACAATCGCGCCACTAATGGCGAATGCGACAATGCCAATGATACTTAAGACTTCCCATGCCATTTTCCGCTTATCTCCTTACCATTGTCTGATCATTTAACACTACACCCTTAATGTATATCTGACACAGGCGAAAAGCAATACAAATTTTCCTTAAATTTTATCTTTTTGCAAAAATAAAAAAACCTGCTTCAAAAGCAGGCTTTTTCACTCAATCTTCTTTTGCATTTAACAGCAGCATACTGATGATGATGAGAATAAATGCAATAAGGGCTAGTAGTGGAATGGTGATAAAACCAAACCAATTCAGATAATCAAAGGAACAAGGAATGCCGCTAAGGCAAGGGCGAATAGATGCAAAACCAGGTATCTTTTGTTCCATATAATGATAGATGGAAAAACAAGCACCAATCGCAGCCAAAGGCAGAACATAATATTTCACTTTGACATCGCCGCGGAATGTAGCAATTCCAAGTAAAAGCACGAGCGGGTACATGAAAATGCGCTGAAACCAGCACAGATCGCACGGGATAAACTTCTTTACTTCACTTAAATACAGGCTGCTCATCGTCGCAACAATAGAGACGATCCAAGCGCTGTATAAGTAAATCAGCTTATTCTTCATGATTTTTTCCCTTTGAGCTCTTGATCGATTAATTCCTTGATTTCATCATAGTCATAAAAGTTTTGGACTTGTTTATTGTTAATAATAATAGTTGGTGTGGCATTTACTTTGAACTGGTTTACCAACTGATCATCCGTGTTCAGCTGTGGTTGATACGTTTTCTTCGATAAGTTGTCTTTTAGCTTGTCCGTATCAATTTTTGTTGTCTTTTTCGCTAGTTCAGTCAGCTTAGCAGGTGTGACCCATTCTGCTTCACTATCTGGCTGTGCATCATAGACAGCTTCATGAAATGCCCAGAAGTTCTTTGGGTCTTCTTTCCACACTTCTTCAGAAGCGAGTGCTGCTAACACCGCACCATCTCCATGAACAGGAAGTGGTAAGTTAATAAACGAGAAAGATACATCGCCTTTATCTATGTAGTCTGCTTTCAGCTTTGGGAAAATGTCGGTTTCAAATGATTTACATGATGGACATTTGTAGTCCCCAAACTCGACAATTTGCACTTTTGCCTTTTTATCTCCCATGACAGGCTGTCCTTTAATAGAAGGTGTCCCGTCAACTGTTTGTGCTTCTTGGCTGTTGCCTCCCCCAATGACAACGAAAATACCGATGAGAAGAGCTGCAATGATGGTTAAAATAACAGCAAACTTGATGGATGAAGATTGATTATTTTTTTTACTCACAAAAGCACCTACCTTATCTTTTTCATTCCTTAAAATAAGAAAAAGGATAATAGCTCAAGGAAATGCCATTATCCAACTTCTTCTATTTTAACAAGAGGGGGTCCATTATGAAAGACGCTATTCATGAATTTTTCCTTACAATTTCATTTCATGACCCTCATTGCATTTAGAACAGCCAGTACGGTTACACCTACATCCGAGAAGACTGCTTCCCACATGGTTGCAATACCGAATGCACCAAGTAATAGGAAAACTGCTTTGACGCCAAGAGCAAATGCGATATTCTGCCAAACGATGGCTCGCGTTCTTTTAGCGACAGCGATGGCTTCTGCTACCTTTGATGGCTGATCCGTCATGATGACGATATCAGCCGCTTCTACAGCTGCATCTGAACCAAGTCCGCCCATCGCAATCCCTATATCTGCTCTTGCTAATACCGGAGTATCATTAATGCCGTCCCCAACAAACAATAATTTTTCTTGAGGGGCTTTTTTCTGATCGATTTCTTCTAATTTCGTTACTTTATCCTGTGGCAATAATTCAGTATGCACTTCGTCAATACCAATTTGCTGGGCGACCGCAGTCCCTACTTGTTTGGCGTCACCAGTGAGCATGACTGTTTTAATCCCAGACGCTTTTAAAGCAGAGACAGCTTCGATCGCATCATCCTTTAATTCATCTGCAATCAAGATAGATCCAGCAAACTCGCCGTTTATGGCCATGTATACAACGGTGCCGCTACGTTTTTCTTTTTCATACGCAATGCTTTCTCGTTCCATCAAGCGGTGATTTCCCGCTAATACATGGACACCGCTAATCGTGGCTTTAATTCCGTGTCCAGCAATATCCTCATATGCTTCGATCTGGCTCTCATCAAGCGGCGAACCGTATGCAGCTTTAATTGATTCAGCAATAGGATGCGAGGAATGTGCTTCTGCTAGAGCCGCAAAAGAAAGCAGCTCCTCTTCTGACCATTTGTCATTGGCTGTTGCGATATTGGTCACCGTAAAGTTCCCTTTTGTGAGGGTGCCTGTTTTATCAAACACAGCATAACGCACAGCGTTCAATGCTTCTAAATAGTTACTGCCTTTCACAAGGATGCCTCGTTTAGATGCTGCCCCGATTCCCCCAAAGAATCCTAATGGGATGGACACAACAAGTGCACAAGGACAAGAGATCACGAGAAAGACAAGTGCCCGGTAAACCCATTCAGACAATTGTGCTGATGGAATGAAAATCGGCGGCACAAAGGCAAGCAATAAGGCAAGCACGACGACAGCAGGGGTATAATATTTTGCAAACTTGGTGATAAAGTTTTCTGTTTGTGCTTTTCGGCTACTCGCATTCTCGACCAAATCTAAAATCTTCGTGACAGCCGATTCGCTTAGCTCTTTTTGTACTTCAATTTCAAGAATCCCGTTTTGATTCACAAATCCTGCTAGAACTTCTTTCCCTGCTTCTACATCTCGAGGAACAGATTCCCCTGTTAGTGCAGAGGTATCCACGAGTGAATAACCTTCAATGACAAGTCCATCCAGCGGAATTTTTTCACCCGGTTTGACGACGATGCGATCACCAACTCTTACTTCTTCCGGCTTCACTTTTTTCGTTTCAAGTCCCACTTTGAGATTCGCATATTCAGGGCGGATATTCATTAATTCACTAATTGATCGTCTTGAACGGTTCACTGCCGCCCCTTGGAAGAGCTCTCCAACTTGGTAAAACAGCATGACAGCCAGTGCCTCAGGATATTGCTGAATGACAAAAGCACCAACCGTTGCAATGGTCATTAAAAAGTTCTCATCAAATACTTGGCCGCGCACGATATTTTTCAGCGCTTTAAAGACGACATCACCGCCGACTAGTAAATACGCTGCGAAAAACATGATGAACTTCAGTAAACCATCTTCAGGTATAAAATAAGCTGCTGTTCCAATGACTGCACCGCCAATTAATTTCAGCACAATCGTTTTCAAATTCTTTGTCCCATGATCATGATCGTGGTGATGCCCTTCTTCTTTAGGTGATACACTCACATGAGGTTCAATGGACTGAACGGTTTTTTCAATGCGCTTTGACATGGTTTCTTGTGTATCTGCATGTGTCACAGTTAATGTACCTGTCGCAAAATTAATCGAGCATGCCTCAACTCCATCCATTTTGCTGACACCTGTTTCAATTTTACGTGCACAGTTTCCGCAATCAAGACCGCTTAATACGTATTCATCCTTCATTTTCTTCATGTTCTCACCTTTTTCTATATAAGTAGCCTTCCCTGATTCAATCAAACCTATCAGCTGCTGTAGATATTATATATGAGCACATATTCATATATTGAATTACCCTTATTATATGAGGAAATCTTATAAACTGTCAATCATTTATGAGCAAATGAATGGTTTTTTTGTGTCCAATGCTGTCACTTTGATTTTCAATAAGCCATGCTCATGTCCCCCACTTCTCGCATACCATGAAAACGATCGTTTGATCTCTCACATAATAAGAAAACAGTATTTCTCTTTACAAAAGAAGGACTTACGCTTAGAATAAGATAAAAGTTTCCCTAAGGAAACAAATTAGCGCAAGAGAATCATTTCATCCTTTAGTCAAAATTATTTAATGTATGCATATATCTTTAGGAAATGCAATGATGATCGAAAGGGGCCGCAAGAGATGTCAAATGCTTTAACAATCGACCGTCTATATGTCTCATATCACGGACAGGATGCATTAGAAAACATCTCTCTTTCCATACAGGAAGGGACGATGACAGGAATCATTGGTCCAAATGGTGCAGGTAAATCCACTTTATTGAAAGCATGTTTGGATTTAATTGAAAAAGATCAAGGGGATATTCACTTTTTTGAACAGCCCTTTAAACAAGTCAGAAAACAGATCGCATATGTACCGCAGAGAAATGATCTAGACTGGACGTTTCCTATTCACGTACTGGATACCGTTCTACTTGGAACATATCCGAAGCTTGGACTAATGAAACGACCTAAAAAAGAAGACCGAGCCTATGCATACCATTGCTTAGAAAAAGTCGGGATGCAGGACTTTGCCAAAAGACAGATCGGTGAATTATCCGGCGGTCAGCAGCAGCGTGTCTTCCTTGCAAGAGCACTTGCTCAAAACGCACAGCTCTTTTGTTTAGATGAACCTTTTGTCGGGATTGATATGGCAAGTGAAGAAACGATGATTCGCATTTTGAAGGAATTACGAGATGATGGGAAAACCATTCTGGTCGTCCACCATGATTTAAGTAAGGCCGATGATTACTTCAGCCATCTCGTTCTTTTAAATAAAAAATTGATCAAAGCAGGACCAGTGCACGACATCCTTCGTCCAGAGGTGATGCTGGAGGCATATGAAACGCAGCTACCATTCTTAAAATCAGTAGGAGGAGACGTGTAATGGAATTTTTAACCGGACTCTTTGAATATGCGTTTTTACAAAAAGCGTTATTTACTTCCGTCATGGTGGGCATCATTTGCGGTGTCATTGGCTGCTTTATCATTTTACGCGGCATGGCACTGATGGGAGATGCCATTTCGCACGCTGTGCTGCCCGGTGTCGCCATCTCCTATATGCTAGGGATTAATTTTTTTTTCGGAGCCGTCTTAACTGGTGTGCTAACAGCGATTGGCATCGGATATGTCAGTCAAAACAGCCGCATCAAAAATGATTCGGCCATCGGCATTGTATTCACCGCCTTTTTTTCAATTGGGATCATTTTAATTACATTTTTGAAAAGTTCCAGTGATTTATATCATATCTTGTTTGGAAACGTACTAGCTGTCCGTTCCTCTGATATGTGGATTACGCTCGGAATCGGCATTTTTATTTTACTGGCCGTCATCGTGTTCTACAAAGAACTCCTCATTAGTTCGTTTGATCCGGTGATTTCTTCTGTTTACGGTTTACCGAATCGAATGATCCATTATTTTCTTATGACATTATTGACCCTTGTAACCGTCGCGTCGCTGCAAACCGTTGGTATTATTCTTGTCGTTGCGATGCTTATTACGCCGGCCGCCACCGCTTATCTTTTGACAGACCGGCTATGGATCATGATTTATTTATCTGCATTTTTCGGTGCCATTTCCGCCATCGTGGGACTTGGGCTGAGTTTTACGTATAACTTGTCGTCTGGTGCTTCCATCGTGCTAGTCGCGACTATTTTATTCGGCAGTGCCTTTATCTTTTCACCAAAGCAAGGAATTTTATGGAGATCATTAAAATCAAAACAAAAACGAGCGCAGTTAAAAAAGGAAGCGTCTATGTAAAAGGAGGACCTATATGAAGAAGGTATTTGTAATCCGTTTGACCGCAGTATTCATTGCCCTTATGGTCATCGCAGGTTGTTCTACTCAACAAAATAATTCCGGCAAAGATGATGGCAAATTAAAAGTTGTCACGACCTACTCTATTCTTTATGACATCGTGAAGGAAGTAGGCGGCCAGCATGTCTCTATTCACAGCATTGTTCCCATCGGTACAGACCCACATGAATTTGACCCACTGCCAAAGGATGTTCAGCATACGACGGATGCAGACCTTATTCTCTATAATGGCTTAAACCTTGAAACAGGAAACGGCTGGTTTCAAAAGCTGCTTGAATCGAGCGGCAAGAACGGGAATGATGCACCTGTAGCCGAATTGAGTAAGGGCGTCAAAGTAAAGCATTTATCTTCAAAAGGGCTGGAAAGTCAGCAGGACCCCCACGCCTGGCTGAATGTTGAGAATGGCATTATTTATGCCCAAAACGCCCGGGATGCGCTCATTCAAGCGGACCCCGAACATAAAGAAGATTACGAAAAAAATGCAGACGCCTACATCAAGAAGCTTCAAGCTCTTCATCATGAAGCAAAAGACAAGTTTAATCAGCTGCCAAAAAACAAAAAGCTCCTTGTCACAAGTGAGGGGGCATTCAAGTATTTTGCAGATGCGTATGGACTGAAAGCGGGCTATATTTGGGAGATCAATACAGAAAACGAAGGAACACCTGGTCAAATGAAACGCATCATTCATTTTGTCAAAGATCATCAAGTTCCTGCTCTCTTTCTTGAAACAAGTGTAGATAAACGCAGCCTTGAAAGTCTTTCTGAAGAAACTGGGGTTCCGATTAAAGGAAAAGTATTCACGGACTCCATTGGAAAGAAAGGTGAAGATGGAGACAGCTACTATAAGATGATGAAATGGAATATTGACACCATTTACAAAGGGTTGTCATCATAAGAAAAGACAGGTGGAGTGAGTCCGCCTGTCTTTTTGTTAGCCTGCCATATTTTGTGGATGTTTTTTCGGCCAAATCACATAACTGATGCTAATGAGGAAATCAATGGCTAAAACCATCCCCCACACATTAGCGAGCTGCATCAGTGATTCTGTTCGTTCTGGTGCTTGGATGAGATAGGTGAGCCCAAATAGTAAACCGGCTCCGATGACCCAAGCAGCTAAATGCCTCGCCCAGCCAACCATTTCATACACAGACCTCTCCTTACCGTACTTTGGTTTTCCCTTTGGCTTCGGGCCTCCTGCAAATCGATAAGCAAACCGGGCATCTGCCCATTTCACCATTTGATGCCCAAAGGCCAGACTCACGCCAATATAAACAGCCGCAAGTCCGTGGATGACACTCGCCATCGCCCCTTGCCTCAAATCCATATAAGTAGCCGCAAGAAGGACCAGATCCAAAATCGGCGTACAGATCAGGAAAAAAGCTCCCCACTTTTTCTGTCTAAACACATAACGTAGCGTTAAACCCATTAGAATAAACAACCAAAAGCCAATCTCACATGCCACAATCAATAACCCAATCAAGATTCCCACACCCTTTTTAACACAATTGTATTAAATAAAATTTAACACAGTCGTATTAAAAAAACAATAGCTGTGCTAAAATCAATGTATGCCAAAAATCGTCGATCACCAAAAACAAAAACAAAAGGTCGCTCAAGCTGCGATGAGAGTAATTAAACAGGAGGGATTAGAGAACGCTTCTGTACGGAAAATAGCTGTTGAAGCTGGGATTTCTGCCGGCTCTATGCGGCATTATTTTGCCACACAGCAGGAGTTATTTCTATTCTCTATGAATCTGATTCAGGAAAGAGTCAAGGAGCGAATGGCAGGGCTTCCATTAAACGGTTCAACTAAAGAAAATGTCCTCACTTTATTGGAGCAAGTCCTTCCACTTGATGAAGAACGAAGATTTGAAATGGAGGTGTGGCAGGCTTTTACCATTAAATCATTCACTGAACCAGATTTACAGCCGCTCAACGCAGAAATGTATGACGAGCTTTTCCAAACGGTTCAATTTTGTTTAATGAAATTGAAAGAGGATAGGCTTCTGCTAGATCATATCGATCTTTTACTAGAAACTGAGCGGCTTTATGCGGTCGTCAATGGGCTTGCTTTGAATGGAATCTTGCAGCCTCACCGTCTACCGCCTCAGCTCATGCGCTCCGTGTTGCAGATGCACCTGCAATCCATCACAAAAAAAGACATGCCTCCGCAATAGGAGAGCGTGTCTTTTTTAATCTTCCATAAAAATACGCTTTGCTTCGTAGTAGAGCACCTGCACAAATTTCTTCACATTGATGCGGGTATGTTCTTCTCTCCCACTTGTCTCTTTTGTCAATTCACTCATTTTCTTTCGCACAATGGTGAAATCGAAAAATTTAGATGCATAGTTTTCAAACGTTGGATGGGAATAATCCGTTAACCCGAGTGATGCAATGTGTTTCAATGATTGGTTGATCGCACGCCTTACCCTTTGTTCCGCTGCCTTCGCTTCTCTTGCGATGTCTGCTGATGTGTAAGGCTCATTTAATTTATCCTCCGTGATCCCGGTGAAAATGACCTTCAAAGAAGGAAAGGAATCGTGCTGATCGACATGCAGCGCTAGATACTGATCAGTAAAGAGAATCATATCTAATAAATCTTTAGACCCCTTCTCGCCGACAATCCCAAGCTCCGCCAGTAAGAACTGACCTGCCTCTGCAAGACTTTTCCCCCGCTGCTTCGTCTTCGTTTGGCCTCGCTGCTGGAACTGCATCACCGATTTGAGTGAGTGCTGAATATTTTCAATCGAGTGCTCTAAATGAAGACGTTCAATCATGAGGTGGAGCACACTTAAGACTTCTACACGATTGATCGGCTTTGTCACATAATACTCGACACCAAGCGTATAGGCCTGTCCAATTAATTCCTTTGTTTCTACCTGTGAAAGCATTAAGTATTTCCCATGAAACTCATCCTTGATTGCTCGAATCGTTTCAAGCCCGTCCCTTTCCGGCATCAGAAGATCAATACATAAGATATCAATGTGCAAATCATTTAAGTAGCTGGCTGTTAATTCTGCGCCATCTTCTGCTTCTCCAGCCACAATGCCAAGTTCTTCATCTTCAATGAGCTGAGCCAGTGAAGAACGAACGGCTTCATCATCATCGACAATAAAAAATCTCATCTCCCAATCCCCTCTTTTCTACTGACTTGATCAACTGGTATCGTTAAAGTGAAAATCGTTTGTTTATTTGGGATACTCTTCATCTCAACACTTCCGCCAAGCTTCTCTGCTGTATACTTCACATAGGAAAGACCGATGCCGCTTGATGGATTCCCAGCCTGGTCGTATTTTAAAGTGAAGCCCGGTTTAAAAATAACATGATGGTTACGCTCTTTAATGCCAGGCCCGTTGTCGCTGATTTGAAAGATCACATCTTTCTCTACCCGTGAAATGGATAGTGACACCTCTCCATCGACTGGAATGGCTTCAACGGCATTGGATACTATGTTATTTAACAAAGATAGAATGGTATACACATGATAGGCGGGATGCTGCCCTTCTTCATCATAATGAAAGACGATGTTTTTTTTAAGTGATTCTGCGTAATTTTCATGGATACGAATCACAAGACCTGCAATATGGGCGGGACTTGCATACTCCTGAAATTTCTCCTCATGAATCAGCTTTGATAAAGCAGAAAAAATCCGCTGATTATCCTTTTTAATTTCATGCACCTCTCCTGCAATTTGCAGGGCTGTTTTTCCAAGCTTTTTCAAATCTAATGATTCCGCATCTTTTGCGTGGTGAAGGGATTGATACAATTGATAGGAAGTAGCTGTAATGTGCTCAGCGTGTGCAAGTGTCTTATGAAAGTATGTAGATTCCGTGTAAAGGTTCGAAAGCAGCATGAGCAGATGTTCCTTTTCTTTTTTCATTTGACGCTCTCTCGCCTGTTCTTCGTATAACCGAATCATTGTATAACAAGCCAACACGAAAAAGCTTCTAAAAATCGCTAAAACAAATAGTTGAAATAGCGTCCGCACCGTTAAAATTTCATCAATGGCTCCCCGAAGCGCAACCATCTCAACAACGCTCGCGCACAGTTCCATGATGATGCCTGTCGCCCCAATCAGCCAAGGTTTGTCACGGAAACGTCTGACCCGCAATAAATAAAAAAGCGTGCCATAGACCACATAGTAAAGCATGGAAGGAAACCTTAATGAAACCGCCTCTTCAAGCGGCAGGTGACCTGACACGGCTGTATCAAGCAGCACCCGAAATGCAAATACAGATCCCCCCGCGATGATTCCGCTTGCCCATGCCGGGAATTTTTTCATTTGAAGCAGGATAAAGAAAAAGACAACGGTTCCAAAGCTGACCCGAAAGCTGTCCTCAAACGGATAAAATTTTAACTCTCCACCAATCGGTGTAAGTACAATGAGCATGACAATTAAATAAGGCTCTGTATTCAGCCATTTTTTCAGTAGATTCAAATGCAGTCACATCCCTAATAATTGACGATAGTATACTATGTGAGCTTGAGAAAAACAAACAGCCCATGAAAAAGCGCACACCGGAACTTTGTCGGTGTGCGCTTATCATAATGCAGCTTAATCTTCTAAACGATCCTTTTCTAAAAGTGATGCGCCAGCAATACCTGGTTTTGTCATTTCAAAAGGATTTAAGATGACATCAAGCTCTTCCTCTGATAAAACATCATTTTGTAGACAAAGCTCACGTACAGATACGCCTGTAAGAATCGCTTCTCTGGCAATTCGTGCAGCAGCTTCATAACCAATGTGCGGATTGACCGCCGTCATGACACCAGCACTTTTTTCTACATATTCTTTTAATCTAGCTTCATCTGCTTTTAGGTCACGCAAGCAGTTGTCTACGAAGGACTCAAATACATTTTTCATGATGCTGAGAGATTGAAGCAAGTTGAACACAAGGACTGGTTCCATCACGTTCAGCTCAAGCTGACCAGCCTCTGATGCAAGACAGATTGTATGATCATTTCCGATGACTTGGAATGCCACTTGGTTCATGACCTCTGGCATCACTGGGTTGACTTTCCCTGGCATGATGGATGAACCTGGCTGTCTTGGCGGCAAATGAAGCTCACCAAAGCCTGCTCTTGGACCTGAAGCCATCAAACGAATATCATTAGCCATTTTGGACATATTCATCATACATACTTTTAACGCAGCAGATACTTCTGTATAAGCATCCGTATTTTGCGTTGCATCGACTAAGTCTTCAGCTCCAACTAATGGTAATCCACTGATATCAGATAGATAGCCGACAACTTGACGAATGTATTTAGGATCTGCATTCAGTCCAGTTCCGACTGCTGTTGCACCCATATTGACTTCATATAAATGCTGTCTAGACTGCTTGATACGTTTAATATCACGAGCGAGAACCTTTGCATAGGCACTAAACTCTTGCCCAAGTCTGATTGGAACAGCGTCCTGAAGATGCGTACGTCCCATTTTGATGACATGATCAAATTCCTGCGCTTTTTCAGTCATGACTTGATGCATGTTTTCCATCGTATAAAGTAACTTTTCAATCATATTCAATGTTGAAATATGAATCGCTGTTGGGAAAACGTCGTTTGTTGACTGCGACATGTTCACATGCGTGTTTGGACTTAGCTCAGTATAAGCGCCTTTTTCCTTTCCTAGTAGTTCAAGCGCTCTGTTTGCAATGACTTCATTGGCATTCATATTCATTGAAGTGCCAGCCCCGCCTTGAATTGGATCGACAATAAATTGGTTGTTCCATTTTCCTTCGATGACCTCATCTGCTGCTTGAACAATTTTTTCTCCAAGACCAGCATATAGTCGCTGTGTATCCATATTTGCAAGTGCGGCTGCCTTTTTGACAATCCCTAATGCTTTGATGAGTTCCTCATGAATACGGTAGCCTGTAATTGGAAAGTTCTCCACTGCACGTAATGTTTGAATTCCGTAATATGCTTGAGTGTCTACTTCCTTTTCACCTAGAAAGTCTCGTTCGATTCGAACTTGCTTATCCTGTAGCTTCGTCATTTGAAAAGATCTCCTTTTTTACGCTGCTTTTGTTTGTTGCTTTAATTCCTCAATATACTTTTTCGATTTCTCTTGATCAAATACTTTCTCCCACTTAGACATAACAATCGCTGCAAGTGAGTTACCAAATACGTTAACTGTTGTACGAACCATGTCAAGAATACGGTCGATCCCAACGATGAAGGCAAGTCCTTCAAGCGGAAGTCCCATTGCACCAAGTGTCGTGATGACAACAACGATAGATGCACCTGGTACACCAGCCATTCCTTTAGATGTCAGCATCAAGATTAATAGTAACGTAATTTGCTCATAGATGGAAAGTGGCATGCCGTACATTTGTGCAACAAATATGGCGGCAATGGATTGATAGATGGCACTTCCATCTAAGTTAAAGGTGTAGCCTGTTGGGATAACGAACGACGTGATCGCTTTCGGGCAGCCGAACTTCTCCATTTTATCCATTAGTCTAGGCAGTACAGCTTCTGAGCTTGCTGTTGAGAATGCAAGAATGATTTCTTCTTTTAGCACTCTA
The DNA here is from genome assembly GCF_000715205.1 of Bacillus zhangzhouensis. Lineage (GTDB taxonomy): Bacteria > Bacillota > Bacilli > Bacillales > Bacillaceae > Bacillus > Bacillus zhangzhouensis. The sequence continues at coordinate 108,648 of NZ_JOTP01000001.1, read as the reverse complement.
AATAGTGTAAAGACGCTTGTTCCAGCTAATTTAGCGATAATGCCAAGTACGACAATCACGAAGAATGCCATTGTGCCGTAAACGACAAGTACCAGTTTACCTAGCGGGAGAAGCGCTCCGACCCCGAATTTGATCACCGTCACACTGATGAGCGCGAATACACCAAATGGTGCAAACTTCATCACTTTATTGGTCACCCAGAACATGGCTTCGAGTATACCCTCAAAGAATCCTAACACTGGTTTTCCTTTGTCTCCTACTGCGGCAATTCCTAATCCGAATAAGACTGTAAAGAAGATCGTTGGTAATAGATCACCTTCTGCAATGGATTGGAACACGTTTGTTGGCACTAGATGCACAATCGTTTCAGAGAAACTTGCTTTTTCGGAAGAAGCTTTCGATGTCTCTTCATATTTAGAGATATCGCCTTTTTCCATGTTGCTCATGTCAATTCCTGTACCAGGATGGAAGACGTTTGCTGCAAGCAGTCCTACTGCTAATGCAATCGTTGTCACAATTTCGAAGTAAAGAATCGTTTTCCCACCGAGTCTTCCGATGGTTTTCATATCCCCCACACCAGCTACTGCTACAATCAACGCAGCAATAACAATTGGAAGAACGATCATTTTAATTAAATGGATGAATATATCGCCAATCGGCGTTAACACATTAATAACGGTTTCATTTTGATAAAACAGTGCTCCCACGATAACACCCAGAACAAGCGCAATGAGTATTTGAGAAGCTAACCCTAACTTTTTCATACGTGAACCCCCTTTTTTTGATAACGCTTTCTTTGTTGCTTAATCGCATCTTAACGATGAACCTACAAAAAACGACAAAAAGGAACAAAAAGAAGTGAATTTTTTATGAAAAATCTTTTAAAAGGTGGGTTTTTCCACAAAATTGTTAAAAAAAGACTTCGCTTTTGGGCGAAGTCTTAGACTATTGACAAAATGCTAAAATGATCTTTATTTTAGCATTTTGTCTTCTTTTCAGAGTGATGGAAAACCCTTGAAGTCTAGAAAGGGCGAGCACCAGCGCGGAGCGAATTGACATTCGTGAGCACTGGCGCGCAGACCTGACAAAGAATGCGAGGGTTTGTCTACACGCTGAAACTTCGCTTTTGTCGAAGTCTAATGATTTTGCATCTGTTCACTTGGCGTATCTTGATTTGCATAAAATTCATCATATATGGCATATCCAATGAGTACGAAAGTAACATAGATTAATGCACTCAATGTCCAAATCCATTTGACATTCAGCTTCATTCTGCCCCTCCCTCTCTTACAGGTTTCAACCGCTGCAATCTGAGCGCATTCAGCACAACCGACACGGAGCTAAAGGCCATTGCCGCTCCTGCAAGCCATGGGGCAAGGAATCCAAATGCGGCTACTGGTATCCCAATACAATTATAGGCAAGCGCCCAAAATAGATTTTGCTTAATATTTCTCATCGTTTTTTTGCTAAACGCAAGCGCATCTGCAATGGCATGGAGGTCTCCTGTCATGAGCGTGATATCTGCCGCTTCCATGGCAACGTCTGTACCTGTTCCAACCGCCATCCCAATATTCGCTGTCGCAAGGGCCGGGGCATCATTAATACCATCTCCGACCATGGCGACTTTCTTTCCTTGTTCTTGAAGCGCCGCGATGTGAGCAGCCTTCTCCTCAGGCAGAACTTCAGCGATGACATGATCAATGCCCGCCTGTTTCGCAATCGCCTCTGCTGTCATCTTGTTATCACCTGTCATCATGACAACGTGAATCCCTTGCTCTTTCAACCGGGCGATGGCTTGAAGAGAGGATGATTTGATCGTATCTGCCACCGCTACAATGCCGGCGACTTCGCCGTCAATAGCGACAAGCATAGCCGTTTTCCCTTGCTCCTCCAGCATTGTGACGGATGCTTCGACTTGATCATATGGGATATCATGTTTCTGTAATAGCTTCCGTGTCCCAATCAAAAGCCTGCGCCCTGCGGCCGTTGCTTCAATTCCATGACCTGGATCAGCTTGGAAGGCTTCAATCTCGACCGCTTCAAGACCTTGTTCCTTCATTCCGTCTGTGATGGCTCTAGCCAGCGGATGTTCCGACTGCTGTTCTGCCGACCCTACTAGCTGTAGCAGCGCATCTTCTGTCCAATTGGCATATGCCACCACATCTGTCAGACTCGGCTCCCCTTTTGTCACAGTTCCTGTTTTATCTAGAACCACCGTGTCCAGTGATTGGGTCACTTCTAAATGCTCTCCGCCTTTAAACAGAATGCCTGATTCAGCCGCACGGCCGCTACCCGCCATAATAGAGGTTGGTGTAGCAAGACCGAGTGCACAAGGACACGCAATGACGATGACCGCTATAAAGGTTTCAAGTGCTGAAGTCACATTCCCTGGATCAACAAAGAAAAACCATATAAGGAAGGTAAGCACAGCAATTCCTACAACAATGGGAACAAATATCCCTGATATTTGATCTGCCATTCTTTGAATCGGTGCTTTTGAACCCTGCGCTTGTTCTACGACTCGAATAATCTGTGACAGAGCCGTCTCTTTCCCGACTTTTGTCGCTTTCACTTTGATAAACCCATTTTTATTGATGGTTGCCCCAATGACCGCATCTCCTGCGGTTTTATCAACAGGCAGACTTTCTCCTGTAATCATGGATTCGTCTATTGCGGTTGTCCCCTCCATGATCTCTCCATCTACCGGCACTTTCTCACCCGGTTTGACAAACACAAGATCATCCACTTTCACATCAGAAATAGGAACAGTCATTTGTTTCCCATCTCGCTGGATGACAGCTTCTTTCGCTTGTAAGCCCATCAGCTTTTGAATCGCTTCTGATGATCTCCCTTTTGCTCTTGCTTCCATTAATTTTCCGAGCACAATTAACGTAATGAGTACAGCACTTGTTTCATAATAGAGTGCTGCCTCATGTGTGCCCTGAAACGCTGACTGAATGCTTTCATATAAACTATAGAAAAACGCAGCTGATGTCCCAAGTGCCACAAGGACATCCATATTGGCACTTTTATTTATTAAAGCCTTATACGCACCTACATAAAAGGGCCAGCCGACAATGAATTGAACGGGCGCTGCTAATGCCAGCTGAACCCATGGATTCATGAACGCTTCTGGCAGCCAAATAAAAGACGTGAAAGAAAAATGGCTGACCATTGCCCAAAGGAGGGGCAGTGACAAGATCATCGAGAATAAAAAGCGTGCCGTTTGCTTCTCTATCGCTGCTTGGCGATGATCTTTTTTCCCTTCCTCTGCTAGATCTTCAGCTGCTTCCATTAGTGAATACCCAATGGACTGAACGGCATCTTTTATATCGCTTGTAGACGTTTGTCCCGGATGATATGTGACCTGTAGTGTCTCAAGCGCAAAGTTCACAGATCCGTGATCGACACCGTCCAACCGGTTGATTTTTTTCTCGATTCGGTTTGCACAAGCCGCACAGGTCATTCCCTCTATATCAAACTCTGCTTGCTCCATCACCACATCGTAGCCAAGAGATTGAATTTTTTTCGTCAGATCATCTGGTGATAGTTGCTCCGTTTCATATACGATATGAGATGTTTCAAGTGCCAAATTCACATTGGCTTCATCCACACCTTCCAGCTTGTTCAAACCCTTTTCAATGCGTCCTGCACAGGCAGCACAGGTCATTCCTGTAATTTGAAAATCGATTTCCTTTTTCATTCATCTCACCTCTCCACATACTCCATGGGGGTATCTTTTTTTGAAAAAAATACGCGCTGTCACATGCAGCACGTATATCATTTATACGACATCATATCCCTGTTCTTCAATCACATCAGAGATTCGGTGTAACGTGACTTGATCAGGATGAAAAGAAACCTCCACCTGCCCCTTGTCTAAATGAACTTTCACAGATTCAACACCTGCTAATTCTCCTACATTTCCTTCGACTGCTTTCACGCAATGTCCGCAAGACATGCCCTGCACTTGAAGTGTTGCTTGTTCCACTTCTCATCGCCTCCATCAATCATTTTCTACACCTTACTATACCCTAGTAGGGTATCATTGTAAACATAAATGATGCTTTATTTGCTACGATTTTGTCAGTTTCGTAAAGACGTTCATCAATTCTTCAATGGCTTCATCCCCGTTGCCGCTCTTAATGGCATCCGCTACGCAGTGATGTGTATGCTTTTCCATCAATTGAAGACTGACCTTTTTTAATGCTGCATTGACAGCAGAAATTTGATTGACGACATCTATACAGTAACGATCATTTTCAATCATTTGCTGAATCCCACGTACTTGTCCTTCCACTCGTTTCAAGCGATTGATTAATTGATCTTTTTCCTTCTGGGCTCTAGGCGAAGCAATGTGTCTTTCTTCATGTTCTGTCATGTGATCACCTTTTTTCTATTATGACTTGTCTTTAATTAAATTAAAGCATATCTCCACCGGAAAAGGCAAAGATATGCTGAATGCCCGTCTAAGAGCAGTGTTTGTCCTAGTTTGTTAATTGTTCAATATCCTGTAGAAGGCTGACGGACTGCTGAAGCTGCTTGATCAACCCTTGCTGGTCCTCTAAAATGGCGGCAACATCGATATTGTCCGCTTTCAATTGCTGTAAATACGTTTGAATGTCCTCTGACAGCACCTTATTTTTTTCAATGATTTGTGCATGCAGATCTTCCGCTATTTTTGGAGCTGTTAGTTCATTAAAGTTTTGAATGTCGGCCTTCAATGATTCAAGCTGCTGCGTCAATTCTGCTTTTTTGGCGGCATTTTGTACAGCTTCTTCAGCTAGCTTTGGAAAGTCCTCCGTAAACTGCTGAATGTCAGTCACATAGTCATTTGCCTCTGTGACATATGTCGTCGTATCATTGACCTGGTCAAGCAAGCCGGAACATCCACTTAACACAAGCGTGCCGGAAAATAGGAAAGCCATCACATATTTTTTCAAAATCGATCATCCTTTCATCTATTGTGTTGAAAGCATTCATTTGTTCTGCTCCCCTATCACGCTGATGCAAAAGGACTTCAAAAAAAGCCAGACCTTTGCCTCATGTGTCATAGGCAAAGGTCTGGCTAACATGTTCATGCCGGAATGGCCGAGAAACAACGTGTGTTTCTGTAATGACGACCATACCGTAAAAGCTACTCCCCTTTAGGAAACCGTTCAAATGTTATGTTTATCATATCGAATGTCAGGACAACAGTCAATGAGAAGCTGGCGGCCGATCGTGCTCTTGATACAGCATATAGTCCGCTCCAGTTGACGCATAAATCCGGTTCCGTCCTTGACGTTTCGACATATACAACGCTTGGTCCGCTTCATATAGAAGAGTTTCTAATACATTGGGATCATAAGCTGTATGAGCAATTCCAAAGCTCGCTGTCACTCGCACTTTTTCCTCATCATTCTCAAAGAAACTCATCTCAAACGAATGTCTCATTCGCTCCGCGATATGACATGCCTCTTCAAATGAATGATGCGGCAGACAAATGGCAAACTCTTCTCCGCCGTATCGTCCGAATAAATCGTCCATCTGTAAATGCTGCTGACAAATGGTGACAACATGACGCAGCGCCTCGTCTCCAATATGATGTCCGTGCGTGTCATTAATTTGTTTAAAGAAATCAATATCAAACAGCATAACAGCCGTATCCTGCGCATCCTCTTCCAAGATCATCTGCGTTCGTTCGATGAAAGAAGAACGATTGAAGATATTCGTCAATCCATCGATATACGCACGACGCTCCAGCTCTTCCTGCAGCAAACGCTGCTCTGTTACATCACTGATCACAATTTGCCTGCCCTCGATCTCTCCTCTTCTATTAAATAGCGACGTAGCGGTCAAGTGATAATAGCTGGAATGATCTTTTTCCCTTTTCAACATTAAATCATATTGCGAATGATCCTGCGGAGAACGCAGCCACTGAATGAACGCTGACTCTTTGATGATTTCTGAGAAAACATCGTCGATTTTATAGCCAATTCCCTTCTTATTCGCAAGTGCCGGAATGATCGATGCAGCAGCGGGGTTGTAATCAATGAGTGTCCGATATCGATCTAAAATGAGAACCCCCTCAGACATATGCTCAAACACACGCTCCATCGCAATGGGAGAGAGCTTAAAGAGCTGGAACGACATAATCGCCCATAAGTAGAGCGCATTGGTTAAAAACATCACCACAGGGACCGGGTCAATATGAAGAGGTGTAACGCCTAACAAATAGATAAAAGATGTCGTGATTGGCAGTAACATCCCCACTAGCAAAATGAGGATCTGCTTTAAATATTCTTTTTTTGTGACACGTAAAAACCAAACCAGCATAAAAATAGCAAGCATCGAACAGCCAAATGTGCAGACCCCATGAATGATATACCAATAGCCAATCGTAAAATCAGCCAATAAAAATCCGTCTACTGTATTCATCGTGATGCTTCGGTAAAAGAGTGAATGAAAAGAGTTGGTGAATACCATTATGGTTGTGAGAAATGGAATCAGTAAGATGAGAAGCACGCGGCGCTTTGTGAAATATTGATGGAAACCCGTAAATTGCAGCACAATCATGAGGCTGAATGGTGCGATAAACGGAAGACCTATGTATTGAAAACAAACCCAGAACATGACTTCTTCAGGGGTACGCGCCAATAATTCAAACGTATGCCCAAAAATATAAATCGCAGTTGCTCCAGACATGTACATAAACAATTGACAGCCAATATAACGATGGCGATTTGCATGAGCAATGATTGATAATATCACGGACAGAATGCCAGAAACACTCATGATCACAATAAAATGTAAAACAATCGAATCCATGTAAACGCCCCAATTTCAGTTATTTAGAACTAGTCTCATCTTACTATATATGAGGAAGTCAAAAATGGGAAGGTGTGATTTTGATTTGGTTGGAGGTTTTTTGTAAAGTTTTGGTCGTTTTCCTTATGATGACGCCTCTTATTTTCAATACTTTTTACTCAATTTGACGGAGAAGCATGTTGTGACAGAAGAAATATCTGTACAATGTGGGGATCTATGAAGAGGAGGCTCAGAAGGAATATGACTTTTTTGATCATCATGGCAGGTTTGTTTATGCTGATTCTTTTGGAGAAGCCATTTGAGAAGAGAAGATCTGGGTTGATATTTTTGGTGAGTTATTTACTGCTGATTGCAGTTTATGTGATTCAAACAACGTTTGTGGAGCTTGTGTCGGATGGATTTTTGATGATGATTGCAGTGATTGTGGTGTGTCCTTTGTTTGTTAGGCTTTTACAGACTTCTTCGAGGAAAGGTATATGACAAATAAGCAAGCTTAGAGCTTGCTTATTTTCAAAAATCACTTATTAGTAAATAACTTATCAATTATGCTAATAGCAAAAAAACAAATAGGAAATGCAATAATAATATACAGAAAATTTTTAGGTACAAACATATTGTAATAATAAAAAAATACACTGATAAACAGAATCATAACAGCATACTTCATAATACTTTTCACAAAATTCCTCCTAATATATATCCACCCAACCATTATTAGGGCGTTTATCCCTCTTATCCAACTGTTTAGCAATTTGAGTTCCGATATCCAAATAATTCAGAGCAATCGCAACAGCAACACCAATCACAGCATTGAAAACTGCACCTACAAACCTAACAGTTACACCGACCTTTATACCTGATGATTTTTTCTTCTTAGCAGCTTGAATTTCTTTAACTCCAATCAGATATGTAATTCTTAATACCCAAAAACAAGTACACCATCAGAATTTTTCTCATATCCATATTTGAATAGCAATTTAGGAATATAAAAAAAGACGCTGAAAATAGCGTCTTTTTTATATTATAGAGTTTTTGAAAATGCTACATATTTAATAAAATCTAATGTCAAAAAGAGTGTTATTCACACATTCAGACATCCTTTGGTTCTAGCCAATTGTTTAGGACACTCAGAGATGTTGCAGAAACTCATAAATAAGAAATTTTCTAAAATGTTGCCAAAATGTTGCCAGTCCCGCACCAAGGGCTTTCAAACCCTTGATACGACTGCATTCTAAAAGTTTTGATGGAGACGGTGGGAGTCGAACCCACGTCCAGAGACATCGATTACTTAAGCGTCTACGAGCGTAGTCAACATATTTACGTATTCACTCATCCGCATGCCTGCTGACGGGCGCTTGGAGAGCTAGTCTGATGGATCTCTTCTTACGTCCTCAGACGGGAACGTAAGCGTAGCCTACTTCATTGGGCTCCTCACAGACACATAGGCGATGTCAGGAAGAGCTCGCTGCGCTTATTAGGCAGCTAGTGCTAAGTTTTGGTTAAAACTTTTAGTTTTGCCAGTTACATTTAGTGCGTGTTAACGAGATCGCCTCTCGGCTCGCAGCTCAAGCTCGAACCGCCCCTGTCGAATCCGTAACGTCCCCTTGTAAAAGGGATATACGGGATGGAAACGTTCAGCTTAACTGCTTCCGTATATAACTATTATAACAACCTCATCGCTTGAAACAACTGGTGGTTTCTGTAAAAAACACGATGATTGTTTACTGCATATCATATTGTAGCATAATGCTTCCGCTCACAGCAAGCAATCTGCCCCCCCGGACTAGAATTGCTTTTGTCGATCACGGAAGGCACGGTCGATTTCACGTTTTGCATCTTTTTTCTTCAGATCTTCACGTTTATCGTATTTCTTTTTCCCTTTACCGATTCCGATCAGCACTTTAGCAAAGCCATTCTTCAAATATAATTTAATAGGAACAAGTGAGTAGCCCTCTTCCTTTGTGGCACCAATCAATTTGCTGATTTGCTTGCGATGAAGCAGCAGCTTCCTTGTTCTAAGCGGGTCATGGTTATAACGGTTCCCCTGCTCGTATGGGCTCACGTGCATGTTGTGAAGAAACACTTCTCCTCGTTCGATTTTGGCGAAAGAATCTTTTAAATTCACTTTTCCTGCACGAATTGATTTGATTTCAGTTCCTTGTAACACAAGGCCGGCTTCAAATGTTTCTTCTATAAAATAGTCATGATTTGCTTTTTTGTTTTGGGAAACAACCTTTCCCTCTCCCTTTGGCATTGGCGTACACCCTCCTTTTGACACAAACACGATCCAAATCGTACGGATTATTTTATCAAACAATCCAGCTTTCGACAATGCTGACGCCATGTGGTCAAAAAGCAAATAGAGCGTGATGCCCTATTTGCTTTTTTAGCACGTTACTTTTTCTTTTTCCGCTTTTGTTTCGGTGCGTTATCAAATACGCGTTTTTTCTTTTTCTTCTTTTTTCGACCTGTGAACCAGTCGCCGCCTTTATCGTCTTTTGCCTTATCTCCAGACGCCTTCTGACCCACGCTCCCTTTTTTTCCTGGTGGATCTGTCCGTTTTTTGAACTTGAAATCTTTTGGCAATTTACGACGAGTGCCTTTCATCCCGACAATTTCAAAATCAATGGAATGCTCATCTTTATTAACATTCACCACTTTGACAGTGATTTCGTCACCGATGCGATATACATTTCCTGTCCGCTCACCGATCATGGCAAAATGCTGTTCATCAAAGCGATAGTAGTCGTCTGTCATGTAGCTGACATGGACGAGACCTTCTATCGTATTCGGCAGTTCAACGAATAGTCCAAAATTCGTGACGGAACTAATCATGCCATCAAATTCTTCGCCGATTTTATCAAGCATAAACTCTGCCTTTTTCAGGTCATCTGTTTCACGCTCTGCATCGACTGACCGGCGCTCCATCGTTGACGCATGATCTGCTATTTCTGGCAGCAGCTGTCCCCATTTTTCAAGGGTTGCTTCATCTGTCTTTTTCTGAATCAAATAGGTTCTGATCAGTCTATGCACGATTAAATCAGGATAACGGCGGATCGGTGATGTGAAGTGCGTATAGAATTCCGTTGATAACCCAAAATGCCCGATGCTTTCTGGATCATACTTTGCCTGTTTCATAGAACGAAGCATGACGGTTTGAATCACTACTTCTTCTGGCTGATCTCGAACGGCATCCAGCACACTTTGAAGTGCACGCGGGTGAATGTTCGTCGACGTTCCTTTCACAATGTAACCAAAAGTCGTGACAAACTCTAAAAAGCGCTGAAGCTTCTCAGGATTTGGTTCTTCGTGAATTCGGTAAATGAACGGTACATTCATCCAGTGGAAGTGCTCTGCGACCGTCTCGTTTGCGACAAGCATGAATTCTTCAATTAATTTCTCAGCGACTGAACGCTCTCGAATGATGACATCCTTTGCCGCTCCTTCATCATCAACAAGCACTTTCGCTTCCTTGAAGTCAAAGTCTACAGCCCCACGATCCATCCGCTTGTCACGAAGGATTTCTGCAAGCTTCTCCATCTCTTGGAACATCGGAACAAGCGGCTCGTATTTGTCTATGAGCTCTTCATCTTGGTCCACTAAAATCTTGTTCACATCTGAATACGTCATTCTCTCTGTCGTTTTGATCACACTTTGGAAAATTTCGTGTTTGACGACCTTCCCATCTCGATCAATGACCATTTCACAAGACAGTGTGAGACGATCGACCTTCGGATTTAATGAACAAATGCCGTTTGATAGACGATGTGGAATCATCGGAATCACGCGGTCTACAAGATACACACTCGTCCCGCGCTCATATGCTTCCTGATCAATCGGGGAATTTTCAGTGACATAATGGGAGACGTCTGCAATATGCACCCCTAGCTTATATTTACCATCATCCAGCTTTTGCACAGTGACTGCATCATCTAAGTCCTTCGCATCTGCACCGTCAATTGTCACAATTGTTTCGTTGCGCAGATCACGTCTACCTTCCAGATCTTTTTCATCGATTGTTTCGGGTGTGTCTACCGCCTGCTGGAGCGCCTCTTCTGGGAACTCACCTGGCAGGCCGTGTTTATGAATGATCGACAGAATATCAATACCTGGGTCATTTTTATGACCTAAAATTTCAGTCACTTCGCCCTCTGCACTCATTCTTCCTTCCGGATAGCTTGTCAGCGTCACAACGACCTTATGCCCTTCTACCGCTCCGTTTTTGGCGGATTTCGGGATAAAGATATCGTGTGTGATCTTTTTATCATCAGGAATGACAAAACCAAAGCTTTTTGTTTCTGTATAGGTACCGACAACCGACTGAATATTACGCTCCAGAATTCGGATGACTGTCCCTTCTTTTTTGGTGCCATTGGATTTATGGCTGACACGAACCATGACCGTATCACCATTCATCGCTGTTCCAAGCTCTGTTGGCGGAATGAAAATATCATCCTGTCCAAACTCTTCAGGTGTCACAAAGGCAAATCCTTTCGCATGAGCGGAAAGCTTTCCTTTCACCAAATTCATTTTTTCCGGTACACCGTAGCGATCACTGCGGGTACGGACGATAAGCCCCTGGTCCTCTAATATCACAAGTGCTTTAATGAGCTCTTTATAATCATCCGGATTTGTAATCTCCATCATGACTTCTAATTCTTGTACTGTTAATGGTTTGTACGCCTCTTCTTGCATAAACGCGAGTAATTCATCCATAAATTCTTCTTTTTGCACACTCTAACCCCCTATATATTTAAATTGACCAATCAAGTGATTCTAAGAATGCATATACATCCTGATGAACCTTCTCCCGCTCTTTATCAAGCGTGATGACATGGCCTGATTCTTCATACCATTTCAACTGTTTTTGATCTGTCTCTACTTCGTTATAAATGATATTTGCACTGTCTGTATTAATCATATGATCATGACGTGCCTGAACAACAAAAGTAGGTGAATAAATCATGTCAACATTGTTTCTTACATCTGCAATCAGCTCTTGCAGGCCCTTGAGCGTACCCATTGGTGTTTTCTTGAACTCTTCCATTTCCTGTTCAATTTGGTCCTCTGACTTACCCTCGAATTTTTTATAGTTACGGGCATAATCTAGTACACCCTGGTACATGACTTCTTCACTTTTTATGTACATAGGTGCACACATAGGTACAATTCCCTTTACAGGTACAGTGTAACCTAATTTCAATGAAAAAACTCCTCCGAGGGATAGTCCGCAAACAGCAATCTCCTCATAGCCCTCATCTTTTAAAAATTGATAGCCTTCTTCTACATCTTTCCACCAATCTATCGGACCTGTATGGACAAGCTCTTCTGGCGGCACACCGTGTCCTTTGTATTGAGGTGCATGGCATGTATAACCTCTTTCATTCAGGTAACGGCCAAGCATTCGAACATCTGCTGTATTCCCAGTAAAACCGTGAAGAAGAAGCACCGCCTTTTCTCCACCTTTAAACGTAAATGGTTTTGGTGTAACAACTTTCATGATGTGACTTCCTTTCCTTCTGTTATGGTTTATATTTTCCACTTGTATGTATGAAACAAACACAAAAGAGTGCTGATAATAAAAAAAGGTCTGAAAAAAGTTCAGACCTTCTGTTACTCGCGCCTTACACGCCTAAATATGCCAATGCAAGTGTTAAGATGAAGAACAGCACTGACAAAATAACCGTTAATCGGTGAAGAATCAAGTCAAGGCCTCTCGCTTTTTGCTTACCGAAAAGTTGCTCGGCTCCACCTGAAATAGCGCCTGACAGTCCAGCACTTTTACTTGATTGTAATAATACAACGATGATAAGTGCGATACTGACAATTACGAGTAATGTAATAACAAATGCGTGCATGAAAACACCTCCAGACAAACTGGTACACATAACTTTATTTTACATGAAAACAAGGTGCATGTCACGAAACATCAAAATAAAGATTTCCTATATATTGTCGACTTTATTTGTTATTTTGATTCAATTTCGTTCAAATGGGTTACATGCAGCATTTTTTATATGCGATTTTGAGTTAAAAAACCATTTTAACGAGTTGCTTCTTCTTTTAATAGCTGTTTTAATTCTACTAACAAACGTTCCGCCCCTTCAGGACTCAGCATCACTTTGCCATTTCCATAGCTTTTGTTGTATTTCGTTACTTGTCCAGTTAACAGGCAGCTCTTATCTGCATCATATTTTTTCAGCATGATGGTTTGATCTTCTATGAAAATTTCTAAAAGCTGCTCTTCTTTGATATTGAGTACCTTTCGCATTTCTGAAGGCAGCACAATTCTGCCAAGAGAATCAATGTGTCTGACCATCCCAGTTCTTTTCAAGGACATGACCTCCTTCATAATGATATGATGATTCCATTCATTGACTTTTGTCAACACCTTCATAGTAAAATAGATCTTCAAATTTTTTATCAAAGTAATGAATCATTTTGCCAATGACCAGCTGTCCTGGTTTCCTGTGACCATTTAATACCCTGCTGAGTGTGGCAGGAGAGATGCCAATTTCATCTGCGAGCTGATTTAAAGACATATCGTTTTCGATCATATACTGCATGACAAAAGCTCGCCTGATCTGAATCTTTTCGACCATCATTACAACCTCCTATAGGATCAATATGTACAGAATGTAGGGCTCTCACAACAAATAGATCCATTAACTTATGTCAACACTTTTGCGCCTCTGCTATTTCCTTTGGTCAATGATCATACTAAAATAAGTCATATACTGAAATGTGAGGTTCGATGTCATGAATCACTTTGGTGAACAATTACGCATTTTAAGAGAAAATAGAAACATGTCTGTCAATCAACTCGCCATGTATTCGGGTGTAAGCGCTGCTGGTATTTCTCGTATTGAAAATGGGAAGCGCGGTGTGCCCAAGCCTTTAACCATAAAAAAATTAGCACACGCCTTGAAGGTGCCTTATGAGGATTTAATGCTGCTTGCCGGTCATATTGAACAGGAAAAAGTTCATGAAATGAAACCTAAATATGAGTCCATGTTGAAAATCTATCAGACGGCGCTTCAAAAGGATGTAGAACATCTCCCCATTTTTGATGGAGACCAATGGGAAACGCTCACTGCACAAGACATCAGCCAGCTGAATGAATACTTTCTCACACTCATCAACCAAAAAAAGGCGAACAAATAGCGGGGCATAAACATAAGATACATCTACCATTAACTAATGTCAATATTTTCATGGTATACTTGTTGCCAATAGTCAACAAATCAGGTAAAATAGAATGACCTAATCTTTAACCATGTGAGGTTTTGAGTTGATGAACTTTGGTGCATATTTAAGAGCATTGCGTGAGAAAAAGAAGCTATCAGTGAACCAATTAGCCATGTATTCAGAGGTCAGCGCTGCCGGTATTTCTCGAATTGAAAACGGGAAACGCGGCATTCCGAAACCTCCTACGATTAAGAAACTAGCAGGTGCATTAAAGGTACCTTATGAGGAAATGATGCAGGCAGCTGGTTATATTGAAGAAGCATCTCCTGTCCATCTGATAAAGGAAGAGGAAATGGCTTTATCCAAAATGAAGGAAGCTGCAGAGCAATATGAACTTGGTGATCTCGAAATATTTGATGGAAACATATGGTCTACCCTTTCTAAAAAAGAAATAGAGGATCTAAACCGCTATCTGTTGTTTATGTTAAACAGCCGTTCATCATCATAAATGTTTTGATCATAGACAAGCTTTTTGCGCTGATTTATGACAGAATTACGGTATAATGGGATCAGATTGGAGTGAAGAAAGATGAATCAATCTGACATGTGCCCGCGGTTTGAAAAAGCAGTTGAGTTATTAAGTAAACGTTGGGTTGCACTGATTGTTTTTCAGCTTCTCTCAGGTCAGCAGCGCTTTAGTGAAATTGAGGCGGCTCTGACAAATTTAAGCGGAAGAGTATTATCTGAGAGATTAAAAGAGCTAGAGGCAGCAGGCATTGTAAAACGGGAGGTTTTTGCTGAAACACCCGTACGTATAGAGTATTCATTAACAGATATGGGACGTTCACTTGCACCCGTTTTTGAGGAAATTTCAAAGTGGTCCACTGAATGGATCACACTTGAATCATAAAATTTCTCCATGTGAGCCGCCTGATGATCATAAAACAACCTCCCATACAGATGTAAGGGAGGTTTTGTCTATTCAACCGTTTAAGCAGATGTGATGTTTTTTTCAGCTAACGCTTTTCTCTCTTTTTTCTTATTTGTTGGGCTTAAATAGCGTTCAAGCCAGCCCATGACAAGGTCGGCAATAATGGCCATGAGCGCAGTTGGAATAGCACCTGCTAAAATGATGGCTGTTCCGTTTGTGGCGTTTGATCCTCTGATGATGATATCACCAAGTCCTCCCGCACCAACGAATGTCCCAATCGCTGTAATGCCGATTGCGATGACCAGTGCGGTTCTTAAACCAGCCATAATCACCGATAAAGCAAGCGGTAATTCAACCATTCTCAGCACTTGCCATTTCGTCATGCCCATTGCTTTACCCGATTCTAAATAGGCGTGTTCAATGCTGACAATCCCTGTGTATGTGTTTCGGATGATAGGCAGAAGCGAATATAGAAAAAGTGATAGAATCACTGTATTTGCGCCAAGTCCTAATACAAGCATCAACACTGAAAGCATCGCTAACGCTGGTATGGTTTGAATGACATTTGTAATGGCGAACACCCAATTGCTCAGCTTGCGATAATGTGCCACAAAGATGCCTACTGGAATTCCGACAATCGCCGCAAACAACACCCCATACGCTGACATGAGAAAATGCCGATAAAATTCTTCTAACACATATGAACCGTTCTGCTGATAATACGTCCATAATTGCTGCAGTGTGTCCATCAGCCCTGACACCTCCCAATCTTACTCAAAGTAATTGTGTTTTTTCAGGAAATTCTTCGCAACGGTTGCTGGTTCTTGAAGCTCCCCGTCGACTTGATAGTTAAGCTCTTGCATTTGTTCTGTATCAATTTTTCCAATCAGCCTGTTGATCACCTTCTCCAGCCCTGGATTTTCTTTTAATACCTTCTCCGGGACAACTGGCGATGCATCATATGGCGGGAAGAATCGTTTGTCATCTTTTAAGATTTTGAGATTATAGGCTTTGATTCGTCCATCTGTTGAATAGGCAAGCACAATATCCATTTTTTCATTTTTCAATGCATCATAGACTAAACCAATTTGCATCGGGAATGTGTTTCCAAATTCGATTCCGTATGTTTTCACAAAACCTTCGTAGCCGTCGCCTTTCTTTTTGAGCCAAATATTATCGACACCGAAACGGTAATTTTTCGCATTCTTTTTCAAATCAGAGACCGTTTCTAAATTGTTTTCCTTTGCCATCTTTTGCGTCACGGCAAAGGCATACGTATTATCAAATCCATAGGAATCAAACCATTTGTAATCGTAGCGTTTTTTGAATTCTTTCTGGACGATGTCCATCGCACGCTTCGGATCTTTTTCCGCCTCCATTCCGAGCGTACTTGTCAAATCCGTGCCTGTATATCTTGTAGCAGAAATGTCGACATCACCATTTTCCATCGCCTTTTGCTGTACGGTATTGGAGCCAAGATTTTTTACAATGGTTGTCTTCTTATCTGTGTAATGCTCAATGATATCCCCAACCATATAGGCCATGATTTCTGATTCGGTAAAGTTTTGCGCGCCAATTCTCAGCGTGCCCCCTGAGGAGCTGGCTAGTCCAGGAAGTGAACAGCCACTAATCAATAGCAAGCAGCCAGCAAGCAGCGCACTGATCCATTTTGTTTTTCGATTCTTCTTCACATGAGCCAACTCCTTATGAAACTTCCTTCAATCCTTTTAAGCCGTCTGGTGTTACTTTTTTCTCAAGCCTCATCAATGTAAGATCGATGATGACCGCTAAAATGGTGACTGGAATGGCACCAGCAATAATGTATTCCGGCTGGTATAATTGAAGTCCAATTAAAATATAGTCACCAAGACCGCCTCCACCGATAAAAGCAGCAAGTGTTGTCCAGCCAATTAAGTAAATCGTTGACGTCCTAACACCCGCCATAATAATCGGCACGGCAAGCGGGAGTTCAACAAGACGAATTTGTTCCCATGTCGTCATGCCGATCCCTTTACCAGATTCAAGCAAGTTTTTGTTCACACCTTGAACTCCAGCATACGTATTTCTCAAAATAGGCAAAACGGAATAGAAAAATAGAGCAACGATCGCAGGTATTTTCCCTACCCCCAAAATAGGAATAAAAAATGCAAGAATCGCTAAACTAGGGAGTGTTTGAAAGATATTCACGACACCGATGACAAAACCTGCGCCTTTTTTCATTCGTGTGAGTATCACGCCTAAAGGAACGGCGACAATAATGCCTAGTACGACGGCAATTAAAGAAATATATAAATGCTCCCACATTTTTATGAGGAGTTCCCCACCATTTTTCTCTAGAAAATCGATGATTTGATCCATGTGTACACCTCCTTAGTTCATTTCAGTGACAGCCGGTGTATCTTCTCCCCAAATGGAGTCGTACACAACATCAACAAGACTTGCACGTGTCACAATGCCTTTTAAATGCCCCTCTGCATCCACAACCGGTACATATTTAATGCCGCGTATTAAAATCTTCCGGACGGTGTCTCTTAGAAGTGCGCCTTCCTGTACTGTATAGAACTCTGTATTTAAAATCTCACCAACGAAGGCTGCTTTTCTACGGTTCGCATCGATCGTTTCGATATCGATATAACCTTTTAACACATGATTTTCATCCACAACAAGCAAAGAATCGACCCGCTTTTCTCTCATGATGTAAATGGCATCAGTCAACGTTTGTTCGACTGTAATTGTCACTGGCGATGTGTTCATCATCTGTTCTACACGTTCCATGTTTGGATTTGATTGAAGCAGACGTTCTTTCCCGATGAACTCTTCTACGAACTCATTGGCAGGGTTACGCAAAATATCATCTGGCGTACCTACTTGGACAATCTCCCCATCTTTTAAAATCACAATTCGGTCAGCGAGTTTGATTGCTTCATCCATGTCATGTGTGACGAATACGATTGTTTTATTTAATGTTTTTTGTAGTTTCTTAAATTCTTCTTGCAGTGAATCTCGTGTAATTGGATCAAGTGCACCAAATGGTTCATCCATGAGGATAAGAGGGGGTTCCGCTGCTAGTGCGCGAAGAACGCCAATTCGCTGCTGCTGTCCTCCACTTAGTTCATGCGGGTAACGTTCTAGATACTCCGGCCCCATGTCGACTAGCTTGAGCAGTTCTCGCGCTCGTTCTTTTCGTTTTTCTTCCGGCCATTTTAATAGCTTCGGAACAAGTGAAATGTTTTGTGCGATGGTCATATGAGGGAAAAGTCCAATTTGCTGAATCACATAACCAATTTCTCTTCTTAATTGGACAGGGTCCTTCTTCATAATGTTTTGTCCCTCGATCAGAATGTTTCCTGAGGAAGGTTCAATGAGTCGATTGATCATCTTCATCGTTGTCGTTTTGCCACAGCCACTCGGTCCAATAAAACAAACAAATTCTCCTTTTGCTATTTCTAAATCAACATGTTTGACAGCTTTCTTTCCGCCTCTATACGTCTTAGATACATTCTCTAGTTTCAGCAAATGAGACACCTCCAATTAGTCGGATATATATTTTCAGAAAATTTACACCTTATTAATTATAGTGCAAACTTTATAAAATAAAAAGTTTACGATATGTTTGTATTGCATAACATTTATTAAAAATTTTCAGTTAACGGGCTGATATGTAGAGATCCCTCCTTTTTCCTTCAAATTACTAGCAAATACTCAATATTTATTGTTTTCATTAACAAACAGGTATATGATATATTGTGTTACAAATTGTCAGTCATGAAGGGATGAAGCGGGGAGTGGACAAGCTAGCGTTAGGCGCCATTCAAAAAGCACAGGATCATTATATTGAAAAAGCTGCCGAGAACATGAATGCCTTTGGTCTTTCTTCTACAGTGGGTAGAGTGCTTGGTATCATTCACATGAACCGTAAACCAATGACACTGGGAGAGCTATCAGAGGCGACCGGTATGAGCAAAACGAGAATGAGTCAAGTCGTTCGAGAGATGCTCGATTTGAATATTGCAGAAAAGGTTTATGAAAAAGGGATACGTAAAGATCTGTATGACGTTGAACAAGATCACTACCAGACGTTTATTTCATTGTTTTCAGCCAATTGGTCACGAGTTGTCAGCAAAAATCGCAAGGCACATAAAAAAACGTGCAAGGAATTGCTGGAGCTGCTTGAACAGGATGATTTACCGGAAGAGACAGAGGATAAAATCAATCTGCTTCTTTCAGAAATTAAGGAAAGTCTTGATTACTATGATTGGATTAGCCGCTTAATTGAATTCTTCGAAAGTGAAGAAGTGTTTAAGCATGTGCCAAAACCTTAAAAAAAGCTGTTTTATTTTACATCATTGTAGAAAAAAACAGCTTTTTTATATACACTTATGACATAAACATTGGAAACATCCCTTTTAAGCCTGCGCCAATCATCTCTACCGCCACTACAGCAAGAATCAAACCCATCAATCGCGTCACGACGTTCATCTCTGTTTTCCCCATTTTTCGCATAATGAAACTTGAATAATGAAAGGCATAATACGTCATGGCAAGAACGATCACAATACCCAAAAGGATCGCAAGAATATGAAGCCCTGCCTCACTTCCTGGGGTTAAACTCATCACTGTGGCGATTGTACCGGGGCCTGCAATGATTGGGATCGCGAGCGGAGTAACGGAGACATCTGCCTTCTCTATGCTTTCTGCCTTTTCGTCCGAATGAGGGTTTTGAACATGTGACTCTTTTGCATTCAGTAAATTGTAAGCGATACCAAAAATAAAAATACCTCCGGCGATGCGAAGTGCATGAATATCGATCCCAAACAACTTGAAAATGTTCCTGCCTGCCAGTAGAAAGGCAACCAAAATAATAAAAGATACAACAATGGCTTTTTTGGCCGTTTGAGAGCGTTCTTTTTCTGTATAGCCTTCTGTTAAGGTGATGAAAAGAGGCACGTTTCCAATTGGGTTCGACACTGCAAATAGCGACACAACGACATGAATCATAAAGGAAATCAACAGACACCCTCCTTTTTTTCATAGTGTCTGCCAAACTGATGTGAATATTCCCTTGATATGTTAAAACCTGATTGGCTGTAACCGATGTTAATAGAGGTTTAGAGAAAGGGGAATAACACATGAAGAAAACAATCACCATCATCCTTCTGTCTGTCGCTATTTTAGGCGCAGCTGGCTGGATTGTTTGGCAGCAGCAGACCATCACCGTAGCAGAAGAAAAACATCAGCAAGAAACCAAAACGAACGATCAGCAGCTAGTGAAGTTAAAGTCAGAAGGAACAGATATGAAGCATGAAATCGATGATCAAAAAAAGAAATTGTCCACAGTCACAAAAAAGCTGAAGGAAAAACAGAAGGCCTATCAAAAAGAAGTCAAACAGCGAAAAGCTCTTGAGGTAGAAATCAATCAGCTTCAAAAAGAGCTAGCAGCAGCGAAAGCAACTGCTCAAGCGAATAAGCAGTCAGCTTCTCAAACGACGAGAACACCTAAAGTCAAAAAAGACCCGAATGTCACACATCATCCGCCCTCTCAGTGGGTGCAGGATCAATACGATTGGGGTGTCAAACAAGGGTATATTAAGGAATAGAGAGGATGACATGAAGTGATACAGATTCAGCCATTGTCTCGTCACCAATCTTTACCTATGGATCTTTTACTATTAGCTGACCCTTCAAAGGAAAAGATTCTTGCCTATGTACAATCCGGCTCTTGTTATGTCGCCTTTCATGAACAGGACATGATCGGTGTCTATGTTCTTTCATCACGATCTCAGCACACGGTTGAGATTATGAATGTCGCTGTGAAGGAGTCATGGCAAGGAAAGGGAATTGGGAAACAGCTGATTCATCATGCCATTGCTGAAGCCAAAGCGGCCGGTTTTCACACGGTTGAAATCGGCACAGGAAACTCTAGCATTCACCAGCTGGCACTTTATCAAAAATGTGGCTTTCGCCTAACATCCATTGATCACGATTTCTTTCTTAAGCATTATGATGAACCGATCTATGAAAATGGTATTCAGTGTATGGATATGGTGCGGCTTTCGCTCGCTTTTCAAGCAGACTGATTTCTTGTTCAGCCTGCTTTTTTATGATCTGCGCTTTTTACGACATGAATCACATATTGAATCAAAAAATAGAGTACAGCGCCAGCTAGAAAGCAGACCGCGCATCCAAAAAGGGTCGCCTCTGAGCTGAATTGATACTTTTCGATTTTCATGATATAAAATGGCATGCCAAACACAGTCGGACTTGATTCAACATGATTAACCTCTAGCAGCAGTAAAAATACTGGGGTCATAAACACAGCGAATACATACAGCATCGCGAGCGTTAAGCCACTAGAAAAAGAATGAAATACTTTGATCATCTATTTCTCTCCTTTCATCTCTTTTAAGCTGGCAGTCACATTTTTCCCGTCTGGGCAAGATGGATGCAGCATCACAGTGTTCAGTAAAGAAAAAAGCAGCAATGGATGACTAAAAGGATGCTTCCACATGAAAAAAAGCACACCCGAGCAGATCACAGGAAACAATGGACCTGCAAGTGCCACCATCAGATTGAAGCTCGGCCGGGCAAATTTTTCATGGACGACCGACATGTGCTTCCAATCTACCATCACCACAAAATCAAAAAGTGGTCTATTGTCGATTTTGTTACACACCATGACCATTAGCATGTGACCGAGTTCATGAACGAGCACAACCGCTATCAAACTAATCAAAAGCTCCATCATCGCAACACTGGCCTCTTTAACATGACAGCATATATACAGCTGAAGAATGCGAGCGATCCAATCAGATAGGCCAATGCGAGAAGATGGAAATCTGCTGAAAGCCACTCTAATAAAAGCATATCTATAAAGCTGAATACAGCAATCATCATCAGGATCACAAACAGCTTATTAAACTCATTGATTTTCACGACAAACCCTACACATGCAGCCATCACTGTGATCAATAAAATAGACAAACTCGCCAGACCATGACCTTCACTTTCAATACCTGTCACCAAATAAGCTAGCCCAATATACACAAAGTATGTCAGCAAATTAATTGCGTAATAAAATAACATTCTCGACGATAAATAAGTGCCCTTAGATGTATCGAACATAAAGATGGCTCGCTGATTCAAATGATATTCCCTGCCGATCATCAGCGGAAGCATCACCAATATCTCCTTTAGCGCAAACTGCACAATAAAGGCATAAAGCCAGCCAGTTTCTGCCGGAGAAAAAACAAATGGCAGCCCCACCGTCATGCAAACAAGAAATAGAAACAAAATGCCCTGTTCTTTAAAAACAGCTGATCGGCTAAAATAAACAAACTCCTGCCGCAAATGAGTCAAAAATGAAGAATGCGTTCTGATTTTCTGGTAAGAAAACGACTTCACTTCTACTTTCAGCTGCAAAAACATCCGATTGACATAACAAGCCGCCAAGCCCTTCAGCCATAGCCATCCCGCACATAGTAAGATCACAAGAAACACGAGATAGACAGACGGCCATACGTGGATGATCTCAACCGCTTTCTGAAAAAGAAGAAACACCAAAACGTTGAGCGTCAAAAACCCGATCGTTTGCAGCAGCAAATGCTCTTTTGTTTTTGATACGACATGACTCACACCTATTCGAACCATCATCCAAGAAGCAAGGGCATACAGAGCCAATACACAGCATGTGATTGATACAATCATGACCCAATAGATGGACAGTGTCACGCCGCTAATGAGAAGCCCTAATACGATTGGTAAAAAAAGCAGGCCAAGCATGATAAAACAAAACAGCATCGGAAGAGCATATACACAAATGACAAAAGACACACTCTGCATCGCACTGTTCAGAAAAAAGAATTGATATTCCTGACGCTTCATTTTATTGCGGGAAAAGACAATGCCTGCACTCAAAAGTAAGAGTGACATTTTGATACACTGGAGGTATAAAGCAGTTTGCTCGCTATCCTCTGTCTGCATGAAAAAGCGCAGGCTCATAACGACGTACATGGCATACATCAGCAAGAAAAAAGCGGCTGCTGTGAGAAGCTGTAAAGGATACTTTTTACCGAGCTGCTTTCCTTTCGTTGCCAGCATACCCCATTCTATTTTATGAAGAACGTGTCGTGTCCAAATCATTGAGTAACCTCTCCACCTGCATATAGTAATCTCGATTCACTTCTTTATAAATGTCCTCAAGTGCCTGATGAGGAAATGTCTGACTTGTTTCTTGACGAGACATATCCAGCTTTATGTCACCATTTCTTAAGATCATGAGGTGATCATACAATGTCTCACCAAAGCTCAAATGATGGGTTGAAATGAGGATACCAGCACCTTGATCTCTCAGCTTCATGAGCACCTTTCTTAAGATGATCATCATATCTGGATCAAGTCCATTCGTTGGCTCGTCGAACACATAATAATCACAAGGCCTGAGGAGCTGTGAAATGATCTGAGTTTTCTTTTGATTGCCATGGGACAGCTGAGCGATTGGCTGATCCATATACGGACTCAGCTCAAAAAGATCGATGAATGTCTCTTCTCGCGCGACATCTTGCTCATTTGGCAGCTGAAGTAAATGAAAATATTCTCTCGGCGTTAAATAATCGAACAAAGCATGGTCGTCAGGAATATAGGAAACATGTTTTTTTAAAAGGGATATATGAGCGGAGGAATGGAAGTTCATCTGTTCACCATTTAAGGATACGTGCCCTGTAAATGGCGTCAGCCCAAACATGGATTGGATCATCGTTGTTTTTCCCGCACCATTATGCCCCAAAAGAAGCATCATACGTCCTTTCTCCACATTCATCTGAATATTGCGGAGAGAGAAGGTGCGGCTATACGTTTTTTCTTTTAATTGTAATGTCAGCATCATGTCCCTCCGTTTGTTTCAGATAGAACAGATGACATTGCATCTGTTCTCATCATCTGTTAGAAACCGCATTTGATTTTAATGTACATGCCTAAAAACTTAAACTCTCCTAAAAATTTAGAGCCTTTTCCAAATGTTCTGCATGCCCAAATCAATGCTGCAACTGTCACAATGCCTAAAATAGCGGCAAGGACATAAATCCAAAATGCATTTTTCTGTACGTTCTTAGAAGTCAGAATTCGTTGCTTCCTTTCATCATAGGCCGCCAATAGATGAAGTACATACATATACACACCTACTGGAAAACGAAGGCTAAAAGGATTCAGCATCTCATCACCCCCTAATATATGTAAAATGATACCATCCCCTGACAGAAAGCATAAGTTCATTTCAGCTCATATTTTTAGTAGAGTTTTCATGATCTATTTCTTATAAATTGGGGTCCTCCTGACTTCATCTCTGACAGAAGGATGATTTTTTACAAAAATAGGATGTGACAAATGAAACAAAGCTGACTAGAAGAAGCCAGCTTGTGATCTGCATCAACATAAAAAAACGCTGCGGCCCGCTCTCATGAAAGAGGGGCACGCAGCGCGTTGCTGACATTATTTATTCAAGTTATAGAATGTTGCAATGCCGTGGTATTGTGCTGTTTCAGCCAATTGATCTTCGATGCGAAGTAATTGGTTGTATTTCGCCACACGGTCCGTACGAGACGGAGCACCTGTTTTGATTTGTCCAGCGTTGGTTGCAACTGCGATGTCCGCAATTGTGCTGTCTTCTGTTTCACCAGAACGGTGAGAGATCACAGCTGTGTATCCTGCGCGTTTTGCCATTTCGATTGCATCAAATGTTTCAGTCAATGTACCGATTTGGTTTACTTTGATTAGGATTGAGTTACCGACACCATTTTTGATACCTTCAGAAAGCTTCTTCGTATTTGTTACGAATAAGTCGTCTCCTACTAGCTGAACCTTGCTGCCAAGGCGCTCAGTTAATAGTTTATGACCTTCCCAGTCATTTTCATCAAGGCCGTCTTCGATTGAGATGATTGGGTATTTCGAAACCATATCTTCATACCAGTCAACCATTTCAGCAGATGTTTTTACAACACCTTCGCCTGATAAATGATATTTACCGTCTTCTTTGTTATAGAACTCAGAAGATGCAGCATCCATTGCAAGTTTCACTTCTTCACCTGGTTTGAAGCCAGCTTTTTCAATCGCTTCTACGATTGTTTGAAGTGCTTCTTCGTTAGAACCAAGGTTTGGAGCGAATCCACCTTCGTCACCTACAGCTGTGTTTAAGCCTTTTGCGCTTAAAACAGATTTCAGGCTATGGAAGATTTGTGCGCCCATACGAAGTGCTTCACGGAAGTTCGGCGCACCTACAGGCATAATCATGAATTCTTGAATGTCTACGTTGTTATCCGCATGCTCTCCGCCATTGACGATGTTCATCATTGGCACTGGAAGCGTTTTGGAGTTGAATCCACCAAGGTATTGGTAAAGTGGAATTTGTAAGAAATCAGCAGCCGCACGTGCTACAGCAATAGATACGCCAAGGATTGCGTTTGCGCCTAATTTCCCTTTGTTTTCTGTTCCATCAAGTTCGATTAACATTTTGTCAATCGCTACTTGTTCTGTTACATCAAAGCCTAAAAGCTCTGGTGCAATGATTTCGTTTACGTTGTTTACAGCTGTCAGAACACCTTTTCCAAGGTAACGGTCTTTATCTCCGTCACGTAGTTCTACTGCTTCATATTCACCAGTAGAAGCACCACTTGGAACTAATGCACGGCCAAAGCCGCCAGATTCTGTGTAAACTTCTACTTCAACTGTTGGATTACCGCGAGAGTCTAATACTTCGCGTGCATATACGTCAACAATGTATGGCATCGTTATTTCTCTCCTTTTGAATCAATTTTGTTATTTTTGAATCAATGATGTTCCTGTCATCTCTTTTGGTTTTTCAAGACCAAGTAAGTCTAAAAGCGTTGGAGATAGATCGGCTAAAATGCCGCCTTCTCTAAGTGTCGCACCTTTTTTCGTCACGATTACTGGAACAGGGTTTGTCGTATGTGCAGTATGTGGCTTTCCTTCTTCGGTAATTAGCACGTCTGCGTTACCGTGGTCTGCCGTGATGATGGCATGTCCGCCTTTAGCTAGGATTGCGTCGACTACAGCTCCTAAGCACTCATCTACTGCTTCAATGGCTTTAATTGTTGGCTCGAGCATTCCTGAATGTCCAACCATATCCGGGTTAGCAAAGTTCAGAATGATCGCATCATGCTTGTCGGCATTGATGTCTTCAACAAGTGCATCCTTTACCTCATAAGCGCTCATTTCCGGCTTTAGGTCATAGGTTGCCACATTTGGTGATTTGATCAAGATGCGGTCTTCACCAGGAAATTCTTCTTCACGTCCACCACTCATAAAGAACGTGACATGAGGATATTTCTCTGTTTCAGCAATTCGCAGCTGTTTCAATCCATTTTGAGAAATTACTTCTCCTACTGTGTTATCCAAATTCACTGGTTTGAAGGCCACATAGCCATCAACCGTTTCACTGAAGTGTGTGAAGCAGACGAAGTGTAAATGCTTCGGATGTGCTTCTCCGCGGTCAAATGAGCGGAAATCTTCATTTGTGAATGTGTTCGAAATTTGGATTGCACGGTCTGGACGGAAGTTATAGAAAATCACAGAGTCGCCGTCGTTTACTTTTGCAACAGGTTCACCATTTTCTCTTGTTATGACAGATGGAATAACGAATTCATCGTAGATTCCATTTTCATATGAGTCATCAACGACATCATAAATGTTTTGATAACTTGGGCCTTCACCATACGCCATCGCGCGATAAGCTTTTTCCACACGATCCCAGCGTTTGTCACGGTCCATTGAGTAGTAGCGTCCAGAAAGTGTTGCAATTTCACCGACACCAATTTCTTTGATTTGTTCTTCAAGCTGTTTTAAGTACACTTTGGCTGTCTTCTGACCAACATCACGTCCGTCCAAGAAGCCATGAATGTATACTTTTGTTAAGCCTTCTTTTTTCGCTAGTTTCAGCAGTGCAAATAGATGCTGGATGTGACTGTGCACTCCGCCATCTGACAATAGACCAAATAAGTGAAGGGCCTTGTCATTCTCTTTTGCATATGTCATTGCCTCTAGGAACGTTTCATTTTTCTCAAATTCCCCATCACGAATGGCAACATTCACTCTTGTTAAGCTTTGATACACAATGCGTCCTGCACCGATGTTCAAATGCCCAACTTCAGAGTTCCCCATTTGACCTTGCGGGAGACCTACTGCCTCACCTGAAGCCGTTAAGGTTTGATGCGGGAATTCGTTCCAGTAGCGGTCAAAGTTCGGTTTCTTCGCTTGTGCAACAGCGTTTCCGACTGTTTCGCCTCTTAAACCGAACCCGTCTAAGATGATTAATGCAGCTGGTTTCTTACTCATATTGACCTTCCTCCAATAATTGAACGAAAGACTGAGGTTCTAGGCTTGCGCCACCTACCAAAGCACCGTCAATATCGGATTCTGCCATATATTCTTTAATATTCGCCGGCTTCACGCTTCCGCCATATTGAATGCGAAGGCTGTCTGCCGCTTCTTGACCAAATTCACTTGCAACGGTTTGGCGGATGTGTGCACAAACATCGTTTGCATCTTTCGCTGTAGAAGATTTCCCTGTACCGATGGCCCAAATTGGCTCATACGCAATCACAGATTCAGCCACTTGCTGCTTCGTTAAACCAGCTAGTGCTTTCTTCACTTGATCAGCGACAAGTTCATTTGTTTTGCCGGCTTCACGCTCTTCAAGCGTTTCACCTACACAGATAATTGGCACGATGCCATGCTTGAATGCTGCATGTGCTTTTTTGTTCACTGTTTCATCTGTTTCAGCGAAGAATTCGCGGCGCTCTGAATGTCCAATCACTGAGTAGCCGATGCCAAGGTCTTTTAGAGCAGCAGGGCTGATTTCACCAGTGAATGCACCGTTTTCTTTAAAGTGCATATTTTGCGCACCAATTTTCAGGTCTGTTCCGTTTGAAAGGCTGTTTAGCTTTTCTAGGAAAAGTGCTGGCGCACAGACAATGGATTCCACTTTGTCAGGAGATGGAATAGATGATTTCACTTCTTCAACGAAGCTAACCGCTTCGCCAAGTGTTTTGTTCATTTTCCAGTTCCCAGCTATAATTGGTTTTCTCATGATTGACACTTCCTTATAGCAGTTTTGTCTTATTTATCGTTTAATGCAGTAACACCTGGAAGTTCTTTGCCTTCCATGAACTCAAGTGAAGCGCCGCCGCCTGTCGAAATATGGCTCATCTGATCGGCAAGACCAAATTTCTCAACAGCTGCTGCTGAATCTCCACCGCCAATGACAGAATATGTATCTTTTGCTTCTGCCAGTGCTTCTGCAATTGCTTTTGTTCCTTCGGCGAATGCATCGATTTCAAATACACCCATTGGTCCGTTCCAGACAACAAGTTTGCTGTTTTTAATGACGTCAGCATACTTGTCTCTTGTCTCTGTCCCAATATCAAGTGCTTCTAGATCACTTGGAATTTCAGAGATTGGCACAATACTTGTATTCGCATCATTTGAAAAGTCGTCGGCTACTAGAACATCTGTTGGAATCAGGAAGTTCACGCCTTTTTCTTTTGCACGGTCCATAAAGGATTTCGCTAAATCTACTTTGTCTTCTTCTAATAGCGATTTCCCTACTTCGTGGCCGAGTGCTTTCACAAATGTATAAGCAAGTCCACCACCGATGATCAGGTTGTCCACTTTATCAAGAAGACTTTCAATAACACCGATTTTATCCTTTACTTTTGCGCCACCGATAATCGCTGTAAATGGGCGATCAGGGTTGGAAACTGCCTTTCCTAAAACCTCAAGCTCTTTTTGCATGAGGAAGCCCGAAACAGCCGGAAGATATGCTGCAATACCAGCTGTCGATGCATGTGCACGGTGTGCAGCACCAAATGCATCATTGACATACACATCCGCTAAATCAGCAAACGCTTTTGATAATTCAGGATCGTTCTTTTCTTCACCAGGATAGAAACGAACGTTTTCAAGCACTAGCACGTCTCCTTCTTTTAAGTCAGAGGTTTGCTTTTTCACGTTTTCGCCGTAAGCTTCATCCGCTTTTTTCACTTCTTGTCCAAGAAGCTCTTGCAGACGCTTAGCCACAGGAGTCAAACGTAGTTCTTCAGTAACTTGACCCTTCGGACGACCCAAATGACTAGCTAGCAGTACCTTTGCGCCTTGTCCTGTTAAATACTCAATCGTTGGTAATGCTGCGCGAATACGAGTATCATCCGTCACTTTTCCGTCTTTCATTGGAACGTTAAAATCTACGCGGCAGAACACAACTTTACCTTTTACGTCAATGTCTTTTACTGATTTTTTATTCATGCTCGTCAGGAGATCCTCCTTTATTCTGGTTTCCTTACGCATTGGACAAGTCTCTCTTTATCCTTTTCCCATTTTGCCCTCATCAAAACGAGAAATCGTGCAGAACGGATAAAAGCAGAGAAAAAGGGAAAGGGATGCTTCCCCTTCCCTTGTCCGTCTTCATTATATCGTGTCTCTAGGAAAGAACCAAGTGAGTTCCTTCAGCGTGAGAAATTAAAGACCTTGTTTTGCAATGTAAGCTGCAAGGTCAACTACGCGGTGAGAATATCCACTCTCGTTATCGTACCAAGAGATGACTTTCACCATGCTGCCTTCCATGACCATTGTAGAAAGAGCATCAATTGTAGAAGAGTTTGCATTACCATTGTAGTCACCAGATACTAATGGCTCTTCGCTGTAGCCAAGGATTCCGTTAAGTTCTCCTTCAGCCGCTTCTTTAAGTGCTGCATTTACGTCTTCAACTGTTACATCTTGGTTTAATTCAGCAACAAGATCAACTAAAGAAACGTTAGGTGTTGGAACACGCATTGCGCCACCGTTCAATTTACCTTTTAGTTCAGGCAATACAAGTGAAACGGCTTTCGCAGCACCTGTAGAAGTTGGGATGATGTTTTCCGCAGCTGCACGAGCACGACGATAGTCTTTGTGCGGAAGATCAAGAATTTGCTGGTCATTTGTGTATGAGTGAACAGTTGTCATCATACCGCGTTTGATACCAAATTTATCGTTAAGTACTTTTGCAAATGGAGCTAAGCAGTTAGTCGTACAAGATGCATTAGAGATAACATCGTGGCTAGCTGCATCATATTTGTCTTCGTTTACACCCATAACGATTGTGATATCTTCTTCGTTAGCAGGAGCAGAGATGATGACTTTTTTAGCGCCAGCTTCTAAGTGTTTTGCAGCGTCTGCACGTTTAGTGAAGAACCCAGTAGATTCAACAACGATTTCTACGCCTTGTTTACCCCAGCTTAATTTTGCAGGGTCACGCTCAGCTGATACTTCGATTGTTTTACCGTTCACTACTAAGTTTGTACCGTCTACAGAAACCTTTGCATCTAGTTTTCCGTGAACAGAGTCATATTGTAAAAGGTGTGCAAGCATGTTAGCGTCTGTTAGATCGTTAACCGCTACTACCTCAACTTCAGGATTGTTTAATGCTGCACGAAATACGTTACGTCCAATACGTCCAAATCCGTTAATACCGACTTTTACTGCCATGATGTTTCCTCCTTTTATAGGTAACAGAATGTTTTATATTGAGGGATCAATTGACTCCCTTAATAACTCTTTTGCGGCTCCTTCGTCTGTGACAAGAACCGTTCGGCGGGGTTTTTTGAAATAAGCTTCAATGGCCCCTGCCTTTGATGATCCACCTGCAACAGCAATGATATGTGGAATGTTTTCTAGATCATCTAGCTGCATGCCGACGGAGTGAACTTTGTGTACGACCTCACCATCACGATTAAAGTAATAGCCAAAGGCCTCGGTCACTGCGTCATGCTCATCAATCTTTTTTAAATCATCAGCTGGTGTGTTTCGTCTCATCGCCATTGTTTTTGCTTCACCGATTCCATGAATGAGCATCGTAGATGATTTAATCGTTTGAAGCACTTCTTTGACTGATGGCTCTTCGATAATTGAAGAGTAAGCACCTTCTGATAGCTGTCCTGGAACAAACAGCAGCTTGTAAGTACCGGAAGCTTTTTCAGCCATGTGGGCACAAATGGTGTTTGCCTGATTTTTCACATTTTCCCCAAGACCGCCTCTCGCAGGGACAAACATCATGTCGCGATTTTTGGTATCAGGGGTCATCATTTCGGCAACGGCTTCCATCGTCGTTCCGCCAGTGACGGCGACGATATTATTTCCAGTAAACCTTTTTTTCATACATTGGACAGCAGCTCTTCCCATTTCTTGCTTCACCCACGGGGATTCATCACTGTTACCAGAAACGATGATCACTTCTTCTAGGCCTAACTTCCTCATTAATGTATTTTCCAAATAGGTTAAACCTAAAACGTCCTTCATCATTCCTTCTAGCATGTCTAGCAAAGCATGACCTTCACTTGTCAGCATCATACCGCTCGTTTTGACATCCAGCAGGTTTTGTTCTTTTAAGAACTGAACTTCAGCCCTTAAGATGCGCTCACTGAGTCCAAGACTCGTCGCAAGACTTCTGCGGCCAATTGGTTCAGCTAACCTGATGTACTGCAAAATGTCGTAGCGTTTTTGCATCACTATGAGAAGATCTGGCAATAATTTTTTTTGAGCTTCCAATAAACGATTCATGGCTAACGACCCTTTCTTTTCACGTTGGACTCAAAACGTCCCACTGTGACAAAAAACGTCCCGCCACAGCCAAAAAAAATCAATCCCTGCTTTCTTTAATTATTTTAACAGGATCATCTTGCATTTTCAACTCTTACAAACACATTTAGACAAAAAATAGACACATTTTCACCGATAACCTGCTTGTCATCAAGGTTCTTACAATGAAAATATTTATTTTTCTCCTATATATAATGAATTTGTCATTGAAAAGGTGCAGGCTGATGCATCAGCCTGCTTATGTTTTAGATATCGACCCTTCCTCTTCGGCCAACCGTTTCGCATCTTCCTTCGGTTTGATTTTGAGATAATAAATGATGTAGCAGGCGGCCATGAACGGAATACCGCAATAAAGACCAATTCGCTGATCCTCAATAAAGAATAAACTGATGAGGACGATGCCAAATGCGATAAAGCCTGCCAATGGCACAAATGGATATAGTGGTGTACGGAAGACGAGATCCTTTACATCTCCGCCCTCTTTTGTGAAGTGTCTTCTAAAGAAATACTGAGATAAACAAATCGACATCCAGACAACCACAAGGACCATACCAGAAATCGATATAAGCCAAACATAGACCGTTTTTGGTGCCACAACACTTGTGAGCAGAGATAGAGCCGATACCCCCATTGTTACCAATAGTGCGTTGATCGGAATTTTACGCTTGGACAACCTTTTCGTAAAGGCAGGGCCTTTTCCATCTTTAGAAAGCGCCCAAAGCATACGTGATGATGCGTATAATCCAGAGTTCGCTACAGATAAGACGGCTGTGATGATAATAAAATTCATGATGTCTGCGGCGTATGGTATGCCGACCTTGTCCAGCACAACAACAAACGGGCTATCAATAGAACCTGCTGTCTGCCAAGGAAGAAGTGCGGCAAGAACCGCAATGGATAAGACGAAAAAGACCATCGTTCTCCAAATAATATTCCGTATGGATCGAGGCAATGTTTTTTCAGGGCTTTCACTCTCTCCTGCTGCGATCCCTACAAGCTCTGTTCCTTGAAAGGAGAAATTGACCGTGACCATGGTTAATAAAATAGCAAAAACACCATTAGGAAAAAGTCCGCCATGATCCGTCAAATGACGAAATAGAGGGGCTGGTTCTCCATCTTTTAGATGAATCATTCCGAAAATTGCGCCAAATCCAATGATAATGAACAATAAGATGGCAGCGACCTTGATGGCCGAAAACCAAAACTCCGTTTCAGCGAAGCTGCGTGCTGAGATGGCATTAATGGCAAATAAAATCACACTAAATGCAAGGCACCAAAGCCAAACAGGGATATCTGGGAACCACCTTTGGAGTAAAATACCTGCCGACGTAAACTCAAGTCCAATCGTACACGCCCAACTAAACCAATAAAGCCAGCCGATCATAAAGCCTGTGGACGGACCAATATATTTCGTCGCATACTCTTGAAAGGAACCGGCTGTTGGCATTGCCACTGCTAATTCACCGAGACACAGCATCACCAAATACATTAATAGTCCGCCAATGATAAACGAAAGAATGGCTCCCCCGGGCCCTGCCTGGTGGATAATGAGTCCTGACCCAAGGAAAAGACCTGTACCAATGACGCCGCCTAAGGCAATCATAAAGAGATGTCTGCTTTTCATGGAACGCTCTAGTTCATTATGCTGATCTTGCTTCAAATCCGCTTCCCCACTTTCACTCTTCTATTCATCATCCTTTGACAAAATTCGCCGCTCGTTGAAAGAGAAAGGGAGAATTTGAAGGCTTCTCCCTTTTACATTTATGCTTGAAATAATGCTTCAATATGACCGATCGCCCAGTCTAAATCTTCTTTTGAAATGGTAAGCGGCGGTGCAAATCGGATGACTGTCTCATGGGTTTCTTTACATAACAGTCCTGCTTGTTTGAGCTTCTCACAATAGGGTCTAGCTGCCTCTGTCAGCTCCATACCAATAAATAACCCGCGTCCGCGTACTTCCTGAATGACAGGGCTTTGAATGCGTGACAGTTTGTCTTTTAAGTATTCGCCAAGCTCCATGGAACGCTCTGCAAGCTTCTCGTCGATTAAGACATCCAGTGCAGCAAGCGACACCGCACATGCAAGAGGATTTCCACCAAAGGTAGACCCATGAGACCCGGGGTTAAATACGCCTAAAATATCGCGGTTTGCCACCACACATGAGATTGGGAATACGCCGCCTCCTAATGCTTTGCCGAGGATCAGCATGTCAGGCTCAATTTCCTCCCAGTCGCAGGCAAACATCTTGCCTGTCCGCGCTAATCCCACTTGAATTTCATCTGCAATGAATAATACATTTTCCTTTTCACATAGCGCCTTCGCTTCTTTCAAGAAGCCATCTGGCGGCATGACAATGCCCGCTTCCCCTTGAATCGGCTCAATGAGAAAAGCCGCTGTTTGTGGCGTAATGGCTTCACGTAACGCCTCAATATCTCCGTAAGAAATCAGCTTGATCCCCGGAAGCATCGGCCCGAAACCTCTTTGATATTCTGCTTCAGAAGAAAGAGACACAGCCGTCATCGTTCGGCCATGAAAATTTCCGACACAAGCTATGATTTCCGCACGATTCTCTTCGATTCCTTTGACGTCATATCCCCAGCGTCTCGCTGCTTTTACAGCCGTCTCCACAGCCTCCGCTCCTGTATTCATCGGCAGTGCCATGTCTTTATTTGTTAGTTTGCAAATTTTCTCATACCAAGGACCAAGCTGATCATTATGAAAGGCTCTCGAGGTGAGCGTCACGCGGTCTGCCTGTTTTTTGAGCGCATCAATAATGCGGGGATGGCGATGTCCTTGGTTCACTGCGGAATAAGCACTCAGCATATCCATGTATCGATTGCCTTCAGGGTCAGTCACCCAAACTCCCTCAGCCTCTGAAATGACAATTGGCAGCGGATGGTAGTTTGCCGCACCGTATTGCTCTGTTTGTTGAATCAATTCATTTGTCTGTGTCATTGTATGATCCTCCTTCTATAAGCTTGCTTCTTTTCACTCGGTTCATCTTCACTCATATGTTATGCAAGGATCGTGCCAACTTTCTGATCGCTTCATCATTAGGTTTGATCAGATTTCTCACGCAAAATATTTTTGCATATGCCGAATTTTTTAGAGGAAACCGCAAAATTTTTCATGTAAAATGGAGTTAAGGTCTGGAGGTGGCGCAAGTGAAAAAAGATCATCATGCCGCAAAGCTGGAAAATGAGATTGATCTGTATAAACAAATGCTCGATTTAATTGATGTCGGGGTTCACGCCATTGACGAGAATGGCAATACTGTTGTTTATAATAAAAAAATGATGGAAATTGAATCTTTGAAACGCTCTGATGTCCTCCATAAAAATGTACTCGACTTCTTCGCCTTTCAAGACGAGATGCACAGTACACTTGTCCAAGCGCTGCGTATCGGAAAACAAACCGTTCATGCAAAACAGACGTATCATAATTACAACGGAAAAGAAATCACAACGATTAACCATACATATCCGCTCGTTCGAGACGGTCTCATTCAAGGAGCGGTTGAAATTTCGAATGATGTGACCAAGCTGGAACGGCTGATTCACCACAATATGAAGAAAAAAGGTAACACACGCTTTACATTTGATTCAATCATTGGAAAAAGCCCTGTATTTTCAGAAGTGATTGAGCATGCGAAGCGAGCTACACGCACCTCTTCCTATGTGCTCATAGTTGGTGAAACAGGGACAGGAAAAGAACTCTTTGCTCAAAGCATTCATAACGGCAGCAGCCGTTCATCTGGACCATTTATTACCCAGAATTGTGCGGCACTGCCTGATAACCTCATTGAAAGCCTGCTTTTCGGTACGCAAAAAGGTGCTTTTACAGGTGCAACGGATCAGCCCGGTTTATTCGAACAGGCACAGGGAGGGACACTGCTTTTAGATGAGATCAATTCCTTAAATCCTGCTCTTCAAGCGAAACTACTGCGCGTATTGCAGGAGAAAAGTGTGAGAAGGTTAGGCAGCACAAAAGAAATCGCCGTTGATGTAAGAGTCATTGCTAATATGAATGAGGACCCTGTAGATGCGATCGCAGGTGGACGCATGCGAAAAGATTTATTTTATCGATTAGGCATCGTCACCTTATTTATCCCGCCACTTTCTGAGCGAAAAGAAGACATTCCTACGTTTGTCAGTCATTTTATTCAAAAATATAATGAGCTGTTTCAAATGAATGTGAAGGCGGCTGACGAAGAGGTGCTTGCCCTTTTTCAAGCCTATGATTGGCCAGGCAATGTAAGAGAGCTGGAGCATGTGATTGAGGCGGGGATGAATATGATGATGGATGAAGCTTACTTAAGCTTGCATCACCTTCCCTATCATTTCCGGTTCAAGCATGGGGAAGGTCGTCCTGCTGCACAATTGCAGGCGAATCCATTGCAAAAAACAGCGGCAGCTGACACATTTGTCTACACAAGTCCAGAACATACGACTGATTTTCAAACCCAAATGGAGCAATTTGAAAAACAATACATCGTCCATTACTTAGAAAAAATGGACGACAATATTTCACAGACTGCAAAGATTTTGGGCATGAGCAGGCAAAGTCTGCAATATCGAATGAAAAAGCTACATATTTCTCGTCAATAATAGAGCTGTGCCCTCATTCGGCACAGCTTACTCTGTATCTGACTGTCCTACCGTTTTTTGCAGTACATCACTCAGCAGTCTTTCTACATTTTTCAAATGTGTGAGCATCGCTCTCTCCGCTTCCTCTGGCTGCTTGGCAACGACAGCTTGATAAATTTGTTCATGTTCGTTGTAAAGCTGCCGAATCGAGGCTTTCCTTGAAAACAACACCACTTTTCTCGTTTCACGCATCGTTTCTACTAACAATGCTGAGACCTGATTCATTAATGCCTTTAGTAAATCATTCTGCGAGGCTTTGGCTAAGGCTAGATGGAATGTGAGGTCTGCCTCTTCACCAATTTCTTCATGCGCTTCTGCCAGCTTCATTTGTTCGAGAGCATCACGCAGGTGATGGAGGTCATCGTCTGTTCGAAGCAGCGCCGCCTTTTTGACAACACCCGTTTCAATGATTGACCTTACTTCAAGGAGCTGCACTACATCATGCTGCTTCATCAAAAATGCGGGAGATAAACTAAATGTGAGTTGATCAGGATCGAACTGCTTCACATAGGTGCCTTCCCCTTGCTTCATTTCTATTAATCCGATCGCTTTCAGAGCGGATAGCGCCTCTCTCACAGCAGAACGGCTGACTTGAAAGTTTTCAGAGAGCGCTTGAACCGAATCTAATTTCTCCCCAGGAAGAAGCTCACCTGTACGAATGGATTCAACTAATGCATCCGCAATTTCTTCATATATTTTTTTTGGTTTGATTTGTTTATATTTCAATTGGTCTCACCTCATCACTGTTGTCAATCCTTATCGGCTCATGCCCTATATATACTTTACCCCAAAATTTCCGATCACACGTCTCCCCTCCTCAATTTTCAAGAAATCTTCGGGCTGCCTTCCTCTCAGCAAAAAAGGAGCACATGCCATTTTTCTAGCATGTGCTCCTTTTTAATCATAGCGTTTCCGCAGCGTGGATGACGGAAGATTCATTTGTTCACGATATTTGGCAATGGTTCTGCGCGAGACGCGGATGCCGAAGGTTTGCTGAAGCTGAGTCATGATTTGCTGATCCGAATACGGTTTTTTCTTATTTTCCGTCTGGATCAGCTCTGCGATGTGCGTCTTGACTGTGTAGCTGGACGCCTCTTCTAGCGAATGTCCTTCTAGTTTTGCTTGGAAAAATTGCTTCATTTCCATTAAACCATAAGGGGTTTGCACCATTTTCCCTTTTACAGTCCGGCTGACTGTCGACTCATGTACTTGCAATATATCTGCTATCCGCTTCATCGTAAGCGGTTTCATTTTATGTTTGCCTGTAAGGAAAAAATCAGTCTGATGTAAGATAATCTCACGAACGACATGGGTCATCGTTTGTTTTCTCTGCTTCAACGCTTGAACAAGCCAATTGTACTGCTGCTCTTTTTCCTTTAAATACGCATATGCTTCATGCCGCTTTTGGTCTTGAATCATAGCGAAATATCCTTCATTCATCTCTACGTCAGGAAAAGCACGCTGATTCAGCTCAAATGTGATGTGATCCTGCATCACAGTGATATACACATCGGGCTCTATATACACATGCTGTTCTTCGGATGAGAAATGAAGGCCAGGTCTTGGTTCAAGCAGTGAGACCTCATCTTGTATCGCTTGAAGTGTTTTCATTGAAATGCCTGTTTTCGCCGCAATCTCTTTCCAAGCCTTCCTTGCAAAAAGAAAAAAATGCTCTTCGATGATCAATTCAGCTTCATACCAGCGCTCCCTTTTTCTTCTGAGCTGAAGCAGGATGCACTCTTGCAATGATCTTGCGCCAATACCGGCAGGCTCTAATGATTGAAGCTGATGAAGAACGGCTTCTACTTCTTCCGCTGAAACGTCTAAAACAGCGGCCATTGCATCAACCGGTTCATTTAAATAGCCATTTGAATCAATGGACTCAATCATAAAGTGAAAGATTCTTTGATGCTTTTCATTTAAGGTGAAATCGATTGCCTGTCTTTTCAAAACCATTTGCAGGCTTTCTTTTTGATGCGTACGATACGGCTCTGTCATTCGATCTTGTGATCTTTTATGATAAACTGGTTGATAGCTGTCCGTGTCTTTCCGCTCAATCAGAGGGTTCTCAAGCGCTAACTGGTCAAGATACTCGCCCAGCTCTGCGCAATTCAATTGCAGCAGTGTAATGGCCTGCCTGAGTTCTTGTGTGAGCACCTGCTTTAATACCTGTTCTTGTTGCAGTTTAAGGCTCATTGTCTCCCCTCCCTCTCATCATTTTACATGAAGATTGACGGACCGTATATACGAAATAGGAGTGATTTCCATGTCTGAACTTTTTTCCGTTCCATACTTTGTCGACAACTTGAAACAGCATATCGCCATGAATCAAAATGAAGACAAGGTTCATGCAATGAATGCATACTATCGCTCAGTGGTTTCTACACTTGTTCAGGACCAGCTCACCAAAAATGCTGTCGTATTGAAGCGAATTCAGCATCTTGATGAAGCCTATCAAAAGGTGAAAAAAGAAAACAAATGAATGCACGAAAAGGAGCACCCTTTGTCACGATTGCAAAGGGTGTTTGTCATGTATGAACAATTTCTGATCCAGCTTTGATTTGTACATCATCAAAAAGCCAGACCGTCCTATCGTATAGATGATAAAGGCAAACCATAGTCCATGATTGTGCCAAATCGGCGTGACCGCTGCTTGGACAACCACAAACAAAATCATCGCAAAAAGCATCGAATTTCTGACAGGGGCAATTTCTGTCGCACCTGTAAATACACCATAAATCACCAGTCCAAAACAAGCAGCAAATGGATAAA
The DNA here is from genome assembly GCF_000715205.1 of Bacillus zhangzhouensis. Lineage (GTDB taxonomy): Bacteria > Bacillota > Bacilli > Bacillales > Bacillaceae > Bacillus > Bacillus zhangzhouensis. The sequence continues at coordinate 69,660 of NZ_JOTP01000001.1, read as the reverse complement.
GAACAAGCCAATCTGCATAACGCAATGTGACGTCAAGCAGCTGAGGGAGATTCGTAAACAAGCTCAAAATCGGCTCTTTTAATAGAAAATAACTCGCCGCAATAACACATGCCATGACAAGTGCCCACTGCCTCGATAGGGTCAATGTTTTTTCATAAAGAGTCCGGTCATTTGCACCAACTGATCTGCCAACAAGAATGCTGGACGCATTGGCAAAACCATCGAACAAATAAGCCATGATGTAGTGTATTTGAAATAAGATCGCGTTAGCCGCAAGCAGCTCTGTTCCAAAAGAAGCACCTTTTGCAGTGAACATGTTAATGACCACAAGCAGACAGATCGTCCGAATAAACAAATCTTTATTGACATGAAACATTTTCTGCACTGCCTGAGTGTCCATGATCTTCTTAACAGAAGGCATCCTGAACCCGTTTGACGAATGCTTCATGATGATCCATGCCCCTAGCACAAAAGCGGTTAATTCAGAAATCAATGTCGCAGCCGCAACCCCTTTCACTGCAAAGGAAAACACATGAACAAGCAGAAATGCGAGAGCCATATTCATGACATTGATCAAAATTTGTAAAGAAAGGGCTTCTTTCATTTTTGCCATCCCCATCAGCCAGCCCAGTATCACATAATTCATCAAGGTAAAAGGAGCACCCCAAATGCGAATATGAAAATAGTCTGCGGCAAATTGACGGACATCAGCAGCGGGAGAGATCACTAGAAAAGCGGATTGAATAATGGGCCATTGGAGAGCAATAAAACAAAGCCCGACCATGATGGCGATCAAAAAAGGCCTTAGAAAAGCAAGAACGCCCTGCTCCTCGTTCTGTGCTCCATTGGCCTGGGCGGCAAAGGCTGATGTACTCACCCGCAAAAAACCAAATAGCCAATATAATGTACTGAAAATGAGACTGCCGACTGCGACGCCTCCAATATAAGCGGGATTGGCGAGCTGACCGACAACTGCTGTATCGACAGCTCCGAGCAATGGAGTGGTCATCGTTGAAATTGTTAAAGGAATGGCCAAAGCTAAATACGCTCGATGATTCACGATGCCACCTGCCTTTCATGAAAAATAGCCTCTCCTAAAAGAGGCGTTGATCGTTGACAAAGGGCTAAAATGATCTTTATTTTAGCCCTTTGTCTTCTTTTCAGCGTGATTGAAAACCTTTGAAGTCTAGGAAGGACGAGCACCGGAGCGGAGCGAATTTGACATTCGTGAGCACCGGAGCGCAGGACTGACATCGAATGCGAGGGTTTGTCTACACGCTGAACCTCTCCTAAAAGAGGCGTTGATTGAATGAATCAAATGGAACGAACCGGTCTGCCAATCGTTCGTGACAAAGGATGGTCTGCGAGCATCGCATCTCTCATTTTCACGACAGCTTCCTTTTCTGATAAAAAGAAATCATCCTTTGATTGAAATTGGGCGACAAGCTCTCCTTGATCAAGGATCGCCAATTGATCACTCAATTGATAGGCTGCTGTCATATCATGTGTAATAAATAAGTAAGCCAGCCCTAACTCTTTCTTTAATTCTACTAATAAATCTAAAATGACAGCCTGTGTGACCATATCTAAGCTGCTGACGGATTCATCGAGCACAATAAGCTTCGGCTGTAGCAATAATGCTCTTGCGATGTTGATCCTTTGCAGCTGGCCGCCACTGAATTGATGCGGATACTTAGACAAATCCTTTTCACTGAGCCCTACTCTTTCCAGCCAGTGGATCAGCACTTTATTGCGTTCATTACGGGTCATTGTTTCATAGTTTTCAAGCGGCTCAGATAAAATTTGTTCGACTGTCCACCTTGGATTCACTGCCGAATATGAATCTTGAAACACCGCTTGCACATGCCTGCGAAAGTGTTTACGTGTTCGTTGATCTGCACGATATACATCCTGACCTTCAAAAAGAACCTGACCGGCACTCGGCTTCTCTAGTCCAAGTATGATGTTGCCAAGTGTACTTTTCCCTGCGCCGCTTTGCCCTAATAACCCAAGACAAGTACCTTCTTCAATGGTCAAATGGACGCTTTTCAGGACAGGAGCTGCTCCTTTTTTTCTCATAAGAAACGATCGGCTAGTGTATGCATGACTGACTGCTTTCACTTCTAATAAATGCAAGGGCCTTCTCACCTCAAATCGGGCATACAGCTGGAATGGATGGACGAGCTGCTAATAGTTTCTTTGTATAATCATGCTTTGGATTTTCAAAAAGCGCAAGAACCTCTGCCTTTTCAACCATTTCTCCTTGTCTCATGACCACAACCTGATCTGCCATTTCTGCAATGACACCAAGATCATGGGTAATCAGCAAAATGGCCGTTCCATAGTCATGACGAATTTGGTTCAGATGCTGGAGCACCAGCTTCTGATTGTGTACATCTAAAGCGGTTGTTGGTTCATCTGCGATGATGAGAGGCGGATGCATACAGGCAGCCATGGCAATCATGACACGCTGCAGCATGCCGCCGCTTAATTCAAAGGGATACTTGTTTAACAGTTGGTCTGGTTGAGGCAGATTCATTTGCTTTAAGGCATCGATCGCCTGCGCCCGCGCCTGCCTTTTACTGACAGATGTATGCCGGCGAATGGTTTCTATCAGCTGATGACCGATCGTCCATACCGGCGTAAAACTGTTCATTGGATTTTGCATAATATACGAGATCTCTTTGCCCCGAATGGATCGCATATTCTTTTCACTCACACCGATCAATTCTCGCCCCTGTAATGTGATACTGCCAGTGACTTCAGTTGTTTTCCGGTCGAGCATATTTAAGATCGACATACTTGTCACCGTTTTCCCGCAGCCGCTTTCGCCAATTAATCCAACGATTTGACCGCGCCCTACTTCAAACGCTACTTCCTGAATGAGAGGGGTTGTCCCTTGAGACGTTTTCGTATGCACATGCAGGTTCTCTATTTGTAAAATGGACTCTTCCAAATTGCTCATTCCTTTAAACACGACGTTTGATGCCATATTTTTCTGAAAGGGCTTCTCCTAGTAAATTAAATAGAACCACCACAGCCATGATCACAAGACCTGGGTAAAGCATCAACTGAGGATTTGTTTGAATGTACGACTTCCCTTCATGGATCATCGCTCCCCATTCAGGCATAGGAGGCTGAACCCCCAAGCCGAGAAAAGACATCGCAGAAATGTCCATAATCGCCCAGCCCATTTCGAGTGTGCCAATCACTGCTAAAGGCGGCAGAACATTTGGAATCATATGCTTTCTCATGATGTTCCAGTGTGAAGTTCCACTGATCTTCGCAGCTGCAATAAAATTCTGTTCTTTTAAACTGAGCACCATCCCTCGGAAGACGCGGGCGTAATACACCCATTGCACAAGCATCAAGGCAAGCACTACTTGAGATAGCCCCGGGCCAAAAATACCCACTAGCCCAAGGATCAGCACCAAGTTCGGGAAAGCCATGACCCCGTCGCAGATTCTCATTAAGACGTGATCAATCCAGCCCCCTTTATAACCAGCAAACAAGCCAACGATTAATCCAATCAATAAAGAAGAGAGAAAGATTAATAACGCACAGCCTAGTGAAATGCGCGCACCATATAGAATACGAGATAAATTGCATCTTCCTAATTGATCCGTTCCAAGAGGATACTCCCACGAAGAGCCCTTTAGCTTCATGGCAAGATTGACAGCCGCCGGATCATGTGGAGCAATCCATGGTGCACATACTGTCACAATCAGCAGGAGACCGAGCAGCAAAACGCAGATCGAGATCATCTTTTGATGATAGAAGAAATGTTGTACTTTTGTCATCATTGCTGGCGGCCTTCCTTTCTAGAAATACGAGGGTCAATGATCAGCTGAAGCAAGTCAACAATCAAACTGCTCAAGATAAAGATACATGCTGCCATCAACACATAGAATTGAATGACCGGCAAATCCCGGTTAAAGATCGCTTCAATAAAAAAACGCCCAAACCCAGGCCATGAAAAAACCGCCTCTACAATAATGGTTCCTGTCAGCAATTTGCCAAGGTTCACACCAAGTCCTGTCAGCATCGGCGAAATCGCGATTCTAAATACATGCTTGAACATGATCGACTGTTCCTTTAATCCTCTGATTCTCGCATATTGAACGAAAGGCTCTTGAAGCGCCTCACTCACACTTGACCGTAGTAATCTCGTATACATCGCAATTAAAGGCACTGCCAGTGTGATTGATGGCAGGACGAGATGCTCCCATGTCCCGACACCTTCAACCGGTAAGAGATCGAGTTTCACGGAAAAAAAGAAGATGAGCAAATACCCCAAGACAAATGTCGGGATAGATGCTCCTAAGAAAGAAATGAGCCGGCTCACATGATCAACGACGCCATTTTTTCTCATGCCGCTGAAAAAGCCTAGCGGAATGCTGACACAAATCGCGAGCAGCAGACTGGTGAACGCCAATTGAATGGTCGCCGGTATCCTATAGATGACCTCATCAAGCACAGGCTGATTCGACATATACGATCGGCCAAAATCAAGGTGAATGACTTTTTCAATGGTATGAAGATACTGCATATAAAACGGTTCATCTAAGCCGAATTCACTTCGTTTTTGCGCTAATATTTCATCATTGGGCTGGATATGAGCCGCTGCTAAATATGCCTCAGCCGGATCAACTGGCGAAAGGTGAATCATACCAGTTGTGAAAAGTGTGGCTAATAGAAATACAGGGATGATTGAGAGCATTCGTTTGATGATATAGCGGCCCATTTCCTTACCTTCCTTCTGTTACTTGAGTTTGATGCCTGTGAAAGGATGTTCATCTCGATTCGCAGGGAACTCAAAGTCCTTCACATCTTTTTGATAAACGGCTGTCTTTTTAAAATAAGAGATTGGCACAATCGCCCCTTGATCCTGCAAAGAAGATAAGACTGACGAATAAAGTGCTTTGCGTTTGTTTTCATTTGTTGTTGATGGAATTTCATTCATTTCTTTGATCAGCTTTTCCTTATTTGGATATGCTGAGATGGCTTCTTTGAAGCCAAAACCATCTGATGAGACGACGTTCATAAATGTATGCGGATCATACGGCGCTCCGTAGTTGCTAAAGAAGTTCATATCAAATTTATTGGCTTTAAATCGTTGAACCTGTGTCGCAAGCTCTACGCCTTCAAGTTTGACGCCAACGCCAATGGCTTTCCACTCTGCCTGCAGCGTCTCGGCCATCGCTTTTTGAATCGATTCTGCTGAATCATACATCATACTAAATTCAAGCGCTTTTCCATCTTTTTCACGAACGGATTTCCCTTTTGGAAGTGTCCAGCCCGCTTCGTCTAGCAATGCTTTAGCTTTGTCCACATCATATTGGAAAGACTTCACCTTAATATTGGACGTATAGGGCATGTTGGTCGGCAAAATGTGATCTGCTTCATCTTCTAAGCCAGAGGTTACACCTTCTACCATTGATTTCTTATTGAAGGCATACTGAAGGGCGTGACGCACTTTCTCATCTGAAAGCTGATCCACTTTTGTATTCATCACAAGCTGTCTCGTTGCAACAGGCTCTGACATGTTCGTTTCATACTTGCCGCTTGCCTCTAGTTGTTTGTAAGCATCAAGGCTAATGGTTCCTTCTCCATAAAGTAAATCCACATCGCCTTTTTCAAATGCCATCACTCTCGTTTCAGCATCTGGGATGACCTTCACCTTGATTTCCTTGACCTTTGGTTTCTCTCCCCAATAATGATCATTTCGTTCGAAAATCGCATAGTCATCTTTTTTATACGTTTTTAATACCCAAGGGCCTGTGCCTACTGGTTTTTCAATTCCTTTTGACGTATCTCCGTTTTTAGGAAAACCTGCTTCGCCTAAGAAACGAACCGGACGGACGACTGCTAATTCTTGAACAGTTGGATAATAAGGCGCTGTTAATGTGAGTTTAAACGTATTTTTGTCCACAGCTTCTGTTTTTTTGATTTTCTTAATGACACCTAACCAGCTATGTAAATCTTTGTTTTTTAAAATCGTATCAAAGTTCTTTTTGACAATGCCCGCGTTAAAATCAGAGCCATCTGAGAATGTCACTCCGTCTCTTAAATGGAATGTATACACCTTGCCATCCTTTGAAACATCCCATGACTTCGCTAATTCAGGTTTCATTTTTCCATTCTTTTGATAGCTGACCAATGGCTCATAAATCATCGATTGTGCAAACAATTGTGATGGATTGTAGATGTGCGGATTCATTTCGCCAATATCTCTTGGCCAAGCCATTGTGATCATGTCAGGATGATCCTTCTTTCCACCCGTTCCATTGTTTGCTTGAGAGCAGCCTACTAATAAAAAGATGAGTAGGAAAGTAAATACGATATTTATTTTAATTTTCGGAATATTTTTCCAAATAGACATATGTTGCTCCTCCTAATTGATGCTGATAATCATTTTCATTTTAAGGAGGAAGTACACCGTTGTCAATATCATATTTGAAACGAAATGACAATATATTTTCCTTTATATTCCATAAGTTGAGGAATTTGATAAAAAGAGAGGCAGGCTGCTTATGAACGAGCAGCCTGTGAAGAGGTGAATGTTTTTTCTCGCAGGACGTCATGTAGTGTGTCAATGATACGATCCTGTTCTGTATCTGTCATGCTTGTTCCAGATGGGAGACAAAGACCCGTCTCAAATAATAACTCAGATTCAGGTGTCCCTTTAGCAGCTGTATAAAATGGATAATCGCGAAAGAGCGGCTGCTGGTGAAGCGGCTTCCATACACGCCGTGCTTCGATCTGTTCTTTTTCTAACGCAGCCATGATGTCTACTGGCGAAATCTGCGCATTATGATCAATGGTCAATGTCGTTAGCCAGCGGTTGGACTTGGTTCCTTGATATTCTGGCATAAAATGAAGACCTTCTACTTCGGATAAAGCGTCCTGATAACGCTGGAAAATGCGGCGCTTTTGTTCAACTCGCTCGTCCAATACATCCATTTGGGCAATCCCTACACCTGCTAGCAGATTGCTCATGCGATAGTTGTATCCCATCTCTTGATGCTCGTAGTGCATGGCACGTTCTCTTGCCTGTGAAGCGAGGAAGCGGCAGTGTTCGATCGCCTCTTCATCATCACTCACAAGCATTCCGCCTCCAGAAGTTGTAATGATTTTATTTCCATTAAACGAATAGACGCCAAACCTGCCTATTGAGCCGCTTTTTCTACCTTTATACAGAGCGCCTAACGATTCAGCCGCATCTTCAATGATCGGCACATCATACGCTTCACACAACGCCACGATGTCGTCCATTTTCGCGCTTTGTCCGTATAAATGAACGACAATGACCGCGCGGGGTTTTTGCCCAAGACGTTTTGCTTCGACAAAGGCTTTCTCTAAAGCAAGCGGGCACATATTCCATGTCTCCCTTTCAGAATCAATAAAAATGGGCGTCGCTTGTTCATATAAAATAGGATTTGCACTTGCAACAAATGTGAGGGTGGAGCAAAAAACAACGTCCCCCTTTTGAACGCCAATGAGCTTTAAGGCGAGGTGAATCGCTGCTGTCCCTGAAGATAAAGCCGCTCCTCTCTTCACCCCTGCATAGTCTGCGACCACTTGCTCAAATTCATTGACAAGAGGTCCTAGCGGCGCAATCCAATTGCTCTTAAAGGCTTCCTCTATTTTCATATACTCCTTTCCGCTCATATGAGGAGGAGATAAGTAGATTCGTTTTCTTTCTTTCATGATTTCCCACCTTCTCTCCGATCTTTGATCTCAATTGCAGGAACTCCTACAGCAACCTTCTGATCCTGTATATCTCTGGTCACGGCCGCTCCTGCACCAATGACTGTCCAGCTTCCAATAGATGTACCGGGTGTCACAACGGCACCTGCTCCAATATGGGCACCCTCACGCGCGGAAACACAGCCTGTAAGGACTGCTCCTGGTGAGAGGTGTACAAACGATTCGAGTAAGCAATCGTGCTCTACGATAGACCCTGTGTTGATAATCGCATGTTCACCGACGACTGCATCTGCTTGCACAACAGCCCTTGCCATCACCACAGTTCCCCTACCGATGACAGCTGTTGGACTAATCACCGCCTCTGGATGAATGAGTGTGGCAAACGCCATGTTTTCAAACGGCAAACGTTCCTTTACCATCTGTCTGATCTCATTTTGTCCAATGGCAATTAGCCATTTCGTATGAGGCATTTTCTCTCTCAACTGCTGACTCATGGAGATCGGTCCATACAGAATGCCGCTCTGAGTGACTGTCTCTTCAAATTGATCATCTAATACGGCACACAATGAGTAATCAGGATGCGCAAAAACCAAGTCCTGAATGACTTTGCTATGCCCGCCAGCCCCAATAACACCAATGGTTTGTTGATTACATATCGGTTCCTTTGAATTTTTCAGCTGTGGCATGATGCGGCTGCTGCACCCCCTCTGTTTTGATGACCTTCAGCAAGGTCATCCATAAAATTTTCATATCAAGCCAAAGCGATTGATGCTCGACATACCAGAGGTCATAAGTGAATTTCTCCTCCCAGGAAAGCGTGTTTCTTCCGTTCACCTGTGCCCACCCAGTGATGCCAGGCTTCACAAGATGACGCCTTGCTTGCTGCTCTGTATACATTGGTAAATACTCCATCAAAAGAGGTCTTGGCCCAACGAGACTGAGCTCTCCTTTTAGCACATTGACTAGCTGCGGCAATTCATCGAGACTGAGCTTGCGAATCAAAGCGCCGGTTTTTGTTAATCGAAGATGATCTGGTAGCAGCACGCCCTGTTCGTCGCGTTCATCGGTCATTGTCCGAAATTTATATAGCATAAAAGGCTGGCCATATAGACCGGGTCGTTCCTGTCGAAACACCACAGGCGCACCAATTTTCCATCTAATGAGTCCATAGACGAGAAGAAAAAGAAGGCTGCCTGCGATAAGCAGAATCAGTGCCACGATCACATCTATCATTCTTTTCATCATTGCATCTCCTTTTCACACTAGCGGGAGACCGCTCGTTCAGCGGCAGCTTGTTTTACCTTACGCACCAGCTGCATCCGCTCTTGTTTTGTTCCTGCAAATTGATACAAGTAGCCCATGTAGACAATGAAACAAAGTCCACCAATACAAAATAGCTCCCACCATGAGGTCACGTCATATACAAACTGAATTCCTGCGCAGACGCCCCAAATCAATAGAGCTCCCACTAGCGGAACCAATGTATGTTTGTAAAAGATTGTGCGTTTCTGTTTCGTAATCTTGGACGTATAAAATGGGAGAAACACGATATTTTTGATCAATAAAACAATGGCACCTGCTGATGCAATGCCATATAAACCAAGCTGAAGCATATGGGTCAATCCATAGGCTAAAAGCACATTAGAAGCGCCTAATATCAGCGTGGCAACTGCTGGTACTTTCAATCGATTAAAGGCAGTCGGCACATATGTCAGTGGTAAAAACATCAACGTCAAACATAAATAAGCAGCATGAATCATAAGAAGCCATTTCAGCTCCTCAAAGGCTGGTCCAAGCCATAGAAGCATAAGCGGGCCGGCGAGACCTCCTAGGAGTGCGGCTGGGAACGCAACAAATAAACCACTCCACTTCATAGCGCTGGCGGCATATTGAACGAGTCCCTGCTTGTCCTGATTCGAATAGAATCTCGTAATCGTTGGCGCAAACACAACCGCAAGTGTACCTGCAAGCGTACGCAATAATAATGGGAATTGTAAAATGGCGGCATACTGGCCAGTCGCTTCCGCACCCATCAGCAAGTTGGTCATCAATAAATCAATTTGTAAAAACAACAAAATCCCCATCTGCTCAAATGAATGCCATACCCCTGATCGAACAAGAGTGAGACTAGAAGAGAAAGAGACATGCCGCCACTTAAACGAAAACCAAGGAATGAGTTTCTTAAAATAATAGATGCCGACCCCCATAGCCGCTAAGCTCCCAATGACGGCCGCAAGCGGTATATGCCAAATGGTTGGTGTTGTCAATGTAAATAACAGCACAATGACAAGCGCCCTGCAAAACATCTGAATGGCCTGACCAGCACTAGATACATATAACTTGTTCGCATAAAACGGCGCAGCCCCAATGCCGGACATGACGAAATTGAGCATAAATAAAAGACCCCCTAAAATAAAGGCGATCTGTGTGTCTTTGACGAGATGAACAGGCACATGTAGCCAATTAACCATCTGCTGAGACAATACAATGCAAAGCAAAAAGAGACTGATTGATAAAAAAATCGAACTCACGAAATAGGAGGCGAGATAGCGCTGCGCCTTTTCCATCTCTCCCTTATGAGCCGCCACAGAAAAAAAACGCACAACAACAGCACTTAATGAAGCCGTAATGACTGATAAATAGTTGATCATATTTTGCGTAAGTTGAATTAAGCCAAATGCTTCTACACCAAGCGTATGAACAATGTAAGGCGTTAAACAAACAGACATGAGCATCATCAAGACAAACGTCATTAAGTTCGCACTGACATTATAAAGAAACGCACGATTCATTGTGTTTTCACGCGGCGTCTAACGATCTTCATCCAGCTTCCTCTCCCTTTTGACCGCTTGTTTTCATAAGCTGAAGCATCGCCTCTTTCACAGCTGCCTCATTTGGTTCTTTTAAAAGGGTTAAAAATGGAAGATGCGACACCCATTCATACCCTTCCATCACCTTATGATCAAACGATCTGAGGACAACACATGGTGTATGTGTAATCGCACAAAAGATCATGCCATGTAAACGGTCTGTCACGACGACTTGTGCTTGCCTTAACTCGGTCCACAAGGCTGATAATTCCGCTAAGCGGGTGGTTCGATCGACTCGTTTGCCAATTGTCGTCGTAATGAAACCGACTTGATCATACGTCTCTTTGACATGCTGCTGAAGTTGCTGCCGCTCCTTTTGGGCGAGATACGCTTCCTTATCCTCACGAAGACAAAGCAGTACCCCTTCACGCTTTTGATCCTTTGATGACTCGTCTAATGTCAGCACCATATCAGGCTGTTTCCACACATCTTTATCAGGAAAATGATGTTTCATCCATTCATAGGTTGTTTGATCTCTTGCCATAAGGAGCAGTCTTGGGTGATGTTTATACGTTCGAATAGCACGACGTTCTTCTCTTTTCCCTCTTTTTGTTTTGGTGAAATGAACAGTAGCGGGCAGCTGAATCACGGGATAGGACTTGAAGGTGTTCATGATAAATTGCCTTGTCCATTCTTCGTATCGGTATAAATCCCCCATATTGCCCCCACCGATGATACAGACGATGTCTTCCGGGTGCCGCATTCGCTTTAGCGGGCGTGCGAGGCGATACATCTCTTTCATGTCCACTTCTATGATTTCATAGGCTGGAAAGTGCTTCTTTAAAAAACAATAGCTCGCATAGGCAATGGCATGGTCCCCCAAATTATCATGCGCTGGCAGCAGCGTGAGAATGATTTTTTTCTGATGGCTCATCTCTGGTAGCTTGTGGCGGCTCAGCCTATATTCAAGCGGATATTTGACCTTTAAGAGCAGCCACTCTGCGGCGTGTGCCTTCAATTGCTGCAATGTCAATCTTTTCACCCCTATTTCCTTGTTTGATATTCGATCCATTTTTGATAACTTGAAGTGGCGGCAGAGAGCGGATAAACCCACTGACACCTTGCAAGAAATAGAATCATTCGCTTCCGCATGGTGAGCTTGGATGGTTCCACTTGTTTGACTGCACGCTGAAAGGTCTCGTGTGTCACCATTTCCCTCATGTGATCAAGCTTTTCTTGAAAAGAGAGTGAATTCTGGCTCTTCCATTCATTGAGCATACAGTGAAGCGTATGATTGACCATAAAAAAATCTAAGGCCTTCTCATACTGAGGCAGTTCATCATGCTCTTTTAAAAACAAGCGCTGCGCTTCATAAAAGGTCAGACCATGCTGAAAATACTGCTTTTGGTATCGCTGCACAATCGATGACAGATGAACCCGGTAATAATATAGAGGCTCATGAACAAAGGCAATGACACGTGATAAAGAAAAACAACGCAGCGTCACATGCTGATCTTCAATGTTCTCAAGCTCACCCCGCAACGGAAAACGGATGTGGTGTTCTTCGATAAAAGCACGCCGATACAGCTTATTCCATGAAAATCCAGTGATATCTCCATGTAATAGTGCTTCTATTAAACTCGTTTTATCGGTTGATCGATGGGCTAAAAGAGTCGTCGGTATTGTTCGTTTTGACTGTTCAAATTGAATCCAATACTCACTTACAACAAGATCTGCCCCGGTTATTTCGGCTTTTTTATACAAGGCTTCACAGTAATGAGGAGCAAGAATATCATCTGAATCAACAAAGGCGAGATACGTCCCTTTTGCTTCTTCTATGCCCCGGTTTCTCACAGCCCCTAACCCTTGATTGGTTTGATGAATCACCCGAAAACGCTCATCACGCTCAGCAAACACTTCAAGCAATGCTCCGCTGTGATCTGTAGATCCATCATTGACGAGAATGACCTCTATATCTGAAAAGCTTTGATCTGCAATCGATTGAAGGCATTGCTCCACATATTGACTCGTATTGTAGACTGCGACCAATAGACTGATAGCTGGCATTACAGCATGCCCCACCTTTCTTCAAATCTACTTTGTGAAAATCGTTCTATACGGTAAAACAGAAGAATCGAACGGCATCAGCATGATGCTGTACAAAATATAGCAAACAGCAATCCCTACATACATAAAAACATTAGACCGCTGATCAAAAATACGTGTGAAATATGGCAGTAAAATGAGCTGATATAAACCAAAATAAATATGAAATCTTGCATAAATGACATCCTTTGTTGCAAGAATGCCAAACAAGAAACCAAGCAAGCAAAAATTCACAACGTAATCACTTTCAGGTGTCAGCTCACGAAGTCGTTTTCGATAAAAGAAAGCAAGCAGAAGAGGCAGAATCAATACACCGATTTTTGTCACATTCATTCCATTCGTATTCGTTGTAAGCCATTCCTCATAATGACCATAAGAACTCCCCTGAAGCATCACCACAAACACGGAGATAAAACGGTCATAAAGAGCAGTTAAGCCTAAGAAAATCATGCATAAGACAAGCATCATCCATGACCAAGCCTTTGTTCTCACGATAAAATATACTGGAATCATGATGAGAGCCGATGAATGAAACAACGAACTCACAAGGACGAGCGGAAAATACAATTTCCATTCACCATTGATAACGAGCCGGATGGCATAAAAAAGAACCGCAGCCACCATATACTGACGCATCCCATTAAATGAAGCATAATAATGAAAGGTGCCGAGAAAAAGCAGCATACTGAGCTCAAAGGGCCGCCCATATCGCACCAGCGTCTTGATAATAAAAAAATAGGTGATGACCCCGACCGAGATATACATCATTTGCGGCTCATGTGATAGTTGATTGAGCATCCATAAAATGAACGTAAACCCCGGATCGGTTGCGACTTTGTCCACACCGAATCCAAATATATGCCAAGGCTTTTCATAGTTGATGGAGAACTCATACATCTGTCCATAGGTCACAAAATCGGTTCCCACTTTGTACCGAATACCAGCTACAATACAAAGAAATAAAAACGGAAAAAACACCAGAAGCTTGTTAGGCCGCCATCCGCTTTGAATGGTATCATCACGCCTGCCATAAAATGCAGCAAAGCTCGACCATAAATAGACCATGATCATGTTCACCAAATATACCGCCATCTGCCAATCCTTCCTTACAATCCATATACATTCATCACACGTGTGATATTCTGTTTCACATCAAATCCTCTTTGCTCAAGCTGAGAGGTAATGGTCTCTTGAAGAGGAGGTTCTGCATGATATGCTTCAAGAACAGCCTTCATCCATTCATGCGCTGAATCCCGCAGTGACTTCCGTTTAACGAGCCCGCAGCCTAGATCAACCTCCTCTGTAATATGATCTGAAATCACACAAGGTAAGCCAGATGCCTGTGCTTCCACTAATACAAGCGGAAGGCCTTCAAACAAGGAGGGCATCACAAACACATCAAATGCTTTCATATACTGCGGAACCTCAGACACGACACCCGTAAAGACAATGTCCTCCATTAATCCTGCTTTTTTCGTATACGATTCTACCACTTGTCTCAGTGGTCCATCTCCTACGAGGACAAGCTGAAATGAGACCCCCTGCTTCTTTAAAGTCTGTGCCAGTTCAATGAAAAAAACATGGTTTTTTTGCTCATGAAATCGCCCAATATGACCAATGACCAGCTTCTTTTCGTGAAGATGAAGCTGCTTTTTCATCTCCACCTTTTCTTCTGGCTCAGGCTGAAAGAAAAGGTTCAAATCAATCCCATTTGGCAAAACCTCAACTCGTCCATTTTTCATTTTTTTCTGCCCGAATAAAAAAACACCGGCATCTTCGCCGCATGCGACTAGCTGTGTAGAAAAGGCAAAGATCAGCTGACGAAACCCTTTGAGCATCAAGTGGTCAAGCCAGGTTGGCGACTGTTTCCAAGCCGTATTATGTGAATGACAAATGCGCACCTTAACGCCCGCCAGTTTAGCAGCAAGTGCGGAAAAACCTGTTTGAAAATCCGTATGTGCATGCACTGCCTGATAAGGTCCATTTCGCTTCATTGTCTTTGTCAGTGTTTTCACAAAAACCAAAGGAGAGGACGCACCAATACTTGGGACGTAAAAGATGCGTCCCCCAAGCCGACGAATTTCCTCATCATAATCACAGACGTCCTGTCGGTGGGTAATGAAATCAAATTGAAGGACATTTCTGTCGAGTGCACGATAGATGTTCATGATCATCGTTTCTGCTCCGCCGCGGTTCATCCCGCCCACAATATGGAGTACACGCTTTGGCTCACTCATCTCGGATCGTCCTCCTTTTCAGCATAGACGCCTCCAGCTTCCGCTGGTGATAAAGCCTCATGATCTTCGGTGACAAACAGGCGCGGGCCACCGGCTTGAGAGCAAATAGATAATCAAACGGCGACAACTTTAATAGCCAGCATGCTTTTAAAACGAGCCACGCATTATCCATGGAATATCTGAACTTCCGGCGCTGAAAAGCCGCTTCATCCTCTCTCACAAGGTATAACGGTTCTTGCAAGTTAAAGCCTTTCCTTCCAGCAGCAAAAAAGCGAATCCACAGATCGATATCTTCCATACGCCTTGTTGTTTTCACAGAGCGATATCCATTTAAATCCTTATATGCAGAAGCTCTCATCATAATAGTTCCGTGACAAAAAGGAGTGCCTCTTGCCAGCACCTTTCGATTAGGCTCTGAGACAAGTGCACGCACGCCCTTCGTTCCAGACTCATCAAAAACCGTCATCGCCGTACCGACCACATCATATTCAGGATGTGTTTCGAGGAAATAAACCTGTTTTTCTAAACGTGTCGACACCGACAGATCATCACCATCCTGTCTGGCGATCAATTCTCCACTCGCTTCAGCTAGACAGTGATTCAGACTGGCGGCAAGTCTTTCATTGTGTGTATTTCGGATGAGACGAATTCTTTCAGGTTCATGCTTTGTATAAGGGAGCACTTTCTCATAGGTGCCATCTGTTGATGCGTCATCACATATGATGAGCTCCCAGTTTTTATAGGTTTGATGAAGAATGGATTCAATGCTTTCTTCTACTGTCTCTTGGCAATTGTAGACGCCCATGATGATAGACACCTTCGGCTTACGCATGCTGCATCACCTTCTCTGCATGACCCATATAGGCCGTATAAATCTCTTCCATGGCACTCGCCGTCTGCTCCTGTGCAAATGCATGAGCCATGGAACGCCCCGCTTTTCCCATGAGGTGCAGCTGTTCCTTTTTGTGATAAAGCTGCTGCAAATAATCTGCTAAACCATTCACATCTTGTGGTTTGATTAAAAAGCCGTTCACTCCATGTTTGACAAGCTCACAGTGTCCTCTATTTTCAGTTGCAATGACCGGTTTCTCAGCAGACATCGCTTCAAGAAGGTTCATGCCGAGCCCTTCTCTCAGACTGGTTGACACACATACATCACTCACATGCATCCATTCCTCGATTTGTTTGCAAAAACCAGCAAAGTGGACATGCTGCTCAAGATTCAACTGGCGTACCAGCTTTTCATAGAACGGCCTACTTGCCCCTTCTCCGGCAAACACGATCTTCACATTCGGTATTTTCCTCTTCAACTGTGCACATGCTTTGATGAGCATCCTTTGATTTTTATTGGCGTTCAATTCGCCAGCACACAGCACGATAAAATCTTGTGGGGTAAAGCCATAGGTTGTGCGAAGGCGCTTCTTTTCTTTGTCATCGACAGGTGCAAACCGCTTCATATCCACACCCATACCTGGAACATAATGCACAGATGCCCGCTCTTTTGATAGACGATCCGCTCTTTCATAATCTTCTCCATTAATGGTGATAAGAGCATCTGTATATCGAATGAACCATCTCTCAATTGGATAATAAAGCAGCCAGTTTTGAAGCGGCGCCCCTTTCCAAAAGTGAAACCCATGTGCGGTGTAAAGAACCTTTGTCCCTTTTTTGCGCGTGCTTTTGGCTGCAAGCCTGCCAATGACACTTCCCATCGGTGTGTGACAATGGATCAAGTCGTAATGCTCTTTCTCTAGCAGCTTCTTCAGCTCCACATACGCAAGCCGGTTGCGTAAATGAAAAGGGGAGCGCTGAATCGGAATGAAATGAGCTTGATCCACATGCGGCAGCTCCAGCTGACCATTTGCCGCTGTGTGCACTTCCCATCCTTGTTCCTGAAACCACCGAAAATACGGAAGGTGGAATGCCTTAAAATGATAATCAACCGTTGCGCAAAACAAGACTTTTTTCTTCATTGGCAAGCGTCTCCTCCTCTCTTTTCATCTGTTCAGACAACAAATCATGCGACTCAATGGCAGCAAATAACGCTTGTCTCATTTGCTCGTCACTCATCATGTCAAATTCATGGATAAAGCGGTTCAGCACATATGGATCACCATCCAACGCATGACCGATATGAATTTTCGGAAAAATTTGCTCCTGTGCTTTTTCATGCTGGTTGAGTAACTCCTCGTACATTTTCTCTCCGGGTCGAATGCCCGTGAAGGTAATCGGAATCTGGTCTGTGGTGTAGCCTGAGAGGTGAATGAGGTTTTCTGCGAGGTCGACAATTTTCACTGGCTCCCCCATATCTAAAACAAAGATCTGTCTTCCTTCTGCAAGTGCGCCTGCCTGAATGACAAGCCTTGATGCTTCTGGGATGGTCATAAAATATCTTGTCATGGCTGGATGCGTGACCGTCACCGGTCCACCTTTTTCGATTTGTTTTTTAAAGATTGGTATGACGCTCCCCCTGCTTCCGAGTACATTCCCAAATCGAACGGCCACAAACTTCGTCTCACTGCTTGCCCCCATTTGCATGATCAGCATTTCAGCAAACCGCTTTGTGGCTCCCATCACATTGGCAGGGTTGACCGCTTTGTCAGATGAAATGAGGACGAAGGTTTCGATTCCGTGCTCATGTGCGGCTTCTGCGACATTTTTTGTCCCGATAATATTGTTTTTCACCGCTTCTTTTGGACTAATCTCCATGAGCGGGACATGCTTATGTGCGGCAGCATGATAAATCATATCCGGCTGAAAATGACCAACGATTTCACTCATTTTCTGTTTATCTTGAATATCCGCAATTTGTGGATAGAGACTGATGCTGCCCTCATATAATCCTTTCAGCTCTAGTAAAATAGAATGAATGCTAAATTCTCCATGTCCCACAAGCACAATCGCTTGAGGGGCAAACACACAAATTTGACGACAGATTTCTGACCCAATGGACCCGCCTGCCCCTGTCACCATGATCGTTTTTCCCTTTAAGTGAACAGATAGACGACTTGTATCTAATTGAATCGGCTCTCTTCCTAGTAAATCCTCTGGCTGTACATCCCGTAATTGATTCAGCGCATGGGTTCCTTTTAAAATCTGCTCCATTTCCGGCATAATCTGTGTTTTGACGCCAGTCGCTACACATTCCTTATACAGCCCTTTTAAGGTGTGGCTGCTTTTGGAAGGAATAGCGATGATGATCTTTTGAATATCCATCATCACGACTGCTGTTTGAATATGTTCTTTTCCCCCAAGGACGGGCAGACCCATGATTTCAAGCTTATGCTTCGTCTTGTCATCATCGATGAAGGCGACTGGCTCAATATGTACATCACTCGACTGCTGAAGCTGACGAACAATAATGGTCCCGGCTGATCCAGCACCAATGATTAATGCCCGCTCCTTCTCTACCTGCAGCCGCTTTGTGCCATCATGAAATAGTCTAGAGGCCATACGAGATGACCCGATGAACAAGACATGGAAAAGCCAAACGATGAATAAAAATCGAAATGGCCATGTCTGCACGAAAAAGTACAGCATCGTCATTGAAAATAAAAAAGAACACACAAAGGTCTTCATTAAAGAAAATAGCTCTCTCACCCCTGTATATGCCCATACTTGCTTGTACACATGAAAAATGTAGGCAAATACATGGTGCCCAATGAGCAGACTAAGCGAAGAAATGACAAGCATTTCAAATGTATATACGGTTAACGCCGCCTCTTGGACAAATTGAAAGCCAAAGAAGACGGCAATTAAGATGAGATATGAATCTAGTGCCACGATGATTGATAATCTTTGGGCGTAAGTCAACGCTCCTCCCCCTTTTTCAACATCACTATTCTTACGTAAAATGGGCATCAAACCCGTCCTCACACCCCACTATTGATGACGAGCATCTAAGGCACCGGTTATGCCCACAGCAGGATCGAGTGCCTCCGTTGTTAAAGATTAGGAGACATCACCTATCAATCTTTTTAATACATATACAGCCTGCCCTTTTTTTCTTTCTTTCCATTGAGCATAGCGCCAAGCAGTTTGCCTGTTGTTCCTTCTAATACTTCTTTTGACTTCTTTACGGCGGCAATCTTTGTTTTGCCGCTTAATACAACGAGAATGCTTCCATCCGTACGGTTCGCCAGGATCTTAGCATCAGCAACAGGCAGAAGCGGTGCAGAATCAACGATCACCATGTCATATTGCTGTTCAATCTCATAAAATAGCTGCTTCATCACAGAAGAGGAGAGCAGCTCTGCTGGATTCGGCGGAATGGTTCCACTCGGAAGCAGCTCTAAATGCTCAATCGGTGTAGGTAAAATGGCTTCCTCCAAGCTGCAGTTATTTAATAGCACGTTGGTTAAACCTGTGTGGTGACTCAGGTCAAAATATTCATGAACAGCTGGCTTTCGCAAATCAGCATCCATAAGCAGGACCCGCTTTTTCTGTTGTGCAAAAACAGCTGCTAAGTTTGCAGCCGTAAATGATTTCCCTTCCTTTGGCAAGGAGGATGTCACCAATATGGACTTCAACCTTGTTTGGATCGATGTGAATTCGATGTTCGTTCGGATCGTACGGAATTGTTCCGCAATGACAGAATGAGGATTTAATACAGAAATACAGGATAAATCTCTCTTTTCTCTTTTCTTCCTCTTAAAGATCAATGTTCTGTCCTCCCGTTATGACGGACTGCTTGTCTTTTTTTGCCCTCCTGTCTGCTTGCATCTGATAGACACTGCCGAGCGACGGCAATCCGATCTCTTCTCTTATTTGATGTGTTCGTTTTACAGTATCATCGAGTAAATTCATTAAGAAAATGAGTGTCATTCCCCCTAATAAAGAGGCGCCTAGTGCCAGAACGATATGTACGAATTTCCTTGAATTCATGAGAATCGTGTTGGACAGCTTAGCTTCAGACAAAACATTAATGCGATCCATATTCATGGTTTTTTTGATTTCTTCTTGCAGCACCTCTGTTGCGGTATTCGCAATCGCTACTGCCTTCGCGCGATCCTCATCTTGTACAGAAATATTTATGACCTCAGACTCATTTTCTGTACTTGTGGCAATTTTGTGTTTTAATCCTTCAGCTGATTCTGTGAGATTGAGGGTTTCTTTTACTTTTTCAGTGACGATCGGACTTTTTAATAGGACTTGAAAAGTACGTGTATATTGAAGGTTCATTTGAATATCGTTTAAATTCGCTTGTGCGTCATTGCTGCGTTTATGAACAAGAATTTGAGTGGTTGCCTGATATACAGGAGTCGAGACATAGAACTGATAGTAGGCTGAAATGCCCGTTACGATCAGGACAATCAGGATCAGAAGGGCCATTTTCTCTTTAATGACAGAAAACAGCTGCTTAAAACCTATATTCTCATTCATAGATACCTCCCGAGTTCATCACAAAAAGGTTATATATGGTTTCTTTTTGTTAATGATTGGATTATAAAAGATAATACCCGCAAAGAAAAATGTCATAATAGGTCTTATAGTTCTTTTTAAAGAACGAAATCGTTCGTTTTCTTTTGTTTGCTTCCTGTTTCTTACGTTTTTGAATTTTATAAAGAACAATTTATTTCTTATAATGAACGAAAAGCTCGCAGAACTATTCGCCAGGGAGAAGGGAGATCATTTATCGAATGATAGGCAAGGTGATACGCATTTACCGAAAGAGGAAAGGATACTCGATTCAGCAGCTGGCTGAAGATGCCCATGTTTCTAAGTCGTATTTGAGTAAAATTGAGCGTGGTGTCCACCGGAATCCATCTGTCCAGTTTTTAAAAAAGATATCCTCTTCACTAGAGATTGACTTACAAGAGCTGTTTGATGCAGAGACGATGATGTTTCATTACTCTGAGGGGGGTGAACAGGAATGGCGGGAGCATATAGTCAATGCCGTCCAATCCGGCATGCCTAAAGAAGGGTTATATCAGCTGCTCCAAACCTACCGAAAGGAGCAGGAAGAAAAGACGTTACATGTCACCCATAGAAAGCTGACCGATTCGAATATGTCAGAGTGGAAGCATCTTATGAGTGAAGCGAAAGCTATTGGCTTAAGCATTGAGGAAGTGAAAGCATTCCTCACCAACATGAGAGAACGCCGGTCGTAAGCCTTTCAGGAAGAATCAAATTGCGGGGAGAGGCGTTCGACGCTTCGATGAAACAGAGCCTTTTATCATGAAAAGGCTCTGTTTTCTCTTATTCTTCTTTTTTTGTTCGTGCTTTTTTCGTAATATCATTGTTTTTCCAATAGGCCCATAGTGATGTAATCCCGAGAAAAGCTAACGTGATGAATTGCTGAACGCCTTCTTCATCAATAGGAATTGGGCTTTTTCCCGCAGCGGTTAGAGCACTGTTAACAAGCGCCAATAAAAGCAACACAAGCCTTGCAATCGTACCTGCACTAATTTTTTGAACCTCCAACTGTATACCCTCCCTTTCCCCTTCATGTGGGCGATACTGCTCGTTCCCTCTCATATGTATGCAACAAGCGAATGAATAGAAGAACGAATCAAAAAAAGAGACATCATTCCTATGTGCGGAATGATGCCTTGATTCATGTGCTTTTTATTTAGAAAACATCTCTTTTGCTTCATCCAATGCCATTTTATTGCCTAGTGCTGAGTAATCGAGCCATGGCTGATCAGCAATAGGATAGACTTGGTTTTTCTTCACGGCTTTTAGGCCTTTCCAGATCGGTGTCTGTTCTAACTGTTTGAATGCCTGTTGCGCTTTATCATCACGGTTAACGACGACAAAAATAGCATCTGCATCATAGTCAGGAAGAACCTCTTGAGAAATCACTTCGAATGGCCGTTTGCTATCCAGCTTTTTCACACCATCAACAGGTGTCAGCCCTAGATCATCGTATAAAATAGGACCCATTGGACGCTTCATGCTAAATACTCGAAGCTCCTTTGCAGTCACACGGATCGCCATTACTTTTCCGTTTCCAATCTTATGTTGGATGAGCGATTTCACTTCTTTTGCTTCTTGATTGTACTCCTTGATATATTGATCGGCTTCTTTTTCTTTATTGACGAGCTTACCGATTTTTTTCAAATGATCCCGCCACGTGCCGTCATTTAAATTAAACACTTCGGTTTTGGCGATTTTCTTGTATTTCGATAAGTCTTGTCCAGCTAGTTCTTCATCGACATAAATGACATCTGGTTTTAAAGCAAGCAGTGACTCCATATCTGGATCTGCTGCAATGCCTAGCTTCTTCGTATGACTCAGCTGCTTTTTCGCATGTGGAAGGAAATCTTTTAAGTCTCCCCCTACGACAGAGCCAGCGGGCTTGATACCAAGTGCCAATAAGTCATTTGTTAAATGAATAGACAAGGAAGCAATCTTAGGTGTTCCATGATCATTTTGATTTGTCGTATTTTTTGTTTCCTGTTGTCCGCAAGCGGTAAGAATCAAGAAACAGATCGTTAAACCAAACACAAGTAATTTTTTCATGATGGGTTCCTCTTTCATTTTTTATTTCGTTTTTGTCAATAAATAGAGAAAATAAGGGGCTCCGATAAAGGCCACAACCACACCCGCCGGTATGGCATTTGGGGCAAATATGGAACGTCCGATTGTATCGGCACTGACCAAAATCAACATGCCAAGCAGCGCACTAACCGGTAAAAAATACTGATGCAGTGACCCGACAAGCCGCCTAGCCAAATGCGGGGCGACGAGGCCAATAAAGCCAATTCCGCCTGTCATCGAGACACTTGCACTAGCGAGGCCAACAGCTAAGGTAAGCAAAAAGAGGCGTTTACGCTGGACACGTACACCTAAACTTGAGGCGACAGCATCTCCTAACGTCAATGCATTAAGTGTGCTTGCCTGCATCAGCGTAAGCGGCACAAGGCATACAATCCAAGGCAGAAGCGCTAACACATGAATCCAGTCTCTTCCCCATACATTGCCCACAAGCCATCTTGAAGCAAACGTGTATGTATCTTCATCCAGCTTCAATGACAAATATAAAGTCAATGCACTAAACCCCGCAGCAACCGCGATTCCTACTAGAATCAGCCGGATGGGAACAAGCCCTTCATGCCGGTCATATGCAAGGAGCACGATGACTGCTGCCGCGAGCAGTCCACCACCAAATGTAAAGAGCGGAATAAGAAGAGACGGATTGCCTTCAAGTGCGTGGAAATACGTCACAAAAATAATTAAGCCAAATGCTGCCCCTGCATTCAGTCCAATAATCCCAGGATCGGCCAGTGGATTGCGAGATAAACTCTGCAAAATGCCACCTGCGATGCCAAGACCAATTCCCGCTAGAATCGTCACCACAATTCGCGGGAGACGATAATCAAACAGCACCGTTACACTTTGGAAATCTCCAAAACCAAATAAGGTTTTGACGACAACGATGGGACTGAGTTTCAGCGTGCCGGTATTTAAACTATACAGCACCACAGCAGCACTCAGACAAAGTAAGGCGACTGTCACGACAAGAGCACGCTGTTTCTCCTTCATGACAGGTTCCTCCCTTCTTTTCTGGCAATGTATAAGAAGAAAGGAACACCGACAAGTGCCACCATCACACCAATGGCAAGCTCTCTTGGCGGATTCACTGTGCGGCTGGCAAGATCCGCAAAGACAAGCAGCATAGCCCCTAAAATCGCTGACATCGGAATGACGAAACGATAGTTTACACCAACCAGCTTTCGTGCAATATGCGGGATAACGAGCCCAACAAACCCAATGGACCCAACTGCTGATACAGAAACCCCTGCTAATAGGACAGCAGCTGCCATTCCTAGTATTCGCACTTGTCGTGTTTTCACACCTAAATTCGCCGCTACATCTTCACCGAGCGATAGTAACGACAGTGAACGACCTAATAACATCGCCCATACGATCACAATCAGAATGACCGGGGCGAGAATCGTCAGTTGCGGCCATTTCACACCAGCCACACCGCCTGCATACCAAAAAGCCAGATCCTGACTCAGATCAAAATAAATGGCGATTCCAGAGCTGAGCGCATGAAGCAATGCGGCGACAACTGCTCCTGCAACGGTCAGGCGCAGCGGTGTCAATACACCACCAGCCGCCCCAATCGCAAAGATTAGCAGCGTACTCAGTACAGCACCGATAAAAGAAAGGAACATGAGTGCTGAATAAGGCATGCCTGGGAAAAAAGCAAAACAGAGAGCGACAACAAACATCGCACCGCCATTAATGCCCAAAATCCCCGCATCTGCCAGCGGGTTTCTTGTGATGCCCTGCATGAGAGCGCCCGCTACAGCAAAGGCCGCTCCAACAAGTGCTGCCCCTAGAACACGCGGAAGTCTTAATTCATGGATGATCTGCTGCTCTGTGACATCTGACTGATAGTCAAATACAGCTGTCCAAACCGTTTGCAGAGACAATGTTTTTGCACCGTAAGAAACAGCAAAAAACATAGCAGTAAGCAAACCAATGACTGCGAGAAAAAATATCAAAAAGAACAGAATATGTGATGATCGTTTTTGTTGAGGTGTTCGCTTATCCTGCAAAATCGGTGTCATCCTTTTCTTCATTAAAAGTCGGTTTGAAAATGAGAATCATAATCATCAAAATTATAGCCGCCAGCCTCTGAAAAATCAATGTACGCCCCTTTTTTTAATTATTAAAGGTATGAATGAGACACAACGAGATGGGATGATTCTTTTCCTACACTTATTTTCGCTCTGAAAGACCTATCATTTTTTCCGATAGTTTAATAGGAAAATAGTTGACATTCCGCATGAAAATCACCTAAAATTACAAAAGTAAGTCAAATGTTATAAAAATATTACAAACAGATGTCAAACTGATAAAGAATGACCCGTCATGAGAGGAGATTTGAAAGTTGTGTCAGTAAAGGGAACATGGAGTATCATCCTATTTGCGCTTGCGATCATCATTGGAGCAGTTGTTTTCTTTCAAAATCAACAAGCAAGCGGTACAGAGAAGAAGAATGTGAAGCAGGATACGAACTATAAAAATGTCGAAATTGTCACTCTCGTAAATGACGGGAAATTTATGAGATATGCAGTCAACTATCCTCTTTTCCACCAAAAAGAGCTAGATGACAAGATTCAAAGCTATGCCAATTCAGCATTAGAGCATTTCAAAAAGACATTCAGTGAAGCAAAGGATATTGATGAAAATAAACGCTTTGAACTGAATATTGATTATGATATGGTGCATTATGCGAAGCAATCCGTTGCCATTCACTTTACAACCTATACCTATACAGGTCAGCAAAGTGGGACCACTAATCATCTCACGATCAACTTTGATTTTCAGAAAAAAAACTTTCTTGACACAAAAGATTTATTTCTGCCTAAAACCAATTATTTAAAGAAATTATCCTATATTACATACACGGAGCTTCGAAAGGACAAAACCTTGTCTAAGGATCAACCTCTCCTTCAGAAAGGAACAGCCCCTACTGCTCAAAACTTTAGTCAATTTGCCTTGAAAGAGAAATATGTAGAGTTTTATTTCCCAGCTTCTCAAGTAGCCGCAGAGGATCTTGGTTCGCAAACGCTCGCGATCAAAAAGACTTTGCTGAAAGATATATTGAAGCCAGAATATATGAATAAAACCAAAAATAAAAATGAAATCAAAGAACCGCCCCCAAAAAGAAAAGCGGTGAAGCTGCCGCAAAAATCAAAGCTTGATCCGAACAAAAAAGCCATCGCACTCACATTTGATGATGGTCCAAATCCAGCGACAACGACAAAAATCTTAGATGCGCTGAAGGTAAATAAAGGACACGCCACCTTTTTCGTATTAGGCAGCAGGGTCCAGTACTATCCTGGAATGCTTGCCGACATTCTAAAAGGCGGAAATGAGATCGGAAACCATTCTTACAACCATCCTTTATTAACAAGACTGCCTCTCAAGCAAGCGGTGAAACAGGTAGAGGACACGCAGCAACTGATTGAGAAAGCTAGCGGTTATACACCTACGCACTTTAGACCGCCATATGGAGGAACAAATCAAGACATCAATCAAGCGGTTGATATGAAAGTATCTTTGTGGGATGTGGATCCTGAGGATTGGAAAATTCGCAATAGCCAGCAGATCACAAGCCACGTTCTCTCACATGCAGCAGATGGCAGAACCGTATTAATGCACGATATTTATGACAGCTCAGCTCGGGCAGCAGTGAAGATCATACATGAGCTCACCAAACAAGGCTACCAGCTGGTCACAGTCAGTGAACTAGAACAATTAAAAAAGGAACGAATTGAACAAACCCCTGTGCAGTAAACACAGGGGTTTCTTTTTAAGACTCCAAAGACTTCTTTCTTTTCAATAATGCTTGAAATGTCTCTTCCAGCTCCTGAGAAGGCTCAATACTTAAACGGCTGAGCACTTCAGACAACTGCATATCAATTAACAGAAGCTCCTCTTCTCTCTTTGTAACAGATGGTTTTTCTTCCTTTTGCCTATACTCTTCATATGTGCCATCAAACCCTTCAATGCGTTCTTCGTGAACATGCAGAATACGAGTGGCGACTTTTTCAATGAGCCTGCGGTCGTGGGAAACAAATACAACTGTACCTGGGTAATCCTTTAATAGTCCTTCTAGCGCTTCAACTGCCGCCAGATCTAAAAAGTTCGTCGGTTCATCCAGCATGAGGACATTGGCATCACTGACGAGCAATGACGCAAGCATGGTCTTCACCCGTTCTCCCCCGCTTAACACGCTAGCAAGCTTATACACATCATCTCCCCGAAACCCAAGTCTCGCTAAAACCGTCCGAACCACTGTCTCATCTTGAACGGCCTCTTTCAGCACATTTTGTAAAATCGATTCATCTACCTTCAGTTCTGAAAGATCCTGACTAAAATAATCTAATTTGACTGCTTCTGAACGAGAAACACCGGGATGTCCATTCACAAGCATTCTGAGAAATGTCGTTTTGCCGCTCCCGTTCTTTCCAATGATGGCGACTTTGTCTCCGCCTCTCACTTCCACATTCGCCTGCTTCCAAAGCATTTTATCGCCCGCCTTGCCATCTACATTTTTCACTCGCAGAATGGTACGGCTTGCTACTTCCTTCATCGTATGCTGAGTCATTTGAATGGGCTGGACGTCCTTTACTCTTTCCACCTTTTCTAATTTCTCCATTCTTGTTTCAATGGATTTGGCTGTTTTTTGCAGCTTTTTTTGCTTATTTGCATAGTAAGGCTTTGCAATTTTAGGCCCTGAGGATTTCAGCTTTTGGGATGGTTTTGTGGCTTTGTCCGCTTTTTTCTTTTTCTTTTCCAGCGCATGCTCTAACTGTTTTTTCTTTTGTGTATAAGCCTCGTACGCTTCCACCTGCTGACGATGCGCCAGCTCTTTTTGCTGTGAAAAATGCGTGTAGTTGCCTTTGTATTGCTTGAGCACCCCATTATCCAGCTCCCAAATCTCCGTACATAACGCATCTAAAAAAGCACGATCATGTGAAACGACAATGAGGGCACCTTGATAATCACGCAGCTTCTCCTCTAGCCACTCAATGTGCTCTGTATCTAAATGAGTCGTCGGTTCATCTGCTAATAAAAGGGCAGACGGACGGCTTAAGGCCCTTTCAATATAGGTCTGGGTCATCTCTCCACCACTCTGTCTGCCATCAGCTGTTTTCAGCTGCGGAAGCAGCGTACAGGTCGTTGTGGCAGCAAACGTTCCACTGTCTGGTTTTTCTTGACCTGCCAGCACATGCAATAAAGTCGTTTTCCCACTGCCATTTGCCCCCACTAGACCAATGCGATCACCTTGATGGATAGCAAGCTCCTCAATATCAAATAACAACCGATCCTTTCGAAATACCTTTAACTGATTGGCTTTCAGTAACATCCAATCCTCTCCTTTCGTATCAGGAGACATGAAAAAGCCTCCCATTCTCAGAATAGGAGGCAAAATGGTGTACAAAAATAAGCGTATTGATACAGAATGACGTGCCGTTCGTTACCTGAACACACACATCCTACGTATCAATCACCTCATTCTTTGATTCCCAAGCTGTACCATCCTATTCCGAAGCTAAAAAATGAAAACGTAGCAAACATGGCAAATCAGTCGTTTGCTCACTGCCTTCGTTTTTTCATTTTGCTTACAGGTCATAGGATTAGTACTTCATTGCATTGGGTCACCCTTCCGTCGTTTGTTACGTATACGATAAAAGATTGGTTATTTTTTGTCAAGTGGGAGTCCTATTTGAATAGATCAGACGCCTTTGAAAAACTTTCATCTATTGAGTCTGTTTCGCTTGCATAAATTGATCAATCACACGTAATGCTTTTTCTGTTCCTCCTGCTGTTTGGAAGCTTTTTTCAATTTTTTCGATCCCATCACGATACGTGTTACTTTCCAGAACAGTCTCCACGGTTTCTCTTAGCTGCTTTGCCGTCAGCTGATCTTTATCAAGTGCGCGGGCAGCAGATAATTCCGTCAGCCTTTGTGCCACCATCGGCTGATCTTTGTCGACCGGAATGACGACCATCGGAACGTGATAATGAATGCCTTCATTGACACTGTTCATGCCGCCGTGGGTCACAAACACATCTGTCAGTTCGAGCACTTCAAGCTGCGGTACATAAGGCTCAATCAGAAAATGAGAAGGTGCCTCTTTTAAGAGAGACCTATCCACTTTTTCACCTGTTGCGAGGACCACTTTTCCATCAAAGTCTGCAAAGGCATCAATACACAGATTAAAAAATGCTTCTGTATCCCCAAGAACTGTACCCATCGAAATAAAGACGACTTTTTCTTGCTCAAGTGCTTCAAGCGGGAATTGGTGCTGATCTGCTCGTTTTAGAAAGCTCGGCCCGATGAAGACATACGAATCATTTAATGCATCGACAGACGGCTGAAAATATTCGCTTGTATACACCATATTCAGTTCTCCGCGGTTTTTCATGAATTGCATTAAACGTGTTGGCTGTACCCCAAAACGTTCATTTATTTTTTCTAACAAATGAGCGGCCTTTTCATCCTTTCGATATAGCGGTGTATCAAAATGCGCCTCTTGCAGCACAAAAGATGGGTTGGACCCGATGCTCGGAATGTGCAAGTAATCTCGAACAAGCTCCCCTGCTCCAAACATATCGAAGTAGACCAAATCAAATGAATGCTGCTGAGAAAGTGTCTCCACCACCTCTAAAATATCGTATGACGTTTGCAGCATGGCATGAAAGAATGGCTGCATGGAATCTAAATCGCTTTCTTCCACACTTAATGTGCGAATATAGTCTGGATGTATATGTACGTGAGCGCCTAAGCGTTTGATTCGTTCCTGATAATGTTCAGTTGTGACCGCATGAACTTCATCACCTCGATCCGTCATTGCTTTTATGATCCCTAACATGGGGTTCACATGTCCTTCAGCTGGGAACGTAATCAATAAAATCTTCGCCACAAGAAATCCCTCCTCATTGTCAATTCTCTTCCATGTTAATCATAGACAGCCATCAGGCTCAATCAATACGCCTGAAAAGGGAAGAAATGAGTCTTATGACTAGTATTTTGTGAGAATAGAAGAAAAAAAGACAAAGCCTCCTAATGAGCGCTTTGTCTTTTTGACATTATGATTTGAGCAGCATTTTTTTGAATGCAGCAGACTGTTTTTCAACCGAGATCGGATCTGCATAGATAAATTCATTGATCGAGTAGTGCAGGACATGCCCTTGTTTCACCGCTTGATTCTTCTTCCATACACCGCTGTTCGTGATATCAAGGTTTGGCGCTTTTCCATCCTTTGTTGGGACAAGTAAATAGTCACCAGTATACTGATTCATTTCTTCTAATGAAATGCCGAGATAACCTTCTTTCGGAAGTGCTTTTTCTGCCTTCTCAGGCAAGCTGAATCCGTAGCCTTGATAGATGACTTCCCCTCCGCGGCCAAAGTCTGTACCAAATAAGTATACTTGCTTTGGCTGGACATCCATAATGGAGAACGTCTTGTCAGCTCCAATTTTCGCTTTCACCTCTTCCCCATCTTTCTTTAACTGCTGATCCATTTCTTGTATTTGTTTTTTGGCTAACGCTTCTTTTCCAAGAATCTTTCCGATTTCAATATGCATCTCTTTGAAGCTGTGTTCACTTGTCGTAAATGTGATCGTTTTTGCAATCTTTTTATATTTTTCAACCTGTGCGTTTTGTGAATAAGCAATAATCAAATCAGGCTTCAGCTTTGCAATCGCCTCCACATTTTCGATAGGCACCCGCTTCACACCTGTTTCATCTAAAAAGGATGATTTAGGATACACATCCGTCATCCCAACAGGTGTCACACCAAGCTTTTTGAAGTTTCCAAGCTGCGCCGTTAACACAACAATACGCTTCGGCTTGGCAGGAATGGTGATCTTTTCACCCGTTTCGGTTGTATATGTACGTGTATTTGCTGCTTGCTCTTTATTCTCTTTCTGCCCGCATGCCACTAAAAATAATGCCAGCAGACTGATCAACCATATCATTTTTTTCACTTGCGAAACCACCTTTAATTGAGAATGATTATTAATTATAGCATAAATAGGCAATCTTAGATGAAAAGTTTTAGAATTGATGATTGATATGATTCAACACAAAAAAATCCCAAACGGAGAGGTGGTGAACAAGGTCAAGAACGCGCTCGGAGAACATATAATAGATTTAAGGAAATGCTGATTTATCAACATTTCCTAATTACTTCGTGCAAAAAACTTAGAGCACTTACAGCTTTCTTCTCTTTTATCGCACACAGTTAAGTTACTTTTCCCACTACTCTATTAACAAGTTATCTGCATGTGTATAAGAAATAATTTCGCGTTCATTTTTTTTGTCCAAGCATCTTCATCGTGAGAATAATCACTTATAGCTCTTGATCCATAATTTATAAATTTATCTTTAACCTTCATTTTTTTCAAAGGCTCTTTTCTGAAATATTGTTGCTATTAGAAAGCCTGTGATATAACAGACCCAGAACATTCGTTTGCAGGGAACTGACTCACTTAGAATTGCACAAGCAATTGGACAAGAATCTGCGAAGAAAAACAATGGTGTTGGAAGCTTGTAAACAAGTGAATTTTATGACAACAGCAACATTACGGGCATAAAAAAACCAGTTGATTGAGAGCAACTGGTTCAATAAAGGTTTTATATTGGATATTCATTCAACCAAATAAATGCTTGTTCATAATTATCAAAAAATTTTACAGATTCTTTTGTATTGGATTGTTGTAAATAATTCATTATCTCCCCTTCTTCAAGGAGAAACGCAATTGCCTTGCTTTGATTCAAAATGGTTTCATTGAAGAACTTATCTTTCCATGCTTTTTGAACAGAAAAATGATCTGGCGTGTATCCTTTTCTATCCACCAACAATTTGTATTTTCGCCCCTCGGAAATGAATTGCTGACAAACCTGCTCGAACTCATAAAACCATTCATTAACATCATCTGTTTTAATCTTGCCAATTAAATGGGTAATAATTAAATCTCCTGAAACTGTTGTGCTGATATTCTGTGTACTCAACTTGGAATCATCTCCCTTAGTTACAATTATGCGTATAAATCTCATAAAATCAATAAGGATAAATTTCTTACGCTATAAAGCAACATTATTTGCGAAAAAAGCCTTTTCAAAACAAAAAGGCATCCAATTATAGAATGCCTTTCGGTCAGTTTCACTTATTCAATTCGTCCCATGGTACGCCATCTGATCTAAGACACACCCATGCCAGCATACTTCTTTACAAGAAAATATCTATTTATTATGTTTTAGAAAGACTAGGACATGCTAGCTTTGACACAACACTTAGATATTATGCTCATGTGGTGAAGGAGCTTAGAGAAGAAGAAAATAAAAACACTTTTGATTTGTTTCAAAAAAAGTTATTACTTGAAAGTGCAGCGAGTGAAAAATTTGTGCAAAACGAAATGAAATAATATCGTTTACTCACGTAAATCCAATCACATAAAAAACAAAAAAACACTTTATTTCAAAGGGTTTTCAGCTTTTCCACAAATTATAAATCGAATTCTATCGGATACTCAAGACGCGCTCGGAGGGATTCGAACCCCCGGCAGACGTGGTACCGGAAACCACCGCTCTATCCAACTGAGCTACGAGCGCACGATATGTTTTTTGAACGTCAGCATATCAAATTATAAGGGAAATGCTGCAAGAAAGCAATAATGAATCATCAGACCTGCCAATGTATTTTCTTCTTTCAAATACATATACTCATATGATGGTTTGAAGTGCAAAAACTTTGGGGAAAATGGATAGAGGGATTTGATTTTAGGTCAGCGTTTTGTTTGACCTTTATTGACCAAAAATGTATCATTGAGTTACATACTTACCTAAAAGGTGAAGGAGGAACATTATGAATTTAATACCTACAGTCATTGAACAAACAAATCGTGGGGAAAGAGCTTACGACATCTATTCTCGTCTTTTAAAAGACCGTATTATCATGCTTGGTTCTGCGATCGATGACAATGTTGCCAACTCCATCGTGTCACAGCTGCTTTTCTTAGAAGCTGAAGATCCAGAGAAAGATATCTCTATCTACATTAACAGCCCTGGCGGTTCTATCACAGCTGGTATGGCCATTTACGATACGATGCAATTTATTAAACCAAAGGTATCAACTATTTGTATTGGTATGGCTGCATCAATGGGTGCGTTCCTGCTTGCTGCTGGTGAAAAAGGTAAGCGTTATGCCCTTCCAAACAGTGAAGTGATGATTCATCAACCACTAGGCGGTGCCCAAGGTCAAGCGACAGAAATTGAAATTGCGGCAAAACGAATCCTTTCTTTACGCGATAAACTGAACCAAGTACTTGCTGAACGTACTGGTCAGCCAATTGAAGTGATTGAGCGCGATACAGATCGTGACAACTTCAAAACAGCAGAAGAAGCTCTTCAATACGGACTCATTGACAAAGTCTTGACACGTAATGCAGAAGAACAAAAATAATGACAAAACAAACCGTCTGCTCCTTTGAACAGACGGTTTTTTGTTATTAAGACAGCTCCGTCCATTTCTGCTGAAGAGTTGGTGTTTGATAAGATGCCATCTGTGAAATCAATTCTTCCGGCTCTGCGGAAGAATGCAATAATTGAAGATGCGATTCATTCGAAAAACCTTCCTGTACACTGAACTTCACCATGTCAATGAGCGGCTTGAAATAGTCATTCACTTGATACAATCCGATTGGCTTTTGGTGAATCCCAATTTGTGCCCAGCATAACACCTCAAATAATTCTTCATATGTACCAAAGCCGCCTGGCATGGCAATAAATCCATCGGCCAGCTCGCTCATTTTCGCTTTTCGTTCATGCATCCCTTTTACTTCTATTAATTCTGTTAGCTCTTGATGCACAACCTCTCCTCTAAAAAGCCCTTTTGGCATGACCCCAATGACTTGCCCGCCATTTTTCAATACCTCATCTGCAATGGCTCCCATTAGTCCAATTCGTGAGCCGCCGTATATTAGACGGATTCCTTGCTCTGCCATATAAGCACCTAGCTCGACAGCCTTTTGTTTGTAGATGTCATTCACACCTGGATTCGAACCAGCAAACACACAAATCGTTTTCATCAAAACAGCTCCATCTCTCTCTATGATTTCTTCACTCACTCATTCTACTATAATTAATTGTAAAGAAACAGCCGATTCATCTATATATAGTGTAAAATGAAAAAATGAACACCATATAAGGAGCTGTATAAAGAAAATGCAAACAACTGAGATAGAGAAGTGGATCAAGGAGTTTTACGAAATGAGAAATTGGACAAAATACGGGCCGTTTATTCGGTTAGGCTTCCTTATGGAAGAAACGGGAGAACTCGCTCGTGCGGTTAGAGCCGTAGAAATTGGGCGTGATCGGCCTGATGAAAAAATACAAGAAACACTAGAGTTAAAGAAAGACCTTATCGAAGAAATGGGTGATGTGTTAGCGAATCTACTCGTTTTAGCTGATCTTTATGATGTGACATTAGAAGAGGTTTTCGCCTCTCATCAACAGAAACTCACAAAACGTTTTTCTACTGAGATAGAACAGGCAAAAAGCACGTGACCAAACTGTCACGTGCTTTTTTTATCCCCTTATAGATGCTGTGGTGAAATATCATCCGTTCGTTCAAAGAAATGCTGCTTTCCAATATGATGGAAAAGGCCAGTACGATGCAAAAGTTCCTTTGGCTGTGATTGAAGTCCGACAATCATCAGTTTTCCGTTATGATGCTTTAAACGATTGGAGATATTCATCAGGACCGCTTCTGCTGATGTATCCATATAATTGACTTTATTCATGAGCAGGATGAGCGTTTTCGGCTTTGTCTGGACATGATCCAAAATCGAATTTTCCAATGAATCTGTTGTACCGAAGAACAGTGGTCCCTCAATGGAATACATACTAATTCCTTTCTGATCGGCGTGTTTTTCTAAAGTGGCTGCCGTTTCTATTTGGGGAACCGCAACATTTGCATGAATGTTGGTCGTCTGGCTCATTTTTTTGATAAAGGCGATAAATGCTAAAATGAGACCTGCGGTGACCCCAATAATCAAATCACCTATGACCGTTAAGAGGAAGGTCACGACAAGTACAAGTGAATCCGCATTTCTCACTTTCACAATATTCATAAACTCTTTTTTCTCACTCATATTCCAAGCAACAAACATTAAAATTGGTGCCATGGCAGCAAGTGGAATCATGGATGCATATGGCGCAAATAGCATTAAGATGAGCAATACAACGACGCCATGCACAACACCTGAAATCGGACTTGCTCCGCCATTTTTGATGTTCGTTGCCGTACGTGCAATCGCTCCAGTTGCTGGAATCCCTCCGAAGAGCGGTGCCGCCATATTGGCGATTCCTTGCCCGACAAGCTCCTTGTTGCTGTCATGCTTAGAGCCTTTCATATGATCGGCGACCATTGCTGACAAGATCGACTCCACGCCGCCTAACAGCGCAATGACAATTGCTGGAGGCAGCAGGTATATCATTTTTTCAATCGTTAATTCAGGAAAAGCGAAGCTTGGCAGCTGGCGAGGGATTTCGCCATATGCAGAGCCAATTGTTTCAACTTGTCCTTGAAAAAAGAGAACGGCTACAAATGTTGAAACGAGTAGACCTAATAGAGCACCAGGTATTTTGGGAATGTATTTTTGCGCCACCAAAATCACGATGAGCCCGATGACGGCTGTGATGATAGCGAGACTATTTGTGGTACCGAGATGGACCACGATTTCTCTCATATTGAGGAAAAAGCTTTCATGCTTTTCAACACCCTTTAATCCGAGGAAGTTGGCAATCTGCCCTGAAAAAATAATGACAGCAATGCCAGCAGTAAAGCCGATGATAACCGGACGAGGAATAAATTTCATGAGCTTCCCTAGTTTGAATATTCCGAACAATACAAGCATACAGCCTGCCATAAAACCGGCAATGAGCAAGTTTTCAATACCGTACTGGCTGACAATTCCGAATAAAATCGGAACAAACGCCCCGGTCGGCCCGCCGATCTGATACTTTGAACCACCGAACAATGAAATCAAAATGCCTGCAACGATGACTGTGTATAATCCATATTCTGGTCCGACACCAGATGCAATGGCAAATGCCATGCCTAAAGGAATTGCCACAACGCCCACGACAAGCCCAGCGATTAAATCACGTCTAAACTTTGATGTATCATAACCTTCAAATCTTCCATAAAAACGCATGGTATGTGTTGGCCTCCTTCAAGTATGTGTAGATGATTTAGGTATACTGTGGATCGATCTGTTTGTCTTTTACAACGACATCTAGCTTTCCTGTTGCTGGATGAATCACCAGTCCATGAACAGCCACATCATTTGGCATAAGCGGATGTTCCTTGACTAATTTCACGCTTTGGGACACGCTCTCTTCAACCGAATCAAAGCCTGTCAGCCAGCCCTTTAAATCAACCCCTGAGTTTTTCACAATGCTCAAACATTTCTCTTCGATTCCGCGTGCTTTGGCCTTTTCAAGTAAAGGATCTGCCGCAAGACCTGCCATTCCGCATTCATGATGTCCCACAATGCACACTTCCTCTGCTTTCAGCTCATAAATGGCTAGTAAAATACTCCGCATGACACTGCCAAATGGATGTGTGACGATGGCTCCTGCATTTTTAATGATCTTCGCATCACCGTTACGAAGCCCCATGGATTGGGGTAATAATTCCAACAGGCGTGTATCCATACAAGTTAATATAACCAATTTCTTCTCAGGAAATTTTCCCGCCTTGAAAGGCTCATACTGTCTCTCTTTCACAAAATCTGCATTGTGCTGAAGAATCTGTTCTAATGTTGATCCCATCTTGCCATCTCCCATCTTTTTTTAAGCTGTAACGCCTTGCCTGTCCTCCTTTTCCCTTGTGTGCTCTCAAGCATAGAGAAGAAAAATGATAGAAAAAAAAGAAAAAAATGAGAAAACGATGAGAAAAAATGTAAGCATTTTCTCTATTTTGCCCTTTATTCCGCTTCAGCACATGGGATATGCGGCTTTTGCTTTCAAATAATGGCTCTCATTTCAACAAAAGACGATGAAAAGGTTTAGTAGAAAATGGACGTCCCGTTTAATACACTTCAAATATAATAAATTTTCTATCAAAAAGCCTCGATCTATTTTCCAGTTTGTCAGATTATCTCTCAAAACATCCGGCATTTTTCTATGCCACATCTACTAATTACTCGTTTTTCTACATAATAAAAAGACGTCAGATGGCTGATGAATTTAGTCTTTCACTAAAAAAACGTCTTCTTTCCCATTATTTCAGTATATTAAATATTGAGTAGCTCATATTCAAACGTGTACTGCCAAAATGGTTGCTTTATAATAAAAGGAGAAAGATGACCAACCATTTGAAAGGAGCGAGTTGATGATAAAGCCACATATTTTTGTCGCCAAACCCTTACCTGCCTCTTTTGAGGAGATGCTAAAGGAACATTGTACATACGAGGTGTGGCAATCCAAGGACCCCATTCCAAGAGATATTTTATTTGAGAAGCTACAACATGCTGATGGCCTTTTGACGTCTGGAACGAAAATCGATCAGGAGCTATTAGATCACGCACCAAAACTCAAGGTGGTGAGCAATAACTCTGTCGGCTATGACAACTTTGATATAAAAGCCATGAAACAAAGAGGGGTGCTCGGCACGCACACTCCTTATACACTTGATCATACCGTCGCTGATCTTGCCTTTTCGCTCATTCTCTCCTCTGCGAGAAGAATTGCTGAGCTTGATCGTTTTATCCGCGAGGGGAAATGGACGAAATTTGTACAGGAAGAAGATATATTTGGCATCGATGTTCATCATCAAACGCTCGGCATTATTGGCATGGGCCGTATAGGGGAGCAAGTAGCCAAACGGGCAGCACTTGGTTTTGATATGAACGTCCTCTATCATAACCGGAGTCGGAATGAAAAGGCTGAATCGACGTATGGCGCTGTGTATTGCGCACTTGATGACCTGCTGAAGCAAGCCGATATCATTGTCTTGATCACACCGCTAACCGAAGAAACGTATCATATGATGGGAGAACGAGAATTTAAGTTAATGAAGCAGACAGCTTTATTCGTGAACATCTCCCGCGGAAAAACAGTGGATGAGCAAAGTCTGATTCAAGCGCTTCAGGAGGGATGGATCAAAGGGGCAGGTCTTGATGTGTATGAGCAAGAACCGCTTCAAGAAGATCATCCATTCAAGGAGATGAACCAGGTTACTCTTGCCCCTCACATCGGTTCAGCTACTGAAACAACAAGAGATCTCATGCTCAAACGAGCCATTCATAATGTGATTCATGGAATTGATGGAAAGGCCCCTGTTGATGTTGTGAAGGAGCTTGCCACAACTTAATGGGAAAAGGCGCAGGGAACTGCGTCTTTTTATTTATTTCATCAGAATGGATTCGGGAAAAAAGCCTCATTTTAGCAAAGATCCTGATTCTTTACATTT
The DNA here is from genome assembly GCF_000715205.1 of Bacillus zhangzhouensis. Taxonomy (GTDB): domain Bacteria; phylum Bacillota; class Bacilli; order Bacillales; family Bacillaceae; genus Bacillus; species Bacillus zhangzhouensis. The sequence continues at coordinate 31,842 of NZ_JOTP01000001.1, read as the reverse complement.
CCTTCATGTTCGGGTGCTATAATATGGGGTAGACAAGCAACAAGAGGACAGCATCCGATTTCCTTTATAGGAGGATGAAGATGAAGATGAAAAAAATAAGTTCGATTTTTACTATGTTCGCTCTGATCGCTGCTATTCTGTTTTCTGGATTTATCCCGCAGCAAGCTCAAGCAGAAACACCTCTTACACCAACAACCACGAATGAAGCGGCTTCCATTCAACTTGCACCAGATTTGCGAACCCTTGCCGTCATTAATACGTTTGATGGAGTGGCAGACTATTTAATTCGCTACAAGCGACTACCTGATAATTACATCACAAAATCACAAGCAAGTGCTCTTGGATGGGTTGCATCGAAGGGAAATCTAGCGGAGGTTGCGCCAGGCAAAAGCATCGGTGGAGATGTTTTCTCTAACCGGGAGGGACGTCTTCCTTCAGCCAGCGGCCGAACATGGCGTGAGGCAGATATCAACTACGTCTCCGGCTTCCGTAATGCTGACCGCCTCGTGTATTCAAGTGACTGGCTCATCTACAAAACAACAGACCACTATGCGACATTTACACGTATTCGTTAATCAATGAAAAAGACAGCCCTAGGTCAAACGGGCTGTCTTTTGATGTTGTTCACGGTATAAGGGTTTTCACGTAATCCTCAAAAGGCTGCGGGAGCGGCTTTTTCGACACTTCTTCTTGTTCATGTGTGGTGACATGATCCTCCGTGACGACCACACGTCCTGTTGGCGTCAGCTTTGAAGCAAGCGGTCTTTTGTTAAAAGGGGATGCTTCATTTTCATAAATCTCCTGCCTCATTTGGACCAAAGTGTGCTCATCGACTTCTTTTAATGTAAAAGCATAGCCTGTTTCAGCACCTTCTCCCCTATCTAATTGGAGCAAGTGTGTCCCTTTTTCGGTTTCCTCTGCTTTGACGCGAAAATGAATAGACGATGCTTCCACCCATTCTCCTGTAAAGGGTACAGGCTGAAGTGGTAAATTGGCTCCGAAACCTGCATCAATGAGGAAGCGTTCGTTTTGATGTTTCAGGACTATGGCTACATGCGTGCCATCAATTGCCCACGTGTCCGCTTCATTGTTATACACTGTCCCTTGAACGAGCTGTACAGCGAGTCCTGCCTCTTTTAACACATAAGATAAGAGAGGATTGAGATCATAACAAAGACCTCCTCTCTTTCCTTCAAGAAGATGCTGCTTCAACCCTTCTTGATCCAAGTCGTAGGATTGTTTGTTCAGCACAGATCTGTTTTCGAATGGAAACGTATACGCCATCTTTTTTAATAAAGCAGGCAAGTGATCAAAGGTGATGGACTTGCCTTCGTATCCGATCTTCTGTAAAAAGGCTGATTGAATCATCCACATTCCCTCCTAAAAAAACTGAGCCTATGAAGAGACTCAGTTTTCTTGATTGATAAAATCCGTTAACGCATCAATGGCTTCCTGTTCATCTGCACCATCTGCAATCAGTTTGACAGTGACCCCAGAGCTGATCGCAAGACTCATGAGACCCATAATGCTCTTCGCATTGACCTTCTTTCCATCTTTCTCTAGAAAAATATCAGCACCAAAGCGATTGGCTTCTTGTACGAACAAAGCAGCTGGACGTGCCTGTAAACCTGTTTTCAGCTGGATTGTGACCGTTTTTTCCACCATATGATCTGCCTCCCTTTTTTATTTCCCTATTTAAGTGTAACAGCTTGTCCGTTTCGTAATTGTTCTGCAATTTGATCTAGCTTTCTTAAGCGGTGGTTAATGCCTGATTTGCTGATTTTGCCGCTTTCCACCATTTCGCCAAGTTCCTTTAGCGTGACTTCTTGATAGTCGATTCGAAGTTTCGCAATTTCACGCAGTTTATCCGGCAGGGCATCAAGTCCAATTTTTTCATCAATGAATTGAATGTTTTCGACTTGACGCAGTGATGCACCGATCGTTTTATTCAAGTTTGCTGTTTCACAATTGACGAGCCGGTTCACGGAATTCCTCATATCTCGGACAATTCGCACGTCTTCAAAACGAAGCAATGAGTTATGAGCACCCACAACACTTAAGAATTCCGTAATTTTCTCCGCTTCCTTCATGTATGTGATATACCCTTTTTTGCGTTCAAGAGTTTTACTGTTGAGATGGAATTGATTCATCAGCTCACAAAGGGCATCGTTATGTTCTTTATATAGTGAAAAAATCTCAAGGTGATAGGAAGACGTTTCTGGGTTATTCACAGAGCCACCTGCTAAAAAAGCACCTCTCATATAGGAACGCTTGCAGCATCTTTTCTTCACAAGTTCTTCTGAAATATTGCGCTCAAATACAAATTGTTCACCTAATATTTTCAAATCCTCTAAAATGGTTTTCGCTCGTTCTACCAGTCTGACAATATACACATTATTCTTTTTTAATCTCATTTTCTTACGTACGAGCAGCTCGACTGTCACATCATATTTCTTTTTGAGCAGCGTATAAATACGTCTTGCAATGGCTGCGTTCTCTGTCTGTATATCTAAAATCAATTTTCGATTTGAGAAAGATAATGAACCGTTCATACGGATGAGGGCAGAAAGCTCTGCTTTTGAGCAGCAGTCCTTCACGTCCAGATTAGTCAGCTCTTTTTTTGTTTCGGATGCAAATGACATCCTTGCCACCCCCATTCCTATTTTTTCTGATGCAGCAGGTCGACGAGCAGTGAGGCTACTTTGAGCGTGTCGTGACGAATCACATGTTGGTCATATGTAATGATTTCTCCTGGAATGACTTCCAGTCCCATTGCTTTGAGTACATCGGTGTCGAACTGTACAGGCTGCGCCTGTTCTTCTGCATATTTTGCTTTGATTTCTTCTGGAATTTCTTTATTGTTCACAAAAATGATATCAATGAACGGTCGATCCATATGATCGTTTAATGCCTGCACATGATCAGCCGCACTATAGGAAAGCGTTTCCCCCGGCTGCGTCATGACATTGCAAATATACACTTTTTTCGCCTTAGAACGAATCACTTCTTCTCCAATGTGCGGTACAAGCAAGTTCGGCAAAATGCTCGTATACAAGCTGCCAGGCCCAATGACGATCAAATCAGCTTCACGGATGACTTGAATGGACTCTTGGAGCGGCTCAATCGTATTTGGTGTGAGAAACACTCGTTTAATCTTTTTCCCATAGGTAGGGATTTTTGATTCTCCTGTCACCACTTGCCCATTTTCTAATTCTGCATGGAGAACAACACTTGAATTCGCTGCTGGCAATACTTTTCCTCTCACATTTAAGACCTTGCTCATTTCTGTGACGGCATGAAAAAAATCACCGGTTATATTTGTCATAGCCGCAAGAATGAGGTTGCCGAGAGAGTGGCCTGTTAAGTCATTTCCTTTGTTAAAACGGTGCTGAAATAAATCTTCTACAAGCGGTTCAACATCAGAAAGTGCCGCCAATACATTTCGAATATCGCCTGGAGGCGGAATATTCAAATCATGACGCAATCTGCCTGAGCTGCCCCCATCATCAGCAACCGTTACAATGGCGGTAATATCCACTGGCTTTGTTTTTAGCCCTCTGAGCAAAACAGATAAGCCAGTACCGCCGCCAAGAATGACAACCTTTGGTAGTGTCGTCATCTATTTTCTACTTCTCTTTTCAATGTCCCGGTGAGTGACATGTGTATAGTAATCGTTTTTAAAATACTCCGATAAATAGTTCGCTAGCGTCACAGATCGATGCTGGCCGCCTGTACAGCCAATGGCGATCACAAGCTGGCTTTTCCCTTCTCGTTTATAGGACGGAAGCATAAAGCTGAGAAGATCGATTAATTTCTCTGTGAATCTTTGCGTTTCACTCCATTTCATCACATAGGAGCGGACTTCTTCATCGTTTCCAGTCTGTGGACGCATGCTCTCAATATAGTAAGGGTTTGGTAGAAATCTCACGTCAAATACAAGATCAGCATCAATCGGTAGACCATATTTAAAGCCAAATGACATCACATTCACTGTAAACACTTGCCCTTGATTGGTGGCAAAGTGTGTGACAATTTTTTCTCTAAGCTGTTTTGGTTTCAGATCCGATGTATCTAATATCATTTGAGATCGGCCTTTTAACTCCTCTAACAGCTCGCGCTCCATTGCAATACCTTCGAGCGGCAGTCCTGTTGTCGCAAGGGGATGCGAACGTCTCGTTTCTTTGTATCTCGAGACAAGCACCTTATCATTTGCATCTAAAAACAGAATCCTTGGTGTGATCCAGCTGATATCATTCATTTCATCTAAGGCAGCAACTAAGCTATCAAAGAATTCGCGTCCGCGCAAATCCATCACAAGGGCAACCTTGCTCATTTTTGAATTCGATTCCTTCATGAGCTCTAGAAACTTCGGTAAAAGTGATGGCGGTAAGTTATCTACACAGAAGTAACCTAAGTCTTCAAAGCTTTGAATGACAACGGTTTTCCCCGCACCTGACATTCCTGTAATAATCACAAGCTGAATATCATCTTGTTTGTGCGTATTCATGCCTGCTCCCTCTCCTTCTTTATGAAAACGGTTCATGTATTAGTCTCCTTGAGGATCTAACCGATAAGCAATCAGCTCAAAATCTGGTGTATACGTAAAAGTACCATGGAGAAGTCCTTTTCCCTTTAGCATGAAGTCAAGAATATGTGAGTCTCCAGGAGCCATCGGCAAACTAGGCACATCCTGTACGTCATGCCATTTTAAAATGCCTTCCTCTGACTCTGTCACGTTTTTCCCGGTAAATGAATCTGCCATAAAGGTGAACATCATCCACTCTTGAACGATTTGATCGCCTTCTTTTATGATAAAGGTAAAAACACCTTTTAGCTGCGGATTTAAAATATAAATGCCAGTTTCTTCTCTATATTCTCGAATGACTGAATCCTTGACCGATTCTCCGCTTTCCATTTTGCCGCCAGGCGCTACCCACCAGCCGCGTCTTGGCTTTTGTAGCAAGAGAACTTGATCTTCGTGATGCAGCACACAATTGGTTACTCGTTGCATCAGCTGTCACCTACTCTTATATGTCTTTTTCTTATTATACAGGTTCATCCTGACTCCCACAATGAACATGCCCGTTCTTCACCGAAAACAGACAGGTTTTCGTGTGAATGATGTGACGTCCAATTTCTCTACTCTTTATTTTACAACATTTAACGGTTCCCCATGCGTCATTTGTGAACATCTCGTGAATTTCTGATTTTATGCAAAAAAAAGGACACGGATTCACATCCGTGCCAAACATGTATTCCTTATAAAAGGGGGTCAATTACTAGTTTTATCATAACGGATAATTATTTCACCCGTGTTACATTCCAGTTAAAAGCCCGTGACGCTATATTAAGGATTTACGACAGCCGTTTATTTCGTGGCTTTTAGCTTTTCGGCAAGCTCTTCTACATAATGCTGTGCGCTCTGTGCTGCAATACTTCCGTCACCTGTTGCTGTGACAATTTGACGAAGTGTTTTTTCACGAATGTCACCCGCTGCGAAAATGCCTTCAACTCTTGTTTCCATTCTTTCGTTTGTCTCAATATAGCCTTCTTTATTTGTAATTCCTAGGTTTTCAAATGGTTTAGAGAGTGGCAGCATACCGATATAGATAAAGACGCCGTCTGTTTTGAAGTCTTCTTCTTCACCTGTCACGGTATCAATGAATGTCACACTGCCAACTTTTCCGTTTTCTTCATTGATCTGTTTTACGGTTTTATTCCACATGAAGTCGATTTTTTCATTATCAAAGGCACGTGCTTGTAAGATGCTTTGGGCACGAAGTTTGTCGCGTCTATGGACAATCGTTACTTTTGATGCAAAGCGTGTAAGATAAACACCCTCTTCTACAGCAGAGTCTCCGCCGCCAATCACCACAAGCTCTTTGTTTTTAAAGAAGGCACCATCACATACTGCACAGTATGATACACCACGGCCGCCAAGTTCTTTTTCACCTGGTGCACCGATTTTTTTGTATTCAGCACCTGCCGCAATGATGACAGATCGTCCTTTGTATTCTTTTGAACCGGCTTTGACGATTTTGTACTCTTCACCGTCCACAATTTCTTTAATATCGCCATATGCATACTCAGCACCGAATTTCTTCGCATGCTCAAACATTTTATTTGAAAGTTCCGGCCCTAAAATGCTTTCAAAGCCAGGATAGTTCTCAACATCTTCCGTATTTGCCATTTGTCCGCCTGGAATTCCTCTTTCAATCATCAGTGTTGAAAGATTTCCCCGTGATGTATAAACAGCGGCTGTCATTCCGGCAGGTCCCGCTCCAATGATGATCGTATCGTAGATTTTTTCTTCTGACACAACTGTCACTCCCTCTTCAATTGCTGCAAGCATTTCCTATTAGAATGCCCTTGGGTGATGCTTCCATTCATGACAGAAAGCATCCTTTCCATTGTTAGCTTTTATTCCTTACCCATATCCTATTAAATCTGCGGGGAATAAGCGAATCATTTGCTCATATCTTCAAAAAAAGAAAAAGCTTCCTTAAACTGCTGTTTAAGGAAGCCTGTTTACGGTTATATAGTAACTAATGATTTATTCAACGACTCTTCTTACAACACCTTTGAAATATCTTTTCCAATAAGAGTTATTCATTGAATCAATCGAAACACCATGAGAGCTGTTATCGTTCAAGAATGTACCGTTTCCTAAGTAAATACCAACGTGGCCATTTACTTTGTACGTATCAAAGAACACAAGGTCTCCGCGTTTCATGTCAGATGCACTTACAGCTCTTCCTTTACCTACAAGCGTATCTGTTGTTGTACCGCCAACTGGTCCAAGGTTGATGCCTGCTGATGCAAATGCCCAGCGAACGAATGAAGAACAGTCAAAACGACGTGCGTTAATATCGGCTTGTGATCTGCCGCCGCCCCATTTATATGGAGATTGTCCTACAATGGTAGAACCTGTGCTGATCGCACCTTCGATTCCGCCTACGTTATTGCTGACAGGTGATCCACCGCCAGAAGATGGCTTCTTGCTTGGTGAACTGCTGTTGTTGTTATTATTTGAAGATCCACTGTTATTTGAAGAAGAACCGCTGTCGTTATTAGAGCTGTTGTCTTCTGCTTGAACAGCTGATTGACGCTGCTGTTGTCTTTGTGCTTTTTCTTCTTTTGCTTGTTGAGCAGCTTCTCTTGCTTCTTTTTCAGCTTGTTTTTGAGCAGCGATTGTTGCGTCTTTTTCAGATGCAATGCTGTTTGCCTCAGTGTTTAACTCGCTGATTTGAGAAGAAGCACTTCCTTTTTGCTTTTTCACTTGCTTAAATAGCTTGTCTTTCTCATCAAGCTGTTTATTTAAGTCTGTTTGAAGTGTTTCAAGCTTTGCAAGCGTCTTTTGAACATCTTCAAGCTTTGTGTTTAATTCGTTTTCAGACTTTTGTAATTCCGCTTTGTCTCTTTCTTGTTCTTTAATGATTTCGCTGTCTGCGTTGATTAATGTAGATACAGCACCTGCACGACTGATGAAATCGCTAAAGCTTTTTGCTCCTAGTAATACATCTATGTATTTCGTAGAACCACCGCTTTCTTGAAGCGCACGTACACGCTTTTTCAAGAATTTGTTTCTATCTTCAATACGTTTTTCAGTATCAGCAATGTCTTTTTTCAGTGCGTTGATTTCTTTTTTTGTTTGTTCATTTTCTTTTTGTTTTTCTTCAATTTGATCACTTGTTTTTAAAGCTTTTTCGTCAATTTCTTTTAGCTTTAGCGCAAGTGCCTCTTGTTTTGCTTCAAGCTTTGAAAGCTCTTCTTTTTTCTTTTGAAGGTTCTTGTTTACCTCAGATTGCTTGCTATCTAGTTCTTGTTTCTTTTGTTCAAAGTTCTGTGCGTTTGCTTCATGAGTAAATGGGATAAATAAACCGCTCGCTCCAATGACCGAAGCTAAACCGAAAGTAATAAACTTTTTCACGAATAGTTCCTCCTTTGACAATTTCCAAGCGACATGAGAAAGCAGCAAATTCTCTGCGACCAATCTGTGCTCTCTATGTCTTTCTTCCTGATTTATCAGTCAGATGTTGACCAGATTGTTTCTATCACTAGGTGTTTCATTATGTATAGTAAAATATCTAAATATATGTCTTTGTTTTAATCCACGATTTTCATTATACATGAGACATCGACAAAATGAGCTAATATTTTTATTACATTTATGTTTCAAAAACATGTCGTGATTGTCATACTTCGCCAAATCCTTGCAAATCCCACCTTTTTATCCAAGAAAAAAGCATGACCGTTTGGGTCATGCTGCTATTCTCTGAATCTATTTACCTATTAGTCCATGAACGTACAAATGACATCCTCGTATTTAGACAATGTCTGAACGCTGATCTGAAAAGAGGACGCTACCTCTTTTTTACTGACGGTTGATTCTTCTTGTTCATTCATCCATAGATAATAAGAAGCTGCTGCCCATGCAGGCGCATTTTTCTTATCTACACCAGAAGCACGTGCCTGCTGAATAATATGGAATAACCAAAAATATGGCATATGGTTATCAGGCTGCGCGGCTTCTTCCAAAGCGGATGCCGCCTGTTTTGCGAAGAGTGCATCTTCTGAAAATGAACGTTCTTCCATTTGATCTTCATATAAAAGCAGCTCAATGAATTGCTGTTCAAAGGCTGTTTTCGCTGCGCGGGCATCAAGGACAGATTGCAGAACATCACGTTCACCTTTTTGTTTACTGACATAGTACGCAGTTAGCCGTTCCTCAATTGAGACCATTGGTTCAGTCTCCTCTGGTTTATCCTGCCATGGCTTGATTTCATCTGCATCTATATCTTGTTCTACCATCTTATCCCAAACGGTTTGCGCCAGCGTTTTGTGGCCCGTTTGATAGGCTGCACTGGCAAGCCAGTATAAAAATGTACTATCTCCCTGAAAGCCTGTTTTATATAAAGAATAAAGCCATTTAAAGGCCCATTCAAATTCTCCAACGAGGGCAAATGTCGCACCAAGCTTATAACGCTGTTCACTTAATATTGGATACACGTGCGTTAATTGCTTCGCTAACACGTTGACCTTCTCTTCTTCTTTTTCATAATGATAGAAGACAAGCTGGTTGCAAAGGGCATGCAGATTACCGGGATTTTCATGAAGGACCCGGTTCAACATCTCTTTCGCCTGATGGATTTGACCAGAATAAAAATAGGCCAAAGCGAGATTATTATACGCTGACCAAAATTCTGGATACTCAACAATCATCTGTTCTAGCATCTCAATGGCTTCGTCAAGCCTGCCGCTCTCTAACAAATAATTTGCTTGATCCTGCTTCACAATCAGGTCATCCTGATCATAAGGAAAATCTTCGTCCTCTTCGTCACTCATATCGAGCAGGTCGAGAAGATCATCATTTTCATCCGCAAATTCCCCATCCTCTTCCAAAGCGGCATAAGCAGTAGCTGACTTATAGGCCTCTTGAAACAGTCCGAGATTGGCATAATTATTTGCTTTAAAATAGTGACACTCTGACATGTTTTCATCGACGTGTTCGAGGATGAAATCAAGCAGTTCATTTGATTGTTGGTAATGACCCATTTCAGTATAAATAATAGCAAGCTGTGACAGCATGTCTACATTTTCAGGCTCAAGTACGATGGCCCTCTGTATCAGCTTAACTGCCCTTGATAGATTTCTTTCTCTATATGCTTTCAGACCTTTATGAAAAAAGTAATGCCCATCTTGGAATAGCTGGACGACTTGTGTGTGATTATTTTGAGAAGTGTATTTGCTCACCGATACCCTCCATTTCGAACAGTGTACCGTGTGTAGTATAACATACTTCACGAGTCGTCACATAGAACAAAAGGAAAGGAAGGATTTGTTTTTCATACAAAAGCAAAAAGCCAGGGGTGTCCCCAGCTTTTCATTCACCTTGATGACGCTTTTTCAATACCTTTAATACATCATCAAGCGGCAGTTGCTGCTCACGTAATAATACAAGAAGGTGATACAGGAGGTCGGCTGTTTCCCATTTCAACTCTTCCTGATCACGGTTTTTCGCTGCGATGATGACCTCGGAAGCTTCTTCCCCCACTTTTTTCAGGATTTTATCGACCCCTTTTTCAAATAGATAGGTTGTATAAGCTCCTTCTGGCATTTCTGCCTGACGCTTTGCAATGACCTGTTCAAGTTCATTTAAAATGGCAAAGCGGTCCCGTTCTTCGCTTTGGGGCTTCACACCTTCTTCCGAAAAACAGCTATAGCTGCCAGTATGGCATGCTGGGCCACTTGGTGTCACGAGTACAAGCAGAGCGTCCTTATCACAGTCGTAGCGAATGGAATGGACTTGCTGGGTATGTCCAGATGTGGCGCCTTTGTGCCAAAGCTCGTTTCGCGAACGGCTAAAAAACCATGTTTCGCCTGTTTCCAACGTTTTTTCATAGGATTCTTGATTCATATACGCCAGCGTCAGTACTTCCTTACTCTGAGCATCCTGTACAATCGCAGGAATCAGGCCTGCCTCATTAAAGGTTAATTCGTTTGCCTGTTTCATCTGACCTTCACCCCGTGTTCTCTCAAGTATGTCTTCACCTCTTGAATTGAGGTCTCTTTATAATGGAATATGGAGGCTGCTAATGCTGCATCAGCTTCTCCTTTTGTAAAAGCCTCCAGCATATGCTGGGCATTGCCCGCACCTCCAGAGGCAATGACTGGCACTGTGACTGCTTCTGACACAAGCTTCGTCAGACGGTGATCAAAGCCTGTTTTCTCACCATCGGCATCCATGCTTGTCAGCAAGATCTCCCCTGCTCCTCTCAGCACGGCTTCTTTCGCCCAGTCGCTTACTTCTATTTCCGTTTTACGGCGTCCTCCGTGGGTATAGACCATGTATGCTTTTTTCTCTTCATCGTATTTCGCATCGATCGCGACGACGATGCATTGAGAACCAAAAAAATCGGCTCCTTCTGAAATCAGCTCTGGTCTTAAAACAGCCGCTGTGTTCACCGACACTTTGTCTGCACCCGCTCTTAATATACGCTTCATGTCATCAAGGTGGTTAATCCCGCCGCCCACCGTAAACGGTATGGCAAGAGTGGACGCTACTTGCTTGACCACATCCACCATCGTTTTTCGTCCTTCATGAGAGGCTGAAATATCGAGAAAGACAAGTTCATCCGCGCCTTCCTCATCATAGATCTGCGCTAATTCTACAGGATCACCAGCATCCTTTAATCCTAGAAATTGTACACCTTTGACAACACGTCCTTCCTTCACGTCGAGACATGGGATGATACGTTTTGTCATCATATGCTGTCCAGCCCTTCAAACGCTTCTGCTAGAGTAAACTGCTTCGTGTAAAGCGCCTTGCCAATGATCGCACCAGAAACACCGGCATGCTTTTGCACTGACAGCTTTTGAATATCAGCGACAGCACTGACTCCACCTGAGGCGATGACTTGTTTACCGGTCGCTTCCGCTAATCGGACCGTACTTTCCACATTGGGACCAGAGAGCATGCCATCCATTTGAATATCGGTGAAAATAAAGACTTCTGCGCCTTCCTTTGCCAGTTCCTTACCGAGTTCCTCTGCCTTCACTTTCGACGTTTCAAGCCAGCCCTCAGTCGATACAAAGCCATTTCGTGCATCAATGCCAATCGCTATTTTCTCACCATATTGTGCAAGCATTTTTTTCACAAAAGCCGGGTTAGAAACAGCAGAGCTGCCAAGGATGACTCTAGATACGCCATTGCTCAAATAAAATGCAACGTCTTCTTCTGTCCGAATGCCGCCGCCTATTTGTACATTCACGTCTAAGGAGGAAGCAATCGCCAGCACATGCTCATGATTGACGCGCTTTCCAGCTTTTGCACCATCTAGATCAACGAGATGAATCCAATTCGCTCCTTCACTTGCAAACCGCGCGGCCATATCTAGCGGTGAATCTCCATAAATGGTTTCTTGATCATAGTCTCCTTGCACAAGTCGTACACATTTGCCATTTCTCATATCAATCGCTGGATACAGTGTAAATTCACTCATTTGCTCACCCTCTGTTCGTTTGCTAATCGAATAAACTGCTTCAGCAGTGCCATTCCCGTTGTGCTGCTTTTTTCAGGATGAAACTGTGCCCCAAGCACATTCCCCTTTCCAACAACTGCTGGTACTTGTACGCCATAGACCGCACTTGCCAATTGCTCTTCTGGATTCATGTCACTCACATAATAAGAGTGAACAAAGTACGCAAATCCTTCCGGCACACCGTCAAATAATGGGGACGGCTGATGAAATGTGAGCTCATTCCAGCCCATATGAGGCACCTTCAGCCTTTGTCCGTCCTGATCACGGTCCTTTAAAAGAACGACACGTCCTTTTAACAAGCCCAACCCTTTTGTTTTCCCTGCCTCTTCACTTTCTTCAAACAACAGCTGCATGCCAAGGCAAATGCCAAATAACAGCTTTCCTTCCTGCACGACTTGGTGGATAAACGCCTCTAGCCCTGTCTGTCTTAGCAGCCGCATCGCATCACGAAACGACCCCACCCCCGGCAAAATATAAGCATCTGCCTTTTTGAGCTCCTCCACTTCAGAGGAAACGATATAAGGGGCGCCAGCTCGTTCCAGCGCTTTTGATACACTAAACAAATTTCCCATTCCATAATCAATGACTCCGATCATTAGAGCATCCCCTTTGTCGAAGGAATCCCTTTCACACGTGGATCAATGGTTGTTGCTTCATCTAAGGCACGTGCCATCGCTTTAAAGATTGCTTCAATCATATGGTGAGTATTGGTTCCGTAGTGAACGATCACATGAAGGTTCATACGAGCTTCAAGGGCAAATTTCCAAAGAAACTCATGCACCAGCTCTGTATCAAAGGTTCCGACCTTTTGACTTGGGAAGGCCGCTCTCATTTCCAAATGAGGACGGTTGCTTAAGTCCACTACTACCTGGGCAAGCGTTTCATCCATCGGAACAAAGCTAGAGCCATACCGTTTGATTCCTTTTTTATCACCTAACGCTTCCTTAAACATTTGCCCAAGCACGATGCCGATATCTTCTGTTGTGTGGTGATCATCAACATCCGTATCTCCTTTCGCATCTACGGTCAAATTAAAGTGTCCATGCTTCGTAAATAAATCAAGCATGTGGGTCATAAAAGGGACGTCTGTCTGAATATCCGCTTTTCCTTCTCCATCAATCTCTAATGCTAACGAAATGTTCGTTTCATTTGTTTGTCTCGCAGTTTCCGCCTGTCTCATTTTGATTCCTCCCGCTTTCTCGCTTCAATGGACCTTGCATGCGCTTCAAGCCCTTCTAACCTTGCAAAAGCCGCAATGCTTTCCCTATGTGTCTCAAAGGCTTCTTGACTATATGAAATAATGCTCGTTTTCTTTTGGAAATCGGTCACACCAAGTGGGCTGGAGAATCGCGCTGTTCCGTTTGTTGGCAGCACGTGATTCGGTCCTGCGAAATAATCTCCCACCGGCTCTGGACTATAACGTCCTAAGAAAATCGCCCCTGCATGCTTGATTTGACCAAGAAATGATTCTGGATACGCTGTCAGCACTTCTAAGTGCTCTGGCGCTAATTGGTTCACGACGTCTACTGCACGGTCAATTGATTCTGTCACGTAAATACGGCCATGATCTTGTATGGATTGTGCTGCGATTGATTTTCTTGGCAAAGTATCCAGCTGTGCTTGCACCTCAGCCTGCACTTTTTCAGCAAGTGTCTTAGACGGTGTCACCAAAATACTGGATGCTAACGCATCATGCTCTGCCTGCGAAAGCAAATCGGCCGCCACCTCATGTGCAAGTGCCGTTTCGTCTGCTAGGACAGCAATTTCACTTGGACCCGCAATCATATCGATATCAACCTGACCAAATACTTCTCGCTTTGCAAGTGCTACATAAATGTTTCCTGGACCTGTGATTTTATCAACAGGCTGGATGTTGTCAGTTCCATATGCAAGAGCCGCAATCGCCTGCGCACCGCCCATTTTATACATTTCTGAAATACCCAATTCCTTCGCGGCAACCAGTACAGCGTCAGACAGACAGCCATCTTTCCCTGGTGGTGTTACAAGAACAATTCGTTCAACGCCAGCGACAAGTGCCGGAATCACATTCATTAAAACCGATGAAGGGTAGGCGGCTGTTCCACCGGGGACATACACACCGACCGCATCGAGCGGCGTCACCTTTTGTCCGAGCATTGAGCCGTCCTGCTGGTGATAAAACCAAGAGGATGTCAGCTGACGCTCGTGGTATGTTCGAATATGACGGATAGCCGTTTGGATAATCTGAATCATCTCCGGCTCCAATCGTTCGTAGGCTTTTGCGATTTCATCTTCCGTGACAAGCGGATCTTCAACGAACACACCATCAAATTGCTTCGTAAAAGATCGTACGGCTTCATCACCATTTTTTCTCACTTCCTGAATAATACGCTGAACAATCTGACGCTGCTCTTCCGTTCCTGTATCTAAAGACCGCTTGAGTGAGAGAGTGTCTGTCTCACCTTCTTGTATGTAGGTGATGTTCATGATGATTCCTCCCCTTCTCCTTCAATGATTCTGGCAAGACGCTGCGCCATTTCATCAATGACAGCATCCTTCATTCGGTAGCTCACAGGATTGACAATAAAGCGTGACGTAATATCACAAATATGCTCAGTTTCGACAAGTCCATTTTCCTTTAGCGTTTGACCTGTGGAGACAATGTCAACAATTCGATCGGCGAGTCCGATGAGCGGTGCTAACTCAATGGAACCATTCAGTTTAATGATCTCCACCTGCTCACCTTGTTCTCTAAAATAGGACGATGCTACATTTGGGTACTTTGTTGCCACACGCGGTGCAACACCGCCCCAGTTGGCTCCCGGTAATCCGGCAACGGCTAAATGACATTTGCTGATGTTTAAATCGAGCACTTCGTATACATCACGAGCTTCTTCGAGCATGACATCCTTCCCTGCAATACCAACATCCGCCACACCGTGCTCTACGTAGGTCGTCACATCCATTGGCTTGGCTAAGATAAAGCGGAGGTTTTCTTCCGGTACATCAATGATTAATTTTCTTGAATCCTCGAATTCCTCCGGCAACTGATACCCCGCCTGCCTTAGCAACCCTGCGGCTTCTTCAAATATCCGGCCCTTTGGCATCGCCATCGTCAACACTTTACCCATTTTGCTCTTCCTTTCTAGCGCCGATAAAATAAGTCACTTGCTCAAATGCCTTGGTCATCGCGTCAATATTCTCAATACCCGCTAAGTCTTGCAGGACCATTTTTTTGCCTTTTGAACGCTCTTTTTCTGCAAAAGCAAATGCTTCTAGTCTTTGTTCTTTACTGAAAATCACAGCCTCCTGCGGCTCATTCATTTCTTTTACATCGAGTGCTTCAAGAAGGCGGTCTAATCGAAGACCGAACCCTGTAGCTGGTGCAGGTGCATCAAAATGAGCAAGTAATTGATCATATCTACCGCCACTTCCAATGACAGACCCAACATGATCTGCAAATACTTCAAACAAAATGCCCGTGTAATAGCTCATATGACTCACCATGCTTAAGTCTAAACGGATATATTCTGTACAGCCGTAATCTTCAAGTGTCTCCCAAAGTGCCTTTAACTCAGCGAGCACCTCTTTTCCCTCTTGTGAAACCACGATTTCATCTGCCCGCTCTGTGACTTCCTTACCGCCGCGTAAATCTAAAAGCTGTAACAACCTCATTTTATCGATGGAGGAAAGCGGTAATTGCTTCACATGCTGCCGGTATCCAACATAATTCTTTTCATATAAAAATCGCCGAAGGACGTTTGCACGCTCTGTATTTCCCAGTACATCTACAAATAACGTCTCTGCTAAAGCGACATGCCCGATCGCTATCTTGAATGATTGGAGCCCGGCATTTTTTAACGCAAACACGACAAGCGCGATGACTTCAGCATCTGCACTAATTGAACCATCACCAATCAATTCAATTCCGATCTGCTCAAATTCAGATGGTCTTCCGCCTTCTCTTTCCTGAGCCCGGAACACATTGGCTGCATAACCAACCCGAAGTGGATACGCCTGCTCATGAAGCTTTGAAGCCGCCACTCTCGCAATCGGTCCCGTCATATCAGGTCTCAGCACAAGGGTTTGACCATTTTGATCAAGGAGCTTAAATAGCTGTGTATCTGTAATCGCCGATTGAACACCGACTGTATCGTAAAATTCAAGCGTTGGTGTCTCCATCAAACGGTAACCCCAACCATTTATGACCTCTGTTAATGAATGTCTCACTTTTTTCTTCGTCTCATACAATCCTGGCAATGAATCCCGCATACCATATGGTTTCTCAAACATAAACATGTTCTTCCGCACCTCCAACATATTAAAACGAAAAATTCCGAATCCTTTAGTTCGCTAATATGATAATATGCTAACAAAATAAAGCGATTAAATCAATCATTTTTATTTTCTCTCGATTTTCATTAAAAATTTGTGGAATTATTACATTCAAGTGACACCTGAACCTTTTCTACATGTTCAATGAAGGAACGTGCTATAATACTTAAAAATATTGAATAACACAGGAGATTACAGTGAAGCTCATCCAGACAATAACCTTAACTTTGTTGTGCGCATGTCTTGTTTATTTCGGCTTTATTTATGTTTCACAAATCGACCAAGTCAAAAAAACAGCTTCGCCACACGAAGCAGCAAAAGAAAAAGAAAACGATACTGCACTTGCGGCAGAAGAGACACGTTCAACGAAAAAAACGGATGCCACACACAAGTCTTTAAAAGGAAGCAAAAAAGCCATGGATGTCATCCTCTATAATCAAATGGATGCACCAAAGCTTTATAACGGCTGCGAAGTCACAAGCTTAGCGATGCTGCTTCATTACAGCGGCTATGAGCGAGTGACAAAAAACACATTGGCAAATGAAATCAAGCGCGTTCCACTAAATTATGAGAATGGCTTAAAAGGAGACCCACATGATGGGTTTGTAGGCGATATGGAGAATGGACCAGGTCTTGGAGTATACCATGAACCGATTTATCAACTTGCGAAAAAATACGCGGGTGATCAAGTCGTCGACTTAACTGGAAAGCCTGTCAAAAAGGCTATCTACCAATCACTTGAAAAGGGCTACCCTGTATGGGTGATTACGACATCTACCTTTGACAAAACAAATAACATCGAAACATGGAATACGCCGAATGGCAAAATAGATGTGAGCTTTAATGTGCATAGCGTTGTCGTCACAGGCTATGACAAGGAGCACGTCTACTTGAATAACCCTTACGGACAAAAAAATCAGAAAGTCGATCGTGATCGGTTTGAAGATTCTTGGGAACAGATGGGCAATCAGGCGATTATCATTAAAGCATAAAACCCCGCACACAGCGGGGTTTTTTTCTTCTTATTCTGCTTCAGATACAACTGTAAAACGTTCTCCAACATGGGCAGCCTGCTCAAGTTCATCAACAAGCGCAATGGCGTAGTCGGCATAGCTCACATAGCTGTCACCTTTTGAATTGACAATAAGATGATCCTTTCCTTTCACATAAGAACCTGAACGTTTGCCTTCTGGATCAAAGAATGCAGCTGGACTGAGGAATGTCCATTTTAATCCTTCGGTCTTTTGAAGATCCATTAGGTTTTCTCCTTGCTGTGAAGCAGTGGCGATGTATTCTTTTGGAAACTCTGGAGTGTCAACAAGTCTTGTTGTTTTGGCCTCATCTACAAATAGACTGCCTGCTCCGCCCACAACGATTAAACGAGTCTCAGGCGCCTCTTTTAGAATATCAATCAGTTTTTTTCCTGCTTCTACATGAAGGTGCTCTTTTCCAGCAGGTGCGCCAAATGCATTCACAATGACATCAAAGCCTTTGATGTCTTCTGCTTGCAAGTGAAACACGTCCTTTTCAAGAACAGCTAGTGATGAATCTGTCACCTTTTGTGCATCTCGGACGATTGCCGTCACTTCATGTCCTCTTGATTGAACCTCTTTTAAAATTTCTTGTCCTGCTTTACCTGTTGCGCCAATGATTCCAATTTTCATGTTAACTCCTCCTACAATATGGTTTTATGTTGATAATAAAGAAAGATGTAACTGATTCAGTTACAACAGAGGTAAAAAAAATTGAATAGATCATCCAATTTTTTTGATTAACACCTGCGTTAGTTCACTTAATTTGATCTCAGCAAGCACTTGCTCCATCGCACTTTGGGCGCGGCACAAAATCAATTCGAGTACCGCTTGAATATTTGCACCGATCGGACAGTCAGGATTTGGGCTTTCATGGATTTGAAACAATTCCCCCTCATCCACGACTTCCACCGCTTTATACACATCGAGCAGTGTGATGTCGTCTTCACTGCGGTTCAACTGAGAACCACCTTTGCCAAGACTTGTTGAAATGAGGCCTGCTTTTTTTAATTTACTCATAATGCGGCGGATGACCACTGGGTTTGTATTCACACTTCCTGCGATATCCTCCGATGTCTGTAATGATCCTTTTTCAAGTGATAGCAAGGCCAGAATATGGACAGCGACAGTAAATCTGCTGCTGATTTTCATGTTTTCTCACCTCTGTTGTAATCATTATAGTTACACCAAGTCAGAATGTCAACAAAAAAGTCTGCCGGGCTACTCAGCAGACGTAGATTGACGTGCTTCCATTTGTTCTTTCGTATAAATCATGCGCATTGGATTTCCTCCAACAAAGGAGCCTGCCGGAACATCCTTATGAACAAGTGTACCCGCCGATACGATTGCACCATCACCAATCGTCACTCCAGGCAGAATGGTTGAATTTGCTCCAATTAAGACTTCATCACCAATATAGACTTCCCCAAGTCTGTACTCTTTAATCAAATACTCATGGGACAAGATCGTCGTGTTATAGCCGACCACACTATTTCGACCGACAGTGATTTTCTCAGGAAACATCAAATCAACCATGACCATTAAGGCAAACGCCGTATCCTCGCCGACTTTCATACGAAGGAAAGTCCGATAAATCCAGTTTTTCATTCCCATAAAGGGCGTGTACCTTGCCAATTGAATAAAGATAAAGTTTTTCACAACTTTGAGAAAGGGGACCGTCCGATAGACTTGTCTAAGCGAATTGACCCCTTTTACAGGATAACGATCTGTTTTTCTCAACTTAATCAGCTCCAACAATCGCCAAAAGATCACTCATTTTCTTCAGCATGAAATCAGGGCGATGCTTTAAAAGGGCCTCTTCTCCCTTAATAGACCAAGCGACACCTGCCGTTTTTGTCCCTGCTGCTTGACCAGACAAAATGTCGTGATAATTATCGCCGACCATGACCGCTTCATGTGGATCACTACCAAGCTTGGATAATGCCAGCTGGACAGGTTCCGGATGCGGCTTCTCGTTTTGTACATCATCAAGTGTGACAATAACTTCAAAGAACGGCTCTAAACCTGTCAGCTTCAATCCCATTAAAACGGTATCACGTATCTTCGTTGTGACAATGCCGAGCTTAAATCCTTGATCCTGCAGCACTTTCAATGTATCTATAACCGTCTCATACTCAGTCACAAGCAAATCATGCTGTTCATGATTAAACGTTCGATACATCTGAATCATGTCATCCGTCAAGTCTGGGTCCATCGCAGAAAATGTATCAAACAATGAGGGACCAATGAAATGAAGGATATCCTCACGGCTGTACTGACCAGGGTAATAATGATCCAGCGTATGCTGAAATGAAGCTATAATTAATTCATTTGTATTGATTAACGTGCCATCTAAATCAAAGAGCACTGTGTTGATCGTTAATTCGTTCATATGGCTTCCTTTCTAACAGCTGCATGTTCACGCTTTCGCCAAATATAGCTAATGGCAGCTGTCAATAAAATTGCAGAAATCAGGCGGATGACAAGAAGCGGCCATACTGGAATGCCAAGTGGAATAAAAATCAGGGTATCTTCAACCACCGCATGACAAGCAACAAGGAAAATGAAGGCAAGGGTTAAATCTTTTTTACTCACGCCGTCTTCTTCCACTGCCTTCATCATCACTCCTGCTCCATAAGCTAGACCAATGGTTAATCCAGCTACCATCGTCATAGGCGTATTTTCTTTCATTCCAAGCATTCTAGTAAAAGGAGACAGCCACTTAGACAAAGTATGCAGCCACCCCAAATCTCTCATGAATTGAATGATGATCATGAGAGGGATGACAATACAAGCCAGCTGGAGCACACCGAGAACGGCTTTCTGTAAGGCAAGGAGAACGATCATGTACCAGCTTGAAGGCACATCAGCCGTTTGAGCCGCCGTAAGCAAGCCATATTGCGCAGTTTCTTGGCCGCCCTGCCAAACGAGATGAATGACTATAGCTGAAACAACGGCAAGACTGATTCTGACTAACAAAATCACAGACACCCTCAGTCCAACCTTTGCCGCCACTGTCGATTCAATCATCAGGTTATGACAAAAGGATAGCATCACCGCTAAAATGAACACTTCCTTCACAGGAAGCTCTAATGTCAAGATAGCGGCAATACCCGCATACAAGTTCAGCATATTACCTAATACAAGCGGAATCGCCGCTTCTCCTGAAAGACCAAACAACCCCATAAATGGCCGTATGAATTGTATGATCCAATCCATAACAGGCGTATGCTGCAAGATACTGACGAGAATGGTAACTGGAAAGATGACTTTTCCAAGTGTCCAAGTTGTCGATAGCCCTGCTTTTAAGCCGTTTTTCCATGTCTCCCCCATCTTCACTGATCCCTCCTGCTTAATTCGATGAGTTGTTCTCTTTATACGGAATAGATGCGTAGCCTTTGATTCTTCTATAGGCAATCAGCAGAACAGCCACTACAAATATCGCAATCGAAATCATCTGTGCAATTCGAAGATGCTCTGTCAGCATTAAGCTGTCCGTTCTCATTCCTTCAATGAAGAAACGACCAATTGAATACCAAATTAAATAAGACAAGAAAATTTCGCCTCTACGGAGCGATGCTCTGCGTAATAAAATCAAAATCACAACGCCGGCAAGATTCCATAAGGATTCGTATAAAAACGTTGGGTGATAATAGGTACCATCAATATACATTTGATTAATCATAAACTCAGGCAGATGCAAATTTTCTAAAAAGGCTCTTGAGACAGCCTCACCATGAGCTTCCTGATTAATGAAGTTGCCCCAACGCCCGATAGCCTGCCCTAGTAAAATACTAGGTGCTGCCACATCGGCGATTTTCCAAAAGGATACCTTTCTCACTTTTGTAAATACAATGGCTGTCAGCACAGCACCTATCAGCCCGCCATGTATTGCAATTCCGCCATTCCAAATCTTAATGATTTCATTTGGATGCTGCTGATAATAGTCCCATTCAAAGGACACATAATAAATTCGTGCACAAATAATGGCTATTGGAATCGCAAATAAGATTAAGTCAATAAACATATCTTTATTGATTCCTCTTTTTTCACACTCTCTCAGTGCGAGCCAGAGTCCAAGCAAGGCTCCGACCCCTATAATGACACCATACCAATGAACCGATATAGGTCCGAGCTGAAAAGCAATCGGATCAATTGGTTGAATTGCTTCGTTCATATAGACAACTCCTATTCATCCTGGCCATTGTCTTCAATGACATCGGCAAGTTTACTTGTAAATTGTTCCGCTGCATTATGCCCCATTCGTTTCAATCTGAAGTTCATCGCAGCCACCTCAATAATGACCGCTAAATTTCGTCCTGGACGTACAGGGATGGTCAGCTTCGGTACATCTGTATCAATGATCCGCATTTTCTCTTCTTCAAGCCCTAAACGATCATACTGTTTGCCTTGTTCCCAAAGCTCAAGGTTCATCACAATCGTAATTCTCTTATAGCTTCTGACGGCGCCTGCACCAAATAAGGTCATCACGTTAATAATGCCTAAGCCCCGAATTTCCAGGAGGTGTTCAATCAGCTCTGGTGCGCTCCCAACTAACGTATCCTGATCCTCTTGACGGATTTCCACGCAATCGTCCGCGACCAGTCTGTGTCCCCTCTTCACTAGTTCTAAGGCTGTTTCACTTTTTCCTACTCCGCTTTTCCCAATTAACAAAACACCTACACCATATACATCTACGAGCACGCCATGAATAGCGGTCGTTGGTGCAAGCTTACTTTCTAAAAAGTTGGTTAATCGACTCGAAAGTCTTGTCGTTTTTAAACTTGATCGTAATACCGGCACCCCATTTTCATTTGATGCTTCAATTAATTCCTTCGGCACTTCACGATCTCGGGACAAAATAATAGCAGGGGTAATATCTGTACAAAGAGACATCATTCTCTGCTTTCGTTCACGTTCTGGGAGTTGTTCAAAAAAGGAAAGCTCTGTTTTCCCTAAAAGTTGAACTCTTTCTTTTGGGTAATATGTAAAATATCCAGCCATTTCAATACCTGGTCTGGAAAGATCACTGATTGTAATGGGACGATTAATCCCTTCTTCCCCACTTACCAGTTCAAGATGAAATTGTTCCATTATGTCCTTCGTACGAACTTTCGGCACGCTTCTTCCTCCTTTTATCACAGGCGTTTCAGAAATACAGCTCTATTTTATCACTTTCAATGATGAACCCAAAACAGTATTTTATCCTGACCCTGTCTTCCCTCCTTAACTGGTATAGACTACTATACTTAAAAAGGGTAAACTAAAGATAAAGATAACGAATAAGGGGGCACAACCATGAGCAGCTCTTTATTGCTCTCCAATATTCATATTGTGACAAAGACACAGATCATTAAACATGGGTTTGTCGGTTTACGCGATGGCAAGATTGACTATATTTCAACATCACAACCGACAGAAAATTATGAAAAAGTATATATTTCCCGGGAAAACTTTTATTTACTTCCCGGAATGATCGATATTCACATCCATGGCGGCTATGGTGCAGACATGATGGATGCGACACCAGAAGCCATGAATACACTTGCTGACAACTTACCGTCAGAAGGAACGACAAGCTTTTTAGCGACAACCATTACACAAAACCATGAAGAGATTGAGCAAGCACTTAAAAATGTCGCTCATTGGAAACAGTATAATGAGGAACAAGCAGGAAGTCAGGCACAATGTTTAGGTATCCACCTCGAAGGTCCATTTATTTCTAAAAATAAAGCAGGTGCACAACCTGCTCAATGGATTAAACAGCCTGATCTCCCGCTTTTTGAGAAATGGTTACATGCATCTGAACAGCTCATTCAAGTTGTCACGTTTGCACCTGAGGAAGACCATGAATTTGCTTTTCTTTCCCTGTTGCAAAAAAAGAACATCATCCCTTCTATTGGACATACGAATGCTCATCATGACATGATTGAATTAGCAGCAAAGCATGGTGCTCGCCATGTGACGCACCTTTATAATGCAATGAGTTCGTTTCAGCATCGTGAGCCAAACGCTGTAGGTGCTGCTCTTACAAACGAGAACCTTCATATTGAGCTGATCACAGATGGCATTCATTCACATCCTCTTTCTATAAAGCTTGCGTATCAGGCAAAAGGAAGTGATCGTTTGATGATGATCACAGACTCAATGCGTGCAAAAGGTCTAGGGGATGGAACATACGAGTTTGGCGGTCAGACTGTTACCGTCAGTAGTGAAAAGGCATTGCTGGCCGATGGTACACTTGCAGGATCAATTTTACGAATGAAAGATGGCGTCAAACGGATGCGACAGATCACACATTGTGAGTGGACCGAGATTGCTAAGATGACCTCAACCAATGCAGCTACTCAGCTAGGGCTTGATCATCAGCTCGGTTCTATTGAAGTTGGAAAACTGGCAGACTTGGTCATTTGGGACCAATCTGGCGAACTGATGATGACGATCTGCCGCGGGCAAATCGTCTTTGAAAAAAAGGAGGCCAACCACTGATGAACATCATCGAATTTGAAAATAAAGATCAATTAGGAAAAGAAGCAGCTGCCCTCATTGCGCGCACAATCGCATCTAAACCAGATGCAGTGCTCGGCCTAGCAACTGGTGGTACGCCTATCGATACCTACAAAGAATTAATTCAACTGCATCAAGCGAAGGAGAAGGAATTGTCTTTCAAACAAACAAGAACAGTCAATTTGGATGAGTACGCAGGACTTCATCCCGATCATAAAAACAGTTATATGACCTACATGAAACGTCATTTATTTGATCATATTGATCTCCCTCAGGATCAGTATTTCCTGCCAAATGGCGCTGCATCTAATTTGGAAGAAGAATGCTTAAGATATGATCAGCTCATTCAAAATGTAGGAGGCATCGACCTTCAGCTTCTTGGAATCGGACAAAATGGACATATTGGTTTTAACGAACCAGGTACCTCTTTCGACTCAAAGACTCATGTTGTTCAATTAGATGAAAACACCCGTCAAGCAAATGCAAGATACTTTTCTTCTATTGATGAGGTACCTACACATGCCATCACAATGGGAATTGCGAGCATTCTTTCAAGCAAAAAAATTCTCCTTCTTGCATCAGGAAAATCAAAAGCGAAAGTGATACAATATTTAGAACAGACGGAGATTCACCCAGACTTCCCTGCATCTGCCCTGAAACTTCATCAGGATGTGACGATTTTCATTGATCGAGAAGCTGGTTCACTACGCTAAACACGAGAGGGTTTTCACATGTTTATTGATAAGCAGTCACCTATTCCGATGTACCATCAGATTATGGAGAATTTAAAAAAGCAGATTGAGGATGGAACATTAGCACCTGATACACTCATTCCTTCTGAAAGAGAATATGCTGAACGCTTTGGTATTAGTCGAATGACTGTCAGACAAGCTTTATCGAACCTTGTGAACGAAGGATATTTGTATCGCCAAAAAGGAAAAGGCACCTTTGTTAGCCGAAAAAAGTTTGAACAACCGCTTCAAGGCTTAACAGGCTTTACAGAAGATATGCGCCAACGGGGGCTCAAAGCTTCAAGCCATCTGATTGATTTCAAAAAAACCGCATGTCCTGAGCACTTGCTACCAGTCTTACAACTTTCAAATAACGATGCTGTATATGAACTAAAACGAATACGTCTTGCAAATGATGAGCCAATGGCGATTGAAACGAGCTATATGCCCGAAACATTTGCAGGAGATTTAACAAAGGAACATTTAACTGGCTCTTTATATGAATATATGGAAAATCACACTGGTCTTGCAATTGCCCATGCAAAACAGGAACTTGAAGCCAATGTTGCTTCAGTGGAAGAAGCTCACGTGCTGTCTATTTCAACCGGCTCGCCTGTGCTATCAATTGCAAGAACAACTTATTTTCAAAACGACCTTCCATTCGAGTATGTTCTTTCCGTTTATAGAGGGGATCGTTACAAGTTCATTCATACAATGGAAAGATAAACTGTGCTCCTACATCGAAGCACAGTTTTTTTATTTCCGAAGAAATATTGTTTCGTCATCATTTTTTGTATGAATTTTCCATATAGGTGAGACAGCTTTCCCTTGAAAACGATCTTTTGCAACAGTATACCAATAGTAGTCTTGATTTGGCTTTAAGCCTTTCCACTCAAAGCTTGCTTTTTTGCCGCTTTTTACACCTCGTGCTTCTCCTAGAAGGACGTTTGTATATACATTAAGTTCAAAATAATTGGTTTTGACGGATTTCATTTTCGGCGTCAAATCCACATCAATTGAAAACTCATCCTGATCTCCATACGTTTTAGGATCATAGAAATGCTCTTGATTCATGTAAGGTGAGTATGTTGTAAAATGAAGTTGATTTTTTTCTTGATCCGCTGTAATCAACCTCATAAATCCTTGACCGCCCTCAGGACCTGACTGATAATCAGCAAGTATTTGATATACTTTCCGGTCCACTTTGCCATCATGATCATCATCAAGTTCATCTACTTTCCTGCTCGCTCCGTGGTAGTGGCCGCTAAATACTGCCACAATATTCGGATGACGTTTCACCACTTGGTGGAAGATGAGGTCGCCTATCGAACTTCGGTTGCCACTCACTAACAAATACTCGTGAAAGTTTAAAATGACGATACGATCTGGATGCTCAGAAATCACACGGTTTAACCAATCGATTTCATTTTGCTTAATCCCCCATCCCATGTACACCATCATATAATCATTACCACCGGCAGAGATGAGATCATAATGACCTCGATTGTTTTGATAGGATTCACCATAGTAAGGTTTTTCTGCAAAGCGTTTCGCTCCGAAATATCTTCCATATTCCGCATAAAAACCGTCCTTGTGTCTGACATCATGATTTCCTGCTAAGACACCATATGGGATATGATGATCGTCTAACACACGCATAAATGTATCGGCACGATTCCATTGCTTACCCTTTGAATCATCCACAATATCGCCAGTATGGAACACATATTGAATGTTTAACTTATCTCTTTGATCTCTGATCCATTCGACCATTTGTTTAAAGATATGAGGATAGCTCTTTGCATAATATTGTGTGTCAGACATCCATACCATCTTATATGGCTTTTGCGCTTTGCGGATTTCATCCTGCACAAGTAAATCAAACGTTTGATTCTTCATGTACTGTCTGACCGACAGCAGTCCTTTAAGGTAAAATTCTTTTTGATCCTTTGCAAAGTGATGAGTGATTTTATCCCACTTTTCCTGCTGATGATTCCATGCGTACATTGTCACCTTTCTTCCTGACAATGAACTTCCTTTCCACACAGCTTCTACGACATCCTTTTCACGTACATGATGATGCACCTTGATTTGAAAACGATGATAGGGAAAGCGCTGTAAATCCTTCGTTTCGACTGCCTTACCATCAGCAAATGCAATGCGATTCCTTTCTTGATCAGAAAAGCTCATTTCCCCCGTTTGGTTAAAACTCTTTGGCGGTTCAGTCTCAGCTGCATATTTAAAAATCTTCATTGATGGATGCAGCGATGTATATTGGTAGGCACGATAAAATGAATAATCTAACTTATCATTTGTTGGGTCCTTGGTTAACACGGTTTGCTTAGACGATTCCACTTTTGTCTTATCTGACACTCGTTCTGGTATCTCAGGGTGTTCATGTACCGTCTTGAATTCTTTTTTCAAAGTAGACATGTTTCCTGCGGCATCTTTTGCTTTGATCGTAAACGTGTGCTCCCCAGGGTCTAATTCACTAGAGGACGTCTGATAAGGCAAAGAAACTGGTTTACCATCTAAAAATGCCTTCATGTCCTCTATGTCACTCCAACGATCCGTTACCTTTGCCTTTAACGTAAAGGCTCCTTTATATTGTTCATTTGCTTGTATGTTGGTCTTGATTTTCGGACCTGTGTTATCGACTTTCACACGTACAGATGCATGCTCGTCTGCGGTTTTGGCCTCAATAAAATGCGTTCCTTCTTTCAGCCTTCTTGTATCCCACTGAATATAGGTTGACACATAAGCCTCTTTTGGTATTTCAAATTGAAAGGTTCTTACCTTTTTGGCGTTACCACCATCTCCCATCTTCCATTCTTTTTGCGGCTTGGAATTCACTGGAGCAATTTGAGTTCCATTCGATAAAATCATCCTGACATTTTTCAATTCAAAATCATCGTGATTCTCCCCAGGCAACCGGTCAACCGGAGAAGACTTCGTTCCAGCATGAATAGAAATCGTTTGTGGACCTGTCTGATTCATCTCTGCTTCTGGTATTGGCATTGTATAGGTACGATACACTTTTGTCGAATCATCAAAAATAGAAAGTAAGTGCTTACCTATGGACACACCATTTTTAAAATATAAATTTGTCCCTTTGACATCAAATGCAATATATGGATCTGCTTCAAGGGCAGAAAATGCTTGTCGACTTCGCTTTCCATCTATCATCAATTGGATGTTTTTTTTCTGATCAGATGTTGCCTTTAATGAGAATATACCTGAAACCGTATCTCCCTCTTCTACATTGAATCGCAGACCGTGGGCTTTGCTGACCTGCTCTACATCAATCGTTTTCTTCATCGTCATTGCTTGATTTTCGCCGTCTGACCCTTCAAGCTGATATTCCAACTGTTCTTTACCAATCAGCTCTGGCGAATAGATAATATGATGAAATAGCCGGTCATTATGATCTTTTTGAAGCAGAATCTCTTTAAAATCATCCTTCCGATTCGTTCGATAACGCAGCTTGACGGTTTTGACGAACTGATCATCCTGTACATCTGCTTTAATCTCTATACTTTCAGTTGGTTTTACCGGCTTCTTGTCCGTCATATCTTCAATGACAGGTTTATGAATATCTTGAGAAATTTCTTTTTTTTCAGATGGAATTTGTGCTTTTATCACTTGTCCTGGTGTTGGCTCTTCCTCAATTTTTGAGATCAGCTTCATTTGCGGCGTACCATCCATCGGATACTTGAACAGTAAGGATTTATGCTCGCTAAACCATGATGGCTTTAAACGAAATACTGCTGAAGAAATCTCCTCACCTATATTTGTTGTGATCGAGACAAGACGAGATTTGGAATTGGACAGCCCTTTGCTCTCGATCACTGATAGATGCTCTCCCTCTTTTAATTGGCTTTTGTACATACCATTAAAGTCCGCTACTGTTAAATGCTCCTGCCCTTTTTTTCTTAACCAGAAAACATAAGGCTTTCCAGGTGAAATGGTGACTGGGTTTGTATGAAATGAATAAACATCATCCATCTCGGTGCCTTGTGCAGGATTGCGGTAGCGCAGCTGATAATGTTGAAAAGAGATAGGAGCATGTGTCGTGTTATAAACTTCTATAAATTCAAATGCATCTTTGCCTTTTCGGTTTTTTGAATTGACGACAATCTCCGTGATGAGTAAATCTGGAATATGTGAGAGATCCTCTTCAAATCCGTTTAAGTGAACAGATTGTTCCGCCGTTTTGATCACAGATTTCTGCGTAAGGAACTCTGCATAGTAATGAACCGTTGAATTCCATAATTGATCTGGGGGAATTTTTGCTGTGAATTCTGGCTTCATTCCAGGTAACCGTTCCATTGGAATCAATCGGTACCCCAGTTCATCACTTTGTTTATAGTACAAGTTTGCAGACAAAATTTGTTCTGACTGACTAATAGATACCCGAAACTGAAGATCACGGCTTTTTCCTTGAACTGGACGAACGGCCACGTGAAATTGGTCAAAAATAAACGGTGAAAAAGGCTTGTCCGGTATATTCACTTGCGTTTGAATGAAGGGCCCTGCTGAAGCAGGCTGATTAAAACAAAAAAGAATGATAAAAAAACATAAAAGCGCTATTTGTCTGCTCACGTTCACCATCGTGCACCACCTCCCTTCGGATATTGTGTCTCCTGAAGGTGGTTTTTATGACAGATGGAACCGGCAAACGATACAATTTTGCACAAAAAAACCGTTAGCTTTTTTTCGCTAACGGCTCCACGATTCCTTTTTGTATCAGTAGATGGAAAATGGATAAAATGACAGCCATCCAAATGGCCGTTCCAAACCCATCGATGTTAAAACTATCGCCCATAAAGCTCGATGTCATCATCAGTGTGATGGCATTAATGACAAATAAGAACAATCCTAGTGAGAGTATAGTCACTGGCAACGTTAAAATGATCAAAAAGGGCTTCACTAAAATATTGAGCAAGGACAAAATGATACTTGCCACAATGGCTGCGCCAAATCCTTCAATATACACGCTTCCGAGCCCTGGCAGAATGCCCGAATCAAAATATCCAGCAATAACGATTAAAAGTAATGCATTTACTAAAATACTGACAATATATCTAAGCATTTAGTTAGTGCCTTCTTCCGGAACAACAAAATACCAAATGAAGTAAACCAGGAAGATTGGCATAAATGCTGTCATAAATCCGATAATCACCGTTAAAATGCGAAGCAGGGATGCATCAACTTTTAAGTATTCGGCAAGTCCACCAACAACACCCGCTATTTTTTTATCTGTTGCTGAACGATAAAGCTTCTTCATGTAGAATCACTCCTTGTCTGATTGGTGCTTTACTTGTATTGAACCTGTTTTTGTTTCTGCAAAAATGGATATACTGTGCACTGCCTGTTGATTGGCTTTGATCATTTTTTCTTTTTGTAACGTTTCATTTTTCTCTTTAACCATATCTGCATCAAGCAAATCGTGAGTGATAGACCCGAGATTGCTTTTCAGCTCAGCGGTCACTGCACATGCACGCGGGATCTGAACGTCCACACTGCCTGTCGTGGTCTTGGCATAGATCGAACGGCATTTCTCATCCGACAGCTGGACAGCAATGTTCCCGTTAAAGCTCTGGGCATCAATTGATTCACTTTTCCCACGCAGGTCAATGAGCCCATTGATGGTTTCTACTTCAATCATACCACACTCGTGATCAGCCAGTTTAATTTGTCCGTTTGCTGTTTCAATTCCGACTTTTTCTGCCTGTAACGAGGCAAAAGAGACAACGCCATTTGTGGTTTTCGCAGCAAGTTCTTTTGTCATTAGCTTTTCCCCGCGAATCGGTCCATTAAACAGCTTGACCTTGATCTTATCGTATTGGATACGCGGTACGTATAAAGTGACATTGACTTTCATCGTCTTTTTTTCGGTCCGAATAAAAAATTTATCGCCTTCAAGCCCGCAGTCCAATTGATTGAGAAATTGCTGTCTTGCCTGCTCTCCATCCTCTGCGCGGTAGATTTTCGCATGGCACTCTGCTCGAATATCTCTATCGTCCCAAGGCATCACATTGAGACTGCCGTTAGCCAATTGAATATCTAAATGAGAGAGTGAAGCATCTTTGAACTGAAAAATGTGATCAACATCGACTGACTGTCCAAAGTTCAAATCAAGATCCACGTCTTTTACCTTTTTCACCGCAGAATCTAACCAGCCAAACAGCTTTGCACCAAGATTCTCGGTGGCGTTTTCTTTACTTTCTGCTCCAGCTTTTTCTTCATGAAAGGTATGATCAGCTGTAGACTTCTCTAATGATACAGGCTGACTTTCTTCTAGCTTTTCTAAAAGCGTAATCGCTTCTTTTGCTGATAATGTCCCGTCTTCTACTAATTTTAAAATTCGTTCTTTTTCATTCATACAAAGCCCTCCTACGATTTGATAGATTGAAGTACTTTAATACCTTGAATGATATTCCAAATAACAGAGATCAAAAAGCCAATCGCTACTAAAAAGGACAAAATAAACATCGTCATGACTGGAATGAGAGAGTCACTCGCCTGCGTCGCAAGTAAAAATGGGATAGACCCAAAAACCAAAATAATGCCCGTTGCAATTGGTAGCAGATGTGACCAAAATGCCCTCATCGCATGCCGTTTCGTTTCCTTTTGGTCTACTACAAAATATGCCACAATCGGTAAGATAAACGGCATAAAAAATACACTAAAATAACAAATAGATGCAATGATCGACTGATCTCTATTCATATATATTCGCTCCTTCATGACGAAAATTCCTTTCTAACTCATACGTTAATTGCGTATAAAAAGTTTCAAAATCATTCGATTTACATATGACCTTAGACACAAATTATTTCTTTTTCCCCCTAAGTGTAGATTCTTCACGGATTACCCTTTAAAATATGTTGAAAAGATGGTGATTATCATTATAGGGGGTAATTATTTTGACAGATCATCATAATTCTCACCACACGGCCCAAACGCTTTTAGACCTTATACAGAAACAGAAAAGCATGAACAGCGATATGATCAAGGAGCTGGAGACAATTCATCCGTCTCATCCGAAATATGGTGATATCCGTTATTTAAAAGTACTGCTCGACAGCAGCAGCACCCATATCTTGAAGGATTTAACGCACCTCAGTAATTTAATGCCGAAGGAAGATGCGCAATAAAAGGAAAACCCCTCGATAAAGAGGGGCACGTATGTCGAGAAAATTTAGATTTTTTTTT